>CAWIOX010000006.1:0-38485 GCA_963837775.1 uncultured beta proteobacterium | reverse complement strand
CGCGCGACCGATTGGCATCAGCGGGCACCGGCCGGGATATGAACGCTGGATCCTGCGCGCTGCGACGACGGATGTGCGCGGCGCTGCTGTGCCTGAGTACGCTGCCAGCCATCGCGCAGGATCTGGATGCCCGTTTTTCCTGCAGCCAGAAACGCGAGGAAGATACCGGACTGGTCACTTATGCCGACAGCGGACAGTTCCGGCTGGAAGGCAATCAGATCCGGGAGTTCTATTGGGAATCCTCGCTGTTCCGCGCTACCCACGGTTTCGACTGCAGCATCGACCAGGACGATGGCTTGCAGGCGGAAACGACCGAAAACGGCTGGCGCGTCACGCTGGCCAATCCGCGTGCGGCACGCGACCGGCGCGGCTATGATTGGGATCATGGACTCAATTGCAGCGTCCGGCTCGAGCGCAGCGGCGATAGCCTGCAGGTCAAGCCAAGTTGCCCCGCCTTGTGCGGGTCACGCAGTAATTTTTCGGCATTGTCGGTGGATCTGAAAACCGGCAACTGCCGTATTGAAGAATAAACGTTAGAACATTGCGGGACAGAGTCAAGCGCAGCGCTACTCTGTCCTTAACCAATTAGACGAGGTCATTATGCAGTGGGAAGTCGTAATCGGTCTGGAGACGCACGCGCAACTCTCGACCCAATCAAAAATTTTCAGCGGCGCAGCAACCCGTTTCGGCGCCGAACCGAACACCCAGGCCAGCCCGGTCGATCTGGCCTTGCCCGGCGTATTGCCGGTGATGAACCGGGGCGCGGTGGAACGTGCGATCCAGTTCGGACTGGCGATCGGCGCCACCATCGCGCCGCATTCGGTGTTTGCACGCAAGAATTACTTTTATCCCGATTTGCCGAAAGGCTATCAGATCAGCCAGTTTGAGCTGCCGGTGGTGGTGGGCGGCAAGGTGCCGTTCGTGCTGGAGAAGGACGGCAAACCGGAATTGCGCTCGCTGCAATTGACGCGCGCCCATCTGGAAGAAGACGCCGGCAAATCGCTGCATGAAGACTATCACGGCATGACCGGCATCGACCTCAATCGCGCCGGCACGCCGCTGCTGGAAATCGTCACCGAGCCGGACCTGCGCAGCGCCGCCGAAGCGGTCGCCTATGCGAAGGCCCTGCACTCGCTGGTGATGTGGCTCGGGATTTGCGACGGCAACATGCAGGAAGGCTCGTTCCGCTGCGACGCCAACGTCTCGGTGCGCCCGCTCGGGCAGGCAGAATACGGCACCCGTTGCGAGATCAAGAACCTGAACTCGTTCCGTTTCATGGAAGATGCGATCAACTACGAAATCCGGCGCCAGATCGAACTGATCGAGGACGGCGGCAAGGTACAGCAGGCGACCCGCCTGTACGACCCGGACAAGAAGGAGACGCGCGCGATGCGCAACAAGGAAGATGCGCAGGATTACCGCTATTTCCCCGACCCGGACTTGCCGCCGCTGGTGATCGCGCAAGACTGGATCGACCGCGTCAAGGCCACCATGCCGGAACTGCCGGGCGCGATGCGCGAGCGCTTCGTCAACGATTACGGGCTGTCCGAATACGACGCGGTGGTGCTGACCCAGTCGAAGGCGATGGCGATCTACTTCGAGGCGGTGCTGGCCAAGGCCGGCAAAGAGCAGGCCAAGCCGGGCGCCAACTGGCTGATGGGCGACATGTCTTCCGCGCTGAACCGCGAGAATGTCGACATCGGCAGCGCGCCGGTATCGGCGGCGCAACTGGCGCTGTTGCTGCAGCGCATAGCCGACGGCACCATTTCCAACAAGATCGCGAAAGAAGTGTTCGCCGCGATGTGGGACGCCAGATCGGCGCAGGACGATCTGGCCGACCAGATCATCGAATCGAAAGGCCTGAAGCAGATTTCCGACATCGGCGCGCTGGAAAAAATCATCGACGAAGTGATGGCCGCGAATGCCAAGTCGGTCGAGGAATTCCGCGCCGGCAAGGAAAAAGCCTTCAATGCGCTGATCGGCCAGGCGATGAAAGCCACCAAGGGCAAGGCCAATCCGGCCCAGGTGACGGAGCTGCTGAAGCAAAAGCTGGCCGGCTGAACCGGCGTACTCCCGCTAAAATAAAAAAGCCCGCAGAACCATGGTTCTGCGGGCTTTTTTGCAAATCTCCGGCCGCTGTTATTTATCTGTAACTATGCTTGCGGATTGCGCTTGACGAAGAAGAGCGCGGTGCCGACCGCCACCAGCACGCCGCCGAAAAAGCGGTTCTGTTTTTTGACCGCACTCGCATCCCTGAAATAACGCTGCATCGACGATGCCGCAAATGCGTAGCCATGCATCACGGCCAGATCGATCGCGCACATGGTCACCGCCAGTATCAGCAATTGCGGCAGTAGCGCCGCGCCGTGGGAGATGAATTGCGGCAGCACCGCAACCATGAAAATGATGCCTTTCGGATTGGTCGCATTGGTCAGGAAGCCGAGCAGAAAGCGCTTGCGCAGCGTCGGCGGCGCACTGTGCGATACCTGCAGCATCGTGTCATCGGAACGCACATCGACCTTGGCGCGCCACTGGCTGATGCCGAGATAGATCAGGTACAAGGCGCCGACGGTCTTGACGACGCTGAAGGCGACTTCGGACGCCAGCAGGATGGAGCCGACCCCGGCGCCGGCAATCACCAATATCAAGAGCAGGCCGGCTTGCAGGCCAAGGATGGTGGTGCTGGTTTTTTTCACGCCAAACGACAAGCCGTGCGACATCGACAGCACCGCGCCGGAGCCGGGCGAGACGGCAATGATGCAGGCCGCAAAGAAAAATGTGATCCAGGTTTCAAAGGTCATGCTGCGCTCCAAAAAGAAAGTAGTTGTGATGCTATCACGCGCGGTATTTTCCGGCAGCAGCAGCGTCTCAATGCAGTTTGAATGAGGTGAAAAAGGCGTCCACCGCATCGCGCGACAGCGCTTGTTCCGGACCCAGCACGATGGCCTGATAGACCCGCTTGTCCTGCGCGACGAAACGTGCGAACAGGCGCGCCGGCTGGCCGCCGATGCTGCCTGTGGCCTCGATGTCGGTCGCGATGCTGCTGCTTGCTGCCGCGCCTGAGACTGACGCGGCTGCAGTGGTTTTTTCAGTCTGGATCGTGCCCTTGATGTTGTTGAGCATCGCCTTTTTCATCGCCAGCAGCGCCAGTTGCGCCGCGCCGGCATCGGGCAATTCTGCGCTGCCGACCGCAAAGGTGACGCCGCCCGCTTCTGCCGCCGTCATCACCATCGTGACCTGCACCCCGTCCAGGTTGACCGGGCGCGAAACAGTCACGGGTTTGGCCGGCAGCAACACCACAAACGGCGCATCCGTGCCATGCACTTCGCGCCAGTCGTATTTGGGGCTGCAAGCGGCAAGCGCGATGAACGCAGCAATCACCATCAGGGAGCGCGGAGGGCGACAGGGCCATGAGAATGTCAGCACGATGAGAGAGTCAGTAATGGGTTAAGCAATAGGGTTAAACAATAGGGTAAAAACCGATATGGCATTATGCGCCAAAGCTTGCTGTCCCATCGGGCACTGCCGCATCACACATGATGGCGGAAGATGCGGACCCCGAATATCACCCCGATGCACAGCAACGCCACCCCGACCAGCACCTGCGTGGTCGGAAATACGCCCCGGAAAATGAACGCATACAGCAGCGCAGCCAGTGTCTCGAAGACGATCAACTGCCCCGCCAGCGAGGTCGGCAAGCGCTGGCTGGCATGGTTCCACAGCAGCGTGCCGAGCCATGAAGCACACAGGCCGATCACCAGCATCAGGCCGATGAAGCGCGCCGGCTGCGGCCCCAGCGGAAACGCATAGTCGCTGCCGGTGGCGGCGCCAAACATGCCGTAGGCAGCCAGGCCGAGCACGGCCATCGGCAAACTGGCCAGGCCTTGCGCGCTGGCCCAGGTGCTGGAGCGGATCTGCGGATGGGCTTTCATGTGGCGCGCATTCATGATCGGATACCAGGTCCAGGCCGCCACCGCCGCCAGTGCGATGCCGCAGCCCAGCGCATAGTCGGCCAGCGTGCGCCGGCCATCCATCTGCGCCAGTTCGCTGGCATTCACCAGCAGCAGGCCGCACAGGATGATGGCCAGGATCGGCAGCAGTTTCTTCCATGCGACCGCTTCCGACGGATGGCCGGGCGACCAGTTCGAACAAATCGAAATCACCACCGGCAAGGTGCCGATCAACATGGTCGGCAACGGCGCATCCGCCAGCTGAATCGCAGTCGCCAGTGCCGCGTAATACAGCAGGTTGCCGACCAGCGCGAGCTTGAATGCGGCGCGCCAGTCAGCCGCCGTCAGCGCCGCCATCTGCTTGCGTCCCAGCAAGGCCGGAATCAGCGCGATCAGGCCGAACGCGATATAGCGCCCCATCGACAGCACGACGCCGGGATAGTCCGGCAACAGCAACGGCGCAATGAAAACCAGGCCCCACATCAGGCCCGCGCCTAAGGCGCACAGAATGCCGATCAACATAGATATAGAGTCGCAGAGAACAAGAAGCCGCGATGATGCCTGACTTTCTTTGCGCGGTCTTGTACTGAATTGCGGTGGTGGAGGAGATTAGGCGCCGTGAAGAAATAAGTGTTACGTTTGGGAGGTTCTGGCGAAATGCAGGGGGAGGGGCAAACCGGGAAACCTTGACGGCGCCGGCCCTGTGTCTGTTGGCTGGCGCGTTGAGTTGTTACTTGCGCTGGCTTGCCGCAAGCGTGTCTTCTGCAATCTTGCGCTTGAAGTAGAGCAGGAAAAACACGCCCATGCCGATCATGAATGCAATTCCGGTAATGCTCATCAGGCCATAGTCGGTGGAAAAAAGGTCGGTCAGCAGTTTCATTCTGGTAGCTCCTTGCGGTTCGGAAAAATTCACTGTAAGCCTGTCTTGCTGCGCTGCACATGATCTGCATCAAGTGAAATTATTGTGCAATTGGCACATCTTGAGGCCAGATGCGGTGCCGGCGATCCCCGTTGCGGCCATCGCCGGTGCCGGCCTGAGCCAAGGAAAAAGCATCGGATCGGGTCGCCAAAAGGGCCTGACCGGGTTCTGGAAAGCCTTCGGGGGCTAAATATATACTGGCCTATGTATATTTTTAATGCCAATGAATGCTTGCGGCAGATGCCATGTTTTTCATCATACCCCCTATAAAATATAAATTACGAAGGCCGTGATGGGGGTCCGGCTGGCCTTGAAGCACTGCCTCATTGCCAGCGCCAACTGGCTCACATGCCGGACATCAGGCCTTGCTGTACGCCATCATCATCCTGTCATAAATGTCATCTATCATGCTCAAATGTAAATTTTGTCCATTGGCAACAATGCGCTGATTTTTTGGAGTTACCCATCGACTGTGTTGAAGGAATGAGGACGACCATGCTGACTGCACTAGACAGGCCATCTGAGTTGCCTGTCGGTACCGCATCAATTGCACCCCTGGCAATCCCGTCAGGCACGCCGGAGCACGGCGCCCTGTTGCGTAATTGCACGGTTGCACAGGGTGCAACCGTGCCTGAATACACGCAGCCACTCTCTGCGGCAAATGAAGGACTGATGCCGCCTCTGGAACAGGATGGCAACGCAATGCTGCTGGCGCAACTCAACGAGATCATCGACAAGCGCCAGCTGAGCGCGCTGTTCCAGCCGATCATCCATCTGCAGAGCGGCGACATCATCGGCTACGAAGGCCTGATCCGCGGCCCGTCCGACAGTCCGCTGCATTCGCCGCTGAATTTGTTCAGGGTGGCATGGGCCAACAATCTGACCGTCAGGGTCGAGCATCTGTGCCGTCATGTGGTGCTGGAGCGCTTTGCCGAACTGGGTTTGCAGGGTAAATTATTCCTCAACGTCAGTCCCGAATGCCTGCTGCAAAGAGATGCCAAACATGGCGAAACGCTCGATTACATCCACGAGATCGGCATCAATCCGGAAAACGTGATCATCGAGCTGACCGAGAACCAGCCCACCTATGATTACGATTTGCTGCGGGAAGCGGTGGTGCATTACCGCGAGATGGGCTTCCAGATTGCGATTGACGATCTGGGCGAAGGATTTTCCAGCCTGCGCCTGTGGTCCGAGCTGCGCCCGGAATACGTGAAGATCGACATGCACTTCGTGCAGGGCATCAACCGCGATCCGGTCAAGCTGCAGTTCGTCCGCTCGATCCAGGAAATCGCCGAGCAATCGGGCACCATCGTGATCGCCGAAGGGATAGAGACCCAGGCCGAATTGCTGCTGATCCGCGACCTGGGCGTGGCCTGCGGGCAGGGCTATCACATTGCCCGGCCGCACGGCAACCCCGCCACCGCATTGTCAGCAGAAGTGTCGAAGGCACTGACCCGCAACGGCGTTGCGGTCTATCCACAAAGAAGCGGATTCGAGCAAAACATGGCAACTGTACAAAAACTGCTGCGCTGCGTGCCCACCGTCACCTCCGACGTCCTCAACAACGAGGTCTACGACATTTTCCTGAGTGAGCCGGAGCTGCAGATCATCCCGGTGGTCGACAATGGCCAGCCGCGCGGGCTGATCAACCGCTTCAACATGATCGACCGTTTCGCCCGGCCCTACCAGCGCGAACTGTATGGCAAGAAATCCTGCAGCTTCTTCATGGATGCCAATCCGCTGCTGACCGAAAAGAATGCCAGCCTGCAGGAGCTGAGCCACATCATCGTCGAGGCCGACCCGCATCACCTGGCCAATGGCTTCATCATCATGGATCAGGGCCAATATCTGGGCATGGGCACCGGCCACGACCTGATGCGCGAAATCACGCAAATGCAGATCACTGCGGCGCGCTATGCCAATCCGCTGACGCAGCTGCCCGGCAATGTCCCGATCAATGAGCATATCGACCGCCTGCTGCAAAGCGACACCCAGTTTTGCGCATGCTACTGCGACCTCGACGCGTTCAAGCCGTTCAACGATGTGTATGGCTATCGCAAGGGCGACGACGTGATCCAGATGACGGGCAAGATACTCAGCGATCACTGCGACCCCGACCGCGATTTCATCGGCCATATCGGCGGCGACGATTTCATGGTGCTGTTCCAGAGCGAGAACTGGGAACACCGCTGCCGTGCGATGCTGGCCGACTTCGAGTCGGCGATCCAGCACTATTACAGCATCGAGGACCGCGACCGCGGCGGCTATATCGGCGAAGACCGGCAGGGGCGCAAGGTGTTCCATGCGCTGATCAGCCTGTCGCTCGGCGTGGTCAAGGTCGGGCCGGGGCAATACTATTCGCACCACCAGATCGCCACCGCAGCGGCCGATGCGAAGAAGCAGTCCAAGAAGATCAACGGCAACAGCCTGTTCATCGACCGCCGCAGCAATCCCGACACCAGGCCTTGATTCAAACCAGAAACGGTAGTTGACTACTTTTGACTGCTTATTAGTGCTCAACTGCCGTTTCTACGTTCATGCGCGGAGGTTTTCCCCTGCACTGGCATATTGCCAATTGGAAAAATTGGATTATGCTTATTTCATATCGCAGGTACGGAATGCGGCCTGGGAATGGTGGATAAATGCCGCGCAGCCGTTGTTGCTCATGTGACCCGCTCATCAGGGAGAATCAGCATGGTCCCATTCAAATTCGCCAAAAAAGAGCCGCCCAGGCAGATCGACGCACGCAATCCTAACTGGCGCATTCTGGTCGTCGACGACGACCCCGAAGTCCACGCAGCGGCCCGGCTGGCGCTTAAAAACCTGCAATTTTCCGGGCCGCGGCGTCGAACTCCTGAACGCGTCCAGCGCCGCCCAGGCGCGTACCGTGCTGGAAACCGAGGGTGACATTGCGATCGTGCTGCTCGACGCGGTGATGGAGAGCGACGATGCCGGTCTGCTGCGATATATCCGCAATGAATTGAGGAATTCGACGCTACGCATCATCCTGTGCACCGGGCCAGCCGCTCAGGTGCCCGAGACCGAGCTCATCGTCGGCTACGACATCAACGATTGCATCGCCAAGACTGAGCTGACGGTGCCGAGGCTGTTTACCGCCAGCGTGACCGCGCTGCGCGCGTATGGCTCTCTGTGCGCGCTCGATGCCCATCGTCGCGGCCTGCAGCAAATCATCGAGAATTCCGATGCGCTGTTGCTGGAACACTCTTTGCAGCGTTTCGCCTCCGGCGTGCTGATCCAGCTCGGCACGTTTCTCGATGTCGGCGCGAACGGCATTCTGTGCGTGCAATATACCGAGTCCTGCAGCGCCGGCGACGGCATGCGGGTGCTGGCGGCCAGCAATGCCGACTGGGTCGGGCCGGGCCAGAGCTGGCACACGCTGGGCATAGCGCCCGAGGTGCGCGAGTTGATTCTGGACACCTTTGATTGCAAGAAAAACCGGTACGGCGCCAGCCATACCACGCTCTATCTCGGCCGCGAAGAAGGGCAGGCGATGGTCGCCTGTCTGCACTGTCCGCCGCCGGAGGATCTGGCGCGCAGCCTGATCGAACTGTTTTGTTCGAAGATCGCAATCGGCTTCAGCAATGCCTGCCGCTACGAGCAACTGAACCAGGCCAATGCACTGCTGGAGCAAAAAGTCGAGGCGCGCACCTACAGGCTGGCGAAGGCGAACCAGAAACTGGCTTATCTGGCGACCACCGATGTCTTGACCGGCATTGCGAATCGCCGGCATTTCCTCAATGAGCTGGGCTTGATGAGCACGGAGGCGGTTGCTGAGCGCACACCATTTTGTATCGTGATGCTCGACATCGATCATTTCAAGCAAATCAACGACAACTACGGCCACGCGGCGGGTGACAGCGTATTGCAGGTAGTGGCGCAACGGCTCGGACACGGCCTCAGGGACATCGACCGGATAGCACGCATCGGGGGCGAGGAATTCGCGGTATTGCTGCCTTGCAATACCTTGCCCGGAGCGCTGATCGTGGCGGAGCGCCTGCGTGCCCACATCGCCGCCTCGCCGGTGGAATTCGGCCACATCTCGGTGCCGCTGACGGTCAGCCTGGGGGTCGTGCAGGCCGTAGCCGGCGCAACGGCAGAGAGCCTGCTGTCGCTGGCCGACAGCGCACTCACTTGCGCAAAGAACGGTGGACGCAATCGTGTCTGCTGCGCGCCGCTGGCCGCTGCGTCACCGGGAGCAGCGCTCACAAGCGCTGGATAAGTTCACGCAACGATCATTGGACACGGATGCGCCCCGTCAGACCATCGGTCTGGTGCCGATCTGGTGCTGGTATTGTGCCGGCGTGGCCCGTTGTGCCAGCAGGGATTTGGCGCGGGCGGCACGCCTTGCTTGCAGGTATTGATGCGGCGTGACATGAAATTCTGCGGTGAACGCCCGGATGAAATGAAACGGCGACAAGCCTGACTCGGCCGCGAGGGTGGCGATCGGTAGGGGCGATGCCAGATTCGCCTCGATGCAGTCGATCACGCGGCGCATAGCCGCGATCCGCAGCATCTTCTCCAACGACACAGCGGATGTGATCTGCGCATTGCGGCCGTAGTGTGCGACGATCGTGTCGATCAGGCCCACGAAATGCGAGACAAATACCAGTTCGTCCGGCGCATCCCCCATCTGGCGGAAGATATGTTTGAATGCTGTTGCCAGCTGCGGATCATGGGTGGTCGCCGCCGGGAAATAGGCTTCAGTTCCGGTCAGGCTGCGCAGGTTTTGCGGTGCGATATACAGCATTTGGTAGGTCCAGTCGGCATGCACTTCAGCCTGTCCGGTATGCAATTCATCGGGATTGAGCATGACCAGCGTGCCCACCGCCGCCAGATGTTCGCTGCCTTTATAGCGGAAGCGCTCCACACCGGCTTCAATCGCCCCCAAAGAATAGGCGTCATGCACATGCGGCGCAAACGCATGCATCGACGATGCGCGCCGAATACAGCTCCACGCCCGGCAGGTGCTGGCTGGCCTTGAGCGTGACGAATTCGGATGGGTGATTGAACACGGGATGGGCGGCAGCGGATGCAAGGTCGGATCAGTGCTCGCGCAGCGCGCGCCGGTACTGGATCGCCTCGGCGACATGGTGCGGCCGATGCGAAGAAGCAGTCCAAGAAGATCAACGGCAACAGCCTGTTCATCGACCGCCGCAGCAATCCCGACACCAGGGTTTGAGATGAGCGCCGCAGGGTGCGCATGGCGCACGCTGCGAAACTGCAGGCGACGCTGGCTAGGAAGCCAGCGGCCAGGGGGTCAAGATCTCCGCACCGTGATCGGTCACGACAATCATGTGCTCCCACTGCGCGGAGAGTGAGCCGTCCTTGGTCACCACGGTCCAGCCATCATCGAGGTTGTCGATCTCTTTGGCGCCCGCATTAATCATCGGTTCCACGGTGAATGTCATCCCCTTCTTCAGCAACAGGCCAGTCCCGCGCTGGCCATAGTGGAGCACCTGCGGCTCCTCGTGATAGACACGTCCGATGCCGTGGCCGCAATATTCGCGCACCACGGAAAAGCCTGCGCTTTCAGCAATGCTTTGGATCGCATGACCGACATCGCCGAGCCTGGCGCCGGGCCTCACCGCGCCAATGCCTGCCATCATCGCGTCGAAAGTCACCGTAACCAGCCGCCTGGCTTGTGCGCTCGGGGTTCCGACGAAATACATTTTGCTGGTGTCGCCGTGCCAGCCGTCCTTGATCACCGTCACATCGATATTCACAATGTCGCCGTCCTTGAGGATCTGCTTCTCATTCGGTATGCCATGGCACACCACGCTGTTGACCGAGGTGCAGAGCGTCTTTGGAAAGCCGTGATAGCCGACATTCGCCGGGATCGCGTTCTGTTTTTTTGTGATGTGTTCAAAGCAGCGCCGGTCCAGCTCTTCGGTGGAAACGCCGGGCACGACGTAGGCGCCGATCATTTCCAGCACGTCAGCCGCGAGTTTTCCGGCAACCCGCATCTGTTCGATTTGCTGCGCGTTTTTCAGGGCTATTTTCATTGGCGGGTCGTTATCCATAATTCTTGAGATATTGAAATGTCTTGCGCTATCAGCAGTGCCGCTGCGGCTGTTTTCAGTGCTCGCGCAGCGCGCGCCGGTACTGGATCGCCTCGGCCACATGGCTGGGGCCGATGCTGGCCGCGCCGGCCAGGTCGGCGATGGTGCGGGCCACTTTCAGCACCCGGTGGTAGGCGCGCGCCGACCAGTTCAGGCGGAGCATCGCGCTGCGCAACAGCTGTTCGGCGGCCGCGTCCGGCTGGCAATGGGTGTCGATTTCAGTGGTCGACAGCGCGTTATTGCCCTTGCCCTGGCGCTGCAACTGGGTCGCGAACGCCTGTTCGACCCGGCGCGTGATCGCGCTCGACGGTTCGCCATCGGCCTGTTTCAGCAAATCCTCGTGCGCCAGCGCACCGACCTGGATCTGCATGTCGATGCGGTCCAGCAAGGGGCCGGAAATCCGCTCCTGGTAACGGCTGACCTGGTCCGGGCTGCAGCGGCATTTGCCGGACGCATGGCCCAGGTAGCCGCAAGGGCAGGGGTTCATCGCGGCAATCAGCTGGAAGCGGGCCGGGAAGTCGGCCTGGCGCGCCGCGCGCGAAATCGTGATGTGGCCGGATTCCAGCGGTTCGCGCAGCACTTCCAGCACCTTGCGCTCGAACTCGGGCAGCTCATCGAGGAACAGCACGCCGCGGTGCGCCAGCGAGATTTCTCCCGGACGCGGGGTGCTGCCGCCGCCGACCAGTGCCACGCCGGAGGCGGTATGGTGCGGTGCACGATACGGCCGCACCTTCCAGCGTGCGATCGAAAAACCGCTGGTCAGCGATTGCACCGCGGCCGATTCCAGCGCCTCGTCGTCGGTCATCGACGGCAGGATGCCGGGAAAACGGGCGGCCAGCATCGATTTTCCGGTGCCGGGCGGGCCGACCATCAGCACGCTGTGGCCGCCGGCGGCAGCCACTTCCAGCGCCCGTTTCACCTGCTGCTGGCCTTTGACATCGGAGAAATCCGGATACTCGGGGCGCGTCTGTTGTGCGCTGGGGACGTGCCGCGCCAGCCGTGCATCGGCATCGATGGCGGCGAAGTGGGCGCATACGTCGAGCAGGGAGTCGGCCGGCAGGATGGTCGCGTCCTTCACCAGCGCGGCCTCGTCGGCATTGGCGCGCGGCAGGATGAACGCGCGCTGTTTGCCGCCGGCATCGGCGCCCTTGTGCATCGCGAAAGTCATCGCCAGCGCGCCGCGGATCGGGCTCAACGCGCCCGACAGCGACAGTTCTCCGGCGAATTCGTATTGATCCAGCGTGTCGCCCGGAATCTGGCCGGACGCGGCCAGGATGCCGAGCGCGATCGGCAGGTCGAAGCGGCCGGATTCCTTCGGCAGGTCGGCCGGCGCCAGATTGACGGTGATGCGCCGGGCCGGGAATTCGAAGCGCGCATTTTGCAGCGCCGCACGGACCCGGTCCTTGGATTCCTTGACCTCGGTTTCCGGCAGCCCGACGATGGTGAAACTCGGCAGTCCGTTGGCCAGATGCACCTCGACGGTGACTTCCGGTGCTTGCATGCCGTTCAGTGCACGGCTCCTCAGGACGGCCAGGCTCATCGGGGCTATTTCTTCAGTTGCGCTTCAAGCTCGGCGACGCGCGCTTCCAGCGCTTCCAGTTTGCTGCGGGTCTTGGCCAATACCTGCGCCTGGATCTCGAATTCTTCGCGGGTGACCAGGTCGAGCTTGGAAAAACCCTGGTTCAGCATCGCTTTCATGTTTTTTTCGATGCCTTTGGCGGGGGAACTCTCCAGCGCCTGGTTGATCTTGGCCTGGAAATCGCTCAGAAAATCGGCTTTGCTCATGATGCTTCTTTCTTTTTGTCACTATCCGCACCAATCTGGTGAGAATCGAGTTTATATTGGTGGCAATCGCGCCCAATCATGGTGCGCTCATTTGGTGCGCTGCGGGCTGTGCAGACCCTGTCGCCGCGGCGTGCAGGCAAAATCATACCGCATGGCGCTGCTGCAGGGGTGGCACGAGTTCTGCTAATGATTCTGTAAAACCATTTTTAGTTCAATCGCTTGAAGAGGAACTCGCCATGAAAATCATTACCGCCATTATTAAACCGTTCAAATTGGATGAAGTGCGCGAAGCCCTGTCCGACATCGGCGTGCAGGGCATCACCGTGACCGAGGTCAAGGGTTTCGGGCGCCAAAAAGGCCATACCGAACTGTATCGCGGCGCCGAGTATGTGGTCGATTTCCTGCCGAAAACCAAGATCGAAGCCGCAGTCGATGACGATATCGTCGAGCGCGCGATCGAGGCGATTGAATCCGCCGCCCGCACCGGCAAGATCGGCGATGGCAAGATTTTTGTCCAGGACTTGCTGCAGGTGGTGCGTATCCGCACCGGCGAAACCGGCAAGGACGCACTCTAAACTGGCAAGACGCACTTTAAACTGGCATCGATGTACTCTAATGAAACGGGAGTTCACATGAAGAAAATGTTCGCACGCCTACTGGTCGGCTGCAGTTTGCTGGCTGCGGTAGGGTTTCTGTCTCCTGCCATCGCGGCAGATGAAGCTTCGGCCAAGGTCGAAGCGCTTGCCACTGCACCAGCTGCTGCGGCGGCGGTTGCTGTTGTTCCTGCCGCTCCTGCGGCGGCAGCTGCAGCGGCGCCTGCCGAAGCAGCCGCACCGGCTGCGGCGCCGACGCCCAACAAGGGCGATACCGCCTGGATGATGGTCGCCACCCTGCTGGTGATCCTGATGACGATTCCCGGCCTGGCGCTGTTTTACGGCGGTCTGGTACGGTCCAAGAACATGCTGTCGATCCTGATGCAGGTGTTCATGATTTTCGCGGTGATCATCGTGTTGTGGTGCATCTACGGCTACTCTTTGGCGTTCACCGAGGGCGGCAGATTCATCGGTTCCTTCGACCGCCTGTTCCTGAACGGCATCTGGGATCCGGCCAAGGGCGCATTTTCGACTGCGGCCACCTTCAGCAAGGGCGTGGTGATTCCCGAGTTCGTGTATGCGGCGTTCCAGGCGACCTTCGCGGCGATTACCTGCGGCCTGATCATCGGCGCCTTTGCCGAGCGTGCCAAATTCATCGCGGTGCTGCTGTTCGTGGTGCTGTGGTTCACCTTCTCGTACCTGCCGATTGCGCACATGGTCTGGTTCTGGACCGGTCCGGACGCGATCAAGGATGCGGCAACCCTGGCCACTGAAGGCGCGAAAGCCGGCTTCCTGTTCCAAAAGGGTGCGCTTGACTTCGCCGGCGGCACCGTGGTCCATATCAATGCAGCGGTGGCCGGCCTGGTCGGCGCGTATGTGCTCGGCAAGCGGGTCGGTTACGGCCGTGAATCGATGGCGCCGCACTCGCTGACGATGACCATGATCGGCGCGTCGCTGTTGTGGGTGGGCTGGTTCGGCTTCAATGCCGGGTCCGCACTCGAAGCCGGTGATGTCGCTGCGCTGGCCTTCATCAACACCTTGCTGGCAACGGCTGCGGCCACCGTATCCTGGGTCGGCGGCGAGTGGATGACCAAGGGCAAGCCATCGATGCTGGGTGGCGCCTCCGGTGCGGTAGCGGGTCTGGTGGCGATCACGCCGGCTTGCGGTTTCGTCGGCCCGATGGGTGCGCTGGTGATCGGCTTGCTGGCCGGCGTCATCTGCCTGTGGGGTGTGAATGGCCTGAAGCGTCTGCTGGGCGCGGATGATTCGCTCGACGTGTTCGGCGTGCATGGCGTCGGCGGCATCCTGGGCGCTTTGCTGACCGGTGTGTTCGCTTCGCCATCGCTGGGCGGCCAGGGCATCTTCGATTACGTGACCAACAAGATGTCGGCCGATGCCTATTCGATCACCGGCCAGGTCTGGATTCAGGCGCAAGCGGTCGGCACGACCATCATCTGGTCCGGCGTGGTATCGATCATTGCCTACAAGCTGGTCGACCTGCTGATCGGCATGCGGGTGCCGGAAGATGCGGAACGCGAAGGTCTGGATATCACCAGCCACGGCGAATCTGCCTACCATTCCTGATCGGGTGGTGTAACGCGGGGTCCGGTGCGCCGGACCCCGCCCACGGAATTGCCGCACCCTGTGCGGCAATTTGCATTTGCGCCGCCGCATTTGCAAAATCGGTGGAGTATGGGCAGATATCATCGATCTGCCGCAGGCATTTAAAGGGCAATAAAATATACATGGGGTAGTATATAAACCATGCCAACGCCGCACCGGGCGCCGCTAGTGGCTGGCCTAGGGCCGAATCGAGCCGCCGGGGCTTGATAATTCGGCACAGCAGCCCAAGCTATCTGGGATTCAACATGTTCGCGCGCAGGCTGCTAGAATTTACGCACCCGTTCGCTGCCAACGCGCATCACTCCTGCCTCGTCACGCAAAAAGGTTTTATATGGTTCCACACCTCGTCACGGCCTTAAACGGTCCGCTGCACGATCTCGAAAAGAAAATCCTTGCGGCGACGCCGTCCATTGAGCGCTGGTTCCGGATGGAATGGCAGGAACATACGCCGCCGTTTTATTGCTCGGTCGATTTGCGCAATGCCGGTTTCAAGCTGGCGCCGGTCGATACCAACCTGTTTCCGGGCGGCTTCAACAACCTGTCGCTGGAAATGCTGCCGCTGGCGGTGCAGGCGTCGATGGCGGCGATCGAAAAATACTGCCCGGATGCGAAGAACCTGTTGCTGATCCCCGAGCGCCATACGCGCAACACCTTCTATCTGCAAAACATCGCGCGCCTGATCCAGATTTTCCGCCAGACCGGGCTCAATGTGCGGCTCGGCTCGCTGTCGGAGGAGGTCACCGAGCCGACCCCGATCGCTCTGCCGGACGGCAGCACGCTGATGCTGGAACCGCTGCTGCGCTCGAAAAACGGGCGCCGGGTCGGCCTGAAGGATTTCGACCCCTGCACGATCCTGCTCAACAACGACCTGTCGGCCGGGATTCCGGCCATCCTGGAAAACCTGCACGAACAGACGGTGCTGCCGCCGCTGCACGCCGGCTGGGCGGTGCGCCGCAAGAGCAAGCATTTCGCCGCGTATGACGAAGTCGCCAAGAAGTTCTCGAAACTGGTCGATATCGACCCGTGGATGATCAATCCCTTTTTCGGCAAATGCAGCGGCATCGACTTCCATGAGCGCGTCGGCGAAGAGTGCCTGGCGTCGAATGTGGATACCCTGCTGGCCAAGATCCGCAAGAAATACAAGGAATACGGGATCAAGGAAAAGCCGTTCGTGATCGTCAAGGCCGATGCCGGCACCTACGGCATGGGGATCATGACCGTCACCGATGCGGCCGAGGTGAAAGACCTGAACCGCAAGCAGCGCAACAAGATGGCGGTCGGCAAGGAAGGGCTGGAAATCAGCGACGTGATCCTGCAGGAAGGCGTGCATTCGTTCGAGAAAATCAACGAGGCGGTGGCCGAACCGGTGGTCTACATGATCGACCGCTATGTGGTCGGCGGCTTTTACCGGGTCCATGCCGAGCGCGCGATCAACGAAAACCTGAATGCGCCGGGCGCGCATTTCGTGCCGCTGGCGTTCCAGCACCAGCATTCCTTGCCCGATCTGAATGCAAAACCGGGCACTACCGCGCCCAACCGTTTCTACATGTATGGCGTGGTGGCGCGGCTGGCGCTGCTGGCCGCCTCGCTGGAACTTGAACGAACCGACCCGAATCCGGAAATCTACTAATGAAAATCGCCTTTCTCGCCGATCCGCTGGCCAGCTTCAAAACCTACAAGGACACCACCTACGCGATGATCACGGAGGCGGCCCGGCGCGGCCACACGATCTACGCATTCGAGCAGAAGGACATGGCCTGCGACAGCGGCAACATCGTCGCCAATGCGAGCCAGATCAGCCTGACCGGCGACAGCCACGACTGGTTCCGCGCGTCAGCGCCGCTGGCGCAGCCCTTGTCCGGCTTCGATGCGATCGTGGTGCGCAAGGACCCGCCGTTCGACATGGAATACATCTACGCGACCTATCTGCTGGAACTGGCGGAGCGGCAGGGCGCGCGCGTGTTCAACAAGCCGGAGGCGATTCGCAGCCACAATGAAAAACTGGCGATCGTGCAATTCCCGCAATTTACCGCGCCGACCCTGATCAGCAGCGACGACGCCCGTTTGCGCGCGTTCCATGCGCTGCACCGCGACATCATCCTCAAGCCGCTCGACGGCATGGGCGGCACCGGCGTGTTCCGGGTCAAGGACGACGGCATGAACCTCGGCGCCATCATCGAGACCCTGACCGGCAACGGCCGCCAGACCATCATGGTGCAGCGCTTCATCCCGGAAATCGTGCAGGGCGACAAGCGCATCCTGCTGATCGGCGGCAAGGTGGTGCCGTTCTCGCTGGCGCGCATCCCGCAAGGCAGCGAAGTGCGCGGCAATCTGGCCGCCGGCGGGCTCGGCGTCGCGCAGGAACTGTCGGCGCGCGACCGTGAAATCGCCGAAACCCTGGCGCCGCTGCTGTACCAGCGTGGCCTGTTACTGGTAGGATTGGATGTGATCGGCGATTATCTGACGGAAGTCAACGTCACCAGCCCGACCTGCTTCCAGGAAATCAAGCAGCAGAAAGGCTTCGATGTCGCCGCGATGTTCATCGATGCGCTCGAAAAGGCATTCTGAGCCGATAAAAATACTAAGGGGGAGTACATGTAAGACTCGCAGTGTTTATGTGCGGCTTTTTCGGTATTTTTCGATATACTCCCTTGCTATGGTGGATTGATATGGTTGGAATCCTGCTGTTGACACATGCGCCGCTGGGTCAGGCCTTCATCGAGGCGGCCGGCCATGTATTCCACGGCCGCCCTGAGCGCATCGAGGCGGTCGACGTGGTGGCCGATCAGGACCCGGCCGAAGTCAATCGCCTGGCCCACGCCGCCATCGCACGGCTGGATGACGGCAGCGGCGTGCTGGTGATCACCGATGTGATGGGCGGCACCCCTTCCAATTGCTGCAACAAGCTGAGCCAGCCCGGCCACATCGACGTCATCGCCGGCATCAGCCTGCCGATGCTGTTGCGCGCGCTGACTTACCGCCAGGATACGCTCGATGTGGTGGTTGAAATGGCACTCGCGGGCGGCCAGAATGGCGCGGTCCGTGTCGATAATCGTGTTCGTCTTTCTCCAAACTAAAAAAATGATCCAGCAAGAAATAGAAATCCCGAACAAGCTCGGCCTGCATGCCCGAGCCTCCGCCAAACTGACCCAGCTCGCAGCGAAATACAAAAGCGAGATCTGGATGACCCGCAACACCCGCCGCGTCAATGCCAAATCGATCATGGGCGTGATGATGCTGGCTGCCGGCAAGGGCGCCAAAGTCATGCTGGAAGCCGATGGCCCGGACGAACAGGCCTGCGTCACTGCGCTGACCGCGCTGATCAACGACAAGTTCGGCGAAGGCGAATAAC
Source organism: uncultured beta proteobacterium (assembly GCA_963837775.1). GTDB lineage: Bacteria > Pseudomonadota > Gammaproteobacteria > Burkholderiales > Burkholderiaceae_D > CAWIOX01. The sequence goes on along the minus strand of CAWIOX010000006.1, from coordinate 20,180 downwards.
TGCCATCAGCAGCCCTCCTTTAATAAAAATGACGCATACAGGTTGATACGGATGGCTTCTTTCACACTGCACGGGATACCCGTTTCACGCGGCATCGCCATCGGCCGCGCCCATTTGATCACGCCGGCGGCGCTGGATGTCAAGCACTACCTGATTCCACAGGAAAAAGTGGAGGCTGAGGTCCAGCGGCTGCAGGATGCGATCGCCAGCGTCAACCAGGAACTGCAGGCGCTGTGGGCCGAGCTGCCGCCGGATGCGCCGACCGAGCTGGGCGCTTTCATCGATGTCCATGCGCTGATCCTGGCCGACCCGATGTTGTCGGAAGCGCCGCTCGAGATCATCCGCAGCCGTCACTACAACGCCGAATGGGCGCTGCTGACCCAGATCGACGAGCTGTCCGCGCAGTTCGATGAAATCGAAGACGCTTACCTGCGCGCGCGCAAGGCCGATGTCCAGCAAATCGGCGAGCGCGTGCTGAAGGTCCTGACCGGCACCGCCCACCAGTTGCCGCCGGTGCAGGATGCCGGATGGCAGAGCCGCGCACATGATCGTGGTCGCGCACGACATCTCGCCGGCCGACATGCTGCAGTTCCGGGATCGCGCGTTCAGCGGCTTCGTCACCGATGTCGGCGGCCAGAATTCGCATACCGCGCTGGTCGCACGCAGCCTCGACATCCCGGCCGTGATCGGCATGGCCAACGCGTCCACGCTGATCAAGCAGGACGACTGGCTGATCGTCGACGGCGATGCCGGCGTGATCGTGGTCGCGCCGCCGCCGGTGGTGCTCGAGCAGTACCGCGAGCGCCTGCTCAAGCTGCAGCGCGACCGCAAAAAACTGTCGAAAATCCGCAAGATGCCGACCGTCACGCAAGACGGCACCGCAGTCACCCTGCTCGCCAATATCGAGCTGCCCGACGATTGCGCGGCCGCGCTCGATGCCGGCGCGATGGGGGTCGGCCTGTTCCGCTCCGAATTCCTGTTCATGGGGCGCATCGGCGGCGCCGGCAACCTGCCGTCGGAGCAGGAGCAATTCGAGGCCTACAAGAAAGCGGTGGTCGCGATGAAAGGCCGCCCGGTCACGATCCGCACGCTCGACATCGGCGCCGACAAGCAGCTCGACGGCGCCGAACAGACCGCGCTCAATCCGTCGCTGGGCTTGCGCGCGATCCGCTATTGCCTGGCCGAGCCGCAGCTGTTCCTGACCCAGTTGCGCGCGATACTGCGGGCCTCCGCGTTCGGGCCGGTCAAGCTGCTGATCCCGATGATGGCGCATGCGTTCGAAATCGAACAGACGCTGGCGCTGATCGAACGCGCGAAGGCGCAACTGCGCAACGCCAGCCTCAAGTTCGACGAGCAGATCGCGGTCGGCGCGATGATCGAAATACCGGCCGCCGCGCTGGCGCTGCCGATGTTCGTCAAGCGCCTGGATTTCCTGTCGATCGGCACCAACGACCTGATCCAGTACACGCTGGCCATCGATCGCGCCGATTACGAGGTCGCGCACCTGTACAACCCGCTGCACCCGGCGATCCTGCATCTGCTGGCGCTGACGCTGGCGGCCAGCCAGAAGGCCGGGATTCCGGTCTCGATCTGCGGCGAGATGGCGGCCGACACCAAGCTCACGCGGCTGCTGATCGGCATGGGTTTCCGTGAACTGTCGATGCCGCCGGCCGCATTGTTGCCGGTCAAGCATGAAATCCTGAACAGCGCGCTGCCAGTGATCGAGCCGCACGCAAAAAAAATCCTGCGCAGCTACGATCCGGACACGATCAGCACGCTGGTGCGGCAATTGCAGACCATGGGCATGCAGGCCCCGGACCTGTCCGCCGTTGCCGTTTGACGACAACAGCAGACTTGGTTATTCTTATCGTCATTGCGCCGATTTGATATCAGCTTGCGGGCGCAAGGGAGCTCCGGCATCGGGTATCCTGCATAAATACGGCTAAAGCGTGCTTGCAGACCATAACAAGCCCTGATTTAGCCCGATAAGCTGATTGCTATCGGGCTTTTTGCATTTTTGAGCCTTAATTCGGAAGCCGCTTGCAGCGCAAGCGGCTTCCCCCCATACGGAACAACATGACATCTGTCGGAATCGTCACCCCGCAAGCTATGCACTTCGCCGCTGCGCTGCCGCTGCAGAGCGGCGCGTCGCTGGCCGATTACACCCTGATGTACGAAACCTACGGCACGCTCAATGCGGACCGCTCCAACGCGGTGCTGGTGTGCCATGCACTGAATGCGTCGCACCATGTGGCCGGCGTGTATGCCGACCAGCCGAAAAGCACCGGCTGGTGGGACAACATGGTGGGTCCCGGCAAGGCGCTCGACACCGACCAGTTCTTCGTCATCGGCGTCAACAACCTCGGCTCCTGTTTCGGCTCGACCGGCCCGATGCACATCAATCCGGCCAGCGGCAAGCCCTACGGCGCAGCGTTCCCGGTGGTGACGGTGGAGGACTGGGTCAATGCGCAGGCGCTGCTGGCCGACGCGCTCGGGATCCGCCAGTTCGCGGCGGTGATGGGCGGCTCGCTGGGCGGCATGCAGGCGCTGGCCTGGAGCATCATGTATCCGGACCGCCTGCGCCACTGCGTGGTGATCGCGTCGACCCCGACGCTGTCGGCGCAGAACATCGCGTTCAACGACGTCGCGCGGCAGGCGATCCTGACCGACCCCGATTTCCACGGCGGCGATTATTACGCGCACGGCGTGGTGCCGAAAAACGGCCTGTCGGTGGCGCGCATGATCGGCCACATCACCTACCTGTCGGACGACAGCATGGCCGAGAAATTCGGCCGCGACCTGCGCAACGGCGATTACCAGTTCGGCTTCGGCGTCGATTTCGAGATCGAATCCTATCTGCGCTATCAGGGCCTGAAGTTTTCCGAATACTTCGATGCCAATACCTATCTGCTGATCACCAAGGCGCTGGATTACTTCGACCCGGCACGCGCGTGCAAGGGCGACCTGACCTGCGCGCTGGCCAACACCCAGGCCCAGTTCCTGCTGGTGTCGTTTACCACCGACTGGCGCTTCGCACCCGCGCGCAGCCGCGAAATCGTGCAGGCGCTGGTCAACAACCAGCGCCGCGTCACCTATGCCGAGATCGATGCGCCGCACGGCCACGATGCGTTTTTGCTGGAAGACCCGCGCTACCACAATGTGGTGCGCGCCTATTACGACCGCGTCGCCCGGGAGTGCGCATGAATTTCAAAGAACTCAGCGTGCTGCGCCCCGACCTGGCCTTCATCGCGCACTGGATCAAGGACGGCGCGCACATCCTCGACGTCGGTTGCGGCGACGGCGTGATGCTCGATTATCTGCAGACCGACAAGCATTGCAGCGGCTACGGCATCGAAATCGCCGACGACAAGATCCTGGCCAGCACCCGGCGCGGCATCAACGTGATCCAGCAGGACATGGAAAACGGGCTGGCGATCTTTGCCGACAAGGCCTTCGATAGCGTGCTGTGCCTGTCGTCGCTGCAGATGATGGTCAATGTGGAGGCGATCCTGCGCGACATCGCGCGGGTCGGGCGCGAGGCGATCGTGTCGTTTCCGAACTTCGCGCACTGGCCGCACCGGCTGGCGCTGATCCGCGGCCGCATGCCGGTCTCCAAATCGCTGCCTTACGAATGGTATGACACGCCCAACATCCGCTGCGCGACCATTTACGATTTCGAGGCACTGGCGAACCAGGTCGGACTACAAGTGCTGGAGTGCGTCGCATTGAAAGACGGCCGGCCGGTGACGCTGCTGCCGAACTGGCGCGGCAGCCTGGCGGTGTTCCGGCTCACCAAGCGAGGATGACCATGCCCCGCGCAAGCGCCAGCTGGCACAGCTACCTCAACCGCCGCACGCTGATCTGCGTGTTCCTCGGCTTCAGCTCCGGCTTGCCGCTGTTCATCCTGCTCAGCCTGATGCAGGCCTGGCTGGCCAAGTCGGGACTCAACGTCAAGACTCTCGGCCTGTTCGCGCTGGTGATGTTTCCGTACACCTGGAAATTCCTGTGGTCGCCGCTGATGGACCGCTACAGCTTCGGCGCGCTGGGGCGGCGGCGCGGCTGGATGGCGATCACGCAAACTGCGCTGTTTTTCGGCATCGGCGCGATGGGCATGCTCGACCCGCTGACGCAATTGCCGGCGATTGCCACGGTGGCCGCGCTGGTGGCGTTCCTGTCGGCCAGCCAGGACATCGTGATCGACGCCTACCGGCGCGAAATCCTGCCGGATAACGAGCAGGGACTGGGCAGCGCGGTGCATGTGAATGCGTACAAGGTGGCCGGCATGGTGCCGGGCGCGCTGTCGCTGATTCTGGCCGATCTGATGGCCTGGCAGCCGGTATTCTGGATCACCGCCGCCTTCATGCTGCCCGGACTGGCCTGCACGCTGCTGATCAGGGAGCCGGCGGTGTATGGCACGCCGCCGCGCAACATGCGCGACGCGGTGCTGCTGCCGTTTCGCGAATTCATCGACCGCGACGGCTGGCGCGGCGCGCTGTGGATACTCGGCTTCATCTTCCTGTACAAGCTGGGCGACAGCATGGCCACTGCGCTGGCGACCAAGTTCTATCTCGACCTCGGTTTCTCGATGACGCAGATCGGCGCGATCGCCAAGACCACCGGCTTCTGGGCCAGCATCGCCGGCGGCATCGTCGGCGGGGTCTGGATGGTGCGCCTGGGCATCAACCGCGGGCTGTGGATTTTCGGCGTCGCGCAGGCGATTGCAGTGCTGGGTTTCGCCTGGCTGGCGCAGGTCGGCGCCAACGTGATCGTGCTGGCGGCGGTGATCGGCTTCGAGGCGTTCGGGGTCGGGCTCGGTACCGCGGCCTTCGTCGCCTACATCGCCAAAACCACCGACCCGCGCTACACCGCGACCCAGTTCGCGCTGTTTACCAGCCTGGCCGCGGTGCCGCGCACCTTCGTCAATTCCTCGGTCGGCTTCATCGTGGCCGAGACCGGCTGGTTCAGTTTCTTCATCCTGTGCTTCATCCTGGCGCTGCCCGGCATGCTGATGCTGCCGCGCGTGGCGCCGTGGAACGAGGCTGTGCCAACATGACACGACAACGCTCTCTGGCCTGCGCACTGGCGCTGGCGCTGGCAGCGCCGGCCGGCCTGGCGCAAACCGATAACCAGGATAATGCCGGCGTCAGGGTCGGCAAGATGTCGAGCCTGCGCAATCTGGTGTCCGCAGAACAGATCGAGACCCAGTCGCTGCAGCAATACGACGGCATGAAGTCGCAGGCCGCGCAGCAAGGCGCGCTGGTGCCCGACAACCATCCGCAACTGCTGCGCCTGCGCAAGATCGCCGCCAGGCTGATCCCGTTCGTTGCGCGCTGGAACCCGCGTTCCCCGCAATGGCAGTGGGAAGTCAACCTGATCGCGTCCAAACAGGTGAATGCGTTTTGCATGCCCGGCGGCAAGATCGCGTTCTACAGCGGGATCCTGACCTCGCTCAAGCTGACCGATGACGAAGTCGCGATCGTGATGGGACACGAGATCGCCCATGCGCTGCGCGAACACGGGCGCGAGCGCGCGGCCAAATCGAGCATCGCCAATGTCGGCGCCAAACTGGCCGGGGTCGGCCTGTCGGCGCTGTTCGGCATCGACTCCAGCCTGACCCATGCGGCCGCCGGCGGCGTCGCGAACCTGACGATGCTGAAATTCTCGCGCGACGACGAAACCGAAGCCGACCTGGTCGGCCTCGACATCGCGGCCCGCGCCGGCTACGACCCGCGCGCCGGCATCGTGCTGTGGCAAAAGATGGGCCTGCTCAGCAAGGGCGCGCCGCCGCAATGGCTGTCGACCCATCCGGCCGGCAGCAACCGCATCGCCGAGATGCGCAAGCATCTGCCGGAAGTGATGCCGCTGTATGCGGGCAGCAAAAGGATGCAGCTGGCGGCACTGCCGCCGTATCAAAGCAATCTGCCGGGGCTGGCGCCGATTCAGTAAGCCGGCCAGTTTTGCCGGTTCCGCACGCGTTTCTGAGCCTGAAAATATACTCGTGCCTGTATTTTTCAGAGGCCAATGAAATCGTGCGGCAACTGCATTGTTTTTGCCTATACCCCATGAAATATTGTTGTTTCAAGATTTAAAACTCCCCACAAGATAGGGAGGAGGGGGTGCGGTGCGGCCGCCGCGTGGGTCGTGGCGGTGTGGCGTGTGTGTGTTTGGGTGTGGGTTTTCGGGTTGTTTGCGCCCGCCGTTCTCGCCATCCCTCTTTTCTTCTCCCCTCTCTTTTCCCTTCTCTTTCTCATCTTCACTTTTACTCTTTCTTTTCATTTTACTTTTTACCTTTTACCTTTTCACCTTTTATCTCTTCTACCTATCTCTTTTCCTCTCTTTCTTTCTTTTTCTCTTTCTCTTCTTTCCTTTTTTCTTTCTTTCCTTTTTTTTTCTCTTCCTTTTTTTCTCTCTTCTTCTTCTCTTTCTCTTTTTCTTTTTTTTTTTCTTTCTTTTTCCCTTTTTCTTATAAGCAAAAAAACCGGACCGAACGCCCATGAACCTGACCACCCCCGCCTTGCTGTTCCCGGCCATCTCCTTGCTGCTGCTGGCCTACACCAACCGCTTCCTGGTGCTGGCGCAGCTGATCCGCCAGCTGCACGGCCAGTACAAGGATGATCAAAAGGAAATCGTGGTGCGCCAGATCGCCAACCTGCGCCAGCGCATCACGCTGATCCGGCGCATGCAGGCGCTCGGCGTGATGAGCTTCATCCTGTGCGCGGTGTCGATGTTTCTGGTGTTCGTCCGGCTGGAGCTGGTCGCCCAGTACGCGTTCGGCCTCAGCATCTTCCTGCTGCTGCTGTCGCTGATCTTCTCCTTCTACGAAATCACGATCAGCACCCGCGCGATTGAAATCGAGCTGGAAGACCTGGAGCAAAAGCTCAATCAGCCGAAGTAGCCGTTGCAGCATGAGGCCGGATTCGTCGATTCATCGAGACGCTGCGACAGCAAATGCCAGTGCTCGGAACTCCCGAAATTGACACACTACGCCTTGTTCTGCAGTAGAATTGATGTAAGGAAAATTCCTCTTTTTGCTGATGCACGAGGCGCCCGACAGCACCGCTTGCCTCCGCCACTCGGAGTAATTGCACCATGTTTTGCGCCGCAATATTGCGCTGAGGATAGGGTTCAGAAAGATCATTTTTTTCGACTTAACCAAGGAGTAGCCATGCAAGTAGAACATCATCCGCTGTCAGTAGAGTTTCCTGAATTCAAGGATGCAATCCACACATTAAAGTTGGGCAACGCGCATTTCGCCAAGCTGTTCAATGAATACGATGACGCCGACAAGGCCGTCAACCGTGCCGAAAATGGCGTCGAGCATCTGGGCGATGCGGCTCTCGAAGGCCTGAAAAAAGTGCGCGTCACGCTCAAGGATCAGTTGTTCCAGTTGATGCAGAGCGCCGCCTGACTCGGTATCAGGCAGCAAGCAAGAACGGACAGCGCTGACTGTCCGTTTTTTATTCCGGTGCAGGTCGATGCGCTGCCGGCGCCGTACCTGGGCGGGAAATATGCTCGCGCATGTATTTTTCAACCGCCAATGAAATCAAGCGCGCAGCGCTGGTTTTTTGAACATGCCCCGGTTAAATTTCTTCAATAGCGAACCGGCCATGTGGCCCGGCCGGTTGCGGTGGCGGACTCGGGGCAGGTGCCGCCGGAACCGCGCGGTGCAGTGATCGCCGCCGAGTAGGTATACTGGCGGGCCGGGCCGGCTGCGGTTATTCTGCAGACGGCAAGCATGCCGGTCGCGGTGCCGCCCATCTGGTGCGCCGGATAAGCTTTTTCAACAAATTCATGAACTTGACGAAGCCGGACAGCATTCAGCTGCGGTTTCCGGGTTCAGTCAGAGAGCCATTATTTTCTTATGAATAACGTAGCGCCGATAACCAAGGATCAGGCCGATCCGGCTGCGCCTGGCGGCATCCGCCGCCACTACCTGCTGGCCGCGCTGCTGTTGCTGGCGGCATTGGGTGCGGGTTTTCTGGTGCGCGCCGCACCAAACCTGAACGCGGCGCCGGCAGCGCTGCCGGCGCCGCAGCCACTGAAAACGGTCACGCTGCAGCGCGGCGATATCGAGCAGGCGGTACTGGCCGACGGCAAACTGCAATTGAATGAGTATGTCGATGTCGGTGCGCAAATATCGGGCCAGATCAAGGACGTGCAGGTGACGATCGGCGACGAGGTCAGGCGCGACCGCTTGCTGCTGGAGATCACGCCGTCCCAGTCGCTGCAGCGGGTCGAGAGCAACCGGGCGCAACTGGCGCGGCTGCGGGCCGAGCTGGCCGATCAGCGTGCGCAGCTGGATTTTGCCGAGCTGCAATTTAACCGCCAGACCCAGCTGAAGGCTGAAAACGCGACCCGCGAAGAGACCTTCGAATCCAGCCGGATGAGCCTGCATTCGGCCGCGGCGCGGGTGGAGGCGATCAATGCGCAAATCCACCAGACCGAATCGACCATCAGCGACGATGAGGAAATGCGCAAGCATACGCAGATACGGGCGCCGATGTCCGGCACCGTGGTGTTGCTGGCGGCGCGTCCCGGACAAATGGTGAGCGCCAGCCAGCAGGCCTCGGCGCTGTTGCGGATTGCCGACCTGTCGAGCCTGACGGTCAAGGCGCAGGTGGCCGAAGTCGATGTGCCGCGCTTGCGCAAGGGCATGACCGCGTATTTCACCACCCCCGCCTATCCCGGCAAGCAATGGTCGGGCAAATTGCGTCAGGTGATCCCGGTGCCGGCCGGCGTTTCCGGCGAGCATGGCAAGCAGGCTTTTTACAATGTCTTGTTCGACGTCGCCAATCCCGGGCAGCAATTGTTGAGCGGCATGAGCGCGCAGGTGCATTTTGTCGTGGCGCAGGCGCGTGATGCAGTGCTGCTGCCGGTCGCCTTGCTGGGGCCGCCGGATGCCGCAGGCAATTACCAGGCGGAGGTGGTCGGGGCGAAGCGCCAGGTCAGCCCGCGCACGGTGCGCATCGGCCTGCGCAATGCGCACTATGCACAGGTATTGTCGGGACTGGCGCCGGGTGAGCAGGTGTTGGCCGGCAAGCCGCCAGCAGCAAAGCCTGCCGCTGCGACCGGCGCGGCGCAAGTCGCACAGTCGCCACAGCAGCGTTGACAAGTCAATACCAGGGAAATGCCATGCGACATCTGATGAGCCGCCTGACGCTGGCAATGCTGCCGCTGCTGAGCGCTTGCGCGCATCGGGCCGAGGCGCCGGAACCCGTGCCAGCGATGGACCTGCCGGCCGCCTGGAGCCTGCCGCTTAAACAAAATGGGCAGGACCAGCAGGATGAGCCGGCCTGGACCGACAGCAGCTGGTGGCAGCAATTCGGCAGCGACGAGCTGACGCAACTGGTCGAGCAGGGGCAAAGCAATAGTCCGGACATCGGGGTGGCGATATCGCGGGTGCGCCAGGCCGAAGCCAAGGCGCGCATCGCCGGCGTCGCGCTGTTGCCGGCTGCGGATTTGTCGGTCGGGGCCACGCGCTCTTTGCCGCGCGATGGCAGCAACGCGCTCAGCGCCGCGCTGGAAATCGGCTACGAAATCGATTTCTGGGGCAAGAACAAGGCCGGCCTGGTCGCCGCCCAAGCCGCGCTGCAGGCCAACCGCTACGACAGCCAGACGGTGGCGCTGACCGTCACCAGCGGCATCGTCTCGACCTATCTGCAGGTGCTGTCACTGCGCGACCAGATCCAGATCGCACGGCAGAACGCCGCCAATGCGCAACGGGTGCTGAATCTGGTCGATGCGCAAAGCCGCGCCGGCGCTGCCTCGCCGCTCGATCTGGCGCGCCAGCGCTCGGTGCTGGCCGGCCAGAAGGCGGTGATTCCGGATTTGCTGCAGCAGGAGCGCGAAGCGCTGGCGGCGCTGGCGATCCTGCTGGGCCGGCCGGTGCAAAGCGTCAAGGTGAATGAATCCGGGCTGGCCCATATCAGCTTGCCCGAGGTGGCGCCCGGCATGCCATCCTCGATCCTGGCGCGCCGTCCCGATATCCGGCGCGCCGAGGCAAGGCTGGCGCAGGCCAACGCCAATGTCGCGCAGGCGCGCGCCGCGCTGTTTCCGACGATCCGCCTGACCGGCTCGATCGGCGCCGAGAGCAGCTCGGTGCTGTCCTTGCTGAGCGGCAGCCATCTGCTGGCCAATCTGGGCGCCGGCTTGCTGGCGCCGATCTTCGATGCCGGCCGGCTCGGCAGCCAGCGCGATATCAGCATCGCCGAAAAGCAGGAGCTGGTGCAGGTATACCGCGCGGCGGTGATGACCGCGTTGTCGGAAGTGGAAACCGCGCTCGGGCAGATTCGCAGCCTGGATGCGCAATGGCGCTTCAAGACCACCGAAATGGAGCAGGCGCGCCATGCGTTCGAGCTGTCGGAAATCCGCTACCGGGTCGGCTCCGAATACCTGATGACGGTGCTCGACACCCAGCGCACGCTGTCCGGTGCGCAGAACGAACTGGGGCAGATCAAGCTCAAGCGCCTGCAGGCCACGGTGTCGCTGTACAAGGCGCTGGGCAGCCTGTGACAGCGATCGATCAATCGTGGCGGTAATCGATGATCAGCGGCGCATGGTCGGAAAAGCGCGCATCCTTGTAGATTGACACCGCCGTCGCCGTGGCCGCGATGCCGGGCGTGGCGACGTGGTAATCGATGCGCCAGCCGACGTTCTTGGCCCAGGCCTGGCCGCGATTGCTCCACCAGGTGTATTGCTCTTCGCGGCTGTCGATGGTGCGATGCACATCGACGAAGCCGACCTGATCGAACAGCTGCGTCATCCACGCCCGTTCTTCGGGCAGGAAGCCGGAATTCTTCTTGTTGCCTTTCCAGTTCTTCAGGTCGATTTCCTTGTGCGCGATGTTCCAGTCGCCGCAGATCACGAACTCGCGCCCTTCGGCCCTGAGCGCCATCAGATGGGTCAGGAAGGTGGCCATGAAGCGGAACTTGGCTTCCTGCCGTTCCGGCGAGGACGAACCGGACGGGCAATATACCGAGATCACGCTCAGCTTGCCGAAGTCGCAGCGCACATAACGCCCTTCGGCGTCGAATTCCGGATCGCCGTAGCCGGTGTGCACCGCATCCGGCTCAGCCTTGCTGTAGACGCCGGTGCCGGAATAGCCCTTCTTTTCCGCATAGTGAAAATGTCCGTGGTAGCCGTCCGGCGCGAGAAATTCCGGACTCATGTCGGGCGCTTGCGCCTTGAGCTCCTGGACGCAGACGAAGTCGGCATCCTGCCGGTTCATCCAGTCGAAGAAGCCTTTTTTGGCGGCCGAACGCACGCCGTTGAGGTTGGCGGAAATGATTTTTGGCATGAGGTAATAGTGCGATATAGTGCGAAGCCGCCTAGGATAACCGATTCGTTGCGCGGCTGCGGCGGGTACTTCGCTTGCCGCCCGGGGTGAACCGAAGGGTTGACGTTAAAATAGCGGCTGTGGTTCGCTAATACGGGTTATTGGCGACAATTTTTTCACATCACAGGATTTCGAGGAAAACTTGAACAATTTACGTCAACAATTTATCGCGTTCTCGGTCTCGGCCGGGGTGTTGCAATTCGGCGAATTCGTCACCAAGGCCGGGCGCACGTCGCCTTATTTCTTCAATGCCGGGCTGTTCAATTACGGCGACACGCTGGGCCAGCTGGCGGAGTTCTACGCGCAGACCCTGATCGATTCCGGGGTCGAATTCGACATGCTGTTCGGGCCGGCCTACAAGGGCATCACGCTGGCTTCGGCGACCGCGGTGGCGCTCGCCAAGAAAGGCCGCAACGTGCCGTTTGCCTACAACCGCAAGGAAGCCAAGGACCACGGCGAAGGCGGCACCATCGTCGGCGCCAAGCTGCAGGGCCGGGTGGTGATCATCGACGACGTGATCTCGGCCGGCACCTCGGTGCGCGAATCGGTGGATATGATCCGCGCCGCCGGCGCCACGCCGTGCGCGGTGCTGATCGCGCTGGACCGGATGGAGCGCTCGGGCAAGGACGATGCGCTGTCGGCCCGTTCCGCGGTGCAGGAAGTCAGCCAGGCCTATGGCATGCCGGTGGTGTCGATCGGCAATCTGGACGATTTGCTGGAATATATTTCGAGCAACTCCTCCAATGCGCAGCTGGCGCAGTACAAAGAGGCGGTTGCCGCCTATCGCCAGCGCTATGGAATCGCGTAAGATGGTGTGAACCTTGCCGCCTGCTCCGGAGTGCCGATGACGTGCTTAGCAAAACCCTGGTTCTGCCTGTCGCTGGCGCTGCTGCCGGCCTGCTCGCAGGCGCAGATCTTCACCTGCAAGGATGCCTCGGGCCGGACCATCAGCGCCGACCGTCCGATTCCGGAATGCGCGAACCGGCCGATGCGCGAAATCAGCCGCGAAGGCTGGGTCAGGCGTGAAATTGCGGCGCCGCTGACGGCCGAGCAAAAGCGCCAGCTGCAATTGCAGGACGAGCAGCGCAAGGCGCAGCAAGCCGCACTCGAAGAGCAGCGCCAGTTCGACCGCGTGCTGATGATGCGCTACGGCAGCGAAGCCAGCATCGAGGCCGCGCGCCGGCGCGAGCTGCTGCAGCTGCAGGACAAACTCGAGGAATCCAGCCGGCTGATGAGCGACGCCGAACGCCACAGCGCCGAACTCAACAAGAAAAAGAACCTATTGCCGGCCGATCTGCTGCAGAAACAGGCGCTGACGGAACAGGCGATCCAGGCCGAAAAGCAGAACATCACGCACGCTGAAGCGGCCATCATGCAGGCCAATGTGCGCTATGACGCCACCCTGAAGCGGTTCCGGGAGCTGAACGCATCCGCCGTCCCGGCCGACAAGCAACGCTAAGATCGCCCCCTGCGACACCGGCACCGCCTGGCTGGCGCGCAGTCCCGCTTGTTTGCGGGATGTCAAAATTGTCCCGCACGATTGACGCTAGTGTAGTTATTGAGATCAGATCAGGAGCTTATTATGCGCGTCGGTGAAATTTCCACTACCAAAGCCATCTGCTGCAAGCGCGAGACGACTGTGCTGGATGCGGCGCTGCTGATGCGGCATCACCACGTCGGCGATTTGATCGTGGTCGATGAGCTGAGCGGCGAGCCAGTGCCGGTCGGCATCCTGACCGATCGCGACATCGTGGTATCGATCACGGCCGAAGGACTGGATTCCAAAAGCATTGAAGTGGGCGACGTGATGAGCGCCGAGTTGCTGGCCGCCAGCGAAGATGCCGATGTGCACGAGACGATCGAGCGGATGCGCTTCAAGGGCGTGCGCCGCATGCCGGTGATCAACAGCGCCGGCATTCTGGTGGGCATCGTCAGCGTCGATGACATGATGGAATTCCTGGCCGAAGAGATGACCACCCTGTCGCGCATCAGCTCGCGCCAGCAATCGATCGAAAAACAGACCAAGAAATAGGGCCGCAGCGCGCCGCAGTCGCGCGCGCTGCGGTTCCGGGCGATGAATAATACTTGGTGCAGTATTATTTTTCATCCTTGCAATCCGTGCGGGAACCACCGGTTTTTAATGGATACCCCCTGTTTTTTGATAAAACATGGAAAAATCAGGCGGCTTCCAGCAGCGTTTTCAGCGCCTGCAGATCGCGCTGCACCCAGGCGATATCGGCGGCGAATTTTTCATCCGTGATGGCCGGCTGGCGCAGCAGCGTGAACAAGATCTCGCAACCGTCGCCGTTGGCAATGGCGCGCATCGGGATGGTGATCTGCTCGCCGTTGTCGAGCACGACGTAATGATCGAGCACGCCAAACCCATTGGGCGCGCTGAAGCGTACCGTCACCGGCCCTTGCGGCGTCTCGGCGATCCAGGCCGCACCGGCCCGGTGGATCGAGCTGCCCAGGCCGCTGGCCCATTGCGGGAAATTTTCGGGCTGCGCCAGGAACGCATAAGCCTGCTGCAGCGGGCAGTTGATGCGGATGCTCAGGGTGTGCGATTCGAAGTGGTGAGCATGCTGATTTCCTGGTTGAGCGGGCTGAAGCATCTGGTGTCCCAGTCTGGCATGTTCCCGCATCTGGAAGCTTGAGCGGCATCAGCTTTTTATTCCGCTCCATTGCTATTCTATTAATAATCGACGACATCACAGTGCTTAGCAATGGACACGCAGCACACACCAGATCCGGATCGCGCGCCGTGGGCGATTGAAACCGATCGCCTGACGCGCCGTTTCGGCAGCGTGGTCGCAGTCAAGGGCATCAGCCTGAAAATCCGGCAAGGCGTGGTCTATGGGCTGCTCGGCCCGAACGGCGCCGGCAAAAGCACCACCATCAAGATGCTGACCACGCTGATCAAGCCCAGTGCCGGCGCGGCGCTGGTGGCCGGCTTCGATATCGTGCGCGCGGCGCCCGATGTCAGGCGGCGCATCGGCTATGTGCCGCAGATGATTTCGGCCGACGGCGCCCTGACCGGCTACGAGAACCTGCTGCTGTCGACCCAGCTGTATGGGCTGCCGCGCGGCGAGCGCAACAAGCGCATCGATGAGGCGCTGCAGTTCATGGGCATTGCCGATGCGGCCGGCAAGCTGGTCAATACCTATTCGGGCGGCATGATCCGGCGCCTGGAACTGGCGCAGGCGATGTTGCACCGGCCCGCGGTGCTGTTTCTGGATGAGCCGACCATCGGCCTCGATCCGGTGGCGCGGCGCACGGTGTGGGACCGCTTGCGCCAGCTGCGCGCGGACTTCGGGATGACGATCCTGATCACCACCCATGACATGGAAGAAGCGGACGCCTTGTGCGACGAGCTGGCGATCATGGACCGGGGCGAAATCGCGGTGAGCGGCACGCCGCAGGCATTGACCGCCGCGATCGGGCCGGAAGCGACGCTGGATGACGTATTCGTCCAATACGCGGGCCGCAATTTGCAGGAGAGCGGCGACTATCGCGGCATCCAGCAGGCCCGCAACACCGCGCAGCATCTGGGCTAAGTCCGGGAACAAGCATGATCCTGAAATTCCTGACCGAAAGCGCGGCGATTGCCGAAGTGGAGATGCGCAAGATGATGCGCGACCCGACCGAGCTGGCGTCGCGTGCGGTGCAGCCTCTGCTGTGGCTGCTGATCTTCGGGCAGGTGTTCAGCCGGGTGCGCGGGATTCCGACCGGCAAGGTCAGCTACCTCGCGTTCATGACGCCGGGGATACTGGCGCAAAGCGTGCTGTTCAGCGCGATCTTCTACGGCATCGCGATCATCTGGGAGCGCGATCTGGGCATCGTGCATAAATTGCTGGTCAGCCCCGCCTACCGCGGCGCGCTGGTGTTCGGCAAGGCGGCTTCCGCCGGGCTGCGCGGCCTGGTTCAGGCCGCCATCATCTACCTGATCGCCTGGGCGCTGCAGATCCGGATTCGCTGGGAAATTGATGCCATGCTGGGCGTGATGGGCGCGGTGGTGCTGGGTTCGGCAATCTTTGCGACGTTTTCGCTGATCATCGCCTGCATCGTGAAGACCCGCGAACGCTTCATGGGCATCGGCCAGGTGCTGACCATGCCCCTGTTCTTTGCCAGCAATGCGATCTACCCTTTGGAGTTGATGCCGGACTGGCTCAAGCTGGTCGCGCTGTTCAACCCGCTGACTTACCTGGTGGACGTGCTCAGGGGGCTGATGATCGAAGGGGGCCGCAGCATGCACAGCCTGCCGCTCGATTTCGGCGTGATGGCGGTTGTCTTTCTGATCCTGATGCTGATCGCGGCCGGCTTGTATCCGGAACTTGCCCACTGAGGGTTTCCTTGACGTTTCTGCACGAAGAGGTGAGGTATGCGTATTGCGCGTGTTTTGCTCCGTCCCGGGTCTTGGCCCCGGGGCCTTGCGCTGGCCTGGCTGGGCCTGAGCGGGTTGTGTGTTGCCGCCGCTGCCGCCAGCCCCAGTCCCGCCCCCAGCCCGCTCCGCGTCGAAGTGCTGGCGCGCGGGCTGGAGCACCCGTGGGCGCTGGCCTTCATCGACGGCGGCCGCATGCTGGTCAGCGAGCGGCCGGGCCGGCTGCGGCTGGTGCAGGCCGACGGCGTGCTCGGGCCGCCGATCGCGGGTGTGCCGGCAGTGGATGCGGTCGGGCAGGGCGGGCTGCTCGATGTGGTCGCGGACAGCGACTTTGCGCACACGCGCATCATTTACTTTTGCTACGCCGAGCCGGCCGCCGGCGGTGGCGGCAATTCCACCGCACTGGCCGCGGCCCGCCTGTCGGCCGATGGCAGGCGGCTGGAGCAGGTCAAGGTGCTGTTCAGCCAGCGGCCCAAGGTCAGCAGCCGCGCGCATTTCGGCTGCCGCATTGTCGAACAGGGCGACGGCACGCTGTTCCTGACGCTGGGCGAACGCTTTTCCCGCATGCAGGACGCGCAAAAGCTCGACAACCACCTCGGCAAGGTGGTGCGCGTGAATAAGGACGGTTCAGTGCCGCCCGACAACCCGTTCGTCGGCCAGAGCGGGGCGCTGCCCGAAATCTGGAGTATCGGCCATCGCAATGTGCAGGGCGCCACGCTCGGCCCCGACGGCCGGCTCTGGACCCACGAGCACGGGCCGCAGGGCGGCGATGAAATCAACCGGCCCGAGGCCGGCAAGAATTACGGCTGGCCCGTCATCACCTATGGCGAAAACTACGGCGGCGGAAAAATCGGCGCAGGCCTGAGCGCCCAGCCCGGGATGGAACAGCCGCTGCACCAGTGGACGCCGTCGATTGCGCCGTCCGGCATGGCCTTCCTGCACAGCGCGCGCTACGGCAAGGCGTGGCAAGGCAGCCTGTTCGTCGGCTCGCTGAAGTTCCATTATCTGGATCGTATGGAGTGGCGCGATGGCAAGCTGGTGCGGGAAGAACGGTTGCTGGAAAACCTGGATCAGCGCATCCGCGATGTGCGCGAAGGGCCGGACGGCTTGCTGTATGTGCTGACCGACGAAAGCCGCGGCCAGCTGCTGCGCCTGCAGCCCGGGCGCTGATTTTTCACGGCTGATGTGGATTGATCATTGCGGGTTGACGCAAAACGCCGCCGTTCTCCAGCAGTGCCGGCACGCAGGCCAGCACTACTTAAGCCAGACGGCAGATTTATGCAACGGCGGACAGGCTGGACTTGGTGCCGGCTTTGCCCTTGTGTTCTTTCAGTGGCGCCCCTGTGTCCGCCAATCCGGCGGCTGTGCTTTGGGCCAGCGCATCGACCATGCTCATGATCTTGTCGTTGCTTTCAGCGATTTCCGCTTCAGCGGTTTTGCTCAGTTCAGCCTGGGTCTCGGACACAATTTTGGATGCGTGACGCAGATAGTCGAACGCCTTTCCCGCAGCCGGCTGGCAATGGACGACGGTCAGCGAGAGCCATTCTTTCGGCTCGGTCGACAGGTATTGTTTGGCGGCTGCAGCAGATTCGATCACAGCGGTTTGCGTGGTGCTGATGTTCAATTCGAACAGTTTCGTCAAGCCGGTAAAAACCGTCTGGCCCAGCGCTGCCGCCAAATTGCATTGCGCGTCGAAATTTTCTTTGGATGCGCTAAATAGTGCCAGTGGATTATCCAAAATGTGTGTCTCCTATGATTGATTTTAATTGCAAAAGGTAATAAATAATGGGCGGTAGAAATATCTTGCCCCGGCTGCATTATATTGTTTTATGGAAATTATTTCTTGCTGGAAAAAATACAATGAATCGCCTGGGAGTGCAAGGTTACGGCCCATGTTTTTTCAATCCGGTTGATCTGGAGCAAAGGAGCGGGAATTCCTGATCCCTCCATCGCGCTGCCGAATGCACTCCGCGCGCCGGCTTTATGCTAGCCTTGGCGCTGGACTATCTATGCGCACCATGCGCCGCCATGTACACCCAATTTTTCAACCTGAACCAGGCGCCGTTTTCGATCGCGCCCGACCCGCGCTATCTGTTCATGAGCGAGCGCCATCGCGAAGCGCTTGCGCATTTGCTGTACGGCGTCGGCAGCGGCGGCGGTTTCGTGCTGCTGACCGGCGAGATCGGGGCCGGCAAGACCACCGTATGCCGCTGCTTTCTGGAGCAGATCCCGGCCGACTGCAATGTCGCCTACATCTTCAACCCGAAGCTGACGGTGCCGGAGCTGCTGCAATCGGTCTGCGACGAGTTCCGCATCAGCGTGCCGAACTTGCAGCCAGGCGGCGCGGCGTCGGTCAAGGCCTATGTCGATGCGCTGAATGCGTATCTGCTGGCCGCGCACGCCGACGGCCGGCACAATGTGCTGATCATCGACGAGGCGCAGAGCCTGTCGGCCGATGTGCTGGAGCAATTGCGCCTGCTGACCAACCTGGAAACCAGCCAGAACAAGCTGCTGCAAATCATCCTGATCGGCCAGCCCGAGTTGCGCACCATGCTGGCCCGGCCCGAACTGGAACAGCTGGCGCAGCGCGTGATTGCGCGCTACCACCTGGCCTCGCTGTCGGCGCCGGAGACGGCGGCCTATATTGGACACCGGCTGGCGGTGGCCGGCCTGACCGCCGGCGCGGCATTCAAGCCGGCGGTGATGCCGCAGATCTACCGGCTCACGCAGGGCGTGCCGCGCCGCATCAACTTGCTGTGCGACCGCGCGCTGCTGGGCGCGTATGCCGAAAACAAGCGGCTGGTCGATCGCGCGATCGTGAAAAAAGCGGCGCAGGAAGTGTTCGGTCACGCTGCGCTGCCGGCCGCCGCCGCGCGCTGGCCGTATGCGGTCGCGGGACTGGTGGCCGGCGCCGCGCTGCTGGCGGCGCTGGGCTGGAACCTGGGCTGGCAGCTGAAGCCGCTCAAGCCGCCGCCGGCGCTCGCGTCTGCTCCGGTGCAGTTTCCAGCCAGTTCGCCGCCGGCTGCGGTAGCGGCTGTCATGCCGGCAGCGCCTGCCCCGCCGGCGCCGTGGGAACCGGGCGCGACGCCCGACGCCGGCCCGCGCGAACGCAAGAATGCGTACCGCCAACTGGCCGCGCTGTGGGGCTTTGCCTTGCCGGACGGCGCGCCGTGCCAACTGGTGCGCAGGGCCGGGCTGCAGTGCTATGTCGGCAACCGGATCGCACTGTCCGAGCTGCAGCGGCTCGACCGTCCGGCGATCCTGACGCTGCATGCGGCGGCCGGCGCGATCTACTATGCGCTGCTGACCGGCCTGGACGGCGACAGCGCCACCGTGCGCGTGGGCGACGCCAGCCACAGCGTCAGCCTGGCGCTGCTGGCAGCGCAGTTTCGCGGCGAGCTGGTGACCTTCTGGCGCAGCCCGACCGCGCGCGACCTCAGCGGGCTGGAGTTCGGCCCCGGTTCGCAAGGGGCCGAGGTCGACTGGATCGCCGCGCAACTGGCGCGCCTGAATAACACGCAGCCGCCGCCGGTCAATCAGGTGTTCGACCAGGCGCTGGCCGGCCAGGTGCAGCAGTTTCAGCGCAGCCACGGTCTGGCCGCCGATGGCGTGGTCGGCGCCAGAACCTTCCTGTACCTGAATCGTGCCGCCGGCATCAAAGAGCCGCAGCTGCAACATAACAAGGAGTCGGGAAAATAATGTCTTACATCCTTGATGCACTCAAGAAAGCCGAAGCCGAGCGCAAGCTGGGCGCGGTGCCCGGCATCCACGCACCGGCAACCTATGCCGCCGGCCGCGCTCACCGGTCGCGGCGCACGCTGTGGATAGGCGGCGCGCTGGCAGCGCTGACGGCCTTGCTGGCGGCGCTGGCCTGGTTGCGGCCGTGGCATACACCGCACAGCGCCGGGTTGCCGGTGATGCCCGAGCTGGCGCAGCTCGCCCCCGCCAAACTGCCACCGGCGTCAGTCGAACCGGCGCTGAAACCGCTACCCGCGCCGGTTCCGGACCAGCCCCCGCCAAGCCAGTCAAGCCAGTCAAGCCGGATCAAGCGCAGGCGGCAGCCACGAGCATGCCAAAGACGATGCCGGTCAAACCGCCTGCGGCAAGCAGCCGCGCCCGCAACCGGCGCCGAAACCGGACGCCGTGCAGCCCGTCGAACCGCAGGAAAAGAGCCGGAGCCGCTGACATTGCGCGAATTGCCGGAACAGATACAAAGGGAAATTCCGGCGCTGAAGATCGGCGGCTATATCTATTCCAACAATCCGGCCGAGCGTTCGCTGCTGATCAACAATAAATTGCTGCGCGAAGGCGATGAAGTCGCGCCCGGCCTGACTCTGGAAAAAATGCTGCGCGGCAGCGTGGTGCTGAATTACAAGGGTTACCGCTACCGGATCGCGTATTGATGTGCTTTGCTGGCCTCGGAGGTATTTTTATACTGTCCTGTGTATTTTTAGACTGCCAATGAAT
>CAWIOX010000005.1:0-25697 GCA_963837775.1 uncultured beta proteobacterium | reverse complement strand
TCGAGGAAAACTTGAACAAATTACGTCAACAATTTATCGCGTTCTCGGTCTCGGCCGGGGTGTTGCAATTCGGCGAATTCGTCACCAAGGCCGGGCGCACGTCGCCTTATTTCTTTAATGCCGGGCTGTTCAATTATGGCGACACGCTGGGCCAGCTGGCGGAGTTCTACGCGCAGACCCTGATCGATTCCGGCGTCGAATTCGACATGCTGTTCGGGCCGGCCTACAAGGGCATCACGCTGGCTTCGGCGACCGCGGTGGCGCTCGCCAAGAAAGGCCGCAACGTGCCATTTGCCTACAACCGCAAGGAAGCCCAGGACCACGGCGAGGCGGCACCATCGTCGGCGCCAAGCTGCAGGGCCGGGTGGTGATCATCGATGACGTGATCTCGGCCGGCACTTCGGTGCGCGAGTCGGTGGATATGATCCGCGCCGCCGGCGCCACGCCGTGCGCGGTGCTGATCGCGCTGGACCGGATGGAGCGCTCGGGCAAGGACGATGCGCTGTCGGCCCATTCCGCGGTGCAGGAAGTCAGCCAGGCCTACGGCATGCCGGTGGTGTCGATCGGCAATCTGGACGATTTGCTGGAATATATTTCGAGCAACGCTTCTAATGCGCAGCTGGCGCAGTACAAAGAGGCGGTTGCCGCCTATCGCCAGCGCTATGGAATCGCGTAAGATGGTGTGAACCTTGCCGCCTGCTCCGGAGTGCCAATGACCTGCTTAGCAAAACCCTGGTTCTGCCTGTCGCTGGCGCTGCTGCCGGCCTGGTCGCAGGCGCAGATCTTCACCTGCAAGGATGCCTCGGGCCGGACCATCAGCGCCGACCGTCCGATTCCGGAATGCGCGAACCGGCCGATGCGCGAAATCAGCCGCGAAGGCTGGGTCAGGCGTGAAATTGCGGCGCCGCTGACGGCCGAGCAAAAGCGCCAGCTGCAATTGCAGGACGAGCAGCGCAAGGCGCAGCAAGCCGCACTCGAAGAGCAGCGCCAGTTCGACCGCGTGCTGATGATGCGCTACGGCAGCGAAGCCAGCATCGAGGCCGCGCGCCGGCGCGAGCTGCTGCAGCTGCAGGACAAACTCGAGGAATCCAGCCGGCTGATGAGCGACGCCGAACGCCGCAGCGCCGAACTCAACAAGAAAAAGAACCTATTGCCGGCCGATCTGCTGCAGAAACAGGCGCTGACGGAACAGGCGATCCAGGCCGAAAAGCAGAACATCACGCACGCTGAAGCGGCCATCATGCAGGCCAATGTGCGCTATGACGCCACCCTGAAGCGGTTCCGGGAGCTGAACGCATCCGCCGTCCCGGCCGACAAGCAACGCTAAGATCGCCCCCTGCGACACCGGCACCGCCTGGCTGGCGCGCAGTCCCGCTTGTTTGCGGGATGTCAAAATTGTCCCGCACGATTGACGCTAGTGTAGTTATTGAGATCAGATCAGGAGCTTATTATGCGCGTCGGTGAAATTTCCACTACCAAAGCCATCTGCTGCAAGCGCGAGACGACTGTGCTGGATGCGGCGCTGCTGATGCGGCATCACCACGTCGGCGATTTGATCGTGGTGGATGAGCTGAGCGGCGAGCCAGTGCCGGTCGGCATCCTGACCGATCGCGACATCGTGGTATCGATCACGGCCGAAGGACTGGATTCCAAAAGCATTGAAGTGGGCGACGTGATGAGCGCCGAGTTGCTGGCCGCCAGCGAAGATGCCGATGTGCACGAGACGATCGAGCGGATGCGCTTCAAGGGCGTGCGCCGCATGCCGGTGATCAACAGCGCCGGGATTCTGGTGGGCATCGTCAGCGTCGATGACATGATGGAATTCCTGGCCGAAGAGATGACCACCCTGTCGCGCATCAGCTCGCGCCAGCAATCGATCGAAAAACAGACCAAGAAATAGGGCCGCAGCGCGCCGCAGTCGAGCGCGCTGCGGTTCCGGGCGATGAATAATACTTGGTGCAGTATTATTTATCATCCTTGCAATCCGTGCGGGAACCACCTGTTTTTAATGGATACCCCCTGTTTTTTGATAAAACATGGAAAAATCAGGCGGCTTCCAGCAGCGTTTTCAGCGCCTGCAGATCGCGCTGCACCCAGGCGATGTCGGCGGCGAATTTTTCATCCGTGATGGCTGGCTGGCGCAGCAGCGTGAACAAGATCTCGCAACCGTCGCCGTTGGCAATGGCGCGCATCGGGATGGTGATCTGCTCGCCGTTGTCGAGCACGATGTAATGATCGAGCACGCCAAACCCATTGGGCGCGCTGAAGCGTACCGTCACCGGCCCTTGCGGCGTCTCGGCGATCCAGGCCGCACCGGCCCGGTGGATCGAGCTGCCCAGGCCGCTGGCCCATTGCGGGAAATTTTCGGGCTGCGCCAGGAACGCATACGCCTGCTGCAGCGGGCAGTTGATGCGGATGCTCAGGGTGTGCGATTCGACAGTGGTGAGCATGCTGATTTCCTGGTTGAGCGGGCTGAAGCATCTGGTGTCCCAGTCTGGCATGTTCCCGCATCTGGAAGCTTGAGCGGCATCAGCTTTTTATTTCGCCCCATTGCTATTCTATTAATAATCGACGACATCACAGTGCTTAGCAATGGACCCGCAGCTCACACCAGATCCGGATCGCGCGCCGTGGGCGATTGAAACCGAGCGCCTGACGCGCCGTTTCGGCAGCGTGGTCGCAGTCAATGGCATCAGCCTGAAAATCCGGCAAGGCGTGGTCTATGGCCTGCTCGGCCCGAACGGCGCCGGCAAAAGCACCACCATCAAAATGCTGACCACGCTGATCAAGCCCAGTGCCGGCGCGGCGCTGGTGGCCGGCTTCGATATCGTGCGCGCGGCGCCCGATGTCAGGCGGCGCATCGGCTATGTGCCGCAGATGATTTCGGCCGACGGCGCCCTGACCGGCTACGAGAACCTGCTGCTGTCGACCCAGCTGTATGGGCTGCCGCGCGGCGAGCGCAACAAGCGCATCGATGAGGCGCTGCAGTTCATGGGCATTGCCGATGCGGCCGGCAAGCTGGTCAATACCTATTCGGGCGGCATGATCCGGCGCCTGGAACTGGCGCAGGCGATGTTGCACCGGCCCGCGGTGCTGTTTCTGGATGAGCCGACCATCGGCCTCGATCCGGTGGCGCGGCGCACGGTGTGGGACCGCTTGCGCCAGCTGCGCGCGGACTTCGGGATGACGATCCTGATCACCACCCATGACATGGAAGAAGCGGACGCCTTGTGCGACGAGCTGGCGATCATGGACCGGGGCGAAATCGCGGTGAGCGGCACGCCGCAGGCATTGACCGCCGCGATCGGGCCGGAAGCGACGCTGGATGACGTATTCGTCCAATACGCGGGCCGCAATTTGCAGGAGAGCGGCGACTATCGCGGCATCCAGCAGGCCCGCAACACCGCGCAGCATCTGGGCTAAGTCCGGGAACAAGCATGATCCTGAAATTCCTGACCGAAAGCGCGGCGATTGCCGAAGTGGAGATGCGCAAGATGATGCGCGACCCGACCGAGCTGGCGTCGCGTGCGGTGCAGCCTCTGCTGTGGCTGCTGATCTTCGGGCAGGTGTTCAGCCGGGTGCGCGGGATTCCAACCGGCAAGGTCAGCTACCTCGCGTTCATGACGCCGGGGATACTGGCGCAAAGCGTGCTGTTCAGCGCGATCTTCTACGGCATCGCGATCATCTGGGAACGCGATCTGGGCATCGTGCATAAATTGCTGGTCAGCCCCGCCTACCGCGGCGCGCTGGTGTTCGGCAAGGCGGCTTCCGCCGGGCTGCGCGGCCTGGTTCAGGCCGCCATCATCTACCTGATCGCCTGGGCGCTGCAGATCCGGATTCGCTGGGAAATTGATGCCATGCTGGGCGTGATGGGCGCGGTGGTGCTGGGTTCGGCGATCTTTGCGACGTTTTCGCTGATCATCGCCTGCATCGTGAAGACCCGCGAACGCTTCATGGGCATCGGCCAGGTGCTGACCATGCCCCTGTTCTTTGCCAGCAATGCGATCTACCCTTTGGAGTTGATGCCGGACTGGCTCAAGCTGGTCGCGCTGTTCAACCCGCTGACTTACCTGGTGGATGTGCTCAGGGGGCTGATGATTGAAGGGGGGCGCAGCATGCACAGCCTGCCGCTCGATTTCGGCGTGATGGCGGTTGTCTTTCTGATCCTGATGCTGATCGCGGCCGGCTTGTATCCGGAACTTGCCCACTGAGGGTTTCCTTGACGTTTCTGCACGAAGAGGTGAGGTATGCGTATTGCGCGTGTTTTGCTCCGTCCCGGGTCTTGGCCCCGGGGCCTTGCGCTGGCCTGGCTGGGCCTGAGCGGGTTGTGTGTTGCCGCCGCTGCCGCCAGCCCCAGTCCCGCCTCCAGCCCGCTCCGCGTCGAAGTGCTGGCGCGCGGGCTGGAGCACCCGTGGGCGCTGGCCTTCATCGACGGCGGCCGCATGCTGGTCAGCGAGCGGCCGGGCCGGCTGCGGCTGGTGCAGGCCGACGGCGTGCTCGGGCCGCCGATCGCGGGTGTGCCGGCAGTGGATGCGGTCGGGCAGGGCGGGCTGCTCGATGTGGTCGCGGACAGCGACTTTGCGCACACGCGCATCATTTACTTTTGCTACGCCGAGCCGGCCGCCGGCGGTGGCGGCAATTCCACCGCACTGGCCGCGGCCCGCCTGTCGGCCGATGGCAGGCGGCTGGAACAGGTCAAGGTGCTGTTCAGCCAGCGGCCCAAGGTCAGCAGCCGCGCGCATTTCGGCTGCCGCATTGTCGAACAGGGCGACGGCACGCTGTTCCTGACGCTGGGCGAACGCTTTTCCCGCATGCAGGACGCGCAAAAGCTCGACAACCACCTCGGCAAGGTGGTGCGCGTGAATAAGGACGGTTCAGTGCCGCCCGACAACCCGTTCGTCGGCCAGAGCGGGGCGCTGCCCGAAATCTGGAGTATGGCCATCGCAATGTGCAGGGCGCCACGCTGGGCCCCGACGGCCGGCTCTGGACCCACGAGCACGGGCCGCAGGGCGGCGATGAAATCAACCGGCCCGAGGCCGGCAAGAATTACGGCTGGCCCGTCATCACCTATGGCGAAAACTACGGCGGCGGAAAAATCGGCGCAGGCCTGAGCTGCCCAGCCCGGGATGGAACAGCCGCTGCACCAGTGGACGCCGTCGATTGCGCCGTCCGGCATGGCCTTCCTGCACAGCGCGCGCTATGGCAAGGCGTGGCAAGGCAGCCTGTTCGTCGGCTCGCTGAAGTTCCATTATCTGGATCGTATGGAATGGCGCGATGGCAAGCTGGTGCGGGAAGAGCGGTTGCTGGAAAACCTGGATCAGCGCATCCGCGATGTGCGCGAAGGGCCGGACGGCTTGCTGTATGTGCTGACCGACGAAAGCCGCGGCCAGCTGCTGCGCCTGCAGCCCGGGCGCTGATTTTTCACGGCTGATGTGGATTGATCATTGCGGGTTGACGCAAAACGCCGCCGTTCTCCAGCAGTGCCGGCACGCAGGCCTGCACTACTTAAGCCAGACGGCAGATTTATGCAACGGCGGACAGGCTGGACTTGGTGCCGGCTTTGCCCTTGTGTTCTTTCAGTGGCGCCCCTGTGTCCGCCAATCCGGCGGCTGTGCTTTGGGCCAGCGCATCGACCATGCTCATGATCTTGTCGTTGCTTTCAGCGATTTCCGCTTCAGCGGTTTTGCTCAGTTCAGCCTGGGTCTCGGACACAATTTTGGATGCGTGACGCAGATAGTCGAACGCCTTTCCCGCAGCCGGCTGGCAATGGACGACGGTCAGCGAGAGCCATTCTTTCGGCTCGGTCGACAGGTATTGTTTGGCGGCTGCAGCAGATTCGATCACAGCGGTTTGCGTGGTGCTGATGTTCAATTCGAACAGTTTCGTCAAGCCGGTAAAAACCGTCTGGCCCAGCGCTGCCGCCAAATTGCATTGCGCGTCGAAATTTTCTTTGGATGCGCTAAATAATGCCAGTGGATTATCCAAAATGTGTGTCTCCTATGATTGATTTTAATTTGCAAAAAGCTAATAAATAATGGGCGGTAGAAATATCTTGCCCCGGCTGCATTATATTGTTTTATGGAAATTATTTCTTGATGGAAAAAATACAATGAATCGCCTGGGAGTGCAAGGTTACGGCCCATGTTTTTTCAATCCGGTTGATCTGGAACAAAGGAGCGGGAATTCCTGATCCATCCATCGCGCTGCCGAATGCACTCCGCGCGCCGGCTTTATGCTAGCCTTGGCGCTGGACTATCTATGCGCACCACGCGCCGCCATGTACACCCAATTTTTCAATCTGAACCAGGCGCCGTTTTCGATCGCGCCCGATCCGCGCTATCTGTTCATGAGCGAGCGCCATCGCGAAGCGCTTGCGCATTTGCTGTACGGCGTCGGCAGCGGCGGCGGTTTCGTGCTGCTGACCGGCGAGATCGGGGCCGGCAAGACCACCGTATGCCGCTGCTTTCTGGAGCAGATCCCGGCCGACTGCAATGTCGCCTACATCTTCAACCCGAAGCTGACGGTGCCGGAGCTGCTGCAATCGGTCTGCGACGAGTTCCGCATCAGCGTGCCGAACTTGCAGCCAGGCGGCGCGGCGTCGGTCAAGGCCTATGTCGATGCGCTGAATGCGTATCTGCTGGCCGCGCACGCCGACGGCCGGCACAATGTGCTGATCATCGACGAGGCGCAGAGCCTGTCGGCCGATGTGCTGGAGCAATTGCGCCTGCTGACCAACCTGGAAACCAGCCAGAACAAGCTGCTGCAAATCATCCTGATCGGCCAGCCCGAGTTGCGCACCATGCTGGCCCGGCCCGAACTGGAACAGCTGGCGCAGCGCGTGATTGCGCGCTACCACCTGGCCTCGCTGTCGGCGCCGGAGACGGCGGCCTATATTGGACACCGGCTGGCGGTGGCCGGCCTGACCGCCGGCGCGGCATTCAAGCCGGCGGTGATGCCGCAGATCTACCGCCTCACGCAGGGCGTGCCGCGCCGCATCAACTTGCTGTGCGACCGCGCGCTGCTGGGCGCGTATGCCGAAAACAAGCGGCTGGTCGATCGCGCGATCGTGAAAAAAGCGGCGCAGGAAGTGTTCGGTCACGCTGCGCTGCCGGCCGCCGCTGCGCGCTGGCCGTATGCGGTCGCGGGACTGGTGGCCGGCGCCGCGCTGCTGGCGGCGCTGGGCTGGAACCTGGGCTGGCAGCTGAAGCCGCTCAAGCCGCCGCCGGCGCTCGCGTCTGCTCCGGTGCAGTTTCCAGCCAGTTCGCCGCCGGCTGCGGTAGCGGCTGTCATGCCGGCAGCGCCTGCCGCGCCGGCGCCGTGGGAACCGGGCGCGACGCCCGACGCCGGCCCGCGCGAACGCAAGAATGCGTACCGCCAACTGGCCGCGCTGTGGGGCTTTGCCTTGCCGGACGGCGCGCCGTGCCAACTGGTGCGCAGGGCCGGGCTGCAGTGCTATGTCGGCAACCGGATCGCACTGTCCGAGCTGCAGCGGCTCGACCGTCCGGCGATCCTGACGCTGCATGCGGCGGCCGGCGCGATCTACTATGCGCTGCTGACCGGCCTGGACGGCGACAGCGCCACCGTGCGCGTGGGCGACGCCAGCCACAGCGTCAGCCTGGCGCTGCTGGCAGCGCAGTTTCGCGGCGAGCTGGTGACCTTCTGGCGCAGCCCGACCGCGCGCGACCTCAGCGGGCTGGAGTTCGGCCCCGGTTCGCAAGGGGCCGAGGTCGACTGGATCGCCGCGCAACTGGCGCGCCTGAATAACACGCAGCCGCCGCCGGTCAATCAGGTGTTCGACCAGGCGCTGGCCGGCCAGGTGCAGCAGTTTCAGCGCAGCCACGGTCTGGCCGCCGATGGCGTGGTCGGCGCCAGAACCTTCCTGTACCTGAATCGTGCCGCCGGCATCAAAGAGCCGCAGCTGCAACATAACAAGGAGTCGGGAAAATAATGTCTTACATCCTTGATGCACTCAAGAAAGCCGAAGCCGAGCGCAAGCTGGGCGCGGTGCCCGGCATCCACGCACCGGCAACCTATGCCGCCGGCCGCGCTCAGCGGTCCGCGGCGCACGCTGTGGATAGGCGGCGCGCTGGCAGCGCTGGCGGCCTTGCTGGCGGCGCTGGCCTGGTTGCGGCCGTGGCATACACCGCAAAGCGCCGGGTTGCCGGTGATGCCCGAGCTGGCGCAGCTCGCCCCCGCCAAACTGCCACCGGCGTCAGTCGAACCGGCGCTGAAACCGCTACCCGCGCCGGTTCCGGACCAGCCCGCAGCCAAGCCAGTCAAGCCAGTCAAGCCGGATCAAGCGCAGGCGGCAGCCGCGAGCATGCCAAAGACGATGCCCGTCAAAGCGCCTGCGGCAAGCAGCCGCGCGCCGCAACCGGCGCCGAAGCCGGACCCCGTGCAGCCCATCGAGCCGCAGGCAAAAGAACCGGAGCCGCTGACGCTGCGCGAGTTGCCGGAACAGATACAAAGGGAAATTCCGGCGCTGAAGATCGGCGGCTATATCTATTCCAGCAACCCGGCCGAGCGTTCGCTGCTGATCAACAATAAATTGCTGCGCGAAGGCGATGAGGTCGCACCCGGCCTCACTCTGGAAAAAATGCTGCGCGGCAGCGTGGTGCTGAATTACAAGGGCTACCGCTACCGGATCGCGTATTGATGTGCTTGGCTGGCACTCAGGAGGTATTTTTATACTGCCCCGTGTATTTTTAAACTGCCAATGAATACGTGCGCTAACAGTGGTTTTTTATAATATACCCCCGTTATTATTTGAAATTGACGCGAAAACGGAGGGCAAAGCACGCTCCGTTTTCTGAGGCGCCCGCGGCAAATCAGCCCGCAATTTTTGCGTGCGCACCGTTAGCAGCTGAGGAATCGCTCAAAAATAACGTCACATTTGAATCGGCTCTGGCAGGCGCGCTGCCGCGTTGCTGATTGCCGCCATAGCTCGCTATCACTCCTCCTTCGCCTGCGTCACATCCCGTTTCGTGTCTGGTCCCCGTCAACACCGGCAAGAAACCGGCCCCGATACCCCATCATTTCGCCGCGCCGATTCCAATTTCACAGAGGGATCGCGACCTCTTTTCGCCCCTGCCACAGGTGCGACCAGCGCTTATCCGCCGCTTGGGCAAGCAGCGCCACTGGCGTGTCTTCGCTGGGCGGATTTTGCTGGCAAGCACGTTGGCAGCAGCTTTTGCTTGCCGCCTTTTTAAGGGCGGTTGCCGAATTCGGCTAACGGGTTTTTTAATCCCGTTCCTATACTGATTTCGCCAGAGGATACAAAGACATCCTCGGTTCAATCATAAAAAAATATAACCATGTTGTTGGAGACAAAGATGATTCTGATCGGCTGTGGAGCCCGCTGGATTAGGCGTGGCATGATGACCATCACCGGCCTGCTGCTGGCCGGCGGAGCGCTTGCGGCACCGATGTCGGCGCCGGATGTTCTGAAAAACAAATGCGCTGCTTGCCATATGGAGAAAGGCAAGCTGCAGCGTATTTCCGACCTGCGCAAGACGCCCGAAGGTTGGGACATGAGCATCGCCCGCATGCAAGTGTGGCACAAGGTGGAAATCTCCAAGGAAGAGCGTCAAGCCTTGGTCAAATACCTGAGTGACCGGCAAGGGCTGACTCCCGCGGAGGCCGCTCCTTACCGTGCGGTGGTCGAACGCAGGCCCAATCTGCAAGATGTTGTACCTAGTGAAGCGCTCGGCCAGATGTGCGCGCGCTGCCATAGCTTTGGCCGTGTTGCGCTGCAACGGCGCGGTGCTGAAGAGTGGAGAAAACTGGTGCACACGCATCTTGGCCAGTTTCCCAGCATTGAATATTCAGCCTCCGGGCGCGACCGCAACTGGAAGGACATCGCCCTCAATGAGATGGTGCCCGAACTGGCCAAGCTGTACCCGGCCGACGCTGCGATCTGGAAAAACTGGCAGGTCAAGAAGCATGTGCAACCCACCGGTTCGTGGCAAGTCGCAGGCCATCGGCCTGGCTGGGGCGATTACGCCGGATCGATGCAGGTCAGTCCCCTGGGCAATGATCGCTATGACGTCCACTACCAGCTGACCTACGCTGCCGGCAATCGTGTGAGCGGTCATGGCCAGAGCATCATTTACAGCGGCCACGAATGGCGCGGCGATGCAAGCTTGGGCAACCAGAAGGTCCGCTCAGTGTTCGCCTTGAGCGAAGACGGCAAGAAACTCTCCGGCCGCTGGTTCCTGCGCGAAGCTGACGAGACTGGCGCGACTTTCGAGGCTGTGCAGGCTGGCGGCGCGTCCCGCCCCAGCGTCATCGCGGTGTTTCCGTCCTTGTTGAAGACGGGCAGCGAAACGCACTTGAGCGTGCATGGCGTTCAACTCGGCAAGGATTACGACCTGGGGCCGGGGATCAGGGTAATTTCAGCCAAGCAAAAAAATGCCAACGAGGTCGAACTGATCGTCCATGTCGCCGATGACGCGGCGGTCGGGCTGCGCACTCTGCGCAGCAAGGGCGCGGCTGGGGAAGTGAAAGTGGCGGTGTATCGCCAGTTCGACTCGATTCGCGTTGAACCCGAGTTCGGGGTTGCCCGCCTGGGCGGCGGTACCAATCTGGGCATGTCGGCGCAGTTCGAAGCCGTAGCCTACCTCAACGGGCCGGACGGACTGCCGGGCACAGCCGATGACATTCGCCTCGGTTATGTCTCGGCCAGCTGGAGCGCCGATAACTTTGACGAGAGCGCCAAGGCTGCCAACGATGTCGGATTTGCCGGCGTCATGGAAGAAAGCGGGCTGTTCCTACCGGCCGCGGCCGGCCCCAATCCGGCACGCAAGGGCTTCAATAACGTCGGAAATTTGTCTGTGATAGCCAAGGTTGCCGACGGGGCGCGCACCAGCGAGGCGAAAGGTCATCTGATCGTCACCGTGCAACGCTGGAACACCCCGCCGCTACGCTAACAGGAGTACATCATGTCATCACTGCAATTGCAAAGACAGAACTATCGGGCGGTGGGGAAGGGCGGACAACGCTTCCTGCTGCATGTGCCGACCACCGCGATGTACGAACTGGACAAGGCGGCCGACTCGGTGCTGGAGTTGCTGGAAGAGACCGGCGCTGTCAGCGAGCAGGACGTTCGTGGCCGCTTCGACGGTATCTTTTCGCCAGACGAAGTGTGCGATTCGCTCGCCGATTTCCTGGCGCTCGGCGTCATCTCGTCCGAGCGCAAGGATTTTAAAACTGCGCCGCGGGAAATCAAGCACTCTCCGATCAGTACCCTGGTGCTGACGCTGACCACCGGCTGCAACCTGGGCTGTACCTACTGTTACCGGGAGGATCTCACCACCCCCAGCAAGGCCACCGTGATGGAGGAAGCCACGGCAAGGCGTGCCATCGATCTGCTGCTCAAGGAATCCACAGGTCATGAGCGGGTGAACGTGGTCTTCTTCGGCGGCGAGGCCACGACGCGCTTCGCCAGCATCCGGGCGCTGGTCCCGTATGCGGAACAGGAGGCTGAAAAGTTGGGGAAACAGGTCGATTTCTCGCTCACCACCAATGCCAGCCTGCTGACCGACGAAATGATCGCGTTCTTCCATGATCATCGCTTCGGCATTTCGGTCAGCATGGATGGCGATGAAGAAATTCACGACCGCTATCGCATCACCATCGGCGGCAAGGGTACCCACAAGCTGGTGTCGAAAAATGTCCGGCGTCTGCTGGCAGGCTGCACTTCACGGCCGGTCGGGGCCCGGGTGACGTTGAGTGGGGGCAATACCGACGTGGCCCGCATTTACCGCCACCTGTATGAGGAACTGGGCTTTGCCGAAGTCGGTTTTGCGCCTGCGACAGCGAGCAATGATTCGCCCCTCGGCCTCGATGACGGCGAAATGCGCACGGTAATCAATGCAATGAAGGCGCTGGGCCAGGAATATACGGAGGCGGCCAAACGGGGTGTGCGCCACGGCTTTTCGAATATGAATCAGTTGATGCAGGATCTTTACAGCGGAACCCGCAAGACCGTCCCATGCGGGGCCGGCATCGGTCTGCTGGCAGTCAGTGTCGAAGGCCAGCTAGCGCTGTGCCATCGATTCACCGGTACCTCTTTCCCGAGTTTCGGCGACGTCAATGCCGGCATCGCGCAGAAGGAACTGAGTGCCTTCCTCACCGAAGCGCAGACCATGCATCCGGCTTGCCAGAAGTGTTCGGCGCGGAGCATTTGCGCCGGTGGCTGCTATCACGAATCCTATGTGCGCCACGGCGATGCGATGTCACCGACTTTCTCGCACTGCGATTTTATCCGCGAGTGGCTCGATTTCGGCATCGAATGTTTCGGCGAGATCATGCGCGCCAACCCCGGTTTTTTCACTCCCAATAACAAGGCGCAGCAGCCACATGGAGAGCAACAATGAAACGCCTGAGACCCCTCAATAACAAGGCTTACAGCCTATCTTCCCCGGCAGCCGAAGGGCAATCTCTCGAAGTCAGCCCGATGAGCAATGTGGTCGGTTGCACCACCACTTTCGATCCGGGCTGGGAAATTGACGCCTTTGGCGGCGTCGCCAGCCTGTGCCAGCCGATGGAGTCGGATCTTTACGGCTGCACCGATCCCTGCTGGTGGCCGGCCCAGGTCGCCGACAACATGAATACCTCCCGTGAATGGACCGAAGGCAAGAATTCGGCCCTGCGCGACTGGCGCGAACTGCAGACACTCTTTCCGGAGGATTGAACCCATGAAACGCTGGATCATTTTTATTATTACCTTGCTGGCGGCCTCGACCGCTCTTGCGGGCGACTACCTGCTCACCGTCACCCGGCCCAACAGTCTGCACATGATCGACCTGGCAGCGCGTAAATTGGTGCGTAGCTATCCGCTGCCGGGCGACGGCGTGCCCAGCACGATTGCCGTGCCGACGGACGGCAAGATCGCCTACGTACTGACCAATCGCAACGAAAGTGTGGTCGGTATCGATCTCGACAGCGGGCAACAGGTTTTCCGCGCCGATATGTCGACGCCACAGGTACGCGTCAAATCCATGTATGGGATGACGGTAAGTCTCGACGGCAGCAAGCTGTATGTGTATCAAATCCCGACCAGCATGAAGCGCAGCGAGTACGAGTCCCTCGACACCCGGATTGCGGTCTACAACACGGCTGACGGCATCGACGCCAAGCCAGTGAAGACCTTTCTGGCACCGCGCCGCATCTCCGTGCTGGCGCCCACTGCCGATAGCGACCGGGTGGTTGGCATAGGCTGGGACCTCTATGTTTTTGACGCCAAGGCGGGCAAGCTGGAAAAGACGCTTCCGCTGCGCAACTGGAAGCGCGAGGGTATCGGCGAGCCTGACATTCTGAACATCTGGAATCTGTACGGGCAGGCTCAAGTGCTGTCCAGCCCTTACTACGTGGCGAAAACCGATGTCGATCCCGCATCGCCGGAGGCCTTCAAGGTCGGCTTCCTGACTTTCGACCTCAACACGGAAAAGCTGGATTACGCTGAAGTCGCCAATGCGGAAACCGGCATTTTCTCATCGGTGGTCAACCCGGTGAAGCGCACCGAAGCGTTTGCCGTGATGAACCAGCTTTTCCGTGCAGATTTGGCGAAAAAGGAATTCGTCCAGAAAGTCGATCTCGACCATACCTACTACGCCATCAACATCTCCAGCGACGGCAAGGAAGTCTACCTCGGCGGTGCCATCGACAAGGTGGCGATCTTTGACACGGCGACCCTCACTAAGCAAGCTGAGATCGCCATGCCTGAAGGTGCCGACCAGTCGATCGCTTCGATGCTGATCATCCAGCGCTGAACCTTTTTACAGACACGGGAAGAGATCAAATGATGCCGTATTTCTCGCCGATGTGGCATCACCCGATACTCCGGTGGGGATGGCGGCTGCTGGCTGTACGACGCAGCCTGGCCTTGCGTGTCGTCACCCTGTCCTTTGTCGCCAGCCTGCTGGCATTGCTGCAGCCGTGGCTGTCGAAAGTGCTGGTGGACGACGGTGCACTGAGCGGCGATCTGAAGGTGCTGGCGACAGCGGCAGGCTTGATGCTGCTGGCGCCGTTGCTGGGGCTGGCGCTGGAATCGGTCACCCGCTTCGATTATCTCGAGCTGTCGTCGCACGTGCTGTTCGGCCTGCGGGAACGGGTATTCGAGCACCTGCAGACGCTGTCTCCCGTTTATTATTCGCGGGTCGGTTTTGGTGATCTGATTTCCCGTTTTGACGGCGATCTGGCCGAGGTTCAGCGCTTCTTGGTGGATGCACCGCTGGCGCTGTTCAATGGCGTGTTCAGCCTGTTGGCGGTTGTCATCCTGATGGGATTCCTCAGCCTCCCGATGATGCTGGTGGTGCTGCTGGCCATGCTGCCATTGCCCTTGCTGCACGGTTTTCAAAAACGGGCCGCGGTGGAGGGGAGCGCCCGGGAGGCACGCCGGCAGTCCACGCGCTTGTCCAACTTCTTTCTGGACAGCCTGCGCGCGGTCAAGCTCATCCAGTCAGCCAATGGCGAGGCGGCGCGCATGACAACTTTAAGGGAGCGGCATGGCGACTACTATCAGGCCCTGAAAGCAGCGCAGCAGACAGGTTTTTCACTGGCCGCCGGACAGCGCGTGGCGAGTCTGGTCGGAACGGCGCTGGTGTTTGGCTGCGGCGGCTATCTGCTCTCCAGAGCACAGATCACGATCGGGGTGTTGATTGCCTTCGTCGGCTACTCGGCTCGCGTGGCCGGCCCGGTGCATACCCTGATGGGCGTGCTGGCCGGGTGGCAACGGCTGCGGGTGAGTCTGGAGCGCCTGTCCGAGGTGCTGGATGCCGAACCGGCGCGGCCGACGGATAAGGCGTCGGCCCGCCTGCCGGTCGTGCTGCGGGGCGAGATTGCATTGGACGAGGTGAGCTTCGCCTATGAGCAGGGCAAGCCTGTGCTGCACAAGGCATCCCTGCGTATCCCGGCCGGCAGCAAGGTATTGCTGATCGGACCCTCTGGCGGCGGGAAATCCACCTTGGCAGATCTGCTGCTCGGGCACCTGCAACCGGATCATGGAAACATCTTTATTGATGAAGTGGCGATTGCCCAGGTGCCGGCAGCCGAGCTGCGCCGCCGGGTGGCGGTGGTGGACCAGGAGCCGGTTTTTTTTCCTGGCACCGTGGCGGAAAATCTGCGTTTTGTCCAGCCGCTGGCCACGGACGCGGAGCTTCTTGCGCTTCTGCAGTCGGTCGGATTGGAAACTGCAGAAGTGCATCTCCAGACGCCGGTCGGCGGCGTCGGTGCGGCGCTGTCTCGCGGCCAGCGCCTGCGGCTGGCCTTGGCCCGGGCCATCTTGCAGGATCCATCGATCCTGGTTCTCGATGAAACCACCAGCGCAGTGGATCAGGAAATGGAGTGCCAGCTGCTGGCACTGGTGCAGCGCCGGTTTTCCGGCCGCACCTGCCTTTTCATTACGCATCATGCCCGCTCCACCCAGGCTTGGGACTTGATTTGCCGCTTGAAGCACGGAGCGTTCGAGGTGCTTTCCGGGGAGGGCGCAATTCATGTCGGTTAAGGTCGCCATTATCGATAGCGGCATCGGTCCGGGACTGGATAAGGAGGTGGGCGCCCGGGTAGCGATGTGCCTGGCTGACGATGGCCAGGTGCAGTGTTCGGCCGGAGACAGGACCGACTCCATCGGCCACGGCACGGCAGTGGCCAGTCTGATCCTGGCACGCGCTTCCCGTTGTTCGCTGCTTTCGGCACAGGTTTTTTATGCTGCCAGGCCAACCGCAGCGCGGGTGATTGCCGCAGCCATAGAGTGGTGCGTTGCCGAAGGCGCCCGTGTCGTCAATCTCAGCCTGGGCTTGCGCGATGATCGCCGCGTACTAAGGGAGAGCTGCCTTGCCGCGATCTCCCGAGACGTGTTGCTGGTGGCTTCTCATCCGGCCCGGGGGGCGACGACCTATCCGGCAGCCTATCCCGGGGTGCTGGCGGTGACCGGCGATATTCGTTGCGGCGAGGGAGACTGCTCCAGCATTGTGCAGAATCTCTTGTTTGGTGCTTCTCCGCTGCCGCCGGACGGATTTTCAGGCGGCGGGGCGAGCTACGCAGCCGCGCGCATGGCCGGTCTGGCGGCCGCTTTTTTCGAGATATATCCCGCAGCTACGGCGGCAGATTTCAGAAATCATCTGCAGGCCATCGCCCGTTTTCACGGGCGCGAGCACCGGCAGGCAGTCTCATGAAAGAAACTATGGAAATCGCACTGGCGATCACTGCGCCACGCCGACTGGCTGCATTGAAATCGTTCGCTACCCTTGACCGTGCGGCCTTGCTCCACTTGATAACGACCACTAAAAATCCGCTCCTTGCTTGATTGATGCGAAAGAACTCGTCTGGCGCAATACGGGAAGTTTTCGAATTTTTACAGTGTCTGAAGACCGTTGAAGTAGGAGGAAGTGAGCAAGCCATCATTAAACAAAGCAAAAATAATAAATACAAAACCAGGTCTTCTTGCAAATAGTTTTGCAAGAGCCATAAAGGAGACAACATGAAATTGAACAAACCGCTTTTTGCATTATCTTTAACGCTGCTGGCCGCCACCGCGCAGGCCCAGAGCACTGATCCGGTCGTCGCAGTCGCGCCTGTGCCGGATGCCGGCAGCAGGGCGTTTCCACCGGTTTCCGCGGCCTGGCCGGTGACCGCCAATGTCACCCTGGCGTCGCAATATGTGTCGCGCGGATTTCGCCAGACCTGGGGCAAGCCGGCATTGCAGGGCGGCTTCGACTATGCGCATCCGAGCGGCTTTTCGGCCGGCACCTGGTTGTCCAATGTCAGCAACCGCTACATCGAAAACGGCACGATCGAGTGGGACCTGTACGGCGGCTATACCGGTGCCGCAGGAGATGTCGGCTATAGCGGCATCGTCTATTACTACAAGTATCCGGGCGCAGTCTATGCGGCGACCAATACCAAATATGACTATGGCGAACTGTCGCTCGGCCTGACTTACAAGTTCCTGTACGCCAAATACAACACCACCTACACCAAGGATTCATTCGGGATTGCCGACGCGCGCGGCACCGGCTATTGGGACCTGGGCGCCAACTACGACATGGGTTCCGGCTATACGCTGAACCTGCACTACGGCATCGGGCGGGTGGCAAGCAAGGCAGCGGCCGACAATTCGATCTACGACTGGAAGGATTACAAGGTCGGCGTCAGCAAGACATTCGAGGGCGGCTGGACCCTGGCCGGCGCCTACACCAAGGCCAAAGGCGCGACCAATGTCTACGACAGCTATACGACCGGCGCCTTGAATTCGGCCGGCGTGGCGGAAGCCTCGGACCCGGCTGCAGGCACGTTTGTGTTGTCACTCAACAAGACGTTCTAACAGCACGCATCACCACCTTCCCCCCGTTTCTGGTCCGCTTGGCAGCGTGGTTCTGCCTGGTGTGGGGCGCGTGAACCATGCTCCTTGCTGTGCCTGGCCGCGTGCCAGCCGGGTGATAGAAACAGTGCAATAGCTTGGATATGGATTACATGCGCAATCAATCAGCTATTTTGGATACGGACATGTCAGAACTGGAAAAATTCATTGTTGCGCGCGATTTCCTTTTGCAGCACCGAGAAGACTATGCGACGCGGTGCGTGATTTCGTTGGCCCAAGCTGACGCATTTCAACTGGGCCCTGGACTATTCGTTCCATGGCGATCCACAACGGCGACCGCTGGGTGTCGAGGACGGACGCGAGAAAGCGTCGTTCAGCAGTGTCGCGCGTTCATCAGGTCGCCATTCTTCTGGGACAAGGTCCGGGCCGGAGATGGCGCTGGGGCTGGGCACGTCGGCCCGGGAATCAGCTGGCCTGTATGAATCGGCGTCACATGGCCGGCAACGCCGACGGGGAATTAACAGTTTGACGAGGGTATATGAATAACATCAAGCAAAACCGTCGGGAAGGCCGTATCTTTCGAACGGGGGGGATCCCGCTGGCGGCGCTTCGTCTGTGATCGAACCTTCAACTGGAGAGACCATCGGCAGCATGGATAGGTTGCCGGAAGATATGACCGCGCGGCAAGTCGGCAGCGAGGCGCGGGCATGGGCATCGATGCCGTTCGACCAGCGAGCAGCTATTTACGAGAGGCCGCCAGGTACGCGGGAGAGAGCGCCAGAGATTAACGACTGGAACATCCGTGAGTGCGGGTCTACCCGGGCCAAGGCGGAATGGGAGCTACACGCCACTTACGAGCAGTTGTTAATGGCAGCAGCGATGCCTATGCAACCGGAAGGTGCGCTCTATCCGTCTGCGATGCTTGGTCGTATGAATCTTTCCCGACAATTACCAATCGGTGTCGTCGGCGTTATCGCACCGTGGAATTTCCCCATCCTGCTGTCGATGCGTTCTGTAGCGCCGGCTCTGGCGGTCGGTAACGCGGTGATACTCAAACCGGACCCTCAGAGCGCCGTATCTGGTGGGCTGCTTCTCGCCCGCGTTTTCGAAGATGCTGGTCTGCCTTCTGGGGTTTTCCATGTGATTCCTGGCGGCCCTGTGGCCGGTGACGCGCTAGTACGTCATCCTCAGGTTGGAATGATTTCTTTCACAGGGTCGACCGCGGTAGGCCGTGCTATCGGACAGGTCTGCGGGCAGATGCTGAAGAAGGTCGCGCTTGAGCTCGGCGGCAATAATGCAATTGTTATTCTTGATGATGCCGATGTCGATGCTGCAAGTTCGAATGGTGCATGGGGCTCTTTCCTTCACCAGGGACAGATATGTATGCAGACGGGGCGCCACCTCGTACATCGCTCGCTTGCGGAGGAGTATGCGGCCAAGCTGGCTGAACGTGCGCGGAAACTGCAGGTAGGTAATCCGTATACAGGCCAGGTACATCTGGGGCCTTTAATCAATCAGAAGCAGCGAGATAGAATCGACGACATCGTTCGTAAGAGCGTAGCTGCTGGTGCCACTTTGCTAGCGGGAGGAGAGTACACAAACCTCTTTTATGCTCCCACGGTTCTGACGGGTGTCACCGCTGACATGCCAGTATTCCAGGAGGAAATCTTTGGGCCAGTGGCACCGATAACAGTTTTTGACAATGACGATGAGGCTGTTGCGCTTGTTAACGGGTCACCGTATGGACTGGCCGCTGCGGTGCATACACGTTCGCTGTCACGAGGCCTTGCACTTTCGTCGCGTATCAAGGCAGGAATGGTGCACGTCAACGACCAGACAGTAAACAACGAGTTTCACGTGCCATTTGGCGGAATGGGGACGTCCGGAAATGGTAGCCGATTCGGCGGGCCCGCAAACTTCCACGAATTTACTCAAACGCAGTGGATTAGCCTACTCGACAAGCCAATCATTTACCCGTTTTAAAGAGTGCTTACAGTCGGTGTTGGTCTGGGGTGCGAAGCCAATGCCTTCTCTTATATATGAACCTGCAGACGTTGAAACTGGTTTGGCGTCTGCTCCGCCTGAGCCAAGGTAGCCTGTACCGAATCATGGTTGTCTCATGCTATGTGCATGTTGGCGCTCGTCGCCTTTTTTAACCCCAATTAACGCTTCCTTGTACGGTCAACGTTTGGCATTCAAGGCTGCCGCTTTCAGCCATTCAGGGAAAAATGAAATTTCCAAAAAGCATGAGCGGGCGTAGTTTTGTATCGAACCTAGGTGCCTTGGCAGTTGCTCCAGGGGTTAGCGCAGGAATACTCTGCAGACGAAGGAAATCGCTCGTCCAAACCACGTACTATTGCAAGACTCAGCAGTTGTCGATGACTGCAACACAAGTCGTCTCTGCAATCGCGGCGGGGCAGCTCACTGCGGAGACGTATGTTCGAACGCTGCTTGATCGTGCAGACGCACTCGGTAGACTAAGAGCCTCCATTACCTTGAATCGTGTTGGGGCGATTGCTGCAGCGCGCGCGGTCGATGCGGCTCGTGCAGCCGGAGAGAAGCTGCCGCGATTGGCTGGATGTTTGTATCGTTCGTCGTGGTATAGATATGTGTAGCGCATTCCGGGCAACTTTGACTTGGCGGTCTAGGAGCTCAGATGCTACCAGCTATACCGACGTGGTGGAGGGTGCAAACCATGCTCCGGTGCTGTTCGGCTTGGCCGGTGTGCAAGCCAGCCCAACGCCACATTGATGGCCAACAGTATTGGATCTGGAATATTCATGAGCAATTCAAACCAACCGATTACGGAAAATACGGAAATGTTGGAGCGGAAAAATTCATTGTTGCGCGCGATTTCCTTTTGCAGCACCGAGAAGACTATGCGACTGCGGTGCGTGATTTCGTCTGGCCCAAGCTGACGCATTTCAACTGGGCCCTGGACTATTTCGATTCCATGGCGATCCACAATACGGCGACCGCATTGTGGATAGTCGAGGAAGACGGACGCGAACAAAAGCGTTCGTTTCAGCAAATGTCGCAGCGCTCAAATCAGGTCGCCAACTTTTTTCTGCAGCAAGGATCCGGGCCGGCGATAGTGCGCTGATGGTGCTGGGCAACGTTGACCCTTATGGGAAATCATGCTGGCCTGCATGAAGATCGGCGTCACCCTGGTTCCGGCAACGCCGCTTCTGACTTCACGCGACTTGCAGGATCGCATTGCGCGCGGCGCGATCAGGCATGTGCTGATCGGTCAGACGGAAAGCGCAAAATTCGATAGTGTAAGTGGTGATTTCAGCCGGATCGCCGTCGGATTTTCGCAGCCGGGGTGGATCCAGTATGAGGACGCTTATCAATGCTCCGCTAGCTTGTCCCGGACATTTCATCAGTCCGATGCGCCGCTGCTGCGCTACTTCACTTCCGGCACCACCAGCCAGCCGAAATTGGTCGAGCATTCCCATGTCAGCTACCCGGTCGGCCATTTGTCGACGATGTACTGGATCGGTCTGCGCCCCGGTGATATTCACCTCAATATCAGTTCGCCCGGTTGGGCCAAGCATGCCTGGAGTTGTGTGTTTGCACCGTGGAATGCCGGGGCGACCGTGTTTATCCGCAGCCAGTCGCGCTTCGATGCCAGGGATATTCTCGCCACCTTGGTCAAATATCGAGTGACCACCTTGTGCGCTCCGCCGACGGTGTGGCGCATGCTGATTCAGCAAGACCTGAAGAGTTATCCGGTAAGCCTGCGCGAGATCGTGGCGCCGGCGAGCCGCTCAACCCGGAAGTGATCGCAGCAGGTGCAAGCCGCATGGAACATCACGATACGCGACGGCTATGGCCAGACCGAAACCACTGCACAGATCGGCAATACCCCCGGCCAGGCGGTCAAAAGCGGATCGGTAGGCCGGCCTTTGCCGGGCTATCGCATCGCGCTGCTCGATAATGACGGATGCCGCGCCGAACAGGGTGAAATTGCGATTGACCTCGCACAGCGCCCGCTGGGCCTGATGACTCTGCTATGCCGGCGATGTGCAGCGCACTGCCGAAGCGATGGCGGATGGACATTACCGCACCGGCGATATTGCCAGCCGCGACAGCGACGGCTACCTGACTTTTATCGGCCGGGCCGATGACGTGTTCAAGGCGTCGGATTACCGCATCAGTCCGTTTGAGCTGGAGAGCATATTGCTGGAACACCCCGAAGGCTTGAGGCCGCCGTGGTGCCGAGTCCCGACCCGAGCAGCTCGGGCCGAGCATTCGTCACGCTGCGCGACGGTGTGGCGCCGAGTGCTGCGCTGGCGCAGGCGATTCTCGCTTATGCCCGCGATCACCTGCGCCGTACAAACGGATACGTCGCATCGAGTTCAAGCGCTGCCGAAAACTCTTTCAGAAAGACCGCCGGTTGAACTCAGGCATGAGGAAGAGGCGCGCGACCTGACGCAGCGCATGCGGATGAACATTGAGAAATTCGAAGCACCGTCCGATGATCAAAAGCGGCTTGCACTGCAACAGGCATGCGTGCCGGATCGTTGTAAACACCAATAACACCATTCATAAAAACCAGGAGACACACAATGGACTTTACTGCACACAGCAATCTGGTATCTGCCGATACCGTGGCCTTTTTTAAAAAACAACACAAGATGTTGATTGATGGACATTGGGTGGAAGCCATCGGTGGTGCACGGCTGGAAGTACATAATCCCGCCGATGAAAAGCTGATTGCATCGGTGCCGGCAGGAGATCAGCAGGATATCGATCTGGCAGTGCTTGCCGCCCGCAAGGCTTTTGAATCCGGCGACTGGCACGACATGCGTCCGGCCCAGCGCGAGCGGTTATTGCTGAAGCTGGCCGATCTGGTCGAGGCCAATGCGCAGAGCATCGCCGAAATCGAATCGATCGATAACGGCAAATCGGTGACGGTGGCGCGTTATGTCGATGTCGCGCTGACCGTGGATTTTTTCCGCTACATGGCGGGCTGGGCGACCAAGATCGAGGGCACGACCAATGATTTGTCGGCACCATTTGCGCCCGCCAACAAATTCATGGCATTCACGCGCAAAGAGCCGGTCGGTGTCGTCGGGGCGATCGTTGCGTGGAATTTTCCGCTGCT
This sequence comes from uncultured beta proteobacterium, assembly GCA_963837775.1. Lineage (GTDB taxonomy): Bacteria > Pseudomonadota > Gammaproteobacteria > Burkholderiales > Burkholderiaceae_D > CAWIOX01. The sequence continues at coordinate 3,267 of CAWIOX010000005.1, read as the reverse complement.
GCTGGCGGCCTGGAAACTGGGCCCGGCGCTGGCGACCGGTTGCACCGTGGTGCTCAAGCCGGCCGAGCAGACGCCGATGTCTGCGCTGCGTCTGGGGGAGCTAATCCAGGAAGCCGGCTACCCTGCCGGAGTAGTGAATATCGTCACCGGTTATGGCCACTCCGCAGGCGCGGCGCTGGCCCGTCATCCCGGCATCAATAAAGTCACCTTCACCGGCTCCACCGAAGTCGGAAAAATGGTCGGCAAGGCGGCGCTCGAGAACATGACGCGCATCTCGCTGGAACTGGGCGGCAAGTCGCCGATGATCGTTCTGGATGACTGCGATCCGGCTACCGCCGCCGCAGGTGCCGCATCCGCCATCTTTTTCAATGCGGGGCAGGTCTGCTGCGCCGGTTCGCGCTTGTATGTGCATAAGAAGATATTTGACCGGGTAGTGAGTGACCTGTCGGACGTCGCCGGCAAAATGAAAGTCGGCAGCGGCCTGGATCCGGCCACCGAACTGGGACCGTTGGTGTCGCGCGCACAGATGGAGCGGGTCTGCGCGTATATCGATTCCGGGATCGAACAAGGCGCTGCCGCCGCCTCAGGCGGCGCACGCTTTGGCAGCACCGGCTTCTTTGTCCAGCCAACCGTGCTGGTGGACGTAAATCCGAAGATGCGCGTCGTGCGGGAAGAAATTTTCGGTCCGGTGCTGGTGGCGATGCCGTACGACGATCTGGACCAAGTGGCAGCCTGGGCCAACGATACAACGTATGGATTGGGCGCCAGTATCTGGTCGAATGATCTGTCACGGGTGCATCGCCTGATTCCGAAGATCAAGGCGGGCACGGTATGGGTCAACTGCCATAATATTCTGGATAGCGCGATGCCGTTTGGCGGCTACAAGCAGTCGGGTCTGGGACGTGAAATGGGCAAGGCATGCCTCGATGCATATACCGAGTCGAAATCGGTCATCATGTCGGTGTGATCGGATTGCGAGAATTGAGGAGCGATCCGGGTGCCTTGAGCGGCGCTTGATCATCATCGTATAGAGTGGGTGCAACTTATTTCCAAGCCGCGCCCACCCTATGCGGAAGCTCTATGACTGCTATGCTGAACAAGTACGCGACGTATAAAATCAAGAGATTGGATCGGTTAAAGGATTTCATCAGCAAATTTAACGTCGTTTGGTATCCAAATGGCATTAAATCCTGCAATCCTTAAACCAAACAAAGATGCAAGGATTACCGCATGAGCTCGCAGAATTTGCCGGCATTCCGACCTCCGCCGACCTCCGCCATCACGCACGGCGAGAAGGATTGTTTTATTCTCACTGAGGCGATGATCGGGGATGCCGACAATCACGCCGCCAGTTTGCAACACTGGAAGCAAGAATACGAGCAGCTCTCCAATGGCATGTTCTCAGGCTCCCTGGATGAAGTGTGGTTTGGCAACGTGCAGTTGTTCCGCGAGAAAACCAATCAGGTGTTACATCAAACAGGGTTGCCCTGGGAGGGATCTCGCACCATTGGCGTTACCCTGGATGCGACCGGCGAAGGGCTGTTTTCCGGGACGATGCTCGACCGGGGATCACTGTTCACACTGGGTGGCGGCGAATCCCTGGATTTCCTGACCCCTAAACAACTGGACATCATTGCCGTTTCCGCTGATGCCACGGAATTACGGGAGTTTTCCTGCGCCGTCTGGGGCATGGATATCGAGGCTAAACTCACCGCGCCCGGTGTTCTCAAGCACTCCGCCGAAGCCGCTCACTGCTTGAGCGAGTTTCTGGAACTATTGCTGAGCAACATCAAGAGTGCCCCCAATATGCTGAACTACCCCCAGATCAGAAAAATCATTGAGCAGGAGATTTTCAACAATCTGGTGGTCGCAACCAGCGGTGCCACCTCATACGACCATAGCGTGTTCGCTACCTCGCGCAAGAGCGTAGTGGAGAAAGCCAAGGCGTACGTGCTGGAACACCATGACGATCCGGTCACGATCCCCGACCTATGCTTAGCGCTGAATATCTCGCGGCGTACCCTGCAATACAGTTTCGAGTCTGTACTGGATATCAATCCGGTCGCCTATCTGAGAGCGATCCGGCTAAACCGGGTCCGGCGGGCCATCAAGGCCGACGCCGGAGCCGCCCATACGACAGTGGCAGATATCGCCGCCCGCTGGGGATTCTGGCACTCCTCCAAGTTTTCGGCTAACTACAAGGCAATGTTTGGCGAACTCCCGTCGGAAACCTTGCGCAAGAACCGTTGCTAGCCAGCCCGAAAAACCGGATAGAGAAGGGTGACAATGTAGTGCGAATGAAAAAAATATGCGTTGTTGGTGGTGGACCCGCTGGCGCAGTAGCCGCGGCACTGTTGAACAGAATCGGGTATGAGCTTGTTGTCGTAGCGAAGGCGCGCAGGCATCCCGTCTGGGAAGGCTTGTCAATGAGGGCGGCTGACGGACTTAGATCAGCCGGCTTTCATCGCGCGCTGGATGCGACAAGCAAGCTTGCCCGTCGCTTTTCATCCTGGCATGGTCAGGTTGAGTTGGCAAATGGCGAATACCTGATTGAAAAGCAAGCGCTGGATCGAGCGTTGCAGAGCGATTTGTCCGGGTTAGGTATTCAGCTTATTCAGGGTGCTGCCCGTCACTACGAAAGGCACGCAAGCGGATGGCTGATTACCGTATCCGAGGACGGCGGCACGCAGCGGGTGATGCATGCCGACTATCTCGTAGTAGCTTGTGGCCGCACGGGTGGTGAAAATAGAGGCGCGCTGTCAGGGCCGGTATCGGTGATGCTCAGCCAGTCATTTTCAGCCCGATTCGGTAGCGAGCCATTCACCTTCATAGAACCATTCGAAGATGGCTGGGCGTGGGCAACCTGGGATGGCATAGATCACGCGTCGTTGCACGTTACGGTGGCCAGCGCCTTGGTTTCAAACCTTGACTGCAAACATATATTTGTTTCCAGTTGCAAAAAGCTGGGAGAAATTCAGAAGATGATCGGCCCCCGATCATTTGCTGTTTCACCAGTTTCTGCGCGCGGCAGCCGGCCCTTTTTAAAAGGGGCTATCGCCGATGCTGCGCATCTCAGGGTTGGCGATGCTGCCTATACGGTGGATCCTTTGTCCGGGCATGGCATGTATGAGGCAATTTCCGGTGCCTATGCCGCCGTTCCGGTCATTCATACCATTCTTGAACGTCCGGGCGATGCTGAGCTGGCTCTGCGTTTTTACAACCATCGTGCGCAATCCCTGTTTGCGCAGCGCATGAAAAGCGGCATTG
>CAWIOX010000004.1:0-711715 GCA_963837775.1 uncultured beta proteobacterium | reverse complement strand
GATCAGTAATTTTTTATAATTCATGTAAGTCTCCATATAGTAAATATTTGACTCAAGAAATATTGAGTTCATCATTTGTGCCGCGATTTTTCATGCGCGGTTATATGGATAGAGCAAGAAATGAACCAACGATCATGGCGCTCTTGTCGAACTCTGGCGCTGCATTCAGGCGATAAAATAATGGGTACGAGAAGACCCAATGCCATCAGGGTGCAGATCAAATAGCCGGCCTGAGAAATAGGGGGCGTGCTGACCTGCTTGCTGCAGATAGGCATTACAGATTTTTATAACTTCATTTGTTGCCTGACAACGTTACATCTGTCGCTTTCGATGCGACAGATGTAACTTGCTTCTTGAGTGGATATCTTCGCGCTATTTCCACAGCGCAGGCAGAATTGGTTTCAGGAATTGCCGTCCTGCTGCAGCGTCAGCAACTGCGTCAGCCGATTCCAGCCCGGCGCATCGGCCGCAAAGCCGCCATGCTCGGCCTGGTTGATGAAGCGCGCGGTATAAGTCTGTTCTTGCGGCGTGAGGTTTTCCTGCGACTTTTGCAGCATTGCCAGCACCTCAAGATCGGCTTCGGATGCATCGCTGGCTTGCGCCATCCGCTGCACGATGCGCGACTGCAGTAGCTGCGGTGCGGCTTCGGTTGACGCGATGGCGAACGGCAGTGCCATCTCGGTGGCCAGTGCGCGGAACAGGTCGCGCTCGCTTTTCCGCAGAAAGGCGGCGTCCACGATCACCGTGTAACCGGCGATCAGGATCTCGCGCGCGATGCTGTGCAGCCGCTCGAAGGTGCGGCGGCTCGCGTCGGCGCTGTACATGCTGTTGCCGATGGCAGGATTGCTGCGGCTGTGATCCAGCGCGGCAAGGCCGAACAGGCGCTTGCGCTCGACATCGGAGCGGATGCGGATCGCGCCGAGCTTGCTCCAGCAGCGTCTGCGACAAGAAGTCGTCTTGCCGGAACCCGGCAGGCCGTGGGTGATGTCAGCGCGGGCTGGCGTCGCTTCAGGCAGCTGGCGGCGAGTTCCAGATAGCCGGCCTGTCGCCAGCGCGGCGTCCTTTCAGGCCGGGATGCCGGCCTGGGCGGCGCGGATGGCGCGACCTTGGCGCGCACCAGTGGCGCGGTAGACCGCGATAGAAGCGCAGCACGCGGATCGCCGCGTAATCGCCGGTGGCTTCCAGATAGGCGTTCAGGAAGCGGTAGGCCAGCTCGCGGCCGCTGGCAGTGCTGCAGGTCCATCACAGTAAACGCGGCGTCGCTGATGACGTCGATCCAGCGCAGCGCCGGATTGAACTCGATGCAGTCGAACGGCACGGCTGCTCGCCGATCAGCGCGATATTGCCCAGATGCAGGTCGCCGTGGCATTCGCGCACGTAACCTTGCGCATGGCGTTGCTCAAAAAACGTGGCGCAGGCAGAGAATTCGGCCTCGGTGGCGGCTTGCAGTGCGTTCAGGCTGTCGCTCGCCTTGCTGCTGTCCAGTAATGCCGGCAACTGGGAAAAATTCTGCAGTGCCGCCGCGCGTATCGCCGCGGCGCTGCCGTAGGGCGCGTCAGGTGCGGGTGCGTCAGGCGTAGCGGTAGGCAGACTGCGGTGGAAGCGGGCGAGCAGGGCGGCCAAGCTGTCGATGTGGCGGGCCTGCACCTTGTCGCGTGCCAATAAGCGGTCCAGTTGCTTGCCGGACGAGAAACGGCGCATTCTGACTGCATATTCGATCGGCGCGGCTGAACCCGTTCCCAGCACCGGCTGCTGCGGGCTGCCGCAGATCGGGATCACATCCAGATACAGTTGCGGCGCCAGCCGGCGGTTCAGGCGGATTTCTTCGGCGCAGTAAAACCGGCGCGCTTCCAGGCTGCTGAAATCGAGAAAACCCAGATTGAGCGCTTTTTTGATCTTGTAGGCGTAGCGCCCGGCCAGCAATACCCAGGAGATATGGGTTTCGATCACGCGCACCGCCTTGGCCGGATGCGGGTAGCGGCTGGCATCGCGCAGGGCGGCGATCAGCTGCGTCTGGCTGGGAAAATCGCTTGCTGGATGGTTCATCTCGGTTTATTTTCTATTTTAGTCAGATGCATTCACTGATGTGAGATACGCCTGTCGCGGGAAAAGCACTGTCCACGCAACACACGAATAAAAGCGGTAATGAATAGTGCAGAAAGACGCTGAAATAAGCATTTGGAGGGCATGACATACATACTGGAGTATATTTTATATTGCCAATAAATATATACGGGTAATGCCATAAAAATGGTGATACTCCCTATATTTTTGAATCTGATGCGCGCCATGAATCTTTTTCGTGTTTTTTTGGCTTGCGTGGACAAAAATCTGTGTCAGCTTCATTTTCAAATCAAACGCGGGCTCCTAGCTTGCCGGAGTATTGTCTTCCAGCCCCGGCCAGATTGCATCATGCAGGCCTGTAGCTTCAAGGCCATTGCGTGATATCAAAGCCGGCATCGCCTGCCTTCTTACACTAAAGAATAACGATTCCTGTTGTGGATGGAAATCAATATCACTAGCGTATCGAGGGATTGAATATGTACAAGCATCTTTTGTTGCCAACCGATGGTTCTGAACTGTCGAAAGAAGCGATCAAGAGCGGGCTGGCGCTGGCGAAACACCATGCTGCGATCGTCACCGCGATTCATGTGATGCCGCCGACGCAGCGCGATGGGCTGGACGCATGGGCGCATCATGACGTGCATCATGCTGAGCGCTTGAAGGAGCTTTTCAGCAAGCAGGCGACGGATTATCTAATGTGGGTCAAGGAGCAGGCGAAGGCAATACATGTACCGTGCACCTGCGAGTTGGTGGAGTCGAACGAGGTGCATACGGCCATTCTCAAAGTGGCAGCAGAGTCGCATTGCGACCTGATTTTCATGGCGGCGCATGGCTGGCGCGGAAATGCTGCGCAATTACTGGGTAGCGAAGCACTGAAAGTCCTGACGCATAGCAGCATTCCGGTGTTGCTGCATAAGCCCTGAAAAGGCAACTCAACGTTCAAGTCCGGTACGGGAATTTTTTCCCCGTACTTTTTGGACTAATGCACTTCCGGATTAACGGATCTCCAGTTGTTTTTTCGCTGAGCCGGCTTTTTTAGGCAGGGTCAATTCCAGCACGCCATCCTGGAAGCGGGCCTCCGCCTTGCTGTCATCGATATCCTGTTCCAGCGTGAAGCGGCGGTATTGCTGGCCTTGATAGCGTTCCCTGCAAACCACGGTTTCGCCTTTCTTCTCTTCTGTTTCCTTGGTCAATTCGGCACTGATGGAGATCAGATTGCCTTCGATGGCGACCTTGATATCCTCTTTTTTGACGCCGGGAATTTCCGCTTTCACCGTGTAGGCCTGGTCCGTTTCACTGACGTCCATTTTGATGCGCGGTTCTGCTTCCAGATTTTGCCAGGAAGGTGTCAGGCGAAAATCCTTGAACATTTCCTCCATATTTCCGAACGGTTCAAAACGGGCAAGATTACCGAACGGGTTAAAACGCATCATATTTTTTGCCATGATTACTCTCCGAAAATGTGGGAAATGTATCGCCAGCGCTTCGGCATTCCATTGAGGATGCCATCGGCATGCAGGATTGAAGTTCAGCATCGCTTTACCTCTGCGTCACTCAATTGAAAATTATAAAGATATGGCCTTGATCGATTTTGAGGCAGCGCAATTTTCAATTGACAACCTGGGCCGGCTTTTTATCTTGGCTGATAATGGCAGCGGCCATCGCGTCATCGACGGTCCAGCCAGACGAATTGCAGTTGGCGGCGCGCATCCTGCGGGATATCTTCCAGATCCTTCTTGTTGCGTGCAGGCAGCAGTACGGTCGTGATGCCGGCCCGCAGCGCGGCCAGCACTTTTTCCTTGATGCCGCCGACCGGCAGCACCAGCCCGCGCAGGCTGATTTCGCCGGTCATTGCGATGTCGCTTCGCACCGGCCGCTCGGTGAGCAGCGAGGCCAGCGCGATGAACATCGCCACGCCGGCGCTGGGCCCGTCCTTGGGGATGGCGCCGGCCGGTACGTGGATGTGGATATCGCTGCTTCTCGAACAGCGTCGCGGTCGATGCTGCAGCTGGGCCGCGCGTGCCTTGACCAGGCGTCAGCGCCGCCTGCGCGCTTTCCTTCATCACTTCGCCGAGCTGGCCGGTCAGGATCAGCCTGCCATTGCCCGGCATGCGGCTGGCTTCGATGAACAGGATGTCGCCGCCCACCGGAGTCCAGGCCAGGCCGGTGGCGACGCCGGGCATGCTGGTGCGCATCGCGACTTCGCTCTCGAATTTCGGCGGGCCCGAGGATCGCGTGCAAGTCGCTCGGCGTCGATCGCGACGCTGGTCGCGGTGCCTTCGGCGATGCGCATCGCGGCATGGCGAAACACGCTGCCGATTTCGCGTTCCAGATTGCGCACGCCGGCTTCGCGCGTGTAGTCGCTGATGATGGCGTGCGAGCGCGTCGTCGGTGATCTCGGCACTGCTCGGCTGTCAGGCCGTTGGCCTCGAGCTGGCGCGGCACCAGATAGCGCCGGGCGATCTGCGCCTTTTCCTCCTCGGTGTAGCCGGGCAGCTGGATCACTTCCATGCGGTCGCGCAGCGGGCCGGGAATGGTGTCGAGCATATTGGCGGTGCAGATGAACATGCACCCTGCGACAGATCGAACGGCACGTCGAGATAGTTGTCGCGGAACGTGGCGTTCTGCTCCGGGTCGAGCACTTCCAGCAGCGCCGCCGACGGATCGCCGTGAAAGCCGCGGCCCAGCTTGTCGACTTCGTCGAGCATCATCACGCAATTGTGCGTGCCGGCCTTGCGCATGGCCTGGATGATGTTGCCGGGCAGGGCGCCGATGTAGGTGCGGCGATGGCCGCGAATTTCGGCTTCGTCGTGCACGCCGCCCAGGCTGATGCGCACGAACTTGCGGCCCAGTGGCGCGGGCGATGCTCTGGCCGAGCGAAGTCTTGCCGACGCCGGGCGGCCCGACGAAGCACAGTATCGGGCTCTTGCCCTGCGGATTGAGCTTGCGCACCGCCAGATATTCGAGGATGCGGCGCTTGATCTTTTGCAGCCCGTAGTGATCATCGTCCAGTATCTTGCGGGCCTCGGCAATGTCGATCCGGTCTTCGGTGGCGACCGACCACGGCAATTCGGCCAGCCAGTCCAGATAAGTGCGCAGCATCGCATATTCGCCGGCCGCTTCCGACATGCGCTCCAGCCTTTTCAGCTCCTTTCTGGCCTGTTTTTCGACTTCCTCCGGCATGCCGGCCTTGGCGATCGCTGCCGCCAGTTCGGCCGTTTCCTTCGCGTCGTCTTCGGTTTCGCCCAGTTGTTTCTGGATCGTTTTCATTTGTTCGCGCAGCAATACCTCGCGCTGGTGCTCTTCCAGCCGTTCCCTGGTTTTCTGGTCGATGTCATGGCTGATGCGCAAGACTTCGATGCGATGCACCAGCAATGCCAGTACCTTGTCCAGCCGCTCCTGCAGATCCAGGGTTTCCAGCACCTCCTGCTTCTCTTCCGGTTTCATATCCATCAGGCCGGCGATAAAATCGGCCAGATTCGTGGCGATGGGATATTCTCCAGCGACGCGTCAGTTCGGCCGGTGCCTGCGGCAGCAGTTCCAGGATTTCTCTGGTGCGCGCCTTGAGCTGCAGCATGCGCGCCTCGATGTCGGCACTGGTGGTATCGACTTCCTTGAAAATCGGCACGGGCGACATGGAAAGGGTACCGTCCAGGAATTCGAGCACCCGAAAACGCTGCTCCCCCTGGCAAATGATATGGTGCGAGCCGTCCTGCGTCGTCACATAGCGCACGATGCTGGCGGCGGTGCCGACCTGATACAGCTCATCGTGGTGGGGGCGTCGGCAGCGGGATCGCGCTGCAGCAGGATGCCTACCTTGCGGTTGCTGCGCACAGCTTCCTGTGCGGCCGCGATCGTGCTTTCGCGGCCAATGGTGATCGGCACGATCAGGCCGGGAAACAGCACCATATTGCGCACCGGGATCAGCAGCAGCGCATCCTCGGGGTATTGCAGTGCCGGGCTGGCTGCGGTATTTTCCTGTACGAGCCGGGCTTGCTGTCATGGATTTGCGTCAGGGGGGCAGTGCCGCTGAATTGCTGTCCGGTTTCATGGCTGGCCTGTCAGGTCGCATGGTTCATGTGAGCTTGCGCAGAGTCAGCAGCAGGCATCCGTTCAACAGTGCTTGCTCGCTGATTTCATATTGTTGGCCGGCGGCAAGTCGATTTGCCGCTCAAAGCGGCCATACGGGATTTCCATTCTGCGTATGATCGCTTTTGCGGGCGCAGGAATCGGCCTTGTCCCGCTGATGTACAAGCTGCAGCCCTGAATGTCGACCTCGACATCGTCAGGCGCCACGCCGGGCAATGCAATCAGGATGGTCAGAGCACAATCAGTCTCGAAGATATCTGCCGGCGGCTCCCATGTCGGGCCGCGCGCCCGTGGCTGGCTGACCTGAAAGAACTGGCGTTGCAGCCGGTCGGCCTGTTCCAGCATTTCCAGTGCATCTGCCCACATGGATTTTGTTTTGTCGCGGAAGATCATCGATTTGTTCCGGCCATAGGGCGTTAGCGTATCGGCTTGGTTATGGACTGATGGAATACAAATAAACTGCAGGAGCGAGTCATGCCGGCAATAGCACTTGCCAAAGACATGGCTCACTCCCGATTATCTGGCGGCCCGGGCACATCGCCCAGGCAGCAGATGATTAATGAATCACCAGTTGTTTTGCTGCTCCTCCTGTTTTTTTCAGGCAGGGTCAATGTCAGAACGCCATCCTCGTAGTGGGCGTCGGCCTTGCTTTGATCGACTTCCTGGGCCAGGGTAAAGCGGCGATATTGCTGCCCTTCATAGCGTTCGCTGCAGACCACGGTTTCCCCTTTTTTACTTCCTTTTACTCCTTTTATTTCAGCACTGATCGAAACCTGATTGCCTTCGATGGCGACCTTGATGTCGCTCTTGCTGATGCCAGGCATATCAGCCCTTACGGTATAGTCTTTATCCGTTTCAGTCACATCCATCCTGATGCGTGGTGTGACTTCCATGCCGGACCAGCTTGGACGCAAGCTTAAATTCTTGAAAATATCTTCAATCTCCCCGAATGGTTCAAGCCGTGCCAGATCACTGAACGGATCAAAGCGCATTAAATTGCTAGCCATCATAATCTCCAGATTGAACAAAATAACCATTGAACTGCTGTTCCGCTACAACGCAGCACAGGTAAATACCGCCGTATCTGAATGCCGTCTGAGAGCGGCTATTTAAATTATAGGCATTAGCCCCGCGTGTTTTGATCAGTGCTCAATTTTTGGGCGTTGACCTGATGCGTGGGTAATGTGCATTTATTTGCCTTGCGTCAAATAACATGCTCGCTGATCCTGTAGATTGAAGAACGTGACGTGTCCGGCATCAAGACGGGGGGATGACATGGCCAGGAAGACTGCAATCGAGCGCTACCGCAATATCGGGATTTCAGCGCATATCGACGCCGGTAAAACCACCACCACCGAACGCATCCTGTTCTATGCAGGCGTCAGCCACAAGCTGGGCGAGGTGCATGAAGGCGCGGCCGTCATGGACTGGATGGCGCAGGAGCAGGAGCGCGGCATCACCATTACCGCCGCTGCCACCACGGTGTTCTGGAAAGGCATGAACGGCAATTATCCCGCGCATCGCATCAATATCATCGACACCCCCGGCCATGTCGATTTCACGATTGAAGTCGAGCGCTCGATGCGGGTGCTGGATGGCGCGCTGATGGTGTTCGATGCGGTCGGCGGGGTCCAGCCGCAATCCGAAACCGTGTGGCGCCAGGCCAATAAATACGGCGTGCCGCGGCTGGCCTTCGTCAACAAGATGGATCGTGTCGGCGCCGATTTTTTCCGTGTCTGCCATCAGATACGCGAGCGCCTGGGCGCGAACCCGGTGCCGATCCAGATCCCGGTCGGTGCCGAAATGGATTTCAAGGGGGTGGTGGATCTGGTGACGATGCAGGCGGTGATCTGGGACGATGCGACGCAGGGCGTCAAGTTCAGCCAGATGCCGGTCCCGGCCCATCTGCTGGCAGTGGCAAACCAGTGGCGCGAAAAGATGCTGGAGGCCGCCGCCGAAGCATCGGACGAATTGATGGAAAAATACCTCGGCGGCCAGGGCTTGACGGAAGCGGAGGTCAAACAGGCGTTGCGCCAGCGCACTCTGGCCGGGCAGATCGTGCCGGTGATCTGCGGCGCCGCGTTCAAGAACAAGGGGATCCAGACCATGCTCGATGCGGTGGTCGATTACCTGCCGTCGCCGGCCGACATTCCGCCGGTCAAAGGCAAGCTGGACAACGGCGGGGAAGCCGAACGGCGGGCGGCCGACGATGAAAAATTTGCGGCGCTGGCGTTCAAGATCATGAGCGACCCTTTTGTCGGCCATCTGATTTTTTTCCGCGTGTATTCCGGCCAGGTGCATTCAGGCGATTTGATCTACAACCCGGCCAAGGGCAAGAAGGAACGCATCGGCCGCCTGTTGCAGATGCATGCGAATCACCGGGATGAAATCCAGGAAGTGTATGCCGGCGATATTGCCGCTGCGGTCGGCCTGAAGGAAGCGACCACCGGCGACACGCTGTGCGACCCGGAGGCGGTGATCCTGCTGGAGAGCCTGGACTTCCCGGAGCCGGTGATTTCGCAGGCGATCGAGCCGAAAACCGCCGCCGATCAGGAAAAAATGGGCCTGGCATTGCAGCGTCTGGCGCAGGAAGATCCCTCTTTTCGCGTGAAGACGGACCAGGAATCGGGGCAGACCATCATCTCCGGCATGGGCGAGTTGCATCTGGAAATCCTGGTCGAGCGCATGAAGCGCGAATTCGGGGTCGAGGCGCGGGTCGGCAAGCCGCAAGTGGCTTACCGCGAAACCATACGCCAGACCTGCGAGGAGGCGGAAGGCAAGTTCATCAAGCAATCCGGCGGCCGTGGTCAGTATGGCCATGCGGTGCTGAAACTGGAGCCGCAGCCGGCCGGCCAGGGTTATGAATTCGTCGATGCGGTCAAGGGCGGCGTGATCCCGCGCGAGTTCATTCCGGCGGTCGAGAAGGGCGTGCAGGAAAGCCTGAATGCCGGGGTGCTGGCCGGTTATCCGGTGGTCGATATCAAGGTGACCCTGACTTTCGGTTCATATCACCATGTCGATTCGAACGAAAATGCGTTCCGGATGGCCGGCGTGCTGGCCTTCAAGGACGGCATGCGACGCGCCCATCCGGTGCTGCTGGAGCCGGTGATGGCGGTCGAGGTCGAAACGCCGGAAGAATTCATGGGGCATGTGATCGGCGACCTGTCATCGCGGCGCGGCAGCATCCACGGCATGGGCGACATGGTGGGCGGCAGCAAGGTCGATTGCGGCAGAAGTGCCGTTGGCCGAGATGTTCGGTTATTCGACCGCGCTGCGTTCCCTGACGCAAGGCCGGGCGACCTATACGATGGAACTGCGCTTTTACGCGGAAGTGCCGAAGCTGGTGGCCGACACCATCATCGTCAGCAAGGGCGCATATCGGCCGGGATAGGCTGATGGGATGCTTGTGGCAAGGGCGGCTTAATGTACCGCCAGTACGTATTTTCCGATAAAAAACACCATCAAGCAGCAGCATGGTCACCATCAGCATCGGCAATAAAGGAAGTTTCATGTTGAGCGGCCTTGGGCAGGCAGCCCGCTAGCACTTCAATAGCGCCAGGTCGGGTTGTAATTCGGATAGTAGTGATAGCGATCGAAGTCATCCTTGGTGCTCATCTGCAATACACAGTTGCGCCACAGGTCGGTGTCGTTCTTGTAGCCCAGTTTTTCGCAGGCAGGGCCGTACACCATGATCATCCGATCCACTTCGCGATTCATCATGGCGGCTTGCTCGGCTGGCGTTGCACAAGCAGCGAGTATGGCAATACTCAAGGCCAAAGCAATCGGCGTGCGCATGACACTCTCCTTTTGTTTCTTTACCGTCTTTTTATTTTAGAAACAAACCGGCCCGGCACATTGATGCAATTCAAATAGCGATACTGTTCGGACTCCGGGTGAACCGCATTGTGGTTAAGCGCGGTAAATGCACATTTTTTCATGTGGGTAGAATATGATTAAATTGTCGACTTTATCGCAATGATTTCACATCGAAATGCTTGATGCCATCCATATCCATTGCAATAATCGACGGGCATCTGGTATTGCGATGTTGTGTTTGATGCCATGCCCTGATTCACCGGGGATTCGCTGTTTCAGGGCTGTTCAAAGCGCGGTTTCATCGTTATATTGTCGAAGCAGTCCAACAGGCTCCCGGGTGTCATCGTATTCTTGAAGGAAATGTGTTCCTGTTGTCGGCTGAAGGATGAAATCATTGCAATTCGACTCCATCGCTATCGGGGTAAGACTGCGCCATCCCTCTCCCAGAATCAGGGTGATTAAACATTGAAGACGGAAGCTGGTCCGTCTTTATCCGGACGTCTGTGTCAATCTGCTGCAATGCCGATGAAAAATTACAGCCCTGAGGCTGGTGGGCATTCATCATTTTAGTTTTTATGCAAAATAGCCAAGCTCGTAAGCCCATAGAGATAAAAATATCCACAGTCGTTGCTGTTTCTGCAATTTTGCATGAGTCGGACCTGTCCATACTGGATGGCGCGTTAAAGGAAATGACCGGCGGCGCGCCTGATTTTTTCGATGATGAATTTGCCGTCATCGATGTCGGTGCGCTGGACACTGCAAGTGAAAATATCGACTGGCCGGCGCTGACGGCACTGCTTAAATCGTATCGGCCTGAATCCGGTTGCGGTCCGTAATGCGTCGCCCGAGATGGAACCGGCGATCCTGGCGCACGGGCTGAGCCTCGACGGCAGCAGCAAGCCGCGCCAGGAAATCCGGCAAGAGGCAGCCGTCGAAGCACCAGTCGAAGAAGTGGCGCCAGAGCCAGTTCCGCGCCTGCGCTTGAGCCGGCGGCGCCTGTGAGCGCGATGATTGTCGATATGCCGGTACGGGCCGGGCAGCGTATTTATGCGCGCGGCTGCGACCTGATCATCATGGCAGTCGTCAATAACGGCGCCGAAGTCATCGCCGACGGCAGCATCCATATTTATGCGCAACTGCGCGGGCGCGCACTTGCCGGCGCCAGCGGCAACACGAATGCGCGCATTTTTGCGATGAGCATGGAGCCGGAACTGGTATCGATCGCCGGCATCTATCGCACCTTCGAGGATGGCTTCCCGCCGGAACTCAAGCAGCAAACAGCCCAGATTCGCCTGGTCGGCGACAGGATAGACATATTGCCGGTACAGCCTGCACATCCGGTCCCGCGCATCTTAATTTTAGTATTTTCCGTAAGGAGTTTTTTGTGGCAAAAATCATTGTTGTGACCTCCGGCAAAGGTGGCGTCGGCAAGACCACCTCCAGCGCCAGTTTCTCGTCGGGCCTGGCGATGCGCGGCCACAAGACCGCGGTCCTCGATTTCGACGTCGGCCTGCGCAATCTCGACCTGATCATGGGGTGCGAACGGCGCGTGGTGTATGACCTGATCAATGTCATCAACAATGAAGCCACCTTGAATCAGGCGCTGATCAAGGACAAGCATTGCGACAATCTCTACATCCTGCCGGCCTCGCAAACGCGCGACAAGGATGCGTTGTCGGAAGCGGGCGTGGAGCGGATATTGCAGGATCTGGCCAAGATGGACTTTGACTACATCATCTGCGATTCGCCGGCCGGTATCGAGCATGGCGCGCTGATGGCGCTGACCTTTGCCGATGAAGCGATCGTCGTGACCAATCCCGAGGTGTCGTCGGTACGCGATTCCGACCGCATCCTGGGCATCATCCAGGCCAAATCGCGCCGCGCGCTGAACGGCGACGAGCCGGTCAAGGAACATCTGCTGATCACCCGCTATTCGCCCAAGCGGGTCGAGGCCGGCGAGATGCTGTCTTACGGCGATGTGCAGGAAATCCTGCGCATCCCGCTGGTGGGCATCATCCCGGAATCGGAATCGGTGCTGCACGCATCGAATCAGGGTAATCCGGCAATCCATATGAAGGGCAGCGACGTTTCCCAGGCCTACGAGGATCTGGTGTCCCGTTTCCTCGGCGAGGAAGTGCCGCTGCGCTTCACCTCGTATGAAAAGCCCGGCTTGTTCCAGCGCATTTTTGGAGGAAAGTAAGATGGCCTTGCTCTCATTCCTGTTCAAAGAAAAGCCGAAAAGCGCGTCTGCCGCCAAGGAGCGCCTGCAGATCATCATCGCCCGCGAACGCAGCGGGCGCGGCGGCTATGATTTCCTGCCGGCCCTGCACAAGGAATTGCTTGAAGTCATTTCCAAATATACCAAGGTCAACGCCGACGACATCACGATCTCGCTGGACCGCCAGGGCAATATGGAAGTGCTCGATGTCAACGTCGTGCTGCCTGAGTCGTAAATCGTAAAATACGGGGGGTATGCATGAAAAATGCATGCTTCCCGCACGGTTTTATTGGGGTAAATAAAATACAGGTGGCAGTATAAAAAAGGGAGCCGGGCAGTTTGCCGGCTCCCTTTTTTCATTGATGCATGCGTTCGACGCCAGCTTTTCCGCCGCCTGCGATCCCGCGATGCGAACCGCATCAGGTTTCAAACCGGAAACGACAGCCTGCGTCGGCCATAAAAAAGCCATCTAATCGATCAAATGATGCTTGCATTTTTATTTCAAAGTCGTATGATGACATGGCGACATTATGAATTTGTGTCAGTATCAAATCACAATAACGGAGAGACAATGTTCAACAAAATATCTGCCGGCTTGTCGCTGAGCGACAAAGTGGCGCTGGAGTTGTTGCAGAAGATCGAGTCGGGAGAGTTCCCGCCGGGCGCGAAGCTGCCGACCGAGCCTGTGCTGTCCGGGATGTTCGGCGTCAGCCGCACCGTGATCCGTGAAGCGATTTCCCGCCTGAAGAACGAGGGCATGGTGGTGCCGCAGCAGGGCAGCGGCATCTATGTGTCGCAGCAAAGCCAGTTGCGTCCGCTGCGCATCCAGGTCGAAGAGGCGACCTCGATCGAATCGGTGATGCAGATCGTCGAGCTGCGGCGTGCGATCGAGACCGAAGTCGCTTCACTGGCGGCGGTGCGGCGCACGCCCAAGCACCTGGAGGCGATCAAGAAGGCGCTGGCCGCGATCAAGGCCGACATGGATGCGGGCGGCAATGGCGTATCGGCCGATGTCGGATTTCACCGCAGCATCGCCGAGGCGACCGGCAACCCGTTCCTGCTCAAGACGCTGGTGTTCCTGAACCAGTTCCTCGAAGCAGCGACGCTGGTGACGCGCTCGATCGAGGCGCGGCGCGACGACTTCACCCGGGAAGTGCAGCAGGAACATGAGGCGATCGTGGCGGCGATCCAGGCCGGCGATGCGGCGAGCGCCCGGGCCGCAGCGCAGACCCATATGTTCAACGCGGCGCGCCGCCTGGCGCAAGGCAGCGAGGAGGGCGAGCCGCTGCCGCCGCAAGCCGCGCCGCAGCGCAGCCGCAAAAAGAATGCTTCAACCATCAAGTAACGGATTTCAAATGTCTAAAAATGTCGGTGTGATCGGCCTCGGGGCCATGGGTTTGGGAGTCGCGCGCTCATTGCTGCGCGCCGGTTTCAAGGTGCATGCGTGCGACGTGCGCGACGCGGTGCTGCAGCAGTTTGCCAGCGAGGGCGGCGTCGCCTGTGCCAGCGCGGCCGCGCTGGGCGATCAATGCGAGATCGTGATCACGCTGGTGGTCAATGCGCTGCAGACCGAGCAGGTGCTGTTCGGCGAAAACGGCGTCGTCAGCAGCCTGCGCCCCGGCAGCCTGGTGATTGCCTGCGCCACCGTCGCGCCCGATTTTGCAGTGCAGCTGGGCCGGCGTCTGGCCGAGCGCGAGATATTGCTGCTCGATGCGCCGGTGTCCGGCGGTGCGGCCCGCGCCGCGTCCGGCGAAATGACGATGATGACCTCCGGCCCGGCAGCAGCGTATGCGAAGGCGGAAGCCGTGCTGGCCGCGATGGCGGGCCGCGTGTACCGGCTGGGCGACGAGCACGGGATGGGTTCCAAGGTCAAGATCATCAATCAGTTGCTGGCCGGCGTGCATATCGCGGCAGCGGCAGAGGCGATGGCGCTGGGCTTGCGCGAAGGCGTCGATGCGGATGCGCTGTATGACGTGATCACGCACAGCGCCGGCAATTCGTGGATGTTCGAAAACCGCGTGCCGCACATCCTGGCCGGCGACTATACGCCGCTGTCGGCGGTCGATATCTTCGTCAAGGATCTCGGCCTGGTACTGGATACCGCGCGCAGCAGCAAATTCCCGCTGCCCCTGTCGGCCGCCGCGCATCAGATGTTCATGATGGCGTCGACTGCCGGCCATGGCGGCGAGGACGATTCGGCGGTGATCAAGATTTTCCCCGGCATCGATCTGCCGCCAGCCAAGCCGGCACAGTGAGGAAGCCGCGATGAATACGCATTCCCATACCCATTCCCGCCCCTTGCTCGGCTGTATCGCCGATGATTTCACCGGCGCCACCGATCTGGCCAACATGCTGGTGCGCGAAGGCATGCGCACCGTGCAGACCATCGGCGTGCCGACCGCAGCGCCGGACCATGTGGATGCGATCGTGGTGGCGCTGAAGTCGCGCACCATTGCGGCCGCAGACGCGGTCGCGCAATCGCTGGCGGCGCTGGCGTGGCTGCAGGCGCAGGGTTGCCGCCAGTTTTTCTTCAAGTATTGCTCGACCTTCGATTCGACCGACGCCGGCAATATCGGCCCGGTGACCGAGGCGCTGATGCAGGCGCTGGGAACCGACTTCACGATTGCCTGCCCGGTATTTCCGGAAACCGGGCGCACGCTGTATCGCGGCCATCTGTTTGTGCAGAACGCGCTGCTGAATGAATCGGGGATGGAGCATCACCCGCTGACGCCGATGACAGATGCGAACCTGGTGCGGGTGTTGCAGCGCCAGACAGCAGCCCGCGTCGGCCTGATTCCTTATCCGCTGGTCGCGCAAGGCGCGGCAGCGGTGACGGAAGGGTTCCAGCGTTTGCGCTCGGACGGGGTCGGCATCGCGATCGTCGATGCGCTGGCGAATCAGGATCTGTACACGATAGGCGCAGCCTGTGCCGGTCTGCCGCTGGTGACCGGCGGCTCCGGCATCGCGCTGGGCTTGCCCGGCAATTTCATCCGCGCCGGCCTGCTGCATCCCGACGGCCAGGCCGCAGAACTGCCGCCGGTGCCGGGTTTGTCGGTGGTCCTGGCCGGCAGCGCATCGCGCGCGACCAATGAGCAGGTCGCCGCGTGGAGCGCGAAACACCCGTCGTTTCGGATCGATCCGCTGGCGCTGGCGCGCGGCGAGCCGGTGGTGGCACAGGCGCTGGCGTTCGCGCACGAGCATCTGTCGCACACCCCGGCACTGATTTACGCGACCAGCACGCCGCAGACGGTGAAGGCGGTGCAAGAACAACTGGGCGTCGAATTTGCCGGCAATCTGATCGAGCAGGCGCTGGCGGATATCGCGCGCGCGTTGCATGCCGACGGCGTGCGGCGCTTCGTGATCGCCGGCGGCGAGACTTCCGGCGCGGTGGTGCAGGCGCTCGGCGTGCAAGCGCTGCGGATCGGCGCGCAGATCGATCCGGGCGTGCCGGCGACCGCTTCGGTCGGCGCCGAGCCGATTGCGCTGGCGCTCAAGTCGGGCAATTTCGGCAGCATCGATTTCTTCGAGAAAGCGTTGCGCCAGCTCGGGGAGCAGCGCATATGACGCAGCTGACCCGCAACGAAGCGGCGCTGCGCGAAGAAATCTGCAGCGTCGGCCACAGCCTGTACCAGCGCAATTACACGCGTCGGCTCGTCCGGCAACATCAGCGCCCGGCTCGATGACGGCTGGCTGATCACGCCGACCGATGCCTGCCTGGGACGGCTCGATCCGGCGCGGATTGCCAAGGTCGGCCTCGATGGCGCATGGCTCAGCGGCGACCAGCCGTCCAAGACGCTGGCGCTGCATCGGGCCGCCTACGACAACAATGCGCAGGTCGGCGCGGTGCTGCATACCCATTCCACCCATCTGGTGGCGCTGTCGCTGGCCGGGGTCTGGCAGCAGGATGATGTGGTGCCGCCGATCACGCCGTATTACGTGATGAAGGTCGGCCACATTCCGCTGATCGGCTACCACCGTCCGGGCGACCCGGCGGTTGCAGCACGGGTGGCAGCGCTGGCCAACAGCGTGCGCGGGGTATTGCTGGAACGGCTGGGGCCGGTGGTATGGCATGAAAGCGTTTCGCAGGCCGCTTTCGCGCTGGAAGAACTGGAAGAGACGGCGCGCCTGTGGCTGATGTTGCGCGACAAAATGCCACAGCCGCCGTCGCCGCTGGGAACTGATGCGATCGAAGAATTGCGTCAGGTATTTGGTGCACGCTGGTAAGCCGGCATGCATGTTGTAAAACTATAAATAATCCAATGAAGGAGACAGTATGACAAGCTCAATCCCGGTTGACGGGCGCTTCAACGCGGCCGCCGTCAGCACCACCGTAGAAGCCGACCAGGTGTATCGCAAGGTATTCTGGCGCATCGTGCCATTCATCATGTTGTGCTATGTGGTCGCTTATCTGGATCGCATCAATGTCGGTTTCGCCAAGCTGCAGATGTCGCAAGACCTCGGTTTCAGCGAAACGGTGTTCGGCCTCGGCGCCGGCATTTTCTTCCTCGGCTATTTCCTGTTTGAAGTTCCCAGCAACCTGATCATGTACCGCGTCGGCGCCAAGATGTGGATTGCCCGCATCATGATTACCTGGGGCCTGATTTCGGCCTCGTTCATCTGGGTCTCGTCGCCCAATATGTTTTATTTCCTGCGCTTCATGCTCGGCATGGCGGAAGCCGGCTTCTACCCCGGCATCATCCTGTACCTGACCCAGTGGTACCCGTCGCACCGGCGCGCCAAGATCATCGCGGTGTTCATGTCGGCGATCCCGATTTCCGGCATCTTCGGCAATCCGCTCTCGGGCTGGATCATGGATAGCTTCAATGGCGCAAACGGCTGGCATGGCTGGCAGTGGATGTTCGTGATCGAGGCGGTGCCGGCGATCCTGATCGGTATTGCGGTGCTGTTCGTTCTGGAAAACAATATCCGCAAGGCAAAGTGGCTCAACGAAGCGGAAAAGGACTTCCTGGAAAAAGAGATCCATGCCGATCATAAAGACAAGGAGAGCCCGAAGAGTACCGCCGCGATCTTCAAGGATGCCCGCGTCTGGCACATGTGCCTGATCTATTTCTGCTTCGTGATGGGCCAATACGGTCTGACTTTCTGGCTGCCGACGCTGGTCAAGGCGTCCGGTGTCAGCGGCAATTTCAATATCGGCCTGATCAGCGCGATCCCGTTCCTGTCGGCGGTGGTCGCGATGAACCTGCTCGGCCGCAGTGCGGATGCGCGCCGTGAGCGGCGCTGGCATCTGGTGATTCCGGCCTTGCTGGCGGCGGTCGGTTTCGTGGTGTCGGCACTGGCTGCGCAAAACACGGTGGTGGCGATCATCTTCCTGTCGATTGCCGCTTGCGGCGTGTTGAGCTGCGCACCGCTGTTCTGGTCGCTGCCGACCTCGTTCCTGTCCGGCACCGCTGCTGCGGCCGGCATCGCGGTGATCAATTCCGTCGGCAACCTGGCCGGTTTCGTCAGCCCGTATCTGATCGGCATGCTGAAGGACTACACGCACAGCAACCAGTCCGGCATGTTCATGCTGGCGGCGATGCTGGTGATCGGCGCGATTGCGACGCTGCGCACCTCGGCCAAGCTGGTCAACCGCTAATTCAATTCAAAAGGATCTCTCATGCCTCGTTTCGCCGCCAATCTCACCATGATGTATACCGAACATGCGTTCACTCGACCGCTTTGCGGCCGCCGCGCAGGATGGTTTCAAAGGGGTGGAATTCCTGTTCCCGTATGATTTTCCGGCCGCGGTATTGCGTCAGCAACTGGCCGACAACGGATTGCAGCAGGCTCTGTTCAATGCGCCGCCGGGCGACTGGGCGGCAGGCGAGCGCGGCATCGCATCGCTGCCGGGACGCGAGGACGAGTTCAAACGTTCGATCGACACCGCGCTGGACTATGCGCGCGTGCTGGGCAACACGAAGCTGCATGTGATGGCCGGCCTGATCCGGCCGGAGCAGGACCGCGCCCGCCACCGCGCGCTGTATCTGGACAATCTCGCGTATGCGGCCCGCGTTGCGGC
This sequence comes from uncultured beta proteobacterium, assembly GCA_963837775.1. Taxonomy (GTDB): domain Bacteria; phylum Pseudomonadota; class Gammaproteobacteria; order Burkholderiales; family Burkholderiaceae_D; genus CAWIOX01. The sequence continues at coordinate 693,506 of CAWIOX010000004.1, read as the reverse complement.
GGCGCAAGGCGTGACCGTCGTGATCGAGCCGATCAATACGCGCGATATCCCGGGCTTCTTCCTGAACCGGCAGGATGACGCGCAGGCGATCTGCGCCGAGGTCGGGGCCGACAACCTGCAGGTGCAGTTCGATCTGTATCACTGCCAGATCATGGAAGGCGATCTGGCCGTCAAGCTCAGGCGCGACATGCTGCGTTCGCATGGCGGCATCGGCCATATCCAGATTGCCGGCGTGCCCGAGCGGCACGAGCCGGATCTCGGCGAGATCAACTATCCGTACCTGTTCGAGCTGATCGACAGCCTCGGCTATCAGGGCTGGATCGGCTGCGAATACCGGCCGCGCGCCGGCACCTCGGCCGGGCTGGGCTGGCTGAAACCCTGGCTGTAAAGCTGTCAGTTCGACCATCCAACATCACAACAGGAATACTTAGCAATGAAAATCGTCATTACCGGCGGCGCCGGTTTTCTCGGCCAGCGTCTGGCCCGCAAGCTGCTCGCTCTGGGCAGCTTGCAAGATCGCGCCGGCCAGCAACAGCCGATTGCGAAGATCGTGCTGGTCGATGTGGTGGCCGCAAGCGGCCTGGACGATCCGCGCATCGAGCACGTGACCGGCGACATCGCCGACCCGGCGCTGCTGGCGCGCGTGATCGACAGCGGGACCGACGTCATATTCCATCTGGCGGCGATCGTCAGCGGCCAGGCCGAAGCCGATTTCGAGCTCGGCATGCGCATCAACCTGGATGCGTCGCGGCTGCTGCTGGAGCGTTGCCGTGCCTGCGGCCATGCGCCGCGCGTGATCTTCACCAGTTCGGTCGCGGTGTTCGGCGGCGAGTTGCCGGCTGTGGTGCAGGACGACACTGCGCTGAAACCGCAGTCGTCTTACGGGGTGCAGAAGGCGATCGGCGAACTGCTGCTGCAGGATTACAGCCGCAAGGGTTTTGTCGATGGACTGGTATTGCGCCTGCCGACCATCAGCGTGCGTCCGGGCAAGCCGAACAAGGCCGCATCGTCGTTCGCCAGCGGCATCATCCGCGAACCGCTCAACGGCGAGACCAGCGTCTGCCCGGTTTCGCCGCGAGGTGCGGCTGTGGCTGCTGTCGCCGCGCAAGAGTCATCGACTGCCTGATCAGGGGCGCCGAACTGCCGGCGGACAGCGTCTCGGTAACAGCCGGGTGATCAACCTGCCGGGCATCTCGGTCACGGTCGGCGAGATGGTCGCGGCGCTGGAGCGGGTGGCCGGCAGCGCGGTCGCGCAGCGCATCGAGTGGTCGCATGACCCGGCGGTGGACCGCATCGTGTCCAGCTGGCCCGGCGCATGGGATACCCGGCGCGCACAGGCGCTGGGTTTCTGCGGCGATGCCAGCTTCGACGACATCATCCGCGCTTATATTGCCGATGAGCTGCAGGCGCTGCCGGCCTAAGCGACAGACTTCGGTAGTGCAGGCTTGCGGCCTGCACTACTGCATTTTACAGCGCGGTGCGCAGCGCAAACAGTTCCGGAAACAGCACCACTTCCAGCATTTTCTTCAGGTAACTGACGCCTTCGGTGCCGCCGGTGCCGGTCTTGAAGCCGATGATGCGCTCGACGGTGGTCGCGTGGCGGAAGCGCCAGAAGCGGAACGCGGTTTCCAGATCGACCAGTTTCTCGGCCAGTTCATACAGCGCCCAGTGCTGCGTGGTATCGCGGTAGGCGATCAGCCACGCCTGTTTCACCGACTCGTTGGCTGCGGTCGGCAGGGTCCAGTCGGCGGCCAGCCGTTCGGCGTCAACAGGTAGCCCCTGCCGCGCCATCAGCATGATCGCTTCATCGTAAATCGACGGCGCCTGCAGCGCCGCCTCCAGCTTCGCATGGGCTTCCGGCGCGCTGGCGTGGACCTGCAGCAATGCGGCATTCTTGTTGCCGAGGATGAATTCGATCTCGCGGTACTGATGCGACTGGAAACCCGACGAGCTGCCCAGATACGGGCGGATCGCGGTGTATTCGGGCGGCGTCATCGTCGCCAGCACGTCCCACGCATGCACCAGCTGATCCATGATGCGCGCCACCCGCGCCAGCATCTTGAACGCCGGCGGCAAGTCGTCGTTGCGCAGGTGTGCGCGCACCGCGTGCAGCTCGTGCAGCATCAGCTTCATCCACAGTTCGCTGGTCTGGTGCTGGACGATGAACAGCATCTCGTTGTGATTCGGCGAGCGCGGGTGCTGGGCCGACAGGATCTGGTCCAGCGCCAGATAGTCGCCGTAACTCATCGCCTGGCTGAAATCCATCTTCGCGCCATGCCAGTCGGCCGGCGTGTTGGCGTTCGCTGGGCTTATTTGTCGTATGCATCGGGCAAGTCATTGTTTGTCTCCTTGTCTGTATTCAGGTCACTGCATCGCGTTCTGCGACCAGGTCATACGCTTGTTCATCCAGTATCTGCACCAGCGCATCGACCGCATCCCAGACATCGACGAAGCGGGTGTACAGCGGCGTGAAGCCGAAGCGCATGATTTCCGGTTCGCGGTAGTCGCCGATGATGCCGCGCGCGATCAGCGCCTGCACCACCGCGTAACCGTGCGGATGGGTGAAGCTGACGTGGCTGCCGCGCTGCGCATGGGCGCGCGGCGTCACCAGCCCCAGCGGATGGCTGGCGCAGCGGGTTTCGACCAGCGCGATGAACAGGTCGGTCAGCGCCAGCGATTTGGCGCGGATCGCCTGCATGCTGGTCTGGCCGAACACGTCCAGCCCGCATTCGACCAGCGCCAGCGAGATGATCGGCTGGGTGCCGCACAGCGCGCGGCGGATGCCGGCGGTCGGGGCAAAATCGGGCTGCATCGCAAACGGCGCCGCATGGCCCCACCAGCCCGACAGCGGGTGCTGGAAAGCGGCCTGATGGCGCGGGTGGACCCAGATGAAGGCCGGCGAGCCGGGGCCGCCGTTCAGGTATTTATAGGTGCAGCCGACCGCATAATCGGCATCGCAGCGATGCAGGTCGACCGGCACCGCGCCGGCCGAATGGGCCAGATCCCACAGCGCGAGCGCGCCTTGCGCATGGATATGGGCGGTCAGCGCCTGCATGTCATGCAGGTGGCCGCTGCGGTAATTGACATGGGTCAGCATCACCACTGCGACATCGGCATCGATCGCGCTTTCCAGTTCCTGCGGCGTATCGACCAGCCGCAGCTGATAGCCGCGCTCCAGCCATTGGGTCAGCCCTTGCGCAATGTAGATGTCGGTCGGGAAATTCGCGCGTTCGGTGACGATCACCCTGCGCCTGGACGTGTTCGGCTGGCTGGCCTGCGCCTGCAATGCGGCGGCCAGCGCCTTGAACAGGTTGATCGAGGTGGAGTCGGTGACCACCACTTCATCCGCGCCGGCCCCGATCAGCGGTGCGATCTGGTTGCCCAGGCGCGACGGCAGGTCGAACCAGCCGGCCTTGTTCCAGCTGCGGATCAGGTCGGTGCCCCATTCCTGCGTGATGATCTGTTGCGCCCGCGCCAGCGCGGCTTTGGGGCGCGCACCGAGCGAGTTGCCGTCGAGATAAATCACGCCCTCGGGCAGGTCGAATTGTTGCCGCAGCGCGGCCAACTGGTCTTCGGCATCGCGCCGGATGCAATCGTTGCGGTTCATGCTTGCTCTTTCAGGTTGGGAAGGGTTCGTAATATCGCGCGCACCGGGCTGGCATCCATGCCGGCCAGTTTCAGCGGCAGCGCAATCAGTTCATAGTCGCCGGCGGCCACCGCATCCAGCACGATGCCTTCCAGGATCGCCATCCGGTTGGCGCGCACCATCTGGTGCGCGTCCAGCGTCTTCGATTGCTGCGGGTCGATCGACGGCGTGTCGATCCCGATCAGCCGCACCCCATGCTGCGCCAGCAGCGCGATGGTGGCCGGCGCAATCGCGCTGAAATCGTCGTCCCATGCGGTTTGCGGCGCGTTCCGGTAAGTGCGCAACAGCACCCGCGGCGGCAGGCCGGCCAGCGCATGCGCGACATGCCGCGGCTCGACCAGCCCGGCGGCTATGCAGTGGATCACGCGGCAGGGGCCGAGATAGGCGTCCAGCGCCACCGCATCGATGCTGGCGCCCTGCGGGTCGTAATGCGAAGGCGCGTCGCAGTGCGCGCCGGTATGGGTCGACAGCGTGATCCGGCTCACATGGACCGGACAGCCGTTCTCGATCTGCCAGGTCGGCTCCGCGCTGAACGCGGTATCGCCCGGCCAGACCGGAATCGCCGGCGACAGCGTCGGGCTGATGTCCCACAGGGTGGCGGCTGCGTGCATGAATCGGGTCTCCATTCGTTCAAAATTATGTGATCAGTTTATGCCTGAAACGATGAATTTTTATTTCAAATTGCAGCGAGTAAGCGTATATATTTAGAATATTAATGAAAAATTATTGTATTTTTTGGAGACTTATTCGAAATGAAGCTGGACGCAATCGATCTCAGGATTTTGACCACGCTGCAGCAGGATGGCCGCATCAGCAATCTGGATCTGGCGGAGGCGGTGTTTCTATCGCCATCGTCCTGCCTGCGCCGGGTGCGGATGCTGGAAGAGAGCGGCATGATCAGCCGCTACAGCGCGGTGCTGGATGCGAATGCGCTGGGGCTGGAGGTGGATGCCTTCGTGCAGGTCACGATGCGGCGCGACGTCGAGGGCTGGCACGAGAATTTCGCGGCGGCGCTGCAATCCTGGCCGGAAGTGATCGGCTCCTTCATCATCACCGGCGACGCGAATTACCTGCTGCGGGTCAGGGCGCGCAACCTGAAGCAGTATTCCGCCTTCGTGCTGGAAAAACTGTATAAAACGCCCGGCGTGCTGGATATCCGCTCCAACATCGTGATGCAGACGCTGAAGGACACCAACGCGATCGATGTCGCGTTGCTGGGGGAGGTGAAGTGATTGCCAGTGATGAATATCTTAAGACCTCGAATAAGCCATCGAAGCAAGGTAAAAATTAATGGCTGTGCGTGCATTCAGCGTTGGTTCTGGTAATCTCTCAGTAACAACGGGGGAGCTTTACCATGCGAGCGAAGCAATTCAATGAATTGTTGAACAGCGTCAGGTCACTGACGCAAACGCAGCAAAGAAAGCGGATTGACGCGGCCCTAAAGGCGAGCGCCATCGACCACACTGTGGCCGCCGCAAACGAACGCATGACGCCTGAGTACCCCCGTCCTCACTGCAACTCACTAACGGGCACGCCGTTGGCGCGGCTCAAACAAGATATCGCTCACGAGTGCCTCAACATCAAGGCAGGAACACGCGTACGACAGCGCGTATTCCACATCCAGAATGCCAATGCATACGACGCACGCCTGAAGATTCGAACGTGTTTTGCCTGGAGGAATAGTGAATAGGACCTTTTTCGACAGACCCGCTGTTGCAAACGTTGCGTGAATTATCGTGTCGCCTTGATGCTTGATCGTCAATCCGCCTAAGAAATGGAGAGCGTTATGCAAAACCAAGATTCAATACCCGATATCAGCGCAGCACGCTTGCCTGCCGAGCAGTACGCGCGCAATTTTTGCGATTCGCATGCGGCGCTGAATATCGTGCAGGCCAAGATCGAGGCCGACCGCTGCTATTACTGTTACGACGCACCCTGCATCGCCGCCTGTCCGACCGGCATCGATATCCCTACCTTCATCCATCGGATCGTCGACGACAATATCCGCGGTGCCGCCAGCGCCATCCTGAGCGCCAATCCGCTGGGGGGAATGTGTTCCCGCGTCTGTCCGACCGAAGTGTTGTGCGAGCACGCCTGCGTGCGCAACACCAACGAGGAAAAACCGGTCGAGATCGGCTTGCTGCAGCGTTTTGCCACCGACCGCTACTTTGCCAAGCCCGGTGCGCCCTTGTTCAGCCGTGCTGCGCAGACTGGCCGCACGGTCGCCGTCGTCGGCGCTGGGCCGGCCGGCCTGGCTTGCGCGCATGGGCTGGCACGACAAGGCCATGCGGTAGTTTTGTTCGATGCGCATCCGAAGCTGGGCGGGCTGAACGAGTACGGCCTGGCCACCTACAAGACGACCAATGGCTTTGCGCAACAGGAGATCGACTGGCTGCTGTCGATCGGCGGCATCGAAGTGCGTAGCAATACCCGTCTCGGGCAAGAGATTCATCTTGAGGCGCTGCTGCAGGATTACGATGCAGTGTTCCTGGGCCTGGGTTTGGCCGGCGTCAATGCAATCGGGATTGCCGAACCCGATGTCAGCGGCCTGCGCAATGCGGTCGACTTCATTGCCGAGCTGCGCCAGGCGTCCGATTTTTCACAAGTGCCGGTCGGACGCAAGGTGGTGGTGATCGGCGGCGGCATGACGGCGGTCGACGCTGCAGTGCAATCCAGAAAGCTCGGGGCCGAGGATGTGACCATCGTCTACCGCCGCGGCCAGGAACACATGTCGGCTTCCGGCTATGAGCAGGACTGGGCGCAGAAAAACGGCGTGCGCATCAGGCATTGGGTCACGCCGAAGGAAGTGCTCAGTGCCGGCGGCCATGTCAAGGGCGTGCGCCTGGCGTATACCCGTATCGAAGGCGGCAAGCTGGTCGAAACCGGGGAATCCTTTACGCTGGAAGCCGATGTCGTGCTAAAAGCGGTCGGCCAGAGTTTTGTCGCGCAGCCGCTGGGGGCGATGGTCGACCTGAAGCAGGGGCGCATCGTCACCGATGCGCAAGGCCGGACTTCGCATGACAGGATTTGGGCCGGTGGCGACTGCCGCTTTGGCGGGCGCGACCTGACGGTCGAGGCCGTTGAGCATGGCAAGCAGGCCGCGCTCTCGATCGATGCGGCTTTGCGCGCCTGACTGATCACACCGACTATAGGGAGAGGCACCGTGGCAAATTTACAGCACAGATTTTTTAGGCATCAAAAGCCCGAATCCATTCTGGCTGGCCTCTGCGCCGCCGACCGACAAGGAATACAACGTGGTGCGCGCCTTCGAGGCTGGCTGGGGCGGCGTGGTCTGGAAAACGGTGGGCGAAGATCCGCATGTGGTCAATGTGTACGGGCCGCGCTATGCCGCCTTGCTCGGCCCTGACCGGCGCGTGATCGGCTTCAATAATATCGAACTGATTTCCGACCGCCCCTTGCGCACCAATCTGGAAGAAATCAAGCGCGTCAAACGCGACTGGCCGGATCGCGCGATGATCGTCTCGATCATGGTGCCGGTGGCCGAGGAATCCTGGAAGCGCATCTTGCCGATGGTGGAAGATACCGGCTGCGATGGCATCGAGCTCAATTTCGGCTGCCCGCATGGGATGAGCGAACGCGGCATGGGGTCGGCGGTCGGCCAGGTGCCGGAGTACATCGAGGCGGTGGCGCGCTGGTGCAAGATGTATACGCGCTTGCCGGTGATCGTCAAGCTGACGCCGAACATCACCGATGTCCGCTTCCCGGCGCGCGCCGCCAGGCGCGGCGGCGCCGATGCGGTATCGCTGATCAACACCATCAACTCCATCATGGGCGTCGATCTGGACACGATGACGATGCTGCCGAGCACTGGCGGCCTCGGTTCGCATGGCGGCTATTGCGGCACGGCGGTGAAGCCGATCGCGCTGAACATGGTGGCCGAAATCGCCCGCGATCCCGCAAATGGGGCGCTTGCCGATCTCCGGCATCGGCGGCATCGCCACCTGGCGCGACGCCGCCGAATACATTGCGCTGGGCTGCGGCACGGTGCAGGTGTGCACCGCGGCGATGGTGTATGGCTTCAAGATTGTCGAAGACCTGTGCGACGGCTTGTCGAATTACATGGATCAGCAGGGCTATGCATCGATCGACGACATGGTCGGCAAGGCGCTGCCGACGGTATCCGACTGGCGCTACCTGGACCTGAACCAGGTCGACAAGGCGGTCATCAACCAGGCATGTGCATCCAGTGCGGGCGTTGCCACGTGGTGTGCGAAGACACTTCGCATCAGGCGATCAGCGCCACCAAGGATGGCAAGCGCCATTTCGAGATCAAGGAAGATGCGTGCGTCGGCTGCAACCTGTGCGTGTCGATCTGCCCGGTGCGGACTGCATCACGCTGCGCACGCTGCAACCGGGCGAGATCGATCAGCGTACCGGCGAGCCGGTAACGGGTAAATATGCCAACTGGACCAGCCATCCGAACAACCCGATGCGGACTGCTGTGACGTAACAGCGCAATCCATGAAGATATCCAATTATCGTTGAGTCAACTGAGTTCACATTGGGAGGAAATGCAAATGAGCATCCTGATTCGTGGCGGCACCGTCGTCAATGCCGATCGTGCATATCAGAGCCGATGTATTGTGCGAAGGCGGCAAGATAGCCGCCATCGGCGAACAAGCTGGAAGCGCCATTGGACGCGCAGATCGTCGATGCCGGCGGCCAGTATGTGCTGCCCGGCGGCATCGACCCGCACACCCACATGCAGTTGCCCTTCATGGGCACGGTGACGATGGACGATTTCTACAGCGGCACCGCTGCCGGCCTGGCCGGCGGCACCACCACCATCATGGATTTCGTCATTCCGAATCCGCAGCAGTCGCTGATGGAGGCGTACCAGACCTGGCGCGGCTGGGCCGAGAAGTCGGCGTCCGACTACGCCTTTCACGTCGCGGTAACGTGGTGGGACGACAGCGTGCGGCGCGACATGGGCACGCTGGTGCAGCAAGAGGGCGTCAACAGCTTCAAGCACTTCATGGCCTACAAGAACGCGATCATGTGCGACGACGAAACGCTGATCAACAGCTTCAAGCGCGCACTCGAACTCGGCGCGATGCCGACCGTGCATGCAGAAAACGGCGAGCTGGTGTATATGCTGCAAAAGGAAGTCTGCCGGCATGGGCATCACAGGTCCGGAAGGCCATCCGCTGTCGCGCCCGCCGATGGTCGAGGGCGAGGCCGCGAATCGCGCGATCGCGATTGCCGAGGTGCTCAATGTGCCGATTTACGTGGTCCATGTGTCCTGCGGCGAGGCGGCGGAAGCGATTGCGCGCGCCCGTGCCCGCGGCCAGCGCGTCTACGGCGAAGTGCTGGCCGGCCATCTGGTGGTCGACGACAGCGTCTACCGCGATCCTGACTTTGCCACTGCCGCCGCGCATGTGATGAGCCCGCCGTTCCGCCCGAAAGGCCAGCAAGAGTTTCTATGGCGCGGCCTGCAATCGGGCAATCTGCACACCACCGCCACCGATCACTGCACCTTTTGCGCCGCGCAAAAGGCCGCGGGCAAGGACGACTTCACCAAGATCCCGAACGGCTGCGGCGGCATTGAAGAACGCATGGCGGTGATGTGGGATGCCGGCGTCAACAGCGGGCGGCTGACGCCGAGCGAATTCGTCGCGGTGACCTCGGCCAATGCCGCCAGGTTATTCAATATCTATCCGCAAAAAGGCTGCGTGGTCGTCGGCGCCGATGCCGACCTGGTGGTGTGGGACCCGCAAGGGCACAAAACCCTGTCGGCCAAGACCCAGCACAGCAAGGGCGATTTCAATATCTTTGAAGGGCGCACCGTGCGCGGCATCCCCAGCCACACGATCAGCCGTGGCGAGCTGGTCTTTGTGCAAGGCGATCTGCGTGCCAAACAAGGTGCCGGCCGCTATCTCAAGCGGCCGGCTTTCGGCCCGAATTTTGAAGCGGTGCAGCGCCGTACCGAGACGCTGGCCCCGCAGTGCCGTGATCCGATGAGTGTCTTGCCTGGGCTGCCGGAGCGAGGGCTTGGGTGCATCTAAAAATGAGACAAGGAGACTTCGATGGACATGCAAACTTCCGCTGATCTCAGCACGCTGCGTATCAACGGCGAGCGCCTGTGGCAATCGCTGATGGAGCTGGCGGCAATCGGCGCGACGCGCCAAAGGCGGCGTCAGCGTCTGGCGCTGACCGATCTGGACAAGCAGGGGCGCGACCTGGTCGTCGCCTGGGGCAGGGAGGCAGGCATGAGCGTGACCATCGACCAGATCGGCAATACCTTCATGCGCCGCGCCGGCAGCAATAATGCGCTGCCGCCGATTGTCACCGGCAGCCATATCGACACCCAGCCGACCGGCGGCAAATTCGACGGCAACTATGGCGTGCTGTCGGCGCTGGAAGTGGTGCGCACGCTGAACGACCACGATATCCGCACCGCAGCGCCGATTGAAGTCGCATTCTGGACCAATGAGGAAGGTTCGCGTTTCGTGCCGGTGATGATGGGTTCCGGCGTGTTTTGCCAGGCGCCTTCACGCTGGAGCACGCGTATGCGGCCACCGATGTCGACGGCAAGACGGTTGGCGCGGAACTGGCGCGGATTGGCTATATCGGCGACCAGGTGCCGGGCCAGCATCCGATCGGCGCCTATTTCGAGGCGCACATCGAACAGGGCCCGGTACTCGAAGATGCCGATAAGGTGATCGGCGTGGTGCCTGCCGTCATGGGCCTGGCCTGGTACGACTGCGTGGTCAGCGGCATGGAATGCCATGCGGGGCCGACGCCGATGGCATCTGCGCAAGGACGCGTTGCAGGTCGCCACCGGCATCATGCAGGAAGTCGTCGCCATCGCCAACCGCTACCAGCCGCTACGGACGCGGCACGGTCGGCTTCGTGCAAGTGTTCCCGAACAGCCGCAACGTGATCCCGGGCGAAGTCAAATTCTCGATCGACCTGCGCAACGTCAGCGATGCATTGCTGGACCAGATGCACGCGGAAATGCTGGCCTGCGTCGACCAGACGCGCACGGAAAGCGGCCTCGGCGTGACCATCGAACGGGTTTCGTATTACCCGCCATGCCCATTCCACCCCGATTGCGTCAATGCGGTGCGACGCGCCACCGCCAGCCTGGGCTACTCGACGATGGACGTGGTGTCGGGCGCCGGTCACGACGCGATCTAATGCCGCACGGCTGGCGCCAGCCGGCATGATCTTCGTTCCCTGCAAGGACGGCATCAGCCACAACGAACTCGAAGACGCGAAGCCCGAACATCTGGAGGCCGGTTGCAATGTGCTGCTGCACGCCATGCTGGAGTGGGCGAGGGTTGTGGCGAGTGAGTGAGGGGCGCACCCTGCACGCCATATTACGTAACTGATGCGCAGGTTCATAGTGGGTAGGACCATGCGCATCCATGGATTCCACCCGATTTGCAAGGAAGAACATTGATTGATTTGTTGATTCGACATGCGACGCTGCCGGACGGCACGCGCGACGTGGATATCGCGATTGCCGCCGGGCGCATTGCTGCAGTCGGCCCCGCGCTGGCAGTCAGCGCCGCGCAGCAAATCGACGCCGCCGGCGATCTGGTGACGCCGCCTTTCGTCGATGCGCACTTCCATATGGATGCGACGCTCAGCTACGGGCTGCCGCGCGTCAACCAGTCCGGCACGCTGCTCGAAGGGATCGCCTTGTGGGGCGAGCTGAAACCGATGCTGACGCAGGAAGCGCTGGTCGAGCGCGCGCTGCAGTATTGCGACTGGGCGGTGGCGCGTGGTCTGCTGGCAATCCGCTCGCATGTCGATGTCTGCGACGACCGCCTGCTGGCGGTCGAGGCTCTGCTGCACGTCAAACAGAAAGTGGCGCCGTATCTGGATTTGCAACTGGTCGCCTTTCCGCAGGATGGCCTGCTGCGTAGCGCCACCGCCTTTGCCAACCTGAAGCGCGCGATTGCGATGGGCGTCGACGTGGTCGGCGGCATCCCGCATTTCGAGCGCACGATGGCCGACGGCGCAGAGTCGGTGCGCTTGCTGTGCGAATTCGCGGCAGAAAAAGGGCTGCGCGTCGACCTGCACTGCGACGAGTCGGATGATCCGCTGTCGCGCCATATCGAAACCCTGGCCTACCATGCGCACCGGCTCGGCATGCAGGGCCGGGTCACAGGCTCGCACCTGACGTCGATGCATTCGATGGATAACTATTACGTCAGCAAGCTGCTGCCGCTGATGCGCGAAGCCGGCGTGGCCGCAATTGCCAACCCGCTCATCAACATCACGCTGCAGGGCCGCCACGACAGTTATCCGAAGCGGCGCGGCATGACGCGGGTGCCGGAAATGCTGGCTGCCGGCATCGATGTTGCATTCGGCCAGGATTGCGCGCTGGATCCCTGGTACAGCCTCGGTTCCGGCGACATGCTGGAAGTTGCGCACATGGGCTTGCATGTCGCGCAGATGACCGGGCAGCAAGCGATGCACGCGTGCTTTATGGCGGTCACCGAAACACCGGCCCGCATTCTCGGTCTGCAGGGATATGGACTGACTCCCGGCTGTCACGCCGATCTGCTGATCCTCGATGCCGGCAGCACGATCGAGGCATTGCGCCTGCGCGCCGCGCGCCGCGTAGTGATCCGGCGCGGCAATATCGTCAGCCAGGCTCCCGCTGCACAGGCGACGCTGCATCTGGCGGGGCGGCCGGCGGCGGTCGATTTCCGGCTGCATCGGCGCCAATGAGGCTACTCTCGATAAATCAATGCGAGGAGAGTGTCAAGCCGGTTGTTGTCGCAAGCGACGGCAAGTCCGTCCGCGAATACCGGCGCGGTCAGGCTGGTCAGGACCGTGCCGCTCGGCATCTCTACCGCAAGTCGGGCGCCGCGCTCCCAGGCGAGACGGACAGTGTCGGACCAATGGACCTGGCGTGCCATATTGTTGGCCAGATCATCGGCAATGCGTGCCGGCTCGAACAGGGGGCGTATGGCACAGGCGCTCAGGTAAGTCAGTCGCGGGCGATGCATGGCTGATGCCGGAAAAGGCCGCTGTCATTGCGGCCGCTGCGGCATTAAACAGTTCGCAATGCGAGGGCACGCTGACAGCCAGTCGCTCCGCTTTGGTGGCGCCGCATTCAAGTGCCAGTTGCATCACCGAGCGCAGCGCGCTTTCTGCGCCGGCAATGACCATCTGCCTGGGGGCATTCAGATTGGCCAGATAAACCGGGGTCGAACTGGTGTGGATGCGGGCGATCAGTGGCGCAATCTGGTACCGGTCTAGGCCGCTGATGGCTGCCATTCCGTAACCATGCGGATAGGCGTCTTGCATCAACCGTGCGCGCCGCTGGACCAGTCGCACCGCATCGGCATAGTCAAGCGCGCCGGCAATCACCGCCGCCGGATAGGCGCCAATCGACAAGCCCGCCACCATAGCGGGGCCAGCCTTGTGCGCAATAAAGACACGGGCCATCGCGACGCCGGCAATCAACAGGCAGAGCTGAACCGCATAGGTTGACTCCAGCGCCTGACGCGTATCCAGCAGCAAGGGATCGGCGCCGAGGGCTGCACCTGTTTCATCGAGCGTGCGTGCGATTTCGGGATGATCCGGCAGCGTGTGGAGCATTCCGGGTCTCTGCGCGCCCTGGCCGGGAAACGTAAACAGGATGCTCATGAGGGATCGTCGCTTTCTGTCGTGTCATTATCAATCCGGTGCCATGGATCGTCCGTCAGGAATGGCCCCACGTCGGTCTTAAGCAATACCCGTCGATGGCCATGGACCCATTCGGCCAGGGAGAAGGCGCCATGTCCGGTGTCGATCTGGAGATCGATCTTGCATATCGAAGATGACCGTAGCGCGAGCAGCAATGCCGTCTGCTCGGCAGTCAGGGGCTTGAACGCGCGCACGACCAGATCAAGGTCGCTTTCCGCACGCAGTACCGGCAAGCCGCTGGCAAGCGCGAAGCCCACGCTGCCGGTCGGCCCCCAGGGCAGGCCCGTCGCCGCCAGAGACGGCGCCAGGCTTGCCAGTGCTTCGAGCGCCGGGAATGCGCCAAGTTGATGCGGCCCTGACCAGGCTTGATCGGCAGCAAGCAGCTCGGGCGCTATGCATTTAACTACCGCCTGGCGCGACAGGTACGCCTTGTGGCGCTGGCTGCGGGTCTGGCCGCGCAGCCCGACCGGAATGCAGTCGGGATCAATGACCCTTTCCCGGCGCACCACTAGCGGTGCGCCGGCCAGCCAGTCCGGTGTGGCCCAGGATGGCAGCGGACAGTCCGACCAAAGTCCGGCCGCATCCGCGACCCACAGCAGATCATGCGGCCGCGGTGCGATCCGGGCGCAATCGGAAGATGAGTATGTGCTCATGAGATCAAGTCCGGCATTACCCCTCTGAATCAGAGGGGCAAGGCCTTATCCCACTATCGCCCTGGTGGCGAAGAACAGCAGCGATGGTCCAAGCAGGCAGCCCAGGCCGGTATGGAAGGTCGCAACCAGCGCGCCATAAGGCACCAGCTTGCGGTCGGTGGCGGCGAGTCCGGCTGAGACGCCGCTGACGGTACCCGCGAGTCCACCGAACACCATCGCCGATCTGGGCGTTTTCAGGCCGAGGAAGCGGGCCGCGATCGGTGTGCCGACCATGACCATGATGGCCTTGATGAGTCCGGTCGCGATGCTCAGCGCCATCACATCCGGAGTAGCGCCGATTGCCGCACCGGTGACCGGGCCGACGATATAGGTGACTGCACCGGCACCGATGGTAGTCATGCTGACCGCATCGGAATAGCCGAAAGCATAGGCGATGCTGGCACCCACGATGAAGGGCAGGATGGTTCCCAACAGCAATGCGATCACGCCGATCAGCCCTGCTTTGCGCGCTTCGGTCGCCTGCACTTCGAAGGCGGTGGCAACAATGGCGAAATCGCGCAGCATCGAGCCTCCCATCAAGCCGATGCCGCCGAGCAGAGACATGTCAGCCAGTCCCTTGTGTCCGCCAGTCTGGGTGCCGCCCCAGTAAGCCAATCCAAGACCAATCACGATCGCGATGGCCGAGCCATGCACGCGGCCGAAGGTCAATCTGCGCGAGATCACGCCGGACAGCAGGATAATCACGCCGACTACCGCAAATGCAGTGACCAGGCCGTTTTGGGCCGCCGCTTTCTGAAGAATTTCTAACATGGCTTTACTCCTGTCCGACTAGTGGGTTGTCGTGGATCAGCCCGGTCGCCGCAATGGCTTCCGGACGTTCCATCCGATTGATAAAAGCAATCACGCAGGCGCAGACCAGGACGGCGCCGAACGCTGACAGCACCGCAACCGGTCCGCCGCGCAGTGCGGCGACCATGTCCTGCTGTGCCGCCATCGCGACCACTACCGGGATGTACATCGCACCCCAGTATTCGACGCCGAGCTCAGTCAGTTTGGGCAGCAAGTCTTTCTTTTCCATGTACAGGCGGGCGAATATCAGCAGCAGCATCGCGATGCCGACACCCCCGACGTTGGTCTGGACCCCCATCGCTTTGCCAAGCAGGTCGCCAAGGTAGATGCCTAGCAGGTGGCAGGCCGCAAGCAGTGCGGTTCCGTAAATGATCATGTTGTGTCTCCTTCAATATGGATTAATGATTGTTTATTCTTTTTTATATGTTGAATGAAGCTGATTCAGAGTCCTCTGGTTCTTGGGGTTAAGGTGGAATGGTCGACCACTGTGCGCGCAGCATTGTTCGCACCCTGGCCGATGCCTGGCGGTTCTCTGCACCCAATCGGCTGGCGAGATCGTGGCAAGGTTCCGCCCGGATGTCTTCCAGCGCGGCCTGCAGGCTGTGTTCGACCGCATCGATGTCGGCCGGTGACGGGCAGTCCGGCTGTTCCAGTTTCAGCGATTGCCACAGCAAGCCAAGCGATGCATAGCTTTCAATGTCGTAGGCCATCGGTGGAATTTTGGCTGCGAACGATTCCAGCGCATCGACCGAGCGCAGCGTGATGCGCGCAGCGGACTCCTTGCCCATCGCATGCACCATGACTTTCGGGTCGCTGATCGCTATCAGTCGGTTGGCCTGGTAGCCATGCGCGAGAAAAGCGCCGGACATGGCCTTGCCGACGATCAGTCCGATCACCGGGTGCCCGGCCAGACGCGCACTGGCGTAGGCGCCGGCGGCACCCGCCAAGGCCTGGTGAATCCCGAAGCCTTCCTCGCGCCGGCCATAGGCCTGGCTGGCGACATCGATCACCGCGACGATCGGCGTCTTGATCGTGCGGTCGCGGTCAGCGGCCACCAGTTCCTGCACCGCCCGCGCCAGTTGCCAGCCCTCCACCAGGCCGACTTCGCCGTTGCGTGCACGCGGGAAACGATTGTTTGGGTCCGGCACCACCGCGATGTAGCGTGCCGGCCGGCCCGCCAGACTGGCATCGGCCACCAGCACCGAGGCCGGATACCCGGCAACCAGTGGTGCAGCGCCAGTCAGTTTGGCAAACCAGACCGCCCCGCGACCTTGCTCAATGGCTGAACTCATGCTGAAAATCCTTTCTGATAAATCGTGCGTATCTGTTCCGGCGTCGCCTGGACGCTGGCATCGACTTCGGCCAGACGGGCCAGAAAGCCCTGGTACAGCTCGCTGCGGTTGTGATCGGGCAGGCCGCGCCGGAACCAGTCGCCGACCACGCTGCGGATTTGCTCGCTATCGTCTTCGACATAGGCATCGGCCAGCTTGGAGTGATAGCGTTGCTCGCCGCCGGTGAAGCTCCAGATGAACGGCTTGTCGCGCGAGTCGTACTCCGCGATGCCGGCTTCCTGCTCGATCACCGCCGGGCCATTCAGGCCGAGCCGCGCCTCGCGGGTCACCGCCAGATAGCTGCACAGCGCGGCAGCGATCGACATGCCGCCGAAGCAGCCGACGGTGCCGGCCGTGATCCCGATCACCGGCTGATAGCGGCGCAGATCGACGATTGCCGAATGGATTTCTGCAATCGCCGCCAGACCGAGGTTGGCTTCCTGCAGGCGCACGCCGCCGGTTTCAAACAGGATGATGGCCCGGGTCGGGATGCCGTTGCGGTTGTCTTCTGCCGCCAATTCCAGCGCGCCGGCAATCTTGGCGCCGCCGACTTCGCCCAGGCTGCCGCCCTGGAACGCGCCTTCGATCGCCAGCACCACCGTGGGCTGGCCGTCGAATGCTGCCTTTGGCGACCACCACGCCGTCATCCGACTGCGTGACCACGCCTTGCAGCGCCAGCCACGGCGAGCTGATGCGGTCGAACGGGCCGATCAGTTCGCGCATCGAACCGGCGTCGAGCAAGGCGCGCGCCCGGCTGCGCGCATCCAGTTCGATGAAGCTCTCGCGCTGCAGCAGTTGTTCTATATTCATGAGGTCCTCCCGCTTGCTGTATTCAATTCTTCGAACGCCTGCTCGATGCGCAGCCGCACCACGCCCGGTGTTGCACCAAAATCATTGATCTCGATCCGGGCGGCAGGCAGCAATGCGGCCGTGAAGATGCGCGTCAATAAGGCTTCCCAAACATGGCGCATGCCGTCCACCGAGGTACTGATGGCGACGCTGGTGACGCCGGCGATATGGGGTTCCAGCAAGACTTCCAGATCGCCGGAACCGACGACGCCGGTCAGAACGCGTTGTTTGGCAGGCGCGCCTGCCGGATATTCATAGAAAATCTTTTCCATCGCATTTCTCTTTCGTTTCAATACGCAAAGTCGGTCGCTGATCTTGTCCAGGAACAGCGTCGCTGCCAGCAGGTCGGCTGCGCCGCCCGGCGACACATCGCGCGTCAGCAGTTCCTGTTCGTATTGCTGCAGTGCGGTCTTGCCGCGCAGGCTGCCGGCGCCGCCTGCATCGAGGATCTGCAGCGCGCCGGATTGCACTGCGTTCAACGCCGCCGCGCCGCCGCGCGACAACACGCAGGTGTCGTCCAGCTCTGCGACGATCGACAGCAGCG
The DNA here is from genome assembly GCA_963837775.1 of uncultured beta proteobacterium. Lineage (GTDB taxonomy): Bacteria > Pseudomonadota > Gammaproteobacteria > Burkholderiales > Burkholderiaceae_D > CAWIOX01. The sequence goes on along the minus strand of CAWIOX010000004.1, from coordinate 675,965 downwards.
CATTGAGGCGGGCGGCGTTTTCGCCATCTCCGCGCCGGCGTGCATGTTCGAGGCAGGGCAGCGCGATATCGATCACGTGCGGGAATCCGGCCTGCGCCTGCGCCCGCGCGCCGCCGACGCCGTATTCGCGGCAGGCGCGTTCGCCCTTGTTGCCGGTGCTGGCGGGCGCAAAGCGGTCGTGCCTGCGCGCCAGCGCACCGGCGCGGGATGCCACCGATCTTGGCGCAAGTGCATGGCTGTCCTGTGCGGCTGCGGTCACCAGCAGGCCGAGCGCCCAGATCGCGCCGCGATGGGTATTGATGCCGCCGGTCGCCTGCATCATCGCCGCTTCTCCATCGCGGCCGATGCGGCCGATGCGTTCACGCAGTTGTTGCGGATCGGCGATGCTGTGGCCGGCAACGGCCATCGCGCGGAAAGTCGGATGCAACGCCCATGCCGAATGGCACATCAGGTCCCAGCTCAGGTCGCGGTGTGCGCCGCGACTGCGCATGTCGACCAGTCCGGGTTTCGGCGTCAGCGTGACTTCATCGATCAGCGCTGCCACCACCAGATCGGCCAGGCGTTCGCACAGCGTCGGTGGCCGGCCGGCCAAGGTTTTCAAGAATTGCGGCGGCACCCATTACCAGCTCCTGAATTTGGCAGGTGGATCGTACAAGCCGTCGGACCAGCTCACCAGATCGGCCACGCTCTTGGCCGCCAGCAGCGAGCGGGTCGCCTCGCTGCGATTGACGCCGATGTCTTCAGGCAGGGCAATCAGTCCATCCTGACGCAATTTCTTGCTGGTGGCCGGATCATGCTTCAATCCGATCGGGGTCACCCCCGCAACCGCGGCGATCATCGCTTTGCGTTCTTCCAGCGAGCGCGCCTTGTACAGATAGGCAATCCCTTCCTCGGTCAGCACGTGGGTGACGTCGTCGCCGTAGATCATCACCGGCGCGATCGGCATGCCGGATTCGCGGCCTACTTCAACCGCATCAAGCGACTCGACGATGGTCGGCTGGCCGCCGCCCTGGAAGGTTTCCACCGACTGCACCACCAGTTTCTTGCCGCGCGCCAGCGGGTCGTCGGTCTCGATCAAGTCCAGCCAGGCCGGGCTCGGGTGGCGGCGCCCGCGCGGATCGTGCCCCATGTTGGGGGCGCCGCCAAAGCCGGTCAGGCGGCCGCGTGTCACGGTGGACGAGTTGCCCAAGCCATCCATTTGCAAGGTGGAACCGATGAACAGATCCACCGCATACTGGCCCGCCAATTGGCACAACGCGCGATTCGAGCGCATCGAGCCATCGCGGCCGGTGAAAAACACGTCGGGACGTGCGGCGACGTAATTTTCCATGCCCAGTTCGCCGCCGAAGCAGTGCACGCTGTCGACCCAGCCGCTTTCGATCGCCGGAATCAGTGTCGGATGCGGGTTCAGCGTCCAGTTCTTGCAGATTTTCCCCTTCAGCCCGAGTCGTTCGCCGTAGGTCGGCAAGATCAGTTCGATCGCCGCGGTATTGAAGCCGATCCCGTGATTGAGCGACTGCACCTGATGCCGTTCGTACACGCCGCGGATGGCCATCATCGCCATCAGGATGTGGAGCGGCTTGATCAGGCGCGGATCGCGGGTGAACAGCGGCTCGAGGAAGAACGGCTTGTCGGCCTGCACCACGAAGTCGATCCAGGAGCCGGGGATATCGACCCGCGGCAGCTCGCTCACGTCATCGACGATCTCGTTGACCTGGGCGATCACGATGCCGTCGCGAAATGCCGCCGCCTCGACCAGCGTCGGCGTGTCTTCGGTGCTGGGACCCGTGTACAGATTGCCCTGGACGGTCGGCCTTGAAGCCGGCGACCAGCACCACGTTCGGCGTCAAGTCAACGAACAGGCGCGCATACAGCTCGACATAGGTATGAATCGCACCCACTTCCAGCAGGCCGTCCTGCAGGAACTGCGAAATGCGCAGGCTTTGCGCACCGGCAAAGGCAAAGTCGAGCTTGCGCGCGATGCCGCGCTCGAACAGGTCCAGATGCTCCGGCCGGCTGACGCTGGGCATGATCATGTGCAGATTGTTCACCTTGGCGCAATCGAGCTGCGCCAGCGAACGCGACAGAAAATCGGCCTGCTTCTGGTTGTTGCCTTCAAGTACGACACGGTCGCCAGGCGCGATCAGGTTTTCCAGTACGGTGACGATGTCTGCGCTGCGCAATACGGGGCCGTTGGCCAAGTGCCGCACCAGCGCCAGGCGGCGGTTCTTTTCCGTGCGGCGCTTGCTCCATTGCGGGTTTTGATGGGTACTGGTTTGCATGCTCACTCCGGCTATTCAATCATCGTGACTACAAGATAAAATCATTTTGGCTACACTTCAATCAACCTTGAAGGGCATTCATTACTGTAAAGTTAATGAATTTCGGACGGCAATAGTGGAACAGGAGGCTGAATGGCTATCGATGATGCGATCACGCTGAAAAAGCTGGAGGTCTTCCTCGCCTTCATGGCGCTCAACAATATGGCGCGGGTCGCCGAGGCGCTGGGGCAAAGCACGGTCAGCGTGCACCGCGCGTTGCACTCGCTGGAGGAGGCATTGCGCTGTCCGCTGTTCAAGCGTGAGGGCCGCAACATGATTCCGCTGCAGACCGCGTATACCTTTGCCGAATACGCAAAGAAGTCGATCGACGAATGCGAGGAGGGCGTACGAAAAGTGCGCGAGGCAGCGGGGTTCAATGCCACCCGGCTCAAGATAGGCTCGCTGTATTCCCTGACCTTGCGCTGCATTCCGCAACTGCTGGTCGGGCTCAAGTCGCGCAGGCCTGAACTCGATATCGATCTCACGCTGGGCTCGAATCAGGAGCTGCTGCGCAGTCTGGCGGATGGGCAACTGGATGCGATCGTGATCGGCCTGCATGCAGAAAACGACAGTAACGGACTGGTGTCCGTGCCGCTATTCGATGACGATGTCTTTTTGGCGGCACCGCTGCGCTCGCCGTATGCCGGCAAATCCCATATTGACTTGCAGGATTTCCGTACAGAAAAATTTGTCACGCTGACTGAAGGTTATGCGACTTCCGATAACTTCAAGTATTGTTTTGAGCAGGCAGGTTTCAGCTCCCAATATTGCGATGCGGGTGAAAGATATTTTTTCGTTGATCAACCTCATCAGCGCAGGGATGGGCTACAGCCTGCTGCCCGGACGCATTGGCGAATTCAGCCCCCGCATCGAGCTGATAGCGCTGGACGAAAAATACATCGCCCGTCAACGGATTACCTTGCTGCTGCTGAAAAGCCGGGAACGGGATCCGAATCTGCTGGCACTCGCCGCCGAGTGCCGCATGTATGGCCGGGCGTCTACCGTGCCATATGGAGTGAGTGCACTGGGGCGTGTTGACCTATGATTTTGGCGCATCTCCCAAGTTTAGTCAACACGCCCCAAGTCGCATGACTGAACTCAAGCAGGCAGCGTGGCTTGGGAATCCTCCAGCGCAGCGAGAATATATTGTGCCACCAGGGCCGACGAATTGGGATTCTGGCCCGTGATCAATTGCCCGTCACGTACTGCAAATACCTGCCAGTTCGGCGCTTTTTGGAATTTTCCACCCAATTCGCGCATGCGTGTCTCAAGCAGGAAGGGCACCACTTCTGTCTGACCCGCTGCGGCTTCCTCTGCATCGGTAAATCCATTGACCTGCTTCCCGAACAAAATGGATTTGCCGTCCGCACGCCTGGCAGTCACCAGACCGGCCGCGCCATGGCACACCGCTGCGATCACCTTGCCGGCGGCAAAGGCGGCTTCCACTGCGCGGGTAACGCCTGCATCGTTCGGCAAGTCCCACATTGCGCCATGTCCTCCCGGGAAAAATACGGCATCGAACCCGCGGGCATCGGCCGCCGCCGCGACCAGGGTGTCGGCAACCTTGCGTTGCGCGGCGGGATCGGCCAGAAAACGTTCGATATGCGCTTCACTTTGCCCCTTGGGTTTGATGCTTGCGGGGTCAAACGGGACTTTGCCGCCTTTGGGCGATGCGATCTCGACTTCCATTCCGGCATCCAGAAAAATGTAATACGGCGCAGTCAATTCCTCCGCCCAGACCCCTGTTGCCTTGCCGCTAGCTCCCATTGTCGAATGGGAGGTGACTATCATCAGTATGCGTTTGCGCATTTTGTTCATCCTTTTATCGTTGAAAAACAGCGGATGCATCCGCTACGAGCTACTTTATGACTAGTTGTAAAAGTAATAAACTAGGCGGACTTCAATTTATTTATTACTCGATGTAACTCATGAGCAGAAACTTCAGCGCCGTCCAACTGGGCAGCATTCAACTGTTTTGCAAAGCCGCAGAGCTGGAAAGCTTCACATCCGCTGCGGAAACACTGGGCGTGACACCGGCGGCGGTAAGCCGTTCGGTGCGACGCATCGAGGAGCGTCTTGGCGTGCGCCTGTTCGCGCGCACCACGCGACAGATCCGGCTCACCGATGCCGGCCGCCTGTATTACGAACAATGCCGGCAGGCGTTGACGCAAATTGAAGAAGCAGAGAGTGCGATCACCGGCCATCAGCTGATTCCCAGCGGGATCGTCAGAATCAGCGTACCGACCACCTATGGACACTATCGCGTGCTGCCTTTGCTGCCGAAGTTCAGGGCGCGTTATCCGGACATTACGGTGGAGATCAATATCTCCAATCGCAACATTGATTTCGTGGAAGAAGGCTATGATCTGGCGATCCGCCTGGGCGCGCAGCAGGACTCACGCCTGGTTGCGCGCAAACTCGAAGACGCGACCCTGGGCGTCTTTGCCACGCCGGCTTATCTCAAACAGCATGGTGTCCCCGCAGGATCTGGACCATCTGCACCAGCATGAATGCATCCAGTTTGTATTGCCCAGCACCGGCAAGGCAATGCCATGGATCTTCAAGAAAGATGGGGCCAATGTGGATTTCTCGTTCGACAGCCGTATACGCTGCTCGGAAGACGTATTGGGATGCGTGACCTACGCCAAGGCCGGCGGAGGGATATTCCAGATTTATCACTTCATTGCTGAGGAAGCGGTGAAACAGGGCGAACTGCTTGAAATACTGCAGTCTTTCGGCGGACGGTCGCGCCCGTTCTCGATTCTGTATCAGCAGAACCGCCATCTATCGGCCAAAGTACGGGCATTTGTCGATTTTATGGTGGAGGAACTGGCCAACCGCAAAAGCGATGGTGCTAATTAGTCATTGCCGATATTTGCACCGATAGTCAGAAGGAGTCAGAAGACGAGTCGAGACGTCATGCTGCTGATCCTGATGACGGCTTCGGTAGGTTGTTGCGAGATCTCTATCCGTAAAATAATCCCGACTGGATGCGGGCCAGGTTCCCCGCGCATGCGACCTTGGTCGATGTGTCGGCGCTCCGAGCCGTTTTGGCGAGGCTCGGACTGGATAATATACTCATGCCAGTATTATATTAAGGCCAATGAATACGTGCGGGAATGGCTGTATTTTTAAACATACCCCCATGTATTTACGCAATTGTTGAGGCGCGCCCGGCATGCATTGAACCAGGCTGGCCTTGACTTGGCAGCCTTGATCCACCACCCTTAATGCGTAGCTGAATCCGTCAACATCCGCCATCTCTTATGGCCGATGCACTTTCAAAGGAGTATTTATGAGCGAGTATCCGGTGACGACGACCAGCAGGCGCAACATCTGGCTGCGCGGCTTGTTCATGCTGTTGATGGCGATGGTCTACCAGTTGTCCGGAACGCTGCTGTTCATCATTGCCATCCTGCAATTTCTGTTTGCGCTGTTGAACGGGGCGCCGAATGTGCGCCTGCTGGCATTCGGCCGCAGTCTGGGACGCTATGTGCAGCACATCGTGCGCTTCCTCAGTTTCGACACGGAAGACATGCCTTTCCCTTTCAGCGACTGGCCATCAGATGCCTGACTGCCTGCGGCGCAGGGATAGCTTGCCGACAATCGCCAGTGCCAGTGCGCCGAGGATCAGGAGCAGGTAGGACCTGTTCTTTTCCGACAGGCTGGCTGCGTACAAGGTTTCCTGGGCCGCTGCGTATTGCAGGTCGACCAGCTTGGTAATCTCGACCAGTTCCTGCCTGTGCAGCGGGTCGATGATGCCGACCAGCGTCTTGGCCGCGCCTTCGTTGTTGAAGATCAGCGCCTGATTCATCGCTTCCTGAAACGGCGCCTCGATCTCTTTGTCGAGTTGTGCGATGTCGGCCAGGATGCGTTTTTCCGCCTCGCTCAAGCCGCTTGCTTCCAGCCTGGCACGGGTCTCGTCATAGCGTTTTTGCTGAAGCCGGACCCGTTCGCCGACACTTTTCATCGCGCCGGCATTCGACTGCAGGCCGATGTTGCGCATCTCGATCGCGCCTTCCAGCAAGGCGCTCTTCATGCTGTTGACCAGTACCCCTTTGCTGTTGATGTAGGCCTGGGTTTCGGTCAGTCCGGCACGGTTTTTTGCACCCAGTACACTGCCGCCGGCCAGTGCCGCAATCAGGACGGCCAGTGCGAGGCCGGTGCCTGATCCCAGGCGTGCTGCAGGCTGTTGCGGCGCTTGAAGCGTGTTGTTCATCGTGATGTCCTCTTTTACCGGTGACAAAAAAACGGCCAGGCAGCGCCTGACCGTTGCGCTGACATAGGCTTATTCCGTTTCTACATCAACCGTGAACGCGAAGGCAAAGCGCAGACAGTACGCAGGTACGGCAAGCGAAGCCGACAAAGTGCACGGTTGATTTAGAAATGGAATTACAGGCCGCCCAGGCACCAGTACTTCATGGTCAGGTAGTCGTCCATCCCGTACTTCGAGCCTTCGCGCCCCAGACCGGATTGCTTGACGCCGCCGAACGGCGCCACTTCATTCGAGAACATGCCGGTATTGATGCCGACCATGCCGTATTCGAGCTGCTCGGCGACGTTCCAGATGCGGCCGATATCGCGGCTGAAGAAATACGACGCGAGGCCGAATTCGGTGTCGTTGGCCATGTTGACCACGTCTTCATCGGTCTGGAAGCGGAAGATCGGCGCCACCGGGCCGAAGATTTCCTCGCGCGCCACGCGCATGTCCTGCGTCACTTCGGTGATCAGGGTCGGCTCGAAGAAGGTGTGGCCCAGCGCATGGCGCTTGCCGCCGGTGACGACCTTGCCGCCCTTGGCGACCGCATCGGCAATGTATTCCTCGACCTTGGCCACCGCATCCTGATCGATCAGCGGACCCTGGTTGGTGCCGGTCTCGGTGCCGAGGCCGACCTGCAGCTGCTGCATCGCCGCCAGCAGCTTGGCGGTGAACGCGTCATATACCTTGTCCTGCACGTACATGCGGTTGGCGCAGACGCAGGTCTGGCCGGCGTTGCGGAACTTGGACGCCATCGCGCCTTCGACCGCCGCATCGAGGTCGGCATCGTCGAACACGATGAAGGGCGCATTGCCGCCCAGTTCCAGCGACAGCTTCTTGACGGTGTCGGCCGACTGGCGCATCAGCAGGCGGCCGATTTCGGTCGAGCCGGTGAAGCTGATCTTGCGCACGGTCGGGTTGCCGGTCATTTCGCCGCCGATCGCGGAGGCCTGGCCGGTGATGACGCTGAACACGCCTTGCGGGACGCCGGCGCGGTGCGCCAGTTCGGCCAGCGCCAGCGCCGAGAACGGGGTCTGTTCGGCCGGCTTGACGATCATCGGGCAGCCGGCAGCCAGCGCCGGGCCGGCCTTGCGCGTGATCATCGCGGACGGGAAGTTCCACGGCGTGATCGCCGCGCAGACGCCGATCGGCTCGCGGGTGACGATGATGCGGCGGCCGTGGGCCGGGGTCGGGATGGTGTCGCCGTAGATGCGCTTGCCTTCTTCGGCAAACCATTCGATGAAGGAGGCCGCGTAGGCGATCTCGCCCTTGGCTTCGGCCAGCGGCTTGCCTTGTTCGGCGGTCATGATCGCGGCCAGGTCGTCGCTGTTGGCCAGCATCAGGTCATGCCAGCGGCGCAGGATCGCGGCGCGTTCCTTGGCCAGCTTGTTGCGCCAGCCTTTCCAGGCGGCGTTGGCGGCGGCGATCGCGCGCCGGGTTTCGGCGGCGCCCATCTTCGGCACGCTGCCGATCAAGGCGCCGGTGGCGGGGTTGCTCACGAAAATGGTTTCGCCGTTGTCGGCGTCGCACCATTGTCCGTCGAGATAGGCTTGCTGTTTGAACAGGCTTGGATCGTTAAGTGTCAGCATGGTGATCAATTCTTTTATGCGGTACGGATGGCGGCGTCGAGGATGTCGAGCGCCTCGCTCATCACGGCGTCGCCGATGGTCAGCGGGAACAGGAAGCGGATGGTGTTGCCGTACACGCCGCAGCTCAGCAGCAGCAGGCCTTGTTCCAGCGCGCGCGCCTGTACTTTTTTGGTGAAGTCGGCGTCCGGCTGGCCCGTTTCAGGATGCTTGAATTCGACCGCGATCATCGCGCCCAGGCCGCGGATCTGCGCGATGCGGCGGCCGCTGTGCGGATCTTCCTTGAGCGCGTACAGGCGTTGTTGCAGCTGCTGGCCCAGCTGGTTGGCGCGCGCCACCAGCTGTTCCGATTCGATGATGTCGAGCACCGCCAGCGCCGAGGCCACCGCCAGCGCATTGCCGGCATAGGTGCCGCCCAGGCCGCCGGGTGCCGGCGCGTCCATGATCTCGGCGCGGCCGCAGACGGCTGACAGCGGCATGCCGCCGGCCAGGCTTTTCGCCAGCGTCATCAGGTCGGGCAAGACGTCGAAATGCTCCATCGCGAACAGCTTGCCGGTACGGGCGAAACCGGTCTGGACTTCATCGGCGATCAGCAGGATGCCGTGCTGGTCGCACAGTTCGCGCAGCGCGCGCATGAATTCGAGCGGCGCGGGGCAGAAGCCGCCTTCGCCCTGCACCGGTTCGAGGATGATCGCGGCCACCCGTTTCGGATCGACATCGGTCTTGAACAGCAGGTTCAGCGCAGCCAGCGAGTCTTGCCACCGACACCTGGTGCAGCGCATTCGGGAACGGCGCGTGATAGACGTCGCCGGGGAAGGGGCCGAAGCCGAGCTTGTACGGATCGACCTTGCCGGTCAGCGCCATGCCCATCATGGTGCGGCCGTGGAACGCGCCGGAGAATGCGATCAGCCCGGGGCGGCCGGTGGCGGCGCGGGCGATCTTGACCGCGTTTTCAACCGCTTCCGCGCCGGTGGTGAAGAACGCGGTTTTCTTCTGGTGATCGCCGGGCGTCAGGCGGTTGATTTTTTCAGCCAGTTCGACATAGCTGCCGTAAGGAATAACCTGGTAAGCGGTATGGGTGAAGCATTCCAGCTGTTGCCGGATGGCGGCGACGATTTTCGGGTGGCGGTGGCCGGTGTTGAGCACCGCGATGCCGGCGGCGAAATCGATGTAGCGCTTGCCTTCGACATCCCACAGTTCGGCATTCTCTGCGCGCGCTGCGTAAAAATTGCACATCACGCCGACGCCGCGTGGGGTGGCTTCGTCCTTGCGTTCTTTCCAGTGCTGGTTGCTGTTCATCGTCTTCCTCCAAATTGATTGAGGAGGCTAGTTTCAAACTTTTTGGTTCTACATGATAGTGCCAGTTTAACCATGTGTATGGAGCCACTTCATTCGAGCGGCGGCACTGGAATTTTTGATCGATGGTAGATGTTGTGGGCTGGCTTCGAAACACAAGTACTGTCCGCGAAAGGCACGAAAGCACCGCATGGCAAAAAACGTTCGGCTGTTGCTGTGTGGTTCAGCGCCATCTGGCAGTACTCTTTTCGACCCAGGCTACCCGGTTTTATTTTTCGTGCTTTTCGTGACTTTCGTGGACAAAATTTTCTCCATCGAGTCGTTTTGAAAGTGATAAAAAGTGGGGGTATGTCGAATTTATGGGTGGTTTGCGCACATGTTCATTGGCTGTTTAAAAATACACCTGCCAGTATAAAAACAGGCTCCCGAGCCGGCCTGTCGGCCATTCTGGAGGCCAGGCAGGTCGGCCGGGGCGCTTCCGGCAGTGCAGGCACGCAGGCCTGCGCTACTTGCGCAACGGCGGAGCGCTACGCGTGGAACGGTTCGGTCTGGCCGGGCTTGCGCAGCATCTTGTTGACTTCGTCCTGATGCGCGACTTCCTGTGAAATCATGTCGCGCGCGTATTCCTCGAGCCGGACGTCCTTGTCCTTGACCAGCGCCAGCAAGGCGTAGTAAGCCTTCAGCGCCTCGGCTTCGTGCTCGAGCGATTCGCGCAGGATGTCGCCGATGTCGTGCTTGTGGGATTCGAGCAGGGGGCCGATGGCCAGCGACGGGTGGCCGCCCAGCCAGGTCACCAGTTCGCCTGCCTGACGGGCATGCAGCAGCCCTTCATCGGCGTTCTTTTGCAGCCAGTCGACGATCGGGATGCGGTTGAATCCATACACCATCAGCGCGTAGTGGGTGTAGCGCACCACGCCGGCCAGTTCCAGTTCCATGATGCGATTGAGGGTTTTCAGCACTTCACTCTGTTTCATGAGAGCCTCCTTGCGGCTGTAATGGGTTCGCAAACGTATCAGAGAAGATACCCCGTTGGCAGCGCAATTTCCGGCGCAACATCACATTGTTTGATTTAACTCAATCAACGATTATTGGAATAAACAGGGATTTGATCCGGCGGGACGTGTCTGAGCGTGAATGCTGTTGCCGCTGACCGAAGACATCGACGAACGACCCAATTTGCTCGTGTCGGGCGTTTCGCTGAAAATTTCGGCCGCCGCGCTGATCGCACCGAAAATGGCGTCGAGCGCACTAGCCGGGCATTTGTGCGCTGCGATTGCGTTCCTCGTGCCCCGCATCGTGGGACAGGAAGGTGGTGCCAATTGCGAACCAGGCTTCGCTGGAGATCACGCGCTGTGCCAAGGGCAGCAATTCCTGCTCCTCTTTCGTCAGGCGTTCCAATAAGTTCTGGCAGTACAACTCCATCATGTGGCACAGGTGCGCCAATTGCGCCGCGCCATGCCTGAATACACGGTGCAGGCACTGGTGCACCGAGCGCAGCATGTCGCTGCCAACCCGGCTCAAGAATTCCAGGTCGGCCAACAAGGGGTCCGCTTCGCGCGTCGCTTTGCGCACGGCCGGCATCAGGCAGCCTTCGACTTTGCGTTGGTGGCGCGACTCGGCAAACCGCGTCAGTTCGTCGAGTTGCGACTTGATGCGGGCCGGATCGATTTTCTGCGGCTTGCCCGCATTCGCCTGCAAATATTGCTGGAGGCGGGAGATGAAGCTGCGTTCTTTCTTCTGTTCGACCGAGAGGGTCGTCAGGGCATAGGTAGCAATTAACATGTCTACTCCTTTGAGGCATACCTCGGATAAGCGGCGTGCTCTGTGTGGTCATCCTGCGCCTTGGTGAGGCGGTCAGGATAGGATTGAAGTGCTTGGCGAAAAGGAAACTTACCTTACAGCGATAGTGCGCTGAGACCAGCTCTCTTTACAATTTGTCACACCTTGCAAATAGCCGATTTAATGAGAAAAACACCGGCTGGTGTCATCGCAGGTCAAGGCTGACGCGCCCGTTCCGGGCCAAAACGACGCAGGTTTGGACTTGATGAACGCAGCGAGAGTCGTTGCAATGCGGTATTAAATGGCGCCGAGCCCATTATTTGGAAATGACAAATGGCTCACTGCGCAGCTGGTTCAAATTCGGCCAGCCCGGCTTTCAGGTAGGCCAGCAGGCTGCGGATGCGCGGCGCGATGTTGTTCCGGTGCGGGTAGACCGCATTCAGCGGCACGCTGTCGCCCTGATACTGCGGCAACACCCGGACCAGCCGGCCGGCCGCCAGATCCTGCCTGACGTCCAGCCAGCATTTGTACGCGATGCCCAGGCCGGCCACCGCCCATTCGCGCACCACCGCGCCGTCGTTCGCCATGCGATCGCCCTTGACCTTGATCGCCAGCGTTTCCTTGCCGTTGTCGAACGGCCAGCTGTTGTACAGGCCGCTTTTCAGGTAATACAGCAGGCAGTTGTGCTGGATTAAATCCTTCGGCGTCTGCAGCGGCGGATGCTGCGCCAGATAGGCTGGCGACGCGACCAGCATGCGCCGGTTGTCGATCAGCTGCTGCGACACCAGGCTGGAATCTTCCAGCTTGCCATAACGAAACGCCAGGTCGATCGGTTCGCGAAACAGGTCGATCACGCTGTCCGACAGCTGCAGGCCGATCGTCACCGCCGGATGCAGCTGCTGGAACGCATCGATGAACGGCAGCAGCACATGCCGCCCCAGATCGGATGACGCCGCGATGCGGATATGGCCGCCGATCGCCTGCTTTCGGTGCGGATCAGCGCCTCGCCTTCGCCCAGCAGCGCCAGCGCCTGGCGGCTGTATTCGAGGAACACTTCGCCGTCCCGGGTCAGGCGCATGCTGCGGGTCGAGCGCACGAACAGGCGCGTTCCCAGTTTCTGCTCCAGCCGTTTCAGGCCGGCGCTGGCGGTCGCGGTGCTCAGCGCCAGATCGCGCGCCGCCTGCGACAGCGTGCCCTGATCGGCGATGCGGATGAACAGCTGCAAATCGGTGGTCGAATACATGGCGGGTTCAGGTGATTGTCAAAAATTTTTTGAAAGTCATTCAAATACAGCGGTCTTTATCAAAAAATACCGCATCTGCATAATGATGCCAGACATTCCCGTAGCCACATCCACCTCACCGGAGTCATGCCATGAAAGCCGTCGCCCTTACCCAATACCTGCCGATCGACCATCCCGAATCGCTGCTCGACGTCACCCTCGAAAAACCTGTGCCGCAGGGGCGCGATCTGCTGGTCGCGGTCAAGGCGATCGGCGTCAATCCGGTCGACACCAAGGTCAGGATCTCCAAGACCGGCGTCGAGCCGCAACCGCGGGTGCTGGGCTGGGATGCGGCCGGCATCGTCGAAGCGGTCGGCCCCGATGTCAGCGGCTTCAAGATCGGCGACCGGGTGTTCTATGCGGGCGACATCACCCGCCCCGGCAGCAACAGCGAGTTCCATCTGGTCGACCAGCGCGTGGTCGGGCACATGCCGCACACGCTCAGCTTCGAGCAGGCCGCCGCCTTGCCGCTGACCGCGATCACCGCATGGGAAGCGCTGTTCGACCGCCTGCGCGTGCCGACCCCGCCGCACGCGCTGCCGCGCAAAACCATCCTGATCATCGGCGCGGCCGGCGGCGTCGGCTCGATCGCGGTGCAACTGGCGGCCAAAGTCGCCGGACTGACCGTGATCGGCACCGCCTCGCGCCCGGAATCGGCACAATGGGTGCGCGAACTGGGCGCGCAGCATGTGATCAACCATTTCGAAGACATGCCGGCGCAACTGGCCGCGCTCGGCATCGCCAGCGCCGACTATGTATTGATCCTGAACGACACCGACCGGCATTTCCCTGCCGCCGCCCAAATCGTCGCGCCGCAAGGCCTGATCTGCGCCATCGTCGAAAACCGCGCGCCGCTCGACGTCGCACCGCTCAAAGGAAAAAGCGCCGGCCTGGTCTGGGAAATGATGTTCGCCCGCACCATGTTCGACACCGCCGACATCGAAGAACAAGGCCATCTGCTCAACGAAGTCGCGCGCCTGATCGATCAGCGCACGCTGCGCACCACGCTCAGCCAGGTATTGAGCCCGATCAACAGCGCGAACCTGCGCAAAGCGCATGCGCTGCTGGAGCAGGGCAGCGTGATCGGCAAGCTGGTGCTGAAGGATTTTTGAATGGGGCTTGCGGGGTGAAATCTGAGTAGGGTGCGTGCTGCGCACCGTTGTGAAGTTGATCGCGGGCGTACCCTGCGCTTATTCATTTTTTCCGAACCCCGAAGGAAAAATGTTTAGCCGCTGGTCGGTATAAGCAGTATTTGATTTGGCAGGATTGATCCGATCGTGAATGTCTCAAATTCGGTCCAAGCAGACGGCCAGCAATATTTAGGAAACAGATCGGGACGTTTTCATTGGCGCGGTGCCGACAGCAGTCGCAAAAACTGGTCGCGGCTATCTAGGGCGTGTTGACATATGATTTGAGAGTGCGAATGGGTCTAAACAGGCGCAGGGCTAGGCGCAGCACGCGCCGCAGTGCGAGCACTGCAAGCGGGTTGCAACAACGCCATGCGCCTGTTTAGACCCATTCCCTCCGGGTTCAAGCCAAAACGCGCGCTGGACTGCGTTGCGTGCCTTGTTGGGGCGTCAGCCCCAACTGCGACACCCGCCTTGCCAGCCCACGTTTTGGCTTGAACGCATCTCCCAAATCATATGTCAACACGCCCTAAATTGCTTGCCGCATCTGGGCGATGTCCTTGAGCGGCGGCGCGCCGAAGACCCGGCGGTATTCGCGGCTGAATTGCGACGGGCTTTCGTAGCCGACCCGGTGGCAGGCCGAGGCGGCGTCCAGTTGCTCGATCAGCATCAGGCGGCGCGCTTCCTGCAGGCGCAGGGTTTTCTGGTATTGCAGCGGACTCATCGAGGTCAGCGCCTTGAAATGGTGGTGCAGCGACGACTTGCTCATGCTGACGGCACCGGCCAGTTCGTCGATCGCCATCGGCTGCGTGAAGCGCTGGTTGATCCACTGAATCGCACGCGATATCTGGTGGCCCTGGCTGCCCTTGATCGCCACATTGCGCAGGCGGGCGCCCTGTTCGCCGCTCAGCAGGTGGTACAGCAGTTCCTGCTCGATCAGCGGCGCCAGTACCGGGATGGCGGCGGGCGTGGCGAGCAGGCGGGCCAGGCGCAGCGCTGCATCGAGAATGTCGGCAGTGATTTCGCTCACCGCCAGCCCGCGCAGCACGCTTGCGGTCGACGGCGCGGCGGGGGCCATTTTGCTCATCAAGTCACCGATCTGGCGCGCATCGAGATCCAGTGCCAGGCCGAGGTAAGGCGCTGCGGCCGAGGCCCGGGTGATCTGCGCCAGCAGCGGCAGGTCGACCGAGGTGATCAGGTAATGCCGCTGGTCGTAGTCGTAAGCCTCGTCGGCCAGCACGACCCGCTTCGCGCCCTGCACCAGCAGCGCGAAAACCGACTTGACGACGGCGCAGGCCGGCGTGCTGGGCGAGGCCTGGCGAAAGAAGGTGAGGCCGGGGATAGGCGTCGGGTGGACCCCATCTGCGCCGCAACAATATCGTTCAATGATGGCGGCCAGCTCCGCCTGACGGCCGGCGATGTCCGGCGCCGGCCGGGGCTCTGAACCAATCTGTTCCATTTTTGTCCGACTTGAAAATATGATGCCGTCCATATTAACGGAAGCGCCGGATGGCGATGCGTGGCGACAGCCCGGCGTGCACGATTGGGCAAGAAACTCGCAGGAAATTGCTATCGAATAGCAGACGCCTGTCGTCCATACTTGACCAACAATACCTGGCGGCGCAGATCGCCGCCCAAACCAACCTGACCGACGGAGGCTGCCCATGATTCAGCTCAATGTGAACGGCAAAGCACATCAACTCGATGTGGCGCCCGATACGCCCCTGCTGTGGGCGCTGCGCGACACCCTGCACATGACGGGAACAAAATACGGCTGCGGCCAGGCCCTGTGCGGCGCCTGCACCGTGCATCTGGACGGAACGCCGATCCGCGCCTGTTCGGTGCCGGTGTCGGCGGCGGCCGGCCGCAAGATCACCACCATCGAGGCGGTCGACAGCAACCGCGTCGGCAAGGCCGTGCAGGAAGCCTGGCGCAAGCTCGACGTGGTGCAGTGCGGCTACTGCCAGTCCGGGCAGATCATGAGCGCGGTAGCGCTGCTCAGCCAGAACCGCAAGCCGACCGACGCCGACATCGACGATGCGATGTCCGGCAACCTGTGCCGCTGCGCGACCTACGTGCGCATCCGCGCCGCCATCCACGAAGCCGCCAAGACGCTGGCCTAGGAGACCGACATGTCCGATATCTCGATTGAAAACCTCAGCCGCCGCCGTTTCCTGCAAGGCAGCGCCGGCCTGACGCTCGGCTTCTGCCTGCCGGCGCTGGCCGTCGCTGCTGCCGGCTCCGGGCAAGGCGGGCGAGGGCCTGGCCGCTGCGGCCAACTTCGCGCCGAACGCCTTTTTGCGCATCGGCGCCGACAACAGCGTCACCGTCATCTCCAAGCATCTGGAAATGGGCCAGGGCACCTACACCGGCCTGGCGACCATCCTCGCCGACGAGCTCGATGCCGACTGGAAACAGGTCCGGGTCGAAGGCGCGCCGGCCGATGCGACGCGCTACAACAACCTGTTCTGGGGCCCGGCGCAAGGCACCGGCGGCAGCACCGCGATGGCCAATTCCTGGGAGCAGTTGCGCAAGGCCGGCGCCACCGGGCGCGCGATGCTGGTGTCGGCGGCGGCGCGCCGCTGGAAGGTTGGCGCGGCCGGGATTGTCGTGCGCGACGGCGTGGTCAGCCATCGCGCCAGCGGCCGCAAGGCCAGTTTCGGCGAACTGGCGCTGCGATGCCGCCAAGGAAGCCGTGCCGACCGAGCTCAAGCTCAAGGACCCGCAAGGATTTCCGCCTGATCGGCAAGCAGGCCAAGCGCAAGGACAGCGCGGCCAAGACCAACGGTTCGGCACGCTTCACGCAGGACGTCTTCCTGCCCGGCATGCTGGTTGCCGTGGTTGCCCATCCGCCGCTGTTCGGGGCCAAGGTCAAGTCTTTCGATGCGAGCAAGGCGAAGGCGGTCAAGGGCGTGGTCGATGTGGTGCAGATTCCGCAAGGCGTCGCGGTGCTCGCCAACGACACCTGGAGCGCCAAGAAGGGCCGCGACGCGCTGGTCGTGAGCTGGGACGAGAGCACCGCCTTCAAGCTGGGCAGCGACGAAATCCTGGCCCGCTACAAGGAACTGGCCAAGACCCCGGGCCTGGTCGCCAAGCAGACCGGCGACGCCGGCAAAGCGTTTGCCGGCGCGGCCAAGGTCATCAGCGCGGCGTACGACTTCCCCTATCTGGCGCACGCCGCGATGGAGCCGATGAACTGCGTGATCCGGCTCGACGCCGACGGCTGCGAAGTCTGGAACGGCGAGCAGTTGCAGACCGGCGACCAGGACGGCGCTGGCGCAGTTCCTCGGCCTCAAGCCGGAACAGGTCAAGATCAACATGCTGTACGCCGGCGGCAGCTTCGGCCGGCGCGCCTGCAAGGATTCCGACTACGTGCTGGAGGCGGCGCAGATCGTCAAGGCGATCAATGGCCGGCGCCCCGGTCAAGCTGGTCTGGCTGCGCGAGGACGACATGCGCGCCGGCTACTACCGGCCGCTCTTTCATCACGCGCTGGAAGCGGCGCTGGACGGCAGCGGCAAGCTGATCGGCTGGAAGCACCGGCTGGTCGGCCAGTCGATCCTGGCCGGCTCGCCGTTCGAAAAAATGATGGTCAAGGACGGCATCGACGGCGTCTCGGTCGAGGGCGCCGCCAACCTGCCGTACGCGATCCCGAACCTGACGGTCGACCTGCACACGCCCACCGATATCGGCGTGCCGGTGCTGTGGTGGCGCTCGGTCGGCTCCTCGCACACCGCTTACTCGACCGAGGTGTTTCTCGACGAAGTCGCGGCGGCGATGGGCAAGGACCCGCTTGCGCTTGCGGCTCGAACTGCTGGCCGGACATCCGCGCCACGCCGGCGTGCTCAAGCTGGCCGCCGACAAGGCCGGCTGGGGCAAGCCGCTCAAGGCGGCGGCCGGCGAGCGGCGCGGCCGCGGCATTGCGGTGCATGAATCGTTCAATTCCTACGTTGCGCAGGTGGCCGAAGTGACGGTCGGCAAAGACGGTTCGCTGAAGGTCGACCGCATCGTGTGCGCGGTCGATTGCGGCATCGCGATCAATCCCGACAATATCCGCTCGCAGATCGAGGGCGCGGTCGGCTTTGCGCTTTCCGCCGCCCTGCATGGCGAAATCACGCTCAAGGAGGGGCGGGTCGAACAGGCCAATTTCGACGGCTACCCGCCGCTGCGCATCAACGAGATGCCGGCAGTCGAAGTCCATATCGTGCCTTCGACCGCCGCGCCGACCGGCATCGGCGAACCGGGCGTGCCGCCGACTCGCGCCGGCGGTCGCCAATGCGATCGCCGCCGCCACCGGCAAATACCTGCGCCGGATGCCTTTCAACACGGCCGAACTGGAAGCCTGACATGGATAGCCAGGACACTCAGGTGCTCTCAGCGCCGCCCGGCGCTGGGCGGCGGCGGGGCACCGCTGCACGCTGGTCACGGTGGCCCGGACCTGGGGTTCGGCCCCGCGGCCGCCCGGCGCCTGGATGGTGCTGCGCGACGACGGCCAGGTACAGGGCTCGGTGTCGGGCGGCTGCATCGAAACCGACCTGATCGAACGCCTGCTGGCCGGCGATTTTGCAGCGGCGGCGCCCTTCGTGCTGCGCTACGGCGTGACGCAGGACGAGGCCCGTCGCTACGGCCTGCCGTGCGGCGGGACCATGGAACTGGTGGTCGAGCCAGCGCCCGATCCCGCTTCGTTGCAGAAGCTGGCCGAGCGGATTGCGGCCGGTCAACTGGTTCGGCGCAGCGTGGTGATCGGCCAGCCGGGCGCCACGCATTGATTCCGGCGCGGCCGGCGACGCGCTGGAATGGGATGGCCGGACGCTGACCACGCTGCATGGCCCGGCCTGGCGCCTGCTGATCATCGGCGCCGGGCAGATTTCAAGCTATCTCGCGCAGATGGCGCAGGCGCTCGACTATCAGGTCACCATCTGCGATCCGCGCAGCGAATATGCGGCGGAATGGAACGTGCCGGGCACGACGCTGGTGCCCGGCATGCCGGACGATGTGGTGCTCGAACTGGGGCTGGACCCGCACAGCGCGGTGGTTGCGCTGACCCACGACCCCAAGCTGGACGACATGGCGTTGCTGGAAGCGCTGAAGTCGCCCGCCTTTTACGTCGGCGCGCTCGGTTCGCGGATCAATAACCAGCGGCGCCGCGAGCGGCTGCTGCAGTATTTCGACCTGTCGCAGGCCGAAATCGACCGCCTGCATGGCCCGGTCGGCCTGCCGATCGGCAGCCGCACGCCGCCGGAAATCGCGGTCGCGATTCTGGCCGAGATGACGGCGGTCAAGAACGGCGTGCGGACCAGGGACGGCTTGCTGCGGACGAAAGCCTCGGCCGCAGTCGGTTGCGGAGTCGGCTGAATCATGCCGGGACCGATCGTCGGCATCCTGCTCGCCGCCGGCCGCGGCAGCCGCTTCGGCAGCGACAAACTGCTTCATCGGCTGCCCGACGGCACGCCGATGGCGCTGGCGGCGGCGCGCAATCTGCGCCCGGCCTGCGAGCGCCTGATTGCCGTGCTGCGCCCGGGCAGTGACGCGCTGGCCGGGCTGCTCGCCGCCGAAGGCTGTGAAACGGTGATTTGCCAGGATGCCGATGCCGGCATGGGCCACAGCCTGGCGCCCGGCGTGCGGGAAAGCGCCGACGCGGCCGCCTGGATCGTCGCGCTGGCCGACATGCCTTTTATCTTGCCAAGCAGCCATCTGTCAGTTGCCGCCAGCCTGCGCGCCGGCGCCAGCCTTGCTGCCAGCGAGTTTCACGGCAGGCGCGGGCACCCGGTCGGGTTTGCCGGACAGTGGCTGCGATCAACTATCGGCGCTGACCGGGGACCACGGCGGAAAATCGATTCTGGCATCGCATCGGCAACAACTGCTGCTGTGCCCGGTCGACGATCCGGGCGTGCTGCGCGATATCGACCGGCCCGGAGATCTGGAAATGAACTTTCCCGGCTTTGCCCGGCACGAATGAGCATTTAATGTGGGTCGAGGGCTGCCCGTCACGCTCAGATTCTGACTGTCCGGTGACAGTCTGAGGTGGACAATAAAGCCTTGCGCTGCCGCCGTCGGCGATAAACAGGCATCGCGCTTTCTATCGATTCTTGCTACAGCCGAAAAAATTCGTATCTGCGTTGAAAACCGTGCGGCGGAAAATCCTCAGCGAATTTCACTCCCCGAGTCAGGCGTCAGAACGGCAAGTTGAGCCTCAAAAATGACGCCTATAATCAATTTATAGGATGATAGGTTTCGGAGTCAGGAGGATGCCATGATTGTCAGGGTATGGCATGGATGGGCCAAGCCTCAGAATGCGGCTGCGTATGAAACGCTGCTGAAGACGGAGATATTCCGGGCTATCGAAGCGAAAGGAATCGATGGGTTCCTGGGCATAGATCTCTTAACCA
The DNA here is from genome assembly GCA_963837775.1 of uncultured beta proteobacterium. Classification (GTDB taxonomy): domain Bacteria; phylum Pseudomonadota; class Gammaproteobacteria; order Burkholderiales; family Burkholderiaceae_D; genus CAWIOX01. Next base: position 655,929 of record CAWIOX010000004.1, on the reverse strand, counting down.
GAAGCATGGTTGACTGCGAAGAGTTCGTGACCATAATGCGGTTCTCTTCGATGGAGGCGGTCAAAGCCTTTGCCGGTGAAGATTATGAACTGGCGGTAGTTCCGCCCGAGGCCAGAAAATTGCTGGACAGATTTGATGAGCATTCTCAACACTACGAACTGAAGGTTGAAAATGGGCGGGTGCTTGAGTAACTGAGCGCACATTCGCTCGCGAAAGGCGCTAAACGCGGCGTTGAGCAGCCGGCTGGAGGGAGGTGGCGGTCTGCTCAGAAGGCGCTGATACTGCCTGTCGGATTTGTTCGGCGCACGACGCCAGACAGGTACCTTGCCGCAAGACATGGTCTAAGGATCCATCCAGTGACGCATGATGCAAGCACAGGCATTCCCACCGTTCTGTTCGGCGCTTTCGATCGCCACAACTTCGGTGACCTCTTGTTCCCGCACATCATCGCAACCTTGCTGGCACGCAAGGATCTGCTATTCGCCGGCCTGGCAGCGCGTGATTTACGGTTCTATGGCGGACATCGGGTCAACGCGCTGGCGCAACTTGCCGGGCAGTGGGGCGAGCGTCCTGTCAACATCATTCACGTGGGCGGCGAACTCCTTACTTGCGACGCCTGGGAAGCAGCGGTGATGCTGCTGGCGCCGGATCAGGCGCAAGAAACCGTTGCACGCCTCGAAGGCCGGACACAAGAAAGGCTGGCATGGGCGCATAGTAAGCTGGAGAGCGCTGCGCTGGCGCCCTATACCCTGCCACCGGAGTTGTTTTCCGATGTTGCCAGCGTGTTCTACAACGCTGTCGGAGGCGTGGACCTCAACCAGTGTGACCCGGCGCTGCGCGCCGAAGTAGTGGCGAAGCTCAAGGCAGCCGATGATGTCAGCGTGCGCGACCAGCAGACAAAGGCGCTATTGGACGCATCAGGCGTCACGACCCGGCTCATCCCCGATCCTGCCGTGATGGTGGCGGAGCTGTTCGGCACGAAGATCCGCCAGCGCGCAAGGCAAGGCGAGGTCGCGCAGATCCTTCGGGCGTTCCCGCAAGGGTATATTGCCGTGCAGTTCAGTGCCGACTTTGGCGATGATCAAACACTGGCGGAAATCGCTGCCCAGCTTGATCAGATTGCAATCTCAAGCGGCTTTGGCGTGGCATTTTTCCGCGCTGGCGCAGCGCCGTGGCACGACGATCTGCGGTGCTACCAGCGCGCTGCGGCACGCATGCACGCTCCAGCGGTGAAGATATTCAAATCCCTGAATCTATGGGACATCTGCGCGCTGATCGCCTGCAGTCGCGTCTATATCGGCAGCAGCCTGCATGGCAGGATCGTTGCGATGGCATTCGCGTTGCCGCGCATTAATCTCCGCCATCCAGCGCAGGCAACGCGACCCACCAAACAGACCGCTTTCGCCGCCACGTGGGAGGAGGCCGGCACACCCGCGACAGTTGAAGTGGCCAAAATTGCTGATGGCATTCGCGCTGCCTTGGCGCTAGACCAAGCACAACTCCAGCATACGGCCAGCGAGCTGGTCACCCGTTACCGCCAAGGATTCAATCCGATCTGCGCCAGGCTGGACTGACATGTCATGCAATTCAGAATGAGCAATGTCGGCCAGTGAAGAAGATTACTGGCCGCTGTTTTTCACCATAAATTTGCACTATAAAGAAACAGTCAACGTACAACAGAAAGTCAGTTGGCAAAAGTGTTTCTTCAGCGCGATTCATGACGCCGAGTTAGAGAGCAGGCGTCGGAGTCTTGGTACAAGACGGTTTCCCGTAAACAAAATTGAATAGGGGGCGTCTCCTGCTCGTATTCAATGTCTCTCTGGCAGCACAACATCTGGATTGAGGGGAGTGGTAATGTTGACTTTCAAGCTTCGTAAACTGGTATTGGCGAGCGTGGTGGCCACGATGGCAATATTGGGCTCGGGACCATCGGTGGCGCAAACGCCAGCACCCAAGAAATTCACCGCGAACACGCTTCAGCAAGTCTCCGTTGGAGAGCTTTCGCCCGGGAAATGGAATATGAAGGCGACCATGCTGGTCATCGAACCCGGCGGCGAGATTCCTTCGCATGTGCATAAGGGGCCAGGGCTCCGCTACGTATTGGAGGGAGCAATTACGATCAAATGGAAGGAAGGTAAAACGCAGACCTTCGAGGCCGGTTCCACCTATTTCGAAGGACGGGGCGAGAACCATCCAGCCGGCACTATTTCGGCAAGGAACGACGGTCAGGGGCGGTGCCGGGTAGTGATCGTTGAACTCGTTCCTCAAGAATAAGTTCCGCCCACGGGCGTTACTTACATTTGACGCGCCTGCGCGAAAGCGCATGACTGCAACGGGTCGGGTGCTGCCCGTCGCGTGTAAAACTGAACGTCAGCTTTCAGTCAAAGCCGGCGGTAAATATTGCTGCCTCACAGGCTGTGATTTCCCGGAAGGCGACAATTTCCTCCATCATCAATTAGTCGGAATTGCAAGCATGTACCGGGCCATCAACGGCAGGATCAGTTCGGATGATGCTTGTAATTTCAATGACAACATATGGTCGGCGCGGGTAATGCCGCGATTGATTGCGGCTATCGGCTTGCCAGCCTCAACCGCCATACGGCAAATGCGATAGCCCGAGAGCACAGTCAGCGAGGACCCCACCACCAGCAGCGCATCGGCTTGCGCCAACGCCTGTTCAGCCGCATCGCTGCGGGCGCGTGGTACGCCGTCGCCGAAGAACACCACGTCCGGCTGGAGCATGCCGCCACATTGCGCGCAATAGGGCATGTGGAAGTGCGCGAACGTGTCCGGTTCGAACTGCGCGTCGCCGTCTGGCAAGGCCAACCCGGTAGCGCCGATCAAATCGGGATTGGCCTGCTCCAGCAACAGCTGGATGAAATTACGCGAAAACTGCGCACTGCAATTGAGGCACACAACCGTATGAATATTGCCGTGCAGTTCGATCACATTGATGCTGCCAGCCTGCTGATGCAAGCCGTCGACATTTTGGGTCAGTACGGTTGATATCTTGCCAGCTGTCTCCAGCTCGGCAATGGCACGGTGACCGGCATTCGGCGTGGCTTGCGCCAAGGTCGGCCAGCCGACCATGCTGCGTGCCCAGTAACGCCTGCGTACAGCTTCGATACTGCGGAACTCGGGTCCCTGTACCGGCGCTTTGCCGCGCCGGACGCCATTCTGGTCACGGTAATCCGGGATGCCCGATGCCGTGCTTATGCCAGCGCCGGTCAGCACCATCACCTTGTGAAAGCGCCCCAGGAATGCTGCCAGTTCAGTCACGCCGATAACGTCTACGCCAGTCTTGTAGTTCAACATGGATTACTTCCCGGGGATATGTAAAGGGGGGATAGCCATATCATATTGACATTATTTTCCGAACTAAGAAACAAGTATACATTAAGGAAAATGAGCCAATTGGCTGCATGTCTGCGACTGGCCGCTGCGCGGAAGGCGGCACCGGGCGGAGGTGCTCAGGCCAGCGCCTGGTGGATGCCTGCGGTGATCTTATATGAGCGCAGGCGGGCGGCGTGACCGCCAAGCTGGCGCGGAAGGAATATTAACCGGGTGCGCTCTGCGAGTCCCTGAATGGGCAACGGGATGGTTTCTGCCAAATGAAAATCGGCGGTGGCGACAGCGCTAAGTCCGCCACCCGGTGCCGTTCCTGGCATTGGCCTGCTGTCGGTTTTTATGCATCAGCGCGCTCAGTTGTTCGAGCAGGACATCCCGCGCGCGATGGAGTTCGTCCAGCCGTGCCAGCGCCTCCGGGTTGCGGCCTGCGGCCTTGAGTTCGCACAGCTCGGTCGCCAGCGCATGTACCTGGCGGTGCAGCGCTTCAATCGACTGGAAGGCCGGCTGCGCACCATAGCGCAGCAGGCCATCGGCCTCGAGCCACATGCCGAAGCGGCACTGGTGGTGATCCAGCGGCGGCGGTGCTTCACGCGTTCCTTGAAGATGGCTGGCGATGGCTGCAATCCAGGCGCGATGCTCGACGCTGGCGAACAATAGCGGGAAGTCGTCGCGGCTCACCGACGGCAGATTGACCCAGGCCGGATCGGGTTGCCAGGCGGCAGCCCAGCGTGGCAGGTCGGCTGCCGGCATCGGCCGCGCGATGCCGTAGCCCTGGGCCAGCTCGCAGCCCAGTTGCAGCAGTATTTCGCCGTGCTCGACGGTCTCCACCCCCTCGGCAATGACCTGGCGATGGAAGGCGGTGGCCAGGCCGATCACGCCCTCCAGAATGGCCAGGTCATCCGGATCGTCGAGCATGTCGCGCACGAAGCTCTGGTCGATCTTGAGCAGGCTGATCGGCAGGCGCTTCAGATAGGTCAGCGAGGAATAGCCGGTGCCGAAGTCATCCAGCGCAAAGCTGACCCCGAGCTCCCGGCAGGCTTCGATGATCCCGGAGACCCGGGCCAGATCTTCCAGCGCACTGGTTTCCAGCACCTCCAGCTCCAGGTATCCCGACCTGATGGCCGGATGTGCGGCCAGAATCTGGCGCAGGCGCAGCGCGAAGTCCGGCTGCTGCAGCTGGCGGGCGCCGACATTGACGCTGACCGGGATGTCCAGTCCGTCTGCCTTCCAGGCCGCCATCTGGCGCAGCGCAGTGTCGATCACCCATTCGCCGATGTCGACGGCCAGCGGATGATCTTCGATCGCCGGCAGGAATGCGGCTGGCGGCAACAGGCCCTGCTGCGGGTGTTGCCAGCGGATCAGCGCCTCGGCGCCGATGATCGCCCCGGTGCGCATGTTCACCTTGGGCTGGTAATACAGCACGAATTCGCGCCCGGCCAGCGCGTGGCGGATGTGTTCCAGGCTGGCGTGATGGCCGCGCACGCTGCGGTCCTGTTCGGCGTCGAACACGTGGTAACGATTCTTGCCGGCCAGCTTGGCCTGATACATGGCCTGGTCGGCCTGGCGCAGCAGTTGATCGGCATCCACCTCTTCTGCCTGCGGGTAGAACGTGACGCCCAGGCTGGCCGAGACCTGGAGCGTCAAGTCGCCGACTTGCACCGGCTGGGCTGCCGCAGCCAGCAGGCGGGTCAGCATCGGCATGCTGGCCGCCACATCCTGCAGGTCGAGCAGCACCGCAACGAACTCGTCGCCGCCGATGCGGGCCAGCGTGTCGCCTTCGCGCAGCGCCTGCCTCATGCGGGTGGCCACGGTGACCAGCAACTGGTCGCCGGCGTCATGTCCGTGCTGGTCGTTGACTGCCTTGAAGCCATCGAGGTCGAGATAGGCCACTGCCAGCTGTTGCCCATGCTGCCTGGCCTGCGCCATGCCATGCTGCAGGCGGTCGGCCAGCAGCACGCGGTTGGGCAGATTGGTCAGCGCGTCGTATTGGGCAATATGTTCGAGTTCCTTTTGATGCGCCTTGATCACGGTGATGTCGGCGATTACGCCCACCAGCCCGTGTTCCTCGCCGTTGGCCTCGTAGAAACGATTGCCCGTCAGGCGGCCCCAGAATTCGGTGTGGTCGGCGCGCCAATAAAGTCGATCCGAATCCACTGAGCTGCTGGCGCTGGCCATCAGCGCCAGCATCTTCTCGCGCCCGGTTTCGCGTTGCGCCGGGTGCACCAGAGAGACGTATTCGCTCCCTATCAGTTCATCGAGCGGATAGCCGAACATCTCGGCCATGCGCTGGTTGGCTTGCGTGATGCGTCCCTGCGCGTCAACCAGAAAGATCGCCACGCTGGACGTATCAAGAATCTGCTTGAGCAGTGCCTCCCGTCCCGCCAGATCCTCGTTGGCCCTGGCCAGCGCCAAGGTGCGCGCCGCAACCTTTTCTTCCAGCGCATTGTTCAGGTCGGCGAAATTTTCTGCCGTCTTGATCTGCCTGAGGCGATCCAGTCCGTTGTCGGCCAGCATGCCCGCGAGTTGCGCATAGAGCCTGGTTACCGCTTCGACCCGCTCCCGCGGCAGGATCGGAAGCCTGCCGATGGCGTCAAGGTAGCTCGCTTCGTCAAAGCCGAACTGCCGTGCCTGCTGGCGGAAAAAATCGAGATCGGGGGCAGCGGTCAGAAACTGCCCGGTAAACACGTTGGCAAGGTGCGCGCCCTCGACCATGATCCGGGCCGCCGTATCGGCCAGGCCATTAAGGCAACGGTACAGGGCAATCGGCGTGCTGCGCGTCATGCTTGCGGCCAGCAAGGTATCGCTTTCTATGCAGCGGCGGCAGCTTTCCGGATTGGCCCGATGGAAATCGGCGCAGGCATCCTGCCAGCCGGCCTGGACAATCACAGTCCCGTCGACATCAATCACCGCGTTGGCGATCCCGACCACCTCGCTGAAACTCTCCATCAGCGCCTGCAGTTTGGGGACATCAACGAGATCAGAATACTTGACGCGGCCGGCGGTATTCATGGATTGCGTTTCCTAAATAGTTTCCGAATGGCATCATCATAAACCATGTACGCAGCAATTCTAAACAGAACAATGCGCGGCCGAATCCGGGCCTGGCGGTTGCCATACCCGTTCGGCTGGCCGCACCCGGCGACATGCAGAGATTACCGCATCTCTTGATATTTATTAAATTTTTGTCAATGTTTCCGCGTTAGCATGCAACGATTGGATGGTTGATCGGAAACATCCGGCCAGAGGCAGGCTCTCAGGTTCGGCCCGTGACGCGGGGCTGCGTACTAGACTTTAAAACCACCGCTCCATCAAGCTTAATCCAGTGTAACGGCGCGCCAATGACAGCAGAACCAACACCCGGCTTCAACGCCCGCCTGTGGCGACGCTTCGTCACGATCGCGCGCCCTTACTGGCTCTCGGATGAACGCTGGCGTGCCAGGGGCATGCTGGTCTTGCTGGTCATGCTGCTGCTGGGGCAGACCGCCTTCAACGTGCTGTTCAACCAGGAAACGGGCGAATTCACTTCGGCCCTGGCCGCGCGCGATACCGCGCGCTTCTGGGCCTCGATCTGGCGCTACACGGCCATCCTGGTGGCGGCCGTGCCGATCTATGCGCTGTACTACTACGTGCGCGACACGCTCGGGCTGCGCTGGCGCCGCTGGCTGACGCACAGCTTCCTCGCGCGCTATTTCAGCCAGCGCGCCTACTACCGGCTCAACACGGCCACCGGCATCGACAACCCCGATCAGCGCATCGCCGAGGACATCAACAGCTTTACCCAGCAATCGCTGTATTTCTCGATGATCGTGCTGGGTTCGGTGATCCAGCTGATTGCCTTCTCCAGCGTGTTGTGGACGATCTCGCAGGGGCTGGTTTACTTCCTGATCGGCTATGCAGTGTTGAGCACCGTGTTCACGGGTTCGGTATTCGGCAAGCGGCTGATCGGCTTGAACTTTCGCCAGTTGCAGCGCGAGGCAAACTTTCGCTTCAGCCTGGTGCGGGTGCGCGAACATGCGGAGCCGATCGCCTTCCACGACGGCGAGGCGCGCGAGATGTCGACGCTGCAGCGTATCTTCGCGGCGGCCTATGCCAACTACCAGCAAGTGCTGCGCTGGCAGTTCAAGCTCAACCTGTTCCAGTACGCGCATAGTTTCCTGACGATCGTGCTGCCCACCGTGATTATTGCGAACGACGTGCTGTCCGGGAGGCTGGAGGTCGGCCGGGCGATCCAGGCCGCCGGCGCCTTCGCGGCCATCCTGAGCGCACTGACGGTGATCGTTGAACACTTCGAGAGCCTGAGCCGCTTTTCCGCCGGGGTTGACCGGCTGCATGCCTTCGCGCAAGCATTGGAGCTTGAGGCTGGCCGGTCCGCCAGCGCCCCCGACGACGGCACGCAGATTCACACCGTGCATGGCTTTGAACTTGCCCTTGAGCGGCTGACCGTATTCACGCCCAACCGCGAGCACCTGCTGGTGCAAGAGGTCACGCTTGCCGTCAACCCTGGCGAGGGACTGCTGATCGTCGGGCCGAGCGGCACCGGCAAGAGCTCGCTGCTGCGGGTGATTGCCGGACTCTGGAATACGGGCTCGGGCGAGGTGACTCGCCCAGCCGGGGCGGACATGCTGTTCCTGCCCCAGCAGCCCTACCTGCCGCTGGGCGACCTGCGCTGCCAGCTGACCTACCCCCAAACCGAGCGCGACATCTCGGACGAAGAGCTGCTGCAGTGGCTTGAGCGGGTGAACCTGCCGACGCTGGCCGAGCGCTTCGGCGGCCTTGGCGCCGAACTGGACTGGGCCAGGGTGCTGTCGGTCGGCGAGCAGCAGCGGCTGGCCTTCGCCCGCGCCTTGCTCGCCAAGCCGCGCTACTTGCTGCTCGACGAGGCCACCAGCGCGTTGGATGCGAGCAACGAGCAGCGCCTGTACGGCCAACTGGCCGGCCTGTCGATCACCCCGATCAGCGTCAGCCACCACCACACCATCCTGAAGCAGCACCACCAGGTGCTGGAGTTGCCCGGCGGCGGCAACTGGACGCTGCACGCGGCAAGCGGCTACCGTTGGACGGCATAAGCAACTGCGGTCTTCCGAGATCAGATAAATATCTGAAGGGAGAAGGGCCGATCAGGTGTTTGAAATGCCTGCATCGGGCAGGGGCCGGCGACTTTTTGGTCGATCACTTGTCATCCGCCTCAACAGGCCAAACCGGCATCGAGATGTGTTGCTGCGTTTGACGAAGTCCCGTCTGCGAGAACGGTCGCAGCTTGGGATTCGCGTTGCCAGCATCCAGGAAGGGGATTCAGGCGGTGAGCGCGGCCGCTATCGAGCGGTATCAAATGCAAAGGACTTGGCTCATATCGAGTCAAGTCCTTGATTTTGGAGGGGGCGGGATCGAACCGGCTTAAATGCAGCGATTGCGGTCGTTGACGTCGGTGGGCAAACTACCGGTCTTGTCCAGGGGCTGTCGTTGAAGATGCCATTTCGGCATGGTCAGGACGCACCCTGCGGCGTTCCGTGCTGTCCGCGCGGGGCCACCCAACGCATTCCGGCGATAATGGCGACCAGTACCACGACATAAAATACAATCTGCATGCCTGCCGGTTGCGCGTCGTAACCGATCAGTCCGTGCAGCAGGGTGCCGAGCGCCGTCGTCTGCGACAGCAGAGCAGAGGTATCCCATAGCGGTGCGCCAAGGCTCGGCAACAGGTCGGCCTGAATCAGGAAGCGCGCCGCTTGCGATGCCATGCTGGCGGCCAGCAGCATCACCAGGATGCCGGTAATCGAGAAGAACCGGCGCAACGGAATGCGCAGCAGTCCGGCGTACAGCAGGCCGCCCACCAGCAATCCAGCTGCCAGGCCAGTCAAGCCACCGCCAATTGTGGTACGCAAGCCGTCTTCACTGCTGGTGGCCAAGCCGTAGAGAAACAGCACGGTCTCCGAGCCTTCGCGCAAAACGGCGAGCGCAACAACGAGGAGAATCACCGAGCGTTCGCGCGTACCGTCATTGATCGAGCGTGCAGTATTCAGCGCCTGCGCCGCCATTTCGCGGCCATGCACCGACATCCAGATGTTGTGCCAGGCCAGCATGCCAACGGCCAGCATCAGAATGCCGGCATTGAACAATTCCTGGCCCATTCCGCTGGCCAGGTTGGAAATAAGCTCCATGCTCGACGCCAACAGTGCCGCGCCGGCGAGTCCGGCGAATATCCCTGCGAATATCCAGCGTCCGCGCGAAGGTATGCCCCGTGTAGCGGCCGCCATGATGCTGATGATCAGCGAAGCTTCCAGTGACTCACGAAAAACGATGAGGGCAGCGGCGAACATGTTGGTTCCTGACTAGAGTCTTATTTGACTATGATGGTGCCTTGTGCGGCGGCGTCGTTTTCGTGATATTCCTCGACGAAGGCGTAGCGGCCAGGCTTCAAGGGGCCGAGGTTGACTGTGCCGGTCGATTTGCCGGGAATGACCTTCTCGCGGCCCAGCGGTTTGCTCTCAAACTCTGCGGGAGTGGCATCCTTGTTCACCACCAGCAGCTTGATTTTCTTCCCGGCGGGGATCGTGATTTCCTTTTGATCAAAGGCGTGATCCTTGATCGTTAGCGTAAATTCCTCAGGAGCGGCAAAAGCGCTGGCGGCAGCAAGTGACAAAAGAGTGAGCGACAACAGACGTTTCATTTTTGGCTCCATAAAGGGAAGATGTTAATGGTAATAATTCTCATTAAAATTAGCAAGCCACTTTTGAATAATTATTCTGACGCCAGCGGCACCCTGCCTAATCGGCGTCTCGCGCAAGGCATGTGCTGTGGCCCGATCCACTCTTCAGATTCTTGAATTAACGGATGTCGCTGGTGGCGGCTGATGCGCTGTCCATGGCGATTCTGCCGTTGTGGCAACAAAACAACGGCGGCGCTCTATCGTTTGCGCAGCGGATCGAGCAGATGTGCGAGCGCGTTGTGGTCGAGTTCGTACATCAGCGCGAGCAGGCTGCCGAGTTCTCCCTTGGGAAAGCCTTCGCGCGCGAACCAGCCGAGGTAATGCGCGGGCAGGTCGGCGATCAGGCGGCCTTTGTATTTGCCGTAGGGCATTTCGCGGGTGAGCAGTAGCTGCAGATGTTCGGGCTTCATGGCGGGCGCTGTACGGAAGGCGGTCGTGGCCGGGATCAGGCCAGCGTCTGCTGGATGTCGGCGGTGATCTGGTACGAGCGCAGGCGGGCCGCGTGGTCGAATATCTGCGTGATGATCATCAGTTCATCGGCGCCGGTGCGGGTGATGAAGTCCTGCAATTCTTGCGCGACCGTGTCGGGTGCGCCGATGGCAGAACACGATGACGCCTGATCGAGCATTACGCGCTGCTGCGGATCGAGGCGGCTCAGATAGCCGTCCATTGGCGGCGGCAGGCGCGAGGGGCGGCCGCTGCGCAGGTTGATGAACGATTGCTGCCTGGAGGTGGCGAGAAAGCGCGCTTCCTCGTCGCTGTCGGCGGCACAGACATTGAAGCCGAGCATCAGATACGGTGTCGCCAGTTGCGCCGATGGCTGGAAGTTGGCGCGGTACAGTTCGATCGCCTGCATCATCTGCGCCGGCGCGAAATGCGACGCGAATGCAAACGGCAGGCCGAGCGCGGCCGCCAGTTGCGCGCCGAACAGGCTCGATCCCAGAATCCAGAGCGGCACGTTCAGGCCGGCGCCGGGGATCGCGCACACCGGCCGTTTTTGCACCGGCGAGAAATAATCCATCAGTTCCATCACGTCCTGCGGGAACTCGTCTGCATCGAAGGCCAGGTTGCGCCGCAACGCGCGTGCGGTGACCTGGTCGGAACCCGGTGCGCGTCCCAGCCCGAGGTCGATGCGGCCGGGGAACAGCGATTCCAGCGTGCCGAACTGCTCGGCAATCACCAGCGGCGAATGGTTGGGCAGCATGATGCCGCCGGCGCCGACCCGGATGCGCGAGGTGCCGGCCGCCACATGTCCGATCAGCACCGCAGTCGCGGCGCTGGCGATGCCGGGCATGCCGTGGTGTTCCGCCAGCCAGAAGCGCTGGTAGCCCCAGCGCTCGCCATGCCGGGCGAGGTCGAGCGTGTTGCGGAATGATTGGGCGGCATCGCTGCCTTCGGCGATGGGGGAAAGGTCGAGGATGGAGAATGGGATCATCTGTTTTACATCGGGGCAACAGGAAAAAAGACAAGACTGAAGTCGGATTGGCAGCGCAATGAAGTTGGCCGGCTGATAAATAGTGTGCCAGAAAACCGGCCTCGCGCGCAGCGCCGGATCGCGGCAATGCGGTTTTGCTTGTGTTTTCGGTCGGAATGGCAATCAGGGCCAGAAAATATACTGCCGTGTGTATTTTTAAAAGGCCAATGAATACGTGCGGCAACCCGCCATTTTTGTCCTATACCCCGTCATTATCATTGAATTTAGGGGTGGATTGGGAAAGTGCGTCGAATTTCTGGCGCGCGGCGCTTGGTGCTCCTATGCTGTATACCTGCGATGGAGGAATGCGTTTGATGAAAATGATGAATGGCTTGCGCCAGACCGGCGTGCCGGCTGCGCTGGGTGCGGCGATCTTGTTCGGGGCCGGCACGCCGCTGGCGAAACTGTTGCTGAATGCGGTCAGCCCGTGGCTGCTGGCCGGGCTGCTGTATCTGGGTTCCGGCGTCGGCCTTGCTTTGTACCGCCATGTCAGCAAGGCCCAAGCGGTCAGGCTGCCGCGCGCTGAAGTGCCGTGGTTTGCGGGGGCGATTGTGGCCGGCGGGATCGTCGGGCCGCTGCTGCTGATGCTGGGGCTGGCCGGGATGCCGGCATCGGGCGCATCGCTGCTGCTCAATGCGGAAGGGGTGTTTACGACGCTGCTGGCGTGGTTCGCGTTCAAGGAGAACTGCGACCGCCGCATTGCGCTGGGCATGCTGGCGATCGTGGCCGGGGCTGTCGTGCTTGAGCTGGTCGGGCGACGCGCACTTTGCCGGCATCTGGCCGGCGCTGGCGATCCTTGGCGCGTGTTTCGCATGGGGCATCGACAACAACCTGACGCGCAAGGTGTCGCTGACCGATGCAACCTGGATTGCTTCAGTGAAAGGGCTGGTGGCCGGTTCGGTCAATCTGGCGCTGGCTTTCATGCTGGGCGCCTCGCTGCCGCCGTTGCCGAATCTGGCCGGCGCGCTGCTGCTCGGGTTTTTCGCCTATGGCGTGAGCCTGGCGCTGTTCGTGGTCGGCTTGCGCCACCTTGGCACCGCGCGTACCGGCGCTTATTTTTCGGTCGCGCCGTTCATCGGCGCGCTGCTGGCGCTGGCAATGGGCGAACCGCTGACGCCGACGCTGCTGGTCGCCGGCGCGTTGATGGGGCTCGGCATCTGGCTGCACCTGAGCGAGCAGCACGACCATCCGCATGTGCATGAAGCGCTGGCCCATGACCATGCGCACACGCACGACGAGCATCACCAGCATGCGCATGACGAACCGGTCGCGCCGGGCGCCAGGCACCGCCACCCGCATCGGCACACGCCGCTCACGCACACGCATCCGCATTTCCCGGATGCGCACCACCATCACCGGCATTGAAAGCATCCCGGGCGGCATGAATGCACCTCACAGGGTCAGGGTTTTCAGGATCAGGCCAAGCAGCGCACAGGCGGCGATCACGTGAATCACATTGCGCTTGAAGCGCAACAGCGCGAGCGCGGCGGCCAGCGCGATCAACGCCGACATCCAGTCGAAGCTGGCGCCAAAGCCGTGCGGCCAGAGCACGTGGTAGCCGAAGAACAGCGCCAGATTCAGGATCACGCCGACCACGGCGGCGGTGATCGCGGTCAGCGGCGCGGTGAACTTCAGGTCGCCGTGGGTCGCTTCGACCAGCGGCCCGCCGGCCAGGATGAACAGGAATGAGGGCAGGAAGGTGAACCAGGTCACCAGCGCCGCCGCGAGCGCACCGGCCAGAAACAGGCTGTCCGGCCCGAACAGGGCTTTCACGTAGCCGCCGACGAAGCCGACGAAGGCCACCACCATGATCAGCGGCCCCGGCGTGGTTTCGCCCAGCGCCAGGCCGTCGATCATCTGGGTCGGCGTCAGCCAGCCGTAGTGTTCGACCGCGCCCTGATAGACATAGGGCAGCACCGCATACGCGCCGCCGAAGGTCAGCAAGGCCGCCTTGGTGAAGAACCAGCCCATTTGCGTCAGCGCGTGATCCCAGCCGTAGCTCGCACGTCAACAAGCCCATCGGAATCGCCCACAGCAGCGCGCCGACCGACGACCACCCGCAGCAGCCCGGGCCAGCGGAAGCGCGCATGCGCGGGCGTCGGCGTGTCGTCGTCGATCAGCGCCGGCCCGAACGAGGTGTCGGCCTTGCCGTGCGCGCCGCCGGTCTTGAACAGGTCCGGCGCGACCCGGCCGCCGATGGCGCCGATCAGCGCGGCGGCGGCGACGATCACGGGGAACGGCAGGTTCAGCGCAAAGATCGCGACGAAGGACGCGGCGGCCATCGCCCATAGCGCATGGTTCTTCAGCGCGCGCGAGCCGATCCGGTGCGCGGCCTGCAGCACGATGGCGGTCACCGCCGGCTTGATGCCGTAGAACAGGCCCGCCACCAGCGGCAGGTTGCCGAACGCGATATACAGCCACGACAGCGCGATCAGGATCAGCAGCGACGGCAGCACGAACAGCGCGCCGGCCACGATGCCGCCCCACGAGCGGTGCATCAGCCAGCCGATGTAGGTGGCCAGCTGCTGCGCCTCCGGGCCGGGCAGCACCATGCAGTAGTTCAGCGCATGCAGGAAGCGGCGCTCGGAAATCCAGCGCCGGTTTTCGACCAGCTCCTGATGCATGATCGCAATCTGGCCGGCCGGCCCGCCGAAGCTGATGAAGCCCAGCTTGAGCCAGAACGCGAACGCCTGCCAGAAGCTGACCGCAGATGGTTTGGATGGTCCGGATTCGGTGCGCCCGAGCGGCAGTGTTTCGGATTGGTTCATTGGGTCGGTGCTCCATTTTCAAAGTTGGCCAGCAAGCCGTCGAACACCGCGCTGGCGCTCGCCAGCAGTTGATCGTCATCGGCGATCGCGGCCCGCAGTCCGGCCAGCACGCTTTCTATCCCCGCAGCCTCGGGCGGCTGCACGCCGCCGACATCGAGGTAATGCACCAGTGCGCCGAGCCGCCTGAGTGCCGCGTGCTCAAGGCCGAAGTTGGCCAGCAGCACCTCGAAGCTGACGCGGCCGGCGACGTGGCTGAAGTTGCGCCGTCGAAGTCAAAGCCCAGCGCATCGGCCGGACAGTCGGCGGGTGATTCCAGCCACAGTAGGCGGGCTTGCGGGTCGATGAAGCGCCGGATCAGCCACGCGCAGGCCAGGCGATCGACCCACGGGCGCCGCCGGGTGGCCCATGTACGGCCCTTGTACTGACTCGCTGACAGGCGCGAGATCGTCGCATCGACCGGATGCGGTTCATCCGGGGCCAGCACGCGCGCGGCAGCCAGTTCCAGTTCTTGCAGCGCCGCATCGGCCTGGCGCTGCGCTTCGCCGGGGAAAAAATCGATCTCGGCCAGGCTGGCGAAGCTCTTGCGCAGCTTGCGGATCTGCCTGAGCGCGTCCATCACCGTGTCGGCGGTCAGCGCGGCACGCATTTTGGCCGCGTCGGCCAGCAGTGCCGCGTAGTCCGCGCTGCGCTCGAACAATCTGATGAAACCTGCGTCTTCCGGTTCTTCGACGCGCAGCACCAGCGCGGTGCCGCCGCCGGCAAGCACATCGGCGGCGACCGTCGTCCAGCGTGTTGCGGCAAGAATCGCGCTCCGGCAGCAGATAGACGCCATCGCGCAACACCGCGGCACCGGAGGTCTTGAGCGCGCGCCATGCCCGCATGCGGGCAGTCGCATTCTCTGTCGGCAGGCTGGTAATAAGTAATAAGTATTTCATGATGTAGATAATTCTACGATTACGTAGAGTAATCTACAATATAATAATTTTACGGTTTTTAAAACGGTGGTTTTTTCGGCAAGTCCGGCGGGCTGGCATTGCGGCGGCGGATGAATATCGTCGTGCGCGCCGGGTTTTGACGGCTGTCACCGATCGGCTCGGCAATGTAGGCAAAAAAATATACTGCCATGGGTATTTTTAAGAGGCCAATGAATACCTGCGGCAAGCCGCCGTTTTTGCCATATACCCCGCTGTTATTGTTCAACTACAGGGCGGGATACGGAGTTCGGGTGCTGTCCTGTCGAAGTACGACAGTCGGATGGCGCTTGCATGACAGTCGTATTGTCAGCCGTTGCTGCGCTGACCTTAATCCGGCTCCAGCATCCCGAACGGGATGTCAACCGCGCAGCTTAAGTCATCGGGGAAGATCACCAGTGCGCGCACTCCATGCGGGTGGGTCCGGATAATGCCGTCGAGAATGCCTACCTGTCCGGCTGGCTTGATGCACGATCCGTCGTCGTGCACATCCCAGTCTTGCAGCAGCCGGACTTTGCTGCCCAGGCTTTTAAAGGCCCACATTCGCGCCTGCCGGGTAAAAAATGTCATTGCATGTTGTTTGCATCGCACTTTCTCGCTAGGTATTGAATCAGGGTGAAAAATGACCGGCGCCGCATCCTTGCGTTGAGGCGGCAACCCAATGGCCCGACCTGCAACGCGCCGGAGGTTGCATCATTGTCTTATTGTCATCATCCATCTATCCGTCATTTTTTTCATCAGGACTATCCACAGTTGCTTCAACCTTTCTGATCCGGCGCGGGGCGTGATCGTGGCGGCCCGGGATGCGGCGCGATGCTTGCCGCAGCGCATAATCCGGGTCTGAATCCGTCCGCGATCGACCGGGGCAGCCAATCCGGGTGAAAATATACTGCCGCGGGTATTTTTAAGATGCCAATGAAACCGTGCGGCTATCTGCTATTTTTTCCATATACCCCCTTATTTTTCTTGAATTTTGGGTTGTTCAGCGGCTTGTCTGAATGCGCAAAAATCAGACCGTCCCCGGCTGCGCGGGAATGACGGTTTTCCTGCCGGCGGCAGTTGCCCGGATCGGCATTCGTGCCTGCATTGCATCGCCAAAGACCGTGCGACCCGCTTGTTGCGACGGTGGCAGACTAGCGTAAGTCTTTTCGCCGTGATCCCGAAGGCTTTAATGGCCTTTCCTTGATCCCGGCCAAACGCGCTCGATCCGGTCCGGGGCATCCGTAGCAATGCCGGCAACATTTGGCCGTGCCAGCTATTGCATGCGCGCCGATCCGGCTGCGGGGCGGTAGAATCCGCGCTGCGCGGCAGCGCTTTTGCCGGCGCTGAGCGCGGGCTTTTTCAATTTTTTCCAGGTATTTTTCCGGATGGACACACTTTCATTGCTGCGCGCAGGACAATTGGCCGGCAGCCGGCGGCTCGATCTGTCGTGCGGGCTGACGCAATTTCCTGCCGAGATTTTCGATCTGGCCGACTCGCTGGAAATCCTGAACCTGTCCGGCAATGCCTTGTCGTCGCTGCCGGATGACCTGGGGCGGCTGCACAAGCTGCGCATCCTGTTTTGTTCCGACAATCAATTCACCGAACTGCCGGCCGTGCTGGGCCAATGCCGGCAGCTGGAGATGGTGGGCTTCAAGGCCAACCGCATCCGCCATGTGCCGGCCGCCGCGCTGACGCCGGCGCTGCGCTGGCTGATCCTGACCGACAACCGGATCGATGCATTGCCGGCCGAACTGGGGCAATGCCTGCGCCTGCAAAAACTGATGTTGGCGGGCAACCAGTTGCAGCAATTGCCGGCGCAGATGGCGGCCTGCACGCAGCTGGAATTGCTGCGCATCGCCGCCAACCGCTTTACCTCGCTGCCGGACTGGCTGCCGGCGCTGCCGCGGCTGTCGTGGCTGGCCTATGCCGGCAATCCGCTTGTGCGAAGCCGGCGAGGCCGCGGCGCTGGCGCAAGGCGGCCAGCTGCGCAGCATAGACTGGCGCAGCCTGGATCTGCAGCAACAGCTGGGCGAGGGCGCGTCGGGCGTGATTTATCAGGCGCACTGGCAAACTGACGCGGGGCGCAAGGAAGTCGCGGTCAAACTGTTCAAGGGCGCGCTGACCAGCGACGGCTTGCCGCACAGCGAGATGGCGGCCTGCATCGGCGCCGGCGACCATCCGCATCTGATCGGCGTCGACGGCAGCATCGACGGCCATCCGGACGGCAGCGCGGGGCTGGTGATGGCGCTGATCGATGCCAGTTACCGCAATCTGGCCGGCCCGCCCAGCCTCGATTCATGCACGCGCGACAGTTATGCGCCCGGCACCGCATTCACGCTCGGATGCTGTGCTGCGCATCGCGCGCGGCATCGCCGCCGCGGCCTGCCATCTGCATGCGCACGGCATCCTGCACGGCGATCTGTATGCGCATAATATTTTGCACAACGGGCAGGGCGGCTGCCTGCTGGGCGATTTCGGCGCCGCGTCGTTCTTTGCGCCGGACGATCCAGTGCATGCGCAGGCGCTGCAGCGCATCGAAGTGCGCGCGTTTGCCTGCCTGCTGGAAGAATTGCTGGCGCGCTGCGCCGCCGCTGAAACGCAAGGACTGAAGACCCTGCGGGCGCTGCAGGCACGCTGCGCCGACCGCAACAGCGCCGCGCGGCCGCTGTTTGCCGAGATTGTGCAGATATTGGCCGCTGCGTGAGCTGTCTCAGCCCAGACCGCGTCACAACGGAGTAAACTGCGCACCACGTTCTTTCGCATAGTGCGATTCGAGTGAACTTGTGAGCAATGCCATGTCTGAAACACCTACTACCTTATTTGCCGATCTGAACCTGAGCGAAGCGCTGTTGCGCGTCCTGAAGGAACTCGGCTATGAATTGCCGTCGCCGATCCAGGCGGCCACCATCCCGATGTTGCTGGACAATCGCGACGTGCTGGGCCAGGCCCAAACCGGCACCGGCAAGACCGCCGCTTTTGCGCTGCCGATCCTGTCCCGCATCGACCTCAAACAGACCGCGCCGCAGGCGCTGGTGCTGGCGCCGACGCGCGAACTGGCGATCCAGGTGGCCGAAGCATTCCAGCGTTACGCCACGCATATTCCCGGCTTTCATGTGCTGCCGATCTACGGCGGCCAGAGCTACGGCCCGCAGCTGTCGGCGTTGCGCCGCGGCGTGCACGTGGTGGTCGGCACCCCGGGTCGGGTGATCGATCACCTCGACAAGGGTTCGCTCGATCTGTCGCAGCTGAAGACGCTGGTGCTCGATGAAGCCGACGAGATGCTGCGCATGGGTTTTATCGACGATGTCGAACGCATCCTGCAGGAAACGCCGGAAACGCGCCAGACCGCGCTGTTCTCGGCCACCATGCCGTCGGTGATCAAGCGCATCGCCAAGACCTATCTGCGCGACGCGGCGGAAGTCACGGTCGCCGCCAAGACCGGCACCGCCGACAATATCCGCCAGCGCTACTGGCTGGTGTCCGGCATGCACAAGCTCGATGCGCTGACGCGGATCCTGGAAGCCGAGACCTTTGACGGCATGATCATTTTTTCGCGCACCAAGCTGGGCACCGAAGAATTGGCCAGCAAATTGCAGGCGCGCGGTTTTTCTGCGGCGGCGATCAACGGCGACATGCAGCAGCTGCAGCGCGAACGCACCATCGGCCAGCTGAAGGACGGCAAGATCGATATCCTGGTCGCCACCGATGTCGCCGCCCGCGGGCTGGATGTCGAGCGCATCAGCCACGTGATCAATTACGACGTGCCGCACGATCCGGAAAGCTATACCCACCGCATCGGCCGTACCGGCCGCGCCGGGCGCAGCGGCGAGGCGATCCTGTTCATCACCCCGCGCGAACGGAATTTGCTCAAGGCGATCGAGCGCGCGACCCGCCAGCCGGTGTCGCCGCTGGAATTGCCGACCATCCAGGCGGTCAACGACGTGCGTATCGCCAGGTTCAAGGAACAGATCGGCGAGACGCTGGCGGCCGGCGGACTGGATATCTTCGCCTCGCTGATCGAGGAATACGAGCGCGAACACAATGTGCCGGCGGCTGAAATCGCGGCGGCACTGGCCAAAATGGCGCGCGGCGATGTGCCGCTGCTGCTGGACAAGCAGCAGCGCGAGCCGCAAGCCGGCGCATGGTCCGATGAAAGACCGGCCCGTGCCGGCAAGTTCGATCGTCCGGAACGCTCCGAGCGGCCGGAACGCAGGGATCGCCCGGAGCGCGGCGAACGCATTGAGCGCGGTGAGCGTGCCGAGCGTCCGGCTTTTCCGAAGAAAGAACGGATCGAGCGTCAGCCCGATGCCGGCAAGCAGACTTTCCGCATCGAAGTCGGCCATGCGCACGGCGTCAAGCCGGGCAATATCGTCGGCGCGATTGCCAACGAGGCGGGGCTGGATTCCAAAAACATCGGCCGCATCGAAATCTATGACGACTACAGCGTGCTCGACCTGCCGGCCGACATGCCGCAACCGCTTGCTCGACCATCTGAAAACCGTGTGGGTCGCCGGACAACAGCTGCACATCAGCCGCGATGGCGAGCAAGCAGCCGCCGCCGACCAGCCGGCGGTCAAGAAAGCCACGCTGTCGGTCCCGAAAACCGGCGGCGACCGGCGGGTTGGCGAAAAAACGGCCGGCGACAAGCCGCCGTTCAAGGCCAGGGGCGATTTTGCCAAGCGTCCGTTCGATGCGGCCAAAGCCAAGCCGAAGACGCATCGCAAAGGCCCGAAGCCGGCGTAATTGTTTAAGAGTTATGTAGTGATGGCCGGACTATTGGGATTGCCGTGGTCCGGCCTTTATTTTAATAAGCGATCGGATTTGAAAAAATGAAAACCACACTGCTCAAGGTGACGGGCATGAACAATGAAGAATGTGTTCGCCTGGTCACCAATGCGATCCAGGACTTGCCCGGCATCGGCCGGGTCGAACTTTCGCTGGCCAGCGGCGCAGCCAGCATCGAACACGGCCCGATGGTGTCGGAACAGGATATTCGTCAAGCCATCGTGGATGCGGGTTTCGATGCAGCATAAGCCGATTGCCTGGATGCATTTGCTGACGCCGATTGAGGCCGAAGCCTGGATCGACCTTCTCAATCACGACTTGCAGCAGTGCATGGGCAACACCAATGCCAGCGGTTACGGGGTCTGCTTCACGCTGGCCGAAGGCGGGCGATATTTACCTGCACACCACGGCGGAAGGCTATGTGCTGCTGGATGTGACGCCGGATGCGCAGTGGGCAGCGCCGGTCATCGCGGCCGCCGCCGGCGTGGTGCAGCCGGCCACCCAGGTCTGGCATTTTCCCGACGACAAGCTGGTGCAGTTCGTGTTCGGACTGAGCAGCCTGGTCGCGTCCAGCACGCTGGTCCTGCAGCACGACTTCAAACTGAATAAAAAGCGCACGCCGCCCAATTACTGACCGGATCACTCGTATTCGCTGTATTTGCGCGCGTCGCCGCGCACTTTGTCGGCCGGATACTTGGCCCGGTTCAGCGCCATTTTTTCAGCCGCGGCCGCCATCAGGTCGATGTCGAGCTTGTCGGCCAGGCGCACCAGGTAGGTCAGCACATCGGCCATTTCATGCGCGACATGCGCCAGTTTGCCGGCGCCAAGCTCGGCGGCGTCGCCGGTCTGCAGCCACTGGAATGGCTCCAGCAGTTCGGCCGCCTCCACGCTCAGCGCGCTCGCCAGGTTTTTCGGCGTGTGGAACTGGTCCCAGTCGCGTTCGTCGACAAAGGTGCGGATCTGGTCGCGCAGTGCGACCAGATCGGATGCAGGGGGCGTGCAGGGAATGGCGTTGGACATGAAAGCGGCTGTTCGGATTGTCGGTGGCAGAAGAAATGCACTGTCACTGTACATCATCCCGCATCCCGACAATGATCCGGCACCCCGGACCAGCTGCTAACGACAGCTTTATCCTGAGATAGCCTGGTTTTATGGTCAGGCTATCGTGCAGAGTTTTTGCCCTTGCAATCAAATCCAGCGGTTGTTCCTGTACCAGTCAATTTCATCGCGTAGCGTCACTTCCAGCGGTCTGAACTGCACGCCCAGTTCGCGTTTGGTTTTGACGTCGGAAAACTTCCGCCCATAATCGCTGACGATATTCCTGACGGTCGCCAAGCTCAGCAATACCGGCTTGCCGCTCAAGCGCGCGTAGAGTTCCTGAGCGGCGGCGATCAGCCACAGCGCAGCCATCGGTATCTTGCGCTGTGGCGCAGCCTTGCCGGAAACGTGTTCCATTGCGCAGAACAATTCACGCATATGCATCGCCCGACCCGCAGCGAGATAGCGCTCGCCACGACGACCTGCCGTGCTGGCTGCCAGCATGACCTGGGCGACATCGCGTGCATCGACCAGAGAATAGCGGGCATCGATCACGCCGGGTAGTTTGCCGTTGAGGTAATCGAGTACGAATCGTCCCGCTGAGGTAGGGCCAATGTCGCCCGGCCCGTGCATCCACCCCGGCAGCACCAGCACGACGGACATGTCGGGATGGGTGGCCAGAAATGCGTGAATGACCTTATCCGTTTCAATTTTGCTGCGGTAATAGTCATCCACCTTGCCAGGATCGGCAAGCATGCTCTCGTCCACCAGCCTGTCGGCGTCGCCGCCCAGCACCGCGATTGAACTGACATGCACCATGTTTCGTATCCCCATCGCATATGCCTGTTCCAGTAGCGCTGCGGTGCCGAGCACATTGGTTTTGTATAACTCGTCCCAATGGTTGCCGCCGCTATAACTTTGCCGGAAATGGGCCGCCGTATGAAAAAGTATATCGACGCCTCGCAGGGATTCCGCAAATCCGGCGATGTCGTTCATGTTGCCGTTGACGACCTCGATATCCAGATCGCCAAACTGGCGTGCTGCCTTATCGGCATCGCGAGCCAGTGCTCTGATCCGGTAGCCCTTGTCTGCAAGCAGGCGCACAAGATTATTGCCCAGCAAGCCGGTACTGCCGGTGATGAAAGCGGTGTGGCTTTTCATTTGAATCCCATTAAGTATTTAAATACCAAATAGTATTTCAATGCTTGATATAATGTCAAATATTCCATTCAACCATTTAGCCATGATGACGAAACGACTGTCGCGAGAACAAATGCGGGCGCAAACCCGCCAAAAACTTCTGGATTCGGCCAGGCAATTGTTCGTGCATAACGGTGTCGGATCGACATCAATCGATCAGATTGCAGAGAGTGCGGGATACTCGAAAGGCGCGTTTTATTCAAATTTCTCTGATAAGGACGAGCTTTTCATCGCACTTTTACGGTCGCATATGGAAAGCGAAGTCATTGCGCTTGAAGAAATTTTCAACCAGACCGAAACCTCCGAGCAGGTACTCGGCGCAATTCAAGCGATGTATCAAAAGATGGAGGACGATGCCAGTATTTGCGTGCTGGCGGTTGAGTTCCAATTGCTGTCTGGCAGGAGCCAGAAGTTTGCCCTTGCTTACGCCGCACTCTTTGACCGGCAAATCAAGGCGATAGCGAAGCTGGTCGAGGCGCTTGCCGAACGTGCTCATGTGGCGCCGCCTTTTACCGGCGAAGAGGCCGCAGTCCTGCTGACCGGGCTGGCAAATGGCATCCTGTTGCAAAAATACGCCAGTCAATCGATTAAAAAAGGAAGTCTGGCTAAGGCGCTTTTGCTCTTTTTGTCGATGTATCTTAAAAGCCCGGATTGAAATCAGGATTGCAGGGGCCTCCTATAGTCTGAATCTCATGCTTTGGTTCTTTCAGGCAATCAATCCAGCCTGCTTGGGAATATGAGAGCAACTTATCTTGTACACATTCCCTGCGCCTTAACTTGTCAACCCTGGTGCATTGCGGCAAACTGGTGGCGGTGACATCGTATTGCAGACCTATTCCACAGCATGAGCCATTGCGCAGCGCACGGTCGTTGAAGAAGGCAGGCTGCAATCCCATTTCCTACACTGAGTAAATTCTTCATGATGCATACAAGAGTAATTCCATTATTAGGCGCGGTGGCATTGGCTATCGCCGGCAATGCAACCGCTGCTGCCGCAGAACAGACCGTCAAGATCGGCCATGTCGCACAGACTTCGGGCAGCATCGCGCATATCGGCAAGGACAATGAAAACGGCGCCCGCATGGCGATCGAGGAAGCCAATGCCAAAGGCCTGACCATCGGCGGCAAGAAAATCAAGTTCGAATTGCTGGCCGAAGACGATGCCGGCGATCCGCGCCAAGCCACCACCGTGGCGCAAAAACTGGTCGATGCGAAAGTCAACGGCGTGATCGGCCACCTCAATTCCGGCACCACCATTCCGGCCTCGCGCATCTACAACCAGGCCGGGATTCCGCAGATTTCACCGACTGCGACCAATCCGAAATACACGCAGGCAGGTTACAACACGGCTTTCCGCGTGGTCGCCAATGACAGCCAGCTGGGCGGCGCGCTGGGCCGCTATGCGGTCGATGTGCTGAAAGCGAAAAACATCGCGGTGATCGACGACCGCACCGCCTACGGCGAAGGGGTTGCGACGGAATTCGTCAAGGCCGCCAAGAAGCAATCGAAGAGCGTCACGATCGTGTCGCAGCAGTTCACCAACGAAAAGGCGACTGACTTCAACGCGATCCTGACCGCGATCAAGGACAAGAAGCCTGACCTGGTCTTCTTCGGTGGCCTCGATGCGGTTGCCGGCCCGATGCTGCGTCAAATGAAACAACTGGGCATCAACGCCAAATTCGTCGGCGGCGATGGCATCTGCACCAGCGAGATCGTCAAGCTGGCCGGCGATGCGATTGCCGATGGCCAGGTGATCTGCGCCGAAGCCGGCGGCGTGGTCGATGCGGACAAGAAGGGGCTGGACGCGTTCAAGCTGGCATTCAAGAAGAAATTCAATGCCGAGGTGCAGATTTATGCGCCGTATGCGTATGACGCGACCAACGCGATGATTGCTGCAATGCAAAAGGCCAATTCCGTCGAGCCGGCGAAATATCTGCCGCAGCTCGCCAAAATCAATTACAAGGGCGTCACCGGCCCGATCGCTTTCGATGCCAAAGGCGATGTCAAGGACGGCACGCTCACGCTGTACACCTACAAAGGCGGCAAGCGCACATTGCTGACCGTGACCAAGTAGCTCGCGCTCGGCTTGCATGAAAAACGCGCCGGACTTTAAAGTCCGGCGCGTTTTTTTATGCGTGAAATCAAGCCGCTACCGAAATCCCGCTGCCGCTCTGCGCCGCATCCTGCCCGAATCCGCCGTAGGCCTGCATCAGCTGCATCATCATTTTCATGACGGACGCAGTGCTGTCGTCGGTTTTGCTGGTTGAGCTACTGGAGCTACTGTCGGTGCTGCTGTCGGCTTGCAGCGAAGCCAGCAATTCCTGGATGCTGACCTTGCCATCCTGATTGGTGTCGGCCGCCGCAAAGACCTGGCTGTCAGAGCTGGCGCTGCTGTCGGATGCGCTGTCGCCGGCGGCCGACGGCGGTGGCGGCGGTGGCGCGCCGTGCGCGTGTTTTACAGCGGAACTGCCTTCGACTGCGGTGCTGCGGTCGAATCCGTCTTGCTGGCTTTGTCGAAGGCCATCGCCTCTTCGCGGTTGACCTTGCCGTCGCTGTTGGCGTCGGCCTTGTCGAAATTGTCGGCGATCTTGCTCATCAGCTCGGAACGCTTGCTGTCGCTGGAGCCGATTTCCTTGGCCATGCTGGTCAGCTGGTCCTTGCTGAAGCCGGTATCCTCGCCGCCATCGTGATGGTGGGCGCTGCCCATGCCGCTGGTGCGCGACTGGTTGAACTGGCTGTCGAATTGGTCGGCAAGTTTTTGCAAGCCGCTGCTCATTTCCTGCTCGGTGATCTTGCCGTCGCTGTCGCCATCGAGCTTCTTGAAGATCGCATCGACGTTGCTGGTGCTACTGCCAGTGCTGCTGGTGCTGCTGCCTGATGCGGCATCGGTCGCGATCTGGTCAAACGCGGATTGCAGCTCGGCCTTGTCGATGTAACCCTGATTTTTGGTATCCACCTTGGCGAACAGATTCTTCACCACGCTGGAGGTATCAGGGCGCTGCATCGCCCATGATCCGCCGCCCACGCCGCCGATAGCACTCGTCATAACAATCCCCTGGTTGAGTTTGAAGACCGCAGCGCGAACCCGGTCCGGCTGCAGATGATCCCGATCATCTCAAAGCTATGTATCGGCAATATGTTCACTTTGTAACAAAGTTGATACAAGTTGCCTTGCACGCTCAGCGCGGCACGGCGACGGCGGCAATCAGGCCGCCTTCAGCGGCATTGCGCAGGCTGACCGTGCCGCCGCATTGGCGCGCAGCTTCGCGCGCAATCGACAAGCCCAGGCCGACGCCGCCAAAGGCCTTGTTGCGCGAAGATTCGAGACGCACGAAAGGCTCGAACACCAGCGCCATTTTTTCTTCCGGAATGCCCGGCCCCGCATCGCGGATTTCGATCGTCAGCGCCTGCGGCGTGTCGCTCAGCACGATGTCGGCCCGGTGGCCGTAGCGCAGCGCGTTTTCCAGCAGGTTCGACAGGCAGCGGCGCAATGCGGTCGGCTGGGTCATCAGCGGCAGCGCGCCGCCGCTGACACTGACGGTGCCGCCGCCGTCGCGCGCATCTTCGGCCATCGCGTCGATCAAGGCCTGGACATCGAGCAGTTGCGATGCTTCGCTGGATGCTTCTCCGCGCAGGTAATTGAGGGTCGCATCGAGCATGTCAGCCATCTCGCCGATGTCGGCGCGGAATTTCTCTCTGGCGGGTTCATCCTGCAGGCGCTCGGCGCGCAGCTTCATCCGGGTCAGCGGGGTGCGCAGATCGTGCGACACCGCGGCCAGGAAGCGGCCCCGTTCTTCCAGCTGGGAGCGAATCCGTTGCTGCATCTGATTGAAGACCCGTGCCGCCTGGCGCGCTTCCGCCGAGCCGGTTTCCTCGATCGCCGGATGGTTCAGGTTGTTGCCCAATTGCGCGGCAGCCTGTGCCAATCGTTGCACCGGACGCGCCAGCAGCCGGGCGCCGAACCAGGCGGCGACGCTGAGCGCGATGATCTGCGTCGCCAATCCGATCCAGAAGCCGGGCGGCGGCCCTGGCGGCGGATGTCTCGGGCCGCCAGCGCCCAGTCCCGGCGGATGCGGCGGGTGAGGCGCGTGCTGGAAAAATTCGGTCAGCAGGATGAAGGTCATCAGATGGCTGATCACGATGGCCGCCAGCACCAGCACGAACAGCCGCGCCAGAATCGTGTCGGGCAGAAAACGCTTCATTTCACCACCCTGGCGTCGAACAGATAGCCTTCGCCGCGTACCGTCTTCAGCAATCGCGGCGCTTTCGGGTCGTCCGCCAGTTTCTGGCGCAGGCGCGACACCAGCAAATCGATGCTGCGGTCAAATGCATCGATCGCCTGGCCGCGCGCCGCATCCATCAGCTGATCGCGGCTCAGCACGCGGCACGGCCGCGTGATGAAGGCCCACAGCAGGCGGAACTCGGCCGCCGAAAGCGGCACGATCATCTTGGCTGGGCGTGGTCAGCTGGCGCGCAATCCGGTTCAGTTGCCAGCCTTCGAAGCCGACCAGGTTGCCGAAGCCGTCGCCGCTGTCACCGCTGTCGCGTTGCCGGCTGTTGCTGCTTGCCGCGCCGCAGCAGCGTATGCATCCGCGCCACCAGTTCGCGCGGATCGAAGGGTTTGATCATGTAGTCGTCGGCGCCCAGTTCCAGCCCCATCACCCGGTCCGCCAGTTCGCCGCGTGCGGTGAGCATGATGATGTAGATGTCGCTGCTCGCGCGCAATTGCCGGCACAGCGTCAGGCCGTCTTCGCCCGGCAGCATCAGGTCCAGAATCAGCACGTCGTACTGCGCGGCCGACAGCGCCGCGCGCATCGCCGCGCCATCCTGCACGCTGTGCGCTGCGATCCCGAAATCGGCCAGATAATTGCACAGCAGGGTGCAGATTTCGCTGTCGTCATCGACGATCAGCGCGCGCGTTGCCTGGTTCATGCTTGTTTCATCGTGTGAGTTTTGTTGTTTCAGGGAAGACGGGATCGGCCGTCATGGTTTGCCGATCACCCGCTCGATGCGCCGGTCGGGCACCAGCCACATCAGCGCGACCAGCACGTACAGCGCGCCGGCGATCCACTGGTGCACGAATGCGGCCGGGATCGCGATCAGGTACAGCAGCGGCGACAGCTTGCCCTTGAGGTCGCTGCCGACGGCCACTGCCAGCACGCGAGTCATTGCCGTGTTCGATCATGATCGCGCGCTGCAAGATCCAGTACGCAATCGCCGCCATCAGCAGCACCACGCCGTACAGCGCGGTGGGCGCCGGCGCAAAATGGTTCTCGCCCATCCAGCCGGTCACGAACGGCACCAGCGACAGCCAGAACAGCAGGTGCAGGTTGGCCCACAGGATCGCGCCATTGACCCGCTGGGCCGCATGCAGCATGTGGTGGTGGTTGTTCCAGTAGATGCCGACGTAGATGAAGCTCAGCACGTAACTCAGGAACACCGGCAGCAGCGGCCACAATGCCGCGAGGTCGGCGCCGTGCGGCACTTTCAGTTCCAGCACCATGATGGTGATGATGATGGCGAGTACGCCATCGCTGAATGCTTCCAGGCGGTTGGTACCCATTATTTTCCTTTGCAAATGATGCATCGTAAGCTGCAGTTTGACTCCCATATTTCAGCCTGAAAACTCCAGAAAACTATAAAACAATGGGAGTATGGTACTAAACATATATGCTGGCGCATATAAACAGCGGCACATAAAATATACGGCAGGGAGTATATTTTATGTGCCGCAAGTGTGTTTTTGCGCCGCCGGATCGGCCTGAATCCTTTTTAATTGTTTTCCAGCATGCGTTCAAAGCGCTGCGTAAATTCTTCGAAACCGTTGACTGGCAGCGGCCGGGTGAAGAAATAGCCCTGATACGCATGGCAGTCCGCACTGGCCAGAAAATCCTTCTGGGTTATCGTTTCCACGCCCTCCGCGATCACGCCCAGGCCCAGGCTCTGGGCCAGCGCCACGATGGTTCTGGCAATCGCCGCATCGTTCGGGTCGCTCAGCACGTCGCGCACAAAGGACTGGTCGATCTTCAACTGGTCCAGCGGCAGGCGCTTCAGGTAAGACAGCGACGAATAGCCGGTGCCGAAATCGTCCAGCGCGAAGCCCACGCCCTCGGCCTTGAGCGCGTACATTTTCTCGATGATTTCCTCGACATTTTCCACCAGCAGGCTTTCGGTCAGTTCCAGCTTCAGCCGTTGCGGGTTGGCGCCGGCGTCCCTGAGTACGGCCAGCACCTGATCGACGAAGTCGTTCTGACGGAATTGATGGGCGCTGACATTCACCGCAATCGTCAGATGGGCCATTTCGGGCCGGATCGCCCACAGCGCCAATTGGGTGCAGGCGGTTTCCAGCACCCAGCGGCCCAATGGCAGGATCAGGCCGGTTTCTTCGGCCAGCGGAATGAAGTCGGCCGGCGACACCATGCCGCGCTGCGGATGCTGCCAGCGCACCAGCGCTTCGGCGCCCGTCACGCGGCCTGCGCCAACGACTTGCGCCTGGTAGTGGAGCAGGAACTGTTTTTCCTGAATCGCCTGGCGCAGATCGGTTTCCAGCGCGGCGCGCTTGGTCACGGCAATTTCCATGTCGGGGTCAAAGAAACGCACGGCGTTGCGGCCCGCAGCCTTTGACTTGTACATCGCGAGGTCGGCCTGCTTCATCAGATCATCGATGCTGGCACGCTTGCCCCTGAACAGGGTGGCGCCGATGCTGGCCGTGCTGTGGTGCGCCACGTCGCCCAGCTGGTAGCGCTGGTTGAGCGTGGCGAGGATCTTTTCGGCCACCGTTTCGGTCGCGTTGGCGGCATCTGCCTCGCTGGTGCTCAGGTCGGCCAGTATCACCACGAATTCGTCGCCGCCCAGTCGCGCCACGGTGTCGCCCTCGCGCATGCACATGGTCAGGCGCTGGGCGACCTGTTTCAGCAGCAGGTCGCCCATGTCGTGGCCGAGCGTGTCATTGAGGGTCTTGAAGTTGTCGAGGTCGATGAACAGTAGCGCGCCATAGCTTTCGCTGCGCATGCTGGCCGTCATTGCCTGCTTCAGGCGGTCCAGCAGCAGTGTCCGGTTGGGCAGGCCGGTCAGCTGGTCGAAGAAGGCCAGCTTCTTGATTTTTTCTTCGGCCTGCTTGCGCTCGGTAATGTCGAAATGGGTGCCGATGTAATGGGTCACCGCGCCATCGTCGCCGTGGACTGCCGAGATGGTGAGCCATTTTGGGTATTCCTCGCCATTCTTGCGCCGGTCCCAGATTTCGCCGCGCCAGCCGCCGGTGCGGTTGATGCTGTCCCACATCGCACGGTAAAAATCCGGGTGGTGCCGGCCAGACTTGAGCAGGCTCGGGGTCTGGCCGACTGCCTCTTCGGCGGTATAGCCGGTGGTGTCGGTAAAGCCCTGATTGACCCGCATGATCACGCCGCGGGCATCGGTGACCATCATGCCTTCCTGCGAATCGAATACGGTGGCGGCGATCCGCAGGTCGGCCTCGATCCGATTGCGCTCGGTGATGTCTTCGACGATCGACCAGATGTAGTTCCGGCCATCGTTGCGGGCGATCAGCATGCCGTTGAGCCGCAAGGAAACCAGGCTGCCGTCTTTACGGAGGTATTCCTTTTCGTACGGTCCATAGCGCCCGGTGCGCGTCAGCGATGCCAGTTGCAGCGCTTCGTCGGCCTCGTATTTTCTCGGCGTCAGCGTCCAGTAGTCGAGCGCCTTCAGCTCTTCGGCAGGATAGCCGCAAATGTTTTGGAAGGCGCCGTTGAACTCGACGAAGCGGCCGTTCATGTCAGTCAATGCGATCCCTAGCGGTGACAGTTCGAACAGTCCGCGCAGCTTTTCTTCGCTCTCGCGCTGGGTGCTTTCCACTTTGAGCCGTTCCGCCTGCAAGGCGGTGATCAGCAAGCCGGTCAGCACGGTGGTTGCCATATAGCCCCATAGCATGAACAGGCTGACGTGCATGTCGGACAGCAGAAACAGGCTATGCCCGCTAGCGGTGCTCCAGGCGGCAATCACCGAAAAACCCAGTCCGGCCAATGCCGCGCCGGTATTGCCGAAACGCAGGGCAGACCAGGCCAGCAGCGGCAATGTCAGGAAGGCCAGCGGCAACGAGCGGCCGGCCTGTTCGTAATCGTGGATGAAGGCAAACCAGGTCACCGGGCCGGCGACCAGTATCCAGGCCAGCAATTTCCTGCGGGCGCGGCGCAGTTGTTCGACATTTTTCCGGGTCAGGGTCAGCAGCAGCGGGGCTGCCAGCAGCACCCCGACGGTGTCGCCCATCCACCACGAGAGCCAGGCCGAACTGGTCGCTTCCGCAGGCATCAGGCCAGCCAGGTAGAGACTGGCGACCCCGCCGGATGCCGACACCGTCATGCCGGCGCCGGCTGCCGCGATGAAGGCGCCGACATCTTTCTGGCGGTCGAACGCAGGATGGAATCCGGTGCGCCTGAGCCAGCCCGCGGTCAGCAGCGGCCCCAGTGTATTGCCCGCGGCAATGCCCAAGGCCAGCAGCCACGGCGAGCCGATCGAAAGATTGACGAGAAATGCGCCGAGATAGACTGCAGGCCAGACGGCCCCTCCCCAGCGCAGCAATGCCGCTACCGCGATACCGGTCGGCAGCCAGACCAGCGTGATATGCGACCCGGCATAGGGCAGTTGCAGACCGAGCCAGCCGGTGGTGAAGTAAGCCAGAGCCAGAAAGATTAGTTTAGTCACAATCGGGGCTTCACAGGTTAATGGTTTTTTTGCTGGCTGCTGGAATCAAGGCGGCCCGAATTTTGTGGAGCCGTAAAATTATACTGGCAAGGCTCCCCGTTTATTTCATTATCTGACAGCATCAGTGCCTGGCCGCATTGCAGCATTCGAGAACGAGCGAGGCAGGCGCGAAGCGGGCTCGCGCGACAGCGGAATTATGCAGTGGGCCACGCAGCGCTTGGCAAATGCGCAGCCTGTGAAGCGCGCCGTTTGTGCGCTCACCAGCTGTTGCTGGCTCGTCTGAAGCTGCGGAATAAAACGATCGGCCCGAACCGGCGCCTGCGAGGATTCCGTTTACAAGAAAGGCCGTCTTGCGACGGCCTTTCTTGCCCTTGGATGCGGCTTAAGCGTTACGGGGCAGGCGCATTGATGGTGGTGGAGAACAGATGCAGGCCGGAGATTGAGAATACGCGGCCTTCCACCGTGGTGCCGTTGGCAGTTGCAGTGCCTATCGTGTTAGAGGTGCCGGCCAGGATGTTGCCCTTGAAGCTGACCTGATCGCCGATGCTGGCTGAACTGCCGAGGCTCCAGAACACATTTTTGGCCTTGGCGCCGTTGAGCAATATCAGTTGGCGCGTGTCGCTCACGGTGAGCGAGCTTCCTGCCTTGAACACCCAGACCGCATCCGGGTCACCCTTGGCGTCGAGCGTCATGTTGCCGGAACTCAGTGCCAGCGTGGTGCCGGACGAGTACAGTCCGGGCGGATAGACGCCGGGGCTGCCGCCGTTGACCATGAACGTGGCCAGATCGTTGGTGCCCACGGCGATCTGATTGCCGGTGCGTGCATTGGCTTCGTTGAGCGCCGCCAGCAAGTCGTTTTTGGCCTGGCTGACGACCGGACCAAACTGTATGCCGCCGGTCGAAATGATGCCTGTGCCAGCCGGAGTGGAGTCGGTAAATCCGGTCACATTGCTGGCGCTGCCCGGATCGATGCCCAATTGTCCATTGACCCTGGTCGGATTGGCGGCAGAGCTGACGTTGTCGATCGAGGTGCCGCCCAGGACCATGAAACTGGCTGCCGTTCCGAGGTTGATCGGCGCTTGCCCGATTTGCGCCCCGGTCGTGAAGCTCCAGCCATAGATATTGACCAGCGCAGTGCCGGCCGTGCTGGTCGCCGCAGTGCTGATGATGACCGTAAATTGCATGTTGCTGGCCAGCACCGCATTAGGAGTGAAAGTCGCAACGGTATTGGCTGCATCCAGGCTGACGCTGCCGGCCACGCTAATGCCGCTGATCGTTTCCTTGACGGTAAACGACACGGCGGGCGAGACGATGGTCGCCGGGTTCATCGCAGTGCTGAAGGTTGCGCTGATGGTTCTGGGGATAGGCGTGTTGCCAGGCCCAATGGTGCTGACTGCCACATTGGTGGCGCCATTGGTGGGGTTCGAGGACAGGACTGAGGGGCCGGCTGTGCCGCTGCCGTGCCAGTGCCGCCAGTCGTACCGGATGGCAAGGTGCCGGGTGCAATCGCGCCGGGAGCGCCGGGAACAGCATCCTGGTTAAAGACCTGGATCCCGCTGCCGGAGCTGCCTCCGCCATCTCCGCATCCGGTCATGATGAAGGCCAATAGCACGGCCATCAGCCATAACAGTGATTTTGAGTAACGCTCGAAGCTGTTCATTTTTTATCCTTTCCCTGTTGGCCCTGCAAGGTCCCGGTGTCCGGCCTGGGCACCTGCTGCTGCGCACCTGGATTGCTGTCGGGCTTCGTTGTTGACTGATGAAGAATGGCGCCAGAATTGCTGGCCCGCTTAGACCCGGGAACAAGCGTTTCCAGGCCATTCAACATTCCTTATTTATCTGCTTTTTTTCCTGGAAGATTGTTGCGGAAACGCAAACAAAGCGATATTGATGCGGCGAAATGATGTTTTATTTTCAACTCTCTGCGGCAACTGTCAAAGCTGCCGGCAGTGGTATTTGCCAGCGATGGTTTTGAAGTGTTGCGCCGGATAGCGCTGACTGCGCATCGAAAGAGCGCGGAATTCAGCCTGAAATTGCGGAAATTATTGGGGGTATATGGAAGAATATATGGCTGGCCGCATATAAACAGGGCCCCGTAAAATATACAGGTGGGAGTATATTTTACGGGGCAGGACCTGCCTGAGGCATGTTTTGGCGTGGGCGCGAGCCCTTCAGGGCCGTGCCGGCGCCTTGGCGATGAAGCCGGGGCGCCGCTCCCACGCCAGGCTGGCGACGAATAGCGCGGCGCCCAGCCACAGGACGGCCGCCAGTGAATTGACGCTGACGCCCTGCATCAGTATGCCGGTGATGAACGGTCCGCCGCTGCTGGCGACGCCCCAGGTGGAACTGACGATGGCGCTGGCGGCAACCAGCCGCTGGCCGGAAAAGCGTTCGCCGCAGGCCACCAGCGACAGCACGTAAATCCCGCCGGCCGCACCGCCCAGCGCATACAGCAAGGTCCACCACAGCCAGGGGATGGTGACGGCCAACGGCATCAGCGGCAGCAGCAGGCAGGCCAGGATGCCGCAGGCCAGATGCACGCGCGCCCGGCCGATGCGGTCGGCCAGCCAGCCGATCGGCAATTGCAGCGTGGTGTCGCCGATCAGGATCACCGAGGCCGACAGCAGCGCCTGTTCGACCGGGATGCCGTGGCGCATGCCGAACAGCGGCAGCAGGCTCAGCGCGACCGCATCGAAGAACGCGAAAAATGCGGCGCCCAGGATGATGACCGGCATGCGCGGTGCGACTTCGACCCAGTCGGCAGCGTGTTCGTCGTCGATGATGTGGCTGCTGTTGGACATCAGCGCCAGGCCGGGGATCGCAAGCAGGAACAGCGCGCCGCAGGCGACGAAGCTCCATGCGATCTTGCCGGCGAACAGCGCAACCAGCGCCGGGCCGATCATCTGGAACAGCGTGAACGTGGTCGCGTACAGCGCCACCACGCGCCCGCGCGAGCCATCCGGCGCGAGCTTGTTGACCCAGGCCTCGCCGATGGTAAACAGCACCCCCATCGCCGCGCCGAAAATGAAGCGCAGCACGCCCCAGACGATCAGGTCGGAGCTCGCCTGCATGCCGGCAGTGACCGCGGCCGAGATGCAGACCGTGCCTATCATGGTGCTGCGCGGCCCGAAGCGTGCCACCCAGCGCGACACGAAGGGCGCCACCGCCAGGATGCCGATCGCGCCGAGGGCGGTCATCAGGCCGACGATGTGGTTGCCCAGGCCGCGCTGGTCCAGCGTCAGCGCAGTCAGCGGCTGGGTTGCGCCCAGGCCCAGCCCGACCACGGCGACGCTGATGGTCAGTGCGACGAAATCGCGCCACGGCAGCGTTTTCATGGACGCGCTCCGGCCTGGATCACATGCGCCAGCAGCTTGCCGTAATAGGCGATTTTCTCCATGTAGACATACGCATAGCCGACCAGCAGGCCGCGCCGCACCGGTTGCTGCAGGTAATAGTTCGACAGCGGCTTGACCGCGATGCCGGATTCGGCGGCCAGCGCGGCCAGCGCCACATCATCGACATGATCGGGCAACTCGATCACCAGATGCAGGCCGGATTCCTCGCCTGAAATGCTGATGTTGTGGCCGAGCTGGGCCACCAGCGTCTTGCGCAGCAGTTCGCGCTTGGCGCCGTAAGCCTGGCGGATCTTGCGGATGTGGGTGGTGAAGTGCCCGAGCGCGATGAAGTCGGCCAGCGCGGCCTGGATCATCAATTGCCCGGGCCGGTGCAGGTCGTACAGCGCGCTCTTGAACGGCTCCACCAGCGCCGGCGGCACCACCAGATAGCCGACCTTGATGCCCGGGTACAGGACTTTCGAGAAGGTGCCCATGTAGACCACGCGGCCGCGCGTATCGAGTCCCTGCAGCGCCGCCAGCGGCCGTCCGGTATAGCGGAACTCGCTGTCGTAATCGTCTTCCAGGATCCACGCGCCTTCGTGTTCGGCCAGTTCCAGCAGCATGCGGCGGCGCGCCAGGCTCATCACGACGCCGGTCGGGTACTGGTGCGACGGCGTGACATAGATCAGGCGCGGCTTGCTGGTCAGGTCGCTTTCGGTCGGGGCGATGCCCTCGGCATCGACCGCAATCGGGTGCAGATTCAGGTCGCACGATTCAAACACCCGTCTGGTGCCCCAGTAGCAGGGGTTTTCGACCCACGCGGTATCGCCGACATCGGCCAGCAATTGCGCGCACAGGTCGAGCGATTGCTGGGTGCCGGCCGTGATCATCACCTGGTCGATCGAGACCTTGACCGAGCGCGACACGCGCAGGTATTCGGCAATCGCACGGCGCAACGGCAGGTAGCCGCCGGCCTTGCCGTAATCCAGCAATTCCGACCAGGAGTCGCGCCAGACGCGGTTTTGCAGGCGTTGCCAGATCTTGTAGGGGAAAGTCGAAAAGTCGCAGTCGCCGGGTGCGAAAGGCTGGATCTCGTAGCGCTCGCCGGCAGCGAAATTGGTCAGCTGGGCGCCGCGCTTGGACAGCGGCGCCGGTCCGGTAAACGGCATCTCCGGTGTGCTGGCGGGACTGTCCTTGGGTTTGCCCTTGGGCCGAGAGACGGCTGGCAAGGTGGCCGCAACATAGGTGCCGCTGCCGGTCGAGGTGACCACAAAACCTTCGGCGGCCAGTTGCTCGAACGCGGCGATGATGGTGTTGCGCGCGATGCCGAGATCTTTTGCCAGATTGCGCGTCGATGGCAGCTTGCAGCCGGCGCCCAGTTGCTGCGAAAGGATGGCCGCCTTGGCCGCTTCATACAGTCGCCGCTGCTGCGGCAGGCGGGGCAGGAAATCGGCTTGCGCCAGCGTGGCGCCCAGCAAGTCGGCGGTAGGGAGATTGGTAATCACGGTTTTAAGTGGTTCTATCGATATGGTAAAAGTGGAGCTGCCAATTTCAAACAATCCGGCATAAGATGGTATCACTGACTCGCGCAAGGATGAAAAGAAGATTTTTGGCCGGTGCTGAAGTGGTGCATTGCAACATTGAATTTTTTATTCAAATTGG
Source organism: uncultured beta proteobacterium (assembly GCA_963837775.1). Taxonomy (GTDB): domain Bacteria; phylum Pseudomonadota; class Gammaproteobacteria; order Burkholderiales; family Burkholderiaceae_D; genus CAWIOX01. The sequence continues at coordinate 619,964 of CAWIOX010000004.1, read as the reverse complement.
TTCCAAGTGCTATTCTGAGTTGTGCCTGAAGCGGCAGTCAGTCTACTTACCGACAAGATCATGCGTAGCCCACTCCTTCTCTTTTCTGCTTGCGCAGCGCAACATCGCGCACATTCTGGCCCTGCCGTGCAAATCAAATATGCGGTGCCGTATTGCATGGCAGCGCTGGCCTGCCTTTGATTTTTCCTGCATTTGGCCCTCCCTCCAAGGTGAACCATGTCTAACCACAATACTGAAAATACCCTGAACTCAAAACGCAAACCCGTCGTGCTCATGTCGATGGGGGCGCAAGCGCGCAACGGCCATGACTACCAGGTGATGACCAGGAAATACATGAGCCCGCTGGTCGACATTTCTGGCTGCGTGCCGCTGCTGGCACCCACCTGCTTCGGCACTGCGGATATCGATCAATACCTGTCGATGGTCGATGGCGTATACCTCACTGGCGCCGGCAGCAACATCGACCCGGCCCTCTATGGCCAGGAGAATCTGACGCCCGACAAGGTTCAGGATCAGGGCAGGGATCTGTTCGATCTGCCATTGATCCATGCGGCGCTGGCCAAGGGCTTGCCCCTCTTCTGCATCTGCCGCGGCATGCAGGAGCTGAACGTGGCGCTCGGCGGCGACATCCATCAGAAGCTGTATGCAATTGCTGGCCTGAACGACCATCGCGAAGACGACGAGGCCCCGCCGGCCGAGCAGTACGCCGACGTCCATACGGTGCGCGTGGTGCCGGGCACCTGGTTTGCCGAACTGATGCAGCAAGATGAGTTTCCGGTCAACTCGCTGCACGGACAGGGCATTAAAACGCTAGGCATGGGACTGCAAGCGCTGGCCCATGCCGAAGACGGGGTGATAGAGGCGATGCATTTGCCGCAACATCCGCAATTCACGCTTGCGGTGCAATGGCATCCGGAATGGCAGGCAGCCCGGAATCCGCACTCGGTGCGCCTGTTTCAAGCGTTTGGCGACGCCTGCCGACAACAAGTCGCAGCGCGCAAAGACGCATGAGACCGCCTTGCCCGCTGCATGCCGCGACCGCTGTTGCGAAAGGCCGGGAAGGTGGTTTGCCAAGGCCGGCTTTTAAGTGGTTCTATCGATGTGATAAAAGTGGCGCTGCCAATTTTAAATAATTCAGCATAAGATGATCTCACTGACTCACACAAGGATGAAAAATAAGATTTCTGGCTGTTCTAAAGTGGTGCATCGCAACATCGTTTTTATGCACCAAATTGGTTCTTGGTGCTATTCTGAGTTGCATCTCAGGCACAACCAGACTGCTTATCGACAAAATCATGCGTAGCCCACTCGTTATCGTTCCTGCCTGCACAGCGCAACACGGCGCACATCCTGACTATGCCGTGCAAATGAAATATGTCGATGCCGTATTGCATGGCGCCGCTTGCCTGCCTTTGATTTTGCCGGCATTGGGCGAACGCATCGATTGGGATGCGTTGTTGTCTGCGGTCGATGGCGTGATGCTGACCGGATCGCCGTCCAATGTGCACCCCAGTCATTTTGGGCAGACGGTACACAATCCTGCATTGCCGCTGGATCCGGCCCGTGATGCGACCAATCTGCCGCTGATTCGTGCTGCGCTGGAGCGCGGCCTGCCCTTGTTTGCGATCTGTCGCGGCATGCAGGAAGTCAATGTCGCACTCGGCGGCACCCTGCATCAGACGGTGCAGGAAACGGCCGGCTTCAACGACCATCGCGAAGACCGGAATCTGCCCCTCGAAGGACAGTACGGGCCGTCCCATGCGGTCACGCTGATGGCGGGCGGTCTGATGGCGCAGGTGCTGGGCGATGTCACGCGGCTATCAGTCAATTCTCTGCATGGGCAGGGCGTGGATCAATTGGCGCCGGGACTGCGGGTCGAAGCGATGGCTGATGACGGTCTGGTTGAAGCGTATAGCGTCGAGGGCGCTCCCGGTTTTGCGCTGGCAGTGCAGTGGCATCCGGAATGGCGTTTGGCAGAAAATCCGGTTTCGATGAAATTGTATGCGGCGTTTGGCGCAGCCTGCCGACAATACCAGTCACAGAAAAAAGGAGGCGCACATGCAGATCTATGAAAAATGGGCGCGGCGCGTACCGTAGGGTCGATCTTCAATTGGTGCAGCGGTAAGACGGCAATAACCGCAAGGCAAGCGACACACCGTCCGGCCTTGCAGGAAAATGAAAAACAATAGAGGAACAATAGAGGAAACTATGTCGATACATGAAAATTTTTCTTACACGGATATGGATCTGTGGCTCAACGAAAAGCGGGTCACGGAAATCGAATGCCTGGTGCCGGATCTGACCGGCGTGGCGCGTGGCAAGATTCTGCCGCGCGGCAAATTTACCCAGGAGCGCGGGATGCGCATCCCGGAAGCGGTATTGGGGATGACAGTGACCGGCAACTATCCGGTCGATGATGGTCCGTATGATCGCGCCATTTCATCGACCGACCGCGACATGATCCTGAAGGCGGATCCGACCACCATCACGATGGTGCCATGGGCGGTCGATCCGACTGCGCAGGTGATTCACGACTGTTTTTTTGCCGATGGCATGCTGGTCGACTTCGCGCCGCGTTCGGTGCTGCGCCGGGTCCTGAAGCTGTATGCGGATAAAGGCTGGAAGCCGGTCGTCGCGCCGGAGCTGGAGTTCTATCTGACCGCCAAGAACACCGATCCCGATCTGCCGTTGAAACCGCCGGTCGGACGCAGCGGACGTGCCGAAACCAGCCGCCAGGTCTACAGCATCGACGCGGTCAACGAGTTTGATCCTTTGTTCGAAGACATCTACGATTACTGCGAGTTGATGAATCTGGACGTCGATACGCTGATTCACGAGATCGGCGCCGGCCAGATGGAAATCAACTTCCTGCATGGCGACCCGCTGGGCCTGGCCGACAAGGTGTTCTTCTTCAAGCGCACCCTGCGCGAAGCGGCGCTCAAGCATGACATGTACGCGACCTTCATGGCCAAGCCGATGATGGGCGAGCCCGGCTCGGCGATGCATGTGCATCAGAGCGTGGTGGACGCCAAGACCGGCCTGAATATTTTCAGCAATCAGGACGGCTCGGCGGCACCGATCTTCAAGCACTACATCGGCGGCTTGCAGCGCTACATGCCTTCGGCGATGGCCATCGTCGCCCCGTACGTCAATTCATATCGTCGCATCGTGCGTCATACCGCAGCCCCGATCAATATCCAGTGGGGCCTGGATAACCGTACCGTCGGTTTCCGCGTGCCGGAATCCGGCGCCCAGGATCGCCGTGTCGAGAACCGCATCATCGGGGCCGACGCCAATCCTTATCTGGCACTGGCGGTGACGCTGGCTTGCGGTTATCTGGGCATGACCGAGCAACTGGAGCCGACTCCGATCACGACCGGTAGCGCGTATGACCTCAAGTTCGAACTGCCGCAAGGCTTGCCGGAAGCGCTGCAGTTATTGCGCGGGGAAGCCAAGCTGCGCAGCGTGCTGGGCGAGCGTTTCATCGATGTCTATTCGGCCATCAAGGATCTGGAACACCAGGAGTTCATGACTGTCATCAGCCCTTGGGAGCGCGAGCATCTGTTGCTGCACGTTTAAACCATATTGATTTATTGCATTGCTCCCCTGTGCCGCCAGCGGTACAGGGGTAGGGCGGACACACTTTTGTGCCCGCGCGGAATGAACATCCCTGGGCATGGATATGCCCACCCAACAAAAATTTCAGGTGAATCATGAATACAAATACACTCGCCCCAACGGCCATCGTCGCACCGGCAGCAACCCAGCAACAAGCGAAATACAACACCAAGGCAATCCAGGAGATGGATTCCGCCCATTACCTGCATCCGTTTACCGATTTCAAGGATCTGGCCAGCCGCGGCGCCCGCGTGATGGTCAAGGGCGAGGGCATCTACCTGTGGGATTCCGAAGGCAAGCGCAGCCTGGACGGCATGTCCGGCCTGTGGTGCGTGAATGTCGGCTACGGCCGCAAGAGCATCTCGGACGCGGTCTATGCGCAGATGCAGCAACTGCCTTTCTATAACAGTTTTTTCAACACCACCAACATCCCGGCGGTGGAACTGGCCAAGACACTGGTGGAAATCTCGCCACCCCAGTTCAATCATGTCTTTTTCACCGGTTCCGGCTCGGAAGGCAATGACACCAACATCCGCATGGTGCGCCGCTACTGGGATTTGCTCGGCTATAAAGACCGTCATGTGATCATCAGCCGCCACAACGCCTATCACGGCAGCACGATGGCCGGCGCCTCGCTGGGCGGCATGTCCGGCATGCACGAGCAGGGCGGTCTGCCGATTCCCGGCATCGAACATATCGGCCAGCCGTACTACCTGGAAGGCGGCAAGGGCATGACGCCGGAAGAATTCGGCCTGAAAGCGGCATCCTGGCTGGAAGACAAGATCCTTGAAGTCGGCCCGGAAAAAGTGGCTGCCTTCATCGGCGAGCCGGTGCAGGGTGCCGGCGGCGTCATCATTCCGCCATCGACCTACTGGCCTGAGATCCAGCGCATCTGCGACAAATACGGCATCTTGCTGATCGCCGACGAAGTCATTTGCGGCTTTGGTCGTCTGGGACACTGGTTCGGTTCCGAACTCTTCGGCATCAAGCCGGATCTGATGACCTTCGCCAAGGGCGTGACTTCCGGTTATATCCCGCTGGGCGGCGTGATGGTGGGGGACCGTGTGGCCCAGGTGCTGATCGAGAAGGGCGGCGATTTCAACCATGGCTTCACCTATTCAGGCCATCCGGTCGCCTGTGCCGCGGCGCTGGAAAATATCCGCATCATTCGCGAAGAAAAACTGGTCGATAAAGTCCGTGAAGACACCGGCCCTTACCTGAAGCAGCAATTCGAGGCGCTGGCTGACCATCCTCTGGTCGGCATGGCGGAAACCTGCGGTTTCGTCGCCGGACTGGTATTGGTCAAGGAAAAAGGCGCGACCATCTTTGATGCAGTCACCTTCCCTGATGAAGTCGGCGTCGGCATGGTTTGCCGTGGCCACATGTTCAATAACGGCATGATCATGCGTGCAGTGGGTAATCGCATGATCATTGCACCACCGCTGGTGATGACGCGGGCGCAGATCGATGAAATGATCGCATCGATCCGGTTCTGCCTGGATGAAACACTGGCGGATTTGAAACAGCGCGGTTGCCTGTAAAAATCGGTCACAAATGCTGTAGATAGGCTGTCTCATGAAAGTGATGGAGACAAACCGCAGAAAAGTTGCCGATACTGGCATGAATCGATAACATCACTCTTGCTAAAACGCCCAGCCGAACCGCCGCACCGGATAACACGGTGGTTCAAGTAGAAAAGGCGGGAGAGTGATGTTGATACTGAGGGTACTTTCATTTTGAAACAACAGGAGGTAGTGATGGCGGCAACGACAGGGAAGCGACATTTAAGTCAGCGTATAGGTTCTGGCCTGACGAAAATGGTTGGGATGACGGCACTGGCCGCGACCGTGCTGGCAGCGGCGCCGGTGATGGCAGAGGAAGAGAAAGTCCTCAATATTTACAACTGGTCAGACTATATTGCTGACGACACCATCAAGAATTTCGAAAAAGAGACCGGCATCAAGGTCCGCTACGATAATTTCGACAGCAATGAAATCCTGCATGCGAAGCTGGTTGCCGGCAGAACCGGCTACGATATCGTGGTTCCTGGTTCATCCTGGGCAAAAATGCAGATCGAAGGCGGACTCTTGCGCAAGCTGGACAAGAGCAAGTTGCCGAACCTGGTTCACCTTGATCCTGCATTGCAGGCGCAAATTGCCAAACTCGATCCCAACAATGATCATTTGGTGGACTGGCTGTGGGGCTACACGACGGTCGGCATCAACGTCGACAAGGTCAAGAAAGCCCTGGGCGACCTACCGATGCCGGACAATGCCTGGGATCTGGTGTTCGATACCAAGTATGTCTCCAAGTTGAAATCCTGCGGTGTCTCAGTCCTCGATTCCCCTTCCGAAGTTCTTCCTCCTGCACTGCATTATCTGAACAAACCGGCATTTTCAAAAAGCAGCGCCGACTACCAGGAAGCCGGCCAGTTGCTGAAAAAAATCCGTCCTTACGTGACCCTGTTCAGTTCTTCCGGTTACATCAACGATATGGCGAACGGTTCGGTCTGTCTGGCTTTGGGATGGTCGGGCGATATCAATATTGCAAGGCAGCGCGCAATTGATGCCAAGAAAGGTGTGAAGATCGAGGCCTTGACGCCAAAAACCGGCGCGATCCTGTTCTTTGACACGATGGCGATCCCGAGCGATGCCGCGCATCCGGACAATGCGCACAAGTTCATGAACTACATCATGCGCCCCGAAGTCGATGCCTCGCTGACCAACAAGGTGTTTTATGCCAATCCGAACGCGGCCAGCCTGAAATTCGTCAAGAAAGAAATTGCCGAGAATAAAACGGTATTTCTGTCTCCCGAAGATTTGAAGAAGATGATTCCTCCCGACGCTGTGAATGCGGATATTCGCAGGGTCATGACACGCATCTATACCCAGTTCAAATCAGGCCTCTGATGACTGTCGGCATGCCCCTCCCGCTAGCGTGTCGGGCATGCCATTTCAGTTAAAAAATTAAAAATAGGATTTACGCAAAACATGCATGTCATTTTGCAGGGGCGAGTCATGCCTGCTGCATATGTTGAGGTTTTACGTAAGTTCTAAAAAACTGAAACCATTGTTTCGGATTTATCCACTTTTTATAGTAAGTATTCTGTCATGACGACTGATAAGAACGTCCAAGTAATACCCTCACCCGGTGATGAGAAGCCTTTCCTGTCGATTCGCAATCTGGTCAAGGAATTCGATGGCGTGCGTGCGGTGGACGATGTTTCCATCGACATTAAAAAAGGCGAGATTTTTGCCCTGCTGGGCAGTTCCGGCTGCGGCAAATCGACCTTGTTGCGGATGCTGGCCGGATTCGAAACGCCGACCTCCGGGCAGATCATGCTGAATGAGCAGAATATCGTGGGCGCACCGCCGTATCAGCGACCGATCAACATGATGTTCCAGTCTTATGCACTGTTCCCGCATCTGAGCGTCTGGGACAACATCGCATTCGGCCTGCGCCGCGATAACATGACCGAAGAGGAAGTCGTCGACCGGGTCGACAAGATGCTCAATCTGGTCCAGCTGAAAGCCTATGGCAGACGCAAGCCGCATCAATTGTCCGGCGGACAGCAGCAGCGGGTGGCACTGGCGCGCAGCCTGGCCAAACGTCCGCAGCTGCTACTGCTGGATGAGCCGCTGGGCGCTTTGGACAAGAAGCTGCGCGAGCAAACCCAGCTGGAACTGGTCAACATCATCGAGCAGGTCGGCGTGACCTGCGTGATGGTCACGCATGACCAGGAAGAGGCGATGACGATGGCCTCGCGCATCGCGATCATGAGCGAAGGGCATATTGCGCAGATCGGCAAGCCCAGAGAAATCTATGAAACGCCGAATTGCCGCTTTGTCGCGGACTTCATCGGCAATGTCAATCTGTTCAGCGGCAAGGTGATTGAAGACGAACCGGATCATGTGGTCGTGCAGTCGCCCGAATGCAAGCATTTTGTCGGGCACGGCATCACCGGCACCATGGGCATGCCGGTATCGGTCGGCATCCGTCCCGAAAAAATCATCATCAGCTTTGATGCGCCGCAGGATCTGGGCGAGGGTTTGTATAACTGTGTCGAGGGAACGCTGGTGGACTGGGCTTATCTCGGTAGTTACACGGTCTATCACATGAAACTGTCCAGCGGGCTTCTGATCAAGGCGACCATCGCCAATACCCAGCGTTCGGCCGGACATCAACCCAAGGCCGGCGAAACCGTCTATGCCAGATGGAGTCCGGACAACATGGTTGTGCTGACGCAATAAGAACGGATGCCGATATGAAAAAAAGTTTGATACACATGCTGACATTGCGCTGGCTGACTGGCCGCCATTTTGTCATAGGCGTGCCTTACGTCTGGCTGTCGCTGGTATTTCTGGTGCCATTTTTTATCGTCTTCAAACTCAGCATAACGGAAATGCTCAGTCCGGTTGACCCATTCGGTAACCTGTTGAGCTACGTCGACGGTTTCGTGACACTGAAGATCAAGATATCCAACTATATCTTCATCAGTGAGGACAATCTTTACCTGTTCACCTACCTGAACTCGCTGAAGTTTGCGTTCATTACCATGGTCTTGTGCCTGGCCATCGGTTATCCGTTTGCCTACTTCATGGCACGCGCCAAGCCCACCCTGCGGCCGACGCTGCTGATGCTGGTCATGCTGCCGTTCTGGACCTCTTTCCTGCTGCGCATTTATGCATGGAAAGGCATTTTGGCGACCAATGGCCTGTTGAATCAATTGCTGCTGTCACTGGGGCTGATCGATGCGCCCTTGCACATGATGAATACCGCCTTTTCATTGACGCTGGGGATGGTGTACGCGTATCTGCCGTTCATGATTCTGCCGCTGTATGCGAATCTGGTGAAGATGGACATCCGTTTCCTGGAAGCAGCCGCCGATCTGGGCGCCACCCCATGGCAGGCGTTCTGGCGCATCACCGTGCCCTTGTCGAAGTCGGGCATCGTTGCCGGCTCGATGCTGGTGCTGATCCCCTGTATCGGTGAGTTCGTGATCCCGGAACTGCTGGGCGGCCCGGAAACCATGATGATCGGTCGCGTGTTGTGGGATGAGTTTTTCAGCAATAACGATTGGTCGATGGCTTCGGCTGTCACGGTTGTGATGATTTTGCTGATTTTGTTGCCGATGGGTATTTTCAATAAATACCAGGCCAAGCAGGAAGGGGGCGCAATATGAACGGATATCGCTGGTTTGGGCGGGGCTGGTTGTCGGTCGGTTACTTGTTTCTGTATATCCCGATCATCGTCCTGATCGTGTTCTCATTTAACAGTTCACGCCAGGATATGGTGTGGAGCGGTTTTTCGACCCAGTGGTACAGCGGCCTGTCGCAGGATACGGAAATCATCGCCGGCTTCGTGCTGTCTTTGAAAATTGCAGTGCTGACCGCCTTTTCCTCAGTCTTGCTGGGTACGTTTGCCGCATTCGTGCTGAATCGGTATCGCCAGTTTTTCGGCCGCACGCTGTTTAGCAGCATGGTCAATGCGCCTCTGGTGATGCCGGAAGTGATCATCGGCCTGTCCTTGCTGTTGTTGATGGTGTCGCTGCAAAAGCTGTTCGGCGGCCCTGAACGCGGCCTGGTCACGATCTGGATCTCGCATACGCTGCTGGGCATGGCTTACGCGACTGTCGTGATCCAGTCCCGTCTGCGGGAAATGAACAAATCGCTGGAAGAAGCGGCCATGGATCTGGGCTGCAGGCCGCATCAGGTGTTCTTTCTGGTGACCTTGCCCAATATCACGCAGTCGCTGGCATCGGCCTGGCTGCTCACCTTTACCCTGTCGCTGGACGACGTGGTGTTGTCGGCATTTTTGTCGGGGCCGGGGTCTTCCACCATGCCGATCGTCATATTCTCCCGCGCCCGTCTGGGGCTGGACCCGCGCGTCAATGTGGTGGCGGCGCTGACGATCCTGGTGGTGAGTATCGGCGTGATCCTGTCGAGCCTGTACATCGCTCGGGCGGAACGTCTGCGTCAGAGACAGATTTCGGCAGCATTCAACGCAGAAGCGTAGCAGTACCAGGCAGCAACATCTTTTACCAGTAAAAAGGGAGACAACATGCAACATAGTATGAAAAAAATCGTGCTTGCCATCGTCATGGCATTCCCGGTTGCAGCGTTCGCACAAAGCGCGCAAGACCTGAAGGCCGAGTTGGAAGCGCTGAAAAGCAAGGTCAAACAGCTGGAAGCGATGGTTGAGAAGGTGAGCGCCAAGGCCGACATGAATGCGGCCGCCGGCGCTGCCGATGGCGACATGAAGGCCGAGTTCAACCGCGTCAAGCTCAACAGCGAAGCGATGAGCGAACAGCTGGAAGCGAGCGGTTTCAAGGGTCTGAAGGTATCGGGTTATATGGACCCGACCTACATCATGAACCAGCGCCAGAACACTTCCAGCTTCGTGTTCATGAAGAATTTCGACGATGCTAACAGCCATGGCGGACCTGGATCAGGTGCTCCCTATGCGTATGACAATGCGTTCTTCGGCTCGGCGCTGATCAGCTTCGAGAAGGAAATGGAAGGCGGCACCAAGTGGCTGCTGGAGCTGATGCCGCACAAGAGCGGCGGTGCGGGCGGCGGCTATAACACCAACTCCATCGTGAATCAGGCCTTCGTGTCGATTCCGCTCGAATCCGGCACCAAATTCCTCGCCGGTCAGGTCGGCTCCTGGCAGGGCTACGAATACCAGCGCGCCGACATGAAGAAGACCATTACCGGCAACCTGCTGTTCGACTTCACCGGCCCCACGTTCATGACCGGTGTCGGACTCGAACATGTCGATGGCAAATGGACCAGCAAGGCCATCATCGGCAATCTGAATAGCGGACGTATCACGGACCGCCGCTCGCCAGCACTGCATTGGAGGGTCGATTATGCAATGGATGAGTTCACCGGCCTAGGTGCTGCCGGCCTGCATGGCAAGCCAGTCGATGGCACCAGCCTGAATTACGGTGAACTGGATGCCTATTACACCCGCGGCGACATCAGCGTGATGGGGCAGGTCGAGGCCGGCCAGTTCAAGAATGGCAGCTTCACCGGCGAGGATACCAACTGGTTCGGCTTGTCGGCTTTGGCGGCCTATAAATTCACGCCGCGGCTGGAAGGGCTGATCCGCGGCGATTACGTCCGCAATGAAAAGAATGGCGGCGGCACGCCAAATCTGACATTCCCGGAATGTGACCAGTCAACCGGTGCTCCGCAAGCAGGTAGCGGAACTACTTGCGGCGATGCACGCAATGGTTTCGGCCCGTCACTGACCGCGATCCAGGCGTTCAATGCCGATCCTAGCGTCGGCCTGAAAGGAGCCAACCGCAGCGCATTGACGCTCGGCATGAATTACGCGATCACCAGCAATGCCACGCTGAAGTTCGAATTGCGTCATGATCATGCCAGCCAGGATGTGTTTTATGACGTGAAATCAGGTACTTACAAGAATAACAACACCTTGTTGGGTGTCTCGACTCTGGTCAAGTTCTGACGCCAGGCTTGCCACAATGACGGGCGCCTGGCGCCCGTTTTCATTCGCTTTGGAGTAATCATGATGCAAAAACAGAAAACCGATTGGCGCGCACAGGCTGCTGCCATGGAGTTCGACGGTCGCGCCTTCATCAACGGCCAGCGCGTTGCGGCGCAGTCCGGCGCCGTCTTTGACTGCATTTCACCGCTCGACGGCCGCAAGCTGACCGAGGTCGCGCGTTGCGAGGCGGCCGATGTCGATGCGGCAGTGGCTGCCGCGCGTACGGCTTTTGACGAGCGAAGCTGGGCCGGCCTGGCGCCTGCCGCGCGCAAACGCACGCTGGTCAAGTTCGCCGACCTGATCCTGCAGCACCGCGATGAACTGGCGCTGCTGGAAACGCTGGACATGGGCAAGCCGATCAAGTACAGCCGCAGCGTCGATGTGCCTTCCGCCGCCAACTGCATCCGCTGGTACGGCGAAGCGGTGGACAAGATTTATGACGAAATCGCGCCGACGGCCGACACCGCACTGGCGCTGATCACGCGCGAGCCGGTCGGCGTGGTGGCGGCGATCGTGCCGTGGAATTATCCGATGATCATGGCGGCCTGGAAAATCGGCCCGGCGCTGGCGGCCGGCAACAGCGTGGTGCTGAAGCCTTCCGAAAAATCGCCTTTGAGCGCGTTGCGGCTGGCCGAAATCGCGCTGGAAGCGGGGATTCCGGCCGGCGTGTTCAACGTGGTGCCGGGTTTCGGCCACGAGGCCGGCAGCGCACTGGCGCTGCACATGGATGTCGACTGCATCGGCTTCACCGGCTCCACCAAAGTCGGCAAGATGATCATGCAATACGCGGGCCAGTCGAACCTGAAGCGGGCCTGGACCGAGCTGGGCGGCAAGTCCGCCAATATCGTCTGCGCCGACTGTCCGGATCTGGACGCCGCGGTGCGCGCGTCGATCGGCTCGATCTACTTCAATCAGGGCGAAAGCTGCAATGCGCCGTCGCGCCTGTTCGTCGAGGAATCGATCAAGGCGCAGTTCCTGGAAAAAGCAGTGGCGCTGATGCCGGACTTCCAGGCCGGCGATCCGCTGGATGAAGACACCGTGATGGGCGCGATCGTCGACAGCATCCAGCTCAAGACGGTGCTGGGCTACATCGAGGCCGGCAAGGAAGAAGGCGCGAAACTGGTTTCCGGCGGACTGCAGCAGCGCACCGAGAGCGGCGGCTACTTCGTCGCGCCGACCCTGTTCGACGGGGTCGACAGCACGATGAAGATTGCCCGCGAAGAGATTTTCGGGCCGGTGCTGTCGGTGATCGGCTTCACCGATCTGAATGACGCGATCCGCCAGGCCAATGCGACGCCGTACGGGCTGCAGGCGGCGATCTGGACTGCCGACATCAACAAGGCGATCCAGACTTCGCGCGCGTTGCGCGCCGGCACGGTGCATGTCAATTCGTACGACGAAGACGACATCACGGTGCCGTTCGGCGGCTACAAGCAGTCCGGCAACGGGCGCGACAAGTCGCTGCACGCGTTCGACAAATACACCGAGATGAAAACCACCTGGATCAGAATTGGCTGATTTTCTCTCCATGATGGTCGATATCGTCAGGCGCTATCCGCTCGGGCATGCCTCTTTGGCGGATAGCGCCTGAAAATATACTGGGCATAGTATTTTTTAATGCGCAGTAGATATCAGCGGGAACGGCACTGTTTTTATTGATACCCCCTGTAATTGATGTATTTAGGGGGCGATATGCCGATTGAAATTAGTGTCGTTTCCGCCTTCGATATCTTCAAATAACGCCTCTTGCAGAGGCGCACTTGGAGAGCAACATGGTAAGTAATCCCCCCGCAAGCTCAGAAACGCTTGCAGCATCCATCGCACAGCACCAATCCGAACTGGCCGCGCAGGGCGTGCAGTTCGTGTTTGCCCAATTTACCGACATCCACGGCACCGCCAAGGGCAAATTGGTGCCCTTGGCCAATCTGGCCGATATCGTCGATCCGGGCGCCGGTTTTGCCGGGCCGTCGATCTGGGGCACCGGCCTGCCGCGCACCGGGCCGCGCGCCGAATATTACGGCCGCGCCGATTTGTCGACGCTGCAGCCGATGCCGTGGCTGCCCGGCTATGCCCGGGTGGTGCTGGACGGCCATGTCGATGGCCAGCCGTTCGCGCTGTGTCCGCGCCAGATCCTGCGCGCCCAGGTGGCGCGTCTGGCCAAGCGCGGCTGGACCCTGAATGCCGGCCTGGAGCCGGAATTCTTCCTGCTCGAGCGCAACGCCGGCGGCGTGCAGGCGGAAGCCGGCGACACGCTGGAAAAACCGTCGTACGACACCAGGAGCCTGTTGCGCAAGCGCCAGTTCATCGAAAAGATGACCTCGTCCCTGAACGCGTGCGGCCTGGGCGTGTTTCAGATCGACCATGAAGATGCCGCCGGCCAGTTCGAGATCAATTACCGCTACGCCGATGCGCTGGCTGCCGCCGATCGCCTGATGCTGTTCAAGCTGGCGGCCGCGCAGATCGCGGAGGAGCAGGGGCTGGTGTTTTCGATGATGCCCAAGCCGTTCGCCGACCGTCCCGGCAGCGGCCTGCATTTCCACCTGTCGATCGCCGCTGCCGACGGCAAAACGGTTTTTTCTGCAGAAGAAGACCGGCGCGGGCTGGGTTTGTCGGCGATCGGCTACCAGTTTATGGCCGGCTTGCTGCAGCACGCGCCGGCGCTGACCGCGCTGTGCGCGCCGACCGTCAATTCCTACAAGCGCCTGCTGTGCGGCGAATCGCTGTCCGGCACCAGCTGGGCGCCGGCGACCATCGCCTACGGCAACAACAACCGCACCTGCGTGGCGCGGGTGGTGTACCAGCGGCTGGAATGGCGCTTGCCGGACAGCTCTGCCAATCCCTACCTGGCTTTGGCGGGGGTGATTGCGGCGGGCCTGGACGGCATCGAGCGCGGCCTGGACCCGGGCGAGCCGGTCGATCAGGATTTGTATGAGATGCCGGCCCGCGAACGGGCCGAACGCGGTCTGGCGCTGTTGCCGCAGAACCTGGGCCAGGCCGCGGCGGCGCTGGCCGCAGATGGCGTGCTGTCAGCCGCATTGGGCCAGGACTTCGTCAACGAGTTCGTCCGCCTGAAGCAGGCCGAATGGCTGGAATACAGCCAGCAGGTCAGCGCCTGGGAGCTGGCGCGTTACCTGACCCAGTTTTAAGGACGTATTTTTAGTCCGCCGCATTAGTACGCACGATCCTTGTTTGGCCTGCATGGAGTCACTTCATGCAGGCTTTTTTTATTTGTCATACTGAACACTGATTTGTCAGGTCTGGCCGCCGTTGCAGCGCTGCGACAACGCCTCCAATTTATTTAATTTATGCGGGGGTATGATCGAAAATACGGTGTTTTCCGCACGTATTCATTGGTCGTAAATATATACATGGGGCAGTATATTTTATTGGGCGGGGCCTGAAAAGACGGCGGGCCAGCGTTCCGGACGGGGCAGGCGAAGCCGTCCTGCCTCACTCACCGCATGGGCGCCAATACCCAGGCAGGCCATCGGCGCGCGCTGTTCGTCCGCTTTATAGTGATGTATCCTTGCTTGTCCGGTCATCAGCCGGTCATACGGAACAAGTATCTTGATGACCCCATACAATGGGCCTTGGTCATGTCAGATTGTGCATTTCATTACTGCTTCGGCATGTCATGCGCGACTATTTTCCGGGTTTGCATCAGAATTTCTTCATATCAGTCGTCAATAAGAGGGTTGCATGTTTGCTGCGGTCGATCTGGGTTCCAATAGTTTTCGTTTGCATATCGGCCAGCATGATGGCGAGTCGATACGCATCATCAAGAGCGCGCGCGATCCGATCCGGCTGGCTGCCGGCCTGGACGAGCAAGGTTTTCTCACTGCCGATGCGATGCAAAGCGCGGTCGATTCGCTGAGCCGCTTCAGCCAGATCCTGGCCGCCTATCCGCTGCAGGCGGTGCGGGTAGTGGCGACCAATACGCTGCGCATCGCCAGAAATGCTGCCGAATTATTGCCGGCAGCCGAAAAGGCGATCGGCTATCCGATCGAGATCATCTCCGGCGAAGAAGAGGGGCGCCTGATATACATGGGCGTCGCCAGCGCAGTGGCGCTGCCCGGCGAGCGCCGTTTCGTGCTGGATATCGGCGGCGGCTCCACCGAATTGATCCTGGGGCGCGGACAGGACATCGAGCGGGTCGAATCGTTCGGCATCGGCACCGTCAAGCATAGCCTGACATTTTTCCCCAACGGCCAGATCGATGCGGCCGCTTTCGATGCGGCCATATTGTCGGCGCGCAGCCATTTCGAAGACGCGGCACCGCCGTATAGCCCGAAAAACTGGTCAGTCGCCTATGGTTCTTCCGGCACGCTGCGCGCGATTGCCGAGGTCATCGCGAAAAACAAGCTGGGCGACGGCCAGCTGACCATGCTCAGCCTGAATGCGCTCAAGCTGCGCCTGATCCAGTTCGCTCATATCGACCAGATCAATCTGGCCGGATTGAAGGCGGAACGGGCGGTGGTGCTGGTCGGCGGGCTGGCGATACTGATCGGCGTGATGCAGGAACTGGGTATCGCGGCTATGCGCCAGATCGAGGCCGGATTGCGCATGGGCGTGTTGTGGGATCTGCAGTTGCGGGCGACCAAGCGCGACCGGCGCGAGCAATCGGTCAGGGATTTCCTGCAACGCTTCCATGTCGATGAAATGCGCGCCCAGCGCGTCGCCGATGATGCGGCCACGCTGTTCAATCAACTGAAACCGGGTTCGGAGGCCTATGGCCGGCAGCTATTTTGGAGCGGCCTGTTGCATGAGGTCGGGATGGCCGTGTCGCAAACCGACTATCACAAGCATGGCGCTTACCTGATCGAAAATGCCGATCTGCCCGGCTTCACCACGCGCGAGCAACGCAGCATGAGCAAGCTGATGCTGGCGCAAAAGGGCAATCTGCGCAAAGTGGGCGACGCGCTGTCCAATCCCGATTTTGCCAAGGCGGTGCTGGCCTTGCGGCTGGCCGTGATGTTCATGCACGCGCGCATAGAAGTCAATTTGAGCGAACTGCGACTGAAGATGAAGAGCCGGATCGAACTCGAGATCCAGCGTGGCTGGGTGTCGGAACATCCGACCTTGTCGTACTGGATGGAAAAGGAGTGCGAGTGGTGGGATGAAGTCGGGATGAATTTCAGCATCAAGCCATACTGACCCTGTAGCGACGGCAGCAGGCGGCTAAAGACAGTCTGCTGCCCGGAAACATCAGAACTTCAGGCCGCCGCCTTTCCTGAACAGCGCAATATCCAGGTAAGCGGATACATGCGGATTGCCTTTTAGCTTAGTCACCGACAGCCCGCCCAGATCGATCCGGGTATTCTGCGCGCTCCATTCCTGCAGCGCCATGCGGTCGCTGCGTTTCGCTTGCTGGATCGCCTTGACCAGCGTTTTGGCTGCGGCAAAACCTTCCAGCGTCAATGCGGATGCGCTTTCATCGCGATATTTTTTCAGCATGTTCAGATGCTCCATCTGCAGCGCCGAAGTGCCTGAGGCCGGATCCGGCACGACCTGCGAAAAGACGGTCCATTCGACCGCCTTGGCGCCGGCCAGTTCGCGCAGGGTCGCCAGATTGATCAGCGAGCTGCCGGCGATAAAGGTCTGCGAATCGTATTTGCGGAATTCCTTCAGGAACAGGCTGGTGCTGATGGTGTCGCCGATGACGATCACGAATCCCGGCCTGGACCCTGCCAGTTGCCGCGCCTCTTCAGTGGCGGCGCCGGCATTCTTGCCGATATGCGCGGTGGCCGTCAGTTTGATCCCTTGAATACGGACTTCATCGGTGAGGCTGCGATACGCATCCCGGTTGCCCGGGGTTTCCTGGTAGGCGATGCCGACGCTTTTCATGCCGAGCTTGCCGAAATGGGAAAAAATATGCCGGATCTCATCCTTGTAGCCGGGACGCCAGAACAGCACGCGCGCCTGATCCGGCTTGTCGGCAGCGATCAGCGGGGCGAACAGGATCAGGTCGCTGCGCTTGAAGGCGGCGGTGTCCAGCGCCGCCTGCGTGGTTTCATCGCCGACGCCGCCGAACAGGTAATCGACTTGCTCGCGCTCAATCAATTCAGTCGTCGCCCTGGCTGCATTCGCTGCCTGGCCGGCATCGTCGCGCACCAGATACTGAATCAATTTGCCGTTGATGCCGCCTTTGGCATTGACCATGTCGAAGCAGGTTTTGATGCCGGCCGCATAATCGCGCCCGATTTCGGCGTTCGGGCCGGATAAGTCCAGCGCTTGCCCGATGACGATCGTGTTGCCGGCGGCCTGAGACAATAATGGAATGCAGAGTATTGCAAGGGTGATGCTTCTGTGGATAGATTGGATCAGACGCTTGGCCATGAGGGCAATGGATGAAGGATGGGCAATGCGACAGTGTGACGGACGAATGTGACGCGCTGATGAACATGGGGCCGAACGCCCGCGCTCTGACTTGATCGCTATTGCAAAATTGGCTTGCGATCAATTGTTTAATTGTATATATTATTTATACTATTAAATATTGGGGTAATCATGACTAAAAATGCTGAAACGAAACCGCTCAATCCCGCCGATCAGAAGCAGGCGCCAATGGCTGCCAAACCGGAATCCGTAGAGGTAAAACCTGCAGCGGTATTTCCAACTGCGGCTGCGATAACGCAACCGGCCATTGCGAAGAAACCGGTAGTCAGGGCTGCCAGGGCAGCAAAGAAGGCGCCGGCCGCAATGCTGGAAAAAGCGCCGCTCAAGGCCGCCAAACCTGCGGCGAGCAAGGCGCCAGCCAAGGTGGCAAGTACCGTAAGCAAAGCTTCGGTCAAGGTCGCGCCAAAAGCTGCTGCCGCTACGGCGCCGGCAAAAAAACAGCCGGTCGCGAAAGCCGCTGCTGAGCCGAAGGAAAAGGCGAAAAAGCCGAAATTGGTCAGAGACAGCTTCACCATGCCGGAAATCGAGTACGCAGTTCTGGGACAGGTCAAGAAGTCATGCCTGAAAGCCGGGATCGAGGTCAAGAAGAGTGAATTGCTGCGTGCCGGCGTGGCATTGATCGAGGGGTTGGACATCGATCAGCTGAAGATGGTGCTGGCCAGTTTGACGCCGCTGAAGGCGGGACGCCCGAAGAAAGACAAATAATTGTTTTTTGTATAATTTCAAAAACCGGGATGCATTCCCGGTTTTTGTTTTTTGGGATGAGACTATGCAGCGCTGCGGCCATGTGCGGCCAGCTCGGACCGCGCCATTTGAATAGTTAAGGCAGTTGATTGAAGCATCAAGTCTGCTGGTATGTTGCTCCTTATCAATTTTTCGAGATTTTGTGAGCTTTCTCTCGAGAAATCATGATATACAACATCAGGGCGTGTTGACATCTGATTTGGGAGTCCCTCACATGTCAACACGCCCTAGCTTCAAGTCTGTCAATCCTCATTGATCATAGGGATAAAAATGAATGCAATGCGACTACCGATGGCGGGATTATTTGCCCTGCTGATGAGCGCCTGTGGCGACCCATCCGCGCCATCCGTAAGTAGCGTCGCAGCCGATGCGCCGCCAGTGAAAATTGCGGCGGACAAGACGGCGGTGATCAAGGTGGCCCTGATCATGAAAACGCTCACCAATCCATTCTTTGTGGAAATGGAAAAGGGCGCACGCATGGCGCAGAGTGAAACCGGGATTGATTTGCGAGTCAAGACGGCGACCCAGGAAACGTCGATTGATCAGCAAATTACACTGGTCGAGAATCAGATCAAGGCCAATGTGAATGCCATTGTCATCGCTCCCGGCGACTCCCATCGGCTGATTCCCGTGCTGAAAAAGGCGCAGGATGCCGGAATCAAAGTGGTCAACATTGATAACCGCCTGAACCCTGAAGCAATTGCTGCCAGCGGCATGAAGCCGGTGCCCTTCATCAGCATCGATAACGACAAGGCCGCTTATCTGTCTGCCAAATTTGTGGCGGATCAGATCAAGCAGCCGGCTGAGGCCGCGATTTTTGAGGGCATTCGCAGTGCCGATAACGCCAATCAGCGCAAGCGCGGCGCCGAACGGGCCTTCAAGGAAAACGGCAAGTTGCGCATCGTCGCCATGGAAACCGCTAACTGGAAGATCGACGAAGCCTACGAAGTGGCAAAGCGCGTGTTCAAGAACAACCCGAAGATTGCGGTGGTGTTCTGCGCCAACGACATGATGGCGATCGGCGTGATCAAGTATCTGCAGGAAAGCGGCAAGACCAATGTTCTGGTGGCAGGCTTCGATGCGCTGGAAGAGGCTAAGTTGGCGATACGCGCCGGCCAGTTGGCGGCGACCATCGATCAGCAGGCTGCAAAGCAGGGCTATCAGGGCATCGTGACTGCGCTAAAGGCCTTGCGGGGAGAGACTGTGCCGGATCAGGTTGAGGTTGATGCGGCACTGCTGACTGCTGACACACTGAAGTAGCAAGACACGTTGGCATACGACATGAAGATATGGCGATATAAAACGAGTATTTCCTTCAAATTGACGGGTTTTCTGTTGGCGCTCTGCATTCTTCCTCTGCTTATTTATCAAGCGGTTTCCTATAGCACGACGCGTCAAGCCATCATTGAACTGGCTACACAACACAGCATGCAGTTACTAAGCAATCAGCGCGATTATCTGAATCTGCTGATGGAGCAGATTGATGGTTTGGCAGCGAACCTGGGTTCGCTCGATGAAATCAAACAGGCACTGGTTGCTTCCGACGGTAGCAGCGGTGCGCAATCTGTCTATGATGTGCTGGCGACGAAGGCGCGCATTGGCTATCTGTTAAGCAGTTACAGCAGTTTGAATGGACTTGTTTCGATTGATTTGTTCGCGCTGAAGGGGACGCATTATCACGTCGGCGATACGCTGGATGCCCCAGACGAACACTCTGAACTGCTCGATAGCCTGATGCAGCGCACCTTTGCCGTGCCCGGTCAGATCGTCTGGCACGGCGTCGAGGACAATGTGAACGAGTCCTCGACTAGTCGCAAAGTCGTCGTTGCATCCAAGTCCATCAATCGCGCCGATTCGACATGGTTGAAAACCGAGCTGGCCGGCATGATGCTCATTAGTTATTCGACCGATCATCTGTATGAGCACTTCAGCACTGTCAGCATGGGCGCCGGCGCCTACCTCCTGGTGGTCGACGCGCAAAAGCGACTGCTGTTCCATCCGGACAAGCGATTGATCGGACAGCCGCTCACCGGCGGTTTTAGCGGGTTGTTACATGGGGATTCCGGAACGCAGGCAATGAGGCTTGACGAGCGTGATGTGCTGCTGAGTTATGTCCAGATCCCTGACAAACAGTGGTATCTGATCAGCGTTGTGCCGCAAAGCACCTTGACTGCATCGATGGTGAATATCAAGCGGACCGGCATAGCGGCATTGCTGTTGAGCCTGTTGCTGATTGCAGTCTATATTCGCAGGTATTCCTTGCGCGTGGTGGCGCCGATACGTGCTATCTCTGATGGTTTCAAATGTTTTCAAGCCAATCAGCTTGACCCGGCCTGGCGCCTGACCAAACCCGGTGCGCTGGATGAAATCAGCGAACTGGTATCGTGGTTCAATGCTTTTCTCGACACCATGCAGATGCGGCGCCAGTCCGAGACTGCGCTGCGTATTGCTGCGATTGCCTTCGAATCGCAAGAAGGGATGATGATCACCGATGCCAATAGCGCGATCCTGCAGGTGAATCGATCCTTTACCAAAATTACCGGTTATTCGGCGGAGGAAGTCGTCGGCCGGAATGTCGAGCTGCTCAAGTCAGGGCGGCACGACATCGCCTTTTATGCTGCAATGCAAAACACAATTGAACGCACCGGGATCTGGGAGGGAGAAGTCTGGAGCCGGCGCAAGAATGGTGAGACATACCCCGAGTGGCTCACGATTACCGAAGTGCAAGGTGATGACGGCAACATTACCCATTACGTCCGCACCATGAGCGATATTACCCAGCGCAAGGCGACGGAAAACAAGATTCAGCTGCTGGCCTATTACGATTCGCTTACAAAATTGCCCAATAGGCAGCTTCTGATCGATCGCCTGCAACAGGCGCTGCTGGACAATGCCCGCAGCAAGCGGCAGTGTGCCTTGCTGTTTATCGACCTTGATAATTTCAAGACCATCAACGATACCCTCGGTCATGACAAGGGTGATCTTCTGCTGCAGCAGGTCGCGCAGCGACTTTCCGGCTGTGTCCGCGCCGGAGATACCGTGGCCCGCCAGGGCGGGGATGAATTCGTGGTCATGCTGAGGGACCTGAGCGAGACCCCGGAAGATGCCGCCGGTCAGGCCCGGATTGTCGCTGGAAAAATTCTCACCGCACTTAATCAGCCCTATCAGCTTGCCGGCCATCTGTGCCGCAATACGCCGAGCATCGGCATTACTTTGTTCGACGGTCATCTGGCGTCGACAGATGATTTGTTGAAGCGGGCCGATCTCGCCATGTATCAGGCCAAGGCTGCAGGCCGTAATACCTTGCGCTTCTTCGAGCCGGATATGCAGGCTTCAGTCACTGCCCGCGCCGAGCTGGAAACCGATCTGCGACAAGGATTGCAAGATCATCAGTTCCTGCTGTATTACCAGGCCCAAGTCGACGATGCAGGGCGTGTAACGGGAGCCGAGGTTCTGGTGCGCTGGCGGCATCCCAGGCGCGGCCTGGTGCCTCCGGCCGAGTTCATTCCTGCCGCTGAAGATACTGGAATGATCCTGCCACTGGGCCACTGGGTACTGGAAACCGCCTGTCGTCAGCAAGCAATCTGGGCATCGCGGCCCGAAATGGCACACCTTGTCCTGGCGGTGAACGTCAGCGCCCATCAGTTCCGTCAGCCGGATTTTGTGGCGCAAGTGCTGCAGGTACTGGATCGTAGCGGCGCTAACGCACATCGTCTCAAGCTGGAGCTTACCGAGAGTCTGCTGTTGGATGATGTGGAAGATATCATTGCAAAAATGTGGGCACTGAAAGCACGAGGCGTGGGCTTTTCGCTGGATGATTTCGGCACCGGCTATTCTTCCCTATCCTATCTCAAGCGTCTTCCTCTCGATCAGCTGAAGATCGATCAGTCCTTCGTGCGGGATATCCATACCGACCCCAATGATGCCGCCATTGTGCGCACCATTGTGGCGCTGGCGCAAAGTCTGGGGCTGTCGGTTATTGCCGAAGGCGTGGAAACCGAAGCCCAGAGTGACTTCCTGGCCAGTAATGGCTGTCATGCCTATCAGGGCTATTTGTATAGCAAGCCACTGCCGCTGGACGCATTTGAACAGTTCCTGGTCCAGGTTTCGGATGCGTTAGAAGGTGCTGCCTGAACCATCCCCGACGTCCGTTCCGCTGCGGAAAACGAACATTATTATTGACGCTCGCTCAATGCCAGTTCCCCCTGAATCGATGTGGATGCATGCTGCGCGGCAGAGCTGGAAGATAGTGCGCTGACCCGCACACCCAGCAGTCTGAGCTTCTGCTCCAGCGGTACGCGCCGCAGGCATTCTCCCGCCGCGCGGCGGATGGTGGCGGCATCGGCGGTGGCAACCGGCAGCGTGACATCCCGTGTCACGCTGTGAAAATCATCAAAGCGCAACTTGATGCCGATGGTGCGGCCGAGATAGCCCTTGCGCTGCAGATCTTCTGCCACCCGCGTGCACAGGGCGGTAAAGACTTCTGACAGGGTGGCGCGGTCATGCACTGCGTGCAGGTCGCGTTCGAAGGTGGTTTCCCGGCTGATCGACTTGGGCTCGGAACTGGTGATCACTTCACGCTGATCAATACCGTGCGAGACTTCGTGCAGCCAGCAGGCAGTGCTGCGCCCGAAGTGGGTCTGCAGGAAAGCGGGTTCGGCCTGTGCCAGTTCGGCGATCGTGCTGATGCCGAGCGCAGCCAGTTTTTCGCCTGCCTTGGGGCCGATGCCATTGATTTTTCGGACCGGCAGCGGCCAGATCCGGCTTGGGATGTCGTCCAGGCCCAGGATGGTGAGGCCGTCCGGTTTTTCCAGATCCGAGCAGATTTTCGATAGCAGCTTGTTGGGCGTGACGCCGATCGAGCAGGACAGGCCGGTGGCGTCGCGCACCGCCTGCTTGATGCGTTGCGCCAGCGCCAGCGTATCGCCGGGCAGATCGCTCAGGTCGATGTAGATTTCGTCGATGCCGCGGTCTTCGATATGGGGCGCGATGCCGGCCACCGCCGCCTTGAACAGGCGCGAGTAATGGCGATACGCATCGAAATCGGTCGGCAGCAGGATCGCATCGGGTGCCAGTTGCGCCGCTTTCATCAGCCCCATGCCGGAAAAGACGCCGAGCGCGCGTGCTTCATAAGTGGAGGTGGTGATGACGCCGCGTCCGACGTAATCGCGCAGCCGTGCGAAATGCCGGCTGCCGTCCGGCTGGATGACGGGTTGCTGGTCGGAACGCCCGCCGACGACCACCGGCTGGCCGCGTAATTCCGGATAGCGCAGCAGTTCGACCGACGCATAAAAGGCATCCATATCCAGATGGGCGATGCGGCGGGGCAGGTCGCTCATTTTGGCTGCCAGTCAGGAAAAAATGATCGCTTTAATTCTGGGTTGTCGATTTTGCGAGTCAATATCGAGGTCTGGATTCGGTGCATGGGGTCGACGGCGGATAAGTAATCATAACAATATTATACTGTTCATTTGTACAGTAGTTGTGATAAGGTACGGTTTCGTTATCGCTGTTTTCATATAGGAATGACTATCATGGCAAACTTCAATACCATCGCAAACCGTTTCGGCGTAGAGTACGCTCCCACTTCATTTCAGATCCGTTTTGGCCGGCGTGAAATCTTTGTCTGCCGCGATTTTCGCAAGCGTTTTTACTCGGTCAATCCGATCCTGGACTGCAGTACCGGCATCGAGCGCGGCTACATTGAATTGGTGCTGTTGCGCAGATGGCTGATCATTCTGTCCAAGGCACGCTAGTCCGGTGTCTGCTTGTCTATGGCCAGCATGTCAGCGGATATCCGCGGATATTACGCTTCAAGCCATCGATGGCTTGAGCGTTTCCGGCAGCGCCCAGCAGCGGCTGTGCGCTGGTCTGCCGCCAGCCGGTGCAATATTATTTGATGCCTAGCGTCCACTGGATGATGTATTTGGCGACAAAGCCCACCATGCCAAACGCCAGGCCGAGGAATAATACAAACGTGCCAAAGCGCCCGGCCTTGGCTTGCCATGCAAGCTGCGCAATGATGAACAGCATGTAGAGCATGAAGGCGCCTACGCCGAAGGTCAGGCCAAAATTGGCTATCTGGGCTTCCGTAAAGCCGAATACCGTACCTCTCAAGAGTGGTCTCCATTGTTGATGTCAGGGGTGGCAGCTGCCACCAGATCGCGATAAGCATGCCAGCTGGCATGGCCGAGCATCGGAATGAACAGTATCAGGCCCAGCAGTGCCGATGCCAGCCCAAGCAAGGTAAAACCCATGATCAGTGCAGCCCACAAGGCCATCGGTGCCGGGTTGGCCAGAATCACCCGCCAGCTGGTGAGGACCGCATCCATCACACTGATTTTGCGGTCCAGCAGCAGCGGCATGGTCACCACGCTGGAGGCGAAAACCGGCGCCGCCATGATGCCGCCAAGGGCCAGCCATAGTTCAAATAAATAATTATCACGCGCCAATACCACCAGATGTACAAACTCCATCGGGCTGGCGATCGGTTGCGCCGCAAATGACGTGATCAGCGCGGCCGAGGTCATGACCCAGCCGGTTCCCGCCAGCGCCAGCAACAGGCCGAAGCGCACCAGACGGGTATCGCGCAGGCCGTCAGGCGTACGCCAGTGCAGCCAGGTACGCAGCACGCACCGCGCATCGGCCTTTTCACCGCGTTCCAGCGCGCGGCTCATTGCATACAATCCGGTCGCCAGCACCGGCGCCACCAGTAGAAAACCCGAAAAGGCGCCTGCCAGCAACCAGAAGCGGTTGTAGGCAATAGCAGTCAACAGCGCGCCGAACAGCGCCAGCACCAAGCCATGCGCGATGCTGAGCAGCGGGCAATGGGCAATGTCACTCCAGGCCAGAACCAGCCATTGCAATGGCCGGGACAATGAAATGGTGCGCACTTCAGGGGCGTGGGTGGGTGTGGTCGGCATGATGGTCTTATATTCTAGTTGGGGACACGGTACGGACGACTTGATTTAAGACAATTCGCCTATGGTATACCGATCGCCCGCCTGGCTTGCGTGCCATAGGCAAAATAATGCGCAAATCGGCAAATTTTTTGCTTGCGATTGCCTGCAGTTCGACAGCTGGCAGCATTTTCAGGCTGATAGCGTGATGTCACCGAATTGACATGAAACCGTCACTTCACGGAAATAATCTGCGATTACGCTGTATTCGTCTCAAACCCAAGGACGAACATGCGATTACTGACGATTCCAGCCGATGCGAATCCCAATTTCTCAAAACTGAGCCTGAGCCTTGCCAGCACGCCGGAAGAAGTGCGCGAAGTGCAAAGACTGCGCTACAAGATATTCATTAAAACGATGGGCCTGTCGGCGCTTGCCAATCAGGACGGTCTGGATCAGGACGAGTTTGACGACTATTGCGATCACCTGATCGTGCGCGACACCAAAACGCTGAAGGTGGTCGGCACCTACCGCGTGCTGAGCGCGAATGCCGCACGCGAGATGGGGCGTTATTACTCCGAGCAGGAGTTCGACCTGAGCCGTCTGGCGCATTTGCGCGGGCGCATGGCGGAAGCCGGGCGCGCCTGCATTCATCCCGACTATCGCAGCGGCGGCGTCATCATGCTGCTGTGGGCCGGTCTGGCGGCATTCATGCGCAAGGAAAAGTGCGATTACCTGATCGGTTGCGCCAGCATCAGCCTGGCCGACGGCGGCCATAATGCGGCCGCCCTGTATCACGCGCTGACTGAAAAAAATCTGGCGCCTGCCGAGTATCGCGTGACACCGCACCTGTCGTTCCCGACGGCAGAGCTGGAGCCGGCGCATGAACCCAGCATGCCGCCCTTGCTGAAGGGCTATTTGCGCAGCGGCGCCTGGGTCTGCGGCGAGCCGGCGTGGGACCCTGATTTTCATTGCGCGGATCTGTTCCTGTTGCTGCCGTTGGCGAAGCTCGATGGACGCTATGCCCGGCATTACCTGAAAGAAACGAGAGCCATATGAAACCAGTCGACCGATTTTTGGAAGCCGGTTTTCTGCGCCCCAGTATCGGTATGACCCCGGGCGAAAAACGCAACGTGAAACGCTTCCGCACCATCTGGCTGTCGGATCTGCATTTGGGAACCACCGGTTGCCAGGCCGGGCGCCTGCTGGAGTTCCTGCAGCATACCGAGTCGGACGCCCTGTACCTGGTGGGCGACATCATCGATGGCTGGCAGCTGCGGCGGCGCTGGTATTGGGACCAGAACCATAACAACGTGGTGCAAACAGTGCTGAAAAAGGCCAAAAAAGGCACCGAAGTCATTTTTGTGCCGGGCAACCACGATGAGATGATGCGCCAGTTCATCGATCTGGATTTTGGCGGCATCCGCATTCGCGATGAGCTGGTGCACACCACGGCCCAGGGCAAGCGCATGCTGGTGTTGCACGGCGACCGTTTCGACGGCGTGATCGCCTGCGCCAAATGGCTGGCCTATCTGGGCGATAACCTGTACACGGTGATACTCAAAGCCAACCACTTCTTGAATAACTGGCGCGCCCGCGCCGGCCTGCCTTACTGGTCGCTGTCGCAATACCTGAAGCTGAAGGTCAAGAATGCGGTCAGCTACATCACCTCGTTCGAGCATGCATTGGCGGATGAAGCCAAGAAAAGGGGACTGGACGGCGTCATTTGCGGCCATATCCACAAACCTGAAATTCGCGATATCGACGGCATCACCTACTGCAACGACGGCGACTGGGTGGAAAGCCTGTCGGCGCTGGTCGAAGACTTTTCGGGCGAATTGCGGCTGGTGACCTGGCAGGAAATCATGCAGCCGCCAATCGTCGCGGCATTGCCGGAGCAGGTCGCATGCGCATAGCGATCGTCACCGATGCCTGGGAGCCGCAAGTCAATGGGGTGGTCAATACCCTGCGCGGCACGCAGCGCTGCCTGAGCCGGCTTGGGCATCAGGTATTGCTGCTCACGCCGAATGATTTCCGCACCTTTGCCTGTCCCGGCTATCCGGAAATCCGTCTGGCCTGCAAACCGTATCGCGGCGTGGCCGATGCGCTCGATGCGTTTGCGCCGGATTGCATCCATATCGCGACCGAAGGGCCGCTGGGGCTGGCGGCGCGGCGCTATTGCCTGCGCCACGGGCTGGATTTCACCAGTGCCTACCACACCCGTTTCCCCGAGTACCTGAGCGCGCGTGCAATGCTGCCGGCGGCGCTGACCTATCGCTGGCTGAAATGGTTTCATCGCCCGGCGAAGGCAATCATGGTGCCGACGCCGCGCATCGCTGCGCTGCTGGAGCAACGCGGCTTCAGGCATCTGGCGTTGTGGAGCCGGGGTGTCGATACCGCGCTGTTCCAGCCGTCCGGGCGTGAACATTGCGGCATGGAGCGGCCGATCTATCTGTATGTAGGCCGGCTCGCGGTGGAAAAGAACGTCGAGGCCTTTCTTGACATGCGCTTGCCGGGCACCAAATGGGTGATCGGCGACGGCCCTTTGCGCGATACGCTGGAGCGGCGCTATCCGGACGCCCATTTTCTGGGGGCGAAATCGAACGATGCACTGCCGGCGTATTACAACAGTGCCGATGTTTTCGTGTTCCCCAGTCGTACCGACACCTTCGGACTGGTGCTGCTGGAGGCGATGGCGTGCGGCGTGCCGGTGGCGGCGTATCCGGTCGAGGGGCCGCTGGATGTGGTGAAAAATGGCGTTTCCGGCGTGCTGCATCCGGATCTGGCGCAGGCCTGCATCAATGCGCTGCTTCTGCGGCGCCGGGATGCCAGAAAGCATGCGCTGAATTTCTCCTGGGAATCGGCAACCCAGCAGTTCCTGCAGAATTTGCACCCGGTACGGCCAACGGCCGCCAGCCAAACGCCGCATCTATTGGCGTCGCTATGGCAATCGATCTGAGATTCTGCGCCACACCGTGCCGCCGTGCCCCGATGAATTGATGATTAATCGGGGGAGTATAGGTTGAAAACGATAGCCTGCCGCAATTGTTCTGCGCCACTTTAAAAATACAGGGGGTAGTATATTTTTGTGCCCCAGCAGCTTCCCGGCAGCTTATTTGACCACCAGATCGGGCGCCATGACGGCCCGCAGGTAATTGCTGCACTGTCCTTCGATTTCTTTCTGGGCAATCCACCAGGCGCTGGCCTTGCGTATCGGCCAGTCCTGCGGCGTGCCGCTCAGCAGCAGGGCGGCCAGGCGGCCGAGGCTGGGCTGGTGTCCGATGATCAATACCGCTTCCCGGCTGTCTGGCCAGTGGGCGGTCTGCAGGATGATGTCGGGTGTGGTGGCCGGACCCAGTTCAGGATAGATCTTGAATTTCCGGCCCAGCGCTTCGGCTGTCTGTACCGTGCGCACGGTCGGGCTGACCAGGATCTTGCAGCCATTGGGCAGGGTGCGATCCAGCCATTCGGCCATTTTCCACGCCTGTTTGTGGCCCTTCGCGGTCAGCGCGCGCGCCTCGTCGGGTGCGCCCGGTTCGGCTTCGGCGTGTCGCCACAGGATGAGTTCCATCGCCTATGCCCCCGCGCCTTGCGCACCCAGGGTGCGCATCAGATATTGTTGCGCGCTGAATGCGGCTTGCTTGCCGCGCGGTTTGCGCTTGTGGTAATTGCCGTGGGAGTCCAGTTCCCAGGCGTTCATATTGTCTTTCAGGTAGGGCTGCAAGCCTTCATTGATCACCCGTTTTTTCAGGGACTTGTCGAGAATCGGGAATGCGACCTCGATACGCCGCACCAGATTGCGGCTCATCCAGTCGGCGCTGGCCAGATAAACATCATGCTTCAGGTCGTTGCGGAAGTAATAGATGCGGCTATGCTCCAGGAAACGGCCAATGATCGAGCGTACCCGGATATTTTCGGACAGGCCGGGCACGCCGGGCTTGAGCGCGCATGCGCCGCGCACGATCAGGTCGATTTTCACGCCGTCGGCGGAGGCCGCATACAGCGCGCGGATCACGGGTTCATCCAGCAGTGCATTCATCTTGGCTGTGATGCGGGCCGGTCGGCCTTCGCGCGCGATTTTGGCCTCATTCCGGATCGCCTTGAGGATCTGTTTTTGCAGCGTGAATGGCGCCAGCCACAGGTGGTTCAGTTTTTTCGGTTCGGTCAGGCTGGTCAGGTGCATGAACACCTCATTGACCTCGGTCGTCAGTTCCGGGTTGGCGGTCAGCAAGCCGAAGTCGGTGTACAGCCTGGTCGTTCGCGGATGGTAGTTGCCGGTGCCCAGGTGCGCATAATTGCGCAGTACGCCGTTTTCGCGCCGGATCACGAGTGCCAGTTTGGCGTGGGTTTTCAGTCCGACCACGCCGTATACCACCTGTGCGCCGGCGCGTTGCAGCCGGTCGGCCCAGTTGATATTGGCTTCCTCATCGAAGCGCGCCATCAATTCGACGATGACGGTGACTTCCTTGCCGAGACGGGAGGCGGTAATCAAGGCCTCCATCAGGTCGGAATCCATGCCGGTGCGGTAGATCGTCTGTCTGATGGCGACCACGTCCGGATCTTGCGAGGCGCTGCGGATGAAGTCGAGCACGGTCTGGAACGGCTGGAACGGATGGTGCAGCAGCACATCCTGTTTCTTGATCAGGGCGAAAATGTCGCCATGCTCTTGTGCAATTGGCGCGCCCTGATAGAACGGTGGGAATTTCAAGCTGGGATTGTCGACATGGTCGATCAGTTCGGACAGCCGCACCATGTTGACCGGGCCGTCGACTGCATACAGGCGGGCTTTTTTCAGCGAAAACTGGTCCAGCAGGAACTGCGACAGATGCTCCGGGCAGTTTCGCGCCACTTCCAGCCGTACCGCTACACCGAACTGGCGACTCTGCAATTCGCCCTGCAAGGCCTGGCGCAGGTTGGTGACTTCATCTTCATCGACCCACAGGTCGCTGTCCCGCGTCACGCGGAACTGGGAGTAGGCCAGCACTTCGCGTCCGGTGAACAGTTCGTCGATATGGGCGTGGATGACCGAGGACAGCAGGCAGAATGCGACGCCATTCTGGCACAGGGCATCCGGTAACTGGATCACCCGCGGCAGCACGCGCGGCGCTTTCACGATCGCGATCGCGGTGCCGCGTCCAAATGCGTCCTTGCCGGACAGCGCGACGATGAAATTCAGGCTCTTGTTGACCACCTGCGGGAACGGGTGGGCAGGGTCGAGCCCGATCGGGGTCAGCAGCGGCCGGACTTCGCGGTCGAAATAGTCCTTGACCCAGGCGCGCTGCGCATCATTGCGTTCATTGTGGCGCAGCAGATGAACGCCCTTGGCCGAGAGTTGCGGCAAGACTTCTTCATTCAGAATGGCATATTGCCGTTTGACCAGTTGATGACATTCCGCGCTGATGCGTTCCAGCGAGGCGATCAGCGCCGGATGCTCGGTCAATACGCCATCGATGCTGTTCTGCGCCAGAATGCTGGCAACCCGCACCTCGTAAAACTCATCGAGATTATTGCTGACGATACATAGATAGCGCAGCCGCTCCAGCAGCGGCAAGGTCTGGTCTTCCGCTTGCGCCAGTACCCGCCTGTTAAAAGCCAGCAACGACAATTCCCTGTCAAGAAAAATCGCGCTATTGGTGTACGGGGCAATCACAATATCGTTCGGCTTCATTTTGTTACCCATCTTTGTATTGATGCACTAATGTCATTTTATGATTTTAGTGTAGTGATGCATTATGACAAGTTAATGACAAAATCATCATAATCTTCTATGTGACAGGATAATTGTTACACGTCATAAAGCTGTCACAATTGTTCAGTACAGTTCGGCCTGTTACATCAAATTACTCAACGGAGCTGAAATGCAACTGAACAAACTCTTTAAATCAGTAGCGCTAACTGCAGTATCTGTCATGGCGTTTTCTTCCGCCTCGGCGGCGGACCTCACCGGTGCCGGTTCGACCTTCGCTTACCCGATGTTCTCGAAGTGGGCTGAAGCTTACAAAAAAGAAACCGGCATCGGCTTGAACTATCAATCCATCGGTTCCGGCGGCGGCATCAAGCAGATCAAGGCCAAGACCGTCGATTTCGGTGCATCCGACATGCCGCTCAAACATGAAGAACTGGAAGCCGAGGGCATGATCCAGTTCCCGACCGTGATGGGCGGCGTGGTGCCTATCGTCAATCTGGATGGCGTCACGCCAGGTCAGCTGAAATTCACAGGCGATGTGCTGGCACATATTTATCTGGGCAAGATCACCAAATGGAATGCGCCCGAAATTGCTGCGTTGAATCCGGGCGTGAAGCTGCCTGCAGATGACATCACGGTGGTGCATCGTGCCGACGGTTCTGGCACATCCTTCTTGTGGACCGATTACCTGTCGAAAGTCAATGCCGAATTCAAAACCACGGTCGGTGCCGGTACCGCAGTCAAATGGCCGGTCGGTGTCGGTGGCAAAGGTAACGAAGGCGTAGCCGCCAACGTGCAGCGTATCAAGGGTTCCATCGGTTACGTCGAATATGCGTATGCGAAGAAGAACAAGATGTCATACACCCAGATGAAAAACAAGGATGGCCAGTTCGTGCAGCCTGATGATGAAACCTTCAAGTCGGCAGCTGCCGGCGCGCAATGGGCAAAAACCCCCGGCTTTGCCGTGGTGCTGACCGAGCAGGCTGGCAAGGCCAGCTGGCCGATCACCGGCGCCGTGTTCGTGATGATGCACAAGACACAGGCGGATGCTGCCAAAGGCAAGGATGTAGTGAAATTCTTTGACTGGGCTTACAAAAACGGCGGTGCGATGGCAACCGAGTTGGAGTATGTCGCAATGCCGGCAGCGGTCAGCAAGCTGGTGCAGGATACCTGGAAAGCGAACTTGAAGGACGCATCCGGCAAGGCTATCTGGTAAGAGTTCAAGCTCTTATCTTGTAACACAGGCTGAATGGCATCAACAGTCCAGTGTGCCAGCCGAAAGCTGGCACACTGGCTGCAGCCCACATAGAATATGGCTACCCATGAATGCAAACACCTCCTCCTTTATGTTGTCGGCATCTGATCAGGAAGCAAAATACATTGAGTCCGGTCTGGCCAGCAAGGCCATGCTGGCGACGATGCGCAGGCAACGAATACAGGATTTCATATTTCATAAAGTGACGTTCAGTTTTGCACTGAGCGTCTTTTTGGTTTTGGTCGGCATCATCATCTCTCTTGTCATCGGGGCCTGGCCCGCATTGAAAGAGTTCGGACCAGCTTTCATCACCACAGTCGAGTGGGACCCGGTCAATGACAAATATGGCGCCCTGATCGCGATCGTCGGCACCTTGTCGACCTCGCTGATCGCGCTTGTCATCGCATTTCCCGTGAGTTTCGGGATTGCCCTGTTTCTGACCGAAATTTGCCCGGCGTGGCTCAAGCGCCCGCTGGGGACTGCGGTGGAGTTGCTGGCCGGCGTACCCAGCATTATCTACGGCATGTGGGGTTTGTTCGTGCTGGCGCCGTTGCTGGCGGATTACGTGCAACCGTTCTTGAAAAACACCCTTGGGAAGTTGCCCGTGATCGGACAACTGTTTTCCGGCCCGATGATGGGGATAGGGATCCTGACCGCCGGCTTGATTCTGGCGGTCATGATCATTCCTTTCATCGCATCGGTGATGCGCGACGTGTTTGAAGTCGTGCCCGCCGTCCTGAAAGAATCGGCCTATGGCCTCGGCTGCACCAAGTGGGAAGTGGTGCGCAAGATCGTATTGCCTTATACCAAGAATGGTGTGGTAGGCGGCCTGATGCTGGGGCTGGGCAGGGCGTTCGGCGAGACCATGGCGGTTACCTTTGTGATCGGCAATGCGCATAAATTATCCTGGTCGCTGTTTTCAGCCGGTAATAGCATCGCGTCCACACTAGCCAACGAATTTGCCGAAGCGGAGTCCACGCTGCACGTATCCTCCTTATTTGCGCTGGGCCTGATCCTGTTCGTGATTACCTTCGTGGTGCTGTCCGCCGCCAAAATCATGCTGTTGAGCATGTCCCGGAATGAAGGAGCAAAATGATGAATCCAGACATGAATCTCACTGCGGCAGTTGATTCGGTAGCAAATCCCGTTTACCGCCGTCGTTTATGGATGCACCGTATCGGTATCGGCTTGTCGTTCCTGGCAATGTCGGTTGGCCTGTTTTTCCTGATGTGGATTCTATTCACATTGTTGCTCAAGGGTTTCGGTGCGCTCAGCCTGGACATGTTCACCCAATCTACGCCGGCGCCCGGCAGCGATGGCGGTGGTTTGATCAATGCGATCATCGGCAGCCTGATGCTGGTGGGGTTGGCGACGTTGATCAGCACGCCGATCGGCATCCTGGCAGGTGTTTATCTGGCCGAATACGGGGAAAAGAACTGGTTTGCCCAGTTAACCCGTTTCGTCACCGACATCATGTTGTCGGCGCCCTCGATCGTGATCGGCTTGTTTGTCTACGCGGTATATGTTGCCAACGTCAAGCACTTCTCCGGTTGGGCCGGCACCTTTGCAATCTCGCTGATTGCGGTGCCGGTCGTCGTGCGTACCACCGATAATATGCTCAAACTGGTGCCGCACAGTCTGCTGGAGGCAGCTTTTGCATTGGGCGCGCCGCGCTGGAAAGTCGGCGTAATGGTGCGTCTGCGTGCAGTGAAGGCGGGTGTCATTACCGGTGTCTTGCTGGCGATTGCACGGATATCGGGTGAAACCGCTCCCTTGTTGTTTACCGCGTTGAACAACCAATTTTACAGTGCCAACATGAATGCGCCGATCGCCAACCTGCCGGTCGTGATCTATCAATTTGCGATGAGTCCGTATGACAACTGGCGCTCGCTGGCATGGGGCGGTGCGCTGCTGGTGACTTTTAGCGTGCTCGGCCTGAACATACTTTCCCGTACCCTGTTCAGCCAGAAGATACCGAAATAATTTCCTCTTATGGGAATGATATGAATAATCAAATGCCTTTTAACGCGGACATGATGAATGTCCCCAAAGCGATGAATCAACAACAAGCGACCACCATCAAGATTGCCGGGCTGAATTTTTTTTACGGCAATACGCAAAGCCTGAAGAACATCAATCTCAATATCCATGAGAAAAAAGTTACCGCATTCATCGGACCGTCCGGTTGCGGGAAATCGACTTTGTTGCGCACGCTGAACCGGATGTACGACCTGTATCCGGGGCAGCGCGCCGAAGGCAGCATTCTTTATCACGGCCGTAATATTCTGGAGCAGGGGCAAGATCTCAATATGCTGCGCGCCAAAGTCGGCATGGTGTTCCAGAAGCCGACGCCGTTCCCGATGTCGGTCTATGACAACATCGCCTTCGGGGTACGCCTTTACGAGAATCTGTCCAAAGGCGCGATGGATGAACGTGTCGAATGGGCGCTTAAAAAAGGGGCGCTGTGGGAAGAGGTCAAGGACAAGCTGAACAAGAGTGGCCTGAGTCTGTCCGGCGGGCAGCAACAACGGCTCTGCATCGCGCGCGGGGTGGCGGTCAAGCCGGAAGTATTGCTGCTCGATGAACCGACATCGGCACTCGATCCGATCTCGACGGCCAAGATCGAAGAGCTGATCAATGAGTTGAAGCAGGACTATACGATCGCGATCGTGACCCACAACATGCAGCAGGCAGCCCGTATTTCGGACTATACCGCTTACATGTATCTGGGTGAGTTGGTGGAATTTGGCGAGACCGACCAGATCTTCATGACACCGGCCAAAAAAGAAACGCAAGATTACATTACTGGCCGCTTCGGTTAAAGCCGCCAGGAGTTGCAGCAACGTGCAATCGCAACGGGAATGCGGCCACAATAATTGGTCGATCTTGAGTATCAGTGATTGCAATACATTCATGACTTTATTGAAGCCTGCAAGCGGCCGACTGCCGTTTCCGGGGCAATAGAAGCATTAAGGAGAACCCGATGACTGGTGAACATTTATCAAAGCAATATGATCTGGACCTGGAAACTATCCGCTCCAAAGTGCTTGCGATGGGCGGTATGGTCGAGAGTCAGTTTCATGACGCGATGACATGCTTTCGATCCGGTAATATCGAACGTGCAGAACACGTGCGCAAGGCCGATGATGTGGTGAATCAGCTCGAGGTTACGCTCGACGATGCGTGCAGTCATTTGATTGTCAAGCGTCAACCGGCGGCCAATGATCTGCGGATCGTCACATCCACCATGAAAATCATCACTGACCTGGAACGAGTCGGTGACGAGGCGTCAAAAATTGCCCGCTCCGCGATCAGCATTCATGGCCGCAACGGTTCCATCATCAATCACTATGAGGCGGTACGCGTGATCGCCAATAGTGCCGGCGACATGCTGCATGATGCACTGGATGCGTTTGCACGGCTGGATGAAAAACAGGCGATCAAGATCATTGCAAAAGATGAGATCATTGACCATGAGTTCCGCTCCATCATGCGCAATCTGATCACGTTCATGATGGAAGACCCGCGGACGATATCGGCTGCTCTGGATACCCTGTGGGTTGCCAAGGCGATTGAGCGGATTGGCGATCATGCCAAGAATATTGCCGAATACGTGATTTATATCGTCGAAGGCAAGGATATACGGCACACCGATTATGCTGCGATCAAATTGGATAACGCATCCTGAACATTATGGCAGCCGATAAAACTACAATACTGATCGTTGAAGATGAGCACCCGATCGTTGAGCTGTTGACGTTCACGCTGAAGGAGGCCGGCTGGAATACTGTCGCGGTCAATAATGTGGCGGATGCCTGGGCATTCCTGCAACGCCGCACGCCGCACATGATCCTGCTGGACTGGATGCTGCCTGATCAAACCGGATTGCGCCTGCTGTCCAAGATCAGGGCGGATCGCCAGTTGAGCGCGTTGCCTGTAATCATGTTGACGGCGAAAAGCATGGAGGAGGATAAAATTTCCGGCCTGGATCACGGCGCCGACGACTATGTCACCAAGCCTTTTTCACCACGCGAATTGACCGCCCGCATGAAAGCCTTGTTGCGTCGTAAAACGCCGGAACATGCGCAGAACATGATGAGTGCCGGACCGGTGCAGCTGGATCCGGTGAGTTGCAGCGTCAGCTTGAACGAGCAGAAAATAGACATTGGTCATGCCGAATTCAAATTGCTAAAGTTTTTTCTGGCGCATCCGGATCGCGTTTTTTCGAGAAGCCAATTGCTCGACAAGGTGTGGGGCGATCATGTGGTCATTGAAGAGCGAACGGTCGATGTCCATGTCTTACGCCTCAGAAAAGCATTGAAAGATGCCGAAAACCTCATCAAGACAGTGCGTAGCGTAGGCTACATGCTGTCCGAGAAATAAGCGTTTCCAGGACTATGAATCCATTGTTGCTGTTCTGGGTTCCAGCGACCTTGCGCATGTTATTCACACTCATTGCTGCCGGTGTCGTCTGGTTTTTCTGGGGTGCCATTCCCGGCCTGATTGCTGCCGTGCTGGGGATGGGAGGCCTGGTGGTCTTGCAGTTGTCCTATCTTTATCAACTGGGGAACTGGCTGGATAACCCCAATAGCGAGAAACTGCCTGATGGCTGGGGCGCCTGGACTGATATTTTTTCCCGTTTGTATCGCTTGCGCCGGGATGATGAGAAGAATCAGGCTGAGCTGACTGAATGGCTGACCCGCTTCAGACAGGCCATGCACTTGCTGCCGGATGGTGTCGTCATCATGGATGGCGTTTTATTCCTTGAATGGTGCAACCCTGCGGCAGAAAGGCATCTTGGACTGACGCTGGAACGTGACAAGGGCATGCGGGTGACGAATCTGATCCGCAACCCCGATTTCATCGACTACATCATTCTGGGGCGCTACGAGAAGCCGCTGACGCTGACGCTCAAGGAGCGCAAGCTGATTGTCCAGATTATTCCGTTTGAAACCCGGCGCCAAATTCTGGTTACGCATGACGTGACGGAGTCGGAACGAATTGAAATGGTGCGGCGCGATTTCATTGCCAACGCCTCGCATGAGTTGCGCACGCCGCTGACCGTGATCAACGGTTTTCTTGAAATCGCCATGAGCCAACGCAATCTCGAGCCGCAAACGCGCATGTCACATCTGAAACTGATGGCAGAGCAGGGGCAGCGCATGCAAGGTCTGGTGGAGGATATGCTGACCCTGACCCGGCTGGAGTCGGTTGATTTTCCGCTGCGTTCCGAGGTGGTGCATCTGGAATTGCTGCTGGATCAGATATTGCAGGAGGCTAATGCGCTATCTGCCGGCAGACACACGATCTCGTTGCATATCGACGGGCCCGATATCAGGGGTAATACCGAAGAATTGCGCAGCGCCTTTAGTAACCTGGTATCGAATGCGGTGCGCTATACGCCTGCCGGAGGTGAAATTATGCTGCTCTGGCAGGAGACCGAGTCGGGACCAGAGTTTGTGGTGCGGGATAATGGCATCGGTATCAAGCCGGAACATATTTCCCGTTTGACTGAGCGTTTTTACCGGGTCGATAAAAGTCGCTCAAGGGAAACCCAGGGTACAGGCCTTGGACTCGCAATAGTCAAACATGTGGTTCTGCGCCACGGTGCAACATTGCTGATTGAGTCTCAACCGGGGGTGGGAAGCGCCTTCAGAGTGAAATTTCCCAGCAGCGTTATCTGCGAAGTGATGCCCATAACAATCAGCCAAGCAGAACAGCACCGCTGATCAAGAAAAATACTTTCTGAAATGCATCAGGCCCCAATCACCACAGGTGCTTGGGGCCTGCTTGTTTAGCCTGGCGAACGGGACTTATTTATAATTAACGCGGTCCAGAATTTTCTGTGCTGTGATCTGATTCTTGCCGATGGTGGCAATCGACAGGTTTTCAGCCTTGAACTTGCCCAGCGATTCCAGCGCTGCGTTGCTTGTCTTGACGCTCGCAACGGCCGGCCATTCGTTATTGCCTTCGGCAAAATTAAGCTGTGCCGGGTCGCTCGACAAATACTCCATGAACTTCACTGCAGCCTCACGATGCGGCGCATTTTTTGCGACACCGCCACCGGCGATATTGACGTGCGTCCCGCTAGTTTTCTGGTTGGGCCAGACGAAGGATACCTTGCTCATGGCTTCCCGGTCTGCCGGTTTGGTCGAGCGCAGCATGCGGATGTAGTAGTAAGTATTGGCCAGCGCAATACCGCACTCGCCTGAAGCGACGCCGTTAATCTGATCGGTATCGCCGCCGCGCGGTGGACGGGCAAAATTGGTTACGACACCACGTGCCCAGTCTTCCGTCGCTTTTTCGCCATTACGTTCAATCATCGAACCGATCAGCGACAGCATGTAAGGGTGTGAGCCGGAGCGGGTGCAGACCTTGCCTTTATTTTGTGCGGATGACAGTGATTCATAGGTGGCGACTTCAGCCGGATTGACGGTTGCCTTGTTGTAAACAATGATCCGGGCGCGGGTAGACAAGCCAAACCATTCCGGACCTTTGCCATCATCCTTGCCTTGCAGGTTGGCGGGGATGCGGCTTTTCAAAACATCCGATTTCACCGGTTGGAACAGGCCGTCTATTTGGGCACGCCACAGGCGTGCAGCATCCACCATCAAAATGACATCGGCCGGGCTGTTCTTGCCTTCGTTTTTCAGACGCTCAAGCAGCGCATTGTCATCCGCTTCAATACGGTTGATTTTGATGCCAGTCTGTTTCGTGAAATCGGCATAAAGCGCTTCATCAGTCTGGTAGTGACGGGCAGAATAAACATTCAACACCTTTTCTTCAGCATGGGCGCCTGCGTGCAAGCTTAGTACAGCAGCGGCAGCTAACAATTTGATGGTAAACCTGTTCATGCAGAATCCTTAAATGAGAATGATTTTCAATTAAATAAGTATATAGCCGAATTCAATATAAATGCAAATCGTTCTCAGTTGGGTTGAATGATTTTCTCGGAGGAAATAAGTGGAATGATGCAGGGCTGCCGCATGATGTGATTTCCGGCCCAAGCAGTTTGTTCATGGGGTAAGCGGAAAAGCACGGCAGAAATATCCGGGGATCTTGATGCAGGACGGGAGGAATGCGTATTCGATTGGCATTTTGACGTTTCAGGAGTGGTTTGATATTAGGCGTTAAAATATGCGCTCGTGAAATCAGAAATTTTCATCTTTAAACCATTTTTCGCCAGTATTGGTAAAAATACTGCGTTAGCCGCTTTCAAACAAAGCGTTTTTTAGAATACTCTACCCTAGTATATTAATTCGCTCATGCCGCGCCGCTATTGCTTCATGTAATTCTGGGCGGCACTTCTCTGGATTGCCATGTCTCTTGTCCGTTTATCATTCGCTTTGCTGTGTGCTGCCGTTCTGCTTGCCGGCTGTCAAACCACTAGCCCGACGCACCTTCCGGTCGTGGCACAGGCTAAGCCTGTACGTAACATTAAGATTGGCCTTGCATTAGGGGGCGGTGCAGCGCGTGGCTTTGCGCATATTGGCGTGATCAAGGCGTTGGAAGCGCAGGGTATCGTGCCGGATATCGTCACGGGTACCAGCGCCGGCAGTCTGGTCGGGGCGTTGTATGCGGCAGGTAATAATGGCTTCGCTTTACAAAAACTGGCGATTGACATGGATGAGGCGACCATATCTGACTGGTCACTTCCATTGTTTTCCAAATCTAGCGGAGTATTGAAGGGGGAGGGCTTGCAGAATTACATCAATAAGACCGTCAACAATACCCCGCTGGAGAGGCTAAAAAAACCATTTGGTGTGGTTGCGACCGACTTGAATACAGGTCTGCCCATCCTCTTTCAGCGCGGAAATACGGGGCTGGCGGTACGCGCGTCTTCATCGGTGCCGAGTATTTTTCAACCTGTAAGAATTGGCGATCATGTGTACGTCGATGGGGGATTGGTATCGCCGGTGCCGGTACGATTCGCACGCGAGATGGGTGCGGATTTCGTGATTGCAGTAAATATTTCATCTCAGGCCGATGTTCAGTCGGCGTCAAGTTCGATTGAGGTGCTCCTGCAGACCTTCACCATCATGGGTCAGCGTATCAATTATTATGAATTGAAAGAGGCTGATATAGTGATCCAGCCTGGTCTTGGCAGCATGAAGGGGAGTGATTTCAATGGCCGCAATGTGGCGATCCTGGCCGGGGAGAGAGCTGCTACGGCCGTCATGGCCGAGATCAAGCAGAAACTCAAAGTCTTGCGTGAACAGTGATCGCTAAACCCGCAGATCGATTATCGCTGGTCGGGGTCGTTGATGCGCCTTACTCCATTGAAGCGGTTTTTCCAATAGCTCAGATCCATACTTTCGATGCGGACCTGGCCGCCGCTTGAGGGTGCATGGATGAATTTGTTATCTCCCAGGTAAATGCCAACATGGGAAAAGCCGCGTTTCAATGTATTGTAGAACACCAAATCACCGGGTTGCATGTCTTTGGTTTCGATGTGCTCTCCAACCTGGCTGATTTCTGCCGAGGTGCGCGGCAATTTTGCGCCCCAAGCTTCCTTGAATACATATTGCACCAGGCCACTGCAATCAAGGCCATTCTCCGGTGAATTGCTGCCAAATTTATAGTGAATACCCAGCATGCCCATGGCTCGCATTGCCAGTTCGGAAGCGCGACTGGAGAAGTCGGCTGCCCGACTGGTGATTGCTTGAAATTTTGTCAGTGCGATATTGGACTCAGAAGTGCTTGACTCCGTGCCGCGGATTGGTTCTGCGCTCGAAGCTATATTGCAACAGAGTAGCGCTGTGGCTAGCATGCAAATGCGCGCCAAGGGTAGATTGAAAATATCCGATATTTTTATTGTCATTGCGGCAATCTGTTGAGTATGACTGATGCAATGTAAGGTAATCTGCCCGAGCTGTCAAAAATTCTTATCTGAAAAGGCATCGATAACCGACTCCGCTGCAGCCGATTCCTGACATTGCAATTCATTGTAAAAAGTGTTTTGATGGTTATGAGCAGTATGGCTGTCGTACAATCCTGCTTCACTCAAGATCAGGAGGCAAGATGCAATCCAAGCAAGTGTTGACACTGGACGATGTTAAGAAAATTGCAGCAGCAGCGGAGGCAGAAGCCAAGGCTAATAACTGGGCAGTAGCCATTTCGATTGTGGATGATGGCGGTCATTTATTGTGGTTCCAGCGTCTGGATGGCGTAGCGCCGGTTTCGGCACATATTGCACCGGCGAAAGCACAAACTGCTGCATTGGGTCATCGAGAAACGAAAATTTATGAGGACATGATCAATAACGGTCGTGTTTCCTTCCTGTCGGCGCCATATATTGGCGGTATGCTTGAAGGCGGTGTACCGATCATGTTGAATGGGCAATGTCTGGGTGCGGTAGGTGTCTCCGGTGTTAAATCGGCAGAAGATGCCCAAATCGCAAAGGCTGGTATTGCCGCACTTGGGATATAAGCTTGCAAATGCTTGTTCGGCTAGCCTTACCGCAAGCTTACACGTTTGCCGGGAAGGTGGTTTTGCGCTATAATTGCAGGGTTTAACTAATCTTATACCCGCCGTAGCGCATACCATCTTTTATCCCGTCGAAACGACCTGTCAAATTCCTAACAAAGCGTACAGCTTGGGTGTCTGGTGGTCATTTTGATGCGGCGCAGCGGCGGTAACAACATCAGGAGTTACCCTTGCTGCCATTTTTTTCTGGCCACACCGTTCCGGCCATACTCGCGCTAGCAGATGGGTCGATTTTCCAAGGTTTCTCGATTGGCGCTGAAGGCCATACTACCGGTGAGGTAGTATTTAATACTTCGATGACCGGTTACCAGGAAATTCTTACCGATCCCAGCTACAGTCATCAGATCGTTACGCTGACTTATCCTCATATTGGCAATACAGGCGTCAATCCCGAAGATATCGAGTCCTTCAAAGTCCATGCTGCAGGACTCATCATCAAGGATTTGCCGATTGTTACATCCAATTTCCGTTCGACACAAACATTATCCGACTACCTGAAGGCAGAGGGCATTGTCGCCATTTCAGGTATTGATACCCGTAAATTAACCCGTATCCTGCGTGAAAAAGGAGCTCAAGGCGGAGCTATTTTGGTCGGACAGGATGCAGGAAAGGCGCTGGCCCTGGCGCGTGCATTCCCGGGTCTGGGCGGCATGGATCTGGCCAAGGTTGTTTCTGCTTCCGAGCCTTACGAGTGGACTGAAACGGAGTGGGCGCTGGGCAAGGGCTACGGCGAGTTAGTTTCGCCAAAGTATCACGTTGTCGCTTTTGACTTTGGCATCAAGCGCAATATCTTGCGCATGCTGGCGCAACGCGGCTGCAAAGTCACCGTCTTGCCGGCACAAGCCACTGCTGCTGAAGCCTTGGCCTTGAATCCGGATGGTATTTTCCTGTCCAATGGCCCCGGCGATCCGGAGCCTTGTGATTACGCCATCGCTGCAGTCGGGACGTTGGTTGAGAGCGGTATTCCCACCTTCGGCATCTGTCTCGGGCATCAAATCCTGGCATTGGCCTCCGGTGCAAAAACACTCAAGATGAAGTTTGGTCACCATGGTGCCAACCATCCGGTGCAGGATCTTGACAGCAAGCAAGTTCTGATCACTTCGCAAAACCATGGTTTTGCCGTTGATGCGGCGACATTGCCGGCTAATTGCCGTGTGACTCACGTATCCCTTTTCGATGGCTCACTTCAGGGCTTTGCCCGCACTGACAAGCCGGCGTTCTGTTTTCAGGGGCATCCTGAAGCGTCGCCCGGTCCGCACGATATCGCCTACCTGTTTGACCGCTTTGTGACAATGATGGAAACAAGCGTGATGGAGAAGATTAAAAATGCCTAAGCGCAATGACATTAAAAGCATCCTGATCATCGGTGCTGGTCCGATCATTATCGGCCAGGCCTGCGAATTTGACTATTCCGGCGCGCAAGCGTGTAAAGCACTGCGCGAAGAGGGCTATAAAGTCATTCTCGTCAACAGTAATCCGGCAACCATCATGACCGATCCGGAGATGGCTGATGTGACTTACATCGAGCCGATCACATGGCAAGTCGTCGAGCGCATCATCGACAAGGAGCGTCCGGATGCGATCCTGCCCACCATGGGTGGTCAGACTGCGCTCAATTGCGCACTCGATTTGCACAATAATGGAGTGTTGACCAAGTATAACTGCGAACTGATCGGCGCATCCCCGGAGGCAATCGACAAGGCGGAAGATCGCTCCAAATTCAAGGAGGCGATGACCAAGATCGGCCTCGGTTCGGCACGTTCCGGCGTGGCGCATACGATGGAAGAGTCTTGGGCGGTACAAAAGGAACTCGGTTTCCCGACTATCATCCGTCCTTCATTCACCATGGGCGGTAGCGGCGGCGGTATTGCCTATAATGCAGAAGAGTTCGAAACAATCTGCAAGCGCGGCCTGGAAGCATCGCCGACTTCCGAACTGCTGATCGAAGAATCGCTGATCGGCTGGAAAGAGTATGAGATGGAGGTTGTGCGCGACAAGGCGGACAACTGTATCATTGTCTGCTCAATCGAAAATCTTGATCCGATGGGCGTCCATACGGGTGACTCGATTACTGTTGCTCCTGCGCAAACACTGACTGATAAGGAATATCAGATCATGCGCAATGCCTCACTGGCAGTTTTGCGCGAGATCGGTGTCGATACTGGTGGTTCGAATGTACAGTTTTCGATCAATCCGCAAGACGGTCGGATGATTGTCATTGAGATGAACCCGCGTGTATCGCGTTCATCCGCTTTGGCTTCGAAAGCAACCGGTTTTCCTATCGCGAAAATCGCGGCCAAACTGGCGGTCGGTTTTACGTTGGATGAATTGCGCAACGAAATCACCGGTGGTGCCACCCCGGCCTCGTTTGAGCCGTCGATCGACTATGTCGTGACCAAGATTCCTCGTTTTGCTTTCGAGAAATTCCCGCAAGCAGATTCTCACCTGACCACGCAAATGAAATCGGTGGGCGAAGTGATGGCGATTGGCCGAACATTCCAGGAGTCTTTCCAGAAGGCCTTGCGCGGCCTGGAAGTTGGTGTCGATGGTCTGAATGAAATGACCAAAGACCGCGAAATCATCGAAGAAGAGCTCGGCGAGCCTGGTCCGGAGCGTATTTGGTATGTCGGCGACGCTTTTGCGCAGGGTTTTACGCTAGAAGAGGTGCATCAGTTGACCCGTATCGACATGTGGTTCCTGGTGCAGATCAAGGAAATTGTCGATATCGAATTGTGGCTGGAAACACAAACATTGGATGCGCTGGACAAGCCATTGTTGTACAAGTTGAAACAAAAAGGTTTTGCCGACCGCCGTCTGGCCAAGTTGCTCAAGACTACCGATACGGCTGTGCGTGAGAAGCGTCATGCGCTCAATATTCGCCCGGTCTACAAGCGGGTTGATACCTGTGCAGCTGAATTCTCGACCAAGACTGCGTATATGTACTCAACCTATGACGAAG
Organism: uncultured beta proteobacterium; assembly: GCA_963837775.1. GTDB lineage: Bacteria > Pseudomonadota > Gammaproteobacteria > Burkholderiales > Burkholderiaceae_D > CAWIOX01. Next base: position 575,406 of record CAWIOX010000004.1, on the reverse strand, counting down.
AGTGTGAATCGCAGCCGACTGACAAGAAAAAAATCATGGTGCTGGGCGGTGGTCCAAACCGTATCGGTCAGGGCATCGAATTTGATTATTGCTGTGTTCATGCAGCATTGGCGATGCGTGCAGATGGTTATGAAACCATCATGGTCAATTGCAACCCAGAAACTGTTTCTACCGATTACGACACTTCAGATCGTTTGTACTTTGAATCGCTAACACTGGAAGATGTGCTTGAAATCGTTGCAATCGAGAAGCCGTATGGCGTTATCGTCCAATATGGTGGTCAGACACCATTAAAATTGGCACTCGACCTTGAGGCAAACGGAGTGCCTATCATCGGCACCTCGCCAGACATGATTGATGCTGCCGAAGATCGCGAGCGTTTCCAGCAATTGTTGCAAAAACTGGGTTTGTTGCAACCACCAAATCGCACTGCACGTACCGAGCAGGAGGCTATTGAGAAAGCATTGGAAATCGGTTACCCGTTGGTGGTTCGTCCATCCTACGTGCTGGGTGGTCGTGCAATGGAAATCGTGCATGAACAACGTGATCTGGAGCGCTACATGCGTGAAGCGGTCAAAGTATCACATGATTCCCCTGTATTGCTGGATCGTTTTCTGAACGATGCAATCGAATGCGATGTGGATTGTATTAGTGATGGCACACGTACTTTCATCGGTGGTGTGATGGAGCATATCGAGCAGGCGGGCGTGCATTCCGGCGATTCAGCATGCTCGTTGCCTCCATACTCGTTATCGCAGGAAACCATCGACGTGTTAAAGCATCAAACTGCGCAGATGGCAAAAGGCTTGAATGTGGTAGGCCTGATGAACGTACAGTTTGCTATTCAGCAAAAAGACGGTAAGGATGTTGTCTATGTACTGGAAGTTAATCCGCGTGCATCACGCACCGTGCCCTACGTTTCCAAGGCTACTGGCTTGCAATTGGCTAAGATTGCTGCACGTTGCATGGTCGGGCAGTCGCTTGATAGTCAGGGCATCATGCATGAGGTGGTTCCGCCTTATTTTAGTGTCAAGGAAGCAGTTTTCCCATTCGTGAAATTCCCTGGCGTCGATACCATTCTTGGGCCGGAAATGAAATCAACCGGTGAAGTGATGGGTGTCGGAATGACTTTTGGAGAGGCTTTCGTCAAGTCACAGCTGGGTGCTGGCGTGAAATTGCCTAAATCAGGAAAGGTATTCATCAGCGTTAAACCAAGTGATAAACCAAGTGCGGTACAAGTAGCCAAGGACTTGGTTGCATTGGGCTTCACTATCGTTGCTACCAAAGGAACAGCTGCTGCCATCAGTGCTGCTGGGGTGCCAGTAACGGTGGTCAATAAAAAAAGTGAGGGTCGACCACATATTGTCGATATGATCAAGAACAACGAAATTTCACTGGTGATTAACACCGTCGAGGAAAAACGTAGTGCCATCATAGATTCACGCGCCATCCGGGTTTCGGCACTGGCAGCGCGTGTGACAACGTATACTACTATCTTCGGTGCAGAAGCAGCAGTTCAGGGCATGGCGCATCTTGATGAGTTGTGTGTCTATGATTTACAAGGTCTGCATAAAACCTTACACTAAAACGATAGTTTAACTTTACCTGCAGAGGTCACAGGCAGTGCCGGAAATATCCGGTGCTATTTGTGACCTCTGTAGCTTTTATATTATTAGAAATTATGAGCTCAGTACCTATTACCAAGCATGGCGCAGAACTTCTCAAAGAAGAATTGCATCGCCTGAAAACAAAAGAACGTCATGAAGTCATCAATGCCATTTCAGAGGCGCGAGCGCAGGGTGATCTGTCAGAAAATGCAGAATATGATGCCGCCAAAGAAAAACAAAGTTTTATAGAAGGACGTATTCAGGATCTAGAGGGTAAATTGGGGGCGGCCCAGATTATTGATCCGCTGTTGCTGGATGCCGAAGGCCGTGTTGTATTTGCCTCTACTGTTTATCTAGAAGATCTGGAGTCAGAACAGAAAGTGACTTACCAGATCGTAGGGGAGGATGAGGCAGATCTGAAGAAATTGAAAGTGTCCATCACATCGCCAATCGCCCGTGCGTTGATCGGAAAATCCGCCGGTGATGTGGTTGAAGTCAAGGCGCCAGCAGGCATACGAGAGTATGAAATTATCGAAGTTAGATATATTTGATTCGATGCTAAATAGATTAAATGCTTGTGAAACATGTCAGATTGCTGTTGGTAACTGTTTGGGCTGGTAGCTTGTGGGCAATCGGCTATATTGTTGCGCCTATCCTGTTTTCTACGGTGGAGAGTAAGATATTGGCCGGCACAATAGCAGGAAATTTGTTTCAGGCCGAGGCGTGGCTATCATTGGCTTGTGGCCTGATTCTCGTGTTTTTGTGTAATTTAACATCATGTAAACTTTCAATAAAAGAGCGCAGGTTAATATTGCTGCTGATAGCAGGCATGTTGGCGTGCACTTTGATAGGTTATTTCGTTTTACATCCGTATATGGTTGATTTACGCGCGTTAATGCACGGGGCGGTGGGTTCGGGTTTAATTGTAGTTGAGAGTAAATTCGGCTTGCTGCATGGCTTATCGAGCATAATATATCTGCTCGAAAGTTTGCTTGCGGTGGCATTGGTACTGAAAATCCGCTGAGTAGATTATTCGTTCAACATTTTGTTGAGAATATTTTATGCTGGGGTATGATGCTAAAGCATTCATTTCCTGTTTGTGTATAAAGGGGGAGGACCCCTTTATTGCCTTATTTTTGCCGTAACTTATTTACTGCCAAGGGCACTTTTTTTGGCGCTTGTTTGACGAGGTTTTGCACGTTTGATGTTGCCCCCTTCTGTTACACGCTCATTACCTTTAAGCATTACTTTGCTTACAGATGGCCGTTTTGTGCCACTGGGGCTGGGCTTGACGATAGTCACTTCTCGCATACCTCGACCTTTTTTCTCGACGCGATCTGTTGAGGCCTCTTTTTGCGGACGGTAAATCACCAGAAGTTTGCCAATGTGTTGCACTGGAGCAGCCTTGAGATTCTCGCAAATTGTGTCGTACATCACTATGCGCGCTTCACGATCATCGCCAAAAACACGGATTTTGATCAGTCCGTGAGAATGCAGTGCCGCATCAATTTCCTTAAGTACAGCGGGTGACAATCCGGCTTCGCCGATCATAACTACAGGATTTAGTGCATGAGCGTCAGAGCGCAGTGTGCTGCGCTCTGCGGGGGTAAGTTTCAACATGATTTTGATAACCAACTAATAATCTTCTAAAGGCACTATTCTACGCGAATGGCTAAGAACAAATTAAACAAAAACTGGTTGCACGACCACATTAACGATCCATATGTAAAATTGGCACAGAAAGAAGGCTATCGTGCTCGTGCCGCGTATAAGCTGAAAGAGATCGATGAGGATGAAAAATTAATTAAAAAAGGGCAAATAATTGTTGATCTTGGCGCCACTCCGGGTAGTTGGTCGCAGTATGCACGCAATAAGCTTGCAGGGCAGGAGGGGGGCGGGATTCATGGCATAATTATAGGCTTGGATATGCTGCCTATGGAGCCTATTGCTGACGTGCATTTTATTCAGGGAGACTTCCGTGAAGATGTGTCGTTACATGCATTAGAAGCATTGTTGGCAGGGCGAAAGGTCGATCTAGTCTTGTCAGATATGGCGCCAAATCTTTCTGGTGTAGCTGTGGCTGATGCGGCACGTGTTGAGTATCTGATTGATTTGGCAATTGAGTTTTCAAAATTGCACATGAAACCTTCTGGCTGCCTCCTGGTGAAATGCTTTAATGGCATAGGTTTTAGTGATATTTTGACAAAATTTAGAGCTGAATTTAAGGTGGTTTCCCAAAAGAAGCCAAAAGCTAGTAGAGATAAGTCTTCTGAAATATTTTTACTTGGAAAAATCTTGAAGAATACGATTTAAATTTTCTCTGCCCCTTGATTTCTCAGCAGGCTATCCGCATATCCATTTTAGCAAGGGCCTAATATTGCGAGTAAAATCTCAATAAAAGGGTAGGCAACAGGGCGCAATTGTGTCCAAGGAGTTCTAGTGAATAACATGTTTTCCAAAGCGGCAATATGGGTGGTCATAGCCCTGGTGCTCTTCACCGTATTCAAACAGTTTGATGGGCGCAGCATGACTGCCGGTGCTATTGCTATCCCATATTCGGATTTTCTGAATGAAGTGAAAGCAAAACGCATCAAAGACGCCACAATTGAGGATCGCAGCATTGTTGCCACTACATCAGATGGTAAAAAAATCAAAACTGCTGTTACTTATCTTGATCGCGGATTGATTGGTGATCTAGTCAATAACGGGGTTAAGTTCGACGTCAAACAACCGGAAGAGCAGTCTTTCCTATCGCAAGTGTTCATTTCCTGGTTCCCAATGCTGTTACTTATCGGTGTATGGGTATTTTTCATGCGCCAGATGCAGGGCGGTGGCAAAGGTGGTGCATTTTCTTTCGGTAAATCCAAGGCGCGAATGTTGGATGAGGCTAATAATAGTGTGACTTTTGCTGATGTCGCTGGCTGCGATGAGGCAAAAGAGGAGGTGCAGGAAATCGTTGATTTTCTGAGGGATCCAACAAGGTTTCAGAAGTTGGGTGGGCGGATTCCTCGTGGCGTCCTGATGGTGGGTCCTCCTGGTACGGGTAAAACTTTGCTGGCACGTGCAATTGCAGGTGAAGCTAAAGTGCCATTTTTTACAATTTCAGGCTCTGATTTTGTTGAGATGTTTGTTGGCGTTGGTGCATCGCGAGTTCGTGATATGTTCGAAAATGCAAAAAAACAATCGCCGTGCATTATTTTTATTGATGAAATTGATGCAGTTGGTCGCCATCGAGGTGCTGGAACTGGTGGCGGTAATGACGAGCGCGAGCAGACATTGAACCAGTTATTGGTTGAAATGGATGGGTTTGAAGCAAATTCAGGTGTTATCGTGGTTGCTGCGACCAACCGGGCCGATGTGCTGGATAAAGCCCTTTTGCGCCCGGGTCGTTTTGATCGTCAAGTAGTCGTTGGTCTGCCGGATATCCGTGGGCGTGAACAAATTCTTAATGTGCATATGCGCAAGGTGCCGATTTCTCCTGATGTCAAGGCAGATATCTTGGCGCGCGGTACTCCTGGTTTTTCCGGTGCAGATTTGGCTAATCTGGTCAATGAAGCAGCGTTGTTTGCGGCGCGTCGTAATAAGCGTTTGGTTGAAATGCAGGATTTTGAAGACGCGAAAGATAAAATTGTGATGGGGCCAGAGCGTAAATCTGCTGTAATGCGCGAAGAGGAGCGTAGAAATACGGCATTTCATGAATCTGGTCATGCTGTAGTTGCTAAACTTTTGCCGAAAGCTGATCCAGTTCATAAAGTAACTATCATGCCCCGTGGTTTCGCATTGGGTCTGACTTGGCAATTGCCGGAGCATGATCGTGTCAATATGTACAAAGATAAAATGTTGGAAGAGATCGCTATTTTGTTCGGTGGTCGGATAGCAGAAGAGATTTTCATGCATCAGATGTCAACCGGTGCATCAAATGATTTTGAGCGAGCCACTAAACTGGCTCGTGCCATGGTGACTCGTTACGGTATGTCTGAGTCTCTTGGCACCATGGTTTATGAAGATACCGAGCAGGATGCTTATTTTGGACGTATGTCAGCGAAGACTGTCTCTGAAGCAACACAGCAGAAAGTAGATACGGAAATTCGTCGTATTTTAGACGAACAATATGCTCTTTCGCGCAAATTGCTAGAGGAGAATAGAGTTAAAGTAGAATTAATGGCGAAAACCTTGCTTGAGTGGGAAACCATTGATGCGGACCAAATTAACGATATTATGGAGGGGCGTGAGCCACGCCTCCCTAAGGAGGGCGTGCCAACGAAACGCTCTTCCTCGGATATCACTTCAGGTGGTGTTTCTCCAAATGCAACAGCGCCAGCATAATTTATTTTAATTGCAATTAAAATAATATTTACTGTAAGGGTGAGCTTTGAGCTCGCCCTTTTTTACATAAGAAATAATGTCATTACAAACCAAAATATCATGATGTAGTTTCTGAAATATCTGATTTTTTGCTGGAACGGGTTGCCGTATTAATTAATACAGGCATATCGCTTCGAGAATATCCATCGATCTAGGTTTTGGATTTGGAAAAACATTAGCACATAATATTCTTTTATTGAAGAAGATAGCTCAAATTCAAAAAAACAATTGGATTACCTTTTCTGGCGGGAATGTCTCGTAAATCGATGATTGGTGCTATTGCAAGGAAGTCAGTCGAAAATCGTCATGCGGTAGTTTGTCTGCTGCATTGGTTGCCGCATTAAATGGAGCAAACATTTTGCGTGTACATGATGTAGCTGAAACGGTTGATGCTCTTGCTATATTGAATGCTGTTAATAAATATACTAAATAATGGACATAGAATGGCTCGAAAATATTTTGGTACAGATGGTGTGCGCGGTCGTGTGGGTGAGTCACCTATTACGCCTGATTTTGTCATGCATTTGGGCTTTTCTGCTGGCAAGGTGCTTGCGCAATCGAGTCCTACAAATACAAAGCCTACCGTGCTGATTGGTAAGGATACGCGTATTTCAGGGTATATGCTTGAGGCTGCACTGCAAGCTGGCTTTTCTGCTGCAGGCGTTGATGTATTGCTTGCTGGGCCTGTACCTACTCCTGCTGTTGCTTATCTTACACGTGCCTTGCGTTTGTCTGCAGGTGTAGTCATATCAGCTTCGCATAATCCCTATTATGACAATGGCATCAAATTTTTTTCAGCACAAGGTAATAAGTTACCCGATGCTGTTGAGCAGTCGATAGAGGCCGGGTTAGACATTTCAATGCAGTGTGTGTCCTCTGAAAAAATGGGGAAGGCACGACGTCTAGATGATGCGCAAGGTCGTTACATCGAGTTTTGCAAGAGTACTTTTCCTACCGATTTTGATTTACGCGGTTTAAAGATAGTACTTGACTGTGCGCATGGCGCTGCTTATCAGATTGCCCCTCATGTGTTTCATGAGTTGGGTGCAGATGTCATTACCATCGGTAATCAACCGAATGGTTTGAATATTAATGATGGATTTGGCGCAACTTCACCTGAAGCGTTGATGTCGGCAGTACGTGCTAATCATGCAGATATTGGTATTGCACTGGATGGAGATGCAGATCGGTTATTGATGGTAGATGCAACAGGAACCCCATACAACGGTGATCAGTTGTTGTATTTAATGGTTAAGGATCGCATGATATCAGGTGCTGTGGCCGGTGCCGTTGGTACATTGATGACTAATATGGCATTGGAGGTCGCGTTCAAAAAAATGAATGTTGGTTTCGCAAGGGCTAAAGTAGGTGATCGTTACGTACTGGAAGTAATGAGAGAAAAAGGCTGGATACTAGGTGGTGAAGGATCCGGACATTTGTTGTGCCTTGATAAGCAAACTACAGGCGATGGGATTGTATCTGCCTTGCAAGTGCTTTCGGCGCTGAAGCGTAGTGGTATGACGCTGGCTCAATGTACTGCTGACCTGCCTTTATTTCCACAGACCTTAATCAATGTAAAAGTGAGTAATGACTTTGATTGGCGGGAAAACATTGAACTGGTTGCTGAAAAAGAGTTGGTAGAACGTGAATTGGGTGAGAATGGGCGTGTTCTCATCCGTCCTTCTGGCACAGAACCTTTGATTCGTGTGATGGTTGAGGCAAAACATGCTGAAATTGCAGAGGTCATGGCGCGTCGAATTGCAGATAAAATCTTAATACAAAAATAGATTGATAAAATATTTATTTTATGATTTTGTATATTTTTAGTGGACTCTCTTAATCTCGTCCAGGATTAATTTTTGACATGTGGGGTGAATTGCCAGGCCTACATGTCCAACTCTTTGTATTGGTATATTTATTGCGCCCGGCAGGGCGCAAGATAATTGTGGTGCGATAATATTGTCATGAAGAGAATATATTGAGGTGAAAAGGCCACAGGCTGCATATTTTTCAGATTGTGCTAATGTCATGAGCCAATTAATTGATTTTCCATGTGGAAATCTACCAAGCCGGCGCATTTGCTTGCTATTTACCCCTACCGCACAATCAGCCAATACTGTTCCGTGATGTGGCGTGCCTAGTGTAATAATTCTGGCAATGTGTGAGTTTTTATGTGCTTTCAAATAGGCGCGTGCAACTAACCCTCCCATGCTATGAGCTAGTATGATGATGCGATCGCTGCCTGTTTCATCGCATAATCTGACAATTGCTTGTCGTACTTGAGGAATGTAGTCGTCGATACTGCCTAATACGGGTTCCATATCAATGGCGTGGTGTGTGATACCTGCATGTAGCAATTTTTTACTAAGTGGATACCAGTAACCACTGTTGCAACCATATCCGTGAATCAATAAAACGGGTAAAGCGACAGGGTGATTAACTATGCATTCCTTGAATCTGCAGAATGGCATGGTATATGCGGAACTCAGCATTGTTGCCCAAAATTCACTGAGTAAAAGTCGAAAGGTTAGTACCCAGTCCAGTTTTTTTACTGTGGGTATTTTTGTACGATATAGCCAGGCAAAATAAAAACTGTTTAATGTAATCAAAAAGCGTAGCAGTAAAATGATACTTACACTTAAAAAAATAATCAGCCAGCTATAAATATCATGCCAAATATTTCTCATTAGAAAATAAAGTGTAATGATGGCAGAAATTTGAAGAGCTAGAAGTGCTTTTGTAAGGTACGCAATCATGTTGAGTGGGTATAAACAGTATGCCAATGCTAAAGTTAGCGGCCAGCAGATACCGGGGAAAATAAGTGGTGCTTTCTCAAAAATTTCAAAGCAAAACTTAAGCCTTATGGCTATTAGGTGGCTTGCTGAAATTTATAAGATAGGTTCCCAATACGCGATCATGTAAAAATTGATGATTTTTATCAAATAGTGCGGTAATTGCCCATAAAATAATTCCAGCAGCAAGTAAGCCTATACTGCTCCAACCTTTTAAGCCAAGGGCATAATCAATAGCCATGGCTGGCAAAAACCATATCCAGGCAAGTAGATAGCGCATAATTGCTTTCGTAATTGAAATATTTTCATGGTTAGGCGCTATTAGCTTGATGTGCCAAGTTTTCATCGCTAAGGTTTGTCCGCCACGACGCCAAAAGAAAACAAAATAGGCTCCCAATGCAATAAAAAGCCAGAATTGTCGGGCGTGGCGCAGCGTTAATGCGTGGCGACTTTGTGTCAGCGTATCAAATATCCAGCCTGCAATAAAAACGACACCGAATAGCAGCATCGCTTCATAAATCATGCAGATAAAACGACGTTTAAGTAAGGGGGGGGAGTAGGAATTTAACAAAAGAATTATTTCTTGATAGGTTCAATAGGAGCTTGCTGTGGAGCTTGGTTTGCTTTTTGCGCAGGAGCAGAGGTCGTGGCTGAAGAATTTGGTTTGATCGTATGAATAGTTTTCCCCATATTTTGTGGGGAAATTGGCAAATTTACGACACGTTTTTTTTCTGCCGCCTCGTCCGCAAGCTTTTTTTTCTGATCTTCAGACAATTGTTGATAATTTTCCCATTGAGTCGATTTTTGAGATGGGTTCAGTTTTTTTGCACGTGTATAATTTTCTCGCACCAGATGTCGTTGTTCTGGTGTAAGTTTGATCCATTCGCGCATGCGTTCTTGTACGCGCTGTTGCTCATTTGGCGCCATTTTTGGAAATTTATTGCCAATTTCAAGCCATTTTTTCTTTCTTGCAGCATCAAACTTATCCCAATCAGTTGATAAAGGAGCAAGGGCTTGTTGTTGTGCCGGGGTTAATTCAATCCAGGACGGTTTTGTTGTGGATATGGCGGCAGGTTTCGTGGTGTTAGTGGTGATGTTACTTGCTATGCTCGCAGCACCTTCTATTGGGGCGGCGTGTATAGAGGTAGCTAGGGTTATTGTCAAAATAAATACTGCCCACAAACTATGGATAGTTATGGAAGATTGATTTCCCCGCATATTATTCCTCTCGCTGAGCGAGATAAGCATTGAAGCCATGGTCCAGATAAGCTATCAAGGGTAATTCATCCGACAAAACGGCAGCATCAATCTCAGCAGTTTCAAAAATATGTTGTTGCTGTTCAAATTCATAGATGCCGACCAAGCCAATAATAAATGCCAGCAATGGTAAGGCTAAACCGATTCTCCCTAGCCATGGAAATGGTCGGTTCATAAAAGTGCCAATATTTCCCGCCACCACACTTTGCATGTTGAAAGTGAGCAACGGAGCATCATTTTTTTTGCGTGATAAAGCAATACTACGTGCCGAATTTAATCGATTAGTAATTTCTGGTGGAAGTACATCTAAGTTTTCATTTAGTGCATGCCGCACTTTATAAGCAAGATTAATATCTTCAGCTTCTTTTGAGTAATTCATAATCGTATTCCTTTGGCTGCCAGTGACAAGGCGAGAGCATGTGTTGCACGGGAGCAGTGAGTTTTTACGCTTCCTTCGGTGCATCCCATCGCTGCGGCCGTTTCAGCCACGTCCATATCGTACCAATAACGCATGAGAAAGGCTTCTCGTTGACGCGCTGGTAGTTTTTGTACCTCTTCGTCTATATATGTTAGTACCTGAATACGTTCAATTTTATCCACACTAGATTCAGCGGATGATGAGCCTTCTTCAGCGGCATAGGTATCAAGGACGTCAAAATCATCGTGTACGTCGGTCGGTTTGTTTAGGCTGGAAAACAGGCTGATCCAAGTATTCTGTACTTTTTCTCTACGAAAATAATCGTGGATTGTATTTTGTAATATGCGTTGAAATAACAATGGGAGTTCAGCCGCTGGTTTGTCGCCATATTTTTCTGCGAGTTTAATCATCGCATCTTGAACAATATCAAGCGCAGACTCATCTCTGCGTACGGCATAGACGGCTTGTTTGAAGGCGCGGCGTTCTACGTTTTCCAGGAAGTTCGAGAGTTCTTTGTCAGTTGCCACGCGATAAGAGGGTAGTTTGGGGGTTCAATGCGAATAAATTAGTTTGTTTTTTACAAACTGATCGAATCCTAGCAAAAATGAGCTTCATTGTGCGTTGTTTTTAATAAAAGACTTGATTCTAAAGGGATTTTACTTGACCAAAATGGCACGACGCATTACCGTGATAGTCGCTTCGTAACCCCGAAGTATTTTGTCTTGTTGAGCCCGGCGCATGATGCCACTCCCAATAAGGCGTGCTTTACTATTGAAAAGCTGTTTGCTCTAACCCATGCCAAAAGCGTGAGAAATTTGCAGCGCTGTAGCATGAACTCTGACTGAACGAGTCGCGTTTAGCGTTTGCCTTGAATCATATCTATGGATGTGCAACGAGGCGACGTGACCGCACAAAAAAGGGAAGTCTCAGAATGCTGCATTGCTCAATTTCGTAAGGAGAGAGCATCCGATCAATCTCCAATGGACCTTGAAAGGACTGTAGCATGAGTGTAGAAATCACAGGTGCAGAAATTGTTGTGCGCTGCTTGGCAGAAGAAGGCGTTGAGCACGTTTTCGGTTATCCCGGTGGCTCGGTACTTTATATTTACGATGCCATTTTCAATCAGAATAAATTCCAACATATCCTAGTTAGGCATGAACAGGCTGCCGTACATGCAGCTGATGCTTATTCACGCAGCTCAAAAAAAGTCGGCGTTGCTTTGGTAACCTCAGGTCCTGGCGTAACCAATGCAGTTACTGGCTTGGCTACCGCGTACATGGATTCCATTCCGATGGTTGTCATATCCGGTCAAGTGCCGTCTCACGCAATCGGTCAGGATGCTTTTCAAGAATGTGATACGGTCGGCATTACACGTCCTTGCGTAAAACATAATTTTCTTGTCAAGGATGTCAAGGATTTGGCAATGACCATGCGTAAGGCATTTTTCATTGCAACGACAGGTCGTCCTGGTCCCGTTTTAGTGGATATTCCTAAGGATATCTCTATGCATAAGTGTGTATATGAGTATCCTCGTGAACTCGAAATGCGCTCTTACAAGCCTGTCGATAAAGGTCATTCTGGCCAGATTCGCAAGGCAGTTCAGTTGCTTCAGCAGGCCGATCGACCGATGATTTACACGGGTGGCGGCGTGATTCTGGCGGACGCTGCCCCTGAGTTGAATAAACTGGTTGATAAACTTGGCTTCCCATGTACCAACACGCTGATGGGCTTGGGAGCATATAAGGCATCCAGTGATAAATACGTAGGTATGCCGGGTATGCACGGTACCTATGAAGCCAATATGGCCATGCAGCATTGTGACGTCTTGATTGCTATTGGCGCCCGATTTGATGATCGTGTTATTGGCAATCCTAAACATTTTTCATCTCATCCACGCAAAATTATTCATATTGATATTGACCCATCTTCGATTTCAAAGCGGGTTAAGGTTGATATTCCTATCGTTGGTAATGTGAAAGATGTGTTGCAAGAATTTCTTGTCCAACTTGATGCATCTGAGGTCAAACCTAATGCTACAGCGCTGACTGAATGGTGGAAGCAGGTCAATGAATGGCGCAGTCGTGATTGTCTGAAATATCCGACTTCAAATGAAGTCATCAAACCACAATCCGTTGTGCAAAAATTGTGGGAAGTCACAAAAGGCGATGCTTTCATCACGTCAGATGTTGGTCAGCACCAAATGTGGGCAGCACAATACTATCCATTTGATAAACCACGTCGATGGATCAATTCCGGTGGTTTGGGGACGATGGGCGTCGGTTTACCGTATGCAATGGGGGTGCAGATGGCAAATCCTGATGCAACGGTTGCTTGCGTGACTGGTGAGGCGTCGATTCAAATGTGTATACAGGAACTTGCGACCTGTAAGCAATACCACCTGACACCGAAAATCGTCCTGCTGAATAATCGCTTCCTGGGTATGGTTCGTCAGTGGCAGCAAATCGACTATGGTTCACGGTATTCGGAATCGTATATGGATTCATTGCCGGACTTTACCAAGCTGGTAGAGGCTTACGGCCATGTTGGCATGAAAATTGAAAAGCCTTCTGATGTTGATGGTGCAATGCGTGATGCGTTTGCGATGAAAGACAAATTGGTTTTCATGAATTTCATTACGGATCAAACCGAAAATGTCTGGCCGATGGTCAAGGCTGGTAAGGGCCTGACTGAAATGCTCTTGGGTTCGGAGGATCTGTAATATGCGACACATCATTTCTGTTTTATTGGAAAACGAAGCTGGCGCATTATCACGTGTAGTCGGTTTGTTTTCCGCGCGCGGTTACAATATCGAGACATTGACGGTGGCGCCGACTGAAGACGCAACCTTGTCACGCATGACGATTGTGACCAGCGGTTCTGATGACATCATCGAGCAGATTACCAAACATTTGAACCGCCTGATTGAAGTGGTGAAAGTGGTTGATCTGACCGAGGGTGCGCATATAGAGCGCGAGCTGATGCTCATTAAAGTGCGGGCAGTTGGTAAAGAGCGTGAAGAGATGAAGCGTACTGCAGACATCTTCCGTGGTCGTATTATCGATGTTACTGAGAAAACCTATACGATTGAACTTACTGGTAACAAGAGCAAGCTTGATGCGTTCATTGATTCAATTGAACGCACGGCAATCTTGGAAACAGTTCGTACAGGTGGTTCTGGTATTGGTCGCGGTGAGCGTATCCTCAAAGTTTGATTTAATTATCTCTATTATAATTTTTGATTTAGGAAGAATAATGAAAGTTTTTTACGATAAAGATTGTGACCTGTCTCTGATCAAAGGTAAAAATGTTGCCATCATCGGTTACGGTTCACAAGGCCATGCACATGCTCAAAATCTTAATGATTCCGGTTGCAAGGTAACTGTTGGCCTGCGTAAAGGTGGTGCATCATGGGACAAGGTAAAAAATGCCGGTTTAAATGTTGCAGAAGTCAATGATGCAGTGAAAGCTGCTGATGTCATCATGATTTTGTTGCCTGATGAAAATATTGCGCAAGTCTATAATGAAAATGTGGCACCTCATGCTAAGCAAGGTGCAGTTTTGGCTTTTGCACATGGCTTCAATGTTCACTATGGTCAAGTCGTCCCGCGCGCTGATCTCGATGTGATCATGATTGCACCAAAAGCCCCAGGTCATACTGTGCGTGGCACTTACGCTCAAGGTGGCGGTGTACCACATTTAATCGCTGTATATCAGGATAAATCCGGCGTTGCACGTGATATCGCCCTGTCGTATGCGATGGCAAATGGCGGCGGCCGTGCCGGTATCATTGAAACCAACTTCCGCGAAGAGACCGAAACAGATCTGTTCGGTGAACAGGCTGTCCTGTGCGGTGGTGCAGTAGAGTTGATCAAAGCTGGCTTTGAAACGCTGGTAGAAGCTGGTTATGCTCCTGAAATGGCCTACTTCGAATGCTTGCATGAGTTGAAATTAATTGTCGATCTGATTTATGAGGGCGGTATCGCCAACATGAACTACTCGATTTCTAACAATGCAGAGTACGGCGAGTATGTCACCGGTCCACGCATAGTGACTGAAGATACAAAAAATGCCATGCGTCAGTGCTTGAAAGATATCCAGACCGGCGAATATGCTAAGAGTTTTATCCTGGAAAACAAGGCTGGTGCACCAACCCTGATTTCTCGTCGTCGCTTGACGGCTGAGCATCAAATTGAAGAAGTTGGCAGCAAACTGCGTGCGATGATGCCTTGGATTGCGAAAAATAAATTGGTTGACCAAACCAAAAACTAAATCGAAGTGCAGTAATCCTCTGTGGGTTACTGTATGAGAAAAAAAAGGGGTGTGCGGTGACGTGCATCCCTTTTTAGCTTTGGAGAGTACGATGAAAAAAATCTTGACTGCTATTTTTCTGTTATGTGCTGCTAGCTGTGTAACGGGGGCAGAGCAGCCAATACCTGGCATCATGGTTTCAGTTCAGGCTGCGGGGGAAGTGACGGCAGACAATGATGAAGCTCATGCGACTTTTTTAATTGAAGAACAGGATAAAGATAAGGGCGCTGCAGCTTCCAGAGTGAATCAGAAAATGCGCTTGGGTATGGATGTCCTCAAAAAGGAAGATCCACAAGCAGTATTGACATCACGTGGCTATTACACTTACCCGATTTATACGGAAGAGCGTGGGCAATCTATAAATACGTCCCGAAAACGCCAGTTGACAGCTTGGCGTGTTGGGCAATATTTGGAATTGAAGACCGGGAACTTGCAGAAATTGTCCAGTACCGTTTCTGCTGCGCAAAATATTCTGGCACTGAGCGGCATGACATTCGGTTTGTCCGATCAGGCAAACAAGCGTCTTGATGCCGGCCGAATTGACGCAGCATATCAACATCTGATGGAGCGGGTTCATGTTATTGCCAGAGCAATGGGGCGCCGCGATACAGATGCAGTCATTGAGAGTATCGATTTTGATGGTAGTGAAAATGTGGGGCGACCGTATGCTGCAGCAACAATGATGGCCAAGTCTGCGAGAATGGACGAGCCGGTTGCAGAGGCCAGTTTCGAGCCGGGAGCAAGTACCCTTATGATGCGAGTAGCTGCACGAGTCAGATTCAAGTGACGATCAAACTCATCATAAACAAGTGTTCGGCTCAATTGTCATTGCCTAGGTTGCTACCCTGCTGCAAACCAGAACCCCGGGCAGATTAGCCATTCACTATCTCGGGGAAAATCTATGCAATACAATGCCAGTTCATTGGACAAGCAGAGGTATAGGAATGCGCTGGAAGCCGCCGGGAAATAGCTTGGTTTTCGTAGCATATAATTGACGTTATACTTGCTAGAGAGAATGTACGTCACAATATGGGGCATCAGACCCTATTTCAGGAGTTGTATTTGAATAATTACCCGCAGCCGGCCATCGCACGCGAAGGTTGGACTTTTCTGGCGCTTGCCTTTTCTCTTTTCTCAGCTGTTGTTAATCCCGAAATCCGATCTGTTCTTAGCCGGATTAATTCAAGTGTGGACGTTTATCTGTCTCAGGATGTTTCGCTGACAAAGATGGTCGGCGCTAAGGTTTCAGCGGTAGAAATGACTCTGGCTGAATTCTGATTTCTCATTCTTTGGCATTTTAAAACGGAATCCGAATGGCAACTTTTAATCGTCGTAAATCGAAAAGCAGTGGTGTGAATTCCACAAAAACATTGCGTGCAAACAAACTTGCTGCTCATCAATCTGGACCAGTCGGCTCTGACATGCCCGCCCGCCCGATGCCAAGGCGTGGTATTTATCTGCTGCCCAATGCATTTACTACGGCAGCCTTGTTCTGTGGATTCTATGCCATTGTTATGGCAATGAACCTTAAATTTGATCAGGCTTCCATTGCGATTTTCGCCGCGATGGTATTGGACAGCCTGGATGGGCGTGTTGCACGCCTGACGAATACCCAGAGCGAATTTGGGGCGCAATATGACAGTTTGTCGGACATGGTTTCTTTCGGGGCGGCGCCGGCACTCGTTGTTTATGAGTGGTCGTTGCGCGGTATGGGCAAGCTGGGCTGGCTTGCAGCATTTGTCTATTGCGCCGGGGCAGCTTTGCGACTGGCACGCTTCAATACGAATATTACGGTCGTCGATAAACGCTATTTTCAGGGGCTTCCGAGCCCGGCGGCGGCGGCACTGGTCGCCGGTTTTGTCTGGCTAATGGATGATCTGGGGCTTGCCGGTACCGACTTGCGCTGGTTTTCATGGTGCATCACTTTGTCTGCAGGTCTGACGATGGTCACCAATGTTCCATTTTATAGTTTCAAGGACATTAATTTCCGCAAGTCGGTTCCTTTCATTGCGCCGCTTCTTATTGTGCTTGCGTATGTCGCCGTTTCCAGCGACCCGCCAAAGGTATTGTTTGGTTTGTTCGTGCTGTATGGCTTGTCCGGATACGCTGTGTATTTCTGGCGCTTGTTCAAGGGCAAGCCTGTCAGCATCATCCAGACAGAAACTGAACAGGCGGATGATCACGACCTACATTGAGATTAAAATGGATTTGATCATTTATCACAGTCAGTAAAGATATTTCAGTATTTTCCCAAGGAGTACAGCATGGTCTCGAATTCGGCAGAAAAGCTCATTATTTTTGACACCACCCTGCGTGACGGCGAGCAATCTCCCGGTGCGTCAATGACCAAAGATGAAAAAATTCGTATTGCCAAGCAACTGGAACGGATGCGGGTGGATGTGATTGAGGCCGGTTTCGCTGCTGCATCGCAAGGCGATTTTGAGTCTATCAAGGCGATTTCTGGGATTATCAAGGAATCGACCATTTGCTCGCTGTCTCGCGCCAATGACCGCGATATTTCTCGTGCCGCCGAAGCATTGGCGCCGGCGGAAAGAAAGCGCATTCATACCTTCATTGCGACTTCCCCGTTGCATATGGAAAAAAAACTGAGGATGACACCCGACCAGGTTTTTGAGCAAGCCAAGCAGGCTGTGCGTTTTGCCCGCCAGTTCACCGATGATGTCGAATTCAGTCCGGAAGATGGTAGTCGTTCGGAGATGGATTTCCTGTGCCGGGTCATCGAGGCTGTCATCGCAGAGGGCGCAACCACCATCAATTTTGCCGATACTGTTGGGTATGGTGTGCCGGAACTGTACGGCAATATGCTCAAGACCCTGCGTGAACGCATCCCTAATTCGGATAAAGCCATCTGGTCGGTGCATTGTCATAATGATCTAGGTATGGCGGTGGCCAATTCGCTGGCAGGAGTGATGATCGGTGGCGCGCGTCAGATCGAGTGTACGATCAATGGCCTGGGTGAGCGTGCCGGCAATACGGCTTTGGAAGAAGTCGTGATGGCGCTCAAGACGCGCAAGGATTACTTCAAGTTCGACGTGGCCATCGATACCACGCAAATCGTGCCGGCCTCCAAGTTGGTGTCGCAGATTACCGGATTCGCTGTACAACCGAACAAATCGGTGGTCGGTGCCAATGCATTTGCCCATGCGTCAGGCATCCATCAGGATGGCATTCTGAAAGCGCGTGATACCTACGAAATCATGCGCGCAGAGGACGTAGGCTGGTCGGCCAATAAAATCGTACTCGGCAAATTGTCCGGGCGTAATGCGTTCAAGCAGCGCCTGGAAGAACTCGGCATTGCCTTGGACTCCGAGTCTGAGGTCAATGCCGCTTTCAGTCGTTTCAAGGAATTGGCTGACCGTAAATCCGAGATTTTCGATGAAGATATCATGGCCTTGGTGTCGGATGAACAACAATCCCATGAGAATGAATATTATCGTTTCGTGTCGCTCTCGCAACGCTCCGAGACTGGCGAGAGACCGAGTGCAAAAGTCGTGTTTTCGATTGATGGTAAAGAATACGCCTGCGAAGGGCAGGGCAACGGCCCGGTTGATGCGACCGTGAATGCGATTGAATTGAAGGCTGAAAGCGGCGCTGAACTGGTGCTGTTTTCGGTCAATGCGATTACCACAGGGACGCAATCCCAGGGTGAGGTGACAATGCGCTTATCGAAAGCCGGTCGAATCGTCAATGGCGTTGGTGCTGACCCCGATATCGTGGTGGCGTCCGCCAAGGCGTATTTGTCAGCCCTGAATAAATTGCATTCCAAGTCTGAAAAAATCAATCCGCATCTGTGATGTCGTCATAAGCTCGGAACTACTGATCGACAGTGGTTCCGGCTTTATTCCGTGCACCTGAAATTCCCCTGCATTGCCGCAATGGTCGGCGCAGGGGATTTTTATTTCAGGGTGAGTTTATTGCGCCTGCAGGCTTGCTATCCGAGCGAAGCGATGACCGGCGCATGGTCGGAAGGCTGCTCCCACTTGCGCGGAACCTTGTCAATCACGCAGGCGTGGCAGCGTGCCGCCAATGAGGCAGATAACAAGATGTGGTCTATCCGCAAGCCTTTGTTCAGGCGAAAACCCATTTGGCGGTAATCCCACCAGCTGAACGATTTTGGCGCCTGTTCGAACAGGCGGAAGGAATCCTTCAGGCCGAGATTCAGGAAACGGTCAAAGGCAGCGCGTTCCGCATCCGAGCATAGCACCTGACCTTCCCATGCGATCGGATCATGTACGTCACGGTCTTCCGGTGCGATGTTGTAATCGCCCAGCAGCGCCAGATCAGTATGTGCCTGACACTCTTGTGTCAACCAGATGCGCAGCGCCTCCAGCCATTGCAATTTGTACTGGTATTTATCGGAGTCTACCGCTTGCCCGTTCGGGATATAGGCGCAGACTACGCGGATGCCTTGTATGGTGGCGCTGATCAATCGCTGCTGCGGATCCTCGAAATGCGGATTGTTCTTGACCACATCGGTCATCGGGTGACGTGACAGCAGCGCGACGCCGTTATAGGTTTTCTGCCCGGTGAAGGCAACCTGGTAGCCTGCAGCCTCGATTTCCGCCACAGGGAACTTGTCATCGGTGAGCTTGGTTTCCTGCAGGCACAATACATCGACCGGGTTATCCGCCAGCCATTGCAGAACTTGTGGCAGGCGAACTTTAAGAGAGTTGACGTTCCAAGTAGCTAGCTTCATCTGGTGTTCAGGAGTGGATTGTAGATACTGCCATGGGTATTTTTAATAGTGCAATGAATATATGCGGCAGAGGGGTAAAAATTGCTTATACCCCCCTGTTTGTGCATTTTATTTGGCTGCGCGTTGGATCAGGAAAGTGGTCAGCAGCGGTACCGGCCGGCCGGTTGCACCTTTGGCTGCGCCGCTTTTCCAGGCGGTGCCTGCGATATCCAGATGTGCCCATGTGTATTTCTTGGTGAAGCGCTCCAGGAAGCAGGCGGCAGTGATGCTGCCTGCGGCCGGGCCGCCGATGTTGGCAATGTCGGCGAAATTCGATTTCAGCTGTTCCTGATAGCTGTCTTCGATCGGCATGCGCCATGCGGTGTCGCCGGTGGCACGGCCTGCGGCCAGCAATTCGCCGGCGAGCGCGTCATGGGCAGCGTCATGGCGGGTGAACAGGCCGGAATTATGATGGCCCAGCGCCGTGATGCAGGCTCCGGTCAGGGTCGCGATGTCAACCACGGCAGCCGGCTTGAAGCGCTCGGCATAGGTTAGCGCGTCGCACAGGATCAATCGCCCTTCGGCATCGGTATTGAGGACTTCAATGGTCTGGCCGGACATCGAGGTCACGATATCGCCCGGTTTGGTGGCGCGGCCGGACGGCATGTTTTCACAGGTCGGGATGATGGCGATGACATTCAGTTTCAGCTGCATTTCACCGATTGCACGGAAGGTGCCGAGCACCGAGGCGGCACCGCACATATCGTATTTCATCTCATCCATGCCGGCACCCGGTTTCAGCGAGATGCCGCCGGAATCGAAAGTGATGCCCTTGCCGACCAATACGGTCGGGGCGTCTTTCGCTTTGCCGCCCATGTGTTTGAGGACAATGAATTTTGGCGGTTCGTCGCTGCCATTGGTCACCGACAGGAAGCTGCCCATTTTCAGTGCCTGCAGTTGCTTGCGATCCAGTACTTCGATGCCGAACTTGTAGTCCTTGGCCAGATCCTTGGCAGTGTTGGCAAGGTAAGTCGGGGTGCAGACGTTACCCGGCAGGTTGCCGAGATCCTTGCTCAGATCGATGCCGTTGGCCAGCGCAATTGCATCCGACAGCGCTGCTTTGGCTGAAGTGGCAGCGGTGGCATCGACCGCGAAAGCAGTTTTCTTGACGCCGTTTTGCGGCGCATCTTTCTTGCTCTTCAAGCTGTCGCAGCGATAGGCGTTTTCACGCATCGCGAGAACGCCGGCGCGAATTGCCCAAGCCGTATCGCGTTCCTTGATCTGATCAAATGGCAGCGCGATGATTGCATCGTTCGCACCCAAGGTGCTGAATATACGGGCGACGGCTTGTACGGCTTGCGTCAGGTCCTTGTCTTTGATGCTGTCTTCGCTGCCCAGACCGATCAGCAGGATGCGTGCGGCGGCAATGCCGTCCAGGTCACGCAGCAACAGGCTCGTGCCTGCTTTGCCGCTGATGTCGCCGGATTTGAGGGCTGCGCTGATGGCGCCCTTATGATCCAGCGCTTGCGCTGCCGCTGACAATTTCTTGTTTTCGTATACGCCGACAGCAATGCAAGCCGCCTTCACGCTGGCAATTGTGTTCTTTGCGTCGAATGTTTTTATGCTAAAGTCCATGCGTTACTCCCTTTGTCCAACTGCAATTATAGTCTTCGAATGATCTTTCAGCGCGCGCTACGACGCGAATTGGTGAGTACCGCCGGCGCCGTCTTCACTACACTCTTCACGATTACCATCACAGTGATGTTGATACGTATTCTGGGCCAGGCCGCAGGTGGCAAAGTTGCGTCTGCCGACGTGGTTCAGCTGATCGGATTTTCTGCCCTGAATTATCTGCCCATCATCCTGATTCTTACCGCTTTCATTTCGGTGCAACTGGTGGTCACCCGCTGTTATCAGGATTCGGAAATGGTGGTCTGGTTTGCCTCCGGCTTGAGCCTGTCGAGCTGGATCAAACCCATTTTATCGTTCGGCATGCCCATCGTTTTGTTGACTGCCGCCTTGAGTTTTCAGGCGACACCATGGGCCAACCGGCAAAGTGCGCAATTCAGGGAACGTTTCGAGAAGCGCGAGGATGTCTCCAAGGTATCGCCGGGAAAATTTCAGGAATCGGCTTCGGCCAACCGTATTTTTTTCGTTGAAGGCCTGTCCGGTGATACAAGCAAGGTACAAAACGTCTTTGTCAATACCACCACGAATGGGCGAACCAGTGTAGTGGTGGCCAAAGAAGGCACCATTGAGACCGACAGTCATGGCGACAAGTTTTTGCTGATGCAGCAAGGCCGTCGTTATGAGGGCGTAATGAATCAGCCTGACTTCAAGCTGATGGAATTCGAAAAATACGGCGTACTGGTCGTCCCGCATTCTCAGTCCTCGATCGGAGACAAGAATGCCCGCTCCTTGTCCACCATGGCCTTGCTGCAGGATAGAACCAGTTTCAATATGGGTGAACTGCTGTGGCGACTATCCTTGCCATTGATGTGCCTGCTGCTGATGCTGCTGGCAATTCCTCTGAGTTTCGTGAACCCGCGTGCCGGACGTTCGGCCAATCTGATCATCGCATTGTTGTTGTTCATCACCTATAGCAATATGATCAGTTTCTTTCAGGCCTCCGTGGTCCAAGGACGCTGGTCGTTCAACATGGCCTGGTGGCCGATGCATCTGATGGCTTTTTCTCTGATGGTGCTGATGTTCTGGTGGCGACTGAACGTGAACAGCCGTTACCATCCATCGGTCATCTGGTCGGCTATCAAGCATGCAAGACTGTTTCAGCGGGCGGTATCGCAATGACTGTATTGCAACGTTATTTTTCATCCGAAATCATCCGTTCCGTATTATTCGTGCTGGCCGCTTTCCTGGCCTTGTTTGCCTTTTTCGACCTGATCGGTGAATTGCAGGCGGTCGGGCATGGCGGCTATCAGCTGCAGCATGCCTTTCTATATGTAGTGCTGGGTTTGCCCGGCTATACCTATGAGCTGATGCCGATTGCGGCGCTGATCGGCACCATCTATGCGCTGGCGCAATTTGCCTCAAACTCTGAGTTCACCATCATGCGTGCCGCCAGCATGTCGACCTTTCTGGCCGGTTGGATGCTGGCAAAGATCGGATTGTTATTCGTTATTGCTAACGTTTCTGCTGGGGGAATTCGTGGTGCCGGCGAGTGCGCAGTTTGCTGAAAAACTGAAGTTGCGCGCGCAAGGGTCGCCCATGTCGCAGCAATTCCGCACCGGTTTGTGGACCAAGGATGTGATCAAGGCACAGGGTGTCAGCGGGGATGCAATCGGCGTACGGTTCATCAATGTGCGGGAAATGCGCACTGACGGGCAATTGCTTGATGTGAAATTGTACGAGCTGGACCGTGAGTTTCATATGACCAGCATGATTTCTGCAGCGCGTGCCGACTATGCCGGCTCGAATATCTGGCGCTTGACTGAGGTGTCCGAAACATTGTTTCCCGGTGCATCCTTTGCCAAGGACATGAAGGCCACGGTAGTGACAAAAAAACTGGCCAGCAAGGAAATGGCGTCGGAAGTGACGCCTGAAATCCTGTCTGTACTCTTCGCAGATCCGGACCGGATGTCGGCAGTGGATCTGGCCGCCTATACCAGGCATCTTGCTGAAAACAAGCAGGGTACCGCACGTTATGAAATCGCGTTCTGGAAAAAAATCATCTATCCTTTTGCCATCTTTGTGATGATGGCGCTGGCCTTGCCATTTGCCTATCTGCACTTTCGTTCCGGAGGCGTTAGTCTCAAGATATTTACCGGCATCATGATTGGCGTCAGTTTTCAGTTGATTAACAGCTTGTTCTCGCACGTTGGACTATTGAATACGTGGCCGGCACTGGTAACTGCAATATTGCCGAGCGCACTATTCCTGCTGGCAGCGCTGGGGGCATTATGGTGGGTGGAAAGACATTAATGAATACACAATCCAAGCGGCCGGCACTGGTATTGTTCGCGCACGGTGCGCGCGACCCGCGTTGGGCGGTGCCTTTTGAGCGCTTGCAGCAGATCACGCAATTGGCGCAGCCTGAAGTCACGGTATGCAATGCCTATCTCGAGTTCATGACGCCCGATTTGCCGGCTGCGGTCGCAGAACTTGTCAAAGCCGGCTGCACTGACATCGTCATCGTGCCCGTTTTTTTAGGGCAGGGTGGTCATGTATTGAAAGACTTGCCTATTTTGATCGAGCAAATGCGGGCAGCTTATCCGGGCTTGAAGCTGAGTAAGGTTGATGCAGTGGGGGAGGATAGCTCGGTTTTGGAAGCGATCGCGCAGTATTGTCTGCGCGCGGTTCCGCTGGTTTGATAGTGATGGGCTTTGTTCGCCCGGTTTTTCTCATCATGCGCCAACTGGTCTCCGGGTAACCTGGCTGTGCAGGTTCCGGGGCAGGCTAGGAAATATTTTTTTTACTATCCCGCTGCCGCATTGCTTCTCCCATCATCACCAATACGGGGCCTGTCATCCCATTCAAGCCGTGCGCCAATTCCTTCAAGGTCATGCGGAAAATCTTCTGGTTGGGACGACTGCAATTTTCAATCACAATGACGGGCGTATGCAAAGGGCGCCCTTGTTGCAACAGGCGTCCGGCGGTTTTGATCGCTTCATTACCGCCCATGTATTGAACCAGAGTGTCGCTATCGGGCAGGGTGGTTTGTTCAGGGTGTTCCGGTGCATTGGTGGAGGTGAAAAAAGCCACACTGCGTGCAATGCCGCGCTGGGTCAGCGGTTGTTGCACGCTGGCTGCTGCCGCCAGTGCGGTGGTGATGCCGGGAACGATTTCAACGCTGATGCCCGCGCCTTCCAGTGCGCACAATTCTTCATCGGCGCGACCGAACAGCATTGGGTCGCCGCCCTTCAAACGTACCACCAGTGCATGCTGTCGTGCGGATGCAATGATCTGCTGATTGATGGCAGTTTGCGCCATCGAGCGCTGGCCGGAGCGTTTTCCAACCGGGATTTTAACTGCCTGCGGGCACAGCGCGAGCATTTCCTCGGTGACGAGCGCATCGTGCAGCACCACATCGGCTTGCGCCAGGATTCGCGCACCGCGCACCGTAATCAGGTCGGCGGCACCGGGGCCGGCACCGATTAAAAAAACTTTCCCCAATGCTGCTGTCATGCAATTTCTTTCTGCTGATTTGAAAATGTATTTTATCCAGTTTTACAACGGCTGTGCTCCGCTTGAGCATTGCCATTCGTAAAAAGGGGCACACTTGGTGCGCCCCTGCCAACTTCTTCAAACTATCAATGGTTTAATTAATCCAGACGGATCATGCCTGCAGCGACGGTCTGGTGCGTGACTTCATCAATCAGGATGAAGGCGCCGGTAGTGCGGATCGCATCATAGGCATCGGCTGCCAGAGCTTGCTGAACATTGATGCTGATGCGGGCAATATCGTTGAGCTTGACGATTTCAGCTGTGTGTTTTTCCTGGGTGTTGATGTCCAGCAGCGTTTCAATTTTCGTGATCTTGGCAGCAACCTGTTTGGTAGTGTGCTTGAGCCAGTACTTGCGACGCAAGTCGAGCGGTTCTTCTGACAGCCAGCAGATATCGGCATTTACCGTCTTGAGCAAGGTCGCCGGACGCTCGACGGCTGCCAGCATGTCGCCGCGCGAGATGTCCAGGTATTCATCGAGCAGGATGGTGACCGATTGGCCAACGACAGCCGAGGGCAGTGAGCCTTCCAGCGTCAGGATGTCTTTCACCGTTGCGCTCTGGCCGCTAGGCTGGACTACCAGTTTGTCGCCCTTGCTGACCATGCCGGCTTCGATGCGTCCCATGTAGCCGCGGAAATCATTGGCTTCATGGCCGTTATGGCGTGCCACCAGTTGCACCGGAAAGCGGAACGGCTCGTCGTGCGATTCATCGTAGACGCTGAGGGATTCCAGCAGTTCGATCAGGGTCGGACCCTGATACCACGGCATGTTGTCGCCGGCAGTCACCACGTTGTCGCCGGCCAGCGCGGACAGAGGGATCGGATGGATGTCTTTCAGGCCGAGCTGCTGCGCGAACTCCTGATAAGCGGCCACGATGCGGTCATACACGGTCTGATCATAGTTGACCAGATCCATCTTGTTGACGGCAACCACCACGTGCTCGATTTGCAGCAAGTGGGCAATGGTCGAATGGCGCTTGGTCTGCACCAGCAACTCGACGCTGCCGTCATCGCCCAGCTTTACCTTGGAGACGTCCACCAGAATGATGACTGCGTCGGCAGTCGATGCGCCGGTGACCATGTTGCGCGTGTATTGCTCATGACCGGGCGTGTCGGCGATGATGAACTTGCGCTTGGGCGTGGCGAAATAGCGGTAAGCAACGTCAATCGTGATGCCTTGTTCGCGCTCGGCTTCCAGGCCATCGGTCAGCAATGACAAGTCAATCGTGTCACCGACCGTGCGCTTGTGCTTGGCGCGGGACATTGCATCCAGTTGATCGGCAAATATGCCCTTGCTGTCGAACAGCAGGCGGCCAATCAATGTGCTCTTGCCATCATCGACGGAACCGGCAGTGATGAAGCGCAGCAGGCCGCGTTCTTTTTTCAGTTCGCTCAGTACAGTTTCAGAAACGATTGCGTTCATCAGAAATAACCTGCTTTCTTGCGTTTTTCCATGGAGGCTTCGGATGTCTGGTCATCCATGCGGGTTGCGCCGCGCTCCGTAATTTGGGTAATGGCGGTCTCGGCAATGATCGCCTCGACAGTGGTGGCATCCGAGGCAACCGGGCAGGTGCAGGAAATATCGCCGACGGTGCGGAAGCGCACGACTTGCGTCTCGACGGTCTCGCCTTCCTTGGCCGGAGTCAGGTCGGTCAGCGGCACCAGCAGGCCGTTGCGTGGAATTACCTGGCGCTCATGCGCAAAGTAGATCGGCGGCAACGCCAGTTTTTCGCGCTCGATATATTGCCAGACGTCGAGTTCAGTCCAGTTGGAGATCGGGAACACACGCATGTTTTCGCCCGGATGGACGCGGGTGTTGTACAGGTCCCATAGTTCGGGGCGCTGCGCTTTCGGGTCCCATTGGCCGAATTCGTCGCGGAACGAGAAGATGCGTTCCTTGGCGCGGGCTTTTTCTTCATCGCGGCGGGCGCCGCCGATGCAGGCATCGAACTGGAATTCAGCGATGGTTTCGAGTAGTGTAACTGCCTGTGCCGCATTGCGCGAATCGGTTGCCGGATTGCGCAGACGCACGGTGCCGCGCTTGATCGAATCCTCGACCGAACGCACGATCAGCCGTTCACCCAGTTCGGCGGCACGGCGGTCGCGGAATTCGATTACTTCGGCGAAATTGTGGCCGGTGTCGATATGCACCAGCGGGAACGGGAACTTGCCTGGACGGAACGCCTTTTCGGCGATGCGCAGCAGCACCACGGAGTCCTTGCCGCCCGAGAACAGCAATGCCGGATTCGCGCATTCGGCCGCCACTTCGCGCATGATGTGGATTGCTTCGGATTCCAGCCAGTCCAGATGACGGTTGCTGGCGGCATCGATAAAGTGTTTTTCTACTGCAGATGTCATGATATTTATGCCGATATTTATGCAGATACTGGTTTGATACGGATGAGTTTGCCATCGACGACGTGGAGGCCGCATTCCTTGGTGTCCGGGTTTTCCCACCACCAGCGTCCGGCGCGTACGTCTTCGCCAGGCTGGATGGCGCGGGTGCAAGGTTCGCAGCCGATCGACGGATAGCCTTTGTCGTGCAACGAATTGTAAGGCACATTGTTGCTGCGGATATAGTGCCAAACGTCCTGTTCCGACCAGTCGGCCAGTGGATTGAACTTGGCCATGCCGTGCGCCGGATCGTCTTCCTGCACATCCAGTGCGGCCCGGGTGGTCGATTGGGCGCGCCGTTGGCCGGTGATCCATGCCTTGTTGCCTGCCAGAGCGCGGCCCAGCGGTTCGATCTTGCGGATGCGGCAGCATTCCTTGCGCAGGTCTATGCTTTCATAGAATGCATTCAGGCCATTCTGTTGCACGTAGGCGTCCACTGCAGCCGGTTCGGGCCGGTACAGCGCGACATCATAGCCATAGGTGTCCTTGATGCGATCAATCACGCTCAGGGTTTCTGCGTGCAGACGGCCGGTTTCCAGCGTGAAGATGCCGATCGGCAACTTGGCGCGCAGGATCAGATCGGTCAGCACCATGTCTTCGGCCGCCAGGCTGGAGGCGAATACGGCCGGCGTGAAGTCGCTGGCGATGCGGCTCAGTGTGGCTTGCGTGGCTGCGACCAGTGTGTCGAAATCGCTCATGCTGCGACTCCGGTGCGATGTGCGCGGCGGAACAGCGGCAATTTTTCATCCCAGGAGGTCTGGTATTTCTCCGAAAAATCGGACAGTCCCTTGAGCGCATCTTCAATGCTGCGGTCCGCGCGTGGTGCAAATGCGTCAAAACCGACGCGCTGCATGTAGAACATCTGGTCGCGCAAGACGTCGCCAATGGCGCGCAGTTCGCCGGTATAACCGAGGCGGGCGCGCAGATTGTAGGCAATCGAGTAACCGCGACCGTCGGCGAATTTCGGAAAATCGACGGCGATGACGCTGAACTGATCGACTTCGCCCTTCAGTGCTTCAGGCCGTTCGTCGCTGGCAAACCAGACGCCCAGATCGGGACGGCCCTGCAATGTCGCCTTCTGCGCCTGCCATACTTTCAGCGGCACGATGATTTTGCCGTCGGCCACGCTGACCTGATCCGGGGTCTGCTCTTCGGTTAAGCGCAACACGGTCCAGTCGTCAGCGACGATAACCTTGTTCTTGATGATTTGTGTTGCTGAATTAGGCATATGCATCTTCTCCTGCAGCTAGTTCTATCTTGATCGGTGTGGCATATACATGTTCCTTGAAGGGCGCAATGCCAAGCCTGCGTGCAGTATCGACGAAGCGCTCATCTTCGTTGCGTTCGCGCATGTAGACCTGGATGATGCGGTCGATCACTTCCGGCATCTGACGCGCGGAGAAGGATGGTCCGATGATCTTGCCGATGGCGGCATTATTGCCTTGTGCGCCGCCGATGGAGACCTGGTACCACTCGCTGCCGTCCTTGTCCACGCCCAGGATACCGATGTTGCCGACATGGTGGTGGCCGCAGGCATTGATGCAGCCGGACATATTGATTTCGATTTCGCCGATGTCATGCAGATAATCGAGGTTGTCGAAACGGTCGGTGATATCGAGCGCGATCGGGATCGATTTGGCGTTGGCCAGCGAGCAGAAGTCACCGCCCGGGCAGCAGATCATGTCGGTCAGCAGGCCGATGTTAGGTGTTGCCAGCCCCTTTGCCTTGGCATCTTTCCAGAGTGCAAACAGGTCGGTATTGCGTACATCGGCCAGCACCAGGTTCTGTTCGTGCGTCACGCGCAGTTCGCCGAAGCTGAAGCGGTCTGCCAGATCCGCGATGAAATCCATCTGGTCTGCGCTGGCGTCGCCCGGCGGTACGCCCGGTTTCTTCAATGACAGTACGACAGCGTTGTAACCCGCCACCTTGTGCGGCTTGACGTTGCGCTTAAGCCAGTTGGCAAAGCCCTTGTCTTCCGCCTTGTGCTGTTCCAGCGCAGCATCGGTCGCCGGCAGTGTTTCATAGGCAGGTGCGGCGAAGTAGGCGGCAACGCGGCGCAGCTCTTCTTCCGTCAGCGTGCCTGGGCCGTCCTTGATGTCGGCCCACTCTGCTTCTACCTGGCGGGCGAAGTCTTCCGCGCCGATGGCCTTGAGCAGAATCTTGATGCGCGCCTTGTAGATGTTGTCGCGCCGGCCGTACTGGTTGTAGACCCGGACGATGGCTTCGATGTAAGTCATCACGTGCTGCCACGGCAGGAAGTCGCGGATCACGCTGCCCAGGATCGGGGTGCGGCCCAAGCCGCCGCCGACCATCACGCGGAAACCGATCTCGCCCTGCGCATTATGGACCACGGTCAGACCGATATCGTGCACCGCGATGACCGCACGGTCTTCTAGCGCACCGTTGATGGCGATCTTGAATTTGCGCGGCAGGTAGGCGAATTCCGGATGGAAAGTACTCCATTGGCGCAGAATCTCTGCATACGGCCGCGGATCGATGATTTCGTCGGCAGCAACGCCGGCATATTCATCGGAAGTGATGTTGCGGATGCAGTTGCCGGAGGTCTGGATGCTGTGTATCTCAACCGAGGCGAGTTCTTCCAGGATCTGCGGCGTGTCTTCCAGATTGATCCAGTTGTACTGGATGTTCTGGCGGGTCGTGAAGTGGCCGTAACCGCGGTCGTACTTGCGGGCGATATGGGCGAACTTGCGCACCTGCGTCGATGACAGCAGGCCGTAGGGCACCGCCACCCGCAGCATGTAGGCATGGCGTTGCATGTAGAGGCCATTTTGCAGGCGCAACGGACGAAACTCTTCTTCGGCCAGTTCGTCGCTCAGACGGCGGCGAACCTGGTCGCGGTATTGTGCAATGCGCTCTTTAACGATTTGCTGATCGTATTGATCGTATTTGTACATCTTGTTTCCTTAAAAACCGTTTTTAAGACACTAATTTGAATGCAACGCCTGTCAGCGTGGTCGCCAACAAGCCGCGCAGGAATTTTTCCGGCACTGCACGTGCAGCCCAGGAACCGATGGTGATGCCAGGTACGGAGCCAAGTAACAGCATCGCCAGCAATTCCCAGTTGATTGATCCCAACCACCAGTGGCCGAAGGCGGCAATGGCGGTCAGCGGCACTGCGTAAGCGATATCGGTACCGGCCACTTCAGCCGAGCTCAGGTGCGGGTACAGCAACACCAGCAGCGTTGCGCCGATCGCGCCTGCGCCAATCGAGGAAATCGTAACCAGCGTTCCCAGCAATGCGCCTGCCAGAATGGTTGCTGCCGCGAGCTTTGCACCTTGCAACTGTTTTTCCGGGTGGGCGTTCAGCCATGCTAACATTTTTCCCTTGAACAACAGTGCGACGACGGTCAGCAGTACCGAGACAGCGATCGAGTAGCGAATCACCTGGCCGATTTCCTTGTTGATGCCACCAAGGTATTTCAACGCCAGTGTCGCGAAAACGGCTGCCGGCAGCGCGCCGATGCATAACAGTTTTACTATATGCCAGTTTACCGTACCTCGCAGGCGATGGGTGAAGGTGCCGGCTGACTTTGTGATCGCAGCGAACGCGAGATCGGTGCCGACCGCCACCGATGGCGGTACGCCGAACAGCAGTGTCAGCATTGGTGTCATCAGCGAACCGCCGCCGACGCCAGTCAATCCGACCAACAGGCCGACCGCAAAACCGGAAAAAACATAAGAAAGAGTCATGCCACCCCCATACAAGTATGCTTGAATCGTAATAAACTACCGCCTTATTCCAAACTACATAGTTTCTATTTGCTTATATGCTTATTTGGCATAAGCAATTTCGCCCCATGAATAACGCAGCTTCATCCGCTGAAAACAGCCACAGACGCAGGGAAAACCCATGAATCTCCATCAACTGCGCTTCGTGCGTGAAGCCGTACGGCAAAATTTCAACCTCACCGAGGCGGCCAAGGCGCTGTTTACCTCGCAGCCGGGGGTGTCGAAGGCGATCATCGAACTGGAAGAAGAGCTGGGCATCGATATCTTTACCCGCCACGGCAAGCGCATTCGCGGCCTGACCGAGCCGGGGCGGGCGGTCTTGAAATCGGTCGAGCTGATCATGCAGGAAATCGACGGCCTGAAACGCATCGGCAAGGAATTCGCCGCGCAGGACAGCGGCAGTTTCACGATTGCCACCACGCATGCGCAGGCGCGCTACATGTTGCCGAAGGTGGTGCAGGCGTTTACCCAGAAATATCCGAAAGTGCGTTTGTGCCTGCTGCAGGGCAACCCGAAGCAGGTGGTCGACATGGTGCTGAAAGACCAGGCCGACATCGTGATTGCGACCGAGGCCATCGCCAGCATCGACGGCCTGCTGTCGTTCCCGTGCCATCAGTGGGAACATGTGGTGGTGGTGCCGCCGGACCATCCCTTGCTGAAATCAAAGTCGATCACGCTGGAAGAGATCGCCGCTTATCCGCTGATTACCTATGACAGCGCGTTTTCCGGCCGCAACAAGGTCGATCACGCGTTTGCAGTGCGCAGCCTGAAGCCGGAAGTGCTGCTGGAGGCGATCGATGCCGACGTGATTAAAACGTATGTCGAACTGGGCATGGGTGTGGGCATCATCGCGGGCATGGCGTATGATGCCGAGCGCGACAAAAACCTGCGCGCGATTCCGGTCGGGCATTTGTTCGGCGTGAATGTGTCGCGCGTGGCGGTCAAGCAGGGCGCCTATCTGCGCAGCTATATCTATACCTTCATCGAATTGCTGACCCCGACGCTGAACCGCAAGCTGATCGAACAGGTGATGAGCGGCGAGAAAGAAAGTTACGAACTATAAATTATCCGCAGCCGTGCTGCGCCGGTGATTCCGGCAATGAAGCAAGCAGCCTGCATGCAGGGTTTGCTGAAGTTGCCAACGCACTATTGGAAAGCGAAACATCATGAGTACACTACATACCGATCTCGAATCGTATTACACCCAGCGTGCCGAGGGCTACGATGCGCTCTATGCGCAAGCGGCGCAACAGGCTGATCTCGCGATCCTGCGCGAACGCGTAGCTGCGGTGCTGGAAGGCCACAATGTGCTGGAACTGGCCTGCGGCAGCGCTTACTGGACCGCGCTGCTGGCGGAGTCGGCCGATTTCGTGCTGGCGACCGACAACAATCCGGCCATGCTGAAGGCCGCGCAGCAGCGTGATTTGCCGTTGGGTAAGGTACAGATCGCCCAGATCGATGCACTCGATTTGCAGCTGGCCGGCGATTACAGCGCCTGCTTTGCCGGATTTTTCTGGTCGCACATCAAGCGCGAGGATCAGGCCCGCTTTCTGGCCGGCGTGCGTCAGGCGGTAGGCAAGGACGGCTTGCTGGTGCTGGTCGACGACACCTATCAGGAGCACGATGCGGCGCCGGTCGCGCGTACCGACGCGCAGGGCAATACCTACCAGATCGAAAGGCTGGCTAATGGCGAGCGTTATGAATACGTGAAGAACTTCCCGACCGATAGCTGGCTGCGCAAGCACCTGGCGCCGTTCACCAAGGATTTGCGCATTTTGCGCCTTGAGCACTACTGGATGCTGACCTGTCGCCTCAAATAATACTGGGCCGTGTATTTTTAAAGTGCCAACAAAATCAAGCGGGAACGCCCTATGTTTTTGCATATACCCCCGCTATTTCACTAATTAACAGCCTTATTCACCGCCCCTAGCGGCAGGAACTCCCGATGCAAACCGAACACTTCATCGCCGGCAAAGATGCCTCGCTCGAATTTTCCATCAAGCACCATGCAGGAAAAACTGCTGGCGCGCGGCTTCCATATCGAGGAGCGCTCCTGGCTCAATCCGATCGAAGGCGTGTGGTCGGTGCATATCCGCGACCGCGACTGCCCGCTGATGTTTACCAACGGCAAGGGCGCGTCGGAACAGGCGGCGCGCGCCAGTGCGCTGGGCGAGTTCTTCGAGCGGCTGTCCTGCAATTATTTCTGGACCCATTACTACCTCGGCGAAAAGAACGCGAATGCGGCGTTCACCCATTACCCGCAGGAACGCTGGTTCCCGCTCGATGCGGACGACTTCACCTGGCCGCAGGAACTGCTGACGCCCGAGTTGCAGCAGTTCTACAATCCCGAAGGCAGCATCGGCGCCGACATGCTGGTCGATTACAACTCCGGCAATGCCGAGCGCGGCATCTGCGCGATTCCGTATGTGCGCCAGCGCGACGGCGCCACGGTCTGGTTCCCGGTCAACATCATCGGCAACCTGTATGTCAGCAACGGCATGTCGGCCGGCAACACCGAGGCCGAAGCCCGCACCCAGGCGCTGTCCGAGATCTTCGAGCGCGACGTCAAGTTCCGCGTCATCCGCGAAGGCCTGTGCCTGCCGGACGTGCCGGAAGAAGTGATCGCGCGCTACCCGAACATCGCGGCCGGCATCCGCGACCTGCGCGCCGCCGGTTTCGGCATCGTGGTCAAGGACGCGTCGCTCGGCGGCCAGTATCCGGTGATGAACGTGACCCTGCTCAACCCGAATGACCAGGGCTGCTTCTCCAGCTTCGGCGCCCACCCGCGCTTCGAGATCGCGCTGGAACGCGCGTTGACCGAGCTGCTGCAAGGCCGCGCGCTGGCGTCGATGGACGGCTTCCCCGAGCCGGGTTTCGATCTGGAAGAGATCGCCCATTCGCAGAACCTGGAAATCCATTTCGTCGATTCGAGCGGCATCATCAGCTGGAATTTCCTCAAGGACACGCCCGATTTCGCGTTCCACGACTGGAACTTCGGCAACACCACCGCCGAAGATTACGCGTGGTCGATCGCCAAGATCCACGACATGCAGCGCGACATCTACATCGCCGATTTCACCCATCTGGGCGTGTATGCGTGCCGCATCCTGGTGCCCGGCATGTCCGACATCTATCCGGTCGAAGACCTGGAATGGGACAACAGCAGCGTCGGCAATGCGATCCGCGAACCGATTTTGCACCTGCAGGACCTGGACGACGAAGAATGCGCGGACCTGCTCAGCACCCTGAACGAGATCGGTCTGGCCGAGCAGCGTCCGGTGGCCGCGGTGATCGGTCTGGCCGCCGACCCGACTTCGCTGTGGAAGGAATTGCGCATCGGCGAACTGAAAACCCTGCTGGCGCTGGCCATCGGCGACACCGATGCGATCCGCGAAGGCTGCGACTGGATACGCAGCTTCAATCAACTCAACGAAGGCCGCCAGCGCGTCTACCGCTGCATCGAAAGCCTGCTCGGGCTGGGCGACAGCGCCCCGTTCGAGGCCGCATTGCAGAGCCTGTACGGTGCAGAAACGCTGGCCCAGGCCAAGGCGCTGCTCAATCGTAGCGACCGTTTCTACGGCCTGCCGACGCTGGGCATGAACCTCGACGGCTGCGACATGCACCAGCGCCTGCTGGCTGCCTACGCCAAGCTGCATGCGTGATGTAAAGTAGGGGGCGCCGTGCGCACCGATGCGCACCCGCCATGTTGATGGTGCGCACGGCGCACCCTACGATTCATTCGGGGAGCGAGGAAAAACGGACTCCATTTTTCCTCGCTCCCTGTGACTGATTTATCGATTTCCAAGTTTTCCGCTACCGAACCCACCATGAGCAAATTAACCCTCGACCGCATCCTGCAATCGCAGGGTTTCGGCACCCGCAAATACTGCCGTTCGCTGATCGACGATGGCGAAGTCGTCATCAACGGCGTCGCCGTCACCGATCACCGCAGCGCCATCGAGACTGACGGGCTGGAATTCACGCTGTTCGATGAAGTCTGGCCGTATCGCGAACATGTGTATATCGCGCTCAACAAGCCGGCCAATTTCGAATGCTCGCGCAAGCCCAGCCACCATCCGGGCGTGCTCAGCCTGTTGTCGGAACAATGCACCTGGCGCGACGTGCAGCCGGTCGGACGGCTCGACCACGACACCACCGGCATGCTGCTGATGTCGGACGACGGCCCGTTCATCCATGCGCAATCGTCGCCGAAACGCCATATCCCGAAGATCTATGTCGCCACCACCGCCGAGCCGGTAACAGAGGAACTGGTCGCGCAGCTGCTGGCCGGCGTGCAACTGCACGACGAACCGGCGCCGCTGGCCGCACTGATCTGCCGCCAGCTCGGCACGAATAGCCTCGAAATCGTGCTGGAACAGGGCAAATACCATCAGGTCAAGCGCATGCTGGCCGCTGCCGGCAACCATTGCGCAGCGCTGCACCGCGCCGCCATCGGCACCCTGACGCTGGAATCGCTGGGACTGGAAGAGGGCGAGTGGTGCTATCTGGATGCCGAACAGCTGGCGTTGCTGGCACCCGCTGCAGGGTAGGATGGGTGCAACCCATCTGTAAGTTCGATAGGTCGATGGGTGTTCACCGCATCCTGCGGCATTAAATCAAAGCCGTGCCGCCAGTTCCGCCCCTTCGCGGATCGCGCGCTTGGCATCCAGTTCGGCTGCCAGCGCCGCGCCGCCGATCAGGTGAAAGCGCGGCCCGCTGGCGGGCTGTTCCGATGGCATCAGCTCGGCCAGCGAGTCCTGGCCGGCGCACAGGATCACGTGATCGACTTCCAGCACGCGTGATGCGCCGTCGACCGTGATGTGCAGGCCCTGGTCGTCGATCTTGTCGTAACTGACCCCGGCCAGCATCTGCACCCCATTGCGTTGCAGCGTCGCGCGATGGACCCAGCCCGAAGTCTTGCCGAGGCCGGCGCCGGGTTTGCTGGCCTTGCGCTGCAGCAGGAAAATCTGCCGTAGCGGCGCTGCGCGGCGTCGGCGTGGTCAGCCCGCCCTTGACGCTGTCGGCGGCGTGCAGATCCACCCCCCATTCTTTAGCCCAGTGAGCCACCGGCACCGGCAACGCCACTGCCGGGTCATGCAGCAGATACTCGCCGACATCGAAACCGATGCCGCCGGCGCCGATGATCGCGACCCGCTTGCCGACCGGCGCCCTGTCGCGCAGCACATCGATATACGACAGTACTTTGGGATGATTCACACCAATAATGGGCGGCGTGCGCGGCCGGATGCCGGTGGCGACGATGATGTGGTCGAAGCCTTGCGCGATCAATTGTTCGCGGCTGACGCGCCGGTTCAGCAGCAGCTTGACGCCAGTCAGTTCCAGCTGGCGGCCGAAGTAGCGGATGGTTTCGCTGAATTCTTCCTTGCCCGGAATCCGCATCGCCATGTTGAACTGGCCGCCGATGCGGTCGCTGCTGTCGAACAGCGTGACTTCATGACCGCATTCGGCGGCCACGGTCGCCGCCGACAGGCCGGCCGGGCCGGCGCCGACCACCGCCACGCGGCGCTTTTTGGCAGTCTTGGCGTAGATCAGTTCGGTCTCGTGCGCGGCGCGCGGATTGACCAGGCAACTGGCGCGTTTGTTGGCGAAGGTATGGTCGAGGCAGGCCTGATTGCAGCCGATGCAGGTATTGATCTGGTCGCTGCGGCCGGCGGCGGCCTTGTTGACGAAATCCGGGTCGGCCAGGAACGGGCGCGCCATCGAGATCATGTCGGCGTCACCGCTTGTGCAGAATGTCTTCGGCTTCGGCCGGCATGTTGATGCGGTTGGAGGCGACCACCGGAATCGTCAATTCCTGCCGCAGGCGCGCTGCCACGCTGCGAAATGCCGCGCGCGGCACCGAGGTCACGATGGTCGGCACCCTGGCTTCGTGCCAGCCGTAACCGGTATTCATGATGGTCACGCCGGCCTGCTGCAGCGCCTTGGCCACCGTCACCACATCGCCCCAGCTATTGCCGCCGTCGACCAGATCCAGCAAGGAATGGCGGTACATGATGATGAAATTGGTGCCGACCGCGGCCCGCACCCGGCGCACGATCTCGACCGGCAGGCGCATCCGGTTCTCGATCGCGCCGCCCCAGCGGTCGGTGCGCAAGTTGGTGCGGCTGCACAGGAACTGGTTCAGCAGATAGCCTTCGCTGCCCATGATCTCGATGCCGTCGTAACCGGCGCGCTGCGCCAGCCGCGCGCAGCGGACGTAGTCGCGGATGGTGCTCTCGATCCCCCGTTCGGTCAGCGCGCGCGGGCGGAACTTTGAAATCGGCGATTTGACTGCCGAGGCCGACACCACCAGCGGCTGGTAGCCGTAGCGCCCCGCGTGCAGGATCTGCATCAGGATCTTGCCGCCTTCCTGATGCACCGCGCGGGTCACGCGCCGGTGGTTCCACAGGTCCAGCACGCTGTTGAGGGTGCCGCCGAACGGCAGCAGCCAGCCGCGCCGGTCGGGCGAAATCCCGCCGGTCACGATCAGGCCGACCCCGCCGCGCGCCCGTTCGCGGAAGTAGGCGGCGAGCTTGGCGTAGTTATAGAAACGGTCTTCCAGCCCGGTATGCATGGAACCCATCATCACGCGATTGCGCAGGGTCGTGAAGCCGAGGTCGAGCGGTGCCAGCAGGTGCGGGTAGTGCGGATTGGTCATGTCGGTAGTCCATGCAGCGAGGGCGAAGCGGCTATTGGACACTATTTCCGTAGACCGCAGGCTCTAAAGTCGGGCGCTGAGCGGGCAGCGAGTGCCGCAGCGCATCGTGTGTAATCGATGATTGCATGCTGATTTGATGCGCAGCACGTCACGCCGCGCCGCACATGCTATGTTGAAATTCCTCTGTACTAAACAGTAGCTCGTGTTGATCCGTTGCTGCCAGCACAGCTACTCTCCGGTATCCGATCATGGAAAATACATTGAAGCGCTTGCCCGACCCGGCCGTTATGGCAGCCTTGCGCCGGCATCCTTTGCTGAAACCGCATGCGCTGGTCGCGCTGCAGCCGGTGGTCAAGGCGGCAACACTGGTGCTTGCTTCAAATCTCAGCACGGAGCAGGGCTTGCAGCTGATCGTTGACAATTGCCTGGCGCAGATCCAGGGCAACCAGGCCGGCGTCGAGATCGGCAGCGATCCGGAAAGCGTGCACCAGATGCGGGTCGGGCTGCGCCGGCTGCGTTCGGCGCTCGGCCTGTTCGCCGAGGTTGCGCCGTGCCCGGACGCATTGCAGGCGGAACTGGAATGGCTGACCAATGCCTTGGGCGCCGCGCGCGACTGGGAAGTGCTGGCCGGCAGCACGCTGATCAGCGCAGCCAACGCCGTCCCGGATCAAACCGCCTTGGAACAGTTGCAACAGGCGGCGCACGCGCAGGCCCGCAAGAATCGGCAAAGTGCCGCGCAGGCGGTGGCTTCGGTGCGCTATGCACGCCTGCTTGCAGGGACTCGGTAGCTGGGTCAGTGGCGCAGGCTGGCGCGGCCTGCCGGCACCCGCCGGGCAGAATAAGTTGCAGGCACCGCTGGCTAGATTCGCTGCACGGATGCTGGCGCAGTACCACGCGAAACTGCGCAAGCGCGGCAAGCTGTTGCGGGGGAAAGCCGCACCGACAGCACCGGCCACAGCCCGGGTGCGGCATCGGGTACGCATCGCAGCCAAGAAAGTGCGCTACGCGGCCGAATTCTTCCAGTCGCTGTATCCGCTCAGGCGGGTGCGCCCTTATGTTGACGCGCTGACCGGCTTGCAGGATGCACTCGGCGCTCTGAATGATGTCGCGGTCGCCGACGGCCTGCTGCGCCAGCTGGCCGATGCGCATCCCGATCTGGCCTACAGCGCCGGCTGCGTCCGCGGCTATCTCGCGGCCCGCACCGAACGCGATGCCCGCAAACTGGGCAAGCTCTGGCGGCAGTTTTCGGCCATCAAACTTCCTTGCAGAAAATGACGCCCGGCCTTGGAGCGTAAGGTTGCGGCCTGCGCGACGGCTGCTCGCTCGTTTTCAGGCTGCTGCAGATAAAATATCTACCTCCGGTATTTTTATTGAGCCAATGAATATCTGCGGCAAAGCTTGTGTTTTTGCTTATACCCCGCCATTTTTATTTTATACTGGGCGCATATTGGGTTTGTCCGAGGGCCGCTCAGCACCTGCTTCGGACCGGCACTGTTAATCATCGAACATCGCGAGGTATTTCCCGTATGGAATTTAAAATCATTGACTCTCCTTCAAACGCATTGTTTGAAGAAATTAAAGACCGGATCAGAGAGTTCAATGTCGAACACTGGGACGTGAAGCAAAAGAAGCCGCTGGCGGTGATGCTGGAAGACGAGCATGAAAATATGCTGGCAGGCGCTTCGGCCCGCACTTTCGGCGACTGGCTGTTGATAGAAAATATATGGGTCAGCGCCAGCCTGCGCGGCCAGCATATCGGTACCGGGCTGCTGCAACAACTGGAGGCCAGCGCGGTTGCCCGCGGCTGCCGGTTCGCCTTGCTTGATACGCTGGAATTCCAGGCCCGGCCATTCTACGAAAAATTTGGCTATGAAGTCAGATGGGTGCAGGAGGGCTATCCGAAAACAGGATGCAAGTATTTCATGGTGAAGAACCTGGGGAACTAGTTTCTCCGTCTTACCAAATTTCTTTTTTAATATTCAAAATCTCAAGATGCAATTTCCAAAAATTTTCACTGTTTTTCTCGTATCCCTGTTTTTGTCAACCACCTTGTTGCCGCTCCAGCCGGCCTTTGCCAACGAGGGCGGCGGCAAGGAAGGCGCGTCGGCCTATATAAAACTGCAACCATTTACAGTCAATCTGGCCGACTTGAGCCAGTATCTGCAGATCGAACTGACGTTGCAA
This sequence comes from uncultured beta proteobacterium, assembly GCA_963837775.1. Taxonomy (GTDB): domain Bacteria; phylum Pseudomonadota; class Gammaproteobacteria; order Burkholderiales; family Burkholderiaceae_D; genus CAWIOX01. Next base: position 535,798 of record CAWIOX010000004.1, on the reverse strand, counting down.
GGCGGCTCGCCGGAAGCCGGCGCAGCGGTTGCCATGCTCATGCCCAAGGTGCGGCACGAAATGATTTTGTTGTTGAGCAGCAAGGATGCCGCAGAGATATTGAAGCCGGAGGGCAAGGTCAAGCTGGCAGAGGAAATCAAGCACATCGTCAACGATGCGCTCGACCTGTCAGGCAAACATGGGATCGTCAACGTGTTGTTCGCCTCATTCATCGTGCAATAAACCTATTCCGGACAGCCGGGATGGCTGCCCGATCGTTGCGTGTTTGAATGCCGGCCGTACTACCTGACTGCAAAACAATACAGCCGGCCGGCGCCGCCGGTACTGCGCAGCGCATCGAGGCTGCAGCCGCTGGACGCGTGGGAGGTGTTCCACGATCTGGATGGATCGTCGTCGCGCAAACCGATGCGGTCGTGATGGCCGAGCATGGCCGCCCCTTCGCCGCCCTTGGTCCAGTTGCCGCAAGTCATGTCTGCAGCGCCCGTAAAGGCCCGACCGTCGGACTGCGACCCGGTCAGGATATCGTGCATGTTGGGCGTATCGCCGCGACCATTGACCATCTCGCCTTTTTCAGTGAGCGCAGTCTGCTTGTTGATCTTGTTGGTGTCGTGTAACTCATCAATACTATTGGCGATCACCACGCCCTTGGCGTTTTGCCACGGCCCGGTCCCGATGCGGTCGCGCGCATTGACTGCGGGCGTATCGGGCGTGGCGCTGGTGCTGAGATACGCATGCCAGGTATGGCTGCCGGCACCGGCGGCATTGGCCAGCATCTGGCAATGCCGGTCGGCACCCGTCAGGCCACCCAGATCGGCGCCTTTGCCGGGGTTGCTGCTGCTGACGAAGAAGGTCATCGGGTTGGCGCCCGATCCTGGTGCCGGACCCGTCATCTGCGAGCAGGCGGTCAACAGACCCGCAGCGGCGCAGGTCAATAGCGATAATCCGGTCAAAGTGCGCATGACTGATCTCCTGTTGTTTTTCGGGGGCATGCTGCGCTGGCAGCATCTGAATCAGGTTTTCAGTCTAGGCGCTGCGGTTTCAATAGCAAGCGGCAAGCAGGTAAGGCCTGCTTTGTCGCAGACTCAATCGTTCAAGGCGGCCTTGGCGGCTTCTTCCGGCGTCAGGCCATCATAAAACTGGTCGGTAAACCACTCGACCTGTTCTTCAATATGCTCTTGCGCCTGCTCCTGCGTGGCGCCTCCGGCTACCAGAAATCCTTCAACCTCGATGCACCAGTTGATCAGCGCCAGCGTTTCAGCATCCAGTTCATTCTTTTTTGCCATCATCATTTCCTTTAATTAAGCATCAGGTTCAATCGTTCAATACGAAGGATAGAGTAAGGGCGCTGACTTTGCCATCTTGTCCATGGGCGAGCTTGCGCGCCGCCGCGGCGTAAGCCTCTGGCGTAGAGCGAAGATGCCGCAAACAAGACGATAGCGATTGCTGTCTTCCTGCTTCCGGCCATGCTGCTCCTGGCGACTTTATGGAGCGGGCTGTGTGACCGCGTTCTGTTGCAGAGTGACCGCAGTCTGTGCCAACAGCCTGCCGTTCACCGATGCGCCAGTCTTCACGGCAACCATGGTTTTAGCCAGTATGATTCCCTCGAAGTGCGCGGTCGTTCCAATCGACACGGCGCCGGCAGACTGCCAGAAGACGTTCTTGGCCAATGCGCCGCCTGTCAGGGTCACTCTGGTCGCAGCAGCCTGAGTAATGCCGCCGGCAATCTGGAAGATCCAGACATCGTTCGGACCACCCGAGAGCGTGACATCCGTCGATATTAAAACATCGGTACCCCATTTGTAGAGGCCGGGAACCAGGGTTTGTCCGCCAATCTCTCCGGTGCCCAGATCGATGAAATCGGGGAAGCTTCGTCCGGCGGCGTCGGTGTACGCGGTTTCCATGTCGCCTACCGCCGTGGTCAGCAATGTGGCGTTAGTCACCTTGCACGGAGGACCAGCCGCATCGACCGAGTAAATGATCCCGGTCATCACTTCTCCGCACGTCAGACCGATCGCAGCACCGGTGATCGGACTGGCCCCAACATCGCCGTTGATGGCAGATGCATAAACGTCGGTGATTCCTGTTTTTGTCAGAAGCGCGAAAGTGCCGGCGGTTCCCAGGCTGACCGGCGCCTGCGCGGTAAACGCGATGGCCCTGGTGGTAAAGCGCCATGTGACGGGAATGGCCATTGCGGTGCCACCGGCGTTCTTGGCCGCCGTGGTCAGCGTGGCGGTATAGCTGGTGTTCGGGGCCAGGGCGGATGCGCTTGGCGTAAAGGTTGCCACCGTGTTGGCGGCATTCATGGCGACGGTGCCGGGGACGTTGTTGCCGTTGGTCTCCTTGAGCGTGAATGTGAGCAGCGTTCCGGCCGGGGACGAGTTGATCGTTGCCGGATCCATCGGCTGGCTGAAGGTGGCGCTCACTACGGTGCCGGTCACGATGTTATTGCTGCTATTGGTGCTGGTCGCTACATCCGTGGCGCCGTTGCTCGGGCTCGCGGAGCTCACCGTGGGATCGGTGGCTGAGGTGCCTGCGACAACGGCAGTACTCGCGAGCAAGCGTGTGCTTGCGCCTTCGTCTGCACCACCTCCGCATCCGGCCACAAAAACGGTCAGCAGTATTGCGATGAACCACGTCAATGGTTTGAATAAGCGTTCGAATCTGTTCATTTTCTTTCCCTCTTCATTTGAACCCGCAAAGAGCGGGTAGTTGGCCGATCCCTTGCGGGTGCGGCCTCTGATGCGCTGTATCAAGGTGTCGCCGTTGACATGCTTCACGACGATGCTGAATCCGCAGTCTGGTTTCTATCTGGGGAACTCTGTGACGCTGAGATGGTTCTGGTGCTGGCTGAGCCAGGTGACCCGCATAAAGGGGAGAAAATCACACTGGGATGGGAAGTGCCTGCGATTATGCGGCCTTTTGCTTCGGCACGGCCAAGTATCGGTCCAGTATTTTAATAAAAAGGCGGGGTATATGAAAAAAGTGGGCGCTTTCCGCTTGATTATGTTGGGTTTTAAATAATACCTATGGGAGTATATATTCCGCTTTGAAGCGCGCTATTAGCACGTCAAGGCGCCATGCAACATGGAAACGCGTTGTTTGGCCGGGCCATTTTTTGAAAGTGTATGGTTTTAGACACGGCGGCGTAAGGAATCTTCAGTCTGTGTCGACTAGACTGAATTGCGCAATACCGCGCAACCTATATTTAAGGACGAATAACATGAACAAGCTTATTGCAGCGCTGAGCATTTCCTTGGGTGTACTGGCAGGATGCGCACAATCCGGACCCGGCATGATGAAGAAGGACGACATGATGATGAAAGACGGGATGATGCAGAAGGACGGCATGATGAAAGACGACATGATGAAGAAGGATTGCAAAATGGAGAAAGATGAAATGATGATGAAGGACTGCATGATGAAGCAAGAGGAGATGATGAAAAAGCAATAATATTGCTTGCTTCTTGTGCCGATCTTAATCGGCGATTCCACTTAACTCCAGCTACGGCCGTGCATGAACTCAGCCACGGAGAACATCGATAGACTGCCCCGGTGTTCTTTGTGGCTGGCGACGATCGGGGACTGGAGTTTGTTATGCTGTGGCGTCTGCAACCAAGGCGCTGCGCGCTCCGTCCGATGTCCCGTGAAAAAACGCTGATCCTGTCCGGCCTGCTGCTGATCGCCATCATGGCGATGTCTTTCGTCAATGCGTTTGACCGCGCGACCTGGCTGCTGGAGGTGGCGCCGGTGCTGATCGCGTTGCCGCTGCTGGCAGCGACTTATCGCCGTTTCCCGCTGACAGGCCTGTTGTACGGGCTGATTTTCGCGCATGCGCTGGTGCTGATCGTGGGCGGCACCTACACCTATGCGCGGGTGCCGTTCGGTTTCTGGATGCAGGATGTGCTGGCGCTGGGACGCAACCCGTATGACAAGATCGGGCATTTCATGCAGGGGCTGGTGCCGGTGCTGGTCGCGCGCGAGATCCTGCTGCGCGGCGCGTATGTGTCCGGGCGCAGGATGGCGGGTTTTCTGTCAGGCTGCGTGACACTGGCGATCAGCGCCTTTTACGAGCTGATCGAGTGGTGGGTGGCGCTGGCGATCGGGCAGGATGCCGATGCCTTCCTCGGCACCCAGGGTGATCCCTGGGATACCCAGTCGGACATGTTTTTCGCGCTGATCGGCGCGCTGGCCGGTCTGGCGTTGCTGTCGAAAATGCAGGATAGCCAGATGCGCCAGCTTAGTTCAGACCATTGATGAGTTTGACCGTCGCCTCGAACAAGGGATCGCCGGGGGTCGCGAACGCATCGCAAATGGTGATGTGATTCTTGTCCGCGACCACGATGTCGCCGGCATGGTTGTCTGTTCCAGACTTGCCCGATCAAGGCGTTCTGGCGCTTGAATTCGTCGGATTCCAGCGCGCCGACCGCGCTGATGAACGGTGCCGGATGGGCTTGCGGCATGAAGGCGGGGGACAGCAGTTCACTGCGCTGCGGCGTCAGTTTCAGATCGGCATTGACGAAATCCGCATGCACGATCGGCGTCAGGTCGTACAGGCCGGACAGCAATACGCCGGCTTTCACCAGGTTCGATGGCAGCGCCGGATTGAACGCCGGCCACAGCGCCGACATCATCATCGCCGCCAGATGCGCGCCGGCAGAATGGCCGGCGACGACGATGCGCTGCGGGTCAAAATCATAGTCTTCAGCGCGCTGGTACAGCCATGCAATCGCGTGCAACTGCTGGCGCGTGATGTCCTCCATGCTGACCGCCGGTGCCAGCCCGTAATTGGTCAGCACCACGTTGAATCCGGCCTGGGTATAGGCCGGCACCATGAACGAGAAATTGGATTTGTCGCGCGAGCGCCACCAGCCGCCGTGGATGAAGATCAGCAGCGGTGCGCCGCTGCGGTTGGCGGGGAAGAAGTCAAGGCGTTCAGCCGCCGATTCGCCATAGGCCAGATCCAGCAGCGCCGGTTTGGTGCGCCGCACATGGGCCGAATCGCGCAGCCAGCGTGTCAGGATGCGCGGATGATCGGGGATGGCAGCGACGGCGTCGTATTGTTCGGTGTAATAAGCAATCTTGTCGTTCATGGCAACGGGGTAAGTTGACGTGGCCGCTAGCATAGCGTATCGGATCGGTTTTGATGCTGGCCGTGCAGTGCTGCTCAGTTTGACGCTGGGTATTGCCGCGCATACACTAGCCGATTGTTTTTGAAACCCATCACCATAAAGGCCATGCCGGAAGCGGCATGCAACACGATGAACCTTATTCCAAAAATCGATTCGACCGGCGATGCCCTTTTGTCGGAGGCGCTGGATGCCACGATCAACAACAAGACCAAGCCGCTCGGCAGTCTGGGCCAGCTGGAAAAAATCGGCAAGCAGATCGGCCTGATCCAGAAGAGCACGCAGCCGCAATTGCGCCAGCCTGCAATCATCGTGTTTGCCGCCGATCACGGCGTGGTGGCGGAGAATATCTCCGCTTTTCCGCAGAGCGTGACCTGGCAGATGGTGGAAAATTTCCTCGCGCAAGGCGCGGCGATCAATGTGTTTGCGCGCCAGAACGGTTGTGCGCTGCAGATTGTCGATGCCGGCGTGAATCACGATTTCGGGCCGCGCGCCGGCCTGATCGACAAGAAAATCGCGCCGTCCACCCGCAACTTCGCACAGCAAGCGGCGATGACTGCGGCCGAGTGCGAGCGGGCGCTGCAGGCGGGCCGCGATCTGGTCGCTGCGCTGGAAGGCAATGTCATCGGGTTTGGTGAAATGGGCATCGGCAACACCACCGCCGCTGCGGCGCTGATGCACAAGATCAGCAATATCCCGGTAGCCGATTGCGTCGGCGCCGGCACCGGGCTGGCGCCGGAAGGCATCCAGCACAAGCGGCGCGTGATCGAACAGGCGGTCAGGCTGCATGCGGAAGTCAGCCAGCCGCTGGAGATACTCGCGACTTTCGGCGGCTTCGAAATCGCGATGATGGTCGGCGCGATGCTGGCGGCGGCCGAGCGGCGCATGGTGCTGCTGATCGACGGTTTCATCGTCACCAGTGCGCTGCTGGTGGCGGCGCGCCTGCAGCCGGCCATCCTCGATTATTGCCTGTTTTCGCACTGCTCGGATGAAAACGGCCACAAGCGCATGCTCGACCATATCGGCGCACGGGCCTTGTTGCAGATGGATTTGCGTCTGGGCGAGGGCACCGGTTGCGCGCTGGTGCTGCCGCTGGTGCAGGCCGCCGTCAATTTCATGTGCCAGATGGCGACTTTCGAGTCGGCCCAGGTCAGCGAAAAATCGGCATAAGGCATGCCGTCCGCGTCCGGTCTGTCCATGCGCTTGGTCGATGGCTGTGTTTATCAGCTGCGCCTGTTTTTCATCGCCTTGCAATTCTTCACCCGCATCCCGATTCCGCGCTGGGTCGGGTTCGAGGCGGATTGGCTGCAGCATGCATCGCGCTATTTTCCGGCAATCGGCTGGGTGGTGGGTCTGGTCACTGCCGCTACTTATGCGCTGTCGGCCTGGCTATGGCCGCAATCAATCGCGGTATTGCTGTCGACCTGCGCCGGCATCTATCTGACCGGCGCCTTCCATGAAGATGGTTTTGCCGATGTGTGCGACGGTTTCGGCGGCGGCTCGACGCCGGCAGCGGGTGCTGGAGATCATGAAGGATTCCCGCGTCGGGGCCTACGGCGCGATCGGCATCGCCTTGCTGCTCGCTTTGAAATGCGTGACTTTGGCGAGTTTGCCCGGCGCCAGCGTAGTCGTCGCATTGCTGCTGGCCCATCCGCTGTCGCGCCTGGCGTCGGGCAGTCTGATCCGCACCATGGCATATGCACGGGCGGAAGGCAAGGCCAAGCCGCTGGCGCAGCAGATGTCTAATACTGAGTTTCTGATTGCAATGGTGACCGTCGCCGTGCCTGCCTTATTGCTCGTGGCGCTGGGCGGCATGCGCTGGGATGCTTTCTTGGCCGGGATGCTTGCTGCAATGGGCGCAACGCTCTGGCTGGCCAGAAAATTCCAGTCCCGGATTCAGGGATTTACCGGCGATTGCCTGGGTGCGGTGCAGCAGGTCGCCGAGGCGGCTTTTTATCTCGGCATGCTGGCAGCGATGAAGGGAATGTAATTCCAAGTTGCCGCCAGCCTGCCGCTACCTTACAATGGCGGCGTTTTGGTGCTCGCGGACATGTCCATGTCTGCAGTTAAACGGGAAACACGATTCTGAGCAACGCCTCAGCCAACGTGTGCTGCCCCCGCAACGGTAATGCAAGCGCCATGGAGCGTCCGCTGGATTGCTTCTGGCCGGCCGTCTCTTTTATCCACTGTGCGGTTCGCATGGGAAGGTAAGATGGTTTGACTTGTCAGCCCGGATACCGGCCAGAATAGGTGGAAGTGCGCACATTCGCACTTTCGTTGATTCCGGCTTGCGGGGACGCAGGCTGGCGGATTCTTATTTGAAACGACATCATGATTTTTTTTGCATCACGCAGCCGCATTCCTGCATGGAAGCCGCTTGCGCTGGTTTCAGCCTTGTCTGCCTGCTTCATCACCCCGGCATCTGCCCAAACGAATAACGACAAGTCGCTTCCTCCAGTGGTGGTGACGGCATCGCGGATTGAGCAGCCTCAGACCGAAGCATTGCCACATACAACAATCATCACCGCCGACGACATCCGCAATAGCCAGGCGCTTGACCTTCCAACCTTGTTGCGCACCGAAGCCGGCATTGCATTGACCCAGAGCGGAGGGCCGGGCACCCAGGCGGCGCTGTTCATGCGCGGTGCAACGCCCAATCAGATATTGATACTGATTGACGGTGTGCCGGTGCGCAAACAGGATTTTTCCAGCGGCGCTGCGCTGGAACACATTTTGTCCGATCAGATCGATCATATTGAAATCGTGCGCGGCAATGTTTCAGCGATCTACGGCTCGGGTGCGATCGGCGGCGTGATCCAGATTTTCACCAAACGTGGCAGTGGGCAGCCGGCAATGAATCTGAGCGCAGAAGCCGGTTCGCGCGGCACTTTCAAACTGAGCGGCGGCGTGTCAGGCCAAGTGGACAATACGCGTTATGCATTGTCGCTGACGCGCTTCAAAACTGATGGCTTTTCTGCTAACAACACGCAGCAGTATCCGAACGAAAATCCGGACAAGGATGGCGACCGGAACACCAGTATGGCAGGCTCGGTTTCACATGAATGGGCCAAAGGCCATGAGTTTGGTGCACGCATTTATGCCAACGATGGCAAGAGTAGTTATGATGGCGGCGGCTTCGGAAGCCCGACTGATATCAACGAAGTTCACTCGAAGCAGCAATCGCTGGCGTTGTTTTCTAAAAATCGTTTGACGCCGGGCTGGTTGTCGACCGTCACAGTGTCGCAAACTGAGACGCGTAATCAAAATATTTCGATAAACGGAACAGCACTCAATTACGACAGCCGTTACAACAGCGATACCACCTTGTTCCAATGGAATAATGAGCTGATGCTGTCATCGCAATGGACGCTGGCAGCCGGCATCGATGCAGCCAAGGAAAAGGTCGATGTAATCAGCGATTACGGTTTTGGTGCCGGCCTAGATATGCATTCCCGTTCCACGTCGAGCGTGTATGCGGGTGTCAACGGCAAGATCGACGTCCACCAGCTGCAGCTAAACCTACGGCGCGATCAAATCGGTGGAGCAGGTTCCGATACGACAGGCTATTTCGGTTATGGCTTTGCCGTGACGCCGGCATTCAAGCTGCTGGCCAGCGCATCGACTGCGTTTCATGCGCCGACCCTGGTTCAGGTGTTCGATCCGACGTACGGCAACCCGGATTTGAAGGCCGAGCACTCGCGTTCGTATGAGATTGGCGCGCAGTATGCAGTTGGCGCCACCTTGTTGCGGGCAACGGCATTCAATTCAAAGACGCGTGACCAATTTGACTACGACACTACGTCATACAAAACCATCAATATCAACAAAGCCAGTAATCAGGGCCTGGAGTTGAGCGCCGCCAGTCGCGTTGTCGAAATCGATGTCCGTGCTAGTCTGACACTGCAAAATCCGAAGGATGACAACACCGGCGAAGTCCTGACTCGCCGCGCCAAGACCCTCGCTTCAGTGGCGCTGGCAAAGACTTACGGTGCGTGGCGCTTTGGTGGTGATGTGCAATACTCTGGCGATCGTCCTGACAAAGCAGTAGACAAGGAGCTGCCTTCGTATTGGTTGGTTAACCTGAATGCGCGCTATCAGCTCGGCAAGCAAGTGTCGCTGTTCGGGCGGATCGACAATGTGTTTAACCGCGATTACCAAACTGTGTATGGCTATAACCAGCCGTCACGCGGGGTATTTGTCGGTGTAAATTGGCAGCAATTTTGATGTTTGTGTTGCCGTTGAAAATACATGGATTGCAGGCTTGATCAACGATGCCGTTTTGGGTTAATGGCGCGTTTTAATGGCTTGTAAGTATTTACTTCGGCGCATATAATAATTTTTGTTGTTTCAGGTATTTTGCGAACAGTCGTTCGTGGAATTAAATGGGAAGTCGGTAAGTTTTCTGAGTCAGAGAGCAAATCCGACGCTGCCCCCGCAACGGTAATCGAGTAAAAAGATTTGTAGTAGGCCACTGTGCAATGCATGGGAAGGCGCAAATTTAGGGATCCCCAAAATGGGGTTCCCACTCGTAAGCCCGGAGACCAGCCTGAAACTGTCGTAGAGTTTGTATCGCGGAGGGCGATGCAGATGGCTGGCCTTTTGCGCCCTCCGTCTATCACTTCCTTCAGTAAATACAAACTCATTCTGCGCTTATGGCGATGATTGGCTATCGAGATCACATCTCTGTGCCGGTTGTTGTTGTGGCTTGAGTATTTTCCCTAAGGAGGAGTATCACATGTCTTCAATGCCCGGTTTGCTCGACAACGTCGATTCACAGCCTCGTTCCACTGTCTGGAAAGACAAGGTAATGCCTGTTTTTTTGGCCGCCAGCCTGGGATTGGTGCTGCTGTATGGCGCGGCTTTCGCAGAGACTTCAGCCTTGCATAATGCAGCGCATGATAGTCGTCATTCCGCCGCCTTTCCTTGTCACTGATTCCTATGTCAGGACTCATTAATATGGCGGCATTCAAGCGCATCGTTACTGCTGCCGCATTGGCGGGGGTGTTGGCGGGCCTGACATTGACTGTGGTTCAAAAAATTCAGGTCAGCCCGATCATACTGAAGGCCGAAGTATACGAAGATGCTGCGGCTGAGGCCGCAGCATCCCGTGCTGCTCTTGCGCCTTCATCTGCAGAAAATGCGGCCCATGAGCAAGCTCACGAACACGAACATGCGCCGGATGCGTGGCAACCTGCCAATGGTTTGGAGCGGACGGCGTTTACCGCGCTGGCCAATATCAGTCTGGCTGTTGGTTTCGGGCTGTTGCTGGGCGGTGGCCTGTGCTTGCGCGGTGGTGCCGGTGGCTGGCGTTCCGGTTTGTTGTGGGGCCTTGCCGGCTGCGTGGTTTTTTTCGCAGCGCCTTCTTTGGGCTTGCCGCCGGAAGTGCCAGGCACCGAGGCAGCACCGCTGGCTGATCGGCAGTTATGGTGGCTCGCTACGGTGGTTGCGACGGCAGGCGGATTGTCGCTGCTGGTTTTTACGCACAACTGGAAACTCAAGCTGCTGGGTGTAGTGCTGCTGATTGCGCCACATCTGATTGGCGCACCGCAGCCGCAAGTTCACGCCAGCGCAGCACCTGCAGAACTGGCGCAGGCTTTCATCTATGCCACTGCGATGGCGAATACCGTGTTTTGGCTGGCGCTGGGCGGTTTGATGGGCTGGTTTTACAAGAAACTCGCCCATCACCCAGTTTGATCGATTGTTTTCTGTTGTTCTGACCTTACGCGGGCAGTTGGCATAAAGCCACGCCCGCGTAAATTATTCAGTGATCTGCCACCGCAGCGCAAACCCGGACAGTCTTTGTAGAAAATGTGATGAGAACCCATACCAGACACGTATTGATGTGCGTCGGGCCGCGCTGCACCGAAGATGGCGTGCAGGCGCAAGCCATGTTCGAGCTGATGGGGGAGAAGATTGACGCCCGCCCGGAGTTGCGCATCAAGCGCACCAGAACCCATTGCATGGTCGCCTGCCAGAACCAGGGACCGATTATCGTGGTGTATCCGGAAGGCGTTTGGTATAAATGCGCCGACGAGGCAGCGCTGGAGCGCATCGTGGTCGAACATCTGGAGGGTGGGCATGAGGTCAGTGATCTGATCTTTCATCGTCTGGCTGAAGGCGATATTCATCCACCTGAAAGCCAACATGTCTGAAGAACAATGGCGGCGAGCGCCCGCATCGCGTTGCTGACCCACGCGCCGAACGATCTGACCGTGCTGCAGAGCGCGCTGGCGCAACTGCCGCAAGAATTTCCTGCTGTGACCGGAGTCAACCTGCAGGCATTGGAGAATGAAGCGCAGATGGCGGCGCTGCTGACGCATGAACTCGCCAACGCGCAGATTATTATCTTGCGGGTGCTGGGGCGTCTGGGCAGCGTGCCGGGTTTTGCCGAACTGCTGCGACAAGCCCGCAGTCGCGGCCTGCATCTGATCGCAATCAGCGGCACCGGCGAACCCGATCCGGAGCTGGCGGCGGTGTCGACTGTTGCATCCGATGTATTGCAGCAGGCGCTGGCGTATTTCCAGGCCGGCGGCAGCGTGAATCTGGCGCAACTGCTGCGCTATTTATCCGATCATTTTCTGTTGTCCGGCTTCACTTACGAGCCTGCCGTTGCTTTGCCCGAGCACGGAATCTACCATCCGGATCTGCCCCAGGGCGCCGCTATCGATGACTGGCTGGCGCAGTGCGAATTGACGCATGCAGCGCAGCGGCCGAGTGTCGGCATCATTTTCTACCGTGCGCACTGGATCAGCGGCAACACGCGCTTTGTCGATGCGCTGATCGATGCGCTGGAAAAGCGCGGGATGAATGTGCTGCCGGTGTTTACGTCGTCTTTACGTGCCGGCAGCGATGGCGGCGCAAAGCTGCCGACTGCCTTGGCTTATTTCACGAGTTCAATCAACGGCCAGCCGGTTTCGCATATCGACGTACTGATCAACACCACCTCGTTTGCGATGGGCGAGATCACGCCGGGCGGACCCACCCCGGCCGGCTGGTCGGTGAGCGCGCTGGAACAGTTGAATGTGCCGGTGTTGCAAGCGATTACCAGCGGCATGACGCAAGATCAGTGGCAGCAATCGGCGCGCGGCCTGAATCCGCTCGATGCGGCGATGAACGTGGTGTTGCCGGAGTTCGACGGGCGCATTATCAGCGTGCCGGTGTCGTTCAAGGCCAAGGCCATCGGCCATTCCAAGGAGCTGGTCGAATACGAACCGGTCCCGGATCGGGTCGCGCGGGTGGCCGGACTGGCAGCGCGCTTCGCACAGTTGAAGCGCTTGCATAATGCAGACAAGCGCGTGGCTTTCATCTTCACCAATTCCAATAGCAAGGCATCGCAAATCGGCAATGCGGTTGGCCTCGACTCGCCGGCCTCGCTGATGCACATCCTGCGCGCGATGCAAGACGCCGGCTACCGGATCGACCAGTTGCCCGAGAGCGGCACCGCGCTGATCCACGCGCTGATCGATCGCTGCGCCTACGACAATACCTATCTGACCAGCGAGCAGCTGACGCATGCGGTTGGGCGCGTGCCCTCGGCGCAATACGCGCGATGGTTTGCCGATTTGCCGCTCGAAATGCAGGAGAAAATGACCGCGCAATGGGGCGCAGCGCCGGGTGTCGCGTATCTGCATGACGATCATCTGGCACTGGCCGGGATAGAGCTGGGTAATGCCTTCGTGGCACTGCAGCCGCCGCGCGGCTACGGCATGGACCCGGACGCGATCTATCATCAGCCGGATTTGCCGCCGACCCACCATTACTACGCGCTGTATCGCTGGTTGCGCGACGAGTGGCGCGCCGATGCCATCGTTCACGTCGGCAAGCATGGCACGCTCGAATGGCTGCCGGGCAAGGGCGTCGGCCTGTCGGAAAATTGTTTTCCGGATGCGCTGCTGGCGGATATTCCGCTGTTTTATCCTTTCATCATCAACGATCCCGGCGAGGGCGCGCAGGCCAAGCGCCGCGCCCACGCGGTGGTCGTCGATCACCTGACGCCGCCGATGACCACCGCCGATACCTATGGCGCGCTGGCCCAATTGACGCAACTGGTCGATGAGTATTATCAGGTCGAAGTGCTCGATCCGGCCAAGCTGCCGCTGTTGCAGCAGCAGATATGGGAACTGGTCAAAGCAAACCAACCTGGATGCGGATCTGCAGGCCAGACTGCTGCACCACGACCACGACCACGACCACGACCACGACCACGACCATGGACACGGGCACGATCAGTCACGGGCACGATCATCAGCACGATCACGATCATCCGCATGAGCATGACGAAGAGCTTCCGGCTGCGCTGGCGAATATGGATGGCGCCGATGTCGCCCATCTGATTGAAGATCTCGACGGCTACCTGTGTGAACTGGGCAGCGCGCAAATCCGCGACGGCCTGCATATTCTCGGGCAATCGCCGCAAGACGAGCAACTGGTGGACATGCTGGTGTCGCTGACGCGCCTGCCGAACCAGGATATTCCCGGCCTGCAGGCGGAAGTGGCGCGCCTGTTCGGCTTGCAGATCGAGATGCTGCTGGATTCCAAGGGGCGTCGTCTGAATGTGGTCAGCGCCCTGGCGCGCCTGGCCGAGCGGCCTGTGGTCACGCGCGCCGATGCGCTGGAGGCCATCGATGTGCTGTGTCGCAAACTGTTCATCGAATTGCAGGCGCACGATTATCTTGCAACGCGTATCGACGAAGTCCTGATGAAGATATTTGCCGGGCTGGATGCCGATAGCGCTGCGGTGAGTCAGCCGCTGCTGCAACCGGCACTGCGCTCGCGCAGCAGCGTTTTCGCGCAAGTCAGCAAACATCGGGTACCCGTGGCGCGCAGCATGCCGGCCAGCATCGCGCACAAGGATACGGCGACGGATAACAGCGTCAGCTACGACGCCTTGCGCCGGGTACTCGGTTTCGCCTGTCGCGAACTGGTGCCGAATCTGGCGCGCGCGACCGACGAGATCGACAACCTGTTGGGCGGTTTGTCCGGCGCTTATGTGCCGGCAGGGCCGAGCGGCTCGCCGACGCGCGGCATGGCGCATATCCTGCCGACCGGACGCAATTTCTATTCGGTCGATCCGCGCAGCGTACCGTCGCAATCGGCCTGGCGTGTCGGTCAGCAACTGGCGCACGAGGTGCTGACGCGCCATGTGCGTGAAACCGGAGACTATCCGGAAAGCGTCGCCATCAGCATCTGGGGCACCAGCGCGATGCGCACCCACGGCGACGACGTCGCGCAGATACTGGCTCTGCTCGGCGTGCGCCCGGTATGGCGGCCGGAGAACCGTCAGCTGATCGGCGTCGAAGTGGTGCCGCTGGCGGAACTGAAACGCCCGCGCATCGACGTGACGACCCGCATCAGCGGCTTTTTCCGCGACGCATTCCCGCAGCTGATCGACCTGATCGATGATGCAGTCAATGCGGTGATCAAGCTCGACGAGCCGCCGTCGCAGAATTTCGTGCGCAAGCATTATCTGGCCGAATTGGGCGAGTGGATCGGCAAGGGCCTGCCGCCAGAACAGGCGTCACAACGCGCCGCTTATCGCGTCTTCGGCGCCAAACCGGGCAGCTACGGCGCCGGTATCTTGCCGCTGATCCAGGAAAAGAACTGGCAGACCGATGCCGATTTCGCCGAAGCCTACGTCAACTGGGGCGGCTATGCGTATGCGCGCGGCACGCAAGGGGCAGACCAGCGCGATGCATTCCGGGTCCGGCTGTCCGGGGTGCAGGTGGCGCTGCACAACCAGGATAATCGCGAGCACGACATTTTCGACAGCGACGATTACCTGCAATTTCACGGCGGCATGATCGCCACCATCCGCGCGCTGACCGGACAGCAGCCGCGCCGCTATTTCGGCGACAGCCATGATCCGGCGCGGGCCCAGGTGCGCGATCTGAAGGAAGAGACCCTGCGGGTGTTCCGCTCGCGCGTGGTCAATCCGAAATGGCTGGCCAGCATTCAGCGTCATGGTTACAAGGGCGGGCTGGAACTGACTGCAACAGTCGATTACCTGTTCGGTTATGACGCCACCGCCCAGGTGATGGATGACTGGATGTACGAGCAGGTGGCCAGCAGTTATGCGTTCGATCCCGGGATGCAGCGCTTCCTGCAGGAAGCCAATCCGTGGGCACAGAACGCCATCGCCGAGCGCCTGCTGGAAGCCGCCAATCGCGGCATGTGGGCCGAGCCGAAACCGCAGACGCTGGAAGCGCTGCGCGAACTGTATCTGCAAAGCGAAACCTTGCTGGAGGCGCGCGGCGAAACACCGCGCGGCATATAAAAAGTGACAAATATGCATTTTCCATTTTCCGCGATCGTCGGGCAGCCGCAGTTGAAGACCGCGTTGCTGCTGTGCGCGGTCGATACCACTCTGGGCGGGGTGCTGATCCGGGGCGATAAGGGCACCGCCAAAAGCACGGCGGCGCGCGCGCTGACCGCTATCCTGCCGCCGATCGAACGCATTGCCGGTTGCGCATTCAACTGCCTGCCCGGCGTACCGTGCGGACACTGCGAAATCTGCAGCGACGCGGCTGCCATCGTGCAGCCTGCTGCGGTGCCTTTCATCACGCTGCCGCTGGGTGCGACCGAAGACCGGGTGCTCGGCACGCTCGATCTGGAGCGCGCGTTGCAGGGCGCCAAGCGGGCTTTTCAACCGGGCCTGCTGGCGGCCGCGCATCGCGGCATTCTGTATATCGATGAAGTCAACCTGCTGGCAGATCATCTGGTCGATGTGCTGCTGGACGTGGCGGCGATGGGCGTCAATTCGGTACAGCGCGAAGGCCTGTCGGTCACGCATCCGGCGCGCTTCACGCTGATCGGCACCATGAATCTGGAAGAGGGCGACCTGCGCCCGCAACTGCTGGACCGTTTCGGCCTGATGGTCGAAGTGGCGGCGCCGCGCGAGAAGACCTTGCGCGCCGAAGTGGTGCGCCGCCGGATCGCGTTTGAAGCTGATCCGGCAGGCTATGTCGACGCCTGGGCCCAGCAGCAGCACGCATTGCGGGTGCAGCTCGCCACCGCGCAGCAGTTGTTGCCGAAAGTGCTGCTGGATGACGAACTGCTCGACCTGATCAGCCATCTGTGCTGCGAATTCGATGTCGCCAGCCTGCGTGCCGATATCGTGATGCACAAGGCATCGCGCGCGCTGGCAGCACTCGACGGGCGCCTGCAGGTAAGGCCCGACGACGTGCGCAGTGCGGCGCAACTGGTGCTGCCGCACCGCCGCCGGCGCAAGCCTTTCGAGCAGCCGGGTCTGGATCAGGATCGGCTTGACGAACTGATGCAGCAAGCCAGTCCGCCGCCGGAGCAGGAATCCGATGCCTCATCCGGCGATGACGGACAGCAGCCAGAATCAGGACAAGAATCAGAACAAGAGACGAGCAGAGACGAACAAGAAACCGGGCAGCAGGTGTTCGCCGCCGCAGCCGGCGGCGCAGCGAGACGGATTGTGGTGGATGCAGTTTCTGCACGCCCGATTGCCGGCCGCCGCAGCGAGGTGGCGGATGCGCCGCGCGGCCGCGTGGTGCGTGCGGTGCCGGATCAGAATCCGACCAGCCTTGCGGTCGGGGCCACGCTGCGCAGCGCGGCGCTGCGGACTGCGGCAAGCGGTAATCCGCTGGAATTGAAGGTGAGCAAGAGCGATCTGCACCAGCAGATTCGGGTCGGCAAGAGCGCCAACCTGATCCTGTTCGTGGTGGATGCGTCCGGTTCGATGGCCGCGCAGCGCCGCATGGAAGCGGTCAAGGGCGCGGTACTGGCGCTGCTGACCGATGCCTATCAGCGGCGTGACGAAGTGGCGGTCATTTCCTTTCGCGGGGAGTCGGCGGCGCTGCTGCTGGCGCCGACCCGCAGCGTCGACCGTGCCGAGCAGGGTCTGCGCGAGCTGCCCACCGGCGGCCGCACGCCGTTGCCGCATGCGCTGCAACTGGCGCTGGAAACCCTGGAGCAGGCCGCCGCCAACGGCGCGCCGCCGCTGCTGGTGTTGCTCAGCGACGGCAAGGCCAACGTCGCATTGAGCGACGGCGGCGACCCATGGCGTGAAACGCTGGCGCTGGCAGAAATGCTGGCCGGGCGCGCTGTGCCGGCGCTGGTGCTCGATACCGAAACCGGCTATCTGCGGCTGGGACGGGCCGCCCAGCTGGCGCAGGCGCTGGGCGCTGAATGCCTGACATTGGAAGAGCTGTCGGCGGAAAGCCTGGCGCTGACGATCCGCGGCTGCATGAAAGCAACATGAGCAACATGAATATGGGAAGCATCAATCCCGTTGACAACTATTAAGGAATCAACATGATTATCTGTATTGGAGCAGGCCCGGGCGACATCGGTTATTTGACGCAGCGCGGCGCAGAGTTGATCCGTGAAGCCGATGTGGTGGCGGGATTCGACGCGGTGGTCAATGTCGTGCAAAGCATCATTCCGGCCAGCGCAGAAGTGGTGCTGATGAACTATCGCGACCAGGTCGCGCAACTGGACAAAGTGGCTGCGGCACACCATGCGGGCAAGCGTTGCGTGGTGGTCTTCATGGGTGACATCCACTTCAGCGGCTTCCAGTATCTGGAACGGGTCGAACGCGCCTGCGGCCATCCGGTGGACACGCTGCCCGGCATTTCCTCGGCACAAATTCTCGCTTCGCGCGGCAAGGTGTGTTTTGATGAAACCACCTTCATTACCTTGCATCGTCGCGGCGATCTGACCCCGTTCAAGCGGCATCTGGTGCATGTGCTGGAAGACCAGCGCAATGCGATCGTGATCCCCTGTCCGTGGGATGCCGCACGCTCGTTCATGCCGCGTCATATCGCGGCCTACCTGATCGAAAACGGGATTCCGCCCGAGCATCCGACCGAAGTGTGGGAAAACCTGACGCGCAACGAAGCGGAATGGCGCGGCACGCTGGCCGAATGCGCGCAGCGCGATGTCTCCGACATGAGCATCATGCTGATCCGCACGCTCAATCCGATGTCCAGCCAGATCGAAGCCGGCGGAGCAGAAATGATGCAGATGAAAAGCCCAGATCAGTTCGGCATCGTCGTTGCCGGTCACGGCAGCCGCGACCCGGATGGCGTGCGCGAGTTCGAGGCGCTGGTTGAAGTGATTCGTGCACGTGCGCCGCAACATGCGGTCAGCCACGGTTACCTGGAATTTGCCAGCCCGACCATCGCCGAAGCGGTGAAAGCCAGCCTGGCCGCGGGTGTGCGGCAAATAGCGGTAGTGCCCGGCGTGCTGCTGGGCGCGCGCCACGCCAAGAATGACATGCCGAGCGAGGTGCTGGCACTGGCGCGGGAATATCCGGAGATCGACTTCCATTTCGGGGCGCCGCTCAATCTGCATCCGCAACTGCTGCAACTGGCCCAGGAGCATATCGTCGCGGCCGAAGCGCTTTCCCCGCACACGGTACGGCGCGATGACACCTGTCTGGTGCTGGTCGGGCGCGGCACCACCGATCCGGATGCCAACGGGGAAGTCGCGAAACTTGCGCGCATGCTCGAAGAAGGCATGGGTTTCGGCGGCGTCTACGTCTGTTTTTCCGGCACCGCCAAGCCCTTGGTCGATGATGGCCTGCGTGCCGCCGCCCGCCTGGGATTCAAGCGGCTGGTGGTGCTGCCATTCTTCCTGTTCGACGGCGTGCTGGTAAAGCGGATTTACGCCGCCGCCGATGCGTTGCGCCAGCGCGAGCCGGAGCTGGAAGTGCTCAAGGCCGCTTATCTCGGCGTGCATCCGTTTGTGGCCGATGTGCTGATCGATCGTGCGCGCGAGGCGGTTGAGGGCCGGGCCGCGATGAACTGCTCACTGTGCAAGTACCGGGTGCAGATTGTCGGTTTCGAGCAGCAGGTCGGTGAGCCGCAGCAGGCGCACCATCTGCAGGTGCGCGGCTTGCTGGAAAAGGAGGGCGCAACTGCGGCAATTCCCACACCTGCCAAACCCGAATTCACGCCTTACGAACCGCACCCGATCGAAGCGGAAAGTTTTCGCATTATCGCGGCGGGGCGCGACTGGTCGGTCTTTCCGGCCGCGCATCTGACGGCGCTGCAGCGGCTGGTGCATACCAGCGGCGACTTCAATGCGGTCGATGACATCTATTTTTCGCCGGGCGCGATCGAAACCGGCATCCGCGCGCTATTGCGTTGCAAGCGCGTGGTGGCTGACGTGACGATGGTGCAGACCGGCCTGAAGCGCGCATTGCTGGAGCAGCTCGGCATCGAGACCTGGTGCGGCGTGCATGATCAGGGAAACCGCGCTGATGGCGCAGGCGCAGGGCATCACCCGCTCTGCGGCCGGAATCCGGCGCGCGTGGGAAAAATTCGGCAACGACATCATTCTGGCGATAGGCGATGCGCCGACCGCGATTGCAGAAGCGACGCGCCTGATACGCGAACACGGCTGGCGTCCGCAGCTGGTGATCGGGCTGCCGGTCGGCTTTGTCGGCACCCGTGAAAGCAAGGATGATTTGCGGCGCTGCATGCAGGTGCCGCGCATTACCAACAGCGGCACGCGCGGCGGCTCACCCTGGGCTGCCACCGTGGTCAATGCAATGATGATCGATGCATTGAATCAGCTCGCAGCGTATGAGCCTGGCTGAACAGGAAGAATTCGATCTGAGTGTGCTGGCGCCGAATGGGCTGCGCCGGGGACGCACCACGGGCAGTTGCGCGACAGCCGCAGTCAGGGCCGCCCTTTACCTGCTGCTGGATGGCAGGGCGTGCGAGAAGGTACGCGTGACGCTGCCGGACCGCGCCCATTACCTGATGGTGCCGATCCAGGCGGTGCAATGGCTGGATGATTGCACGGTGCGGGCCGAAGTGCTGAAAGACGGCGGCGATGATCCGGACAACACCCACGGCGCGACCATCTTCGCCGAGGTGTGTCGCAATGATGCAGGACAGGTACGGTTTTTCGCCGGCAAAGGCGTCGGCACCGCGACCCAGCCCGGTTTGCGGGTGGCGGTCGGGGAGCCGGCGATCAATCCGGTGCCGCGCCAGATGATGCGGCTGACGGTGGCCGAAGTGCTGGCGGAACAGGCCGGCAAAGGTAAAGAGCAGGGCGCAGGTTTCGATCTGCACATCGGTTGCGAAAACGGCGAAGTGATTGCCCGGAAAACCTTCAACCCGCGCCTCGGCATTCTCGGCGGCATTTCGATACTCGGCACTTCGGGCATCGTCGAGCCGATGTCGATGGCATCCTGGATCGCCTCGATCGAGGTCTACATCCGGGTTGCATTGGGCGGCGACGCGCAGAGCATCGCTTACCTGCCGGGCAAGATCGGCCGCGACTACGCGAAGGACGTGCTGCTGTTGCCGGAAAAACGCACGGTGCAGATTGCGAATTTTCTGGGCGATGCGCTCGACTTCACGCAAACAGCGCTGGTCGAGGAACAGCGCCAACTGGATGTGCTG
This sequence comes from uncultured beta proteobacterium, assembly GCA_963837775.1. GTDB lineage: Bacteria > Pseudomonadota > Gammaproteobacteria > Burkholderiales > Burkholderiaceae_D > CAWIOX01. The sequence goes on along the minus strand of CAWIOX010000004.1, from coordinate 515,289 downwards.
TGGCTGGTGGGGCACCCTGGCAAGCTGGCCAAGGTGCTCGACGGGGTGTGGGACACGCATTCCAGCAAGAGCGGAATGGCGATGGGTTGTGTGGCAAGGGTGGCGGCAGAACGCGGATTCGCACCGCACCTGGTACACGAAATAGAGAATGCAAATACAGTGGAAGCAGCGATGGAACGATTAAAAAGTGAATCCGGCGCGCAGGCCTTGTGGGTCGAAATCGAGCGCCGTATCGGCGTGCTGGCGCACGCACGCGTGCCGGCAGCCAAACGGATCGAGGTACGCCTGTTCGACCTGCACGGCAACGCGCTGGGAGTCGGACGCATGAGTGCGACCGGTACGACCCAAAAACTGGGCATGTTCTGGGGCCTGGGTGTCGGTCCCGGCCCTGCCGGTTATATTCCGCTTGGCAGCGGTCGAAGCGTTGCGCCAGGCCGATGTCGTGTTCGCACCGCGCGCGCGCGGCACGCAGGACTCGGTCGCGTTGCAATGCCTGGCGGGGATCGACATTGCGCCGGAACGGATACGGGATGTCGAGTTCAACATGGACCCGGACCGCTCGGTGCTGAGCGAGCATTACACCGGCGTGGCCGAGACGATTGCGGTCGAACTGTGCGCCGGGCGCAATGTGGCGTACCTGACGATCGGCGATTCACTCACCTATTCCACTTACGGCTATGTGCTGGCGGCATTGCGCGATCGGCTGCCGGGCATGCCGCATCGCACCTTTCCCGGCATTACCAGCTATGCGTCGGCCGCATCGGCGCTGGGCTGGCCGCTGGGCGAAGGCAAGGAGCGCACGCTGATCCTGCCGTGTCCGGATGATGCCGCCGCGCTGCGCAGCGACATCGAGAGTCACGACATCATCGTGCTGATGAAAGTCGGCGCGCGGCTGCCCTGGGTGCTGGAGTTGCTGCGCGAGATGGGCATTGCCGAGCATTGCGCGTTTGCACGCCGCATCGGCTTGCCGGGCGAAATGCTGTCGGCCGATGTGGGCAGCCTGTGCGCGACCGAGGCGATGGGTTATCTCGCCACGCTTTTGATACGCAAGACACCGAGAGAAAAGAGACATTCATGAAAGTTTATTTCATCGGCGCCGGTCCCGGCGCATCCGATCTGATTACCTTGCGCGGCGCGAAGGTGCTGGGGCAAGTGCCTATGGTGCTGTACGCAGGTTCTCTGGTGCCGAAAGAGATGCTGCAGCATTGCGGTCCGGAGACCGAGCTGATCGATACCGCCGAACTCAACCTGGAGCAGCAGGAGGCTTGCTATGTGCGCGCGCAGGCGGCCGGACACGATGTGGCGCGCCTGCATTCAGGCGACCCGGCGATCTACGGCGCGACCGCCGAGCAGATGCGCCGGCTCGATGCGCTGGGCATCGAATACGAAGTGGTGCCCGGCGTGTCGTCGTTTTCCGCAGCGGCAGCCGCCATCAAGTCCGAGCTGACCAAGCCGGAAGTGTCGCAGAGCGTGATCCTGACCCGCGTTTCCGGGCGGGCCTCAGCGGTGCCGGAAATGGAATCGATTGCCAGATGGGCCGAGCATCGCGCCACCATGTGCATCTTCCTGTCGGGGCCGCACCTGAAGAAGATCGTCACCGACCTGCGCCTGCATTATCCGGACGATACGCCGGTGACCCTGGTGTACCGCGCCAGCTGGCCTGAACAGCGCATCTATCAGGGCACGCTGGGCACGATACTCAAAGAGACCAAGCGCGGCGAATGGAACCTGACCACGATGATGCTGGTCGGCGCGGCGCTGGGCACCGGCGCGCAGGTCGAGTCGAGCCTGTATTCGAAGGATTTCAAGCATCTGTTCCGTGCGGTGAAAAAAACCAGGTCGAAAGCCGTCAAAGCCGAAACCGCAGAACAGCCTGAAAAGGCCGCTGCGTGACGGTTATGAGTGTTGCTGCTGAAGCATCGCTCGGTATCTGGCTGGTGCGCGCCGAAGGCGAAGCGCTGGCGCTGGCGCTGCAGGCGCGGCTGGGCGGCACAATCTATCGGCCCTGGCTCAATCCCGAGCTGGCGCAGAAACAGCAGTTCGCCGCCGCCTACCGCCAGCATGGGCAGTGGCTGATGCTGGCCGCCAGCGGCATCGCGGTGCGTTTTCTCGATGGGCTGGCGCTGGACAAGCACAGCGATCCGGCGCTGGTGGTGCTGGATGAAGCGGGGCGTTTTGCGGTGTCGCTGCTGGCCGGTCACGAAGGCGGCGCCAACCGTCTCGCGTATCGGGTCGCCAATGCGGTCGGCGCGGTGCCGGTGGTGACGACCGCGACCGAGGCGCTGAAGCCGCTGGTGGTCGGGATCGGCTGCCGCAAAGGCGTGCCGGCCGAACGGATCGAAGCGGCGGTAGTGCAAGGCGTGACACTGGGCGAGCGCCGCATCAGCGACATCCGCGAGATCGCGACCATCGATCTGAAAGCGCAGGAGCCGGGCTTGCTCGACTTCTGCGAGCGGCATGACTTGCCCTTGCGCGTGATCGCACGCGCAAGCGTGGCGGCGCGGCCGTGGGTGACGCAGCCTTCGGCATGGGTGCAGCAAAATGTGGGCGTTGATGGGGTATGCGAGCCGTGCGCGCTGATTGCCAGCGGGCGCGGCAGTTTGCTGGTACCGAAAACAACTTTGGACGGCGTGGCCGTGGCAGTAGTGCAGGATATGAATTGGATAGCAACATGAGTGGAGTACTGAATCTGGTGTCGGTCGGGCCGGGATTTGCCGATATGGTTGTGCCGCGTGCCGAAGCGGCATTGCGCGACAGCGAAGTGATCGTCGGCTACGAGCTGTATTTGCGCTGGATCGAACCCTGGCTGGCGGGCAAGGAAATCCACACGCCGCCATTGACGCAGGAGCGTGAGCGCGCATTGCTGGCGATCGAGAAAGCCCGCAGCGGCGCCAAAGTCGCGCTGGTCTCCAGCGGCGATATCGGCATTTATGCGATGGCGGCACTGGCTTTTGAGGAAATTCGCGAAGACGATACCTTCGCGGTCAACGTGGTGCCGGGCATTACCTCGGCCAATGCCTGCGCGTCGCTGCTGGGCTCGCCGCTGTCGCATGACTTCGCGACCCTCAGCCTGTCCGACCTGCTGTGTCCGTGGGACTGGATCGAAAACCGTGCGCGCCATATTGCGCAGGCCGACCTGGCTTGCGTGTTCTACAACGTGCAGAGCGCCGGCCGTCAGGAAGGCGTGTACCGCGTCCTGAACATCATGCTCGAAGCGAAAGCGCCGCAGACCCTGTGCGGCGTGGTCCGCAATGCGTATCGGCCCGACCAGCAGGTCAGCATCCACCGGCTCGACGAATTGCTGACGCTGAAGTTCGACATGCTGACCACCATCGTGATCGGCAACCGCTTCACCGAGCGCAAGCGCGACTGGATTTTCACCCCGCGCGGCTACAACGACTGGGCTTCTGCGGCCAAGCAGCCGGTGGAAGACAAGGCGATGCCGGAACATGCGGTATGGGTGTTTTCCGGCACCAGCGACGGCAATGCGCTGGCCACCGAACTGGCCGGACAGCGGTTATCCGGTGGTGGTGTCTGCCGCCACCGAATACGGTGCGGAAGTCGCGCTCGAACATTGTCCGGGCGTGACGATCTGGGCCGGACGGCAGGGCGTCGAGGCGCGCAAGCAGGCGCTGACCCGCGCCAAGGCCAGCGTGCTGGTCGATGCGACCCACCCGTATGCGAACCACATGTCGGAACAATTGATCGGCCTGTCGAAGGCGCTGGGGATTCCGTATCTCCGTTACGAGCGGCCCAGCACGCTAGAAGCCGACTGCGGCGAACTGTTTGATGGCGTCGAGCAGGCGGCCCGGCACGCGATTGCGGTCGGCAAGCGGATTTTCCTGACCACCGGTTCCAAGGATCTGGCGACCTTCCTGCAGGCGCCGGGCGCGGCCGAGCGCGAGTGGTTTGTGCGGGTCACGCCGGAGCCGGAATTCATTCAGCGCGCGATCGATTCCGGCGTGCCGCGCAGCCATATCTGCGCGATGCAGGGGCCGTTCTCGCAGGCATTCAATAGCGCGCTGTGGCAGGACTGGAACATCGATTGCGTGGTCACCAAGGATTCCGGCGATGCCGGCGGCTATCAGGCCAAAGTGGCGGCGGCGCAGGCGCTGGATATCCCGCTGCTGGTGATCAAACGGCCGCAACTGGCGTACCCGCTGGCCACTTCAAGCTTCGCTGCGGTGTTGCAGCAACTGGCTGCATGGGATATCCGGAAATGAATGGATTAATTCCGGTCACCATCGTGACCGGCTTCCTCGGCTCCGGCAAAACCACCTTGCTTTCCAGCCTGATCAAAAGCCGGCAAAGCCGCCGGCTGGCGCTGCTGATCAACGAGTTCGGCGAAGTGTCGATCGACGGCGCGCTGATCCGCGACTGTGCGGACGGTCACGAGCAGATCCGGATCCATGATTTTCCGTACGGCCTGATTGCGTATGGCGACGACGAACTGTTCATCCCGACCATGCGCGCGATCGCAGAACGGCGTGCGAATGTCGATCATGTGCTGATCGAAACTTCCGGGCTGGCGCTGCCGACCGCGATCATGGAACTGCTGCAGGGGCCAGAACTGGCCGGCGATTTCATCCTCGACGCGACGCTGGCGGTGGTCGATACGCCGCTGCTGCTGTCGGATCAGTTCGAACGCAGCGCTGATGCTGATTCGGCTGACGCCAATTCCGCAGTTGCCAATTCGGTCGCGAGCCTGTTCGACCAGCAGCTTGAATTTGCCGATGTGGTGGTGCTGAACAAGATCGACGCGCTGGACGAGGCCGCGTTGCTGCTGGCCGAGACCGGGTGCGGGAACGCGCGCCGAACGTGCGCTTCCTGGAGCTCGCATACAACGCGCGGCTCGATATCCGGCTGGCGCTCGGGCTGCGGCTGCACCAGCCGACGCTGGTCGCGCACCAGGCTTATACGCCGGTCGCCTCGATGCCGGGCGCGGAGTCATCGGTGCTGGCGAACCAGAGCCGCCTGAACGGTCACGCCCATTCCGGCATGAGCGCGCATACGCACGGGCTGGCGACGCACAAGCACTTTCATGAGCAAGACCCGGGCTGGCTGTCGTTTACGCTGCGCAGCAGCGCGCCGCAGCAGACCGACAAGCTGAAAGCGGCACTGCTGGCCGCCGCGCAGCAGGAACCGCTGCTGCGCATCAAGGGCTTCATCCGCAGCGAAGACAGCGACAACACGGTGCTGGTGCAGGCGGTGCGTTCGCGGCTGGTCATCAGCACCGATGCGGCCAAGCCGGCGCCGCACAAATCGGAGCTGGTCTTCATCGGTTACCACGCTAGCCGCGCCAACATCGCCGCGCTTCTATCCGAACATAGCGCACCACCTGGAGATAATTGCAATGAAAACCGATACCGCATCCCACAAGCGGATGACCGAGCGTCATAAGGAAGGCTTCGAAAAGAAGAAGGCCGCTGCGCAGCTGGAAAAAGGCTTGCTGATGGTCTATACCGGCACCGGCAAGGGCAAGTCCACCGCCGCGTTCGGCATGGGCATGCGCATACTCGGCCACAAGATGAAGCTGGGCGTGGTGCAGTTCATCAAGGGTGCGTTGCACAGCGCCGAGCGCGAAGTGCTGGGCAGCAATCCGAACTGCGACTTCCACGTGGTCGGCGCCGGCTACACCTGGAACACCCAGGACCGCAACGCCGACATGGAAACCGCGGCCCGCGGCTGGGCCGAAGCAGTCAGGATGATCAACGATCCGTCCTACGACATGGTGATACTCGATGAGCTCAATATCGTGCTCAAGTATCAATACCTGGAGCTGGCCGAAGTGCTCGACGTGTTCGCCAAGCGGCGCGAGATGCTGCACATCGTGGTCACCGGCCGCCATGCGCCGGAACAGCTGATCGAACTGGCCGACCTGGTCAGCGAGATCCGCCCGCTCAAGCATCCGTACCAGACGCAGGGCATCAAGGCGCAAAAAGGCGTCGAGTTTTGAATATGACGCCCGCTCTGCGCAGCTGCCCCGCGCTGTTCATCAGCGCGCCCGCGTCCAATCACGGCAAGACCACCGTGACGGCGGCGCTGGCGCGTTTTCATGCGGATCAGGGGCGCACAGTCAGGGTGTTCAAGGCCGGGCCGGATTTCCTCGATCCGATGATTTTGGAGCGTGCCAGCGGCCATCCCGTGTATCAGCTCGATCTGTGGCTGGCCGGCGCGGCCGAATGCCGGCGGCTGGTGTATGAAGCCGCGCTGGACGCCGATCTGATCCTGATCGAAGGCGTGATGGGCCTGTTCGACGGCACGCCGTGCTGCGCCGATCTGGCCGAGCTGCTGGGCGTGCCGGTGCTGGCGGTGATCGATGCCAAGGGCGTCGCGCAAACGATGGGCGCGATCGCCTACGGGCTCGCGCATTTCCGTGCGGGGCTGCCGTTTGCCGGCGTGCTGGCCAACGGCGTCGCCAGCGTGCGCCATGCGGAAATGATCCAGCAGGGCATGCCGCCGGATCTGCATTATTTCGGCAGCCTGCCGCGCGCCGCACAATTTGCGTTGCCGGAACGGCACATGGGGCTGGTGCAGGCGGCAGAGGTCGATGATCTCGAAGCGCGCCTGGCGGCGGCCGCCGCCGCGATTGCGCAGACCGGCCTGGCCGCATTGCCGGCCGCAGTCGCATTCAGCGCGGTTGCGGTCGATGCGTTGCAGGCACAACAAACAGTTGCTGGCAGGGGTGCGCATCGGGATTGCGCGCGATGCGGCGTTCTCCTTCATTTATCCGGCCAACCTGGATTTGCTGCGGGCGCTGGGGGCCGAACTGCTGTTCTTTTCGCCGCTGGCCGATCAGGCGCTGCCGCAGGTCGACAGCCTGTACCTGCCGGGCGGCTATCCGGAACTGCATCTGCTGCAATTGCAGGACAATACCGCGCTGAAAGCAGACCTGCAGCGCCATTTCAGCGCAGGCAAGCCGATTTACGCGGAGTGCGGCGGCATGCTGTACCTGCTCGAATCGCTGACCGACCAGGCCGGGCAGCGCGGCACGATGGCCGCTCTGCTGCCGGGCCATGCAGTGATGCAGCCGCGCCTGACCGGCCTCGGCTATCAATCGGCGCCGATGCCGGGCGGCGAGCTGCGCAGCCATACCTTTCACCATTCGCTGGTTACGTCGCCGCTGGCGCCGGCCGCCAGCGGGGTGCGTTTGTACAATACCTCGCCCGGAGAAAGCATCTTCCAGTCGCGCCGACTGTCGGCCAGCTATCTGCACTGCTATTTCCCGTCCAACCCTGCCGCAGCCGCCGCGCTGTTCTTGCCATGAGCCTGCCATGAACCGATACAGTGACGAAGAGATCGCAGCGGTCTACAAGACCATTGCCGAACGGCGCGACATCCGCCATTTCCTGCCCGACCCGATCGCGCCGGAACTGCTGGCGCGCCTGCTGCACGCCGCCCATCTGGCGCCCAGCGTCGGCTTCATGCAGCCGTGGCGCTTCATCCGGATCACCGATCCCGCGCTGCGCAGCGCGCTGCATCAGCAGGTCGAGCAGGAGCGCATCACTACCGCCCACGCGCTGCATGCGCGCGAAGACGAATTCATGCGGCTCAAGGTCGAAGGGATACGCGAATGCGGCGAACTGCTGGTGGTGGCGCTGATGGACCGGCGCGACGAGCATGTGTTCGGCCGCCGCACGCTGCCGGAAATGGATCTGGCCTCGGTCGCCTGCGCGATCCAGAACATCTGGCTGGCGGCGCGCGCCGAAGGCATCGGCATGGGCTGGGTCTCGATGTTCGAGCCGGAGCAGTTGCGCCGGCTGCTGGACATGCCGGCCGGCGCCAAGCCGGTCGCGATCCTGTGCCTCGGCCATGTGGAAGCGTTCTACCCGAAGCCGATGCTGGAGCTGGAAGGCTGGGCCGAACGGCAGAATCTGGATGATCTGGTGTACCAGAATGGCTGGCCGGCAGCGCCAGAAGAATAAAAAGCGAATAGAAAATTGCAGCAAAAAACATCGTTAATCTTATTATTTTTTATTGAAGGAAGTCTCATGAACAGTAAATCCATCCGCTGGTGTATCGCCCTGATGTCCGTCGCTTTCAGCGGCGTCGCCTATGCCCATCCGGGTCATGGCGGCGGCCTGCTGGCCGGCATCGCCCATCCGCTTGCTCGGCCTTGATCATGTGCTGGCGATGGTCGCGGTCGGGGTCTGGGCCTATCAACTGGGCGGGCGCGCCAAATGGCTGGTGCCGGCCAGCTTCGTGGCGCTGATGGCTGTCGCGGGCGGCTGTCGGCATGGCCGGCATCGGCTTGCCGATGGTCGAAGGCGGGATCGCCACTTCGGTGCTGATCCTGGGCCTGCTGATCGCGTTTGCGGTGCGGGTGACGCCGGCGTTTGCGGCCGCCATCGTCGCGCTGTTCGCGGTTTTCCACGGCGTGGCGCACGGCGCGGAACTGCCTGCGCTCGGTTCCGCATGGCAGTACGCGCTCGGCTTCGTCGCATCGACCGCCGCATTGCACGGCCTCGGTCTGGCGCTGGGCAAAGGCTCGGTCAAGCAGGTGCTGTGGCTGCGCGCCGCAGGCGTCGCGGTGGCTGCCAGCGGTGCCTGGATGCTGGCCGGGGCCTGATTATTACTCCACTGTGTATTTTTTAAAACACAGGTAATACATGCGGGAGAGGTGCTATTTTCAGGCATACTCCCCATTTTTATTGAGAATTACGGGTTTTATGGCAACCGTTTCAGCATTCATCAAGGACCAGCGTGGCTGGTAATCCTGCTCCTGTTGCATCGTTCGCAGGCCGCCATCGCAGCGTCGCGATCCTGATCGCGCTGGCGCTGCTGGCCGCTGGCTGCGCTGCTGCTGGCCGGCATCGTCGGTTCGGTGGTGCTGCCGCTGGCTGATCTGGCGGCGGCGCTGGGCGAACTGCTGCGGGGCGCGCCGACCACGCTGGCGGCGACGCTGCTGGAATTGCGGCTGGGACGCGCGCAGTCGGCGTTCGTGACCGGCGGCGCGCTGGCGCTGGCCGGCGTGATGATGCAGGCCTTGCTGCGCAATCCGCTGGCCGATCCGTATGTGCTGGGCGTGTCCGGCGGCGCGGCGGTCGGCGCGCTGGCGGCGATGCTGTTCATGGCGTCGGCCTGGATGATCGACGCGGCGGCGTTCGGCGGCGCGGTGACGGTGGCGCTGCTGCTGTATCTGCTGGCGCGGCGCGATCTGCGCGGCGGCATGGCGGCCGAGGGCGGCGCGTCGCTGTTGCTGCTGACCGGCGTGATCCTGGCTTCGGGCTGCGGCGCGCTGGTGACGCTGATGCTGTCGATCGCGCCCGACAGCCGTCTGCGCGGCATGGTGTTCTGGATGATCGGCGACCTGTCCGGCACCCAGGTGCGCTGGCTGCCGTGGCTGGTGCTGGTCGCGGCCCTGCTGTTCGCGCAGCGGGTCGCGCGCGCTATCAATGTGATGGCGCTGCATGCGGAAGCGGCCGCCACGCTCGGGGTGCGGGTCGGCGCGCTGCGCAAAGGGCTGTTCCTGTGTTCCGCCGTGCTGACCGCCAGCGCCGTCACCAGCGCCGGCAGCATCGGCTTCGTCGGGCTGATCGTGCCGCATGCGTGCCGCTTTGCGCTGGGGCCGGACCACCGGCTTGCTGATGCCGGCAGCGGTGCTGGTCGGCGGGACTTTCCTGGTGCTGGCCGACACGCTGGCGCGCACCGTGCTGTCGCCGCAGCAATTGCCGGTCGGCGTGGTGACCGCGATGATCGGGGTGCCGGTATTCCTGCTGCAACTGCACCATATCCGCCGAAAATGATGCGTACCATTAATCTGAAACTCAACATCGGCCCGCGCCTGCTGCTCGATCAACTGAATTGGCAAATCCAGCCTGGCGAATGCTGGTGCATCATCGGCCGCAACGGCGCCGGCAAAAGCACGCTGCTGCGCACGCTGGCCGGCTTGCGCCAGCCGGATGGCGGCCGCGTCGAACTGGGCGGCAAGCCGCTGGCCGACTGGCCTCTGGCCGCGCTGGCGCGCGAACGGGCTTTTCTGCCGCAGGCGCGCAGCGATGCGTTCGGCTACAGCGTGATCGAAACCGTGCTGACCGCGCGCCACCCGTACCACGGCGACCGCTACTGGGAAGCCAGCGACGACCATCTGGCCGCGCACCGGGCGCTGCAGGCGATGGAAGTCGATCAGCTGGCCGCGCGCGACGTGCGCACGCTGTCCGGCGGCGAACGGCAGCGGGTCGCGATTGCCGCGCTGCTGGCGCAGGACACGCCCTTGCTGCTGCTGGACGAACCGGCCAATGCGCTCGACCTCGCGCATCAGGTCAGCGTGATGCGCTTGCTGGCACGGCTGTGCCGCGAACAGCGCAAAACCGTGGTGATGGTCGGCCACGACCTGAATCTGGCGCACAGCGTCGCCAGCCATGCGCTGCTGCTGATGGGCGACGGCCGCTGGCAGGCCGGGACTGTGGCCGACGTGATGCAGGCGCCGATCCTGAGCCGCTGCCTCGGGCACCCGATCGAAACCGTGCAGCACGGCCAGCGCACAATTTATATCCCCGCTGAGGACATTGAATGACACGTACCCTGATTCTGGGCGGCGCCCGCTCCGGCAAGAGCGCGTATGCGGAGAGCCTGGCCATCGCATCCGGCCGCGAAGTGGTGTACATCGCCACCGCACAGGGCCGGCGACGGCGAAATGGCGCTGCGCATCGCGCATCATCGCCAGCAGCGTCCGGCGATCTGGACCACGGTCGAAGAGCCGCTGGCGCTGGGCGACGCGCTGCTGCAATGGAGCGCGCCCGAGCGCCTGATGCTGGTCGATTGCCTGACGCTGTGGCTGTCGAACCTGCTGTTTGCCGAAGCGCAGGATTTTCCCGAGGTCGGGCGCATCACGCCGCCGGCCTGTTTTGCACGTGCAGCGCGAGCGCTTCCTGCAGGCGCTGGATGACAGTGGCGGCGACGTGCTGCTGGTGTCGAACGAGGTCGGGATGGGCGTGGTGCCGTTCGGCGCGGTCACGCGCTGGTTCGCCGACGAAGCCGGACGGCTGAATCAGGCGGTCGCCGCGCGCTGCGAGCGGGCGGTGCTGGTCGCCGCCGGCTTGCCGCTGGTGCTGAAGGGCGCTCCATGCTGACCGGCTTGAGCCTGCCGCTGCTCGCGCTGCTGGCGCTGGCCGGCATGGCGCTCGATGCGCTGCTGGGCGAGACGCGGCGCTGGCATCCGCTGGTGGGTTTCGGCCGCTGGGCGAATGCGATCGAACGCCGGCTTGAATTGCGGCGCGAGCCGCTTCTGGCGCGGCGTGCTGGCGTGGGGGCTGGCGGTGCTGCCGTTCACGCTGCTGGCGCTCTGGCTGACCGGCATCGGCAATGCGGGACTGGTGCTGCATGCGCTGCTGCTGTATTTCTGCGTCGGCCTGCGCAGCCTGCGCGAGCATACGCTGCCGATTGCGCAGGCGCTGGCTGCGCGGCGATCTGGCGCAGGCGCGCCAGCTGACGTCGTACATCGTCAGCCGCGACACGCAGGCCGCGCAGGAAGCCGACCTGTCCAAGGCCGCCGCCGAATCGCTGCTGGAAAACGGCAACGATGCGGTATTCGGCACGCTGTTCTGGTTCGTGGTCGCCGGCGGGCCGGGCGCGCTGCTGTTCCGTCTCGCCAATACGCTGGATGCGATGTGGGGTTACCGCACGCCGCGCTTTCTGGCGTTCGGCTGTTTTGCCGCGCGCGTCGATGATGTGCTGAACTGGATTCCGGCACGGCTGACCGCCTTGTCCTATGTGCTGCTGGCCGCGACCGTGGCCGACAAGCGCCGCGCCTGGCATTGCTGGCGCACGCAGGCGCCAGACTGGTCCAGCCCCAACGCCGGGCCGGTGATGGCCAGCGGCGCCGGCGCGCTGGGTCTGGCGCTGGGCGGTGCCGCGGTATATGACGGCGAGCTGGAACAGCGCCCGCCGCTGGGCCTCGGGCGCGCTGCGGCTGCCGCCGACATCGGCCGCGCCTGGCGGCTGGTGGCGGCCACCGCGGTGCTGTGGATCGCCGTCCTGGGGCTGGCCGGGCTGCTGCGGCTCTGAAATATACTGGGGCAGGTATTTTTTAAGGCCCAATGAATCCGTGCGGCAACACCATATTTTATCCATATACCCCCTGTAATTACTTGATTAAGGTGACGCTTCATGCTTGAACACGGCGGCAATCTGCGCGACGCGGCGCTGCGCTTCGGCCGGCCTTTGCCGGACTGGCTCGACCTGTCGACCGGCATCAACCCGCAACCGTATCCGGTGCCGGCGCTGGCACAAGATGTCTGGCACCGCTTGCCGGAAAACGATCCGGCGCTGGCGCTGGCCGCTTGCGCGTATTACAACGCGCCGCTGATGCTGCCGGTGGCCGGCACGCAGGCCGCGATCCAGGCGCTGCCGCGCTTGCGCGCATTGTCGAATGGGCCGTCGAGGGTGACGGTGGCTGCGCCTTCGTATGCGGAACACGCGCACCACTGGGCGCACCACGGCCATGCAATGCGGCAAGTGCCTTACGCCGAACTGGATGCGGCAGTCGATGCGTGCGAGGTGCTGGTGATCTGCAATCCGAACAACCCGACCGGCGCCACAGTCGCGCTGGAACACTTGCTGGCCTGGTCCAAGCGGCTGGCGGCGCGCGGCGGCTGGCTGGTGGTCGATGAAGCGTTCGGCGACATGACGCCGCACAACAGCATCGCGCCGTGGAGCGACCGGCCCGGCCTGATCGTGCTGCGCTCGGTCGGCAAATTCTTCGGACTGGCCGGTTTGCGGCTGGGTTTCGTCGCCGCGCAGCAGCAACTATTGAGCGCGCTGGCCGACCTGCTCGGCCCGTGGGCGGTCAGCGGCCCGGCGCAGCAGATCGGCCGCGCCGCGCTGGACGACCGCACCTGGCAGCAGGCGATGCGGGCCGACTTGCAGGCGGCCGGCGCGCGCCTGCGGCAACTGCTGGCAAGCCATCGCATCGCCAGCAGCGGCAGCGATCTGTACCAGTGGTGGCCGCAGCCACAGGCCACAGAATTCTGGCAGCACATGGCGCAGCGCGGGATCTGGGTCAGGCTGTTCACCAATGCATCACGCGGGATACGGCTCGGCCTGCCGCCGGACCAGGCCGGCTGGCAGCGGCTGGAACAGGCGCTGGGCGACTGGCGCAAGGAACGACAATGAATCAACGAAGCTTATTGGCTGCATTCGCGCTCTGCCTGTGCGCCGCTCAGGCGCTGGCGGCGATCAGCGTGCAGGACGACGCCGGCCAGACGGTGACGCTGCCAAAGCCGGCGCAGCGGGTGGTGACGCTGGCGCCGCACGTGACCGAACTGGTGTTCGCGGCCGGCGGCGGCGCGCGCATCGTCGGCACCGTCAGCTACAGCGATTTTCCAGCCCGCCGCGAAAAGCATCCCGCTGGTCGGCGACAACCGCCAGGTCGACATGGAACGGGTGATTGCGCTGAAGCCGGACCTGATCGTGGTCTGGCTGCACGGCAACGCGGAGCGCCAGACCGAGCAATTGCGCCAGCTCGGCATCCCGCTGTTCTACAGCGAGCCGCGCCAGCTCGACGACATCGCCGGCAGCATCCAGCGCATCGGCCGGCTGCTGGGCACCGACCAGACCGCGCAGGCGGCGGCGGCCGAGTTGCGCCAGAAACTGGCAAAACTGAGGGCGCAGTATCAAAACCGGCCGCCGGTGCGCACTTTTTACCAGGTCTGGGACAAGCCGCTGTACACGCTCAACGGCCAGCACATCGTCAGCGACGCGATGCGCGTGTGCGGCGGCGAGAACATCTTCGCCGGCATGACGGTGACCGCGCCGAATGTCAGCATCGAAGCGGTGCTGCAGCAAGATCCGGAAGCCATTCTCAGCGGCGACCAGCGCAACCAGAGCAGCGGCGGCGTCAATCTGTGGCAGCCGTACACGCACGATGACCGCGGTGCGCCGCGGCAACCTGTTCTCGCTCGACGGCGACCTGCTCAGCCGCTCCGGCCCGCGCATGATCGACGGCGCGGCCGCGCTGTGCGAAAAACTCGAACAGGCGCGCCAACACCGAAAGATCAAATGAAAGCATGAATTTCCCGTACCGAACCCTGATGGTGCAGGGCACCACCTCCGACGCCGGCAAATCCACCGTGGTCGCCGCGCTGTGCCGCCTGCTGGCGCGCGCAGGGGTGCGGGTGGTGCCGTTCAAGCCGCAGAACATGGCTCTGAACAGCGCAGTGACCGCCGACGGCGGCGAGATCGGCCGCGCCCAGGCCTTGCAGGCGCGCGCCGCCGGGCTGGAGCCGCATACCGACATGAATCCGGTGCTGCTGAAACCGTCGAGCGACACCGGCGCGCAAGTCATCATCCACGGCCAGGTGCGCGCCGACATGAACGCGCGCGATTACCACCAGTACAAGACCATCGCGATGGCCGCGGTGCTGGAGTCGCACCAGCGGCTGCTGGCCAAGTATGAAGTGGTGATGGTCGAAGGCGCCGGCAGCCCGGCCGAGATCAATCTGCGCGAGCGCGACATCGCCAACATGGGTTTTGCCGAAGCGGTCGATTGCCCGGTGATCCTGGTGGCCGACATCGACCGCGGCGGCGTGTTCGCGCATTTCGTCGGCACGCTGGCCTGCCTGTCCGACAGCGAACGGGCGCGCATCATCGGCTTCGTCGATCAACCGTTTTCGCGGCGACATCAGCCTGCTGCAACCGGGCCTCGACTGGCTGGAGCAGCAGACCGGCAAGCCGGTGCTGGCGGTGCTGCCTTACCTGCACGGGCTGCATCTGGACGCCGAAGACGCGATCCAGCAGCGGCCAGAGCGGCGGCGGCAAATTCCGCATCGCGGTGCCGGTGTTTCCGCGCATCAGCAACCACACCGATTTCGACGCGCTGCGCGCCCATCCCGACGTCGACCTGATCTTCGTCGGCCCCGGCCACGCGATCCCGCCCGCCGACCTGATCATCCTGCCCGGCAGCAAGAACACCCGCGGCGACCTCGACTGGCTGAAGGCGCAAGGCTGGCAGCACGCGATCAGCAAGCACCTGCGCTACGGCGGCAAGCTGATCGGCATCTGCGGCGGCTACCAGATGCTGGGCCACAGCGTGGCCGACCCGCACGGCGTCGAAGGCGCGCCCGGCGTCACGCCCGCGCTCGGCCTGCTCGAGATCGACACCACGCTGACCCAGGACAAGCGGCTGGCGCAGGTCAGCGGCCATTGCGCATTTGTTGACGAAAATGCAGACGGCCATGCCGAGGTCGCAGGCTATGAAATCCACATGGGCATCTCGCACGGCGCAGCGCTGGCGCGCCCGGCCTTCAGCATCAAAGATGGCGCGCAGGCGCGGCCGGAAGGCGCACGTTCAAACGACGACCAGATTCTCGGCAGCTACCTGCACGGCCTGTTCGACCATCCGGCCGCCTGCGCCGCGCTGCTGCGCTGGGCCGGACTGGAAACCGACAACACGGTCGACCTGGGCCAGTTGCGCGAACACAGCCTGGACCGCATCGCCGATGCCGCAGCGCCCTTGCTGGCCGCGCTATGGCACCCTGAAAAATCATAAAATAGGGGAGTATTGCCAATAACATGCGGTTTTCCGCACGGATTTATTGGTGTTTTAAAAATACAGTGGGGAGTATGAAAATGCGTGCGGCAAACGCCTGCTTGCCGCCAGGAGGCTGGCATTGAGTCCGTGAAGACCAATATCTTGAGCGCAATCTGAGCGCGTCGAAAGTTGGGCCTGGCAGCCCGTCCTGTGGTGCCGGTCTTGCAACGCAGCTTGCAAGAACTGAAGAGCAAACTATAGTCAAATGATAGACATCCAAGCTTGAATTCTTATTTTTCATGCTGCTATCCATCATTATTTCGATTGATTTGCCATGGCTGACTGTCCCTTCCGAATCTTGCTTTATCGCTATTTTTTCTTTAGCTGGCTGTTTAAGGACGTTAGCAAAGGCAATGTATTCGAGCGCGCAGTCGCGTGGCGGCACAATCAGCATCAGGCCAGATGGCTCACTACTTACATGAGGCGCTGGCTGTTCATGAGTTGCATGCTGTATGGATTCGGCGCCTTATCCGAAATACTGATGCTGGCGCCCATATTGTCCGCATTCTTTTTTGTCCCGATGGCGCTCAGCGTGTCCATTAATGCAGTGATCGGGGCGCTGATCCTTGGTTTCAAATCCTTGTCAGGCCCGCTTTAGACTGGCCATTCCGATCCAAGCTATTAACGAAAAATGCTCGATTGGCAATTCCGCCAGCCGGTTTCTGGACAGAAGGAGT
Organism: uncultured beta proteobacterium; assembly: GCA_963837775.1. Taxonomy (GTDB): domain Bacteria; phylum Pseudomonadota; class Gammaproteobacteria; order Burkholderiales; family Burkholderiaceae_D; genus CAWIOX01. The sequence goes on along the minus strand of CAWIOX010000004.1, from coordinate 499,083 downwards.
GTGATATGAACTGGAATAATGTTGAAGGCAACTGGAAGCGGTTCAAGGGCCAGTTGAAAGCGCGAACGGACAAGCTTGCCGCAGATCGCCTCGATGCGGCGAGAAAGACACGGGAGGACTCGTCCGAAGGAGAGCGCAAGCCGAAAGTGGACATCCCGCCGCGCAGGGTGGTGCTGCGCGGAACACTGGCGGTTGGCTGCAGCCTGTTTGTGCCGATCGCGCTTTTCAGTTCTCCCGTTACCAGCGCGAATGCTGCCACCCCGGCGGCGACCAAGAAAATGCCAAAGGCAAGCGTGCAGTACCAGACTCAGCCGAAGGGCGAGCAGAAGTGCAGCAACTGCGTGAATTTCATCGCCGAGTCGAATACCTGCAAGCTGGTCGATGGCCAGATCAGCCCCACGGGCTGGTGCACCCTGTGGACCAAGAAGGCCTGAGTCGTCATTCCGGCAAGGCCGCAGGCCGCATGCACTTGCGGCCTGCATCTCAGCTTGTTGAGCCCTTGGTGTGCGGCTTACGGCCTTTTCAGTCTGGGTGGCAAGCAAAAAATGGGAAGCGAAGCGCAAGGCGCAAGGCTGTTAGGCGCTTGCCCCATACAGTAAAATGCGTATCCGCAACACATTCACGCATACCACCATGAAGTCCATGAATCCCAATACCAAACAACAACAATTGAGCAACATGAAGCGCTCGGCGACCGCGCTGCTGGCTGGCGTCACCTTGCTGTTCATCCTGGCGCGCTGGCAGCAGGGGATGGGGCTGTGGGGCTGGGTCGCGGCGTTTGCGGAGGCGGCGATGATCGGTGCGCTGGCGGACTGGTTTGCGGTGGTGGCGCTTGTTCAAGCGCCCGCTGGGCTTGCCGATTCCGCATACCGCGATCATTCCGCGCAACAAGGTGCGCATCGCCGACAATCTGGCGATTTTTGTGCGCGACAAGTTTCTGGCGACCGACACGCTGGTGGAAAAAATCCGCAGCTTCGATCCGGCCCAGAAGATTGCCGGCTGGCTGAATGCGGGCAATAACGCCGACGTGTTTGCCGGCAAGGTGCTGGCGCTGGTGGCCAATGGTCTCGATTTCATTGACGACGCGCGGGTGCAGAATGCCTTGCGCAATGCGATACAGCAGCGCATGGAGCAGCTGGATCTGGGCCAGACCATCGGCCGCTTGCTGGATATTCTGACCGAGGACAACCGGCACCAGTTGCTGCTGAACGAGGGGCTGCGCAAACTGGCGACCGTGCTGGATGATCCCGCCACCCAAAAGGCGCTGGCCGGCATGATTGTCGAAGTGGCGGGGCGCGAATATCCGAGCCTGATGCAGATGCTGGGCATGGTCGCCGATCCCGAGGAATTCAGCCTGAAGATTTCAACCTCGCTGGTCGGCAGCATCAATCACTGGCTGCATGACATCGGCGACGATCCGGCCCATCCGCGCCGCCAGCAGTTCGATGAAGTGGTGCAGGAATTCCTTGAACGGATGAAAAACGATCCGGCCTTCCATCAGAAAATCAACCACTGGAAGCAGCAGCTGCTGGCCTCGCCGCAAGCCGCGCAGTATATCGACGGCCTGTGGGGTCAGCTCAAGGCATGGCTGCGCGACGATCTGGCCAAGGACGATTCGTCGCTGCGCGCAAAAATCGCCGACGGCGCCCGCCATATGGGGCAGTGGCTGGCGGACAATCCGGCGCTGCGCGATTCGATCAACGATCACATGGCCGACGCCGCGCGCGGCCTGGCTGGCGATTTGCGCGACACCATCGCGCTGCACATCGCCAGCACCGTCAAGCAGTGGGAAGACAGCGAACTGGTGCGCGAGCTGGAACTGAGCGTCGGCAGCGACCTGCAATTCATCCGCATCAACGGCACCGTGGTCGGCGGCCTGATCGGCATAGTGCTGCATGCGATCGTGCTGTATTTGCCGTTCGCCTGAAACTGGCAGTGGGATCGGTGGATGCTGTTGAGCAAGTCATCCACCGTGCAAGGTAATCCTGCATAGCTATAAAATTGTTTTATATCAATGACTTAAGTAGTTGCATGACTTCTTGCGCACAGAGTTATCCACAGAAAATGTGGGTAACTCCGGAGTGTTCCGATCAATCGGGGCTGGTCATCAATCCAGAGCGCGCAATGTGCTGACAGAAAGAGGCCGCGGGCCGCGCTACAGCTATGGCTAACAATTTCCCGGCGGCCCGACTCCCCGTCTGCAAGCCGCTGCAGCGTAATCCTGCATGGCCATAAAAGCTTTTTACATCAATAACTTAGGCAATCCGGCGAGCTCTTGCGCACAGAGTTATCCACAGAAAATGTGGGTAACTTCAGGAGCCTGCTCGCATTCATTTCAGTCCTGATTGCGACAATAATGGAAATGCTGATCGCCGCCAGCGCAAAAGGTGCAGCGGCATCACTTTCCAACACTCCCAAAGGATGGCCATGAAAATCATCGTTATCGGTGCCAGTGGCACCATCGGCAAGGCGGTCGTGCAAGAGCTCGGCACCCGTCACGAGATCATCCAGGTGGGCAATACCCACGGCGATTACCAGGTCGACATCACCGATATCGGCAAGGTGCGCGCGCTGTTTGCGCAGACCGGCAAAGTGGATGCGATTGTGGTTGCCGCCGGCAAGGTGCATTTCGGCCCGCTGGCGGAATTTACGCCGGAGTTGTTTGCCGTCGGCTTGCAGGACAAGTTGATGGGGCAAATCAACGTGGCCCTGGCCGGCATTGATTTCCTGAATGATGACGGTTCGATCACGCTGACCAGCGGCATCCTGACTGAGCAGCCGATCTTGTATGGCGTCAACGCGACCACGGTCAACGCCGCCGTGGAGGGATTCGCCAGAGCCAGCGCGATCGAACTGCCGCGCGGCCTGCGGATCAACGTGGTCAGCCCGTCGGTGCTGCAGGAATCGATGGAGGGCTACGGCCCGTATTTCCGCGGCTTCGAGGCAGTCCCCGCCAGCCGAGTCGCGCTGGCCTACAGCAGGAGCGTCGAAGGCCGGCAGACCGGTCAGGTGTATCGGGTCTTATAGTTCCGGAGCGACCCGGTTCGTGCGCGGCGCTTGCCGTAGAGCGATGGCATGCTGAAACGGAGTAGGTGCTGCTGGTCTTTGCTCCTGCTTGCGATGGTCTGCAAGCCATGTTTGTTGTTGTTCGGCAATGATTGTGGGCCGGTGCGGCGTAATCCTGCATAGGAATAAAAGCGTTTTGCATCAATGACTTAAGCATTTCCATGACGCCTTGCGCACAGAGTTATCCACAGAAAATGTGGGTAACTCGCGGGCGTTTCCGTCAATGGATGCAAGTTGTCAATCCGAAATGCATCGCGTGCAGGGCGCTGACAGGGCGCCTGCAGTTTCCGGCTATCCGCCTGGCCCTTCACAAGCGGCTGCAACGGAATCCTGCATTGTCATAAAATTGTTTTATATCAATGGCTTAGCAAATGGCATGAGTTCTTGCGCACAGAGTTATCCACAGAAAATGTGGGTAACTTCAGGATGGTTTCGTCGTAACTGCGGCCAGTATCGGAGGGAATCTCCGGCAGCCTGTCGGATTAGTCATTTAAATAGCTGCCAAGCGAGCGATTTGGGGCACGTCAGGCGAATTGCACCCGCGCAGCCGTACTGTTTTCCGGTGCGGGGAATGGCTTGGCGAATGTAAATGCCTCCGGCGTCGCGCCTTTTTCTGTGAGTGTTTCCAGCACGAGTTTGGCGGATTCAACCGTCGGCAGTTGGCCTGCCGGCACCCACCATAACGCCAGGATGGGCGCGTCCGGCTTCTCGAACCAGTTTTTCTTGTTTCTCAACACAGTCAGATGATCGCCTGAATAGACATAATCCTTCAGCGCTTCGAAGGACTCCCAGACTGACATGTTGACGATGATCAGCGGATCTTCGAAAATTTGAAGCGCCGTTGCATCGCCGTCTTCAGTTTGCAGCCGCCACACGAAGCCGGGGCTCATTTCCGCCAGCTTGTTGATGTGGTCGAGCTGGTCGACAAAGCCTTTCATTGTCGGCGTGTCGAGAGGGGCTTTGGCTCTGGCAATATTGACTTGCGCCAAGTGGTGCTTGATCGTCATTGGTACATCCTTGAGTATTTTGTCTGGTATTTGACATAATCGGATCGCGTCAGCGGAGCTGCTTGATCAGTATGCATGGGTCTGAGTTGAGCATGATCTGATGCGGCACAAGTCCTGCGCTCATGACAGGAGCAGCAGAACCAGGCCAAGGGCCGCTGGAACGGCCTGGACAAACAGGATCTTCCGGTTGGCGCTTGCCGCACCGTACAAGCCCGCAATCAGCACGCAGCAGAGGAAGAACACCTTCACGCCGGTGCCGCCGGCGCCAAGACTCAGGCCCCAGAACAGGCCGGCGGCCAGGAAACCGTTGTACAGCCCCTGGTTGGCAGCGAGAACTTTCGAGGCGGCGGCGGCTTCCCGGGTTTGGCCGAACGCGCGCAGTCCGGCTGGCTTATCCCAAAGAAACATTTCCAGCACGAGGATGTAGACATGCAGGAGCCCGATCAGGGCTATGACGATGCTGGCGATGAGTGACAAGAAAGCTCCTTTGTTTGAGAAGTTGGTTTCGACTCATTCTGACATGAGATCGGGTTGGCGCCGGCTGCTGATGCAATCACTGGTTTTCAGACCATGCAACGCAATCCTGCATTGCTATAAAAGTGTTGTGTATCAATGACTTAACAAATTGCATGGGTTCTTGCGCACAGAGTTATCCACAGAAAATGTGGGTAACTCCGGGGCGTTCGCGGCAGCGCAGCTATGTTATCAGTGCGCAGCGCGACCAATGTTGCTGGTTGTCTAGCTACGTCGGCTGGCGCCGGAACATTCTTTCAAGCCAGTCGGATGCGCTGTGGGCGACCTGTTCCAAAGTGCCGGCTTCTTCGAACAAATGGGTCGCGCCGGGGATGATCTGCAGGGATTTTTCGCATTGCAACTGGGCATAGGCCTGTCGATTCAGCTGCAGCACCTGCTGGTCCTGCGCACCGACGATCAGCAGGGTCGGCGCCCGTACCTGACGCAGCGCGTTGCTGCTGGCCAGATCGGGGCGGCCGCCGCGCGATACGACGGCGCTGATGCCGTCGCCCAGCACGGCGGCGGCTTCCAGTGCGGCGGCAGCGCCGGTACTGGCGCCGAAGATGGCCGCGCCGGTATGGCCGGCTGCGTGCTTCGCTGTGCAGCCATGCCAGCGCGTCCAGCAGACGCCGGGTGAGCAGGCCGATATCGAACCGGTTCGCATACTGTTCATCTTCCTGCGGCGTCAGCAGATCCAGCAGCAGCGTGCCGATCTGTGCCTGATGCAGCACGCTGGCCACATAGTTGTTGCGCGGGCTATGGCGCGAACTGCCGCTGCCGTGGGCGAACACCACGATGCCGATCGCTGAGTCGGGCAGTATCAGTCGTCCTTCGATAGTCGCGTCTGCAGCAGGAACCGATACCACCTGATCGAAACGGACGGTTTTCATGGTTGCGAAGCCTTCTTGAGTATATTTTTGATGATATGACGCGGCATCGCGCTGCGGTCGGTAGCGCAGCCGGCTTTGTTGATTCTGCTTAAATTATGTGCAATCTGCTTGATTCCTCTCAATCCGGCCGTTGCGGAATCGAACAAGATAGCGATGGACATGACAAAAAAGAGGAAGTGGCCATGCATGCTGATCGGATACGGTTTTTCACGTTGGACGCCAGCAGGGATTTTGGCGAGCGGGTCAGCCAGCAGGCCGGTGTGCCATTAAGCCCGCATGAAGTGCGTGAGTTCGAGGATGGCGAGCACAAGATCAGGCCGATGGTCAACGTGCAGGGCAAGGACGTGTTCGTGCTCCATTCGCTGTATGGCGATCACGCGCTGAGCGCCAACGACAAGTTGTGTCGCCTGCTGCTGTTCATCGCTTGCCTGAAGGATGCGTGCGCGGCCAGGGTGACAGCGCTGGTGCCTTATCTGGCCTATTCCCGCAAGGATCGCAAGACGCAATTGCGCGATCCGGTCACCACGCAATACATCGCCCGCCTGTTCGAGGCGGTCGGCACCGATGCGGTGGTGACGATCGATGTGCACAATCTTGCCGCGTTCCAGAACGCGTTTCGATGTCGTACCGAGCATCTTGAGGCCAACGCGATCTTCGTCGCGCATATCGCGGCGCTGGTGGCGGATGCCGAGGTGACGGTGGTGTCGCCCGATGCCGGCGGCATGAAGCGGGCCGAGCAGTTTCGGCAGGCACTAAGCACAGTGCTCAAGCGTCCGGTCGGTACCGGAATGATGGAAAAATACCGTGCGCTGGACGTGGTCAGCGGCGATATGCTGGTGGGCGACATGCAGGGGCGGGTGGCGGTCATCGTGGATGATCTGGTCAGCAGCGGCACCACGATGCAGCGCGCCGCCGTCGCCTGTCGCAAGGGCGGGGCGACCGCGGTGTATGCGGTGGCGACGCACGGCTTGCTGGTGGGCGCTGCCAGCGCGGTGCTGGCCGGAGATATGCTGGACCGGATGATCATTGCCAATACCGTGCTGCCGTTCCGGATCAGCGATGCGCAGGCATTGCAAAAACTGACGGTGCTCGATTGCTCGAAAATGTTTGCCGATACGATCCGCCACATCCCTTGAAAAATGGATTTTCAAGTTGAATTGGCCCATGCGTGCGCATGGCGGCTGGCGAGGGTCAGGTATTGCTCCGCTTGCCTGAGCCATTGCGGCGAGCGGCGATATTGTGCTTCCCGATGATGCCAGATCGCGATTTTTGCCCTGACATAAGCGCGATAGGCTTTATAGAAATGCAGCAGCACGTCGGGCACGTGATCCCCGGTTTGCGATAGATAGATGCTCAGCAGCGTGCTGCCGATGCCGGGAAATCCCATGCGCTCGCATTCCAGTGCAAGAAAGCCGATATCGTCTGCCGCATCCAGTACGCGCAGTTTTTGCGAAAATTCCAGGCAGTCGAAGATCACGGGTTCGGCTTCCAGGCAGATATGTTCAGGTCGCAGGTCGGCATGGCCTTCGATGATTTTTCCGGTTCGGAGCCGTTCATCAAAGCGTTTGGATTGCAGTTGCACCATCGCGCGCAGCTGTGAGCCGATGTGCCGGATGCTTTCCTGCGCCAGGATGGCAGAGAACTGCATCAGCGCGTTTTCGGTGGCATCGATGTTCTGCATCAGCTGCTGCCGGTATTGCGCTGCAGAGATCGCGGCGGGCGTGCAACGGAGGTAAAAGCGGCTCAGCAATTCTGCCACTTTGCGAATCTCATGCGGCAGGATCGCGTGATGCCGCAAGCGGTAATCCATCATCCGATCAGATGGCAGGCGCCGCATCTTGATCAGCCATTCCACTGTTTTTCCTGCGCCATGCAGGCTGAGTTGATCTTCCCGGTCGGCAGTCACCGGCACCAGCTCCAGATAGACGTCGGTGCTGAAGCGCTGGTTCAGGCGCAATTCTTCTTCGCAAAAATGATGCCTGGCTGCCAGCGTGCTGTAATCGAGATGGTCATACACCATCGTCTTCTTCATTTTGTAGGCGAACTGGCCCGCCAGGAAAATCCACGACATATGCGTCTCGATCGCCTTGACCTCGGGATGGCCGGGGTAACTGTCCGGATTCAGCAGGAAGGTGACAGTCCGGTCGTGGCTGGCAGTTTGAGTGTGCATGGACGTTGCGCTCGCTGGGAAATGGGTTGAATTGATTGAATAGTCGTAACGCCATTACAACTCAAACCTTATGCCGGAAATTCCTCATGATCTCTGCGGTGGATCAAACGTATAAAGGTCCGTAGCGGTAATTTTGTCAGCATGATGCGCATCAATATGCGATGCAGCGCCGGAGCTATGCTTCTTAAGGGCTGGAAGGGAATGTACGATGAGCAGATTGGCGCATGGTTTTGAAGATAGGCAGGAGGCGGCGCAACAACTGGCTGAGCGCCTGAAGGCGTATCAGGGCAAGAATCCATTGATCCTCGCGATCCCGCGCGGCGCGGTGCCGATGGGACGCATCATCGCCGAACAACTGGGCGGGCAGCTTGATGTGGTGCTGGTGCGCAAGGTGGCATCGCCATTCAATCCCGAATTTGCGCTGGGTGCAGTCGATGAAGACGGCAACCTGTTCCTGAACCCGTATCACGGCATCTCTGGCGCCGAGGCGGCCGAGGTTGCCAGCGAAAAAGAACGTCAGATGGCCGTGATCAAGGCGCGGCGTGCGTCCTATCTGCCGCAGCAAGCTCAAATTGATCCGGCCGGCCGGATTGTGATTGTGGTGGATGACGGGATTGCAACCGGCGCCACCATGATTGCCGCACTGAAATCGGTACGGGCAAAAAAACCGAAGAAACTGATTTGCGCCACGCCGGTCGGTGCGCCGGACAGCCTCCAGAGCGTGGCCGGCTATGCCGATCAGGTAGTGTGCCTGCACGCCCCGGAAAATTTCATGGCAGTCGGGCAGTTCTACCGCTACTTCCCGCAGGTGAGCGATGAAGAGGTGGCGCAGGAACTGGCCGCTGCGGCTGCTGCCCGTCGTCCTTAAATGTTGCCTGACAGGCCGCAGCACGTCCGCGGCACGGGTTTCTGCGGTTAAATATACTGGGGTTAGTATTATTTATAAGGCAATGAAATCGTGCGGCAACAGGCCTGTTTTGGCATATACCCCTCAATTTTCATATAAATTTCAGCTGGTGTCAGCGCCCTTGATGCTGCCGCGATGTCATCCTTTGGGCCATAACACCATCTGGGTGCAGCGGAATAGCGCGATGGTCTTGCCTGCCTCATTGCTCACGGTCGCATCCCATACCTGGGTGGTCTTGCCCAGATGGATCGGGCTGGCCTTGCAACTGATGACGCCGTCGCGGGCGGTGCCGAGATGGTTGCTTTTGAGCTCGATGGTGGTGAAGCTGAGCGCGCCTTCCGGCAGGTTGGCGAGGCAGCCGTAGCCGCAGCAGGTATCGGCCAGCATCACGACCGAGGCGGCATGCAGGAAGCCGTTGGGCGCAAGATGATGCTGCTGCACCTGCATCCGGCCCTGCGCGCCTTCGGCACCGACACTGATCATCTCCACGCCAAGCAATCCGGGCAGGAAGGATTGTTGTTTTTGATTGAAATTTGCGGCGCTATTCGTCATGGTCGGTCTGTCGGGTGAGGGCAAAAAAAGCATTCTTGCATGAATTTTCCTGTCTTGCAGGCTATTCATCTTCAGTCCGGCAGCTTGCCGGATTCAACTTCCTGATGTTCTGCGCAACATTTGGGCGAGTGATCGGAAGATAACTTCTTCCATTAAAATGAAGAACTTATCTTTCACTCTGGATTCATGTCATGCGCGCGATCGAAATCAGTCAGTACGGACCTCCTGAAATGCTGCGCTTGTGCGAGCGCCCGCTGCCGATACTTAAATCGGGCGAAGTGATGCTCAAGGTGCATGCAGCAGGCATCAATCGGCCCGATGTATTGCAGCGCATGGGGCATTATCCGGTCCCTGCAGGTGCCTCGGATTTGCCGGGTCTGGAAGTGGCAGGCGAGATTGTCGGAGGCGATCTGGCTGGCAGCAGCTTAAAGTTGGGCGATATGGTTTGCGCACTTGTGCAAGGCGGCGGCTATGCGGAGTATTGTGCCGCGCCGTTGATGTTGTGCCTGCCGCTGCCGACTGGCTTAAGTGCCATTGAGGCAGCATCGCTGCCGGAAACATATTTCACCGTATGGAGTAATGTGTTTGATCGGGCGCACCTGGAAGGCGATGAAACTTTGCTGGTGCAGGGCGGAACGTCGGGCATTGGCGTGACTGCAATTCAGATGGCAAGAGCTTTCGGACACAGGGTGTTCGCAACTGCCGGCACTGATGGCAAGTGCCGTGCCTGTGAGGCATTGGGGGCTGAGCGCGGCATCAATTACAGGACTGAAGATTTCGTTGAAGTTGTGAAGTCGCTTACGCAGGGCAGGGGGGTGGACGTGATCCTGGATATGGTGGCGGGGGATTATGTTGCACGTGAGATCAGTTGTCTGGCCGATGATGGACGGTTGGGCTTGATCGCCTTGCTTGGCGGATCGAAGGCAACTGTTGACTTGGGGCAGATACTGCGCCGTCGCCTGAGCATCAGCGGGTCGACTCTGCGACCACGTTCGGTGGAGTTCAAGGCAGCTATAGCAAAGAACTTGCATGAGCGTGTTTGGCCATTGATCGAGGCTGGTGAAATAAAGCCGGTCATTCATCAGGTTTTTCCTCTCGAACAGGCGGCTCAGGCTCATGCAATGATGGAATCAAGCGCGCATACCGGAAAAATCATGCTGCAAGTAGTTCCTTGTTGAATTGATTTATTGCTTTGTCGCTCACCATTGGAGTCGATGTTTTGCATGTGCTTCTGTCGGAAAGATTGGTGCAAAATGACCGGGCTAAGTTTGACCGACCTTGCGGCACCACGTTAAAATAAGCGGTTAATCAAATTTTAGGCTGATGATGCGTCGCAAACTAGTCGCTGGTAATTGGAAAATGAATGGCAGCCTCGCTGCCAACGCTACTTTATTGGCTGGCATCAAGGCTGGTTTGTCCCGGTCTGATTGTGCTGTGGCGGTCTGTGTTCCTGCGCCGTACCTGGCGCAATGTCAGGCGGAACTCTCGGATACGGCGCTGGCTTTGGGGGCGCAAGATGTTTCGGCGCATGATGCTGGCGCGTACACAGGTGAGGTTTCCGCCGCGATGTTGCAGGATTTTTCTTGCAAATATGTGATCGTCGGGCATTCCGAGCGTCGCGCCTATCATGGTGAGAGCAATGAATTGGTTGCCGAAAAAACATTGCGCGCTTTGAGGGCGGGCTTGATTCCTATCGTTTGTGTCGGCGAAACTCTGGCTGAGCGTGAGTCGGGGCGTACTGATGAGATCGTTGGTCAGCAAATGACTGCTGTGTTGTCGGTAATTGATGCTGGTGATCTCGCTAATATAGTGATTGCTTACGAGCCGGTATGGGCGATAGGCACCGGAAAAACTGCGACGCCGCAAATGGCGCAGGATGTTCATGCTGGCTTGCGTGAAAAATTAGCGCAAAAAGATGTGGCTGCGGCTGCGGGTGTGCAAATTTTGTATGGCGGCAGCATGAAGCCGGAAAATGCCGCTGAACTAATGGCGATGCCGGATATCGATGGTGGTTTGATCGGTGGCGCTGCGCTGAAGGCTGCAGATTTTCTGGCGATTATTCGCGCAGCATAATTGTTTTGTGAAAAATGTAATTTATCTGAGATTGGAAATTATTAAATGAACAGTTTGTTCAGTATTATTGTTGTTGTGCAAGTGGTATCCGCGCTGGCTATTATTGCGTTGGTTTTGTTGCAGCACGGAAAAGGCGCCGATATGGGGGCTGCATTTGGCTCGGGAGCGTCGGGCAGTTTGTTCGGTGCAACGGGTTCTTCCAATTTCCTGTCGAAATCTACAGGCGTGGCAGCGACTGTTTTCTTTGTCGCTACACTGGCCTTGGGTTATTTTGGTAATAAGCGGGCGCCAGTGAGTGGCGGTGTTATGGAAAATCTGCCTGCAAGCGCAGCTCCAGCCCCAGCCCCTGTGGCGGGAGTGCCGGTTGTTGCGGCGCCTGCCAGTACCCCCGCATCGGCTGGCGCTGCTGCCGGCGCGGCCGCTTCCGGACAGGCAAATCAAATACCTAAATAATTTATTGAAAATATGTGTTTAAGTCGTGTTTTGATGCAAGTTTCCATTGAATAAAAGTACTAAATTAGGTTAAAATGTAGTTCTTGTGCCGACGTGGTGAAATTGGTAGACACGCTATCTTGAGGGGGTAGTGGCGAAAGCTGTGCGAGTTCGAGTCTCGCCGTCGGCACCAAAGATTATGAGGCCAGCAAGGGTATCCTTAGCTGGCTTTTTATCGAGTGGGTGCATGTCAAATTCTGGAAGTTATTCTGTGTAGTTCAATATCATTGCGTAAAATATTGTGAACCTCGAAAATTATTTCCCAGTCCTTTTGTTTATTCTCGTTGGTATCGGCGTCGGTGTCGTGCCGCAGGTGCTTGGTCGCTTGATGGCGCCATTTAAGCCTGACGCGGAAAAAAACTCTCCTTACGAGTGTGGCTTTGAAGCGTTCGAAGATGCGCGCATGAAGTTCGATGTGCGTTATTACCTCGTTGCCATTTTATTTATTTTGTTTGATCTGGAAACTGCGTTTTTCTTCCCGTGGGGCGTTGCCATGCGCGACCTTGGTTGGCCTGGTTTTGTCACGATGCTGGTGTTCATAGCTGAATTTATTGTTGGGTTTTGGTACATCTGGAAGAAAGGTGCCCTTGATTGGGAATAAGCCATGTCAATTGAAGGTGTGTTGAGCGAAGGTTTTGTTACTACGACAGCGGATAAGCTGATTAACTGGACGCGTACCGGGTCTCTGTGGCCGATGACGTTTGGTTTGGCTTGTTGTGCTGTTGAGATGATGCATGCAGGTGCGTCGCGTTATGACTTGGATCGTTTTGGGGTTGTGTTTCGTCCGTCGTCCGCGTCAGTCGGATGTGATGATTGTGGCGGGTACTTTGTGTAACAAGATGGCGCCCGCTTTGCGTAAAGTTTACGATCAGATGGCTGAGCCGCGTTGGGTTATTTCAATGGGTTCATGTGCGAATGGTGGTGGTTATTATCATTACTCGTACTCAGTTGTTCGGGGTTGTGATCGCATTGTGCCTGTGGATGTCTATGTCCCTGGGTGTCCGCCAACCGCAGAGGCGCTGATATACGGCATCATGCAGTTGCAAAATAAGATTAAGCGTACCAATACGATTGCGCGTTAAGAGGTCGAGAATGACGACAAAACTGGAAAGTCTCGAAGTTGCCTTGCGCTCGGCGCTGGGGGAAAGTATTGAGGATTTGGCGGTTGCGCTTGGTGAGGTTACGCTGGTTGTTGACTCGGCAGATTATTTGTCCGTTATGCGCGTGCTTGCGTGATCACGAAGATCTGCGTTTTGAGGAGTTGATAGATCTTTGCGGTGTTGATTATTCAACGTATGGTGATGGTGCTTGGGTCGGTAGGCGTTTTGCGGTTGTGTCGCATTTGTTGTCCGTGACGCATAACTGGCGTTTGCGGGTTCGTGTGTTTGCTCCGGATGATGATTTTCCGTTGTTGGCCTCTTTGGTTGATGTGTGGAATGCGGCTAATTGGTATGAGCGTGAAGCATTTGATTTTTTTGGCATTTTGTTTGATGGTCATAATGATTTGCGTCGTATTCTGACTGATTATGGCTTCATTGGGCATCCGTTCCGTAAGGATTTCCCTGTGTCGGGTTATGTGGAGATGCGGTATGACCCCGAGCAGCGGCGCGTAATTTATCAGCCTGTAACGATTGAGCCGCGTGAAAATACGCCGCGTGTGATACGTGAAGAACTCTACGGTGTCAAATAATGGCTGATATTAAGAATTACACTCTGAACTTTGGTCCTCAGCATCCAGCTGCGCACGGGGTTTTGCGTTTGGTGCTGGAGTTGGATGGTGAGGTCATTCAACGTGCTGATCCGCATATCGGTTTGCTGCACCGTGCAACTGAAAAGCTTGCTGAGCAAAAAACTTATCTTCAGTCTGTGCCTTACATGGATCGCCTCGACTACGTGTCGATGATGTGCAATGAGCACGCCTATGTGATGGCAATTGAGAAAATGCTGGGTCTTGATGTGCCCTTGCGGGCGCAGTACATCAGGGTGATGTTTGATGAAATCACCCGTCTGCTGAATCATTTGCTCTGGATCGGGGCTCATGCGCTCGACGTCGGGGCGATGGCGGTATTTCTGTATGCGTTCCGTGAGCGTGAAGATTTGATGGATTGCTACGAGGCGGTATCTGGCGCTCGTCTGCATGCCGCCTATTATCGTCCTGGTGGTGTTTATCGTGATTTGCCAGAGTCGATGCCGCAATTCAAAGCATCTCTGCTGCGTAATGATAAAGCGATCAAAGCGCTGAATGAAAACAGGCAGGGGTCGCTGCTTGATTTTATTGAAGATTTCACAAATCGTTTCCCAACTTATGTCGATGAGTATGAAACACTGCTGACCGATAATCGTATCTGGAAGCAGCGTTTGGTTGGTATTGGCGTGGTTTCGCCTGAGCGTGCGAAAGCAATGGGTTTTACTGGTCCTATGTTGCGTGGGTCCGGTATCGAATGGGATTTGCGCAAAAAACAGCCTTACGAAGTTTACGATTTATTGGATTTTGATATTCCGGTCGGTGTCAATGGTGATTGTTATGATCGCTATTTGGTGCGCATGGAAGAGATGCGGCAATCTAATCGGATTATCAAGCAATGTGTCGAGTGGTTGCGAAATAATCCTGGTGCGGTAATTACGGATAATCATAAAGTGGCGCCTCCAAAGCGTACGGACATGAAGTCCAATATGGAGGAGTTGATTCACCATTTTAAATTATTCTCCGAAGGATTCCATGTTCCTGCAGGTGAAGCATATGCAGCTATCGAGCATCCCAAAGGTGAGTTTGGTATCTACATGATTTCAGATGGTGCAAATAAGCCTTATCGCTTGAAAATTCGTGCTCCGGGTTTCGCGCATTTGCAAGGTTTGGATGAGATGGCAAAAGGTCACATGATTGCCGACGCAGTAACGATCATCGGCACGCAAGATATTGTGTTTGGTGAGATTGACCGCTAAATGCGTGTCGATAATTGAGGCATAAAACGATGCTGTTATCAGAGCAAACGTATAAAAAAATCGACCGCGAAATTGCGAAATTTCCTGCGGATCAAAAGCAGTCTGCAGTAATGGCTGCACTTGCCATTGCTCAGGATGAAACTGGCTGGCTGGCGCCCGAGGTTTTGCAGTGTGTTGCTGACTACCTTGGTATGCCTGCGATTGCTGTGCAAGAGGTTGCGACGTTTTACAATATGTATAACGTCAAGCCTGTGGGGAAATTCAAGATTTCTGTCTGCACGAATTTGCCATGTGCCTTGTCTGGTGGTGAGAAGGCTGCCTTTTATCTGAAGCAAAAATTAGGTATTGATTACAAGGAAACAACGCCCGATGATCTATTCACCTTGGTTGAGGGTGAGTGCATGGGGGCTTGTGGTGATGCGCCTGTCATGATTGTGAATAACAAACGCATGTGTAGCCATATGTCGAATGAAAAGATTGATGCATTGGTGGAGGAATTGAAGAAATGACTTCCCTGCATAAACGGCATATCAAGCCATTGATACTTGCGGATCTGGATGGGCAAAATTGGCATCTGTCAGATTATGTCAAGCGTGGCGGGTATGAGGCGCTGAAGCGCATTCTTACTGAAAAAATAACGCCTGAGCAAGTCATTGCAGAATTGAAGGCATCATCACTGCGTGGTCGTGGTGGTGCGGGTTTTCCAACTGGTTTGAAGTGGAGTTTCATGCCACGTCAGTTTCCCGGTCAAAAATACCTGGTTTGCAATACTGATGAAGGCGAGCCGGGAACATTTAAAGATCGTGACATTATCCGTTACAACCCACATGCATTGATTGAGGGTATGGCGATCGGTGCTTATGCAATGGGCATTACGGTTGGCTACAACTACATCCACGGTGAAATTTTCGCTGACTATGATCGCTTTGAAGAGGCGATTGAAGAAGCGCGTTCAGCGGGTATGCTGGGTGATAGCATTCTTGGTACAGATTTTAGTTTTCAGTTGCACGCATTTCACGGATACGGCGCCTATATTTGCGGTGAAGAAACCGCCTTGCTTGAGTCGTTAGAGGGGAAAAAAGGTCAGCCGCGTTTCAAGCCGCCTTTCCCGGCAAGTTTTGGTTTGTATGGTAAGCCGACAACGATTAACAATACAGAGACATTCGCTGCCGTGCCATTTGTTTTGCGCATGGGAGGCGAGGCATATGCTGCGCTAGGCAAGCCGAATAATGGCGGTACCAAAATATTTTCGATGTCAGGTGATATAGCCAGGCCAGGAAATTATGAAGTGCCGATGGGGACGCCTTTCGCTACCTTGCTTGAGCTCGCGGGCGGTATGCGCGATGGAAAAAAAATCAAGGCAGTCATTCCTGGTGGTTCATCCATGCCCGTATTGAAGGGTGATGTGATGATGGCAACTGATATGGACTATGACTCGATTGCCAAAGCAGGGTCAATGCTGGGATCAGGTGCTGTCATCGTGATGGATGAGACGCGCTGTATGGTCAAATCGCTGTTGCGTCTGTCTTATTTCTATTTCGAAGAATCCTGTGGTCAGTGCACTCCTTGCCGTGAAGGTACGGGTTGGCTTTACCGCATGGTACATCGCATTGAGCATGGGCAGGGTCGCGCAGATGATTTGGATATGCTCAATACAATCGCCGACAATATTCAAGGTCGCACGATTTGTGCGTTGGGCGATGCTGCAGCGATGCCGGTCCGAGCGATGATCAAGAATTTCCGCGAAGAATTTGAATATCACATCGAGCACAAGCATTGCTTGGTGCCCGCTTACGTTTAAGCCAGGTCAGGCCAAAGTAAACCATGGTTGAAATTGAAATAGACGGTAAAAAAGTCGAAGTCCAAGAGGGCAGCATGGTGATGGACGCTGCCAATAAGCTTGGTACGTACATCCCCCACTTTTGTTATCACAAAAAATTGTCGATAGCGGCGAATTGCCGCATGTGTTTGGTCGAGGTTGAAAAAGCACCAAAGCCGTTACCTGCATGCGCCACGCCGGTAACAGCTGGCATGATCGTGCGTTCCAATAGCGATAAGGCTGTCAAGGCGCAAAAAGGCGTCATGGAATTCTTGTTGATTAATCATCCTCTTGATTGTCCGGTTTGCGATCAGGGTGGTGAGTGTCAGTTGCAAGATTTGGCCGTAGGTTATGGCGCAAGTTCCTCTCGTTATGATGAAGAGAAGCGTGTTGTATTCCATAAGAATGTCGGGCCACTGATTTCCATGGAGGAGATGAGCCGCTGCATTCATTGCACGCGTTGCGTGCGTTTCGGTCAAGAAATTGCCGGCGTGATGGAGCTTGGCATGCTAAATCGCGGTGAACATGCGGAAATTACATCATTTGTAGGTAAGACAGTTGATTCGGAGCTATCAGGCAATATGATAGATCTGTGCCCTGTTGGCGCACTGACATCAAAACCATTCCGTTTCAGTGCTCGCACCTGGGAGTTGTCTCGTCGTAAATCAGTCAGTCCCCACGATGGTCTGGGTTCCAACCTTACTGTTCAGGTAAAAAACAATAAGGTTATGCGTGTTTTGCCCCTAGAAAATGACGGCGTTAATGAATGCTGGTTGTCCGATAAGGATCGGTTTTCATACGAGGGTTTAAATAGCGAAGAGCGCCTTACCAAACCGATGATCAGGCAAGGTAATCAGTGGCAAGAAACTGATTGGCAAACAGCTCTGGAATATGTTGCTCATGGTTTGAAGAATGTTAAGCATGAGCATGGTTCTGATGCGATAGCTGCTTTAGCAACGCCAAATTCGACGCTTGAAGAGTTGTCTCTCTTGCAAAAACTGGTCCGAGGTGTTGGGTCTGATAATGTTGATTTCCGTTTGCGTCAATCGGATTTTTCCTTGGACGGAACAGTTGTTCCTTGGTTGGGAATGCCAATTGCGGAAGTCAGCAAGATAAAGCGTGCTTTCATCATTGGATCATTTTTACGCAAAGATCATCCTTTGCTAGCTTCACGTCTGCGCCATGCCGTAAAAGCGGGTGCGAAAATAAATATTCTTCATGCGGCAGATGATGATTTGCTGATGCCGGTATCAAGCAAGATAATCAAGGCACCATCTGCTTGGTTGTCAGTGCTGAATGAGATCATTGTTGCAGTAGCTCAAGCGAAAAATATTGCAATTCCTGCTGGTTTTGAAAATATTATTTGCACTGCTGAAGCTAGAAATATTGCAGAAAATTTGTTGAGCGGTGAAAACAAGGCGATTTTCTTGGGGAACTCTGCGGCTCAGCATCCCCATGCATCGAAATTGCATGCTGCTGCAGAATGGATAGCGCACAATACTGAAGCCAAGCTTGGCTATCTGACAGAGTCAGCAAATACAGTGGGCGGCTATCTGGCTAATGCGATTCCTGCAGGCGGCGCAAATGCTGTAGAGGCATTCACAAAAATGCGTAAAGCATACCTGATGCTTAATGCCGAAGCAGAGTTTGACTGCGCTAATCCACAAATCGCTCGGGCGGCGCTGTCGCAGGCCGATATGGTAGTCGTATTGTCGCCTTTCAAGCATGGACTTGATTATGCAGATGTGTTGTTGCCAATATCTCCATTCACAGAGACTTCAGGATCATTTGTAAACTGTGAAGGTCGTTTGCAAAGTTTTAATGGCACTGTCAGGCCATTGGGTGACACTCGTCCCGGATGGAAAGTATTGCGTGTATTAGGCAACCTGCTGGGACTTGCCGGATTTGACTATGAAACATCAGAAGCAATTCGTGATGACATCATGGGTTCGAAAAACGATATCGAGCCAGATCTGTCAGCCAAATTGAACAACCTTAGTAATAAACCGCCTGAAGTTTCGCCGGGCATTATCTCTGAGATGAAATTGGAACGCGTAACTGATGTGCCGATTTATTTTACTGATGCGATAGTTCGTCGCGCTGGAGCATTGCAAAAGACAAGTGATGCAAGAGCCCCAAGCGCAAAAATGTCGGCAGCCTTGCTTGAGAAGTTAGGCTTGGTTGAAGGCATGAAAGTAGTTGTGCGTCAAGGAAATGGGGCTGCACAATTGACTGCGATAATTGAGAAGGGGTTGCCCGATAATGTCGTCAGAGTTTCTGCAGCTCATTTGACAACTGTTGCACTCGGCCCGATGTTTGGTGAGCTTAATGTGGAGCGTGCATGATGGAGCA
The DNA here is from genome assembly GCA_963837775.1 of uncultured beta proteobacterium. Taxonomy (GTDB): domain Bacteria; phylum Pseudomonadota; class Gammaproteobacteria; order Burkholderiales; family Burkholderiaceae_D; genus CAWIOX01. The sequence continues at coordinate 480,299 of CAWIOX010000004.1, read as the reverse complement.
GTTATTTGTCACCATCCATGCATTAGGGCAAGGGATATTCGGTTTCTTGTGGCCTTTGGTCTGGAACCTGGTAAAGATCGTCTGTATTGTTCTCCCAATCATGGGCTGCGTTGCCTACCTCACGTTATGGGAGCGTAAGGTAATTGGCTGGATGCATATACGAATTGGCCCAAATCGCGTGGGACCAGCAGGTCTGTTGCAACCAATTGCAGATGCATTGAAGTTATTGCTCAAAGAAATCGTAATTCCGGCAAAAGCTAACAAGGTGTTATTTGTTATCGCACCTATCATGACGATAATGCCGGCACTTGCCGCATGGGCAGTTATCCCGTTTGGACCTGAAACTGTTCTTGCTAACATTAATGCTGGATTGTTGTTTGTTATGGCGATCACTTCCATGGAAGTTTATGGTGTGATTATCGCTGGGTGGGCTTCAAATTCGAAATATGCATTTTTGGGGGCGATGCGTGCTTCAGCACAAATGGTTTCATATGAAATTGCTATGGGCTTTGTTTTAGTTATCGTTCTCATGGTATCCGGTAGCTTAAATTTCACCGATATCGTAATGTCGCAATCAAAGGGTTATTTCGTTGAAAAAGGTCTGAATTTTCTGTCTTGGAACTGGTTGCCGTTATTTCCGATGTTCGTTGTTTATGTGATTTCTGGTATTGCTGAAACAAATAGACATCCATTTGACGTAGTTGAGGGCGAGTCGGAAATTGTGGCTGGTCATATGGTTGAGTATTCTGGGATGTCATTTGCAATGTTCTTCCTGGCTGAATACGCCAATATGATTTTGATTTCTGCCTTGGCATCATTGATGTTCTTAGGCGGGTGGTCATCACCGATTGATTCAATCCTTTTTAATTGGGTACCCGGCTGGATTTGGCTCGGTGTGAAAACATTGGTAATTGTGACGATGTTCATTTGGGCTCGCGCATCATTTCCACGATATCGCTATGACCAAATCATGCGCTTGGGTTGGAAGGTGTTCATTCCTTTGACGTTGGCTTACTTGGTCATAGTGGCTGCCTGGATGCAGACATCTTGGAATATTTGGAAGTAATGAAAGATAAGAGGCTGTTAGCAGATGGAAGCCATTAAAGATTTTTTCAGTAGCTTGTTGCTCCGTGAGTTGCTCAAGGGCTTGGCATTGACTGGACGGTATATGTTCGCGCGGAAAATTACTGTGCAGTTTCCTGAGGAAAAAACACCGCAATCTCCCCGCTTCAGAGGATTGCATGCATTGCGTCGTTATCCCAATGGTGAAGAGCGGTGTATTGCATGTAAATTGTGTGAGGCAGTATGCCCAGCAATGGCGATTACGATTGAATCAGAACAACGTGCTGATGGATCGCGCCGTACCACTCGTTATGATATCGATCTTACCAAGTGCATTTTCTGTGGTTTTTGCGAAGAATCATGCCCGGTTGACTCTATTGTGGAAACGCATGTACTTGAGTATCACGGCGAAAAACGTGGTGATTTGTATTACACCAAAGAAATGCTGTTAGCTGTCGGTGATCGTTATGAAAATGAAATCGCTGCAGCACGTGCAGCAGATGCCGCGTATCGTTAATCTGGTCCCTTATTTGGCTTGATATGGAATTTAAAACAGTTTTGTTCTACGCATTTTCAGCGATATTGATACTTGCTGCAACACGCGTCATTACGGCCCGAAATCCAGTGCATTCTGCATTGTTTCTTGTGCTGTCATTTTTCTCCGCGGCCGGGATATGGATGTTACTGAAAGCGGAATTCCTATCGATTGTGCTGGTGCTGGTGTATGTTGGCGCGGTGATGGTGTTATTCCTGTTTGTTGTAATGATGCTGGATATTAATATAGACAAGATTTCGAGAAGGATTTTGGGGTTATTTTCCATTGGCGGCAACCATTGGCGCTGTAATTGCACTTGAAATGGCTGCAGTGTTACTTCATGGTTTTTGGAGGCCTGATGCTCAAATACCTGCTGCAGCAGCAAGCATTGGTGGGACGAAAGAGCTTGGCCAATTAATATATACGCAATATGTGTATGCATTTGAAATTGCTGCAGCAATATTATTATTAGCGATTGTTGCCGCTGTTGCTCTGACATTGCGTCGTCGCAAAGATAGCAAGCATTTTGATCCCGCTAAAGCAGTCAAAGTGAAACGTAATGATCGTATTCGTATTGTGAGTATGAAAGCCGAGTCAACTCGTGCTTCTGGCAACAATAATAATATACATGCCACTGTTGCTCCGGCAACAGAACAGAAATAAGGAGTAGCGCAGTGACACTTATCGCTTGCACACTATTTGATACTCGGCGCAATTTTATTCGCGATTTCAATTGTCGGTATTTTCTTAAATCGTAAGAATATTATCGTATTGCTTATGGCAATAGAGTTAATGCTGCTCGCGGTTAATATGAATTTCGTCGCATTTTCGCATTATCTGGGGGATGCGGCTGGACAAGTTTTTGTTTTCTTCATTCTTACAGTCGCTGCAGCTGAATCCGCAATAGGTCTTGCAATTTTGGTGGTCATGTTCCGTAATCTGGATACCATCAATGTCGAAGATTTGGATTCACTCAAAGGTTAATAGCAAGAATCTCTGGAATTACTTTAAGGGTCATCATGGCGGGGCAACTTAACCCTAATTTATTACTTGTCGTACCTTTGGCGCCGCTTGTCGGTTCAGCAATTTCTGGCTTATTCGGAACCAAATTTTTTGGTAATTTGATTGGCCGCGCCACGTCGCATACAGTGACGATTTTAGGTGTGCTTATTGCATTCATCATTTCATGCATGACACTTTTTGACGTGATGGATGGTGCCACATTTAATGGCGTCATCTATAACTGGATGACAGTCGCCGGTCTAAAGCTGGAAGTGGGATTTCTCGTTGATAGCCTGACCGCAATGATGATGTGCGTTGTTACATTTGTTTCTTTGATGGTCCATATCTACACAATTGGATACATGAAAGAGGATGAGGGCTATAACCGCTTTTTCTCCTATATTTCGCTCTTTACATTTGCGATGTTGATGCTGGTCATGAGCAATAATTTCTTGCAACTATTTTTTGGGTGGGAAGCTGTAGGCTTGGTGTCCTACCTGCTGATTGGTTTCTGGTATACGAGGCCAACTGCGATTATCGCCAACATGAAGGCATTTCTGGTCAATCGCATTGGTGATTTTGGTTTCATTCTTGGTATTGGTCTGTTGCTTGCTTACGCTGGATCAATGAACTATGCGGATGTATTTGCAAAAAAAGAAGAGCTGGCTAAATTGATTTTTCCGGGTACGGATTGGATGTTGATTACCGTAGCCTGCATCTGCTTGTTCATCGGAGCAATGGGTAAATCAGCACAATTTCCCCTGCATGTTTGGTTGCCTGATTCGATGGAAGGCCCTACACCTATTTCCGCACTGATTCATGCAGCAACTATGGTTACCGCTGGTATTTTCATGGTGGCTCGTATGTCACCCTTGTTCGAGTTGTCTGATACGGCGCTTTCTTTTGTCCTGATTATTGGCTCGATTACTGCACTGTTTATGGGCTTTCTTGGCATTATCCAAAATGATATCAAGCGCGTTGTCGCATACTCCACTTTGTCACAGTTGGGCTATATGACGGTTGCCTTGGGTGCCTCGGCATATTCAGTCGCTGTATTTCATCTTATGACACACGCATTTTTCAAAGCTTTGTTATTCCTTGGGGCAGGCTCAGTAATTATTGGCATGCATCATGATCAAGATATTCGCAACATGGGTGGCTTACGGAAATATATGCCCATTACATGGTTCACTTCATTGCTGGGCTCGCTGGCTTTGATTGGTACCCCATTTTTTGCTGGTTTCTATTCCAAGGACAGCATTATTGAAGCGGTGCATAACACACATATTTATGGTTCGGGTTTTGCAAATTTTGCGGTTTTGGCCGGAGTATTTGTCACAGCCTTCTATTCTTTCAGAATGTATTTCTTGGTATTCCATGGTGAAGAGCGATTTGGCAAGGTAAATCATGGACATCATGAACATGAAGAGGAAGAAGAAGAGTTCGATAAACATCATCATGGATTGGCGCCAGGTCAAAAGCCTCATGAATCCAGCCTGGTTATTACCTTGCCTTTGATATTGCTGGCGATCCCTTCTGTAATTATTGGTTATCTGGCAATTGGCCCAATGTTGTTCGGTGATTTCTTCAAGAATGTGATTTTCGTCAGCGAAGCACATCATGCGATGGAAGAACTTGCGAATGAATTCCATGGACCAGTTGCAATGGCCTTGCATTCACTGACGTCACTTCCTTTCCTGCTTGCAGTAAGCGGCGTAGTTAGTTCGTATTATTTCTATATGATCAACCCACGTGTACCTGCGTACATTAAGAGTAAATCAACCGTGGTTTATGACCTATTGGAAAATAAGTATTACATGGACAGGATTAACGAAGTCGTGTTTGCAGGCGGGGCACGCTTATTAGGTGGTGGCTTGTGGAGTATCGGTGATAAAACCTTGATTGATGGTTTGATCGTTAATGGCAGCGCTAAATTGGTGGGCTGGATTTCCAAGATGGTACGCCTGGTGCAATCTGGATATATCTACCACTATGCTTTCGTTATGATTCTCGGCGTGCTTGGTTTCCTGATTTATTTCATGCCTTTCCCGTTCGCCCAATAAGCAGACAAAGAAAACAAACAATAACCATGATGCAGTCAACTTTACCCTTTTTGAGTCTCGCGATTTGGTGTCCTATCGCATTTGGTATTTTTATTCTGGCATTTGGCCGAGACGAAAATCCTGGCCTGGTCCGCAAAGCGTCACTGATCGGTGCTTTAGCCAGTTTTCTTGTCACCTTACCGCTGATTCAGCACTTTGATAATGCAGCTCATGGCATGCAATTTGTTGAAAAAATGGCCTGGATTGATCGTTTTAATATTAATTATTATCTGGGTATCGACGGTATTTCATTATGGTTTGTTGTATTAACAGCTTTTATTACCGTCATAGTTGTTATATCAGCCTGGGAAGTTATTGAGAAAAAAGTTGCCCAGTACATGGGAGCATTCCTGATTTTGTCGGGACTGATGATCGGTGTCTTTTGTGCACTTGATGGATTAATGTTCTATGTGTTTTTTGAGTCGACACTTATTCCGATGTTTGTCATTATCGGTGTGTGGGGTGGTGCTAATCGTGTTTATGCGGCGTTTAAATTCTTTCTTTACACCTTGTTCGGTTCATTGTTAACACTAGTTGCAATTTTGTATTTGTATGTCAAATCAGGTAACAGTTTTGATATTCTGACTTGGCACAAATTATCGTTGCCTATGTCAACGCAGGTAATTATTTTCTTTGCATTCCTGATGGCATTCGCTGTGAAGGTTCCTATGTGGCCGGTACATACTTGGTTGCCGGATGCACACGTTGAGGCGCCAACAGGCGGCTCCGTAGTTCTGGCTGCAATCATGTTGAAATTGGGCGCTTACGGTTTTCTCAGATTCTCACTGCCGATAGCGCCTGATGCCAGCCATTATCTTTCCGGCTTCATGATTACCTTATCATTGATTGCAGTAATCTATATTGGTTTGGTGGCCTTGGTTCAAGCTGATATGAAGAAATTGGTGGCCTATTCATCGATTGCGCATATGGGCTTCGTGACACTGGGATTCTTCATGTTTAATGACATGTCTGTTCAGGGTGGAATAGTGCAGATGATTTCCCACGGTTTTGTATCCGGCGCAATGTTCCTTTGTATTGGTGTTCTATATGACCGCATGCATTCCCGCCAAATTGCTGATTATGGCGGAGTGGTTAATCGCATGCCAAAATTTGCTGCTTTTTTTGTGTTATTTTCAATGGCGAACTGCGGTCTTCCAGCTACATCAGGTTTTGTTGGCGAATTCATGGTGATTTTGGGCGCAGTCAAGTTTAATTTCTGGATTGGGATGCTTGCAGCTACAGCACTTATTTTTGGCGCGGCTTACTCTCTTTGGATGGTGAAGCGTGTTGTCTTCGGTGCAATTGTTAACGATCATGTTTCGCAATTGAATGATCTTGGAAAACGTGAATTTTCCATGTTGGGTGTTCTTGCCATTGCGGTAATAGCGATGGGTTTATATCCAGCACCATTCACGGATACTATGCAAACCTCAGTTACTGACCTGCTCAAGCATGTCGCTATCTCAAAAGTGAACTAATAGAACGCACTATTAAGAGGCGACGAAATGAATAACATGAACATGACTTTAATACCGCTATACCCGGAAATTTTTCTGACAATTGCAATATCAGCAATATTGCTGATAGATATGTTTTTGTCAGATGCAAAACGTTACATCACTTATGGACTGACATTAGTTACTCTGGTCATTTGTGGGTTGCTAACTATTGACTCAATGAATAGTGGTGTTAGTAATTATGCTTTTCATAACATGTTCGTTTCTGACCCGATGTCTCAGCTGTTAAAATTATTTTCTTATTTGGCTGTTGGTTTGACATTAATTTATTCACGTCAGTATGCAACTAATCGTGGAATGTTGAGTGGTAATCTTGGCGGTGAATTCTATGTCTTGGCATTGTTTGCCTTGTTAGGGCAGATGGTGATGATTTCGGGTAATAATTTCTTGATCATTTACCTCGGGCTGGAATTGATGTCGTTGTCTTTGTATGCTCTGGTTGCATTGCGTCGCGATCATGCTGTCTCAACAGAAGCTGCAATGAAATATTTTATTCTTGGTGCCATGGCATCCGGTTTCTTGCTTTACGGAATTTCCATGTTATATGGAGCAACAGGCTCGCTAGACTTGACTGAAGTCGCGAAAGTAACTGCTTCAGGAACTGTGAATAAAACAGTATTGATTTTTGGGGTTGTCTTTCTGGTTGCGGGTCTAGCATTTAAATTAGGTGTTGTTCCTTTTCATATGTGGGTTCCTGACGTCTATCAGGGTTCACCGACAGCGGTCACATTATTGTTGGGTGGTGCTCCCAAATTGGCCGCTTTTGCTATCTGTATCCGCTTGTTGGTTGAGGGACTAATGCCATTAGCTATAGACTGGCAACAAATGATTACTGTGCTTGCAGTTATGTCTATGGCAATTGGCAATTTGACCGCCATTGCGCAAACCAATTTGAAGCGTATGTTGGCTTATTCCACTATTTCTCAGATGGGTTTTATGCTGTTGGGGCTTCTTTCTGGCGTTGTCGGTGGTGATCATAGTTTTGCTGTTAACGCTTATAGTGCTGCAATGTTCTATACAGTTACTTATGTCTTGACTACACTCGGTACGTTTGGCGTCATTATGTTATTGGCCAGGACCGGTTTCGAAGCCGAAAGTATTGACGATTTCAAAGGACTCAATCAACGTAGCCCATGGTTTGCACTTGTGATGTTACTGCTAATGTTCTCCTTGGCAGGAATTCCACCGATGATGGGTTTTTATGCAAAATTGTCGGTACTTCAAGCTGTTTTGGCTACAAATCAAGTTTGGCTTGCCGTAGTGGCTGTGATGTTCTCATTGATAGGTGCTTTTTATTATTTACGTGTAGTCAAAGTCATGTATTTTGATGCGCCAGTAGATACCACGCCGATCCTTGTAAATAATGATATGCGTATTGCTTTAAGTATTAATGGTGCAGCTGTACTTGTTCTCGGCCTGTTGCCAGGTGCATTGATGACATACTGCGCGACCGCTATAGCAAAGACTCTTGCGTCTTAATATACTTTCTGAAAGCCATTTCATTTCGTGAATGTTTTTTTTTCTAGTTGGTTAGTCATCATATTGGCAGCAATTGCTGCCAATATTCCTTTTTTAAATGAACATTTGCTTGCATTTATACCACTTAGAAAAGCTGAAACAATATACAGGAAATCTATATTTCTTCGTCTAATAGAGTTGGTATTTTTGTATCTTTTTATCGCATTTATTTCATATTCGCTTGAGTCCAATATCGGCAATACCTTCCCCCAAGAATGGCAATTTTTTGCTATTACTTCCTGCTTGTTTATTGTTTTTTCATACCCCGGTTTTGTCTTTCGATATTTGCGAAAACATTGAATAACAATTACGTCATCATAAAAAGTTTATGAAATGGACGATCATCTGATCGAAGTGACAGTGCAAAGCAGTATCGCTTACCAAGGTAATTTCCTTGAGGTATGTAGTGATCAAGTTTGTCTGCCTGACGGGAAAATAACGACCAGAGAATTTATTAAACACCCCGGTGCGGTTGTTATTCTGCCTCTTTTTGATGATGGGGCCGTACTTCTGGAGCGGCAGTTTCGTTATCCATTGAACCAGGTTTTTATTGAATTTCCTGCTGGAAAAATTGACCCGGATGAAGATCCACTGTCTACAGCAAAGAGAGAGTTACTGGAAGAGACTGGCTACACGGCTACTGATTGGGAATATATCTGTACGATTCATAATGCGATTGCCTATTCTGATGAGCATCTGGATATTTTTCTTGCGCGAGGACTTCAGGCCGGTAATAGCCAACCAGATGACGAGGAATTCTTAGAGATTTTCAAACTACCGCTTACAGATTTGATGGACTTGGTCCAAAAGGGCAGGATCACCGATGTGAAAACAATCATTGGTGCATTCTGGCTTGAAAAGATCTGTTCTGGCAGTTGGGTAGGAAATTCTTCCGTTAAAGCATGAACCAATAAAAAAAGCCGCAGATTGCGGCTTTTTTTATTGGTTGTTCACATGTTGGGGTAATTAGGGCCACCACCGCCTTCAGGCGTAATCCAAACAATATTTTGGGTCGGATCTTTAATGTCGCAGGTTTTGCAATGCACACAGTTTTGTGAATTGATTTGTAGTTTGTCTGAACCATCATCATTCTTAATGAATTCATATACGCCAGCAGGGCAGTAGCGAGATTCAGGGCCGGCATACTTTTCAAGATTGATGTTAACTGGTACATCTGGATCTTTTAGAGTCAGGTGAATTGGCTGACTTTCCGCATGGTTTGTGTTGGATATGAAAACTGAAGATAAGCGGTCAAATGTTAATTTTCCATCCGGCTTGGGATACGTAATTGGTTGAAACTCAGATGCCGGGCGCAAGCATTCATGATCAGCATGTTTGTGATGCAGAGTCCATGGCGCCTTGCCGCCGAAAATAACCTGGTCTAACCCAACCAGCAAGGTTCCTGTGTACAGACCCTTACTCATCAAGGGTTTAAAATTTCGTGCCTTATGTAATTCCTCATGTAACCACGATTTTTCAAATGCACTTGCATAACCAGCGAGTTCATCGTGTTGGCGATTGCCACTCAATGCATCAAAAGCGGCATTGGCAGCCAACATGCCGGTCTTGATTGCTGCATGACTGCCTTTAATGCGGCTGGCATTCAGGAAGCCGGCTTCACAGCCTATCAATGCACCACCAGGGAACGTGAGTTTTGGCAGTGATTGCAATCCGCCAGCAGTGATGGCACGAGCACCATAAGAAATACGCTTTCCACCTTCAAAGAAGGTCCGTATCGCAGGGTGAGTCTTGTAGCGTTGAAATTCTTCATACGGCGAAAGATAGGGATTTTCATAAGCAAGTCCAACCACATAACCGACCGCAACCTGATTATTCTCAAGGTGATACAGGAATGAGCCGCCATATGTTTTGTTATCTAAAGGCCATCCTGCAGTATGAATGACTAGTCCTGGCTGATGTTTGGCGGGATCGATTTCCCACAATTCCTTGATGCCTATGCCGTAGGTTTGAGGATCTTTGTCCTTATTGAGATCAAATTTTTGCATCAGTTGCTTGCCTAAGTGGCCGCGTGCGCCTTCAGCAAATAATGTGTACTTTGCATGTAATTCCATGCCGATTTGGAAAGCGTCCGTAGGCTGTCCATCGCGCCCTACGCCCATATTGCCAGTTGCCACACCTTTAACGGAGCCATTTTCATTATAGAGAACTTCTGCAGCGGCAAAACCCGGGAAGATTTCCACGCCCAAGGTTTCTGCTTGTTGTCCCAACCAACGTACTACGTTTGCAAGTGAAATTACATAATTGCCATGATTTTGAAAACACTTTGGCAGTAACCAGTTAGGCGTTTTGTGCGCTTTCGTTTCAGTCAGAAATAGAAAACGGTCTTCAGTTACCTGTGTATTGAGCGGTGCGCCTAATTCTTTCCAGTTGGGAATGAGTTCTGTCAGTGCCTGTGGATCCATGACGGCACCCGATAATATGTGGGCTCCCAGTTCGCCACCTTTTTCCAGAACGCAAACTGATATTTCATTGCCCTTACTGGCAGCAAGTTGCTTTAGTTTGATCGCTGCAGACAATCCTGCCGGGCCACCACCGACGACGACGACATCGTATTCCATTGCGTCGCGTGGGCCATATTGTTCCAGTATGCTTTGGTTCAAGGTATTGCTATCGGTCATATTTTCACCACTATAAATATTATTATCGAACGGGCGTGCTAATTATTATGGATTTTGCGTGAGATTATAAGAGGGCGCAATCTAATCATGTCGGATTTGTGTAATGATAACGTCTAATATTGGTTCTTACAGTCAATGATAAGACAAATGATCGGGAGAATTCAGTGGGTATTGAAGTAAATTTCGAGGGAAAAATCGCCCTTATTACAGGTGCATCCAGCGGTTTGGGTGCTCGTTTTGCCAAAATTTTGGCACAAGCCGGTGCGCAAGTTGTCCTTGCCTCACGCCGCATTGAACGACTCAAGGAGCTCAGGGCTGAGATCGAAGCGGATGGCGGTGCAGCGCATGTGGTATCGCTGGATGTGACAGATTACGCCAGTATCAAATCGGCAATTGCGCATGCTGAAACAGAAGCCGGACCAATTGATATTCTGGTCAACAACTCCGGCGTGTCTACTACGCAGCGTTTGATTGATGTGGCGCCAGAAGATTATGCATATGTGATGGATACAAATGTGCGTGGTGCTTTTTTTGTTGCACAGGAAACAGCCAAGCGTATGATCACTCGCGCTAAAGGCGACCCCAAAAAACAACATCGCATTATCAATATTGCCTCTGTTGCAGGCTTGCGCGTGATACCGCAAATAGGCGTCTACTGCATCAGTAAAGCAGCCGTAGTCCATATGACGAAATCAATGGCAGTAGAGTGGGGGAAGTATGGGATTAATGTCAATGCAATTTGTCCCGGCTATATTGCCACTGAAATCAATGCAGATCACTTTACGAGCGAGCAAGGCCAGAAGTTGGTCAGCATGTTGCCACGCAAGCGCGTCGGCACGCCAGAAGATCTGGATGGCTTGTTGCTCTTGTTGGCCTCGGAAGAGTCTGCTTTTATCAACGGGACTGTGATCACTGCTGACGACGGCATGAGTGCGCAATGATGCACTTGTCTGCTTAGCTGCTTAATGTTCAGCAAAATTGGTTTTTTATGACTGTCAAAAAATTAGTGCACACTACAAGAATGCCCATCCGTTGGGGTGACATGGATGCAATGGGGCATGTGAATAATACGGTCTATTTTCGTTATATCGAGCAAGCTCGTATAGAGTGGCTGGGTACTATCGATGGCAATCCAGAACCGACCGGCGAAGGTCCTGTCATCATTAATGCACGCTGTACCTTCATCAAGCAGCTTAAATATCCCGGGGAAATTGAGGTGCTGACCTACGTTGGTCCGCCGGGACGTTCCAGTTTTGAAACCATGCATGAGATTCGTCGTGTAGACAATCCGGATGTACTGTGCGCCGAGGCGGGAGCAAAAGTTGTTTGGGTACATTTTCCTACGGAGAAATCCATACCCTTGCCTGAAAAAATCAGGCATATCCTGCCGATTGCATAGTTTGCTCAAATTCTTCTGTTAGTTCGTCATTCCGAGCAATCTCTGTACAAGTTCGGTCGAAGTTGCCGCATTCAGTTTGCGCATGAGCTTTGATCGATACATTTCTATCGTGCGCGGGCTTAAGTTGGTTTGCCGGGCAATTAACTTGCTGGTTTTTCCTTCCACCAGTAAGGCAGCAATTTCACGTTCGCGCGGGGTGAGTTCGGCGCTTACAGGGCGTTTTTTGCTCAGGTCCTCGAAGGTCCAGATCCCTACTGCATGCGGGTCATCCAGCTTCATTGCGTGTCCTGTCACGTGACACCAAAATAATTCATTACTGGCACGTTTCATGATGCGTTCATCGGAGTAATGTCCCATTGCGCTGATGATGGGGACAATGCGTGATCCTGTGCGTTCGAACTCGTCCACGGTTGGGTACAGCATGGCAAAGGATTGGCCGGTTAATTCGGCACGTGAATAAACAAACATATCAGCTAGCGCTTGATTGCAGGCATGAATGACGCGGTTCTGCGAGACGCACATGCCGACCGGGGCATGCAGGAAGATGTGTTCATAATCGATGTCGGGTATTGATGTCATGGGGCATGCGACTTGGCGTAGTTACTTATTATTGGAGATTGCCCGTATTTATACGGTATTGCGTCATTGGCGTCATCAGCATAAGCTGAACGGGGTATTAATTTACCGTTGTGGTCTCACATTACAAAATTAAGGGGATTGTATGAACAAGGTTTATCCTGATGCTGCAACCGCGTTGGCAGGCATTGTCAAGGACGGACAGACGATAGGCGTCGGTGGTTTTGGCTTGTGCGGCATTCCTGAAGCATTGATTGCAGCATTGCGTGATTCGGGTGTAAAAAACCTGACGGCGATTTCCAATAATGCAGGGGTCGATGGTTTTGGTTTGGGGCAGTTGCTGACGACACGTCAAATCAAGAAGATGATTTCGTCTTATGTCGGCGAAAACAAAGAATTTGAACGCCAGTATCTGGCGGGCGAACTGGAACTTGAATTCACACCGCAGGGAACGCTTGCCGAGAAACTGCGTGCCGGCGGCGCCGGAATTCCCGCTTTCTTTACCAAGTACCGGGGTAGGAACGCTGGTTGCGGAAGGCAAGGAAATCCGAGAGTTCGATGGACATCAATATGTGATGGAGCGTGCGCTTAGTCCGGATGTGTCTCTGGTAAAAGCCTATAAGGCGGATAAAGCCGGCAATCTGGTTTATCGCAAGACAGCGCGCAATTTCAACCCGAATGTGGCGATGGCTGGCAAGTTTACGATTGTTGAAGTCGAAGTGTTGGTTGAGACGGGAGAAATTGATCCTGATGAAGTCCATACACCCGGCATTTTCGTACAACGTATTGTCGTCAATGCGGCACCCGAAAAACGAATTGAACAACGCACGGTTCGTGCAAAATAAGTAGGAGACCGATATGGCATGGACTCGTGATGAAATGGCCGCCCGTGCGGCGCAAGAACTGCAAGATGGTTTTTATGTGAACCTGGGCATCGGTTTGCCGACGATGGTCGCCAATCATGTCCCGCAGGGCATGGAAGTATGGCTGCAATCAGAAAATGGCTTGTTGGGGATAGGCCCGTTTCCGACCGATGATGAGGTTGATCCTGACCTGATCAATGCGGGAAAGCAAACCGTAACAACATTGCCTGGTTCATCAATTTTCAGTTCCGCTGACTCTTTCGCGATGATTCGCGGGGGCAAAATCAATCTGGCAATCCTCGGTGCGATGCAGGTTTCCGAGACAGGGCGACCTTGCCAACTGGATGATTCCGGGCAAGATGGTCAAGGGCATGGGCGGCGCGATGGACTTGGTGGCAGGGGTCGGTCGCGTGGTGGTTTTGATGGAGCATGTGGCCAAGGCAAAAGATGGCACTGAGTCGCATAAGATACTGAAGCAATGCACTTTGCCGTTGACCGGGGTTGGCGTCGTCAACCGCATCATTACCGATCTTGGCGTGATTGATGTGACGCCAAATGGATTGAAATTGATGGAACTGGCACCAGGAATCAGTGCCGAGGAAATCCAGCAGAAAACGGGTGCGCCAATCGATATTTCCGCGATTTAATTGCTGCACAAATAAAAAATGGGCTGCGGCCCATTTTTTATTTGTACCGAACTCGGAACATGCATTGGCGCGCTTGCTTCAATGGTTTTTGTCGCCCTGTTATGCCGTATCTAGTGGCGTGTTCCGGCATCCGGCGCACGTTTACGCGACACGAATTCGATTTACATGTCTTTAATATACTCGGGCGTGTATTTTTAAAGTGGCAGGTAAATCAAGCGGGAGAGGGGGTATTTTTTAATATACCCCCGTAAATAACCCAAAGATCCGGGCGTGGTAGTCGATGTTATTGCGCCACCCAGCCGCCATCCATATTCCATGCCACGCCGCGTACCTGGCTGGCGGCATCCGAGCACATGAACACGGCAAGCGCACCCAGTTGTTCGGGGCTGACGAATTCGCCCGATGGTTGCTTTTCCGCCACCAATGCTTTTTTTGCCGCCTCGTTTGAAATGCCTTCGCGCTCAGCTCGTGCATCCACTTGTTTTTGCACCAGTGGCGTCAGGACCCAGCCTGGGCAGATTGCATTGCAGGTGATACCGGTATGTGCGGTTTCGAGGGCGGTGGTCTTGGTGAGTCCGATCAGCCCATGTTTGGCCGCAACATAGGCAGATTTTTGGGCCGATGCTACCAAGCCATGGACCGAGGCGATATTGATAATGCGGCCCCAGTTCCTGGCTTTCATCTGCGGTAATGCCAGGCGCGTGGTGTGAAAGGCTGAAGTAAGGTTGATGGCAAGGATCGCATCCCATTTTTCTACTGGAAAGTCTTCGATATTGGCAACATACTGGATGCCGGCGTTATTGATTACAATATCAACGCAGCCGAATTTCTCTGCGGCAAACTGCATCATCGCTTCAATTTCGACCGGTTTTGACATGTCGGCGCCATGGTAGGCGGTTTGCACGCCATATTCTTGTGCAATAGCAGCTTGTAAGGCATTGATTTCTATGATATCGCCGAAACCATTGAATACGATATTTGCGCCCTGTGCGGCCAGTGTTTGCGCGATTCCCAATCCGATGCCGGATGTGGAGCCGGTGATGAGTGCGGTTTTACCTTTAAGCGAAGTGCCTTGCATAATATCCTCTGCGATTAAAAAAACTGTGAGCATGAACTTCCATAGGATTTTAAGCGCAACGACCAGTAAAATGTCGAAACCAACTCAATGTACCGGCCAAATATGACACAAGCACAAATTAAAACGGTTCAATGCATTTCACCCGTCGGTTTGCACAGAATGGCCTACAAGGAGTGGGGCGATCCGCATAATCCCAGGGTTCTGATCTGTGTGCATGGCGTGACGCGCGTCTCGGATGATTTCGATAGTCTGGCGCGGCTCTGTGCCAGGATTATCGTGTGGTCTGCCCTGATGTGGTGGGGCGCGGCCGATCGGAAAGGCTGCGCAACCCGCAGCTATTATCAAATCCCGCAATATGTCAGCGACATGGTGACCCTGATTGCGCGTGTTACTGCCAATGCCGGTGTCGAGACGGTCGACTGGTTCGGCACCTCGATGGGTGGCCTGATTGGGATGGGCCTGGCTTCTTTGCCTGATAATCCGATACGCAAGCTGGTTTTGAACGATGTCGGTCCTTCATTGGATCTTGCGCAGCTCTGGCGCGTATCGGTGATTACATCGGCCAGGAGGTCCGTTTTGCAGACTTTTGATGAGGCCGCGAACTTTATTCGCGAAATTTCACTGACTTTCGGTCCGCACACGGATGAAGAATGGCGCAAACTGGCATCAGATGTGTTGCGACAAGATAAAGAGGGATTTTGGATTCGTCATTATGATCTGGGGCTGGCCGTGCCCTTCAAGGCATCGACGCCTGAGAGCATGAAAGACGCTGAAAAGATGTTGTGGCTGGCCTATGATGCGATTTCCTGCCCCACCTTGCTGGTGCGCGGAGCGGAGTCCGACCTCTTGTCGCACGCGACGGCACAGGCGATGACGCAACGCGGGCCGCGTGCGCAACTGATTGAATTGCCCGGAGTCGGACATGCGCCAACTTTCAAGCACGCGGATCAAATCGCGATTGCAAAAGATTTTTTACTCAAATAACTGTTGGAATTTTTAAAGGGAGATAGTATGGAAATTAAGCGTTTGCATGTCGGGAAAAGAATGTCTGAAGGCGCCATTCATAACGGAACGGTATACCTCGCCGGCCAAGTGACAGAGGACGCAAGCCTGGATATCAAAGGCCAGACAAGTAATGTTCTGGCCAGTATCGATCGTTTGCTGGCCGAAATGGGCAGCGATAAAACCTGTATTTTGCGGTGCCAGATTTTCATCTCCGATTTGAATAACTTCGATGCAATGAACGAGGTATGGGAGCAATGGGTGGTAGACGGCTGTGCGCCACCGCGCGCTACAGTGGAAGCCAAATTGGCGAAACCTGAATGGTTGATCGAAATGGTCGTGACGGCCGCGCAGAAGTAAGGATGTAGGAATCAAATGGTCTCGGTAGCGAATCTTCAAAGCGACATTCCGACGCAACTCACTGCCGGCTTATCAGCGCAAGACAGTCAGCGTGTGCTAGATGCATACGATTTTGTCATGCCTTTATATGTGGGTAAGTCGGTTGTGACAGGGCAGGGCGCACTCGATTTTGCACAAGGTGTTGCAACGACGCTGGCCTCCTTGAAGGGGGATGCTGAGACCATTATTACCGGCATGCTTTTTGAGCTGCCGGTGATTAATGCAGAAGCAGCAGAGAATATCGAGACACGCTTTGGCAAGGATGTCATCGATCTGGTAACTGGCACCCGGCAATTGATGCGCTTGCGTGAACTGACTTTCGGGCAGCAATCGGTTGGGCGTGGAAAAAATGCTGCGCAGGAAGCCGCCACCCAAATCGAAGACCTTGCGCAAAATGGTGCTGGCGATGGCGACCGACATGCGGGTCGTATTGGTGCGACTGGCATCGCGTGTGACGACCCTGCGCTATTTTGCCGAGCAAAAACTGCAGAACGAGATGACGCATGAGTATGCGCGCGAGACATTGGACCTGTATGCGCCATTGGCAAATCGTCTGGGCGTGTGGCAGCTGAAATGGGAATTGGAGGACTTGTCTTTCCGCTTTCTGGAGCCGGATGCCTATAAACGCATCGCCAAAATGCTCGAAGAAAAGCGCATGGAGCGCGAAGAGTTTGTCGGTGGCGCGATTGAACGATTGCGCCTGGAATTGGCTGCGGCCGGCATCAAGGCCGAGGTTTCCGGTCGACCGAAACATATTTACAGTATCTGGAACAAGATGCGGGGCAAGTCGCTCGATTTCTCCGAATTGTATGACGTTCGGGCCTTTCGGGTGACGGTAGGGGATGTCAAGACCTGCTACGCAGTGCTTGGGATTGTCCACAATGTGTGGGTGCCGATACCGAAGGAATTCGATGACTATATATCCCGGCCAAAGCCGAATGGCTATCAGTCATTGCATACGGTGGTGCTGGCAGAAGATGGGCGTGCACTGGAGGTGCAAATCCGTACCGAGGAGATGCATCGTTTTGCGGAATACGGTGTTGCAGCCCATTGGCGCTATAAGGAAGCCGGTGGATCAAATTTTTCCGGTCAGAAGTATGATGAAAAAATTGCATGGTTAAGGCAGCTTCTGGCGTGGAAAAATGAAGTTGCCGATGCCGTCGTGGTGCAGGACGATGTCCGCCGTGAATGGGTTGAGAAGCTGAAGTCTGCGACGCTGGATGACCGTATTTATGTGCTAACGCCGCAAGCGCGTGTTATCGAATTGCCGAATGGCGCGACGCCAATTGATTTTGCTTATCATTTGCATACCGATGTCGGTCACCGCTGCCGCGGTGCGCGTATCGATGGCGTCATGGTGCCGCTCAATACACAGCTGAAGAATGGCCAAACCGTTGAAATCATTACTGCCAAGGGTGCCCCTGGCAGCGCAGGCCCATCACGCGACTGGCTCACTCCTGGTTACACCACAAGCCCCCGCACGCGTTCCAAGGTGCGCGCTTGGTTCAACGCGATTGATCAACAGGAAACCCTTGCAAACGGTCGCAGCCTGATTGAAAAAACCCTGCAGCGCGAGGGCAAGACCGCGATCAATCTGGAAGAGCTTGCGCATAAGCTCGGTTTCCAGAAAGTCGACGATTTTTTTCTTTCTGTCGGAAAGGATGAATTCAGTCTGCGCCAGGTAGAGCAGGCATTGCACGGCAATGATGCGAGCAAGAATGCCGCCAAGGAAGCTGACGAAGAATTCATCACTAACAAGAGTCGCGCTTCCAGTGTCACGCAAGGAGCAAAGTCAGGTGTGCTGGTGGTGGGAACGGAAGGCTTGCTGACGCAACTGGCGCGATGCTGCAAACCGGCGCCGCCCGACGATATCGTCGGATTCGTGACGCGCGGCAACGGGGTGTCGATTCATCGTGCCAATTGCAAGAATTTTGCTGAAATGCGCATTCGTTCGCCTGAGCGTGTGATCCATACTGCCTGGGGGCAGTCCGGTACGGAAACCGTCTATCCAGTCGACATCTTCGTGCTGGCAGGCGATCGTCAGGGATTGTTGCGCGACATTTCGGAGATTTTCTCGCGCGAGAAAATTAATGTAATCGGCGTCAATACACAGAGCATAAAGGGGCAGGCCCGCATGTCCTTTACCGCAGAAATTCCCTCTACCGAGCGACTGCAAAAAGCGCTCGCAGTGCTTCAGGATGTTGCTGGTGTACTTGAAGTGCGGCGACTGTGAGCCTAAGGAAGGCTTGGTGTCGCTATTTTTATAATTTAACGGGGGTATGAGGTGCACTTGCCACTCGCCGCTTATAGAATAAGCTTTATGAAAAATACACCGGGCAGTATATTTTTCGCTCAATATGCTCAGAGTGCTTGTTGGGAAGTGCAATTTTTCGGAAAATACGGAGCCAAATCCTCATTATCTCCATCTTCTGTCGAGCCAAACATTTCTGACTGACGCGTCACTTGCATCTGGGCGATGCATGTCGGCTATGAAATATTTTATTTCTATATTGGATTTGATCGTGAATTGATAAAATCACGGAAATGTCTTGCAGGAATATCCGGACATCTCTATAATTCTGTGCTTCGGGCGGTTAGTTCAGCTGGTTAGAATACTTGGTCGACATCCAAGGGGTCGGGGATTCGAATTCCTCACCGCCCACCAAATTTAAAAACGCGGCTAGCCCGCGTTTTTTTTCGTCCGCATTTTTGCAGTATATTCTTGCCTTGGCATTTAATCTGGCGCCGGTAATATTGGTTGCGCCGATATGGAGAGATCACAATGGTTACAGTTCGACTTCCCGATGGTTCGCAGCGCCAATTCGACGCGCCAGTAACGGTGGCACAAGTGGCCGCCAGCATTGGTGCGGGCCTTGCCAAGGCGGCTTTGGCCGGTAAGGTCAATGGCGCATTGGTTGATACTTCATTCCTGATTGAGTCTGATGTCGACTTGTCTATTGTGACGGATAAGGATGCGGATGGTTTGGAAGTGATTCGCCATTCGACTGCGCATTTGCTGGCGTATGCGGTGAAGGAGCTGTTTCCCGATGCGCAGGTAACCATTGGTCCGGTGATTGAGAATGGATTCTTCTATGATTTTTCATACAAGCGTCCATTTACTCCGGAGGATTTGGTCTCCATAGAAAAGAAGATGGTGGAGTTGGCGAAAAAGGATGAGTTGGTGACGCGCAAGGTGTTGCCACGTGATGAGGCGGTTGCTTACTTCAAATCGATCGGAGAGGCTTACAAGGCTGAGATCATCGAATCAATTCCGCAGGACCAGGATGTCTCTTTATATACAGAGGGGAATTTTACGGATCTCTGTCGTGGGCCGCACGTACCTTCCACTGGCAAGCTCAAGGTGTTCAAGCTAATGAAGTTGGCTGGCGCCTATTGGCGTGGCGATTCCAAGAATGAAATGTTGCAGCGGGTGTATGGGACTGCCTGGGTCAAGAAGGAGGAGCAGGAAGCCTATTTAACTATGCTGGAAGAGGCTGAGAAGCGTGATCATCGCAAGCTGGGGCGTGCTCTGGATTTGTTCCATTTCCAGGATGAGGCGCCCGGTCTGATTTTCTGGCATCCCAAAGGCTGGACTGTTTGGCAGCAAGTTGAGCAGTATATGCGTCGCGTCTACCAGGATAATGGTTATCAGGAAGTGAAGGCGCCTCAGATTCTTGATCGCAGCCTTTGGGAGAAATCCGGTCATTGGGAAAACTACAAAGACAATATGTTTACCACAGAGTCGGAGAATCGTTCCTACGCGTTGAAGCCGATGAATTGTCCGGGGCACATACAAATTTTCCGCTCGGATCTGCGCTCCTATCGTGATTTACCATTGCGCTATGGCGAATTTGGCCAGTGTCACCGTAATGAGCCTTCCGGTTCGTTGCACGGCATGATGCGCGTTCGTGGTTTTACGCAAGATGATGGGCATATTTTCTGCACTGAAAATCAGATTTTGGACGAGTGCGTTGCTTATACCGCCTTGTTGCAGAAGGTGTACGCTGATTTTGGCTTTGATAGCATCATTTACAAAGTGGCAACGCGCCCTGAGAAGCGTGTTGGTGCTGATGAATTGTGGGATAAGGCGGAGGAGGCTTTACTTGAGTCATTGAGGCGTTCTGGCTGTCAGTATGAAATCTCGCCGGGCGAAGGTGCGTTTTATGGCCCGAAAATCGAGTACACATTGAAGGATGCTATCGGTCGACCATGGCAATGCGGCACAATTCAGGTTGATTTTTCGATGCCGGTTCGCTTGGGTGCTGAATATGTGGCGGAAGACAATACGCGCAAGACACCCGTGATGTTGCACCGCGCAATTCTCGGTTCGCTTGAGCGTTTTATCGGTATGCTGATTGAAAACCATGCTGGCGCCTTGCCTTTGTGGTTGGCGCCGACACAGGTTGTTGTGTTGAATATTTCTGATGCGCAAGCCGAATATGCGCAAAATATTGCTCAAAAACTGAGGGCGCAAGGTTTTAGGGTGCATGCCGATTTGCGCAATGAGAAAATTACCTATAAAATACGCGAGCATTCTGTTCAGAAATTGCCTTACATTATAGTTGTTGGTGATAAAGAGCGGGATTCTGATACGGTGGCTGTGCGTGCACGAGGTAATGTCGATTTGGGCGTGATGCCAGTCGATCTTTTTTTGGCTCGACTTAATGGCGAGCTGGGAAGTAAATCTTAAGCGAGGAGACTCGGAGTGCAAAAGCTGTGCCTGATTATTTGATTTTTAAAGGAAACTACAATAGCTACTGATAAGTCCCATCGCATTAATGGCGAAATTACTGCACCCGAATTACGCTTGGGCGGGGTTGAGAACGAACCTTTAGGTATCGTTAGCTTGGCTGAAGCGTTTCGTTTGGCTGAAGAGGCTAATGTAGATTTGGTGGAGATTGCGCCTACTGCGCAGCCTCCAGTGGCTCGCCTGATGGACTATGGTAAGTTCAAATATCAGGAGCAGAAGAAGGCTCACGAAGCCAAGCTTAAGCAAAAAATCATCCAGATTAAAGAGGTTAAGTTCCGTCCTGGAACGGATGACGGCGATTACGGAATTAAATTGCGCAATCTCATCAAGTTTCTTGATGAGGGTGATAAGGCTAAAATCACCTTGCGTTTCCGTGGCAGGGAAATGGCGCATCAGGATATCGGCTTTCGTATGTTGGAGCGTTTGAAGTCGGACTTGGAGCCGTACGGTCAAGTTGAGCAATTTCCAAAGATGGAAGGGCGCCAGATGATTATGGTTCTGGCTCCAAAGAAGAAAAAATAAAATTCGTGCGGATTGCCGGAAGTGGCAGTCGGTGCAATAGCAGCGAACTGGATTTCGCTGTAAAACAAGTGAAAGTAGGCATCCAAGTGCAGCGTAATTGTTGCCACCTACAATCATGTTAAAAATGGAGCTGTCTACAAGACAGAACTACTATGCCTAAAATGAAAACGAAGAGTGCCGCTAAAAAGCGCTTTCGTGTACGTCCAGGTGGAACGGTTAAATGCGGTCATGCATTCAAACGCCATATCTTGACCAAGAAAACCACCAAAAGTAAACGTCAGTTGCGCGGTAATACGGAAGTCCATGCCGATAACATGGTTTCTGTAATGCGCATGATGCCGAACGCTTAACCTCACACTCAATTTTAAGGAGTTAGTATGCCTAGAGTAAAACGTGGGGTCACAGCACGGGCCCGTCATAAGAAAGTCCTCGATCAAGCTAAAGGCTATCGTGGTCGTCGCAGTAAAGTATATCGTATCGCCAAGCAAGCAGTTATGCGTGCAGGGCAATATGCCTATCGCGATCGTCGTAACAAGAAGCGTGTTTTCCGCGCTTTGTGGATTGCTCGTATCAATGCGGCATCACGTGAGCATGGCGTCACATACAGCGTGTTCATGAATGGCTTGAAGAAAGCATCGATTGAGCTTGATCGTAAAGTGCTGGCTGACATGGCAGTGATGGACAAGCCAGCGTTTGCTGCGATTGTCAATCAAGTAAAAATTACCCTCGCTGCGTAATTGTTGTGAGGCGCACGCATCGCCATAAGGCGATGTGGCGATATATAGCGGGGCAGAGGTCATTACCTGTGCCCCGTTTTATTTTCGGCTTCCTTTTTTTGGAGCGGGAAAAACCGCATGAATCCCCTAGAACAACTTGTAAGTCAAGCGCAAGCAGATTTCATCAGTGCAGTAGATGCTACTGCACTTGAAAATGCTAAAGCAAAATATCTCGGAAAAACCGGCCAAATCACTGAGCAGATGAAGGGCTTGGGTAAGCTTGCGCCAGATGAGAGAAAAATTCAGGGTGCAGTTATCAATGCCGCAAAAGGGCAGATTGAGACTGCACTCAATGCACGACGTGATGCACTTGCCAATGCGCAGATGCAGGAGAGGCTGAATGCCGAGGCGATTGATGTCTCTTTGCCAGGGCGTGGCCGTGGCATGGGTGGCATTCATCCAGTGATGCGGTCTTGGGAGCGGGTAGAGGAAATTTTCCGTTCAATTGGCTTCGATGTGGCAGATGGTCCTGAAATTGAAACCGACTGGACGAATTTCACGGCATTAAATAGTCCAGAGAATCATCCTGCGCGATCGATGCAGGATACTTTCTATATTGACGGTAATGATAGTCAGGGAAAGCCGTTGTTATTGCGTACACATACTAGTCCGATGCAGGTACGTTATGCGCGCATGCATAAGCCACCGATAAAGGTGATCGCTCCAGGGCGCACTTATCGCGTAGATAGTGATGCGACCCACTCGCCTATGTTTCATCAGGTTGAAGGACTCTGGATTGCAGAAGACATCAGCTTCGCTGATCTCAAGGGGGTTTACCTGAATTTCGTTAAGGCTTTTTTTGAAACCGATGATTTGCAGGTGCGTTTCCGTCCGTCCTACTTCCCATTTACCGAGCCATCGGCAGAAATTGATATTGCTTTTGGTAGCGGCCCTCTAAAGGGGCGTTGGCTGGAAGTTTCCGGCTCAGGTCAGGTGCATCCATCCGTCGTACGAAATATGGGACTCGATCCGGAAAAATATATCGGTTTTGCATTTGGATCAGGCTTGGAGCGGCTGACAATGCTGCGTTATGGCATAAACGATTTACGCCTCTTTTATGAAGGCGATTTACGTTTTCTTAAACAATTCAATTAATCTCGTAAGGCAGGCTTAAAGCGATGTGCTTTAGCCTATACCCCTGCGTTGTAAATTCTCACGGTTGAACTATGCAATTCTCCGAAAACTGGCTCCGTACGATGGTCAATCCGAATATGACTTCGGATGAATTGGCACATTTACTCACAATGTCCGGCTTGGAAGTGGAGGAGATGGAAGCTGTCGCCCCGCCGTTTTCTCATGTTGTTGTCGCTGAAATACTTGTAGTTGAAAAGCATCCAAATGCTGATCGGCTAAATGTTTGTCAGGTGGACGTCGGCACGGGAACGATTCTGAACATCGTTTGCGGTGCACCCAATGTGCGTGTCGGCATGAAAGTGCCGTGCGCTATGGCTGGCGCTAAACTGCCTCCCGGTGATGATGGAAAATCCTTTGAGATTAAAGTCGGTCTACTGCGCGGTGTTGAGTCACAGGGGATGCTGTGTTCTGCGCGCGAATTGAAGCTTTCTGAAGATCAGGGCGGCTTGCTTGATTTGCCGCATGACGCACCGGTTGGTCAGAATTTTCGTGATTATTACCAGTTGAACGATCTGAAGTTCACTATCAAGTTGACGCCAAATAAAGCAGATTGTTTGTCTGTTCTAGGTGTGGCTCGTGAAGTATCCGCGTTGACGGGGACGTCACTCAAGATGCCCACTTTCCAAACGGCCCAAGTCACTCTAGATGAATCTCTTCCGGTAACTATCGCGGCACCAGATTTGTGCGGACGTTTTACCGGGCGCATTATTCGAGGCCTAAATGCCAGAGCGCAGACGCCTGACTGGATGAAGCAGCGTCTGGAGCGTAGCGGCCAGCGCCCGATCTCTGCTTTAGTGGATATTTCCAACTATGTGATGCTGGAGCTTGGACAGCCAACGCATGTGTTTGATCTGGATAAAATTCATGGCGGTTTGAATGTACGATGGGGAAAGCAAGGTGAGTCCCTTAAGTTGTTGAATGGGAACGTCATTAGTGTTGACGATTGGATAGGTGTAATTGCCGATGACAAGGAAATCGAATCCTTGGCTGGCATCATGGGCGGTGATTCCACAGCTGTGTCGCTGGATACGCAGAATATCTATCTGGAAGCGGCTTTTTGGTGGCCGCATGCGATTCAAGGGCGAGCACGCCGCTTCAATTTTTCGACAGACGCAGCACATCGGTTTGAGCGTGGTGTGGATTATGCGACAACAATAGAGCATATTGAGCGCATTACCGCTTTGATCGTCGAAATATGTGGTGACAAGAGCAGCACTTTGGTCGGCCCGATTGATGACCATATTGTCAACTTGCCAGAGCGTCATCCTGTGCGCTTGCGTACAGCTCGTGCGGTCAAGGTCATCGGTGTGCCAATTTCAGACGATCAGATCGCGGATATATTCACACGACTTAATTTGCCGTTCACCCGTGAGTCGGGTGCTGAAGGTACTGAATTCAGTGTGACATCCCCTTCATATCGCTTTGATATTGAAATCGAAGAGGATTTGATTGAGGAAATCGTGCGGGTATATGGTTTCGAAAATATTCCGGCCTTGCCGCCAGTGGCGCCAAATATGATGCGAATTGCACCGGAAACGCACCGATCTTTGTTTGCAATTCGCCGCCAACTAGCCGATCTGGACTACCAGGAGGTAGTCAATTTCAGCTTTGTGGAAGAAGACTGGGAAGCTGATTTTTGTGCTAATGATGTACCCATCAAACTATTGAACCCGATTGCGAGTCAGATGAGTGTTATGCGCTCATCGTTGATTGCGAGCCTGATTGCAAATATTCGATATAACTTGAATCGTAAAGCCAGCCGGATTCGCGTGTTTGAAGTGGGTGCTGTGTATTTGCGTGATACTACAGTCAATGATGACTCCTTGGCAGTGGCTGGCTATAATCAGCCGAAACGCGTTGCAGCAATGGCGTATGGCCCAGTAGTAGATGAGCAATGGGGGCAGTCATCCCGTAATGTGGACTTTTTCGATGTCAAGGCAGATCTGGAGGCATTATTGGCTCCCTTGGCACTGCGTTTTTTTGCTGACAAACATCCTGCAATGCATCCTGGTCGCACAGCACGCATTGAGTTGGAGGGCATGGTTGTCGGTTATCTGGGGGAGTTGCATCCTCGTTGGCAGCAAAAATATGAACTACCCCTGGCGCCAGTGGTATTTGAGATCGACGCGACTGCGTTGCAATGTCGTAATCTGCCAAAATATATTGATATTTCCAAATTTCCGGCGGTTACACGGGATTTGGCTTTGGTTGTGAAACAAACTGTTTCGGTGCAAGAATTGCTGGATATTTTTCACGATCAAAAATCTTCAAATGTGGCATGTGAGATCCTGCAAGCCGTTGTTTTATTTGATGAATATCGTGGAAAGGGGCTGGATGTAGACGAAAAAAGTCTTGCGTTCCGCTTCACCTTGCAAGATACTCAATCAACCCTGCAGGATGACAGTGTGGATGCGGCCATGACTGTATTCGTCTCTGTCGCCAATGAGGTGTGCGGTGCTAGATTGCGTTCTTGAAGCGGGTGGATACAACGACAATGAATGATGTAAATTCGGCCGAATTCCAGTCTGTATTGGATGCAGACCTGAACCGCGCTATGCTGGAGACTAGGGCGCGTTTACAGGCAGAAAAAGAGTTGCCTACCCTTACCAAGGCGGAATTGGCCGAGTTGCTTTTTGAGCAGGTTGGTCTTAATAAGCGCGAAGCCAAGGATATGGTTGAAACTTTTTTTGATGAAATTCGTAATTCCCTGGAGCGGGGGGAGTCAGTCAAGCTTTCTGGCTTTGGTAATTTTCAGTTGCGGGATAAGCCACAAAGACCCGGCCGTAATCCTAAAACAGGAGAGGAAATTCCAATTACCGCACGTCGCGTAGTGACATTCCATGCAAGTCAAAAACTGAAAGGGATGGTTGATGATGCCAGTAACAAATCTCTTTCACGGGCAGCTTGATCTATCAAATGAATGATCGAACTAATAAACTGGAACTAATGGTTTTGCCGTCGATTCCAGCAAAACGGTATTTCACAATAGGTGAAGTAAGCGAATTGTGTGGGGTAAAACCACATGTTCTGCGCTATTGGGAGCAGGAGTTTACCCAGTTGAAGCCTGTCAAGCGCAGAGGTAATCGACGTTACTATCAGCATCATGAAGTTCTTCTTATACGTCGTATTCGGGAATTGCTTTACGATCAAGGCTTTACTATTAACGGTGCGCGTAACAAGCTTGATGGTCGTATTATTGAAATCGCGGCTGAAAATAGTCCTGCTGCTGAATTATCCCAGACTGTTGATATTGTTTTGCCGCAGTCGAAACTGAGGATGGTGCGCAGTGAACTTGCCGAAATTTTGCGTCTTCTTGAGGATTAGTGTGAGTGAAGGAAGTGTCATGAAGCCAGGAACCTATCTTCCTGGCTTTTTTTTACAGAGCAATCGAATCATGTAAACATATATTAAGAGATTTCGCATTGTCAGATGGTGTGCTTTTACGTTTCACGGCTGGATTCCCATTCTTCATTTCAAAGATTTTCTGATGAAATTTTGACGATTCTGTCAGATCCTTCACACTAACAAACATCTGGTATCTTCAGAAAAATATTTATTGATGTCATAAGATTATTGATGTCATCGATTCAAACCGGCATTGAATACGAATTTATGCCTACAGATTACATGCCTTTTTTCAGGCTTTCACTATGCCCACCACAATAGACTCCTCCTTGATAGAAACAATTGATGCTGTTGCAACATCTTCGCGTAATGTCTCTGCCGGTTTGATTGAGCGTGAAGTACAGCGCAGGCGCACATTTGGCATTATTTCCCATCCTGATGCGGGTAAAACCACATTAACTGAAAAACTATTATTGTTTTCTGGTGCAATTCAACTTGCCGGTACCGTGAAGGCGCGTAAGAGTGGTCGTCATGCAACTTCCGATTGGATGGAAATTGAGAAGCAGCGCGGTATTTCTGTTGCCAGTTCGGTGATGCAGTTTGAATATCTTGATCATGTGGTCAATTTGCTTGATACGCCTGGTCACCAGGATTTTTCTGAAGATACCTATCGCGTACTGACAGCAGTGGATTCAGCGCTGATGGCAATCGATGCTGCCAAAGGTGTCGAGGCACAGACGATCAAGCTGCTGAATGTTTGTCGCATGCGAAATACACCCATTCTGACCTTCATGAACAAGATGGATCGTGAAACCAGGGATCCTCTGGAGTTGCTCGATGAGGTGGAGTCGGTGCTTAACATACAGTGTGCGCCGATCACTTGGCCGATTGGCATGGGGAAGACCTTCCGTGGCGTGTATCACTTGATGCGAGATGAGATCAAGTTGTTTGCAGCCGGTTCGGAGCGTGCAGATCAGGAGTTCGAGGTAATCAAGGGGATTAACAATCCGCGTCTGGCAGAGATGTTCCCCCTTGAGATAGAACAACTCAAGATGGAAGTCGAACTGGTTCATGGTGCTTCGCATCCTTTTGATCTTGACGCTTATCTGGCAGGTACGCAAACGCCGGTATTTTTTGGCTCGGCCATCAATAATTTCGGTGTTCGCGAAATCCTGGATGCACTGCTGGAATGGGCGCCTTCACCCCTTGCCAGGGATGCCAGCGTGCGCTCGGTCGAGCCGGTTGAGATGCCGTTCTCCGGCTTTGTCTTCAAGATTCAGGCCAATATGGACCCGGCTCATCGTGATCGTATTGCCTTCCTCCGAGTGTGTTCAGGGCGTTTTGAGCGTGGCATGAAGATCAAGCATCTGCGCTTGAACCGCGAAATAAAGGTGTCGAATGTTGTGACTTTCATGGCGTCTAGCCGGGAGCAGGTCGAGGAGGCTTATGCTGGCGATATCATCGGTTTGCCCAATCATGGCAACATGCAGATTGGCGATAGTTTTTCTGAGGGGGAATTGCTGCAATTCACCGGGATTCCTTATTTCGCGCCGGATTTCTTCCGCTCGGTACGCATCCTGAATCCATTAAAAATCAAGCAACTGCATAAAGGCTTGCAGCAACTTGGCGAAGAGGGCGCGGTGCAGGTCTTCAAGCCCGTACATAGCGGTGATTTGATTCTTGGTGCAGTCGGCGTGCTGCAGTTTGAAGTGGTCGCCAGTCGCCTTCAGAATGAGTATGGCGTCGAGGCTGTCTTCGAAGGCACCAGCATCAGTAGTGCCCGTTGGGTGACGTCGGATGACAAGCGTTTGCTGGCTGATTTTGAAAAATCTACGGCAGGCAATAATGTTGCTTATGATGCTGCCGGTAATATGGCTTATCTGGCTTCATCAGGCATCAATCTTAAGCTGACGCAAGAACGCTGGCCCAAGCTGACTTTTCATGCGACGCGGGAGCACGCGGTTAAATTGGCTTGAGGCCGTGATTGCCTAGCGCCGGCTTTTGTTGCCACAGTCCGTAAATTTGGTGGGATAGAACTTTTGCATTTTTGTTAAATCCTGCCCGGCACTTGATGCTCCATCAAGTGCCGACCCATATTGGCATCAATCACCGGGCATATTTAGCAATCGACAAGCCTGTATTTGCAGCGTTTAAGGGGGGGCATTACAGCGGGATTGCTATAATCAAATCGACCAAACGCGCAATCAATCCTGCAAAATCACCTCATCCACATAAGAATCCGATTCATCAACGCGCTTTTCATTCGTTTAGGTCGGAGCCGTGAATTGTCGCTGCATTTTGTTTGTTTGGGATGTGCGGAAGGGTGTAGGCAGACTGAATCTGTTTTTTGTTTTTGATAGGCAATAAAAAAGGCTAGCACCTGAATGCTAGCCTTTTTTGTTCTGGCTCCCCGACCTGGACTCGAACCAGGGACCTGCGGATTAACAGTCCGTCGCTCTACCAACTGAGCTATCAGGGAAAAGAGGTGATATGAAACATCACCAATTTTTTACTTTTACAGCAAGACTGGTGTTGTCAGTCTTTTGAATTCTGGCTCCCCGACCTGGACTCGAACCAGGGACCTGCGGATTAACAGTCCGTCGCTCTACCAACTGAGCTATCAGGGAAAAGAGGTGATATGAAACAGCCACCAATTTTTTACTTTTACAGCAAGACTGATTTTGTCAGTCCTTTGAATTCTGGCTCCCCGACCTGGACTCGAACCAGGGACCTGCGGATTAACAGTCCGTCGCTCTACCAACTGAGCTATCAGGGAAAAGAAGCAGAATTATAGTGGCGAATTGCCTAGAGTGTCAAGGAAGACGCGGGGTTTTCGCTGTATTGGCATGCGTCGCAACGACGCATGCCAATAGTTCAAACTACACTTACAGTACTTTTGCAATCGCGCTGATGACGTGGCCGATGTTGCGTGAGTTCAGGGCGGCGACGCAGATGCGGCCGGTGTCCACTGCGTACACGGAAAACTCGTTACGCATGCGGTCAACCTGGTCCTTGGTCAGGCCCGAGTAGGAGAACATGCCGCGTTGCTTGATGACGAAATCGAAATCGTTGGCTGGCGCCGCTTCTTTCAGTTTCGCTACCAGTAATTGACGCATTTCACGGATGCGTACGCGCATGCCGGCCAATTCTTCTTCCCACAGTGCACGCAGTTCAGGTGTTGCGAGCACGGTCGCTACGACTTGGCCGCCGTGGGTCGGTGGGTTGGAATAGTTGGTGCGAATCACGCGCTTCAGTTGCGACAGCACGCGAGCGGCTTCTTCGGTGGTCGCAGCAACGATGCTCAGGGCGCCGACGCGTTCGCCATACAGCGAGAACGACTTGGAGAATGAGTTGGAAACAAACAGCGGGCCGCCGGCATCGGCGAAGCGGCGTACTACCTGGCCATCGGCATCGATGCCATCGCCGAAGCCCTGGTAAGCCATGTCGAGGAAAGGCACCAGGCCACGTTGCGTGACGACGGTAATGACTTCATCCCACTGCGCATCGGTCAGATCGGCGCCGGTCGGGTTGTGGCAGCATGCATGCAGCAGCACGATGGAGCCGGCCGGCATGGTTTTGAGCGCAGCCAGCATGCCGCTGAAATTCACGCCGCGTGTTGCTTCATCGTAATAAGGGTAGTTATTGACGGTAAAGCCGGCCGATTCAAACAGTGCACGGTGGTTTTCCCAGCTCGGGTCGCTGATCCAGACTTGCGCATCTGGTGAAAAGCGCTTCAGGAAATCGGCGCCCAGTTTCAATGCACCGGTACCGCCGATGGCTTGCGCGGTCACTGCGCGTTTTTCTTGAACCACGGCGCTATCTGCGCCAAATACCAGTTCCTGTACTGCCTTGTCGTAAGCGGCCAGGCCATCGATAGGCAGGTAAGTGCGTGGCGCGGCTTTTTCCATCAGGATCGCTTCCGCTTTACGCACGCATGCCAGCAATGGCACCTTGCCGTTGTCGTCATAGTAGACGCCGACGCCGAGGTTGACTTTATTCGGGTTCTGATCGGCATTGAAAGCGTCGGTCACGCCCAAAATAGGGTCGCGTGGCGCCATTTCGATGGCGGTGAAAAGGGATGCGGGAAGAGTTGAGTTCATCGTGATAACATGAAAAGTTGGCTGCAATAGCACATTTTACAGCGAGGTTGGACGGTGCAGGACAACACGCCCGGCGCCGAAGGACAGCCTGTTATTTTACCAAAGGTCGCATCACCATGGCTGAATTGTCAGAAGTTTCCAGCAAGATAGACGAATCCAAAATCGTCACTTTTCCGGATTCTCCGTATCGTTTGTTCCAGCCGTTTGCGCCGGCCGGCGATCAGCCGCAGGCGATCGCCAAGCTGGTCGAAGGCATCGAGGACGGACTGTCGTTCCAGACCCTGCTCGGCGTCACCGGCTCGGGCAAGACTTATACGATGGCCAACGTGATCGCGCGCATGGGCCGGCCGGCCATCGTGTTCGCGCCGAACAAGACGCTGGCGGCGCAGCTGTACAGCGAATTCCGCGAGTTTTTCCCGCAGAATGCGGTCGAATACTTCGTCAGTTATTACGATTATTACCAGCCGGAAGCCTATGTGCCGCAGCGCGACCTGTTCATCGAAAAGGATTCGTCGATCAATGAGCACATCGAACAGATGCGGCTGTCCTGCACCAAATCGCTGATGGAGCGGCGCGACGTGATCATCGTCGCCACCGTTTCCGCCATTTACGGTATCGGCAATCCGAACGAATACCACCAGATGATCCTGACCTTGCGCGCCAAGGACAAGGTCAGCCAGCGCGACGTGATTGCGCGCCTGATCCAGATGCAGTACACCCGCAACGAGATCGATTTCGGGCGCGGCACCTTCCGGGTGCGCGGCGATACCATCGACATCTTTCCGGCCGAGCATGCGGAACTGGCGGTGCGCATCGAAATGTTCGATGACGAAATCGAGAGCCTGCAACTGTTCGATCCGCTGACCGGACGCGTGCGCCAGAAAATCCCGCGCTTTACCGTCTATCCCGGCTCGCATTACGTGACGCCGCGCGCCACCGTGTTGCGCGCGATCGAAACCATCAAGGACGAGTTGCGCGAGCGGCTGACTTTTTTCCGCAAGGAAAACAAGCTGGTCGAAGAGCAGCGCATCGAGCAGCGCACCCGCTTCGATCTGGAAATGATGGCCGAAATCGGCTTCACCAAGGGCATCGAAAACTATTCGCGCCATTTGAGCGGCGCGCAGGCCGGCGAGCCGCCGCCGACGCTGGTCGATTACCTGCCGCCGGACGCGCTGATGTTCCTGGACGAATCGCATGTGCTGATCGGCCAGTTCAACGGCATGTACAGCGGCGACCGCTCGCGCAAGACCAATCTGGTCGATTACGGCTTCCGGCTGCCGTCGGCGCTGGACAACCGGCCGCTGCGTTTTGATGAATTCGAATCGAAGATGCGCCAGACCGTGTTCGTCTCGGCCACGCCGGCCGATTACGAAAAGACCCACGCCGGGCAGGTGGTGGAGCAGGTGGTGCGCCCGACCGGCCTGATCGATCCGCTCATTCTGGTGCGGCCGGCCAGTACCCAGGTCGATGATCTGACCAGCGAAATCAGCGAGCGCGTCAAGAAGAACGAACGGGTGCTGGTGACCACGCTGACCAAGCGCATGTCCGAGCAACTGACCGAATACCTGAGCGACAACGGCTTCAAGGTGCGCTATCTGCACAGCGACATCGATACCGTCGAGCGGGTCGAGATCATCCGCGACCTGCGGCTGGGCACCTTCGATGTGCTGGTCGGCATCAACTTGCTGCGCGAAGGACTGGATATTCCGGAAGTTTCGCTGGTGGCGATCCTGGACGCCGACAAGGAAGGTTTTTTGCGCTCGGAGCGCAGCCTGATCCAGACCATCGGCCGCGCCGCCCGCAACCTCAACGGCATGGCGATCCTGTACGGCGACAAGGTGACCGACTCGATGCGGCGCGCGATCGACGAAACCAATCGCCGCCGCGAAAAACAAGTCGCATTCAATCTCGCCAACAACATCACGCCGATCGGCATCAAGAAGCATATCCGCGACCTGATCGACGGCGTCTACAGTCCGCAGAGCCAGGAAGACGCGCGTGAAGAACTGCAGGCGGCGCAGGAGCAGGCGAAATACGAGGTGATGAGCGAGAAGCAGCTCAGCCGCGAAATCAAGCGCCTGGAAAAACTGATGCATGACCACGCGCAAAACCTGGAGTTCGAGCAGGCGGCGCAAGTGCGCGACCAGCTGAGCGTATTGAAGGACAGGGTATTCGGTGCGCACGGTGCCGACAATGTGCTGGCGCTGGGCGGGAAATGATTTCTTTCGCCATATGCTTGTCAATATTCCCGATTTTATACTGCCCCATGTATTTTTAAAGGGTCAATGAAACCGTGCGGGAATGCCAGTGTTTTTAATGATACTCCCTGTTTTTCATGTGTTTATAGATGGGCGGGATACCTTGGCTTGCTTTTTATAGTCAGTGCATGTGTTCCGTTGCATGTCCGGAAATCATGTTCATGAAAAAAGCCAGCGCTGAGGCTGGCTTTCATTTTTAGTGCGGATGCTTTTCAGCGCATCGGACTAGCGTGCCTCAAACAGCGCCTGCCTTCACTGTGCTTGCTATCGATGCAGTGCTTTTAGTGGTGGACTGCAATTCGGCTGCCAATACATCCTTGTCCAACTCGTTTTCCCAGCGCGATACCACAATTGTCGCTACGCCATTGCCGATGAAGTTGGTCAGCGCGCGGCATTCGCTCATGAAACGGTCGATGCCGAGGATCAGCGCCATGCCGGCGACCGGAATGGTCGGCACCACTGCCAGCGTTGCGGCCAGGGTAATGAAGCCGGCGCCGGTGATGCCGGATGCGCCTTTGGAGGTCAGCATCGCGACGCCGAGGATGGTCAGTTCCTGGGTCAGCGTCAGGTCGGTGTTGGTGGCCTGCGCCACGAACAGTGCCGCCATCGTCATGTAGATGTTGGTGCCATCCAGGTTGAACGAGTAACCGGTCGGTACCACCAGGCCGACCACCGATTTGGAGCAGCCCAGCTTTTGCAGTTTGGCCATCAGCGAAGGCAGTGCGCTTTCCGATGAGCTGGTGCCGAGCACGATCAGCAACTCTTCCTTGATGTACTTGATGAAGCGCCAGATCGAGAAGCCGGTCATCTTGGCGATGGTGCCCAGCACGATGAACACGAACAGGCCGCAGGTCAGGTAGAACGAGCCCATCAGCTTAGCCAGCGGCAACAGTGAGGCGATGCCGTATTTGCCGATGGTGAAAGCCATCGCGCCGAATGCGCCGATCGGAGCGGCTTTCATGATGATGGCCACCACGCCGAACACGGCGGTGGAGATTTCTTCGATCAGATGCGTGACGACGCGGCTTTTTTCACCCAGCAAGGACAGCGAGAAGCCGAACAGGATCGCGATCAGCAGCACTTGCAGGATATCGCCTTTGGCAAACGCATCGACGAAAGTGGTCGGGATGATGTTGATCAGGAAATCAACGCTGCTCTGCGCGTGGGCTTTTGCCGTGTATTGGGCAATCGAGCTGGAGTCCAGCGTGGCTGGATCGACGTTGAATCCGGCGCCCGGTTTCAGCACATTGGCGACTACCAGACCGATCATCAGTGCGAAGGTGGAGACGATCTCGAAGTACAGCAGCGCCTTGCCGCCGACGCGGCCGACTTTCTTCATGTCCTGCATGCCGGCGATGCCGGTGACGACGGTGCAGAAAATGACCGGTGCGATGATCATCTTGATCAGTTTGACGAAGCCATCGCCCAAGGGTTTCATGTCCACGCCTAGTTTGGGCTCGAATATGCCGAGCAACACGCCGCAAGTGATGGCAAACAGCACTTGTACGTACAATATTTTATAAAATGGCTTTTTCATGATGTCTCCAGAAGGGCGATGCTTGCATTGTCGTCAAAACGGATGATTTGAACTATTGTGGACATCCACAACGCAGGATTGCTTTTGAAACAGTCGTTTGAAGGATGCGAGATCCGATCGGGGCGCTAAAATGGCATCTTTTGAATGCAGCGTACCCATGCAACAACTTCCTCCCGCAATACTGGATGCCGTCAATGCGGCCCATGCATCATGGCAGCCCACCTTGTTACGGGGTGTCGCGGCGGTGGCAAACGCAGATCCGGCCTATTTTTCATCCCTGCTGGCAGGGGAGTATTTGCCGACCGAGGGGAGGTTGTTTGCCGCTTTTGCGCAGCCGATGCCTGCGGTGCGCTATGTGCTGGTGGGCGAGGGGCCCTATCCGCGAGCGCAGAGCGCTACCGGCTTCAGCTTCATGGACGGCGCAGTCGGTCTGTTGTGGTCGGATGCGCCCGGCGGCGGCTTGTCCAAGCCGGTCAATCGTGCGACTTCGCTGCGCAATTTCATTAAAATGCTGCTGGTGGCGGATGGCTGCTTATCGGTCGATCATACGACCGGCGATGCGCTGGCCCTGATCGCACTGCGAGGCGCGGGCGATTGCTTCGCCGCTGATCCAGACGCTGGCAGATTTGCAGGGCAAATTGCTACAGCAAGGTTTTTTGCTGCTGAATGCGGCGCTGGTGTTCCGACCCCATGTTGCGCCCGTGAAAGATGCGCGTGCCTGGCGACCGTTCATCGAGCTTGTATTGGATGCGCTGATGCAGCAAGCCGCTGCGCAGGGCGACGCGCTGCCGACGCTGGTGTTATGGGGGAAAATTGCCGAGCAATTAAACGGGGTGGCGCAGATTGAGCGCTTCCCGAAGGCGGTGTCGGAGCACCCTTACAACCTGTCCTTCATCGCCAATGCTGAAATGCAACACTTGTTTGGCGCGATGCGGCTGCTGCATAAATAAGTAGGAAGAGTGCCCTGATTTTGATGCTGAGCCAGTACCTGACAAATTTACTCAACTTTGTTATACTTGGCGCGAATATTCAGCAGCAAAGAATATTAACAGTGTTGGTCTGGGAATAGGGTTTTCATGCGTCTGACTACAAAAGGCCGCTTTGCGGTGACGGCAATGATTGACTTGGCATTACGCCAGGACAAGGGGCCTGTCACGCTGTCAGGGATCAGCCAGCGACAAGAGATATCCCTGTCGTATCTGGAACAGTTATTCGGCAAGTTGCGCCGCCACCAGATCGTTGAATCCGTACGCGGTCCCGGCGGCGGCTACAATCTGGCGCGCAAGGCCGAAGATGTGACCGTAGCCGATATCATCATTGCGGTTGACGAGCAACTTGATGCGACCCAGTGCGGCGGCAAGGAAAATTGCCAGCACGCCAAGCCCGATTCAGGCGGACGCTGCATGACGCACGACTTATGGTCGACACTGAACGCCAAAATGGTCGAGTACCTTGATTCTGTCTCGCTCAAGGATCTGGCTGACCAGCAAAAACAAAAGAATTCTGAACAAAGCGTGGTGGTACTGCAGCAGCACCCCCACGTAGCCGCTTGATGAAATTTGGAGCCTGAGCATGAACGCACCGTTGGAAAAAAGCCTGATTGAGTCGCTGAAGGCGCCGCATTTCCCGATTTACATGGATTATTCCGCAACCACGCCGATTGATCCGCGTGTCGCCGACAAGATGATCCCTTACCTGCGCGAGCAGTTCGGCAATCCCGCTTCGCGCAGTCACATGTACGGCTGGGTCGCAGAAAAGGCAGTTGAAGAGGCGCGTGCCCAAGTCGCCGCGCTGGTCAACGCCGATCCGCGTGAAATCATCTGGACTTCCGGCGCAACCGAAGGCAATAACCTCGCCCTCAAGGGTGCCGCCCAGTTCTACAAGACCAAGGGCAAGCACATCATCACGGTCAAGACCGAGCATAAGTCGGTGCTCGATACCGTGCGCGAGCTGGAGCGTCAGGGTTTCGATGCGACCTATCTGCAGCCGCAGGAAAACGGCCTGATCACGATTGAACAGCTGGAACAGGCGATCCGCCCTGACACCATTCTGGTATCGGTGATGCTGGTCAATAATGAGATCGGCGTGATCCAGCCGATTGACGCGATTGGCGAGCTGTGCCGTGCCAAAGGCATCATCTTCCACTGCGACGCCGCACAGGCGACCGGCAAAGTGGCCATCGATCTGGAAAAATCCAAGGTTGATCTGATGACTTTCACCGCACACAAGACCTATGGCCCGAAAGGCATCGGCGCCCTGTATGTGCGCCGCAAGCCGCGCGTGCGTCTCGAAGCGCAAATGCACGGTGGCGGCCACGAGCGCGGACTGCGCTCAGGCACCTTGCCGACGCACCAGATCGTCGGCATGGGCGAAGCGTTCCGTATTGCCAAGGAAGAGATGGACTCTGAAATGAGCCACATCAAGGCACTGCGCGATCGCCTGGCCAAGGGCTTGCAGGAAATCGAAGAGGTCTACATCAATGGCGACATGGAACACCGTGTACCGCATAACTTGAATGCCAGTTTCAACTTTGTCGAAGGCGAATCCCTGATCATGGCGATCAAGGACATCGCGGTATCGTCCGGTTCGGCCTGCACCTCTGCCAGCCTGGAGCCGTCTTACGTATTGCGTGCCCTGGGTCGCAGCGATGAACTGGCGCACAGCTCGATCCGTTTCACCATCGGACGCTTCACGACTGAAGAAGAAATCGATTTCACGATCGAGTTGATGAAATCCAAAGTGGCCAAGCTGCGCGAACTGTCGCCGCTGTGGGATATGCATAAGGAAGGGATCGACATCAGTTCGATCAAGTGGGCGTCACACTGACCCGATTCCCGTTCCGCTTAGCAGCGGATCAGGGCTTACACCGAACAGCGCAGCATAGTTAAAGGAGCATCAAAATGGCTTACTCAGAAAAAGTTCTCGATCACTACGAAAATCCACGCAATGTCGGCGCGTTCGACAAAGGTGATGATACGGTCGGCACCGGCATGGTCGGTGCACCGGCTTGCGGCGACGTGATGAAGCTGCAAATCAAGGTCGGCGCCGATGGCGTGATCGAAGATGCGAAGTTCAAGACCTATGGCTGCGGTTCCGCCATTGCGTCCTCGTCGCTGGTGACCGAATGGGTCAAGGGCAAGACCCTGGATCAGGCGCTGGATATCAAGAACACGCAAATCGCCGAAGAACTGGCATTGCCGCCGGTAAAGATCCACTGCTCGATTCTGGCGGAAGATGCGATCAAGGCCGCGGTGCTGGATTACAAGACCAAGCATAGCGCCGACGCGGCAGCGGCAATCTAAGTATTGGTCAAAGAAACATTCCTTCTCCCTGTGGGAGAAGGGCGTGGAGAGAATGATGGCAATCACACTGACAGAAAAAGCGGCGAAACACATCAGCCGCTATATTGACCGGCGCGGCAAAGGGATCGGATTGCGTTTCGGCGTGCATACCACCGGTTGCTCCGGGTTGGCGTACAAGCTGGAATATGTCGATGAGGTGACTGCCGAAGACAGCGTATTTGAATCGCACGGTGTCAAGGTGTTCGTCGATCCGAAAAGCCTGCCGTATATCGACGGCACCGAGCTGGATTTTGCGCGCGAAGGCCTGAACGAAGGTTTCAAGTTCCGTAATCCGAACGTCAAGGACGAGTGCGGTTGCGGTGAGTCTTTCACGATCTAGTGGAACCTGTATCGTCTTGATCTGTGGTCATGACGACAAATTTTGTGTTTTAGAGCCTGTTGCTGTCTGGACAGGCTTTTGTTTGAATAGAATATGCAAAACCACTTCGATCTATTTCAGTTGCCGCAACAGTTTGCATTGGATGCCAATGCGCTGGATGCCGCGTATCACGAAGTGCAGAACCGCGTGCATCCCGACAAGTTCGTCAGTGCCAGCGATGCTGAAAAGCGCGTTGCGATGCAATGGGCGACCCGTGCCAACGAGGCCTACCAGACCTTGAAGAATCCGCTCAAGCGCGCCGCCTATCTGTGCGAACTGAATGGCGTCGATCTGCAAACGGAATCCAATACCTCGATGCCGGCAGCATTCCTGATGCAGCAGATGGAATGGCGCGAGACGCTGGATGATGCTAAAGCGGCCAAAGACACGGCAGCCCTCGATCTGATCGATGCGGAATTGCGCGCGGTGCGCAAGACCCAGGTGGCGCAGATCGGCATTGCGCTGGATGGCGCCGATTTTGCACAGGCTGCGCTTGGCGTGCGGCAGTTGATGTTCCTGGAGAAATTTGGCCACGAGATCGGCGATGCATATGCGCTGCTGGAAGCCTCTTGATTGATTTGATGAATAAAGTGAACCATGCCTGATATCTGGTTATTTCTGGTCGCTGCCGCGACCGTGACGCTGGCGCCCGGCCCGGACAATATTTATGTGCTCACGCGCGGCATCACGCAGGGCAAGAAGGCAGGACTGGTAGCCGCTTTGGGTTTCAGTTCGGGCCTGATCTTCCACACCCTGCTGGCCGTGCTCGGCTTCGCTGCCATCATCAAGGCCTCGCCGCTGGCCTATCAGGCGATCCGTTATGCCGGTGCTGCGTATCTGATCTATCTCGGGATTCGCACTTTGCGCGCCAAGTCGATCGTTGATGCAGGCGCCCCGGCCCCATTGCTGCAGCCTTCGAAGATTTATTGGCAAAGCGTGATTGCGAACATATTGAACCCGAAAGTGACGCTGTTTTTCATTGCTTTCCTGCCGCAATTCGTCAATCTGCAGGCCGGCAATATCGCGCTGCAAATGCTGTTGCTGGCCGCCATATTCATTGTGATGACATTGTTCATCTTCGGTGGTATTGCTTTCTTTTCCGGTCTGGTTGGGGCTTACCTGCAACGTAATGTCTCCGCTTCCACTTATTTGAATCGTCTGGCAGGGTGCGCCTTTATCGGTCTCGGTATCCGCATCGCCCTGCCGGAATCACGGTAAACCGCATGGCACTCTTACAAATCGCAGAACCCGGCATGTCCACCGCGCCGCACCAGCATCGGCTGGCTGTCGGCATTGATCTGGGCACCACCAATTCGCTGGTCGCGACCGTCCGCAACAGCATTCCGGAAGTGCTCAACGATGATGAAGGGCGGCCCTTGTTGCCGTCCATCGTGCGCTACCTGTCGAATGGCCATGCGCACATCGGTTACAAGGCGCAGGCGGCGCAGACGACCGACCCGAAGAACACGATCGTGTCGGTCAAGCGTTTCATGGGACGCGGCCTGAAGGATGTCTCTTATGTCGAGAATCTGCCGTACGACTTCCAGGATACGCCCGGGATGGTGCAGATCAGCACCGTTGCCGGCGTAAAAAGTCCGGTCGAGATTTCCGCACAAATTCTGGCGACCCTGCGCCAGCAGGCGGAAGATGTGCTGGGCGATGATCTGGTGGGCGCGGTCATTACCGTCCCGGCCTATTTCGATGATGCGCAGCGCCAGGCCACCAAGGACGCTGCCAAACTGGCCGGGCTGAATGTGCTGCGCCTGTTGAATGAGCCGACTGCCGCTGCGATCGCGTATGGACTGGATAACGCATCCGAAGGGATTTATGCGATCTACGACCTCGGCGGCGGCACCTTCGATATCTCGATCCTGAAACTGACCAAGGGCGTGTTCGAGGTCTTGTCCACCGGCGGCGACTCCGCGCTGGGTGGCGACGATTTCGACCACCGCCTGTTTTGCTGGATCATCGAGCAGGCCAAACTGGCGCCACTGTCGGATCAAGACACGCGTCTGCTGATGGTCAAAGCACGGGAAGCCAAAGAACTGCTGTCTTCCAAGTCCGAAACGCATATCGATGCGACGCTGGGCTCGGGTGAAAACGTGCGTCTGGTGTTGAGTGCGGCGCAATTCGTCGCGATCACCCAGCATCTGGTCGGCAAGACCATCACGCCTTGCCGCAAGGCGCTGCGCGATGCCGGCTTGTCGGCCGATGATGTCGATGGCGTGGTGCTGGTCGGCGGCGCGACGCGCATGCCGCATGTACGCAAGGCGGTCGGCGAGTTTTTCCAGACCACGCCGCTCGACAATATCGATCCGGACAAGGTGGTCGCGCTGGGTGCGGCGATCCAGGCCAATCTGCTGGCCGGCAATCGCGCTGCCGGCGATGACTGGCTGTTGCTGGACGTGATCCCGCTGTCGCTCGGCATCGAGACCATGGGTGGACTGGCGGAAAAGGTCATCCCGCGCAATGCCACCATCCCGTGCGCCCGGGCGCAGGAATTTACCACCTTCAAGGATGGCCAGACCGCGCTGGCCGTGCATGTGGTGCAGGGCGACCGTGAACTGGTCAGCGATTGCCGTTCACTGGCCCGCTTTGAATTGCGCGGCATTCCGCCGATGGCAGCTGGCGCGGCGCGCATCCGCATCACCTATCAGGTCGATGCGGACGGACTGTTGTCGGTCTCCGCACGCGAATTGCGCTCCGGCGTCGAGGCCTCGATCACGGTCAAGCCATCCTACGGCCTGGGAGATGACGAGGTGGCGCGCATGCTGCAGGATTCGTTCGCCTCTGCCGATATCGACATGAAGTTGCGCGCGTTGCGCGAAGAGCAGGTCGAGGCCGAGCGGATTGTGCTGGCCACCGAGTCGGCGCTGGAAAACGACGGCGATTTGCTGTCTGCTGACGAGCGTACTGCCGTCACCGATCTGATCCAGGCGGCGCGCGCGCAGGCGCTGGGCGACGACCATATCGCGATCCGCGCTGCGGTCGATGCGCTGGCGCGCGGCACCGAAGAATTTGCCGCCCGCCGCATGGATCGCAGCGTGCGCTCCGCTCTGGCTGGCAGAAAACTGGATGAAGTCGCATAACGCCAAATAAAGCAGAATACAGCCCCGTCGCCTCATTCAGGCGACGGCAAACCCCATTATCAAGGTGAATATAGTGCCCCAAATTGTCATACTGCCACACCCTGTGTTATGCCCGGAAGGCGCCGTCATCGATGCGCCAGCAGGTAAATCGCTATGCGATGTGCTGCTCGATAGCGACATCGAGATCGAGCATGCCTGCGAAAAATCCTGCGCCTGCACCACCTGCCACATCGTGATCCGCGAGGGTTTTTCCTCGCTGGAGGAGGCGACCGAATCGGAGGAAGACTTGCTCGACAAGGCCTGGGGCCTGGAGCCGAATTCGCGCCTGTCGTGCCAGGCGCTTGGTGGGGGAGGAAGATCTGGTCGTGGAGATCCCGAAATATACGATTAACCTCGCCCGCGAGAATCACTGATTTTTAACTTTTTCTTTCTGCTAAAATCGGTAAAAAACTGGGGGTATAGGCTGAAAATAGCCAGTTCCCGCAATGTTTTAGGGCTAAAATTTTAATACACGTATGAGTATGTGGCAGGCCAAAAATGCCTTTGCAGCGACAACTCTGGTGCACATGGATAGGAGAATGCAATGTTATGGACTGATACCTTGCGCATCGCCGAGGCGCTTGTACGACAAATTTCCGGATATCGATCCGCTGACGGTACGTTTCACCGATTTGCATCAATGGGTATGCGAGTTGGACGGATTCGACGATGACCCGGAGCGCTCAGGCGAGAAAATTCTGGAAGCGATTCAGATGGCCTGGATTAACGAGGTGGATTAAGCAGATCGTCAATCCCGATCAGGATTGAAATGCCAAATAGCAGCAGCAATAAAAAAGGAGCCAATGGCTCCTTTTTTATTGTCTTGGCTGAACTTATGCCCTATAGCGCAGCGACCTGATCGTTCTTGCTGTTTTTGTCTGCTGCCGCTGGATTGGCATCATTTTGCGTCATGGTCTTGTATTCAATTGCCTTATTCTGCACCTTGGCCGGTGGGGTGCTGGCTGTTGTGGTGAAAATGGCAACTTTCTTGCCCATCGAGACATCCTTGAGTCGTCGGTATTCCGCCAGAACGCGGGAGCCATAACCGAAATCGGTATCAAAAGCGGCTGCGCCCACGTACATCTTCAACCCGGCCTCAATGGAGCCGCCAC
Organism: uncultured beta proteobacterium; assembly: GCA_963837775.1. Lineage (GTDB taxonomy): Bacteria > Pseudomonadota > Gammaproteobacteria > Burkholderiales > Burkholderiaceae_D > CAWIOX01. The sequence goes on along the minus strand of CAWIOX010000004.1, from coordinate 437,578 downwards.
GGCTGACGTAGTCCTTCAGTATCTGGGAGCCGACCTTGATGTTGGCTACCGGATTCAAGGCAGCCTTGACGCCGCCCATCTCTTGAAATTTTTCATGATGTAGTTTTGACATGACTTGCATCAGGCCCTGCGCACCGACCGGACTTTCGGCGAATGGGTTCAGGCCGGATTCGATCGCCATCACGGCAATAATCAGCAAAGGGTCGAGTTTGACTTCTTTCGCGGTCACGTAAGCAGCCGAGACCAGCATGTTGGCCGCATCGCCGGCCACCCGATAACGCTTTGACAGCCAGTTGGTGACCGATTTCTGTTGTTGCGAGGTGCCAGCTATCTGATTGTCCTTGGTCGGTGATTTTGTCTTGGCGGATGTTTCAGCGTAGTGGCGTGTATCGGCTGTCACTGCGGCGGTTTGTAAAGGCGCATTGCTGGGCTGCGTCGCGTTAGTTGTGGCGGCGACTTCCAGTCCCTTGGCTTCTTGTGTAAAAGGGGATATTTCCTTGAATTGATTGGCAAAATCTGGTTTGATGAACATCACACTCAAAATGCCAATGGCGATAACGCCAAAAACCGTGATCATGCGGTGTGCCGCCGTGGCGAAATTGCCTGTCTTGACGCGGGCAAAGAATTCCCCAGCGGCCGACTGGGTCGTCGTTTTTTGAGCGGAGTCGAATCCCGCTCTTGTTGTTACTGGTGCAAACATAGAACCTCCTGAAACTTCACGACACGCACGCAACCACGCCTGACTAAAAATGGCGATTTATTGCAACATGGCATGTTCATGAATCAGAAACATCGTTTGTCGTCGCATGATGCGCACGGCAAACGCCGGAGTTGCTTGCTTGAGCTGACCGCTCCCTATAATGGCGGACAGTGGCAAACAACTTTTTTCGGGGAGAAGGCAGACGCCTTTTGAAAACACTCCTTAAAATGTCATGTGGGGCCCCGAACCCCGTGAAATGATGCGGCCATGGTTGGCGTTGCTTTCTGTGTCCGAAAGCTGGTTAAGTCATCAAGTTGGGCGAATTGTATGAGCGCGTTTATATTGAGTCAATACTATAAAAAACATATTCTATAACTTTTGGTTATATAGAAATCCGCTGCAGTGCAACAAAATGCAATAAAATCAAATAGTTAGCACGCATTTATCAGCAAGTAAACTCACTTTTGAAAACAATGTAAAAAACATGAAATATTCCGATTTGCGCGATTTTATTGCTCAACTACAACAAAAAGGGGAATTAAAACGCATTTCAATGCCAATTTCCCCTCATTTGGAGATGACTGAAGTCTGTGATCGCACCTTGCGCGCGGCTGGTCCTGCGCTTTTGTTTGAACGACCGACCGGCCATACCATCCCGGTGCTGGGTAATCTGTTCGGCACGCCGCGCCGGGTGGCGTTGGGCATGGGGGCGGAAGATGTGAGTGAGTTGCGCAAGATCGGGCACGTGTTGGCCACCTTGAAAGAGCCTGAGCCGCCCAAGGGCTTCAAGGACATCCTGGGCCTGGGTTCGCTGGTGAAGGCGGTCTGGGATATGGCACCCAAGGAATTGCGCGGCGCGCCCTGTCACGACATCGTGTGGGAGGGCAATGACGTGGATCTGGCCAGGCTGCCGATCCAGCATTGCTGGCCGGGGGATGTGGCGCCGCTCATCACCTGGGGGCTGGTCATTACCAAAGGACCGCACAAGAAGCGCCAGAACCTCGGCATCTATCGCCAGCAGGTGCTCGGGCGCAACAAGGTCATCATGCGCTGGCTTGCGCATCGTGGCGGTGCGCTGGACTTCCGCGAGCATGCCATCGTCAACAAGGGCCAGCCCTATCCGATCGCCGTCGCGCTCGGAGCCGACCCCGCCACGATATTGGGGGCGGTGACGCCGGTGCCGGACAGCCTGTCGGAATACCAGTTTGCCGGCCTGCTGCGCGGCAGCCGGACCGAGCTGGTGAAGGCGATCGGCAGCGAATTGCGCGTGCCGGCTTCGGCCGAAATCGTGCTGGAAGGGCATATCTATCCGGATGAATCGCATCCATCCGGCTACGAAATGGCCCTGGAAGGGCCGTATGGCGACCATACCGGCTATTACAACGAGCAGGACTGGTTTCCGGTATTCACCATCGACCGCATCACGATGCGCCGTGATCCGATTTATCACTCCACCTATACCGGCAAGCCGCCGGATGAGCCGGCGGTGCTGGGCGTGGCCCTGAATGAGGTCTTCATTCCATTGTTGCAGAAGCAGTTTTCCGAGATTACGGATTTTTACCTGCCGCCGGAAGGTTGCAGTTACCGTATGGCGGTGGTGCAGATCAAGAAGGCGTATGCCGGCCATGCGAAGCGGGTGATGTTCGGGGTCTGGAGTTTCCTGCGGCAGTTCATGTACACCAAGTTCATTATCGTGGTCGATGAGGACGTCAATGTGCGCGACTGGAAAGAGGTGATCTGGGCCATCACCACTCGGGTCGATCCGCTGCGCGATACCACGCTGGTGGATAACACGCCGATCGATTATCTCGACTTCGCGTCGCCGGTCAGCGGCTTGGGTTCGAAGATGGGGATCGATGCAACCAACAAATGGCCGGGTGAGACCAGCCGCGAATGGGGCACGACGATCGCGATGACGCCGGAAGTCAAGTTGCGGGTGGATGCCATCTGGCAGGAGTTGGGCCTCTGAAGCCTTCCATGCAAGCAAGAGATGCGTGCATGCCCTTTTAAGTAAAAATGCCATGACGCACGCATTTCGCTCACGGCAATGGCCCAAGTCGGGTATAATCTCGCTCGGCGGGCCCCTGCGCATTGTGGCATGGCTAATCTGGTCAGGTCGGGAACGAAGCAGCCACGGTCATTACCTGCAAGTGCCGCAGACAAGGCTCGCCTTTGTTTATCCATCGGAGCATATGGATAAACTCACTCAAATATCCTCGGTAATTCCGGCAGTTCCTTCACAAAATATTTTCTGAGAACCGTTGCCAACTAGCTGGCGGCAGAAACCTTGATAAACTTTTTTCAGTTCGGCCAGGCGCGCTCGAGTATTGCTGTCTGCAGGCCGGATTCAGCCAGGCTGCCGTATACCCGACCGCATTCGGCATCGATCCTGCTGTCGATGAAGGCTGCGGCAATCGTGATCGGCGCGTGGCGCAGCATCAATACGCCTTGCGCGATCAGCACCAGACGTTGCGCAAGGCGGCGGGCCAGTGCCTCGCGCTGTTCTGCCGGCATGCTCAAATCCTTGCGCAGGGCTTGCATCAGGCTGTTCAGGCCGGAATGGGTCGCCGCAGTTTTCTGCAGGTTGTCCAGCAGCAGCTGAAAACCCTCCGCTTCGTGTTCGATGGCACGCAGCACGTCCAGGCACATGACATTGCCGGAACCTTCCCAGATTGAATTGACCGGTGCTTCGCGGAACATGCGGGCCATCGGTGCGCATTCCACATAGCCATTGCCGCCCCAGACTTCCATGCATTCGCCGGTGAATTCGAGTGCGCGCTTGCATACCCAGAATTTGGCTGCGGGCGTCACGATCCTTTGCCACGCGTGTTGCAGCGGATCTTGCGGCTGCTCGAATGCGCTGGCCAGTCGCAGCATCAGCAGGGTGGCTGCCTCGCTTTCCAGTGCCAGGTCGGACAGCACGTTACGCATCAGCGGCTGTTCTGCCAGCGGCCGGCCGAATGCACTGCGATGGCGGGCATGATGCGCGGCCTGTACGAAGGATTGGCGCATCAGGGCGGCGCTGCCGATGATGCAGTCGAGCCTCGTATAGCTGGCCATCTCGATGATGGTCGGGATGCCGCGCCCTTCTTCACCAATCATGATCCCATACGCATCCTGGAATTCCACTTCGGCACTGGCATTCGAGCGGTTGCCCAGCTTGTCCTTCAGGCGCTGGATCAGTACCGTATTCCGGCTGCCATCCGGCTGCCAGCGCGGCACGAAAAAGCAGGACAGGCCCGGATCGGTACGCGCCAGCACCAGATGGGCATCGCACATCGGCGCCGAGAAAAACCATTTGTGGCCGGTCAGCGCGTAGTCGGCGCCGCGTCCGATGCCGGACAACGGGCGTGCCAGCGTCGAATTGCTGCGCACATCCGAGCCGCCCTGTTTCTCGGTCATGCCCATGCCGATCAGGATCGCGTGTTTTTGCGCTATCGGCAGATCGCGCGGATCATGCTCGCTGGAAAACAGTTTGGCTTCCAGTGCGGCAAACAGTGCAGTCTCATGCCTGAGCACCGGAATCGCCGCGAAGGTCATGGTGGTCGGGCACAGCGCTCCTGATTCCAGTTGCGCCTGCAGGAAATAGCCGGCCGCGCGTGCCACCTGCGCGCCCGGTTGCGGCTGCATCCACGGCAGCGCGTGCAGGTTTTCCTTGCGCAGCAGACTCAACAGCGCATGCCAGCCCGGATGAAATTCAACCGAGTCGATGCGATTGCCATTGCGGTCATGGGTGTGCAATTCAGGCGCGTGCCGGTTCGCCAGTTCCGCCAGTTCGAATACTGCCTGACTGCCCAGTTCCGCACCGAAGCGTGTCAGCGCATCGATATGCCAGGTCGCCTGTTCGCGCTGCACGCCTTCGGTCAATGCGCTATCTGTCGTGAACAGGTTATAGTCATACAGCGTCGGCACCTGATTGCTGATCTCGTGGGTTTGCCATTGCATGATGGAATCACTTTCATTTCGATGTCCACATAAGCCAGTATAGTCAAGCCTGTACATTGCGATACATATCCTCAGTTGACCCTGAACGCTGCGCATTATTACTATCGATCATTTCCCTATTTCAAAAAGACTTCGGCCACAACCTATGCGTTTGACTTTCAAGCATTTAATTATCGGCACTGTTGTCGCAGCGCTGGGCGCCGGCACCTACCTTGTGATGCGCTCAAAAACAGAATCAGCAGTTCCAAAGGTGCGTAATCCGGCCCAGACCGTGAAAACCATCATTTCCGAACAGAAATCCATTCCCGTCACTATTAATGTGAACGGCAATGTGAGTGCGATCAATACGGTTGACGTGCGGCCGCAAATTCAGAACATCGTGCGCGCGATCCATGTCAGCGAAGGTCAGGAAGTCCGTGCCGGTCAATTGTTGTTCACACTGGATGCGCGCAGCGATTCGTCCAGTGTCGAAAAGGCGCAGGCGCAACTGGCGAAAGACCGGGCGGATTTGATGGACGCGGAAGCGGCATTGAAGCGCAATCAGGACTTGCTGGCGAAAAATTTTGTGTCGCAGGCAGTGGTCGATACAGCGCGCAGCCGGGTCGAGGCAGCGCGCAGCCTCATGCGCGCCGATCAGGCAGGTATCGACACCGGCAATATTGCACTAAGCTACAACAAGATTACCGCCAGCATCAGCGGCCGGATTGGCGCCATCAATGTTCATCCGGGCAGTCTGGCGCAACCGGGCGGGACGCCGCTGCTGACCATCTCGCAGCTTGATCCGATTGCAGTGAGTTTTTCCGTGCCGGAGCAAGAGTTGGCCAATATCGTCGCTTCTTACCCGAAGCTGGATGCGCCGGTATTCGTGCAATTGCCGGGTGGCAAAGAAGTGGAGGGGGTTTTATCCTTCATCGATAACGCCACCGACAGCGCCACCGGCACGATACGGATGAAAGCGCAGTTTGCCAACCGCGAAAAGCTGCTGTGGCCGGGCTCCTTCGTCCAGGTGCGCCTGAGTTCTCGGACTTTGCCGGCGGCCGTTGTGGTGCCGGCGCAGGCGGTCATCACCGGGCCGAGCGAGCAGTTCGTGTATGTGGTGCAGCCGGATGAGTCGGTGCAGCCGCAAAAAGTGGCGATTGTGGCAATCGAAAATGGATTGGCGGCGGTTTCGGGCTTGGAGGTCGGGAAGCGTGTGGTGCTGGAAGGCGCGCAAAATCTGCGTCCCGGCGCGAAAATCAAGGAAGCCCAAGCCGCCGAAGCAGGCAAGGGCAGTGCCCAGCCATCGAAGAAAAATCCATCGTGAACATCTCGGAATTATGCATCCGCAGACCGGTAATGACGGTCCTGCTATCAGTCGCGCTAGTCGTGGTCGGGCTGTTTGCCTACAGTAAATTGCCGATTGCGGCCTTGCCTAGCTACAACACGCCGATCATCAATGTCAGCGGCGTGTTGCCGGGGGCCAGCCCGGAAATCATGGCGGCGTCGGTCGCGACCCCGCTGGAGAAGCAGTTTTCCACCATCGCCGGGCTGTCCACCATCAGTTCCAGCAATACCCTGGGCAACACGTCGATCACGCTGGAATTCAGCCCTGACCGGGATATCGATGCGGCTGCAGTCGATGTCCAGGCCGCCTTGCTGCGGGCACAACGCAGTTTGCCGGTTGAAATGACATCGTTGCCTTCTTATCGCAAGGTCAATCCGGCCGATGCGCCGATCCTGTTCATCGCGCTGACCTCGCCGTCGATCTCGCTGTCCAATCTGAACGATTATGCGGAGAACCTGATTTCTCCGACGCTGTCGACCATCGATGGCGTGGCGCAGGTGCAGATCAACGGGCAGCGCCGTTATGCGGTGCGCGTCAAGGCCAGGCCGGACCAGCTGGCGGCACGCAATTTGAGCATGGACGACCTGGCCACTGCCTTGCGTGTCGCCAATGCGAATAGTCCGGTCGGGGTGCTGGACGGTCCGCGTCAAAGTCTGACCCTGCAGGCCAATGAACAGCTGCGCAATGCGGAGGCCTTCGCCAATCTGGTCATCAGCAGCCGCGGCGGCAATGTGGTGCGCTTGAAGGATGTGGCGGAGGTGCTCGACAGCGTCGAATCGACCAAGAGCGGCAGCTGGTCGAACGGGCAACCGGCGATCACGCTGTCGGTATTGCGCCAGCCGAATGCCAACACGGTGGCGGTGGTGGATGCGGTGAAAGCAACCATCCCTCAATTCAAGGCGCAGATGCCGGCCTCGATCGATGTCCGGATACTGAACGACCGCTCGGTCTCGGTTCGCGCTGCAATTCACGATGTGAAATTCACCCTGTTGCTGACCATCGCGCTGGTGGTGCTGGTGATCTTCCTGTTCCTGAAACGACTGTCGGCCACCATGATCCCGGTGCTGACGTTGCCGATTTCGCTGATCGGCTGTTTCGGCCTGCTGTATTGGCTCGGCTACAGCCTGGACAATATCTCGCTGATGGGCATCACGATCGCCGTCGGTCTGGTGGTCGATGATGCGATCGTGATGCTGGAAAACATCGTGCGCTACGTGGAGCAGGGCATGGCGCCGTTGCCGGCGGCCCTCAAGGGTTCGCGCGAGATGGTATTTACCATCGTCTCGATTTCGATTTCGCTGGTGGCCGTGTTCATCCCGATTTTCTTCATGCCGGGGGTGATCGGCCAGATGTTCCACGAGTTTGCGGTGGTGGTGTCGCTGGCGGTGCTGGTGTCGGCGGTGGTTTCGCTGTCGCTGGTGCCGATGCTGTGCAGCCGTTTCCTGCGGCACGACACGCATGAAAATGATGGCTGGCTTGGTCGCAACTTTGAAAAAGGCTTCCAGGCGGTGGTCAGGGGTTATACGCGTGTGCTGGATTGGTGCCTCGGGCACAGCAAGACGGTATTGACGGTGGCGCTGGCCACGTTTGCACTGACTGCATTGCTGTTCATCGAGATACCGAAAGGTTTTTTCCCGAGCGAAGACATCGGCCAGATCAGCGCCGCCATCGAAGGCCCGCAGGACATTTCTTATCCGGCGATGGCACTGCTGGTGCAGCAGGTCGGCGACATCGTCCGGCATGACCCGAACGTGGACAGCGTGATCGTCTCGGCCAGCAGCGGCAACAGCGGCCGGATGTTTATCGGCCTCAAACCCAGGGACCAGAGAAAGTCGATGGATGCGGTGCTGGAACAACTCCGGCGCAAAGCGAACAGCATTCCCGGCATGGCGGTGTTCCTGAGCCCGATACAAAACTTGCGTCTGGGCGGCAGAGCCAGCAAGAGCCGTTACCAGTATGTGCTGCAAAGCGTACGGGCCGATGAACTCAATGATTGGTCCGAGAAGCTGCAGGCAAGGATGCGTGCCGATCCGGTATTTCGCGATGTCACCAGCGATTCGCAGCTGAACGGTTTGCAGGCGCAGGTCGATATCGACCGCGATCGCGCCAATACGGCCGGGGTCCAGATCCAGGATATCCGCACCGCGCTCTACAGCGCCTACGGCGACCGCCAGGTATCGACCATCTTTACCAGCAGCAACAGCTTTCAGGTGATCCTGCAGGATGCCAATAGCGGTACGCAAGACGAGTCCGATTTGAGCAAAATCCAGCTACGCGGCAGCAATGGTAATCTGGTGCCGCTGATGAGCATCGCCAGCGTGCGTCGTACGGTCGGGCCGGTAGCAGTCAATCACCAGGGGCAGTTGCAGGCCATTACCATTTCGTTCAATCTGGCGGCGGATGTGCCGCTGGGCGATGCCAGCAAGAAAATCGATCAATTCAAGGCGGACATGCGCTTGCCGGTCAGCGTGATCACTGCTTACGCCGGCGATGCGGCGGCTTTCCAGTCGTCGCAGGGCAGCCAACTGGTATTGCTGGCGCTGGCGGTGATCGTGATTTATATCCTGCTCGGCGTGCTGTACGAAAGTTATATCCATCCGCTGACGATCCTGGCCGGCCTGCCTTCGGCTGCGGTCGGCGCCTTGCTCACGCTGCGCCTGTTCGGCTTCGAGCTGACGCTGATTGCCACCATCGGCATCCTGATGCTGATCGGCATCGTCAAGAAGAACGCCATCATGATGATCGATTTCGCGCTGGCCGCGCAGCGCGGCCAGGGCATGACGCCGTTCGATGCGATCCGCAGTGCCTGCCTGCTGCGTTTCCGGCCGATCATGATGACCACGCTGGCTGCATTGATGGGGGCGTTGCCGATCGCTTTGGGGCTGGGGGCCGGGTCGGAATTGCGCCAGCCGCTGGGGCTGGCGATTGTCGGCGGCCTGCTGTTCTCGCAGGTGATCACGCTCTTCATCACGCCGGTGATTTACCTGTTTCTGGATCGTTTCAGCGGCAGCGGCCCGCTGCAGATTGCGCCGGAGCTGGTGGCGGATGATGTCGGGCGTGCAGCTTGATAGGGGAAGTTCCATTTTCCCTCTGAAATCATTAATATTGGTGGGGTATAGCGATAAATATGGCATTCGCCGCACGTATTCATTGGGCTTTTAAAAATACAGGTGGCAGTATATTTTCTTCCGCGAGAGCGGGAAAAACAATGCAGGGACGGGTGGATCGGCTGCGTTCAATGGTTGAGTGCCCCTTGAAGCATTGTTTTTCTCGCTGGCCGGTTAAGGGTGCGACAAAATCCGGCCTTGCACAGCCGTCTTTTCGCTCCAGTTGCCTGACTGCGCTCACCGCCATAGGGTAAAATCACGGCATGTCATATCAAGTCCTCGCCCGTAAATACCGCCCCAAAAGCTTCGACACCCTCGTTGGGCAAGAGCACGTCGTGCGCGCGCTGACGCATGCGCTGGAGCAAAAGCGCTTGCATCACGCCTACCTGTTTACCGGTACGCGCGGTGTGGGCAAGACCACGCTGTCGCGCATCCTGGCCAAATCGCTCAATTGCATCGGCGCCGACGGCAATGGCGACATCACCGCCCGGCCTTGCGGCGTGTGCGACGCCTGTACCGCGATCGACGCCGGGCGTTTCGTCGATTACATCGAGATGGATGCCGCCTCCAATCGCGGCGTGGACGAGATGGCGCAATTGCTGGAGCAGGCGGTGTACGCGCCGTCCAATGCGCGCTTCAAGGTCTACATGATCGATGAAGTCCACATGCTCACCAATCACGCGTTCAACTCGATGCTGAAGACGCTGGAAGAACCGCCGGAGCACGTCAAGTTCATCCTCGCCACCACCGACCCGCAAAAAATCCCGGTCACGGTGCTGTCGCGCTGCCTGCAATTCAACCTGAAACAGATGCCGCCCGGTCATATCGTCGGCCATCTGGAAAATATCCTCGGGCAAGAAGGAATCGCATTCGACGTGCCTGCGTTGCGTCTGCTGGCGCAGGGCGCGCACGGTTCGATGCGCGACGGCCTGTCGCTGACCGATCAGGCGATCGCCTATGCCGCCGGCAAAGTCACGCTGGAAGCGGTGCAGGGCATGCTCGGCGCGCTCGACCAGTCCTTTTTGATCCGCCTGCTCGATGCGCTGGCGGCCAAGGATGGCCCCGCTTTGCTGGCGGTGGCCGACGAAATGGCCACGCGCAGCCTGTCCTATAACGCCGCCTTGCAGGATCTGGGCACGCTGTTGCACCGCATTGCGCTGGCGCAAACCGTGCCGGCTGCACTGCCCGACGATCTGCCGGAACGCGACGATGTGCTGCGCCTGGCGAGCGCATTCGATGCGGAAGAAGTGCAACTGTTTTACCAGATCGCCGTGCATGGCCGCAATGAGCTGGGGCTGGCGCCGGATGAATATGCCGGATTCTCGATGACGCTGTTGCGCATGCTGGCATTCCGTCCCGGTATCGGTGGCGCGCAAGCGCGGCCGGCAGCAGTGGCAGCGGCAGTTGTGCCCAAGCCTGTGGCCAGAGCAGCGTCAGGCATGAACGCGCCAGTCGTTGCGACTGCTGCGCCGGCCGCGGCACAGGTTCCAGCAAGAACAGGCATCAGCCCGGCGATGGCAGCCCTGAATGCGGCACGCGCAGGCAGCAAGTCATCAGGTGCAAATAGTGCCAGACAAAGTGCCGCCACCAGCAGCAGTGCGCCGCCGCCGTGGGATGACGGCGAACCGCAGGCAAAAGCAACGACATCCGGCACTTCCAGCGCGGCGGCTCAAAAAAAAACTGAATCGCAAACGCACGCCGCGTTTGACGAGCGATCACCCGCAATAGCGCCGGCAGCGCCACCGGCCAAACCGGTTGCGGAACCAAAACCGGTCCGTGCGCTGGAATTGCACCCGCTGCCGGGATTGGGCTGGGATGGCAACTGGCCGCTGCTGGCAGCGACTCTGCCGCTACGTGGGGTATTGCAGCAACTGGCGTTGCAGAGTGAATTGTGCAAGGCCAGCAGCGATGGCGACGGTACCGTATTGCATCTGCGGGTGCCGATGGCAACCCTGCTGTCGTCAGGCAGCGTGGATAAACTGACGGCTGCCTTATGCGAACATTTCGGCCAGTCGTTGCGCGTCACCACTGAAATCGGTGCCGTGGTTCACACCGCCAGCGCCCAGGCGCAAGCGGCACGGGCAGAGCACCAGCGCGCAGCGGAAGAAACGATTCATAACGATCCTTTCGTGCAGACCCTGATGCGCGACTTCGGCGCGACCATCGTGCCGGGATCGATCAAACCACTTTAACTGAAAACTCAAGGAGAACGACCATGATGAAGAACCAACTGGCAGGCCTGATGAAGCAAGCGCAAGCAATGCAGGACAACATGAAAAAAGCCCAGGATCAATTGGCGCTGATTGAGGTCGAAGGCCAGTCCGGCGCCGGCCTGGTGAAAGTCGTGATGACCTGCAAGAACGACGTCAAGCGCGTCACCATCGATCCGTCCCTGCTGGGCGACGACAAGGACATGCTGGAAGACCTGGTTGCGGCGGCGTTCAACGACGCGGTGCGCAAGGCGGAAGCGACTTCCTCGGAAAAGATGAGCGGCCTGACTGCCGGCATGCCATTGCCACCCGGCTTCAAGCTGCCGTTCTGATCAATATCGACGATTAAGCAAGCTCAGTGAAATCCATCTCCAGCCTGGAATTGCTCACCGAAGCGCTGCGCCGCCTGCCCGGCATCGGGCCGAAATCGGCGCAGCGCATGGCCTATCATCTGCTGCAACATGACCGCGACGGTGCGGCGATGCTGGGCCGGGCGCTGTTCCAGGCGGTGGAAAGCGTCCATCACTGCAGCCTGTGCAACACCTTCACCGAACACCCGGTGTGTGAAATGTGCCTGGATGAAGAGCGCGACAAGGCGCTGCTGTGCGTGGTCGAGACGCCTGCCGATCAGCTGATGATCGAGCAGACGCTGACCTTCAAAGGGCGCTATTTCGTGCTGATGGGACGGCTGTCGCCGCTCGACGGCATCGGCCCCAAGGACATCCACCTCGAGAAACTGATCGCCCGCGCCGTTGATGGCATCGTTACCGAAGTCGTGCTGGCCACCAATTTCACCAATGAAGGCGAGGCCACCGCGCACTACATCAGCGAGATGCTGAAAGCGCGCGGCCTGAAAGTCAGCCGCCTGGCGCGTGGCGTGCCGGTCGGCGGCGAACTGGAATACGTCGATGCCGGCACCATCGCCCGCGCGATGCTCGACCGCCGCACGACTTAAGTCCTCTTTTTCTTTATTTCCTCATGACTTCGACAAAATCCCCTGGTCCACTGGCTGGCATCAAGGTGCTGGAACTCGGCACCCTGATCGCCGGCCCGTTCTGCTCCCGCATGCTGGCCGAGTTCGGCGCGGAAGTCATCAAGATCGAATCGCCGGAGGGCGGCGACCCGATCCGCCAGTGGCGCGTGCTGAAGGACGGCACCTCGCTGTGGTGGAGCGTGCAGGCGCGCAACAAGAAAAGCCTGACGCTGAACATGAAAGATCCGCGCGGCCAGGACATCGCGCGCCGGCTGGCGCTGGAGGCCGACATCATCATCGAGAATTACCGCCCCGGCGTGCTGGAAAAGTGGCATCTCGGCTTCGAAGCGCTGAAAGCCGTCAACCCCGCCACCATCATGGTGCGTCTCAGCGGCTACGGCCAGACCGGCCCGATGAAGGATCTGCCGGGTTTCGGCGCGATCGGCGAATCGATGGGCGGCCTGCGTTATGTGTCCGGCTTTCCGGACCGTCCGCCGCTGCGGGTCGGGATCTCGATCGGCGATTCGGTCGCGGCGATGCACGGCGTGATCGGCGCGATGATGGCGCTGCGCCATCGCGACGTGACCGGCGGGCGCTGGAACGGCAAAACTGGCGATGACTGCATCGCAGGGCAGGGCCAGATGGTCGATGTCGCGCTGTATGAATCGGTGTTCAACCTGATGGAATCGCTGGTGCCGGAATACGACCATGCCGGCGTGGTGCGCGAGCGCACCGGCGGCGCCTTGCCCGGCATCGTGCCGTCCAACACCTACACCACCGGCGACGGCGAGAACATCGTCATCGCCGGCAATGGCGACGCGATCTTCAAGCGGCTGATGCTGGCGATCGGCCGCGACGACATGGCCGGCGACGCGCAACTGGCGCGCAACGACGGCCGCGTGCCGCGCACCGCCGAGATCGACGCTGCGATTCAATCCTGGTGCAGCACCCAGACCATAGATTCCGCACTCGAGATCCTGAAGGCGGCCGATGTGCCGGTCGGGAAAATCTACTCGGTGCGCGACATGATGAGCGACCCGCAATTCCTGGCGCGTCAGATGTTCGAGCAGCACACTTTCAAGGACGGCACCCCGATCAAGCTGCCGGCGATCAGCCCGAAACTGTCGGCAACCCCCGGCGAAACGAAATGGCTGGGCCCGACGCTGGGCGAACATAACGATGAAATCCTGCGTGCACTGGGATATGACGATGACGCGCTGGCGCAACTAAGGCGCGACAAGGTAGTGTGAAGCGGCAGTTTGAATCTGGCATTGCACCCTTCTAAGGGGATTGCATTAGTCCCTCCAGCAATTGCGGCGATTGTTGCAGCAAGGATTCATGCAACTGCTGGACGCTCGCGTCTTCAATTGCGCGCGGGCGCGGGAGCTTGACCGCATAGTCAAAAATGATTCCGGACGGCCGCGCCGACAGGAACAGGATGCGGTCAGCCAGGCTCAGCGCTTCGCGCAGGCTGTGGGTGACGAACAGCACAGTAGGGCGGGTGCGTTGCCACAGGTCTTGCAGCAGGCCCCTGAGCTGATCGGCGGTCGGCGCGTCGAGCGATTGAAACGGCTCATCCATCAACAGCAGATCCGGTGCAATGATGAAGGCGCGCAGCAGCGCAACCCGGCGCTGCATGCCGCCGGAGAGCTGATTGGGGAACATCGGTCCGCATTGTTGCAGACCCACTTGCGCCAGCATGTCCTGCAATTGCGCACTGTCCGGCACCGCTGCTTGCGCATGCACTTGCGGCGCCAGCACCAGTTCGAGGTTTTGTTGCACGGTGAGCCAGGGGATCAGGCGCGGCTCCTGGAACATGAAGCCGGTCCTGGGTCTGGCCGCTTGCGTTGGGTTGGCACTGTCGCCAGTGTTGAAGGTGATCGTGCCAGCCAGTTGTTGGTCAAGCCCTGCGATCAGCTTGAGCAGAGTCGTCTTGCCTGCGCCGGAAGGGCCAACAATCGCGACGAACTCGCCGGGCTGCGCGCTGAAGGCCAGGTTTTCGATCGCGCAGGTGCCGTTGGGATACACCTTTTTGCGGATATCCACTGTCAGCGCGTTCATGTGCGCCACCGGTTCAGATGGGTTTCCAGCGGGCGCAGCATTAGCGCCTCGATGCTGAAGATGACCAGCGCAAAAGCCAAGGTGTAAGCCAGAATGCTGGTGATGTCAAAAAAGTGGAAAAAACTGCCGATCTGAAAGCCGACCCCGTCGCTGCGCCCGAGCAATTCCACCACCAGCACGATTTTCCAGATCAGCGCCAGGCCATTGCGTGCGGAGCCGAACAGGTAAGGGTAAAGCTGCGGCAGATACACCTTGAAGAAGGTGTCACGACGCGAAAGCCGGTAAATGCGGGCGACTTCCAGCAAATCCTTATCCACCGCGCGTGCGCCTTCGCGCAGGCTGATGGCGACCATCGGAATTTTGTTGAGCGTTACGGCAAGCACTGCGGCGGTTTCGCTCAGTCCGAACCAGATGTAGCAGAGAATGATCGTCACCAGCGCCGGGATGTTGAGTCCGAGAATGAGAAAGGTGTCCAGTACCCGATCCCAACTCCTCGACCGGCCCATCAGGATGCCCAGCCCCACGCCGATCAACATCGCCAGCGTGAAGCTGATGGCGACCCTGCCCAGCGTCACGCCCAGATGAAAAACCAACTCGCCGGCGACGATCTCATGCCATAAAGTGGCGATCACGGCACTGGGCGGCGGCAGGGTTCTGCTTTGCAGGACCATTGCGAGCACTTGCCAAATACCTGTCAGAACCAGTACCGGCAGGATGCGTACCCATTTGCTGCGGGCTAAAAATATCCTTGATTTTAATTCTTCGGACATGCGGGAAGCTTGAAGCCTGGCCAAAACGTACCATCCGACAATTTTCTGGATTTTCCGACCAGCTTGTCGCCACCGGTGTCGGCCAGGATTTTGAAGGTGGCAGCCACTGTCGTCATGTAGTCCGGGTCGGCGCAGGTCGGGATGCCGTTGCGAAAGCCGTTGCGCAAGGCGATGAATGTTGCATTGTCTTCAGCGCGCATTTTGGGTTTGAGCCGCTCCCATTCGGCATCCGATTTGGCCAGAATGGCTTTCGCTTCATAGGAGGCACTCAGGAAATTTCTGGCTGCTTCAGGGTTTTTTGCTGCCCAATCGTCGCGGAACACCCAGCCGATCAATGGAATCGGTTTTTCTATGCCCAGCCCTTTGAGCATTTCCGGCACTTCGATCAGCGCATGCATGCCATTTGTTTCCAGGCGGGCGGTGTAATGCCAGGCGTTCAATGCCGCATCGACTTGCCCGCGCAATGCCAGTTCGTTCAGCAGCGGCGGTGCTGCATACGCAGGTTTGGCGAAGCTGGTCAGGTCGACCCCCATTTTTTTCTGCGCATAGGCGCGCAGCAGCAACCATGTCTTGTCGGACGGGCCGCCGGCGACGCCGATGGTTTTGCCTTTCAAATCGGCCAATTGCCGGATGCCGCTATCCGACTTGACCATCAGCGAACCGACCGCATTCGAATAAGGCGCGAAGGTGTACAGTCTGGATTCGGCGCGCTGGCGGGTAACCCAGATCCAGTCCGATACGATGATGTCGACCGCGCCTCCCTGCAACGCGATGGTGGACGCATCGCCCGAGGCTAGCGGACACGATTTTCAGATCGATGCCGCGTTTTTTTGCCAGTTCATGCGCCTGGATGACGTCCAGTTCCCAATTCACGGTGCCGAATTCCAGTACGCCAACCCGCACGGTTGTCAAAGGCTGTTCGCCGGCCTGCAGTCCGGTGAGCGGCAGCAGCAACATGAGCGCAGTCAGGAGGCGGAGAAGTGAACGGAAGGACATTGTGCGGCTCCATGCGAGGTTTGTGAAACAGCCGCAACGGGAGTAGCGGCCGGTTCGGCCAACTATACTGAGGTGCAGCGATAAGCAGGCAGGAAAATAGCCCCTATTTGTTTGAATTCATTCAGCAACTCGCGTGCCAACAGGTATTTTGGGGTTTCCGATTGCTTCACCCCGCCTCGAAATTTCCCCGCTCAGTACGGTGAACATGTTAAATGTTTCAAAATGGAACGATTGTTCCATTTGTTGACACTTGCATGCGAGACTTCAATTTGGCGGACGCTGCGATGAACAAGTGCAGGCAGTCGCTTGAGCGCCTGCACTTTGTTTTGCCGGGATTAGCGCAGCGCTTCGATCATCTGTTCCAGCTTGACCGAATCAATGCAGAACAGGCGTATGCCTTCGGCCAGTTTTTCGGTTGCCATCGCATCGTCATTGAGTTGGCTGCGGAAGGTTTTTTCATCCAGCGTCAGCTGTGTCAGATCGGCTGATTGCGCGGTTTCCGGGCTGAGTTTGCGGCTGAGCGGGGTATCCGTGTCGGCCAGTTTTTGCAGCAGATCGGGGCTGATGGTGAGCAGGTCGCAGCCGGCCAGTTCGATGATCTGCGAAGTGTTGCGAAAGCTCGCACCCATCACTTCGGTGGCGTGGCCGAACTTGCGGTAGTAGTTGTAGATGCGCTTGACCGACTGCACGCCGGGGTCGTTGTCGCCGCTGTATTCCTGTCCGGTCGATTTCTTGAACCAGTCATAAATCCGGCCGACGAAGGGCGAGATCAGTTGCGCGCCGGCGTCGGCGCAGGCGACGGCTTGCGGCAGCGAGAACAGCAGCGTCATGTTGCAGCGGATGCCTTCCTTTTCCAGCGTTTCAGCGGCGCGGATGCCTTCCCAGGTGGAGGCGATCTTGATCAGGATGCGTTCGCGGCTGATGCCGGCAGCTTCATACAGTGCGATCAGCGCGCGGCCCTTTGCGATGGTGCCGACAGTGTCGAACGATAGCCGTGCATCGGTTTCGGTCGAGACGCGGCCGGGAATGATCTTCAGGATTTCCAGGCCGAATGCGACCAGCAGCTGGTCGATGATCTCGCCGGTACTCTTGCCCGCATGATCCCTGACTGCTTTTTCGAGCAGCGGCTTGTATTCATCCTTTTGCACTGCTTTCAGGATCAGCGACGGGTTGGTGGTCGCATCGCGCGGCGTGAAGGCCTGCATCGCCTGAAAATCGCCGGTATCGGCAACCACGGTGGTGACTTGCTTGAGTTGTTCCAGTTGGTTCATGGCTTGGTCCTGATGATGGAATGGGTGCTTGATGTCAGTATCTGGTCATTGCAGCGCGGCTGCGGCAAGGGCGATCAGGCCGTTGGTCGAGCTGTCGTGTCGGTGCGGTGCGAGCTTGCCGGTCAGTTCGGTCTCGATGTCTTTGGCCAGCACCTTGCCCAGTTCCACGCCCCATTGATCGAAGCTGTTGATGCCCCACAATACGCCTTGCACGAAGGTTTTGTGCTCGTACAGCGCGATCAGCGCGCCGAGTGCGGCCGGCGTCAGTTCTTGCATCAGCAGGGTGTTGCTGGGGCGATTGCCGGGAAAAGTCTTGTGCGGCAACAACGCGGCGATTTCAGCATCGCTCTTGCCCTGGGCCTGCATGTCGGTCCGCACTTCTTCGGTTGTTTTGCCGCGCATCAAGGCTTCGGACTGGGCGAAGCAATTGGCCAGCAGCGTCGCATGATGGCCGGGGAAGTCGTGGCTGGGGGTCAGCGTTGCGATGAAATCGGTCGGTATCATGTCCGCGCCCTGATGCAGCAACTGGAAGTACGCATGCTGGCAGTTGGTGCCGACATCGCCCCAGATGATCGGGCAGCTGGCGACATCAAGCATGTTGCCGTCGATGGTGGTGCGCTTGCCGTTGCTTTCCATGTCGAGTTGCTGCAGGTGCGCCGAAAAGTGTTTCATGTCGTGATGGTAGGACACGATCAGCTGGGAGGCGGTGGCGAAGAAATCGCGGTACCAGACCCCGATCAGCGCCAGCAGCACCGGCATGTTGGCGGCCAGCGGCGCGGTCTTGAAATGGCTGTCCATTGCGTGCGCGCCGGCCAGAAATTCCGAGAAATTTTCATATCCTATCGCCATGCACACCGACAGTCCGATGGCAGACCAGACCGAGTAACGGCCGCCGACCCAGTCCCAGAACGGAAACATGTTGGCTGGATCGATGCCGAACGCTTTGACGGCCTCGGTGTTGGTCGATACCGCGACAAAATGTCTGGGCAAGTCGTCCATGCTCGGCGCTGGACAGGAACCAGTTGCGCGCCGATTGCGCGTTGAGCATGGTGTCCTGGGTGGTGAAACTCTTGGATGCAACGATGAACAGGGTGCTGGCCGGATCGAGCGTCGCCAGCACCGCTTCCAGATTGTGGCCGTCGACATTGGACACGAAATGCATCTTCAGGCGCGGATGGCCGTAGGCGCGCAATGCGGCACAGGCCATCTGCGGGCCGAGGTCCGAGCCGCCGATGCCGATATTGACGATATCGGTGATCATCTGGCCGCTGTGGCCGCGCCACGCGCCGCTGCGGATGTCGTCGCTGCAGCGCTTGATCTGATCCAGTACCGCATGGACATCCTTGACGACATCCTGGCCGTCGACGTGCAAGCTGCTGTCGCGCGGCATGCGCAAGGCGGTGTGCAGCGCGGCGCGCTGTTCGGTGGCATTGATTTTTGCGCCGGCAAACAAGGCATCGCGTTGCTGCTCGACCTTGCGTTCGCGCGCCAGATCGAGCAACAAGTCCAGCGTGGTGTGGTTCAGGCGGTTTTTCGAGTAATCCAGGAACAGGCCCGCCGCTTCAACAGAGTAGCGTTTGAAGCGTTCCGGATCGTCGGCGAACAGGTCGCGCAATTGCCATTGTCCGGCTTCGGCGTAGTGTTTTTGTAGTGCCTGGAAGGCAGCGCTGGCGCTAATGGTCGGTTGATGCATATGGGGCGTTGGTAGTATGGCTGACAACTGATAACTATACATGAAGCAAGGTCTGAACCAGCACCGGATTGCGGACAAATATGATGTGACGCAATCCGCCGCTCCAATTGCGCTGCCGCTGATTCGCTATCCGCTAAAATAGCGCCATTCTTCATTTTAATGCGATTAGTCATGACTCAAGACGAACTGAAACAAGCGGTTGCCCGCGCCGCCATCGAGTATGTGGTTGAAGGTGAAATTGTCGGGGTCGGCACCGGCTCCACCGCCAATTTCTTCATCGATGAGCTGGCCAAGATCAAGGACCGGATCAAGGGTGCGGTCGCGTCCTCCGAGGCGACCGCCGAGCGCCTGCGCGCGCATGGCATCGAGGTGCTGGACCTGAATCAGGTCGCATCGATGCCGGTGTATATCGATGGCGCCGATGAGATCACGCCGTTTGGCGCGATGATCAAGGGCGGCGGCGCGGCACTGACGCGCGAGAAAATCGTCGCCTCGGTGGCTGACAAGTTCATCTGCATCGCCGACGGCTCCAAGCTGGTCGATGTGCTCGGCAACTTCCCGCTGCCGGTCGAAGTGATCCCGATGGCGCAGGCGGTGGTGGCGCGCAAGCTGGCCGCGCTCGGCGGCGAACCTCGGCTGCGCCTGAAGGACGGCGTGCCGGTCCATACCGATAACGGCAATGTGATCATCGACGTGGTCGGCATGAAGATAGGCAATCCGGTCGAGATGGAAGCCGTCATCAATAACATCGTCGGCGTGGTGACGGTCGGCCTGTTTGCCAAACAAGGTGCGAATGTGTGCCTGCTGGGCACTCCGGAAGGCCTCAAAAAATTGGTATTTTGAGGGAGTATCAGTAAAAATAGGGCGTTTCCCGCACGTATTTGTTGGGGGATTTAAAAATACCCCATGCAGTATTTTAAACGGCACCGGGCCGGTCAAAATCGCTTTGGCCCGCCTTGCCAGGCAGTCAGCATCATTCAAGCCTGTTTTTTCAGGCGTTTCACGGGGCGAGGAGTTACCCTTCGTCGCTCCGTCTTTTCCTTAGGACGCACCACCGTGCCACATGACCCTGTCGCAATAAGCTGGACCAATCCCCGCAACATTCCTTTGGCGGAGGGGAAGATTTTGCTTTATTTCATCCGCGTGATCGACGCTGCCGGTACCGAGTACAGCTATGTCGGGCAAACCAAGCAAGGCGCGAAAGGGCTGCAGGAAGACATCAAAAGCGTCAAGAAGATTTTTGAAGGCAAGCCGCGCAAGGCGATACCCGGCAAAGGCAAGTACCGGGCGGTGCATCTGGCGCTGGCCAAGGCGAGCGAGCACGGCTGGCCGGTCGAGTTTTACCCGCTGGAAAATGTCGGCATCGCACTGCTGGAAAAAGTCGAGCAGAAGCGCATGGCCGAATTGCGCTGCAACCTGAATGCCGGCCGCAACTGGCTGGTCGAGGATTACAACAGCCTGTCGATCGCCGACCTGTTGTGAGAATCGGGCAAGACCTTGCTTGCCCGGGTTGCCGATTCTCTCTCAATCCGGCTGTAGTTCAGGCTGAGACTTGCTTCAGGTGAGCCTGGAATTCATCCGGCCGCCCCAGCCAGCGGCCGGTATCGATCACCTCGAAGTTACCTTCGCGTTCCAGTACCAGGGTCGGGAATCCATGCCCGCCTACCTGCGCCAGCAGGCGGCGGCTGGCGGCAATGTGATCTTGCGTTTTCTCACCGGACATCGCAGCGTATTCGGCGGCGAAGGTTTCCCTGTCGATGCCGAGTTCTGCCGCCAGATCGGTTAATACCGCGACTCTCCGCGATGCGACGACCTTCCACGTAGTGCGCAATCTGAATCCGTGCCAGCAGATCCAGGCCGCGACCAGCCAATGATTCGGCCGCCAGCACCGCGCTAATCGGCGGTTCCGAGTCGAACAGCGCACCCTGGTCGTGCAGCAAGCCATTGAAGTAGGCATCACCAAACTGCTGGCCTGTGAGCGCCGCAATGCGCCGATCATGCGGCATCACATAATTGCGCAGGGTCGCGGAGACAGTCTGACGACTGGCTCCGGCCATCATGCCGCCGGCATGGGCCAGCACCGGCAATACGTCGCGTGCGGCACGTATCAGCGGTGCCGCACCATAGCACCAGCCGCACAGCGGATCATAAATGTAATGCAGGACAGTAGCGGGCATCGCATGTTCTCCTGAGTTCAATAACCCACCGTGAAGCGCTGGCGTGAATGGGCCGGTTGTTCGAACTCGTCCATCATTGCGATCGCATAGTCCTCGAACGAGATCCAGCTCCTGCCTTGCGCGCTGATCAGCAGATCTTCCAGACCCAGACGGAATATGCCGCTGCGTTCGCCTTCGACAAACTCGGCGGAAGGCGACAGGAAGGTCCAGTCCAGATCGTTCTCCTGACGCAGTTGCGCCAGATAGGCGGCGCCCGCGCTGGCCTCGGCCTTGTACTCGGCGGGGAAATTGGGCGTGTCTATCACCTTGAGGCCGGGCGCTGCCAGCAAACTGCCGGCGCCGCCCACCACCAGCAAGCGCTTGACGCCGGCCCGCTTGACCGCGCTGATGATCGCATCGGCAGGAATGCCGGAGAAATGGGCGGCACTGAACACCGCATCGTGTCCCGCGACGGCTTGCGCCAGCGCGGCAGCGTCATGCACGTCGACATCCCTGGCTGTGACGCCGGCATGGCCGGACAGCGCTGCCGTGTTGCGGGCGATCGCGGTGACCGTATGGCCGCGGCGCAATGCTTCTTCCAGTAAACGTCCGCCGGCACGGCCTGTGGCGCCGATGATTGCGAGTTTGCTCATGGTATGACTCCTTCAGTTGGATGTGTTAATCAAGAATGTCAGCAACAAAAAACAATATCTGCATCTTAGTTGCTTATAATCGGATGAAAAAGCATGTTATTCATCATAGTTTGTTTCTGAAATCGGTCATATCATGGATAAATTGATGGCAATGCAGGTGTTTGTAGCCGTTGTCGACTGTGGCAGTCAGTCGGCCGCAGCCGACAAGCTCGATCTGTCGCGTCCCGTGGTGTCGCGTTATCTGGCCGAGATGGAGGAGTGGATCGGGGCACGGCTGTTGCACCGGACCACGCGCAAGCTCAGCCTGACCGCTGCCGGCAATGAAACGCTGCCGCGCTGCCGCCAGATGCTGGAATGGTCAAATGATATGCAGGCGGCAGTCGCGTTGCCGGAAGACGGGCCGCAAGGCTTGCTGCGCATCACGGTCAGCACCTCTTTTGGCCAGGCCCACATCGCGCAGGCGGTGGCCGATTATGTGAAGCAGTATCCGGGCGTGGCGGTTGACATGCTGGTGCTGGACCGGGCGGTGAATCTGATTGACGAGCGGATCGACCTGGCGATTCGCATCAGCAACGATCTTGATCCCAACCTGATTGCGCGCAAGCTCTCGGTCTGCCGCTCGGTGCTGTGCGCGTCTCCCGGCTATCTGCGCGATCACGGCGCACCGGCCAGCGTGGAGGAGCTCGGCTTGCGCAATTGCCTGACGCATTCTTACTACGGCAAAAGCCTGTGGCAATTCGAATGCAATGGCAGTCCGGTGTCGGTGGCGGTCAGCGGCAATATCAGCGCCAACGAAGCCACTTCGCTGCTGCAAGCCACGCTGGCCGACGCCGGCATCGCGCTGTTGCCGACCTATCTGGTCGCGCCTTTGATCCGCTCAGGGCAGTTGATCGTGCTGCTGCCCGAGCACCGGCCGCGGGAAATGGGTATTTACGGCGTGTACGCATCGCGCAAACAGATGCCGGCGACCTTGCGCAGCATGCTGGATTTTCTGGCGCAGCGCTTCACGGCCGAGCCGGACTGGGATGCGTCATTGCTTGAGCGTGAGAAGACCGCGTAGCGGACTCACTGGCGCAGGAATGAAAAACAGCCCGCTGACGTAAATCAGCGGGCTGTTTGTTTGCAAAGCGGCAACTATTTACTCCGTCGGCGGTACATATCCGGCTGCCGCATCGGCGCCGTCGCCGAAGAAATGTTTTTCCATCTGCGTCGCCAGGTATTTGCGGGCGCGCAGATCGGCCAGGTTCAGGCGGTTTTCGTTGACCAGCATGGTCTGGTGCTTGAGCCAGCCGGCCCACGCTTCTTTCGAGACGCTTTCATAAATCCGCTTGCCGAGTTCGCCCGGATACGGTGGAAAATCCAGTCCTTCGGCGTCTTTGTTGAGTTTGATGCAATGAACGGTGCGTGCCATGAATTTCTCCTGATGATTCGGTGTGTCGTGAACAGATTTGCGTGAGTCTGATTTACAGATTTTTAATCAATACCAGCGATTTGCGCTGCCAGTTATACATGTGCTGCCGGTCTTTCGGCAGCGTATCGACGGTTGAGTGGACGAAGCCGCGCTTGAGGAACCAGTGCGCGGTGCGGGTCGTCAGCACGAACAGCTTGTTGAAACCGGCGAGCCGCGCGCGTTTTTCCATGTGTTTCAGCAGTCGTTCGCCATCGCCCTGGGCCTGCACGTCGGGGTTGACCGTCAGGCAAGCCATTTCCGCCATTTTTTCGGCAGCGAAAGGGTACAGCGCCGCGCAACCGAAAATCACGCCGTCATGCTCGATGACGGAGAAATAATTGATTTCGCGCTCGATCAGCTCGCGGCCGCGCTTGACCAGCGTGCCATCGGCTTCCAGCGGTTCTATCAATTTGAGGATGCCGCCGACATCTTCAATCGTCGCTTCGCGCAGGCTTTCCAGATTTTCATAGCTGACCATGGTGCCCACGCCGTCATGGGTGAACAATTCCAGCAAGGCCGAGCCGTCCATCTCGAACGGGACGATATGGGCGCGCGGTACGCCGCCGTTGCAGGCCTTGACCGCGTGCTGCAGGTAAAACGCGATATCGGGCGGCAAGCAACTGGCTTTCAGCACCGCTTCGGCCTGATGCGAGGACAGTTCGCGGATTTCGGCGCTGCCCGCATCCGTCATCATCGGTGTTTCCGTGATGAAAATCAGCTTGTCGGCGCGCAGCGCAGTGGCGGCCGATACCGCGACGTCTTCCATCGTCAGGTTGAAGGCTTCGCCGGTCGGCGAAAAACCCAGCGGCGACAGCAATACCAGGTTGCCCGCATCCAGGATCGGATGGATGGTTTCATAAGCGATCTTGCGCGTCATCCCGGTCAGTTGCAGGTCGACCCCGTCGACGATGCCCAGCGGACGGGCGGTCACGAAGTTGCCGGAAATGATGCGGATCGCCGCATGCGCCATCGGCGTGTTCGGCAAGCCCTGGCTGAACGCGGCTTCGATGTCGAGCCGCAGTTCGCCGGCGGCTTCTTTCGCACATTCCAGTGCGGCAATGTCGGTGATCCGGATGCCGTTATGAAACCGGCCCTCGACGCTGCGCAGTGCCAGCTGTTCTGCGACCTGCGGGCGCGAGCCGTGCACGATGACGATCTTGATGCCGAGCGCATGCAATAGCGACAAATCCTGCGCCAGAACCGGCAACGCACCGGCCATCACCAGTTCGCCCGGAAAGGCGACGACGAAGGTCTTGCCACGAAATGCGTGGATATAAGGAGCTACCGAACGTAGCCATTGGACGAATTGGTCTGAATTTTCCATTCGGGCATTATCCTAGAAACGGCAGTTGACCGCTCATTTGCTTGAAGAATTTGTGAATTTGCATGTTCGGCTTTCTGTCGATTGATATCGCTACATGCTTGCCGCTGCTTCTCCTGCAGAATGCAGTCTGCAGCGTCGTCGCGCCTAGCCAGGAAGCCGAAAAACCGCACACTCGCCCCCGTCCAACTACCGTTCCTGGATTATAATTCGCTCCGCGATGTTCGCCCCGAATCCTCACAAAAAACAATGTCAAATCCCCGTAGTCCGCAGCCAAAACCTGCCGTCGTCCCATTTCGCAACCCCTTGCCGCCGATTACCTTCCCCGAAGAGTTGCCGGTGTCGGGCAAGCGCGCCGATATTGCCGCTGCCATATCAGGGCATCAGGTCATCATCGTCTGCGGCGAGACCGGCTCCGGCAAGACCACGCAATTGCCGAAAATCTGCCTGGAACTGGGGCGCGGCCAGCTTGGG
The DNA here is from genome assembly GCA_963837775.1 of uncultured beta proteobacterium. Classification (GTDB taxonomy): domain Bacteria; phylum Pseudomonadota; class Gammaproteobacteria; order Burkholderiales; family Burkholderiaceae_D; genus CAWIOX01. The sequence goes on along the minus strand of CAWIOX010000004.1, from coordinate 412,474 downwards.
CTGATCGGCCACACCCAGCCGCGCCGCATCGCCGCGTCCTCCACCGCCAAGCGCATCGCGCAGGAAATCGGCTCGCCCTTGGGCGAGCATGTCGGCTACAAGGTGCGCTTTTCCGATACTTTGACCAAAGGCGCATCGGTCAAGCTGATGACCGACGGCATCCTGCTGGCGGAGACCCAGACCGATCCGCTGCTGCGCCAATACGACACCATCATCATCGATGAAGCGCATGAACGCAGCCTGAACATCGACTTCCTGCTCGGCTACCTGAAGCAGTTGCTGCCGAAGCGGCGCGACCTGAAGCTGATCATCACCTCGGCCACCATCGATGCCGACCGTTTTGCGCGCCATTTCGGCAGCGAGGCGAAACCGGCGCCGGTGATCGAAGTATCGGGCCGGCTGTATCCGGTCGAGCTGCGTTACCGCCCGGTGCAAGCCGACGCCAAGGACAAGGACCGCGATCTGATGACGGCGATCACCGATGCGGTCGACGAGCTGTGCCGCATCGGTTCCGGCGACGTGCTGGTGTTCCTGCCGGGCGAGCGCGAGATCCGCGACACCGCCGAAGCGCTGCGCAAGCACCATCCGCCGCATGTCGAGATTCTGCCGCTGTTCGCGCGCCTGTCGGCGCAGGAGCAGGAACGGGTCTTCAAGACCTCGAATGCGCGCCGCATCGTGCTGGCCACCAACGTGGCCGAAACCTCGCTGACCGTGCCCGGCATCCGCTATGTGGTCGATGCCGGCCTGGCGCGCGTTAAACGATATAGCTACCGCAACAAGGTCGAACAGCTGCAGATCGAAGCGGTTGCGCAATCGGCCGCCAACCAGCGCGCCGGGCGTTGCGGCCGGGTCGCGGCCGGCGTCTGCATCCGCCTGTACGAAGAGCAGGATTTTTTGCAGCGGCCGAAATTCACCGAGCCGGAAATCCTGCGCTCGTCGCTGGCAGCGGTCATCCTGCGCATGAAATCCTTGCACCTGACCGATGTCGAAACCTTTCCCGTTCATCGAGCCGCCGCCGGGACGGGCGATTGCCGACGGTTACCAGTTGCTGCAGGAACTGGGTGCGGTCGATGACAACAATGCATTGACGCCGCTGGGCCACAAGCTGGCCAAGCTGCCGCTCGATCCGCGGGTCGGGCGCATGATCCTGGCCGCGCTCGACAATGTCTGCCTGACCGAAGTGCTGATCATCGCGTCCGCCTTGTCGGTGCAAGACCCGCGCGACCGGCCGATGGAGGCGCAGGCGGCGGCCGATGCCGCGCACAAGAAATTTGCCGATGAGAAATCCGAGTTCCAGAGCTATCTGAAAATCTGGAAATGGTTCGAAGACGCGATCGAGCACAAGAAGACCAACCGCCAGTTGCAGGACAACTGCCGCGCCAACTTCCTGTCGCAGCTGCGGCTGCGCGAATGGCGCGACGTCCATACCCAATTGCTGACCATCGTGCGCGAGCAGGGCTGGCGCCTGAATGAAGCGCCCGCCACCTACGAGAATCTGCACACCGCATTGCTGACCGGCCTGCTCGGCAACATCGGCTTCAAGGCCGAAGACGAGCCGCACTTCCTCGGCGCGCGCGGCATCAAGTTCCATATCTGGCCCGGTTCCAGCCTGATCAAGAAGCCGGGGCGCTGGGTGATGGCGGCCGAACTGGTCGATACCACGCGCCTGTATGCGCGCTGCATCGCGCAGATCCAGCCGGAATGGCTGGAGCGCGTCGGCGTCCATCTGCTGAAGAAATCCTGGGGCGAACCGCGCTGGGAAAAGCGCAGTGCGCAAGTCGCGGCCTCCGAGCGCGCGACCCTGTACGGGCTGGTCGTGTACAGCCAGCGCAGCATCAACTACGCGCTGATCAATCCGGTCGAAGCGCGTGAAATCTTCATCCGCGATGCGCTGGTCGGCGGCGAATTCGACACCCGCGCACCGTTTTTCGCGTTCAATCACAAGCTGGTGCGCGAAATCGAAAATCTGGAGCACAAGTCGCGCCGGGTCGACGTGCTGGTCGACGAATCGCTGATCACCGCCTTCTACGACCAGATCATTCCGGCCGATGTGTTCAACGGCATCACCTTCGAGAAATGGCACAAGGACGCCACCGCGAAGAACCCGAAGCTGCTGTACCTGAACAAGGACGACCTGATGCGGCACGAGGCGGCCGGCGTCACCACCGACCTGTTCCCGAAGAAGATGACGGTGGCCGGCGCCGAGATGCTGCTGACTTACCACTTCGAGCCCGGCAGCCCGCGCGACGGCGTCACGCTGGCGGTGCCGCTGTATGCGCTGAATCAGGTCAGCGCCGACCGCTGCGAGTGGCTGGTGCCCGGCATGCTGAAGGAAAAAGTGCATCTGCTGCTGAAATCCCTGCCGCAAAAGCTGCGCCGCCACTGCGTGCCGCTGCCGGCCTATGCGGCAGGCTTTTGCGAGCGGGCCGAATTCGGCAAGGGCAATCTGATCGATGCGCTGATCGCCGACATCCGCGAGCAAGTCGGGCTGGTGCCTTTGACCACCGACTTCAAGCAGGAAACCCTGCCGACCCATCACACGATGAACTTCAAGGTCATCGACGAGCACGGCCGGCAGCTGGAAATGGGCCGCAATCTGGCCGCTCTGCGGGCCGAATTCGGCGGCCAGGCGCGCGAGAGTTTCCAGCGTCTGGCGCTGCAGGCCGCGCCTTCAGCCGCCAGTCCCGTTGCCGGCCAGGCGGCCAGTCAGACTGTCGGACAAGCGGTGCAACGCCTGCCGGCGGCCAATGGCAAGCCCGCCGCAGGTGCGGCGCCGGCGGCTGCAGCGCCTGCGCCGCCACAGGACAAGATTACCGGCTGGTCGTTCGGCGAACTGCCGGAACTGCTGGAAGTGCAGCAGGGCAGGCAGACCCTGATCGGCTTCCCGGCGCTGGTGGACAAGACCACCCATTGCAGCCTGGAAGTGTTCGACGATCCGGCCGTCGCGCAGCGTAGCCACCGCATCGGCCTGCGCCGCCTGTTCGCGCTGCAGCTGAAGGAGCAGGTCAAATTCCTGGAGAAAAACATCCCGGGCCTGCAGCAGATGGGCATGCAGTTCATGGCGCTCGGTTCGCAGGAAGAATTGCGCGACCAGATCGTCCAGACTGCGCTCGACCTCGCCTGCCTGCAGGAACCGCTGCCGGCCAACGCGGCCGCCTTCGATCAGCGCCGCGACGCCGGCAAGTCGCGGCTCGGCCTGCTCAGCAATGAAATCGCGCGCCTGGTCGGCCAGATCCTGACCGAATTCCACGGCCTGCCGAAGAAGCTGCAGGGCGCCAAAGGCCATCCGGCCGCAGTGGCCGACATCCAGTCGCAGCTGCAGAACCTGATCGGCAAGCGTTTCCTGGCCGACAACGATTATGCGCAGCTCGCGCATTTCCCGCGCTACCTGAAAGCGATCACGATCCGCCTCGACCGCCTGCGCGCCGATCCGGCCCGCGACGCCAAGCTGATGGCCGAATGGGCAGCCGTGGCCACGCCGTGGCAGCGCGCGCTGAAAGACCGGCGCGACGATCCGAAAATGACGGAATTCCGCTGGCTGCTGGAAGAGTTGCGGGTGTCGCTGTTTGCGCAGGAGCTGCGCACGCCGATGCCGGTGTCAAGCAAGCGGCTGCAGAAGGTGTGGGAGGCCATGCAGCGTTAAAAAACTAATCTTGAAATTGGCAGTCCAATTTTTAGTGTTTTTTCGTTTTGAAAAGGGTGAGAATGGGGCATGATATTCATGCCGCCGTTGACGAAACTCATGTACTGACATGCCGGATATGCCACATCCAACGCCAGAAGATCATGACGAGATTGCTTCCTTCATCACGGAAGGCACGCATCGGCTCGCCACGATATCGACCAATGATTATGGGTTTCTGCTATCGGCCCGGATGGCGCAGACATATCTTGAGAGGGCGGTTCATGTACTTGAGTCAAAGCGCTCGTTTGACCGTGCGATGATCAATGAAATCGGCGTGCTGAAGTCAGCCGCAGCGGCGATCGCTCATGAATATGCGCAATTGGAAAAATTCTGTACCGATTGCGAGCGATTCAATCATCGGGAAACGAAAAACCTGATTGAACGTATTTCCAAATGGGTGGTGCGCGCCATATCGCGCGGCTATCTCGGCACAGCCAGCCATCATCTTGCGCACAAGATACGCACATTCCATTCGAGCGTATGTTCGATTCTGATGGAAAAATAGCCGCTGAGCGGCTATTTTCTATGGCAGGACAGAATCCGGGGCGCAGCAGCGCGCCCCGGAGTAAGATCTAGTGTACCAATGCGGTGAACGGATAAACGTAAGCCTGCAGGAAGACGAATATCCCGACCAGCACCGCCAGTGCCAGGCTGTGGAAGAACACGAAGCGCAGGATGTCGCCTTCGTGGCCGTACCAGCGGGTTGCGGTACTGGCGACCACGATGCTCTGGGCATCGACCATCTTGCCCATCACGCCGCCGGAACTGTTGGCGGCTGCCATCAGCACCGGACTCAGGCCCAGTTGCTCTGCGGTAGTCTTCTGCAGACCACCGAACAGCACATTGGCTGCGGTGTCGGAACCGGTCAGCGCGACCCCGAGCCAGCCCAGCAGGGTGCCGAAAATCGGGTACATCATGCCGGTATGGGCGAATACCAGTCCCAGTGTCGCATCGGTGCCGGAATAACGCGTCAGGTAGCCCAAGTGCCAGCATCAATACGATGGTCAGCAGCGAGTAGCGTACCAGCCAGATGGTGCGCAAGTAGATGCGCACCAGGTTGCCCAGCGAATACTTCATCAGCAGGCCGCCGATCATCGCAGCCAGGAAAATCCCGGTTCCGGTGGCAGACAGCCAGTTGAGCGTGTAGATTGCCGCTTCCTTGTGCGGTTTGGCGACCACCGGAGCGACTTTCTCGACCAGGTTATGCAGGCCGGTGAACGGGATCTTGAAGACCGAAATGCCGTCGACCCATTTCTTGAAGTCGGGAATGCCCCAGATGAACACGAAAACGGTCAGGATCACCCACGGCATCCACGCCATGACTAATGCGCGGCGGTCGTGTTTCTTGAACATGGCAGCAGCAGCGTCGGCTTCGTGGCCGTGCGGCTTTTCGCTTGCCAGATCCGGCGTGCCGGAATCGTTCTCGTGGCCCTTGAGCGAGGTCGAGGTCCAGATTTTTTTCGGTTTCCAGACTTTCAGGAACAGCACCAGGCTGATCATCGAAACAATCGCGGCCACCACGTCCACCAGCCATGGGCCGTGGAAGTTCGAGACCAGGTACTGCGGAATCGCAAAGCTCAAGCCGGCGACCAGGATTGCGGGCCAGATCTGGATCATGCCGCGGAATCCTGCGAAGGCCCAGATCAGCCAGAACGGCACCAGCAATGAGAACAGCGGCAACTGGCGTCCGATCATGCCGGACAGTTGCATCAGGTCGATGCCGGTGACGGCAGCCAGCGCGATGACCGGGGTGCCCAGCGCACCGTAGGCGACCGGCGCGGTATTGGCGATCAGGCACAGGCCGGAAGCCGCCAGCGGCGAAAAGCCCAGGCCGATCATGATGGCGGCCGTCACGGCGACCGGCGTGCCGAATCCGGCAGCGCCCTCGAAGAACGCGCCAAAGCAGAACGCGATCAGCAACAGCTGGATGCGGCGGTCATCGCTGATGCCGGTGAGGCTGTCTTGCAGCACGGAGAAAGAGCCGTCCTCAATCGTGAGCTGGTGCAGGAAAATGATGTTGAGCACGATCCAGCCGATCGGCAACAGACCGAAAGCAGCGCCGTAACCGGCGGCGTTCCAGGCCAGTCCGGCAGGCATGCCGAAGCCGAAGATGGCGACCAGCAATGCGCTGGCCAAGCCCAGACCGGCCGCATAGTGGGCCTTCATGTGTCCAAATGCAATGCATCCCAGCATCACCACCACCGGGATCGCTGCCAATAGTGCAGACAACCAAATGTTGCCCATCGGGTCGTAGACCTGACTCCAAACCATAATACTGTCTCCTTCTGATTTTAAAAGCATCCGCAAGCCTGACAGCCTGCAATGCAGCGATAGTACGACAGGAAGTTCGCCACAATTCACCGCTCGAACTTGAAATGATTTCACGCATTGGTGAACTAATTTGATGCTTTTAAAATGTGACATTACGGGGGTATTTGGCAACAGCAAACCATGTAGCGGCCAACACCGCCCGGATAACGGGAACATCAGCGGCATCGGGGTTGGCGGGGGCATTGGCCTGTCCACATCATTTGCTCTATTTTTGTAACAAATATGTGCTGTTTATCCGGTTTATCTGACCGGATTCGGTCGTTATAGTGGGCTCCATGCAACTACACCCTGCGGCCAAGTTTGAGAGCCGCAATACCGAAAAGGAGTTTCACGATGATCCGCCCAACCCTGCTGGCCTCGATTCTGGCCCTGGCTTTCTCCGCCGCGCACGCCGCGCAGCCGCTGCAACTGAAGGTCTACAACGCCGACGGCAACAGCTTCAACGTCAACTCGGTCCTGATCAGCGGCGAAAAAGACGCGATCGTGATCGATGCCGGCTTCACCCGCGCCGACGCCTACCGCATCGCCGCCAACGTGCTCGACAGCGGCAAGCAGCTGAAAACCATATACATCAGCCAGGCCGACCCGGACTATTACTTCGGCGTCGAAGTGCTCAAGGGGCTGTTTCCGCAGGCAGAAGTGCTGGCAAGCCCGGCCGTGCTGGACAGGATCAAGGCCAAACTGCCAGCCAAAGTCGGCTTCTGGGGCCCGAAAATGGGTGCGAACGCACCGCAGCAGCCGCTGCTGCCGACGCGTCTACAACGGCAACACCTTGACCGTGGATGGCGAAAAGCTGGAGATCCGCGGCCTTGACGGCGCGCTGCCGCACCGCCCCTACGTCTGGGTGCCCTCGTTGCGCGCCATCGTCGGCAACATCGGCGTCTTCGGCGACCTGCACGTGTGGACTGCCGATACCCAGCAAGCCGGCGAGCGCAAGGCATGGCTTGCCCAGCTCGACGAAATGGCCGCGCTGAAACCCGCGATCGTCGTGCCTGGTCACATGAAGGCCGGCACGGCGCTGGACGCCGGCAATATCAGCTATACCAGCAATTATCTGAAACGCTTCGAGCAGACCGCCCAAACAACCAGGACCAGCGCCGAACTGATCGAGCAAATGAAAAAAGCCTACCCGCAAGCGGGCCTGGGCATCGCGCTCGACATCGGCGCCAAAGTGAACAAAGGGGACATGAAATGGTAGGCCCGAACACCACACTGCATTATTTCTTTGATCCGCTGTGCGGCTGGTGCTACGGCGCCGCGCCGTTGCTCCATGCGGCGGCCGGACTTGACGGGCTGGATCTGCAGTTGCATCCGGGCGGCATGATGAGCGGCGAGCGGCGCCAGAGCGTCAGCCCGGCGCTGCGCCAATACGTGATGCCGCACGATGCCCGCATCGCCGCGCTCAGCGGCCAGCCGTTTGGCGACAATTACTTCAATGGCCTGTTGCAAGATGCCGGCGCGACCTTCGATTCCACGCCGCCGACGCTGGCCATCATGGCCGCCGAGGCGCTGGGCGCCGATCCGCTGGCGATGCTGGAGCGTCTGCAGCAAGCGCATTACGCCGAAGGCCAGCGCATCGCCGACGCCGGCGTGCTGCTCAAACTGGCCGCTGAGCTGGGGCTGGATGCGGCGGCCTTCGAAGCTGAAATACAAAAACAGGCCGCTGCCTTCGACGCCTGCGTCGATCGCAGCCGTCAGCTGATGGCGCAGCACAGCCTGCGCGGCTTCCCGTCGCTGCTGCTGGAGCAGCGCGAACAGCTGAGCCGCGTCGACCTGTCGCCATTCCTGGGCCAGCCGCAGGCGTTTGCCGCGCATTTGCGCAGCCTGCTCGGCGCCAGTGCAACGGCAGACATCGGCGTCGGTGCGGCGTTTTGTACGCCGGACGGCTGCAATTTCGATGCTTAATTCGGCATTTGCAGCTGCAGATCCTCACCCGCCTGCTTCATCATCTCGATAAAAACCTTGGTTCGTGAAGGCAGCAGACGCGCATGCGGATAGATCAGGTTGATCGGGCGTGGCGGCGGCTCGAACTGCTCCAGCAATACCGCCAGCTTCCCGCTGGCAAGGTAAGGGGCGACCTGATACGAAATGAAGACGCCAAAACCCAGGCCGGCGACGCAGGCTTCAAGCGCCGGGCTGACGTGATTGAATTCGAGGTTGCCTGTCACCGGAAGATTGACTTGCTTGCCGTTTTCGTAAAAGCTCCACCAGGGGCCGCTCGCGGCTGAAAAGCGCACGCAGTTGGCGCTCAGCAAATCTTTTGGATGGGCGGGGCTGCCATGCCGCTGCAGGTATTCCGGGCTGGCGACCAGCATGCGCCGGACGCTGCCGATCTTTTGCGCGACCAGGGTCGAATCCTGCAGTTCGCCGATGCGCACGCCCAGATCGACGCCTTCTTCCAGCAGGTTCACCACCCGATCCAGCAGCAGCACCTTGCAGCGCACTTTCGGGTAGCGCAGTACGAAGCGGGTGATCACCGGCGCCACCTTCATTTGCCCGAACAGCACCGGCGCGGTCATCGTCAGCAGGCCGCTCGGCTCTTCCGCCTCCGCGCCCAGCGCGGTTTCGGCTTCGGCGACTGCGCCCAGAATCTGCCGGCAACTGTCCAGATACTGTTTGCCTTCTTCGGTCAGCGCGATCCGGCGCGTGCTGCGGTTGAACAGGCGCACGCCGAGCGCGGCTTCCAGCGCCCCGAGCGAGCGCACCACGGCCGGCAAGGATGCGTCCATCACCCGCGCCGCAGCGGTCAGGCTGCCGGCATCGGCGATCTGGACAAATGTGGTCATTGCTTTAAGTTTATCCATGCAAGCCGGATTCCTCAGTTGAGCGCCTGTTGACTTCGATTCAACGATATTAAACCGAAAAGTGGAGTAGTTAAATCATATCGGCGGCATTTATTCAGCCAAACAAAGCAAACATACTGGACAGCGCTGGATCAACTTAAACCACCGAAGGAAGAAAAGCCATGAATGCAACGCCTGCCACCGTATCGAACAGTGCCCGCCCGGCCAAGCCGATCAAGCTGCATCGCCACCCATTATCCGGGCACTGCCACCGGGTTGAATTGTTTCTTTCCCTGCTGGACCTGCCGGTGGAATTGATCTATGTGGACTTCATCGCGAGGGCGCATAAGGCCCCGGCGTTTTTGGCGATGAACCCGTTTGGCCAGATTCCGGTGATTCAGGATGGCGCAACGACCCTGGCCGATGCCAACGCGATTCTGGTCTATCTGGCCGGCAAGTACGCGCCCGACACCTGGCTGCCGCACGATCCGCTCAAGGCGGCACAGGTCCAGCGCTGGTTATCGGTGGCAGCAGGTCCGCTCGCTTTTGGCCCATGCCTGGCCGCGCGCCTGGCCGTGTTATTCAACGCACCGATCAATACCGAAGAAGCAATCGCGCGCGCCGACAACCTGTTCGCAGTGATGGAGCAAACCTTGCAGGCAACGCCATTCCTGGTCGGTTCAACGCCGACGCTGGCCGATATCGCCAATTACAGTTACATCGCCCACGCACCGGAGGGCAACGTCTCCCTGCAGCCGTATCCGCATCTGCGCGCCTGGCTGGCACGGATCGAAGCCTTGCCGCGCTTTGTTCCGATGAGCAAATCGGTAGTCGGGCTGGCAGCGTAACCGCGATGTCCGCCAATACCAACGACAGCACGGCGCCGTTTCACGCCGGCGAATGCGCGCTGCAGGACAGGCTGGGCGTGCGCGACAAGCTCGCGCGCGCCGGCCGGCAGGTGATCCGCGACCGCATGCCCGACCAGCATCGCGACTTCTTCGCGCAACTGCCGTTTGTGGTATTGGGCGCGCTCGATGCGCAAGGGCAGCCGTGGGCATCGGTGCTGGCCAATCCACCCGGATTCATCAGCACGCCGGATGATGCGACGATGCATATCGGCGCCGCCACCTTGCCGCACGATCCCTTGCACGCGGCGCTGGTGCCCGGCGCTGCCATCGGCCTGCTGGGCATCGAGCCGCACACCCGCCGCCGCAACCGGATGAATGGCGTGATCGAACGGATCGATCCGCAACGCATGTCGGTGCATGTCAGCCAGAGCTTCGGCAACTGCCCGAAATACATTCAGGCGCGCGAACCAAGGTATGTCGGGCCTGCAGGCCCGGCCTTGCCCGTCGTGCATTCGGCAACGGCGCTGGATGCGGTCGCACGCAGCATCATTGAACAAGCCGACACCTTCTTCATCGCCAGCGCCCACCCGCAGGCAAATGTCGCGCCGACAGCATCGCAACGGCGTCGATGTGTCGCACCGCGGCGGCAAGCCCGGCTTTGTGCGGGTCGACGATGCTCGTACTTTGAGCGCGCCGGATTTCATCGGCAATTTTTTCTTCAACACGCTCGGCAACCTGACGTTGAACCCGCGCGCCGGATTGCTGTTCATCGATTTTGAAAATGGCGATCTGCTGTACCTGGCAGTGACGGCCGAAATCCTGTGGGACGGTGATGCATTGAGCGGATTCACCGGCGCAGAGCGCCTGCTGCGATTCAGCGTGCAACAGGCGATGCGCGTGAGCGGGGCCATGCCGCTGCGCTGGGGTAGTGCAGAACCGAGTCCGCATCTGGCGCGGACCGGTGCCTGGAAATGAGGGATTCCGGGTTCACTTCGGCGTCTTGAACGAATACCACGGCATCGCCTGCGTGAGCGAGATCACGTCGCCGGCGCAGGCGGTGTCGTAGCCGGGCAGGTCGGCGATGATGCCTTGCCAGCGATTGCTCTTGAGCAGTTCCAGCAGCTTGACGATGGCCGGCTGGTTCAGGGTTTCTTTCAGGCAGGCCAGGTAATACTGTTCGCGCACCAGCGGGATGAAATCCAGCCCGAATTGCGCGGCCGCCGCCTTGATGCCGAAGCCGGCATCGGCCTGGCCGGAGGCGACGGCGGCCGCCACCGACAGGTGGGTGCTCTCGGTCTGCTCATAGCCATTGATGACGGCCGGCGCAATCTGTTCGCGCGCCAGCAGTTGTTCGATCTCCAGCCTGGTTCCGGAGCCGGTTTCGCGGTTGATGAAGCGCACCTCGGCGCGCTTCAGGTCGGCCAGGCCGTTGATTTTTTTCGGATTGCCGCCGCGCAGCATCAGGCCTTGCTGGCGGCCGAGGAAGTTGATCAGCTTGTGCTTGCCGGGCGTCAGCAGTTTCTTGAAGGTCTGCTGGGTCAGCGTGCCGCGCGCGCGGTCTTCGCTGACATGGAATCCGGCCAGCAGGCATTCGCCGCGCGACAGCGCCGCCAGGGATGCCATGCTGCCGCGGTATTGCAGGTCCAGATGCAGCTTGGCTTCGCTGGCCATGAAGCTTTTCAGCCGGTCCAGCGCCAGGTCGTGGCTGGCGTGGAGTGCAATCACATGGGCGGCGGGATCGAACGCGAATGCGAATTCGCGCTCCATCTCGGCGATCAGGTTGCCCAGTTGCGGCAACACCCGCGCCTTGGCGCGCTGTTCGGCAAACAGCAGCTTTTCACCGAAGGCCGACAGCCGTGCCCGTTTGCCGCGCTCCCACAGGATCAGTTCGGCGCCCAGCGCTTCTTCCCATTTCTTCAGCGCGCCCCAGACGTGGCGGTAGGAATAGTCGAGCTCCTTGGCGGTTTTCGAAATGGAGCCGGTGCGGTGAATCGCGCCGAGCATGTCGAACAGCGGATTGTCGAGCTGGCGCTGGCTGCCGGGTGCGGTGCAGAAGGTGTAGTCAAGCTTGATATGCAACATAGGTAAATCGCTTCATATTGGTGGATAGCAAGCGCACTGGCTAAGATGGACAACAACATAGCATGCCATTCACCCCGGGAGATCATCATGTCACGTCGTTTTGTTGTCCGTTTGCTGGCAGCCGTTACGGTTGCTGCGGTATTGGCCCCATTCGCCAGCGCGCAGGAAGTGATCAAGCTGTCCACCACCACCAGCACCGAGAATTCCGGCTTGCTGAACTATCTGCTGCCCGCCTTCGAAGCCAAGACCCACAGCAAGGTGCACGTGATTTCGGTCGGCACCGGCAAGGCGCTGGAGCTGGCGAAAAACGGCGACGTCGATGTGACGCTGGTGCATGCGCGCGCGGCGGAAGACAAGTTCGTGGCCGACGGGCACGGCGTGAACCGGCGCGATGTGATGTACAACGATTTCATCGTCGTCGGCCCGGTCAGCGATCCGGCCGGCGTGAAGGGCAGCCGCGATGTGATCCGCGCGCTGCGCAAGATCGCCGACAGCAAGGCGAAATTCATTTCCCGCGGCGACAACTCCGGCACCGACCAGATGGAAAAGGCTTACTGGAAAGACGTCGGCAGCAAGCCGGAGGGCAGCGCCTACGTGTCCGCCGGCCTGGGCATGGGCGAGGTGCTGACGATGGCCGCGCAGATGCAGGCGTACACGCTGACCGACCGCGCGACCTACGCCGCGTATCGGGCCAAGACCGGGCTGGCGATCGCGGTCGAGGGCGATCCGAAGATGTTCAATCCGTACGGCATCATCGCGGTCAACCCGGCCAAGTACCAGGACATCAACTACAAGGGCGCGATGCAGCTGATCGACTGGATCACGTCCGACGAAGGGCAGAAGATGATAGGCAGTTTCAGCGTCGACGGCCAGACCTTGTTTACGCCCTCGGCGCCCAAGCCGCGCTGAGTCCGGCTTGCGGCCGCATTTTATCGGTTAACCAGGGGGTATGCGATAAAACAGGTTGGTTGCCGCACGGTTTCATTGGTGTTTTAAAAATACAGGGTGGGGTATATTTGATGCCTCAGCAGCGCTACAATTTCGATCAAAAGGGACTGCGGTCCCTTTTTTCTTTTGTGCGGCGCACACATAAGAATCAGCCGGCAGCACAAGGTTCTTGGGGCGCCGCATCGCGCGCAAACTTATGCATTGCAATACATAATTTGATTGACAATAATTTGCATAAGGCGCAGTGTTTTCAACCTGTGTTGTGATTGTGTAGTGATTTTTTGAGCCGTCGTCCATCAGGAGCTGACAATGCAAAAGTCCTTATATATCGATCCCGATAAATGTACCGGCTGCCTCCAGTGCGAGATGGCGTGCAGTTATGACAATTACGGGACCTTCAACCCCTCCCTGTCCCGCATCAAGGTCTTCGAGTTCCACCATACCGGCAAGAAAGTCCCCTACACCTGCACCCAGTGCGATGACGCGTGGTGCCTGCATGCGTGTCCGGTCGAGGCGATCAAGCTGGACCTGGTGACCGGCGCCAAGGTGGTGCTGGAAGATGTCTGCGTCGGCTGCAAGGTCTGCACCATCGCTTGCCCGTTCGGCACCGTCAATTACGTGCAGGAAACCGGCAAGGTGCAGAAATGCGATCTGTGCGGCGGCGAACCGGCCTGTGCCGACGCCTGCCCGACGGCGGCGATCACCTATATCGATGCCAACTGGACCGGCCTGGACCGGATGCGTCAGTGGGCCGACAAGCTCGGCAATCAAGCGGCCCAATCTGGAACATAGGAGAACCATCATGGCATGGACTGGAAAAATTCTGCGGGTCGACCTGACCGCAGGCACGTGCAAGACCGAGCCGCTGAACATGGAATGGGCCAGGGAATACATCGGCCAGCGCGGGCTGGCGACCAAATATTTCGTCGACGAAGTCGATGCGATGGTCGATCCGCTGTCGCCGGACAACAAGATCATCTGGGCCACCGGGCCGCTGACCGGCACGATGGCCTCGACCGGCGGCCGCTATTCGGTGATCACCAAGGGCGCGCTGACCGGCGCGATCGCCTGTTCCAATTCCGGCGGCTACTTCGGCGCCGAGCTGAAGATGGCGGGCTGGGACATGATCATCTTCGAAGGAAAATCGCCCAAGCCGGTCTATCTCAGCATCAATAACGAGCATGTCGAACTGCTCGATGCCGCCTGGTTATGGGGCAAGTCGGTGTGGGAAACCGAACCGGCGATCAAGGCCAGGCACCAGGACCCGCTGATCCGCGTGTCCGGCATCGGGCGCGCCGGCGAAACCGGCTGCCTGTACGCCGGCGTGGTCAACGATCTGCACCGGGCCGCCGGCCGTTCCGGCGTCGGCACCGTGATGGGCAGCAAGAACCTGAAGGCGATCGCGGTGCGCGGCACCAAGGGCGTGGGCAATATCCGCGACCCGAAAGCCTTCATGGCGGCCACCGTGGCGGCCAAGAAAGTGCTGGCCGATAACGCGGTCACCGGGCAGGGCTTGCCGACCTACGGCACGCAGGTGCTGATGAACGTGATCAACGAGATCGGCGCGCTGCCGACCCACAACCACCGCGACGTGCAATTCGACGGCGCGAAAGACATTTCCGGCGAGGCGATGCATGTGCCGCGCAAGACCGACGGCAAGGCCAATCTGGTGACCAATCAGGCCTGCTTCGGCTGCACCATCGCCTGCGGGCGGATTTCGAAGATCGACGAGACCCATTTCACGGTGCAGAACAAGCCGCAATACTGGGGCGCGTCCGGCGGGCTGGAATACGAGGCGGCCTGGGCGCTCGGCTCGGCCACCGGCGTCAACGACCTGGAGGCGCTGACCTACGCCAACTTCCTGTGCAATGAACAGGGTTTCGACCCGATTTCCTTCGGCGCCACGGTCGGCGCGGTGATGGAGCTGTACCAGATGGGCGTGCTGACGGCCGAGCAGACCGGCATCGAAGCGCCGTTCGGCTCGGCCAAGGCGCTGGTGTATTTCGCCGAGATGACCGCGAAGGGCGAGGGTTTCGGCAAGGAAATCGGCCTCGGCTCCAAGCGCCTGACCGAAAAATACGGCCATCCGGAGCTGTCGATGAGCGTCAAGGGGCAGGAGTTCCCGGCCTACGATTCGCGCGGCATCCAGGGCATGGGCCTGGCGTATGCGACCGCCAACCGCGGCGCCTGCCATCTGCGCGGCTATACGGTGGCGTCCGAAGTGCTGGGCATCCCGATCAAGACCGACCCGCTGGTCACCGAAGGCAAGCCCGCTCTGGTCAAGGCGTTCCAGGATGCGACCGCGGTGTTCGACTCGGCCGGCATCTGCCTGTTTACCAGCTTCGCCTGGACCCTGGCCGACGTGCAGCCGCAACTGGCGGCCGCCTGCGATGCCGATTTCTCGCTGGAGAACCTGAACCTGATCGGCGAGCGCATCTGGAACATGGAGCGCGACTTCAACAACCGTGCCGGCTTCACCGACAAGGACGATACGCTGCCCAAGCGCCTGCTGACCGAACCCGCCAAGACCGGCCCCGCCAAAGGCCTGGTCAACGGTCTGGACAAGATGCTGCCGGAGTATTACCAGTTGCGCGGCTGGACTGCGGAAGGGCAGCTGCTGCCGGAAACCAGGGCGCGCCTGGGGCTGTAAATATCAAGCCGCAGGGTTTGCAGGGAACGCAATGTTTCCCTGGCTATCCTGCGGCTTGCTTTCGGGAGAACAGCATGGCAAGACACGTCATCATCGGCAACGGCCCGGCCGGCGTCATCGCCGCCGAAACCATCCGCAAGCACGCACCGCAAGACGACATCATCCTGATCGGCGACGAGCCGGAACCGCCGTATTCGCGCATGGCGATCCCGTACCTGCTGATGGGCAATATCCAGGAGCCGGGCACTTATCTGCGCAAGGACGCCGATCATTTCAACTTGCCTGCGCATAGAACAGCTGACCGCGCGGGTCAAGGGCGTCGATAGCGCCACCCGCCAGGTGATGCTGCAGGCTGGCGGCCCGATCGGCTTCGATCGCTTGCTGATCGCCACCGGCTCCACGCCGGTACGCGCCGCCGATTCCCGGCATCGACTGCGCCGGCGTGCATCCGTGCTGGACGCTGCAGGATGCGCGCGCGATCATGCAACTGGCGCAGCCGAAGGCGCGCGTGATCCAGATGGGCGCCGGTTTCATCGGCTGCATCATCATGGAAGCGCTGGCCGCGCGCGGGGTCGAACTGACGGTCATCGAGATGGGCGACCGCATGGTGCCGCGCATGATGGGCGAGGGCGCCGGCAACATGATCCGGCAATGGTGCGAAAAGCAGGGGGTGCGCGTGTATACCGGCACCCGCATCGAGGCCATCGAGCAGCGCGCGCCGCTCAGCGTGCGGCTGTCGAACGGCGAGCACCTGCCGGCCGACCTGATCATCTCTGCCACCGGCGTCAAGCCGAATATCGGCTTCCTCGAATTCAGCGACGTCAAATGCCTGCAGGGGATACTGGTCGACGAGACGATGCAGACCAACATCCCCGGCATCTACGCGGCCGGCGATTGCGCCGAAGCCTTTGACTTCATCACCGGCCACACCATCGTGTCGGCGATCCAGCCCAATGCGGCCGACCAGGCGCGCTGCGCGGCGCTGAACATGTGCGGCAAACAGGCCATCCAGCGCGGCGTCACCCAGATCAACGTGCTCGATACGCTGGGCCTGATTTCGACCTCGTTCGGCCAATGGCAAGGGGTGCCGGGCGGCCAGCGGGTCGAACTCACCGATCAGGAACATTTCAAATACCTGCGGCTGGAATTCGATGAAGACCGGCTGATCGGATCGAATGCGATCGGCCTGACGCAGCACGTCGGCGTGTTGCGCGGCCTGATCCAGCATCGGGTCAGGCTCGGCCACTGGAAAGACGCGCTGATCGCCGACCCGACCCGGCTGATGGAAGCCTACATCGCCTGCGCGCAGAAGCAGGACGGCTGGAAGGGCGCAAATGCAAACTGAGTTCTTATGAAAATCACCTTCAAGCTGTTCGCGACATTGAGCGATTACCTGCCGCCGGAGCGCCACTACAACGCGCTCGAACTCGATGTCGCGCCGCACACCACGATAGGCGATCTGGTCGAGCGCTTTCGCCTGCCGGCCAAGCAGGTGCATCTGGTGCTGGTCAACGGCGTGTTCATCGAGCCGCAGCTGCGCGCCAAGCGCAGGCTGGCGGACGGCGATGTGCTCGCAATCTGGCCTCCGGTGGCGGGTGGGTGACGGAAATATACTCTATGGTGTATTTTTATTGGCCCAATGAATCCGTGCGGCTAATGCACGATATTTAACTATACTCCCATCAAAAGCATGATTTCAACAGCCGATGTCGTGCGTCAGATGGGCTGCACGCAAAGCGAGTTCGAGCGCTGGCTGCCGGGCGCGACGCGCAATGCACAAATCGACAGCCGGCAGCACGGCGATCAGGTCGAGTACCGCATTACCAGCGCCGGCGGCACGCTGAGCATCATCAGCACGCAACTGGCGCCGCGCCGCATTGGGCTGCTGCGCATGCCGGTGCTGCAGGTGCGCTTTCATTTCATCGATATGGACGATGCGACACGCGCGGCGTTTCTGCATTACTTCGAGCTATATACCCGGCGCGGCGGCGGGTAATTCTCTGATTTTGCGCTGATGTGGCGTAAAATTGCGGCCAAATTCGCATGAAAACAGTGGCGTTGTCACTCTGGCCACGGCTACATTTCCTGCGACACGACATGCAACATAAGCCTCACCTCCAACATTAGCGAAAAATGACTATTAAATCCGACAAATGGATACGCCGCATGGCGCAAGAGCACGGCATGATCGAACCGTTCGAACCCGGTCAGGTGCGTACTGCCAACGGCCAGAAAATCGTTTCCTACGGCACATCTTCCTACGGCTACGACATCCGCTGCGCCAATGAATTCAAGATTTTCACCAATATCAACAGCACCATCGTCGACCCCAAGAACTTCGACGAGAATTCCTTCGTCGACATCAAGAGCGACGTCTGCATCATCCCGCCGAACTCGTTTGCGCTGGCGCGCACGATCGAATATTTCCGCATCCCGCGCAGCGTGTTGACCATCTGCCTGGGCAAATCGACTTATGCGCGCTGCGGCATCATCGTCAACGTGACCCCGTTCGAGCCGGAATGGGAAGGCTATGTGACGCTGGAGTTCTCCAACACCACGCCGCTGCCGGCCAAGATCTATGCGGGCGAAGGCTGTGCGCAGGTGCTGTTCTTCGAGAGCGATGAAGTGTGCGAAGTCTCGTACAAGGACCGCGGCGGCAAATATCAGGGCCAGGTTGGCGTTACCTTGCCGAAAGCCTGAGCCGTCAGCGACCAGGATTTGTCGGACTTAGGACGTCGGAGTGAGGGCGCAGGGACGAAAGCTATTGGCCAGGAATCCGATCGATTCCTGGCTTTTGCCAAATGATTATTGCGGGACCGTAACCTCTTTGCTGCCTGCCACGTCAACCTCGACACGACGATCAGGCTGCAGACAGGCGATCAGCTTCTTGCTGATCGGACCTTTGCAATCGCCGGGTTTTGTGACTGCTTGCGTCTCGCCCTTGCCTGCTGAAGTAAGGCGATTATCCGGAATGCCTTTGCTGATCAGGTAAGCTTTGACAGCCCCGGCACGGCGTTCCGACAGTTTCTGGTTATATTGGGGACTGCCAATGCGGTCTGTATGACCGGTCACCAGGATCGTTTCATAGTTCACGCCATTGAGTTCAGTTGTCAGTGTATCCAGTTTCGTTTTGCCGGCAGGCCGCAAGACAGCCTTGTCAAAATCAAATAATTCTTCTGCTGCAAAAGTAACTTTACGTGTCTCCATGCTTGGCGCCGGTGCTGGAACAGGTTCAGCGGGAGGCGCTGCTGCGACGACCGGTGCCGGCGCTTCTGTCTTTGCCATTAATTCGGGATCACATTCAGCGCTTGCATCCGCCGCTGTCCACGAGCCTGAACGCCAGCACAGTCCGTTTGAATTTTTCCATGTGATGCCTTGAGGATTGCGCCAGTGGCCGGGATCGTTTGGAGCCTGCGCCATGCTGGTTGCCGGCGCAAATGCTGCAACGGCGAAAGCAGCGATGATGGTGGATTGCAAAAGTGTTCTGTGTACGTTATTGCGGGGTATTTTTGAATTCGACATGATCTTTTTCCCTGAGGTTGTTGTGGACACTATCAAGATGCGTTCACATCCTTAATCCGGTGCCAATAACCGAAGATTACGGTTAAACAACGGCAGGGTCTGTACGTTGGCGCACAAAAGAGGCGGGATATTGATGTGCTGCTTACCCCGCTAAAGAATCTATTTTTTTTGAAAATTTTTGCATTGCGTCAGGACGCAGCCTACTCGCCGAGCAATTCCGCCACCGCCTGCATGCCCTCGACCCGCTCGGTGACGACGCGCACCATGACAATAATGGGGATGCCCAGCAACAGCCCCCAGATTCCCCACAGCCAGCCCCAGAAAAGTAGTCCGATGAATACCGCTGCGGCATTCATCTTTGCGATTCTTCCGGTCATCCAGGTCGCTATGACAGTGCCGACCAGCATCGCGATTGCCAATGAAGCGCCGGATACCAGGAACATTTTCGACAAGGATCCGAATTGCATGAAAGCGGTCAATCCGGTAGCCACCGCAATGATCAGCGGGCCAAAGTAGGGGATGATGTGCAGGCAACCTGCGGCGACTGCCCACGCCCCCGCATTTTCCAAGCCAATCCAGCGAAAGGCACCCCATAGCAATAGCGCCAGCAATATATTCGTGACCAGCAGCATGAACATATAGCTCTGGATGGATTTGTTAATGTCATCGAGGATATGCACGGTGATTTTTTTGGATGACAGCGATGGTCCGGTAATCTTCACGAGTTTTCTTTTGAAATTGTCACCGGACAATAAAAGGAAAAACACCAGAAAAATGACCATCGTCGCCTGGCCGATGAATCCGGCTGCTCCCATCGACCCGGCCCACAACCAGCCCTGTATCTTGAAGCCGGGGCTGGCAACGACGACCGGCACTGGAACCTGCCTGGAACCGGGGCGGACACCTGTTGCCTGATTGGTCGCTTTTTCAATTTCAGTCGCCGCCGCCTGCATTTGTTGCATCGTGCCGGGTTGGCCATCTTGCGTTTTGTTGATGGCCTGAGATATCCGGTGAGCTGCATCGGGCAAGCGCACCAGAATCGACTGGAACTCGGTACGCAGCGAATCAGCCACGGCAGCGGCGCCGAACAGCAGCGTGACCAGGACCACGGTGGTGCCGACAATGCGCGGTATTTTGATGTGCTCCAGCCATCCCACCAGCGGAGTCAAGGTGTAGGAAATAAGAATGCTGAAGACTAAGGGAATGAAAAAATTTTGTGCCCATTGCAGTGCGAACACAAATGCGACTGTCGCCAGAATCGCCAGCGCGACGCCGCGGGCGTTGACCGGGATATGGATGATGGGGTGTTTTTGGGATGCGGCAGCAAGCTCGTTATTCGTGGCATCTTCCGCCAGCATGTCTTCTGCCGGTGTCTTGCTGCTTATATCGGTATTTTCTTGTTCAGAGCTACTCATAGCATGGCTGCCTTATATTGTGTTCTATGCCGCGCCGAGCAGGAAATACAATTGATATCCGATATTTTTCAGGTCGTTGATACAGGCAATAGTCGTCTGGAACAGCAGTTGAAACTAAACGGACATTGTTCTTGAAGAAATGAAAAAAATAATATTTCCATAACAATGCCCGTTCACACTGCAAGCCTGTTACTTGATTTTCATGTCGTTCTTGACCGACTTCACGCCTTTGACGCTGCGTGCAACTTCGACGGCTTTGTTGATGTCGGCTTGCGATGAGACAAAACCGCTCAACTGAACGGTGCCCTTGAATGTTTCGACATTCAGTTCACGCGATTTCAAGCTTGGTTCGTTGAATATTTCTGCTTTTACTTTTGATGTGATGACGGTGTCGTCAATATATTCGCCGGTTCCCTCCGACTTCGAGGTTGAGGCGCAGCCAGCGACTGCAACCAGCACGAAGGAGAATAATACAGTTGCTAAACGCTTCGGAATGTTCATGATCATGGTCCTTGTTGAGTGATGAAAAAGATGTCCCTTGATCTACTAATCCGATCAGGGGGCATTGTTGCTTTGAGACTGGTATTACTTACCGTATTGTGCTTTTGCGGAAGCGACACAGCTGTCTTTGGCCGCGCCGGCTAATGCATCACATTTCTCGATTGCGACCTTGTAGTTGGCATCACTCTTGTCGTCCCGCGCCTCGGTACGTGCCTTCACAACTTCCTTGTCTGCCTTGGCATCCGCTTTGGCGGCGACATTGACCGCCTTGGCTTCTTTGATGCATACATCCTTGGCGTTGCCGGTTTGGCTACCGCATTTGGCTTTTGCAACGTCATACTCGGCATTGGCAATCGCAGTACGTGCGCTGGCGCGAGCACGCGGTGTGTTTTTGTACTGGGCTTCTGCTTCAGCTTTGGTGCGAGTGCGTGCAGCGGCGGCTTCTTCCACGCATACATCCTTCGGATTTCCGTTCAAGGCGTTGCATTTTTCTCGTGCAACTTTATAGTCTGCAGCGGCACTTTCTTTCGCCATCTTGTAGCTTGTTTTTGCTTCGCTGGTTGCGGCTGAAGATAGCGTGGTGAAACCGAAGGTTGCTGCACTGATTAAAATAATTGCAAATGCGTTTTTCATTATTGACCTCTTGACGTTGTGAAAAAATGCATACGCAATACTGACGTATGCAACGCTACGGATAATTAAGACGGACTGCTGTCCTCCTTCAGGTACTTTTGAAAAGCCTGGATTTGCCCCATTGTGCTTTTGCCTGGCCTTTGTCTTGCGCCCAGTTTCCTTCGATGACATCCCAATTCATGACAAGCTCCAAGATAAGGACTGCATCGGCAGAAGTGCCAATAACATCGCTCTATTTCAATATCAGTATTCGATCAAGCAGTGGCGCCGCTATTGATCCGGCAATCCTGTCGGTGTTGCGGATGCCTCTTTGTCCCGCACTGATGATTCAACTTTAGATGGGATGTAAGTCCGTCTCTGTACGGTGGCGCACATTCAATCGACTATTTCTGGATCTTTGCAGGTGGCTTGGCCGGCAGCGATCCGTTTGCGCGAGCGGCAGGGCCGAGTGGCAGGGGGCTAGCGGCAGCGTACGAGCGCGATGTTGCGCAGAATAATTCTTTTTCCCTCTATGTTCGGCAGCGAACAGAACGTGTATGCCGAAAACCGTACAACAGATGCATGACGGAAAGTCGCTCCATTGTCTGTCTGCGCGATGTTGTGCCGTCAATGTTGCAGGTAGGTCAAGCTGCCTGGCAAGCACGATGAAACTGTAAAAAAATCAATAGAAATAGCGGCCAGACCGAAATTTTTCGGCGCCGGATCGGTACTGGGACAAAGGGGAAACAAATGAAAAGCCAGCAACGCTATGCGAAACCGCTTATGTGGATTTCAGCATTACTCATGACAGCACTCGTGATCGGATGCGGCGGCGGAGGCGGGCAAGACCCGATTCTGGGCCTGGCCGACAGCACGGCACCAATGGTGACGTCGACGGTCAATCCGAATGGCGCCACTGGCGTTGCCATCAATACCAAGATTGGCGCCTTCTTCAGTGAAGCGATGGATCCACAGAGCGTGAATGCGCAAAGCTTTAGCGTGATGCAAGGCGCGACCCCGGTGGCAGGCACGATCGCTTACAGTGGCGTGGCCACAACCTTTACACCGGCCAGTGCGCTAGCAGTGAATACGAAATACACGATGACCATCACCAGCGCGGCGAGTGATCTGGCTGGCAACAAACTGTCAGGCAATCAAGGGCCTGCACCCAGCAATTATGTCTGGAGCTTTACCACTGGTGCCGTAGCAAACACCTCGGCACCGGCTGTCACGCTGACCGAGCCACTCGATAACGCCACCGGCGTGGCGCTGAACAGGGCGCTCACTGCGAACTTCAGTGAGACGATGGATCCCTTGACGATGACAAGCGTCAACTTCACCTTGAAACAAGGCACGACGCCAGTATCGGGTACGGTCGACTATGTCGGTATGACGGCGTCCTTTACTCCAGCGGCCAACTTGCTGGTCAATGCCGTGTACACCGCGACGATCAGCAAGAACGTGACCGATATTGCCGGCAATCAATTGGCGGGCAATCAAGGTGCCGCACCGAGCGATTTTGTCTGGAGCTTCACGACCGGCAATGCAACTGACAACACGGCGCCAACAGTCATCGACACCGATCCGAACGCAGGCGAAATCAATGTGGCGCTGGATAAGACAGTCAATGTCACTTTCAGCGAAGCGATGAAGCCGTTGACGATGACGAGCGCCAACTTCACCTTGAAGCAAGGCATTACCCCAGTCTCCGGTACGGTGCGTTACATAGGCGGGACGGCAACATTTGAACCAGCGGCAAATTTGACCGCCGGCGCCGTGTACACCGCGACGATCAGCAAGAACGTGACCGACCTTGCCGGCAACAAGCTGGCTGGCAATCAAGGTGCAGCACCGAGCGATTTTGTCTGGAACTTTACCGCTGCACTTGCCGCACCGTTGCCGGCGGCCGGCCCTGCGAATGTCAACTTGCGCTCGGCTGCAGCGTTCGCGATACTGGCCGGTTCCGGCGTGACCAGCACCGGCGCCACCATCATCAATGGCGATCTGGGCGCCAGCCCGACGGGCACGCTCAATGGCTTTCCACCCGGCGTTATCAATGGCAATCAGCATCTGGCTGACCCGATTGCGGCCCAAGCCAAGCTTGACTTGACCTCCGCCTATAACGATGCGCAAGGGCGTTCGCTGAACGCGATTTCCTTGCCGGGCAACATGGGCGGCTTGACCTTGGCTCCTGGACTGTACGTCAACTCGACGTCGACCGGCATCTCCGGTACTGGCAGTTTGGGCAACTTGACGCTGGACGCCGGAGGCAACCCGAATGCCACCTGGATCTTCAAGATGGGTTCGACCCTGACGACCGGTCCTGGCACAAAATCATCCTGGCCGGCGGCGCCAAGGCGGCCAACATTTTCTGGGCAGTCGGCACCTCGGCCACGCTGGGTACGACTTCGATCTTCAAGGGCAATATCCTGGCAGATCAATCGATCTCTGCGAATACCGGTGCGGTGGTAGAAGGGCGCCTGTTGACCCGCATAGGTGCGGTCACCCTGCAAGGCAATACTGTCACCAAACCATTGCCATAACAGAGGACAGGCTGATTGCGATTGGATTGCTGAAGGTTAATCATGAAAAATTAAGCTTTCCATTCGCAGTGCTGGGTGCTTTCGGGGCGACGCGGCTACCGTACCGTCCGGGTAAGACTTGATGCATGCAAGGCCGGTAGCGCAATTTCTACTGGCCTTATTGACAGACTGACAAATTCATCTCTTGTTGCATGTATGTAAAAGGCACAAGAGTTGTTAAATCCTATTGGAGAAAATCATGAAATTAACAAGAGCCTCGGGGACGCTGGGATTGGTCGCATTCGTGGTCATCGCCAGCCCATT
This sequence comes from uncultured beta proteobacterium, assembly GCA_963837775.1. Classification (GTDB taxonomy): domain Bacteria; phylum Pseudomonadota; class Gammaproteobacteria; order Burkholderiales; family Burkholderiaceae_D; genus CAWIOX01. Next base: position 388,251 of record CAWIOX010000004.1, on the reverse strand, counting down.
TGCAGCGGCGGACGATTCAGGCTGGTATGTCGGGGCCAATGTCGGCCAGTCAAGGGCGAAAATCGACGACGATAGAATCACCAGCAGTCTGCTGGGACGTGGTTTTAGCGGGATCTCGATCGCCGATGACGACCGTGACACCGGCTACAAGCTTTTTGGCGGGTACAAGTTCAACAGGAATGTTGCTGTTGAAGGCGGCTATTTCGATCTCGGCAAGTTCGGCTATGCGGCGACCATGAACCCGTCGGCTACGCTGAACGGCAACATCAAGCTCAAAGGCCTGAATCTCGACCTGGTTGGCATGCTGCCGATCACTGAAAAACTTTCTGCGTTTGGCCGGGCCGGCGTGAACTACGCACAAGCCAAAGGCGCCTTCACGGGAACCGAATCATCGGTCTATCCACCCAATCCCAGCAAGCGTGATACGAATTACAAGCTTGGCCTGGGGCTTCAGTACGCTTTGACGGACTCTCTGGCAATGCGTGCCGAGGTGGAACGCTATCGGATCAACGATGCCGTCGGCAACAAAGGCGACATCGATCTTGTCTCGGTCGGCCTGGTGTATCAGTTCGGCGAGAAAGCGTCGGCTCACGCCCCGCTTACAGCGATGCCGGAACCTGTTGCCGTCGCCCCTGCGCCGGAGCCGGTGAGCCGGTGACGCCGCCGCCAAAACCAGTGCCAGTGTCTGAAAAAGTCACGTTCGCTGCGGAGACCCTGTTTGACTTCGACAAATCGGCGGTCAAGCCTGAAGGAAAGACAGCCCTCGATGATTTGTTGAGCAAGTTGCAAGGCATGAACACTGAAGTGGTGATCACGGTCGGTCATGCCGATGCCATCGGCACCGAAGCTTACAACCAGAAACTGTCGATCCGTCGTGCGCAAGCGGTCAAGGATTACCTGATCTCCAAGGGTGTCGAAGCATCGCGCGTGTATACGGAAGGCAAAGGCAAGGCGCAGCCGCTTGCCGACAACAAGACCGCAGAAGGCCGTGCAAAAAATCGCCGCGTCACGGTGGAAGTCGTCGGTTCGCATACGGTTATGAAATAAGCGTGCACGCTTTGTAAGCAAGCCTGGCAAGCACAAGGCCGTTCAGTCCAAAGCTGAGCGGTTTTTTCAGCCGGTACGCTGACGTTTTCCTGCCAAAAATTTTAATCGTGCCATCGAAATGTTTCTTTTGTGCCGATACTCCGATTGGCTGCATGACTGGTGCGTGATACCACGTCAGTGACAGCGTAGTCAGCGTTGACTGATCGTCCAGCATGAGGATTTCAGAATAGACAGATGTGTACGCCAGCGCACAGACCACGATGCATGCAATACGGATAATCGTTCTTAAGGCGCCAATATTGGCCAGAAAATCATCAGCTTACAGAGCAATTTTGACACGGGAAACGGTTTCATCCTGGCTTGCGGTTTGCGTTGAAATGGGTTGGCATCGCACATACAACATCACATATTGAGAGAATAATCATGCTTTATACAATTGCCGTCGTTTTGCTCATCCTGTGGGTGCTTGGCCTCGTCACGTCCTACACCATCGGTGGCTTTATCCATATTTTATTGGTGGTCGCCGTGATCATGGTACTGCTGCGCCTCATCAGTGGCCGAGGTGTTTAGTAAAGCCTGATTAAGCGGCAGTGCCCTTTTTTGACAAGAAAAATGCCATGAATAATTCAATTTTTCTGGCGCTTCTTGCTGCAGGCGTCATGGTGACGATTTTTGGTGTAAGCGAGATGAATTCGTTCACATCAGACCTTGCCAGCATGCTTACGGGAGAGGCACCGACCGATCGTTCGATTTGGATGATTGTTGGTGGTGTCGTGCTCGTGATGCTTGGTTTGGCTGGCCTGGTGTCAGGTTCAGGAAAGAACTAATCGGATCCGGCGCGCCGGGCGTGTACCTGCTGCAGCGCTGTCTTGCCTCCGCATTATGTTGTCGAGCGAGAGTCCCTTCTAACTTCATGACGATCGCAGACTGATGTTTAAAAGCCACTGTCGTGCCAGGTGTTACAGGTCTCCTTACGCATCGGCCAGTCCATGTAGCGTATTTCAGCGGTTTGACATAGTGGCGCTGCACAGCAAAGAGAGCGCCCCGCATGCGGGGCGCTCTCTTTGCTGTCGCCATTGCCAGCTTAACGTCTGATTTGATTGCCGATCACGCCACCAACTGCTGCGCCGCCTACCGTGCCGACTCCGCTGCCACCTGTCAATACATTACCAAGGACCGCACCCGCACCGGCACCGACTACCGTATTTTGATCTTGTCTGGACATGCCGGCACAAGCCGTCAAACCAAGCACGAAGGCGATTGTCGCCGTATGTATTGCTAATTTTTTCAGCGTATTCATTTGTGTTGCCTCATTGATTAAATTACTAAGCATTAAAGTCGGATGGCATTGACCAGCACTGCCATCCCTGGTCTGGTGCTGGGCGCGCCAGCATAGTGATTACTTCATACGGATGTCATTCTTGACTGATTTCACGCCATTGACCCCCCGCGTCACCCTTGTGGCTGTGCCGATGCTGTCTTCGGAGCGCACAAAGCCGCTCAGTTGAACCACGCCCTTGAAGGTTTCGACATTGATTTCACTAACCTTCAAGGATGGTTCATTGAGGATCGCGGCCTTGACGGCGGTTGTTATCACAGTGTCATCGACATATTGGCCCGTGCTTTCTTGTTTTTGCGTCGAGGCGCAACCGACGACAGCAGTCAACATAAGTGCGGCGATCAGCGTCGATACAATTTTAAGATTTTTCATTTTTTGATATTCCTGAGTTAGTGATTGAAGTGCTTGTCCCGGGATCCTTCTCTGCAAAATGCAGATGAGGGGCGATCTGCTCATGCGTTGGATCTTGTTTCTCGCCACAGGCTGTAAATAAGACGCTCTGTTGAGCAGCGATGCGATGACACAAGGCTAAGGTTTAAATCCATCCGGGTCTGTACGCCAACGCACACAGCAAGGCAGATATCAGTCAGTCAATAGAATCGACCAACCGATGCGGGAGCATGTGGATAAATAACTCGAGCATGGCGGACTCTACAGAATGTATCGTGTGTCTGGATTGATCAACGATCAAGCTGGCATCAGCAAAAGTGCAACGATAGGCGGTGGCCGCTGCGTTTGCGTCATTGAACGGCAGCAGATTGCCCTGTTCATCTCCCACTTGCCACTGCAGCCGCGCTGTGAGGAAGTGATGCAAATAGGCATACGGTTCAATGCCGCGCGATGGGTGGAAGGCATCGCAAATTGATCGACTTTTGGTTCTGTCGCATTAACTCAAAAATTGACTACAATAAGTTGAGTCAATGGATGAAATATGTCCCATATATCGTATGTCGTGCAGGGCAAAAAAGTTAATGCGGCAGAACTGTCATCTTTAATCTCATGCTGCCGTATATGACAGCAATCTTATTGGATGGCATTTTTATATATTTTTCAATATGAAGCTGAAAATTCTGGGGTGTAGCGGTGGGATCGGCGCGAACCTGCGCACCACCGCCATGCTGCTCGACGACGACGTACTGATCGATGCCGGTACCGGCGTCGGCGATCTCACCCTCGACGACATGGTGCGCATCGACCACGTCTTTGTCACCCACTCGCACCTGGACCATATTTGCAGCATTCCTTTTCTGGTCGATACGGTCGGCTATCTGCGCAGCACGCCATTGACGGTGTACGCCACCAGCGAGACGCTCAATGCCTTGCGTGCCCACGTGTTCAACGATTGCATCTGGCCTGACTTCACCATGCTGCCGCGGCCTGATGCACCCTATCTGCAGTATCGCGAGATCAGCCGGGGCCAGACCGTGACACTGGCCGGACGAAAAATCACCGCACTGTCCGCCGATCACCTGGTGCCGGCGGTTGGCTACTGGCTCGACAGCGGGGAGGCGAGCCTGGTGTTTACCGGCGACACCGGCCCCAACGATGCGCTGTGGAAAATCGTCAACGGCATCGGCAACCTGCGTTATCTGATCATCGAAACCGCCTTTTGCAATCGCGACTATGCGATTGCCATGGCATCCAGACACCTGTGTCCCAGCTTGCTGGCCGCGGAGATCAGCCAACTGCGCTTACCTGCGGAAATCTTCATCACCCATTTGAAACCGGGCGATATGGCGCTCACCATGTCGGAAGTCGCCGCAGCCTTGCATGCCTACCAGCCCAAAATGCTTGAACATGGCCAGGTATTTGAATTTTAAAAAACGCTTGATCCGACTGCGCGATTGGCAAGCTGCACATCGGCACATCCGATTTAAAGAAATTCCTTGCCGATGTCGATGCTTGAGCGCTGGCCGATGTGGTCGTAGTTTTCCTTGAGCCACGCTTCGGCCTCGGTCCGTCCCTTGTCACGCAGAAAGCAAAGGAAGTCCCAGTCGGCGTTGTACTTGCTCGACACGCCGAGCGCGGCCATGGTCTGGTCGGACCGGATCGAGTGGATCAACATCTCCTTCATCTCGCCGCGATCGACCTTGCCTTGCTGGATCAGTTCGGTGACGAAGGCGATCGCGCGCATCTCACGCATCAGTGAGGAATTGAAGCTCACTTCGTTGATGCGGTTGAGGATTTCAGACGCGTTAGTCGGTACGCCGGGGCGCACGATCGGGTTGATGTGCACGATCACCACATCGTGTGTACTGCAGTTGTAGATCAGCGGGAAAATTGCCGGATTGCCGACATAGCCACCGTCCCAGTAATATTCGCCGTTGATCTCCACCGCCTGGAACAGGGTGGGCAGGCAGGCCGACGCAAGCACCGCCTCTATGCACATGTCCTGGCCCGAAAAGATGCGTATTTTGCTGGTCTCGATATTGGTTGCACACAGATACAGCTGGATCGGGCAATCTTTGCGCAACGCGGCGAAATCGACATGTTGCTCCAGTATCTCGCGCAGCGGATTCATGTTGCGGGGATTGAATTGGTACGGTGACAGGATGCGAAGAATGATGTCTGCCATCAGGTACAAGGGCGAATGGTCGAGTCCGAAGCTGTGGCTCCCTTTCAACCATGGCATCTGGCGGAACGGGCTGTACTTCTCCGCCGATTGCGCGACAGCGTACCAGAAATCGTGCAGCGCCTGGCGCGCGCTGTCGGCACCGCCCTTTTGCAGTCCGTAGGCCAGCACTGCGGCGTTCATCGCCCCGGCACTGGTCGCGCTGACGCCTTCAATGTCAAGCCGGCCGTCCTCCAGCAATCGGTCGAGCACGCCCCAGGCGAATGCGCCGTGCATGCCGCCGCCTTGCAGGGCGAGCGCGATTGGCTTCTGCCCGCTCGGACGTTTCCCACTCTTCGTAGCCATCGCAAACCTCCTTAGTGTTGGGCTTGGCAGCCTGTCCCCGATGAAATCATCAGATATCGATGCTGCAGCGCCCGGCGATCATTCGGACAACGTACTGCGCCTGCCGGTCAGGAACCAGGTATGCAGCGCACCCATACCCTTGACCTCAATGATGCCGCGTTCCTCGAGCAGGAACGGCGCCCCCAGCCGCTGCCGGGTGGTATCTGTTATCTGCACGCGCCCGGCCACGCCGTGGGATTCCATCCGGCTGGCGGTATTCACTGTGTCTCCCCACAAGTCATAAATGAACTTGCGTTTGCCAATCACGCCGGCCACCACCGCGCCGCTGTTGATGCCGATGCGTAACTGCAAGCTGTCGCCGTTACGCTCATTGAAGCGGTCCAGCGCGTCCAACATATCCAGCGCCATGTGCGCAGCCCGTGCCGCGTGATCGGCCGCCGGTACGGGTAATCCTGCCGCAGCCATGTAGGCATCGCCAATGGTCTTGATCTTTTCGAGGCCGCGACTGTCTGCAATGCTGTCAAAGTCGGAGAAGATTTCATTGAGCATTGCTACCAGCCGTTCGGGGCTCATGCCTGCAGAAAGTCGAGTGAATTCCACTATGTCTGCGAACAATACCGTTACCTCGGGGAAGCTATCGGCAATGATTTCCGGGAAGCTATCGGCCATAAGGTCAGGGCGCGCCTTCAATCGCTCGGCAATCGGGTAGGGCAGCACGTTGAGCAGCAGCCGCTCCGACACCTTTTGCTCCGCCACGACCTTGTCAAAGAGACTCTTGAGTTCGTCGCTCTGGTGATAAATCAGCTCACGACTGGTCTCGACTTCCCGCACCGTTTGCTCGAGCACTTTGCTGTAATTCAGCGATTCCTTGTGCAACAGGCGCACTTCCAGCATGTTGCGTACGCGCATCAGTACCTCGGCCAGATCAAACGGTTTGCTGACAAAATCCTTGGCGCCGGCTTGCAACGCGCGCAGCTTATGACCTGGTTGGGCGGTGATTACGATGACTGGAAGGTAGCCGTCCTTTTCTATTTCTTTCAAACCTTCCATGACTTGGAATCCATCCATGCCCGGCATCTGGAGATCGAGCAGGATCAGGTCGAAATAATTTTCTCTGTGCAGTGCGCAGACTGCATACGGATCCATCGTGGACGTGATGGCGGTATAGCCGGCACCTCGCAGCATTCGCTCAAGTAGCAGGACATTGACTTCCAGATCGTCAACAACCAAGACCCTGGCTTTAAGTATGTCGGATGAACTGATCATTGCATGCGTCTCGCATCATTGGTGCCGATCACTTTTTTTCCGCGAATTCAAATGTGGCAATATTTGGTTCTGCCGCATTAATTTTTTTGCTCTCCACGACTTAGAAAATGTGGAGCAGTTATCATCCATTGATACAACTTATTGTAGTCATTTATACCGCTCTGTCATCGGCCTTGTAGTTCCTGTCGCAATCATGGACAGCGTCAAGCCAATGACTGGATGGCTAACTATGAAAATGGGTGCTTGCTTATGCCGTTATCATCATGACGCAGGTACTGGCGCCAGGTAACCGGAGGCTTAAAAAGACGATGGGCAGGCGGTTTGTGCCAGCGGCAATCTAGAGCCGACGACTACGTCAGGCAAGGACTTGAAGCAAATGAATGACTTGGGATGATGGGGTAGTCATAACCCAAGTATCTGGCTGGCCACGGCTATGGCCCGGCAGCACATGGAGGTGTTGCAATTATGCAATGTTTTGCGGGGAATTGACGGATTGGCTGGACTGAATGGGTTTGGTCGATGCGGCTGCAGTATCGCGACCGGACAGGTTTATCGGCTATTACGAATCCTATGCAGCAAGCCCCATTCTTCTCTGGTAAATCTTCCCGCAAATCAATGATGTTGTTAGTAGTGCAGGTATGGCGCTCATTGGCACCGCAGTTGCGGCATAACATGCGTACGTAGCGCACCAAGCCAACTGCAAACCGAGCAGCTTGGACGGACAGTTCTCGTGTGCTAACGTAAATATGTATGTTACCTTGAGGGGGGCTGGATTCTTTCGGGCTCTTTGTACACCCACTAGTCAACAACTGGAAGCAGGAATTCTGATATGTCCAGTATGCATGATCCGAACCAAAATCATCTTCTGGCAGCTTTGCTCGACGCTGAATTTGACCGCCTTGCGCCGCATCTGGAATTGATTCCGATGCTGCTTGGAGACGTACTCTATGAGTCCGGCGGCAAACTGCAGTACGTCTACTTTCCAACCACATCCATCGTCTCGTTGCACTATTTGCTCGAAAACGGCGGCTCGTCTGAGATCGCCGGCGTGGGCAATGAGGGTGTGTTGGGGATTTCTCTTTTCATGGGCGGCGACACGACACCCAGCCGCGCCGTGGTGCAGACTGGCGGCCATGGCTACCGTCTCAAGTCCCATATATTGATGGAAGAGTTTAATCGTGCCGGACCGGTGCTGCGCCTGTTGCTGCGTTATACCCAGGCACTGATAACACAAATGTCACAGACCGCCGTGTGCAATCGACATCATTCGGTAGAGCAGCAATTGTGCCGCTGGCTCCTTCTGACTCTGGATCGTATGCCTTCGAATGAATTGACGATGACCCAGGAATTGATTGCCAATATGCTGGGCGTGCGGCGCGAAGGGGTGACCGAGGCAGCCGGAAAATTGCAAGGTTACGGGTTTATTCGTTATCGGCGCGGACATATCACCGTATTGGACCGGGCTGGCTTGGAACGCAATACCTGCGAATGTTATGAAGTTGTCAAGAAAGAATTCGCTCGCTTGTTGTCGGATGTGCGCCAGCGTTAAGGCAGTCCGGCGGGGTGATCCGGGAGGATTGACGCAGATGGAATTTGCAACAGCAGGGAGCCATTGTTGGTGGTATGAAATGCCGGATGAAGCAACTTACAGGCGTTGGGGCTACGTCATCTCCTTGTTTGAGTCGTGACTAGCGCCCTTAGTTGTTGGGTTGCAATTTAATTAACACATGGAATTATGCATAAAATTGAAAAAACGTCGATCGAGCGACTGATGCTGATCGGTTTCGGAATGACACTGGCCGTTGTGCTCTTGGTCGGTGGTATCGCGTTGAACAATGCCGTGCAATCCGTCGCTTACACACTGGCCGAACATACCGGTGAAGTGAAAGTCATCGTGGCCAGTATCGTCTTGCTGGTGGTGTTCCTGGGATTGATGTATGTCCGGATACGGAGGGTGATCCGCGACCGTTTGGCGGTCGAACTCACATGGCAAGAGAGGCAGCAGCCATTCCTGAAAGCGGGCGCATTGCAAGATGCCATTTTCAACAGCGCCAATTTCTCCAGTATCGCCACCGATGCCCAGGGCGTGATTCAAATTTTCAACGTCGGTGCCGAACGCATGCTCGGTTACAAGGCAGTGGACGTGATGGATAAGATTACACCGGCCGGCATTTCGGATGCGCAAGAATTGATCGCGCGGGCAGCGGCCCTGAGCCTGGAATTTGACACGCCGATCACGCCGGGTTTTGAGGCGCTGGTGTTCAAGGCCTCGCGCGGCATCGAAGATATTTATGAACTGACCTATATCCGTGAGGATGGCAGCCGCTTCCCGGCGATCGTGTCTGTCACCGCATTGCGTGATGCGCAAGAAAAAGTGATCGGCTACCTTTTGATCGGCACCGATAACACGGCGCGCAAACAAGTCGAAGCGGAGCAGGCGCTGCTCGACCAGCGTTTGCGCGATCAGCAGTTCTACACGCGCTCGCTGATCGAATCGAATATCGACGCAATCATGACGACCGATCCGCGCGGCATCATTAGCGACGTCAACCAGCAGATGGAGGCGCTGACCGGCTGCACACGCGATGAATTGATCGGCGCGCCTTTCAAGAATTATTTTACTGATCCGGAGCGGGCCGAGGCGGCCATCACGCGTGTACTGCGCGAAGGCAAGGTGACCAACTACGAGTTGACCGCCCACGCCAGGGATGGCAAGGAAACGGTAGTGTCGTACAACGCGACCACCTTCCATGACCGCGACCGCAAGTTGCAAGGCGTGTTCGCTGCGGCCCGTGACGTCACCGAACGCAAGCAATTCGAGCATACGCTGCAAGAAAATAACCTCGAACTGGAAATTGCGAAGGCGGCCGCGGAAAAAGCCAACTTGGCGAAATCGGAATTCTTGTCCAGCATGAGTCATGAATTACGCACGCCACTCAATGCGGTACTCGGATTCGCGCAGTTGATGGCATCGGAAACACCGCCGCCGTCATTGGCGCAGAAACTGTCGATCGACCAGATTTTGCAAGCTGGATGGTATCTGCTGCGCCTGATTAATGAAATCCTCGATCTGGCGATGATCGAATCGGGCAAAGTGACGATCTCGCAAGAATCGATGTCGCTCACCGACGTGCTGCAAGATTGTCAGGCAATGATCGAGCCGCAGGCGCTTAAGCGCGGGATACAGATGACATTCCCCAGTTTTGATAATCTGTTTTATGTCCATGCCGATCGGACCAGGGTCAAGCAAGTGGTGATCAATCTGCTGTCGAATGCGATTAAATATAATCGGGACGGCGGCGCGGTCATCGTCCAATGCGTGATGAGCGGCGAAAATCGGGTGCGCGTCAGCGTGATCGATACCGGGGCCGGCCTGGCTCCGGAACAGTTGGCGCAACTGTTCCAGCCGTTCAATCGGCTTGGGCAAGAATCCAGTACCGAAGAAGGCACCGGCATCGGCTTGGTCGTCACCAAGCAATTGATCGAGTTGATGGGTGGCGTCATCGGCGTCGAAAGCAGTGTCGGTGTCGGTAGCGTGTTTTGGGTCGAATTGCCCGCATCCAGCGCGCCGGAGCTGGTGTTTGGCAGAAGCGACGAGACCGGCCAGGATGAACCGGAGCATATGGCGGCGCAAGCGTTGCCATCCCAACGCACGCTGCTGTATGTCGAGGATAATCCGGCTAATTTGGCCCTGGTCGAGCAATTGATTGCACGGCGTAGCGATTTGAAATTGTTGACTGCCATCGATGGGCATCTGGGCATCCAGCTGGCGCGCGACTATCAGCCGGACGTGATTTTGATGGATATTAATTTGCCCGGGATCAGTGGTTTTGGTGCCTTGAAAATTTTGCGCGAAGATCCGGCAACAGCTCACATCCCGGTCATGGCGCTGTCGGCCAACGTCGTCCCACGTGACATCGAGAAGGGTTTGGGGGCCGGATTCTTCCGCTATTTGACAAAGCCGATCAAGGTCGTCGAATTTATGGATGCGCTTGATGTCGCGCTGCATTATGCAGCCGAACATGACTTGGCAAGAGAGTCAGACAAAATAGAGTAATGCGGCTGAGAAACCGGTGGACGATTTTTTTGGGAAGAATGTAATGCTTGAAGCATCCGAAATTCTGAATGCCAGTATCTTGATCGTCGATGATCAAGAATCCAATGTCAGGCTGCTGGAACAAATGCTGCGTAATGCCGGCTATCAGCGCATCACATCGACGATGGATCCGCGGGCGGTCTGCCACTTGCATATGGCACATCGCTACGACTTGATTTTGCTTGATTTGCAAATGCCCGAAATGGATGGATTCCAGGTCATGGAAGGCTTGAAGGAAATCGAGACGGAGAGCTATTTGCCCGTGCTGGTGATCACGGCGCAACCGGGGCACAAGCTGCGCGCGCTGCAAGCGGGCGCCAAGGACTTCGTTAGCAAACCATTCGATTTGATTGAAGTGCAGACACGTATCCACAACATGCTGGAAGTGCGGCTGCTGTATCAAAAGCTGAATAATTACAACAAGGTGCTGGAACAGACGGTGCAAGAACGCACGCTTGAATTGCGTGAGAGTGAGGCCCGCTTCAAGAGTTTTACGGAACTGTCATCGGACTGGTATTGGGAGCAAGATCCGCAAGGTAAGCTAACCAAATTCTCCGGCCCAGTCTTTGAAATGCTCGGGCTCGAAGCGGACGACATGCTGGGTGTAAATAGGGCGGTGATGGCAGGGCGCTGGAATGTGGCCGAGCGCGCGCTGCTGGACGCCAACATCGCCAACCGACGCCCCTTTCTTGATTTCGTCTACAGCCGCAGTAATGCCGATGGCACGATGCAATATCTGCAAGTAAGCGGGGAGCCGATGTTCGATTCAGGCAGTCGCTTTATCGGCTATCGCGGAATAGGTATGGACGTCACCGATCGCATGCGTCCGGACCAGGAGCAAATACGATTTCGCAGGGCGATGGATGTGATCGATCAGGGCGTGTGTTTGCTAGATCGCGCCAGCATGTGCGTGAACGATGTGAATGAGGCAGCATGTCGCATGTCCGGCTATAGCCGGCAAGAGTTGTACGCGGTGGATTTGGCCGATTTCGGGATCGGCAGCAGTGAACACTTGGCGGCCATCTTTGATGCGCTGATTGCCGGAGGGCCGACATACCGGCAAACAGTCGAATTACGCTGCAAAGACGGGGCGACCCTGGCTGCTATGATCGATTGGAGCGCACTGCGGGAGGTCGACAACTGGATCATAGTCGGTGTCATCAGCGCCCTAGCGGGCAGCTAAGTTAAGGGGGCTGGGAAGTTGCTATTGGCCACTTGCAATTTTTTGATCTCTGTAGCGCAGAGTTGTTTCGAGAAAAGCTCTCTGGCCTTGTTGCGCATCAACCTACAACCGCGCTTGATAAAGTTCGGTTGTGCCGTCAACGGCATGAGATAAGCTTCATGCCGTTGTATGATTGATGGTTACTATTTTGCAGGAACGATCACGACTGTGTCGCCGCCAGTCTTGCCGGTTTTGCCAACATCACCTTTGCTGCCTTCAGCGCCGGTTTCTCCTTTAGCGCCTTCGTAGCCAGTAGCGCCAGTAGCCCCAGTAGCGCCTGTTGCCCCAGTCGGGCCGGGAACTGCCTCGGTGGTACCGGGTGCGCCCTTAGCGCCATCAATGCCAGTAGCTCCAGTAGCTCCAGTAGCACCGGTTGCTCCTGCTGGGCCGGGAACTGCCACCGGAGCCGGATTGTTGACCGTTTTTTCACAAGCGCTCAGGCCCAACATCGTAACTAGCGCGGCTAACAGTATTGAATATTTCATATTGATCCTTTTATGTGATGAGAGAAAAATGCGCACAATAATGTGTACAGATAAGCAGACATAATCAGTTTTACCAATTAGTGATTAATGCCGGTAGAGCTGGCGCGTATTGCTGCGCACGAGAGAACATTTTGTCAAATCGTTGCCATCAAGGCTTGCGCCATATTCGAATCATCTTGTGCCAGAGGATGGTTCCAGATTCAATGTTTTAAGGTTAAACGAAAGTATCCAGCGCCTCTGTACGTTGGCGCACAGAGGGGCGATTTTCTTTAAACCGGTGTGCTGGAATGCTCGAGCCAAGATCAGCTCATTTGAAGACTGGGTAGAATGAGGGCGTTGCCGTACCGCCCGGCTTGAAAAATTTCGGGGCGGTACTAGCGGTTTCCGTCGGTATTTACTTGACCTTGGACTTGATTTTTTTGCGGTAGGTCTTGCCAGGCGCTGGCGCCACCGGTTTGACGCGCGCATCTGCCAATAGCCTGGCGCACTCGCTGCTTTCTCCCGGCCCGGCGCTGATCAAGGGGATTAGGGCTGCGACTGGCGCCAAGGCTGCCAGCACAATTGCGCCACCTGCTCTCATTGCCATTACGCCCTTGTCGACGCTCACGCTGGGCTGCTTGAAGCTGCCGCGCACATAGAGCGGCGCTCTGAGCGAAAACACGCGCAACCCTTTGCTATCGGGCTTGATGGTCAAATTCAGTTGTTCCTGCGTCAAATTGATGTTGCCGCTGACATCGAGTATGGCATCGTCCGTATCAATGATGAAACTGCGCGTTTGCATCAAGCCATTGGTCACGCCAAAATCGGTCGCCATGCAATTGAGCTTGACTTGCTTGTCGCCGAACAGGCGAGCGAGGATCACATTGCCGATATTTAAGCCCATTTCTTCGAGCAAGAGTTTGCTGACCGTGCCTTGATTGATCAGGGTCTTGATTTCGCCATTGGATGCGCCCAGCAAGCTGGCAACCGAGTTGCCGACCGCTGACAAGGAGGCATCGCCATTGATTTCACCGACACTCGCTTGCAGAGGTTGCATGGTGGGAAATAACTGCTTCAATTTCAAATGGCGGGCCGTCACTTTCATGGTCGCCTTGATCGCATTCTTGCCGGCTTTCCCGCTGCCGTCGAGAGTGATGTTCGAGCTCATGCTTCCCCCCGCCATGTCAAAATTGAGCGGCAACAAGGACAGCACGCCGTCTTGCAGATGCAAGTTCGTGGTCAGTTTATTGATCGGCAATTCCTTTTTACGGAGTATTTTTTCGGCGCTAAATTTAATGTCGGCATCGATGCTGGTCCAGCGTTCGGTCTTGAATGGTTCGACCGGTAACACTTTGTTCGTCGGCTGGACGGCGTCGGCACCGCGCCTGGCCTTGCTGGCATTCGAGTCGGCACCGATCACAGGTGCCAGATCGGAAAATTGCAACAAGTGCGATACGACCGTCCCTGACAACAGCGCGCGTGGTTGTTTCGATTGATAGTCGAGGCTGCCGCTGATATCGCTGGAGCCGACCTTGCCGCTGAATTTTTCGTAAATCCAGTGACTGCCATGCGGGCTCAGGGTGCCGATCAAATGGCCTTCGGTCGCAAACGGCGGCGTCTCCGGCAAGAAGATGCCGGAGATGGCATATAGCCGCCCCATGCTCACGCCGGACAGTTTCAAGCGCATGTCGAGTGCCGCCAGATCAGTGGGCTTGGTGAGCGTGCCCTCGACTGCGATCACGGTTTGACCCATGCGCAGATGCGCCATGATCGGGTAGGGTACGGTTTGGTGTTGCAGCGATAACACTGCGCCAGCCTTGCCGTTGCCGCTGACTGTTTCGCCATTGAACTTGCCGCGTATGTGCCATGCCACACCATAGTCCGGGTCGGCGTCGAGCGTATCGATATCGGCCGTCAGATCGGCATGCTTGATGGCGTCGCTCAGGTGGACGCTGCCTTTGGTAAAGATGACGCGTTGCAATTCCAGTTGCCAGGGCGACGGCTTATCGTCGTTCTTGAAAGTCCAGTTGTTCTTGCCATCGGCGCCGCGCCGCAAGCTGACGACGGGCGAATCGAAACTCAGGACGGGGATCGCGATTTTTTTTTCCAGCAATGCCAAGGGGTTCAGCGAAAAGGCGAATTGCCGGATGCTAGCCATGTCGGCCGGCACCGGTGACGGAGCACTTGCGCTCGTATCTGCCGTCGCTGCCATGTCCGGCGGATTGCCGATGTGAATGTCTTGCGCGACCAAATGCGGCCACGGGATCATGCCGCGCCAGCCTTCATCCAGTTTGGCCGACCCGGCGACTTGCTTTTCCCAAGTCAGCGAGAGTTCGCCCGCGATCGTGAACGGGCGGCCGAGTGCCTCGCTGGTGCGCGCATTGAGCCATGGCTTGGCGCGGTTCCAGTCGAAATTGAGCAGCACGACCAGCGCGACCGCAGGAACGGCGATCAGGCCGGCGGCCACGGCGAGCGCGATTTTCGTGCGGCGCGGATTATTCATCGCAGAAAGTGACCGGAACCAAACAATCCAACCAGGCCGACCATGATCAGATAAATGGCCACGATCGTCGACAGCAGACGCGGAATGATGAGAATCATGATGCCGGCCACGAGCGATACGACTGGGACAAGACTAAAGGTGATATTCATGGCGACTCTTTCGGTGATGAATCAATGGACAAAGCAAGCCGATACGTGCAGCAGTAAACGACTTGGTTGTCCCGTATATGCGCTGCAGTAAATGAGATTTTTATTGACTGGCATGTCTTGCTTGCGCCGCTATCGAGCAGCGCTATGTGCGTCAGCGTACCGATCTTGCGGAAAATACGGCTTATAACAACATACATCGAGAGTCAACAGCACATTCGATTAACAGTTTACTGGAGAAAAATAATGACAAGAAGCTTCAAAACAATGGTTCACCGTCCTGTGCGGCGCAGTTGTAATTCTGGCTGCCGGCTGCAGCAGCATGAAGACACCGGCGACCGCTTCTGTCGCTGTTTCCAAAGCGGCTGTCGACAATGCGGCCGGTGCCGGTGGCGCGGAATTTGCGCCGGTCGAGATGAATTCGGCGCGTGAAAAAATGGCTCTCGCCAATAAGGCGATGACGGCCAAAAATTACAAGTTGGCTAACGATTTGGCGACCCAGGCACAGGCGGACGCCAAACTGGCGCAAAGCAAAGCCAATTCGGCCAAAGCACAAACCGCGGCAGATGCCTTGCAAGATGATATCCGGGTCTTGCGTGAAGAGCTGGACCGGGCCAGCAAGTAAGGAACACAGATCAGCAACGCAGCTTCTGCAACATTCAGTCGTGTTCATGCATGGCACCGCTGTAACCTCAAAGGATTTCATCATGAATAAAAATTACTTTACTCCCGCTCTGCTGACCATTGCCGCTCTTGTCGGTGCGTGCAGCTCGATGCCAAAAACCACCAGTTTGCTGGATCAGACCCGAGGTGATTATGTGGCGGCGCAAAACAATCCGAAAGTCGCGAACTACGCAGCGCTGGAAATGAAGCAAGCCGGCGAGGCGCTGGAGCAAGCCAATGCAGCGTCCAACCATGCTGACAGCGCTGAAAAAATCGACAAGCTGGCTTACATCGCCAAGCAAAAAATCGCGCTGACACAAGAAGTGGCGAAACAAAAATCTGCAGAGGCTGAAGTCGCCAGCGCCGGTCATGAACGCGATCAAATTCGCTTGATCAACGCACGAATGAAGCCAATCAAGCAAAAATGAGTGCGGAACAGTCCAAGCTGGCAGCGCAGGTAGCCCAAGGTGAGACAGCCGAAGCCCAGCGCAAGACGCAGGATGCGCAGATGCACGCGGCTCAACTGGAGGCGCAACTGGCAGATCTGGCTGCGAAAAAGACCGAGCGCGGCATGGTCATTACTCTTGGCGACGTGTTGTTCGGTACCGACCTGGCACGCCTGAATCCGGATGGCATGCGCACTGCACAAAAGCTGGCCGATGTTTTACAGCAAAATCCGCAACGCACCGTGCTGATAGAAGGCTTTACCGACAGCACCGGTACTGCCACACATAACCAGCAATTGTCTGAACGCCGTGCCACCGCAGTGCGCCGCGCCTTGCAGGAACTGGGTGTGGCCAGTGAACGTGTCGCAATCCGCGGTTATGGCGAAACGTATCCGGTCGCTGCCAATGATACGCCACAGAATCGCCAGTTGAATCGGCGCGTAGAGATCGTCCTTTCTGATGCCGGTGGCAAGATCGCACCGCGCTAATCTTGCGGTTGCTGATTTTTTACGCTTTACTTTTATAGGAAGAAAATCATGGATGAAGTGAAAAAAGCACGACACGCTGGAATTGATACCGCCGCAATCAGGGCCGCTGCCAAGCATCTTGCTGATGGTGCAGTGACCACAGGCTATCAGGCTGACCGCAAGGAAATTGTTGCGATGCTCAACGGTGCACTGGCGACCGAACTGGTCTGCATTCTGCGCTACAAACGCCATTACTACACGGCTACCGGGCTGCAGAATGGGCCGATCAAGGCTGAATTCTTGCAGCACGCGCTGGAGGAGCAAGGCCACGCAGACCTGCTGGCCGAGCGTATCGTGCAACTGAATGGCAAACCCGATTTCAACCCGGCTACGCTGATCGAACGCAGCCATGCAGAGTACGATGATTCGGACACCATTGAGGCCATGATCAAGGCCAATCTGATCGCCGAACGCATCGCTATCGAAGCCTACCGCCAGATGATCGAACAAATCGGCGAATCCGATCCGACCACCCGTCATATGCTGGTTGGGATCATGGCGATGGAGGAAGAACATGCCGACGACATGCGCGATTTGCTGGCATAGCTGCCTGCATCTGGCGCTGCCGACAAGACGAATGGCGGTACGGACACCCTAATTTATTTATGTAACGGAGAGCATCATGCTGGAATCAAACTTTAAAGTAGTCAACAATGACGTGAAAACGCTGGTCACTGATGCGCAGGCGCTGTTTAAAGAGGCCGCCGTATTGACGGGCGAGAAGGCTGAAGAAGTACGTAACCGCGGCATGCGCTTGCTCGATACCGCGCTGGTCAAGGCTCAGGATGCACAAGCGAACGTCCTCGTCGCCGGCAAGGAAATGGCAGTCTCGGCAGACGACTATGTGAAAGAAAATCCATGGCGTGCGATCGCGGCAGCGGCCGGTGTGGGACTCTTGCTGGGTGTGATCCTGGGCCGTAAATAGTCAACCGTCATGAGCGATGACATCGACAAATCTACTGCATTGAAGCTGTTGGTTTGATCGCCGGTCTGGCTGCAGTGGCAAGAAATGGGTTGGAATTGCTACTGTCCAGACAGGATCTGGCTGAGCTGGAGTCGTCCAATAAATGCAAACACCGATATGGGGGTTTTCATGTTCAAGAAACTAGTGGCGACTCTGATCATACTGTTGGGTGCCAACGCTGCCACGGCACAAGAAGCTACCTATCGCACTGTCATCGCTCCAATGTGGAAATCCAAATGTATCGCTTGTCACGGTGCCAAATCGCCTGAGCGAGCCAATTTTCTGCTGGACGAAAAAGGCTATGCGGAAAAATCACTGGGGCCGCGCATGGATTCGTACGAACGCTTCATTGCGTTTATCGCCTGGCCTGATACGGGTTCATTGATGCGCAGACTGGACGATGGAAGCGGTCAGTTTTCCGGAGGTAAACCAGGCAATATGTATCAGAACCTCGGATCGACCAATGAAGAACGCGCTGCCAATCTCAAATTGGTCAAGGCTTGGGTTGGCGACGGCGCATGGAATCTCAATCGATGGAACAAGCGGGCAGATGTGCCGGCGATCAGCAAAGAGCAACTTGACAAGATCAAGATAAAGTACTGACATGCTGTCGTTCCATAGATAAGAAGGCTGGCGGCCTTGTGTTGGAACTGTAAAACGACGTCTCAGCCGATAGAAACGCCGTTCTGGACAAAGACGCCAGCGACAACGCATTCGCCACCGCTTTTGTGAGGTTTTGAGCCTGTCAGATTTTTACTGCGCGTCAGTCAGCATCAAGGTGTGATTGCGACTTTCAACACTCCATCGCGCTGGTTTGCGAATAATTCATATGCCTGTTCGATTTGGTCGAGTTTGAATCGGTGTGTGACCATTGGTTCCAAATCTACCCGGCCCGAAGCAACAACATTCATGAGCCGGCGCATACGTTCTTTTCCACCGGGGCACAAGGTAGTAATGATCTTGTGATCGCCAAGTCCTGCGGCAAAGGCATCCAGCGGCAAGGATATTTTTCCTGAGTAAACGCCCAGACTAGATAGAGTTCCACCTGGTTTGAGAGCACGCAGACAACTTTCGAATGTTTGTTGTGTGCCCAGTGCTTCGATTGCAACATCAACTCCACGCCCTTTGGTCAAACGCATGATCTCGGTAAGCGGATCGGTTTTTGTATAGTCGATGGTGACATCGGCGCCCAGCTTTTTGGCTACTTCAAGTCGTGCAGCCACGCCATCAACCGCGATAATCAGACTTGCTCCTTTTAACTTTGCGCCTGCAGTTGCACACAAGCCGATTGGCCCCTGTGCAAAAATAACGACGGTGTCACCGATCTTTATTTCTCCACTTTCTGCGCCACCGAAACCGGTGCTCATGATGTCAGGGCACATCAGCACCTGCTCATCGGTAAGTCCGTCGGGAATGGGTTCGAGATTCGACATTGCGTGCGGCACCAGCAGATATTCTGCCTGGCAGCCATCAATCGTGTTGCCAAAACGCCAGCCGCCGCCCGCTTTTCCACCACACTGGGATTGATGACCGTCAAGGCAGGTGTGGCATTGTCCGC
Organism: uncultured beta proteobacterium; assembly: GCA_963837775.1. Taxonomy (GTDB): domain Bacteria; phylum Pseudomonadota; class Gammaproteobacteria; order Burkholderiales; family Burkholderiaceae_D; genus CAWIOX01. Next base: position 369,093 of record CAWIOX010000004.1, on the reverse strand, counting down.
ATGGTGTAATTGCACCGACGATTACCCGTTGTCCCACAGAATACCCCGTGACACCTGGGCCTAATTCCTCAATCACGCCCACTGGTTCATGGCCGATGGTACGCCCTGCCTCAACCGGGTATTCTCCCTTAAGGATATGCACATCTGTGCCGCAGATCGTGGTGGTGGTGATTTTGATTAACGCCTCTCCAGGACCTGCCACCGGTATGGGCTTTTCCTCAAGCACGATCTTGCCCGGACGAATGAATACTGCTGCCTTCATGGTGCGCATTGCTGTTCTCCTAAAAACTTCCATCGTGAAGACCGCTTCGTACTGCAGCAACAAGCAAAACCGACAGTGCGTTAAGTCAGTAGCGTGGTGCCGGGATTGGCTGCTTGGCGTCGCTCATATCTTGTTGAAAAATGGTGCGCGCTTCCTGCAGGCATGCTGCGCGGGTGGTGCGCTCGGCCTTCTTGCATTCGGCCAGGGCTTCCTGATAGGCAGCACCAGCTTCCTTCTTTAATGTCTGGACACGGGCGCGCGGCGTCGTGTCTTCCTGGTACCAGCGCGCCGGATCGCCTGTGCGCGAGTTACTTTCCGGCGCAAGGCCTTGGGCCCAGCCTGCCTGCATTGCCAGCGTGCATGCGGCAGCGCTGATGATGGTATGGAGAAGATACTGAGTAGTCTTTTGCATCACAGCTCCTTGAATCTGACAAGTAATCGTTGCCGCATCGGTCAGGCCGAAGCAGGGCGCAGCGATAGGGGATCGTGTTGGCGGGTAAAAATTTCTGCCTTCCGCATAGCACTTCGCGTCACGCTTTGGCTGAGGCGGAAATGCGCTTAAAGTCGTCCGGTGAGCAACATGACAATCAGGATCACGACGATCAGACCCATGACGCCGCTTGGGCCATAGCCCCAATTGCGGCTGTGTGGCCAGGCCGGGAAGGCGCCGATGAGAACGAGGATCAGAATGATCAGTAAGATGGTGCCCATGGTGTACTCCTGAAAAGTGTTGGGGAAATGGCTGCAGCCAAGAGCCTTGGCTTACAGTGGCAATTTATGGTAGTGAAAGGGATGCTTAGTAACGGTAGGCGCGACCATCGACGATGCGCACGCGATTGCCTACGCGCAAATCGACAATACTGTCTTGCACGACGGTCGTACTGTCGCCGTTATCCAGGCGCACGCGGATCTGGTACATGTCGGCTGTCTGCGCGTTCCTGTTTTGTTCCACGCTGTTGCCAACCACGGCGCCGCCAACCGCGCCGACCACGGTCGCTGCGGTCCTGCCACTGCCGCTGCCGACTTGATTGCCAAGCAGACCGCCGACCAGGCCGCCGACGATCGCTCCGCCGCCGCTGCTGGGGTTGCCAGCGCGCGTGATCTGTATCGACTCGATCGTGCCGTAGCCGCTGGCGTTGGACCGGGAGGGCGTTGAATAGGAAGGGGAATAAGGGGCCGAGGTTTGTTGCGGGCCGTTGGCGGCGCAGCCACCAAGAACAGTCGTTGCGATGAGCATCATGGCACTGATGTTGTGGGGCGATTTCATATTTTTCTCCTGGCTAAGTATGGCCAGAATAGTCAAAAAAAATCGCAAGGTCTGTGCGCTGCCGCACCAAGTTCAATCGTTTATGAAGCACAGAACGGCATGCACTATCCGTGCTTTGTTCTCAAAAATTTAATATCCGATACTTTGCAGAAAAGATGTCGCCAATGCGTACTCTGATTCACAAAAACATGGGGGTATTGCATTTATTATGGCATTTTGCGCATGTATTTATTGGGTTGTAAAATATACTCCAGCCAGTATTTATCATGCGCTCAACGGCCGTTTCAGCTTGGGAGGTCGGTCGGATTATTGGGAGTCGGCTGCAAAATTAGCTGAACACGGAAAATCCGGCAAGATCTGTGCTGGTTCAGTTAATCTTTTGCTTTGATTCCGCAAGCTCGCCAGACTCCTGGCTTGCACTATCGTCGGTGGGCGCGGCTTGCACAATATCCTTGGGCGCGATAAAGAAGTCGAGCGGGCCGTTCCAGAACCGCCGCGCCAGTGTTTTTAACAACAATATTCCATGATCGAAGCTGGCTTGTCGTGAGCGCAGTGCCACCCAGAGTGCCAGGCCAAAGCTGACCAGCAAGTTCATGGCGCCGATGCTGAATATGCCGACAATCGAAGTCAATGCCAACTGCCATGACATATGGTTGTCGAGCCCGACCAAGGCAGTCGAAAAATTGGCCGCAGAGAAAGTGATGTGGCGGATATCGATCGGCAAGCCCAGCAGGTCACCCAGCGTGCCGATGGTGCCGAGCAGGATGCCGAAATAAAAATTTCCCATCAATCCGCCCAAATTATTTTCAGTGTATTGCGCCAGACGCTGCAGGCGGTCCGGCCCCAGCAGGCGGCCCAGGCCGCGTAACTGCGACACCCGCTGCGCCATGCGCGTGTACAAGGCTTTGTTGTCGTAATAGCCTGAAATCAGGCCGGCCACGAACAGACAGACGCCCGCGATCATCGCGTGGAACAGCGCCAGGCTGGCCATTGGGTCGATATCATGCAGTAAATGCCGGGCTTTTTCCGGCGATACCAAATGCTCGCTCATGATGGCCGCATATGCGGTGGCGATCAGGTAAGCGGTCGGGAGCGCCGTCGCCATATTGCCGAGCACGGCCACAAACTGGGTACGCAAGACCTTGACGATCAGCTCCGCCATGCTGTCCAGATCGATGTGGCGCCCATCCTGGCTATGCAAGCCGGCGGCAATGCGCGATGCCGTCATTGCCGGTTGCTTGGTGGCGACGGTGAAATGCAGCACGTGGATCAGCATGAAGCCGAACGAGTAATTCAGGCTGTACAGAAAAGCTTCGACCAGGGGCGCGGTGCGTAGATAAGACGCCAGAATTTTCAGCAAAGCCATGAAGCCGATGATGAAACCGGCGCCGGCCGACGACAGAAACATCGCGCCGTAGACACTGCGGCTTTCGGCGATATAGTGCTCGCCGGTGCGGCTGGCATTTTCGGTGACATTACGCGCCAACAAGTCGATATTGTTGGCAAATAATTCACGCACAGCATATTTTTTGTTGTGCGCCTCGATCAATTCCAGCGCCAGCGCGACCGCTGCTGCGCGGCGTGGGCTGATGGCCTGCGCCTCGTTGGTATCCCCGGATGCCAGTTCCACAGCCAGTGGGATCGGCAGTTGCCCCGTTACATCGACCAGAAACAGCAGTTTGTGCAGGCGATCGATGCTTTGCGTGAGCGCCACCAGTAAATAGGTCAAAGCAATGCTGGTGCCCTGATTCAGCGCATTATTGCGTATCTTGCCAACGATAGCATTGCACTGATCCAGCATCACCAGCAAGTGCTTGGCATCGTCGCTGTTGCTGGGGTCGCCATCGAGCAGGCGCGCGTAGCCATCCAGATAGGCATTGACCTCGACGTTTTGCATCAGGAACGGCGATTCGTACTTTTCGATATCCGGATGGATGCGTATCAGCGCGGGCTCCAGGCCGATCGCGCAGACCCGATACGACAGGGTGCGGATCGCTTCCAGCATGCCCGCCAGTGCGATGTGGTCATCGCAGCTCGGGCTATCGTGCAAGGCACCAGCCTCGGCCTGCGCCAGAATATCGTACAAGGCCAGCCAGTCAGCCGCGGGGACCGCGCTGATCCAGCGGTAGTCGGTTTTCACATACAGGATTTCATCAAGCACATCGGAAAGATATACATCTTCCAGCGCCGGCGGCAAGATGCGGTAGGCGATGCGGCGCAACAGTTCGGTGAAAAAGCCGTCATTGGAAAGGATGCCGATATCGGTGTACAGGCTGGTGTGGCGACGGCTGGCCAGTACGCACAGCATATAGTTGCGCATCGCCCAGGCTTGCTGTGGATTACCTTTCAACAATTGGCATAGGGTGCGTAGATTGGCTGTGGCCGTTACACCGTCGCTCGGGTGCTTGGGGCGCAGAGCGTCAAACAGTTCCACCAGCAGGTCGATACTGTCGCTTTGGCCATCGATGCGTTCGAGTATTGCTAGCATGCGCAAGGCGGGCGAGCCGCGGTAATTGAAAAAACGGAGTGTAGCGCTAAGGTAGGTTGGTGTTACGTGCGCTAGCGTACAGAAAAAACGATTTTGCCGCTGCGCAGCAATGACTACTCAATGTGCAGCCTGCTGCCGCAAATATTCAGCCCGCTTCATCTCCAGATATGCCCCCCTGTCCATTTCATGCAACTGTCGCGGATAGCGCTCGGTCGCAGTGAACCAGTTCTGAAAGCGTTTCTCAGGCTGCGCCGCCGGGGCCGTGCTGGCGGCGCCTAAAAAGGTGTCGATCGCGAGGTAATAACGCATCGTATTGCGTTCCACCAGACCACGCACCCCGCCGATATAGTTAGGCTGACCATCAGCCAACTTGCCGGTCGCGGTGAAGCCTACCTTGCCGCTGCCGATCGTGCCGAGATACGTCTGCATGGCCAGTCGTCCTACAAAATTCACTGTGTAAGAATACGTCAGGTGCAAAAACGTCTTTTTGACGTCAGGGAGCGCCACCGCTTCCAGCAGGATACGGTAGTCGCTGGTGCCGAGCGGCCCGTCTTTGGCGTTAAGCATGATTTCAAGATAATCCTGAGTCGCAGCAGCGACGCTGTATTTGAATTCGACGCGCGCCACTTTGGCCAGTTGTTCCGGCGTCTTCTTGCCGATATTGATCCTCAGGGTAGTGCCCGACGGCCCCGCCATCGCTTGACAATATTTGGTATTGATGTGCAGCAGCATCACATCGCACCAGTGATCCGGATTATTCAGGCCCGCATTCACCGCGTCAAACTGGTAATCGACGATCGCGTAAATGTCGCCTTGCAAGCGGTCGGGTGTTTCAGTGGAATCCAAAACCAGTGGCCGCTTGAATTGATTCTGCTGCAGTTGCACTTCCAGCGATGTGTATTTCGCGCGCAGTGCTGCAACCGGATCCGGCTCCGCTATCGCGGCCCACGTGACACCAGTGGCGCAGCTCAGCAGCAGGCAACTTAACCACCTCGACGAGTTTGACCAAAAACGCTTATGCATTACCACTCCATCACGGCTAATAGGTTGGGGGAAAGAGTAGCGCTACGCTGAACTCTTTCCCCAATGTCTAAAATATGGGCTTTGAATATTCCGGCAAACCACGCATCACAGCCAATACTCAAGTCGGCGGGCCATCCATTCCTTGAGCCGGTCGCCCAGCGGACGCTGCGCCCATTTTTCCCCGGTAATTTCGACTGAATAGCGCAGATCCTCGACAAACGCATTTTCCATCGCGTTGGCGAATTCCTCGCCGAAGACCACCACGTTGATTTCATTGTTGTGCAAGAAGCTGCGGGTATCGATATTGGTCGATCCTACCGTCGCCCAAACCTTGTCGATTACGGCAGTCTTGGCATGCAGGACGGCGATTTGCAACTGATAGACTTTGATGCCGCTGGCCAGCATTTCACTGTAAAAGGATTGTGTCGCATGGTGCATCAGGCCGCTGTCCGTCACGCCGGGCAAAATGATTTTGACATCGACACCACGCTGCGCCGCATCGCGTAACGCCTGCAGGATCTGCACGTCCGGCACAAAATAGGCGCAGGTAATATGCACCGTATTCTTTGCCTCCTGGATCGCCAGAACATAAGCCTTGTAAATATCATGATCGCTATCGGGGGCACTGGCCAGAACCCGGACCAGCTTGTCGCCGGCTTCTTTTAACGGCGGAAAGAAATTGCTGTCAGGCAGATCAGGGGATGCTTGGCTGGCCCAGGTATCCAGAAATAACCACTGTAATGCGGCCACCGCCGGCCCTTCTATCTTGATATGGGTATCGCGCCAGCCGACTTTGGCCTTGCGCCGGGCTTTGGAGCGAAACAGCGAGCTGTTGGCATAGGTACTGCTGATATTGACGCCGCCGGTGAACGCAACCACGCCGTCGACCACCAGGATTTTCCGGTGATCGCGATTGTTTGGCTCCCATGGCCCGATCAGCTTTAGCGGGTTGACGGGATTGAAGGCCTGCAGATGAATTCCGGCATCGCGCATCTTGTCGAAGAAGGACTGCGGCGTGCCAATCGTGCCGACGCTGTCGTAGATCACATTGACCTGCACCCCGGCCCGTTGGCGGGCGATCAGGAGATCTGCAAAGCGGATGCCGAGCGCATCCTGGTCGAAGATATAGGTTTCCAGATTGATGTGATCCTTGGCCGTGCTGATTGCCTCGATCATTGCCGTCAAGGTTTGCGGACCATCATAAAGCAGGGTAACTTTGTTGCCGGCGATCAGAGGGCTGCCGGTAGCCGCTTCTTCCAGCGCCGCCAGCGCTGCAATATCGACGTGCGAATTGTGCCAGCGGCTGGCCAGCAGCGAATTTGATTTTTTTGCGCTGAGCGTGCCTTGTGCATTGGTCACCGTTGGGTTCGCCGGTGCTACCAGCGAATCATTCAGATAGCGTACTTCGGGGAGTGCCGCGCAGGCAGTGGTCAGCAGACCGATTCCGATCAGGCCGACCAAGCGGATGATCCAGTTAAGACGCACATTGCAGTTCATGAGGCACTCCATATTCAGGTCGCCGAAGGATCGCACACGATTACGCCAGCGTTGATATTGCAAGCCGGGAAAAAATTCTTGTAATCAAAGAATTCTTGCAATATTTCCATGCGCTATTTCCTGTTCGATGATGCGATCAATTCAATTTAGTTCATCGACACTTCCTATGTTGAAGCTTGCAAAATAAGCGGACTCGGAAGATCTGTCTGTGCGCTAACAAACATGGGAGTCGCAATGCCAATTAAGTCTGGCTTTCAGCCAGGATTGAGAACCATGGAATATGGGGTGGAAAAGCAGCTTGCGCTATCATCACTAACTTGACACCGTTCGAGCCGGAAGCGAAAGGATGTGCGATGATGGAATTTTTCAACATCACGTCGCTGTCAGCCAGAATTTGCGCGGAGAAATATTGCGCGCCGGTGCTTGAATACGGGGCCGCTAGGCGCCCCCTTACATGTTTCACTTATCTTAAAGCCACTGATGCCGATTTTGTACCTGCGCCGCCTGACCGGCAAAGAACGCAGTTCCGAAGCCAATGTCCAGCTCGGGCTGTCGCTGGCCTTCGTAGCCGGCGCGACCAATGCCGGCGGCTTTCTCGCGGTCAATCAATACACCTCGCACATGACCGGCATTGCGTCTTCGATGGCCGACGATCTGGCGCTGGGCGATATCGGCCTGGTGCTGGCCGGCGCCGGTTCGATGCTGTCGTTCATCACCGGGGCGGCCTGTTCATCAATCATGATCAACTGGGGGCGCCAGCGCCAGCTGCAAAGCGAATATGCGATGCCGCTGATGCTGGAATCGGTATTGCTGCTGTGTTTCGGCATCCTCGGCGGCAATCTGTCCGAGCGCATGGGCCTGTTCGTGTCGGTCACCGTGATGCTGCTGTGCTTCATCATGGGCTTGCAGAACGCGATCATCACCAAACTGTCGAACTCGGTCATCCGCACCACCCATGTCACCGGCCTGGTGACCGATATCGGGATCGAACTGGGCAAGCTGTTTTACTGGAACCGCACCAGCGACCACACCGACCGCGACTTCGTGCGCGCCAATCGCGAAAAACTGCTGCTGCTGAGCATGCTGCTGTCGATGTTCTTCATCGGCGGCTTTGTCGGCGCTTTGGGCTTCAAACATATCGGCTTCGCCTCCACCATCCCGCTGGCGCTGACTTTGATGATGCTGGCAGCGGTGCCGGTGCTGGACGATTTTATGGCGCGGCTCAGGATCTGGCTGAAGTAAGCGGCAATGCGCGCCTTCAATGGAGTAAGGCCGGGTCCACGAAATTCACCAAAGGCACGAAATAAGCGCGTAATGCCGGTCGCGGCAGCCGGCGCCGGGCTGCAGGCCGGCATTGAACGCGTTTTAATACTGTAGGGGGTATATTTTAACCCCTAATGAATCTGTGCGGGGGATGCCATGAAAATCGGCATACTCCCTGTTTTTTTACGGTCTGTGCAATTATCCAGTCCGCAGGTGACGGCGGTTTTCTCCTCCCCCTTCAAGGGGGAGGCCGGGTGGAGGATGGGTTTCTTTTGCGACACAAACCCATCCCCTCCCTAGCCCTCCCCTTGAAGGGGAGGGAATTTGTTCTTCGGTCATTTACAGATCGCTAGTGCAGCACTGCACTTGCAGCCGACGACTCCTAAGTCCGACAGGCTGCTAGACCTTGGCCGCCCGTGCGCGGCGCGGCTTGGAACCGGCTATCAGCGCGGCTGGCGGCGAGGCGCTGCAGCAGGGCGGCGGCCGGTTCGTCGTCCGGGTCTTGCGGCACCAGTTCGCCGCGGAAGGCCTTGGCCAGCAGCGCCGGCGTCAGGCGCTCGGTCGCGGCGCGGGCCGTCGCGAGCCGGGCTTCCAGGCGGTCGGCGAACGCGAACAGGGTTTCTACGCGGCGGACGATTTCATGTTGTTCTATGACTGAGGGAAGACGCAAATTCAAATTGCTTTAGATGTTTAAGGTTAATCCGCGGTCTCGTAGTACCGTGCACTTGCTGCCTTCATAAGTAATGTAAGTTGATTTGCACGCAAGGCGATAAGTTAGAAAATTTGGCGGAGACAATTTTTTCATTTGCTCGAATGCAGAAACAGTCTGCTTTGTTGATTGCTTTAGTTGGCAATGTCGTCAGGTAGCTGGCAAACCCGAACCGTCTCTCATCGACATAATGAGAGAAAACAGAATGTCGCCAGGATTAAATAGTGTGCTATTCTAAAGTTTGATACTTTTCTTGAGAGATATATGTTTCTTTCGATATATCCAAAACTGAGATGCCCAATGTTTTCCAACCGCAGCTACTCGTTCACCTTGAGCCATGTAATCGTCCGACTTCAACTTTGGAACCAAATCGGACCGATCGAAAATTTCGTCACACAGGTTAGCGACGATAACAGTTGCCCACGCACTATTAGCTGTGTTGGAAATACCTTCTGGTTCAGCCTCTAATTGTTCCGCACGCCAATCGGCGGTGAGTTGCCCCGACGTGGCGGCGGCGAGCACCGATTGCCGGAAGCGTTTGAGGATCAGCGGGACGCGGTTCAGGCGGTCGCGGCACGCATCCACGCGCGCGAGCACGGTGTCGAGCTTGTCGGCGATGCGTTTTTGTTCGGGGAGCGGGGCGAGTGGAATCGAGCCAAGCTTCTCTTGATAATCTGCTTGAGAAATATTAGTGCCTGATGCACCACCTTTCCCAGCTTCTATGAAAGCATCACTTTTGGTGAGTTGATAGCATTGATATAAATACTCGCTAGAAGTCTTTCGTTATCCTGGCGGAATACCTACAACTCGCAAGACTGTGATACATGGTTGATGAGCTATTCCCAGGAAATGCACGTCTTCCCAATGAGTCGCGCGCATACATCGCAATCAGAGAATGTCGCCAGTTTAGATAAAGCTTTGCGCTGCAGTTTTTCAGTGAAGTAAATTATCGTTTCTTCAGAGTCGAGAACAAATCGTTGATCAAGTTCGTCAATGTTTATGCCAAGGAATGCTGCCGCTCAGTAATAGTCGAAATGACCATTTGAGCGGTCTTTGTCGCCAGTCACCATCTGAAGATCCATCAAGATGCGATAATTGAAAGCTGCAGCATTCAGTCCAGCCCTTCGGCAATCCACTCATCCCGCCACCTCTTCACCCAGTTCCGCCAATATCCCCTGCAACTCGGCGAACGCCGCTTCCAGTTCATCCATCGCCTGTTGCGCCAGCACTGCCGGTTGCGGCAGGTCGGCCGCGTCTTCGGCGTTGTCGTCCTTCAGCCACGCGATATCGAGGCTGTCGCTGCGCTCGGCGATCCACGCGCGGTCAAAGCAGCGCAAGCGTCCCGCTTCGCCCTGATCGGTGCGGGCGCTGTTGCCGTGCGGGTCGTCGCCGTAGGCGGCTTCGAAGTCGCTGAAGTGGGCGCGGGTGAACGGGGTGCGCTTGCCGAACTTGGGCATGTTGGCGCGCAGGTCGTAGACCCAGACGTTCTTTGGTGCTGGCGCTGGCGTGCTTGCTGACCTTGCTGAAGAACAGCACATTGGTCTTCACGCCCTGCGCGTAAAAGATGCCGGTGGGCAGGCGCAGGATGGTGTGCAGGTTGCACTTGTCCATCAGGTCGCGCCGGATGTCGGCGCCGACGCCGGCTTCGAACAGCACGTTGTCGGGCAACACCACGGCGGCGCGGCCGCCGTCCTTCAGGCCGCGGTAGATGTGCTGCAGGAACGCCAGCTGCTTGTTGCCGGTGCTGAAGGTGAAGTCGTCGCGGGTCGGGCCGCCGCCGCCTTTGGCGGTGCCGAACGGCGGATTGGTGAGGATGATGTCGACCTTGGGCAGCTGGGTGCCGGCGCTGCCGAGCGTGTTGCCCAGATGGACCACGCCCTGATCGTCGCCTTCCATCCCGTGCAGCAGGCAGTTCATCAGCGCCAGCCGGCGGGTGCCGGACACCAGTTCCATGCCGACATACGCGTTGTTGCGCTGGAAGGTTTGCTGTTTTTGGTTCAGGTCGTACATATCGTCGGTGTGGCTGCGGATATACGCATCGGCGGCGATCAGAAAGCCGGCGGTGCCGGCGGCCGGGTCCTGGATGGTTTCGCCGGCCTGCGGCTGGATCAGCGCGATGATGCTGTCGATCAGCGGGCGCGGGGTGAAGTACTGGCCGGCGCCGGATTTGGTTTCGCTGGCGTTTTTTTCCAGCAAGCCTTCATACAGGTCGCCGAGGCCGTCTTTCGTTCGCGCTGAACCAGTCGATGCCGTCGAGGCTCTTGATCAGTTGTTCGAGGTGGCGCGGCTCCTTCAGGCGGGTCTGGGCGTCGGCGTAGATCGCGGAGATCAGCGGGTCGGGGCTGGTGCTGAGCTTGAGCAGGGTTTCGCGGTAGTAATTGAGCAGGTTCAGGCCGGACAGGCCGGCGAGCGTTTGCCAGCGCGCGTAGTCGGGCAGCTTGTGCTGCTTGAGGATGCCGCTTTCGGCGTTCTCGTATTCCATCTTGATGAACAGCAGCAGCACCAGTTCGGTCACGTAGTCGGAGTAGTTGATGCCGTCGTCGCGCAGCACGTCGCACAGGTTCCAGAGTTTTTGGACGATGTCGTTGTTGTTCATTTAAGGGGTTTCCTGATTCAGAATGTCGATGTAGGCGCGGTAGGCGTACACCCGGTTGCGTTTTTGGCCGGTGAGTTCATGCACCATGCCGAGGTCGTGTTCCAGCGCGTCCAGTGCCTTGCCGATGGTGGCCGGCGTCAGGCCGGTGACGCCTGTCAATGCGGCAATATTCGATACCGGGTGGGCAAACAGCGCATCGAGAATGAGCGTGGCGGAGCCGGCCAGGCGGCCGAGTCCGGCCAGCCGGGCTTTGTCGGTGGCGAGCAGTTGCGTGAGTTGCTGGGCGGTGCTGACGGCCTGGTTGGCGGTGGCGGCGATGGCATCGACAAAGAACAGCAGCCAGGCTTCCCAGTCGCCGCTGGTGCGCACTTGTTGCAGCAGGCGGTAATAGCTGTCGCGGTATTGCTTGAAGAATACCGACAGATACAACAGCGGCTCTTTCAGGATGCCGGCCTCGACCAGAATCAGCGGCATCAGCAGGCGGCCGATACGGCCGTTGCCGTCCATGAAGGGATGGATGGTTTCAAACTGGACGTGCACCAGCGCGGCTTTGATGACGGGGGCGGTGGCGTCCGGCACGTCGTTGATGAACTGTTCCAGCGCAGCCCAGCAATCGGCGATCTGGTTGGCCGGCGGCGGGACGAAGGTGGCTTCGTCGGCGCGATGGCCGCCGATCCAGACTTGATTGCGGCGGAACTCGCCCGGTCCGCGCTGGGTGCCGCGGCCTGATGTCATCAGCGCCTGGTGGATTTCGGTCAGCAGGCGAAAGCTGATCGGGTGGCCTTCGCGTATGCGCTCGACACCCAGCGTCAGGGCGTTGACGTAGCAGGATACTTCCTGCACGTCATCCATCGGCACGCCGGGCTGGCCTTCCATTTCGTACAGCATCAGATCGCTGAGCGAGGATTGCGTGCCTTCGATTTGCGAAGACATCACCGCCTCTTTGCGTACATAGCTATACAAGAACAGTTTGGCATCTGGCAGCAGGGTGCTGATCGCATCCAGCCGCCCTAGCGCAATCAGCGCCTCATTGAGCCGTGTCTGCAGCTTGCCGCTTATATCCAATGCGGGCAGCGGCGGCAAAGGCCGCGGCACAAAGGCCTGGCAAGCGATCCCGCCAGCGACGGTGGGGGTGTAATGGCCGGTTATTCCGCGTTGCATTGATGTGAAGTTAAAATTGGATTGGTCGCTATTTTAACTTAGCGCGAAAAATAAAATAACGTGTTTGGTTAATTTAGTTTGCAGGGTCGCTGTTGAAACCCTCCTGACCGAAGGCCAATAGCACCATTCAGTTGCGTAGGGTGCGCCATGCGCACCGGATCATCCATCGGCCATCGATCAACGCTTGCTGTGGGTGTTGACGTTGCCATGCGGCGCAATGCGCTACGCTTATTGCGCCCTACGAATTCTGAACGTCGTAAAAAATAGGGAGTATCACCATTTTCATGCCATTTTCCGCATATGTTTATTGCGGCTGTAAAATATACTCCAGCAAGATATGAATGTCCGTCCAGCGCGCATTTTATTCCTTTTCTAAATCAATCGTCAGGCTGCTTGCGGCCACAGCGCATCGGTGATTTGCCCCAGTACGGCATCGAGTTGGCCGCCGAGCATCGCGTTGAGTTTTTTTGCGCCGCCATCGGCGCTGAAGCGCTGGTTGACGAACTGCTGGTCGATCACCACTTCATGCATCAGCTGTTTTGCCAGCCGATCCAGCCAGCGGCGCTGCACTTGCGACCAGTTGCTCAGGCCGTAAATGCGTTGCATCGCGCTGGCGACGCGTTGTTCGAACGGCAATAATGCTTCGCCCAGCGCAGCCTGGCGGATATGGCCGATGATGCTGGCGGCGATATCCTGATTGGTTTTGTTGCGCCAGGCGGTTTGCAGCGCAGCTTCGTTGAAATGGTGCTGGTCCAGCAGCAGCCGCACTTCTTTCAACTGTTCACGGGTCAGGTCTTTGGGACGATTCACGATCACGGACAGGGCCGCCGACTGGTTGATCTGTTGCCGGATGAAGTCGTTGAAGCTTTGCAGATAGTCTTCGGGCTTGCTGTATTCGCCGTAACTTTGTACGCGCTGCATCAGCTCATCTTTGTGTTCTGCGATGATGGGCATGTATTGGCTGCCGATGAGTTGCTTGACTTCGGCAATCTGGCGCAGCAGTTGGCTGTGCTGGCGCACGAAATCGGCTGCGCCTTGCGGCCCGATGCGGTGCAGATGCTGGTGCAGCTTGTCGGGCGCGATGCCCCATTGCTGTTCCAGTTGGGCCAGTTTTTCCCTGACGACCGGTTTCGTCTCGGCCTGCTTGCCGGCCTTGCGCAGCACGCGCATGAGCTTCTGGCTGATGGCGGCCAGCACGTCGTGCGCGTGGGTTTCGCCGGCCAATGTGCCGACCGTGGTGAAGCTGGCCGGATTGTTGAGCTCGTCAACCAGCTGTTCGAGCGTGATGTCGGGGTCTTTCACCAGCGGCTGCATGGTGCTGACGTCTTGCAGCGCCGCGTAGATGTCGACCGGATCGTAAATCTTGAACACGGTTTTGCCGATCTCGTCGCAGCGGCGGGTGGCGCGGCCGATCATTTGCTCGTACAGGATGCGCGAGCGGACGCGGCGCATGAAGACCAGATGGCAGATTTTCGGCACGTCGATGCCGGTCGTGAGCAGGTCGACGGTAATCGCAATGCTGGGGTAGCGCTCGTTTTTGTAGTGCTTGATCAGTTGCGCGATCTTGTCGGAGTGCGCCGGTGATTTTGCGTACTGCCGCTTCGTTGTAGTCTTCGCCGTATTTCAGCCGGAAGGCATCATCGAGCAGGCGCTTGACCATGTCGGCGTGCAGATCGGTGGCGCAGAAGATCATGGTCTTTTCATCGCCGAGCGGATCGATTTCTTCCGCCAGTTGCTGGCAGATGACCCGGTTGAAGCCTTCGGTGATGACGCCCTTGTTGAAGCTTTCGACATTGAAGCTGATTTCGTCTTCCAGTTCGGACACTTCTATTTCGCCGGTGGCGAGGTTGATGGCGCTGACCGCCTGACCTTTTTCAAACTGGATGCCGTTTTGCGTGAGCAAGGTTTCGTAGCGGATCGGCGGTTCGTGGTCGATCAGCCAGTCATCGGCCACGGCTTCACGGTAGGAATAGGTGTACACCGGTTTGCCGAAAATGTCGGTGGTGTGCTTGGCCGGGGTGGCGGTGAGGCCGATCTTGACGGCATCGAAATAGTCGAGCGTGCGGCGGTAGCTCGACAGGTACTGGGCCTGATCGCGCACCGCCAGCTCGCCTTCGGTCATGTCCTGGTCGAGGGTATAGCCGCGATGCGCTTCGTCGACGATGATGCAGTCGAACTCGTCGACGCCGGGCGGATGGTCGGACTGGAATATGCGCCTGACCATCGCCTGCACGGTGGCGACCTGAATCCGGGTTTCGGCTTCCGCAGCCATATCGCCCAGTTCGGCGATGTTGTAGAGCTTGGACAGGGGCATGTTCTGTTCAAGCAGCGGCGTCGTGGAATACCTCGGTGGCCTGGTCGCCGAGGGCGGTGCGATCGACCAGAAACAGGATGCGGCGGAAGCGTTCCGCCTTCAGGAAGCGGTACATCAGGCCGACGATGGTGCGGGTCTTGCCGGTGCCGGTGGCCATCGCGAGCAGGCATTGCCGGCGCTCGTCCTCCAGTGCGGCTTCCACCGATTGAATGGCTTTTTGCTGGTAGTCGCGCAGGCCCAGGTAGGCGTAGCCTTCTTGCTGCAAGCTGGCTTCGGCATCTTCTTTGCTGCGCAGCAGTTGGTCGATGCAAGCCGTCCGGCCGGTGAAAATCCATCAGCGCCCGCGCCAGATTGGCCGGCGAGCGCAGATCGCGGAACCAGGTGCCGCTTTGCTCGGCGAGTTGCTTGATGTACGGCCGTCCGTTGCAGGAATAGACGAACGGCACAAAAAACTGCCCGCCTTCGCCGTCATCCCAGGGGCCGGATTGACCGGCAGCCTGCCAGGCCGGCTTGTGGCTGGCGTCCATGTTGAAACCGCGCGAATAGCGCTGGGCTTGCGGAATCTTGCCGGCGACATTGATGTTTTCGCGCTTGGCTTCGACCACGGCCATCGGCGTGAGTCCGGCAAACAGCACGTAATCGGCGGACTGCTTGCCGGCGGTGGGCCATTCGGCGATGGCTTTGTTCCTGCCTTTTTCGGGGCGGGCGCCACGCGCATGGGTGATGATTTGCGTATCGGCTTGCCAGCCGGCTTCAGTCAATTGCTGGTCGATCAGGATGCGGGTCAGTTCTTCGTTCGGTGAAAACTGGCGGCTGGCTTGCTGGGTGCGTGCCTTGAGTTGCTGGGTTTGCTGAGCGTTGAGTTGTTGACTGGCGGCCTTGATCTGGGTCTCGAAATCGTGCTGCGCCCGGCGCAATTCGGCTTCGTGCTCCAGTGCCAGCGCTTCAAAAGACCGCGCCTCGGCATCCATCTGCAGCGCCAGCACCGAATACTCTTCCTTCTCTTTGGCGATCAGGGAGGCAAGCTGCTGATTGGTTTCCAGCGCTTGCGCAGTGCTGCCCAGTTCGGCCTTGAGTTGTTCTATCTGCGTCTGGAGTTGCCGCAGTTCGGCACTGGGGTCTTGTGGCGGCACAAAGGGACCGGCCTTGAATTCGGCGCCGTGCTTGCTGACGATTGGTGATACCAGATCGCCAGCGAGCGCGCGACCTTGAGGCCATCCATCGCATCCTTGTGTCTGGTTTGAAACTGGTGCGTGGCCTTATTGCCCTCGATGCGCAGTGTGTGAAATAGCGTGCGGATTTCCGGGTCGAGCTGGATTTCGCGCTGGAGCTTATAGAGCAGGTCGGCTTGCGTGGTTTCGCTGTCGAACACGATACCGGAGCGCGCAGCCAGATCCTGGGCCAGGGCTTCGCCCAGCTGGCGCAACTTGATGAGGGTGGTATTGGGGTCGCCGGAAAAGACCTGTTCGGCGCTGCGGCCCAGCTGTGCAAACAAGGACGAATGTTCTGCGAGGAAACTGAAATTGCCTGATTGGGTCACGATGTTTTGACCTTGTTATTTTCTGTGGAGCAAACTTTACGCTAAACGCCAGAAAATTGGAACGAAGTTGTCAGTTTGAGAACATGGCCCGGCGTGAGCGTGGTCGGTCCGGGCACCTGCAGGCGTTCAGGGGATGATTTTCTCGTGCGCTTGCGCGGTGGCCTGATTGCCGATTTTGGGCTGATGCGACTTGAAGCGACTGATCAGCGCTGCTTCGTTCGACTCGACCATGATGATGCCGGCCTGCTGCTCTTTCAGGAAGCGCTCGTTGACCAGATGCTGGATGAAGCCGATCAGGCCGTCGTAAAAGCCATTGACGTTCAATAAGCCGATCGGCTTGTCGTGGATCCCGAGTTGCGACCAGGTAAATACTTCAAACAGTTCTTCCAGCGTGCCGATGCCGCCCGGCATCGCGATGAATCCGTCCGACAGTTCGGCCATCAGTGCCTTGCGTTCATGCATGTCCTTGACGATATGCAGGCGGGTCAGCCCCTGATGTCCGACTTCTCTCTCCAGCAAGGTTTTGGGAATCACGCCAGTGGCTTCGCCGCCCAGGCGCAGGATTTCATCGGCGATGATGCCCATCAGGCCGACATGGGCGCCGCCATAGACCAGTCCGATATTGTCGGCCACCATTTCTTTGGCCAGACGGCGCGCAGCTTGCGCGTACAGCGGCGAGGCGCCGGGAGATGAGCCGCAGTAGATGCAAATCGATTTCACGTTATTTCAGCTTATTCAGATATTCGGACGAGATTTTTTCAAACAGGATTTGCGTGT
Source organism: uncultured beta proteobacterium (assembly GCA_963837775.1). Classification (GTDB taxonomy): domain Bacteria; phylum Pseudomonadota; class Gammaproteobacteria; order Burkholderiales; family Burkholderiaceae_D; genus CAWIOX01. The sequence continues at coordinate 352,196 of CAWIOX010000004.1, read as the reverse complement.
CGCCGCGCAGATACGGCTCGATCAGCATCAGCACCTGATAGCAGCCGCGCGCCAGTGCGTCCGACATCGCTTTCTGCTCGGTGTAATTGCGCGGATTGCGCACATATTCATACGATAGCCAGTAGGTGGCGACCACCACCATATTGGTCGACAGCGCATCGATCTGCAGCTCATCTGCTTCGAGCGCCTTCTCGGAGCGCAACTGATCGCATAATTGCTTCGCGACCTTGATTTTATACGCGAGAATTTGCTTGAAATGCAGTTCCAGCTTGCGATTGCGCGATAGCAGGTCGTTCAGGTCGCGATAGAAGAAACGGTAGCGCCATACCAGTTCAAACATCCAGTGCAGGTACAGCCAGACGTCTTCGATGCTGGGCTTGCGCTCGGCCGTGATGGCCAGCCGACGGTTGATCTCCTCTTCGAACTGCACGAAGATCGAGTTGACGATATCGTCCTTGTTGCGGAAATGGTAGTACAGATTGCCGGGCGAGATACTCATCTCTTCCGAGATGACGGTGGTCGTGATGTTGGGCTCGCCGAATTCATTGAACAGCTTGAGCGACAGTTCCAGAATCCGTTCGCGGGTACGGCGGGGTGCTTTGTGTTGCATGTCAGGCAGTCTCTTATAGTCTTGTAAGGGATAGCATAACATCATAATTTGATACAACAATACCCTCAGGGAAGCCTCACTGAGGGCTGCATATCAAAATGCCGGCACTAATCCGAATGCCGAACGGGCCAGAGGGCTCAGTGCATTTCCAGCGTCATGTGCACCATGGTCTGATTCAGCAGTTGGTAGGCTACTTCACCGAATGTCATCGGGCCGATCACTTGTCCGGTGTGCTTGCCTTCCAGTTCGGAATGCAGATAGTTGAGGATGCAGTTGCAAGAAAAACTGGCCTCGGGCAGGTCGGCGCTATGTTGCGCAAAGGCGCTTTCGTAGCTGCCGCTGAATTGACGTGCGAGCCGATATTCGACATGGGGAAATACCGGGCCATAGAACTCAACCTTGCCGTCCGTCTCGCAAACGGACTTGAAGCTGACGTTGATGCCGGCGCCGTTGTAGTCCGCGACCAGAGGCAGGCGCGTGTCATGGCCGATGGCCTTCAGATAGTGCGCAAGCGGCGTGGCTTGTCCATTGATATTGCATGTGGATGCTTCGAAACCGCCTTCGTCAAACTGCATCACATCGCCGTTGCCCTGGCTGAACAGATTGACGATATTGACATTGACGCTGAGGTTTTCCGGCAATGGCACGTGAAGCACGACCGCCCGGTTCTCCAGCAACTCGCCAGTGCGGCCGTCGATGACTTTGGGGGAACGGACGCCGGTATCGTCCAGATGGATGCCGGAAATCCAGCCGACGATGGGTTTGATGTACATATCGTCGTACAGCGGCGCATTTTTTGCGTATTCATAATGAATTTGCGAGAAGGCCGGCAATATGATCAGGCTGAAGCCGTTGTCCGGCGCCTCGACGCAGACTTGCGGCAGGCGTTCGGCATCGTATTGTGTGATGCAAGGAAGCAAGTCCGCATACGTATCGAGCGTGGTAATGAAGACATGCTCGCGCGATGTGCTTCCGCCATCCTGCGCCATGAAATAGGGGATGGTGCCGCCTATCCAGTTGCCTCTTGGCAAACAGGCAAGTACCGACTCGTCGCCGGCGATGGCAAGGTAGGCGCCATTTTGTATGAGCGTCGCTGCAATATGCGGATCGACCAGCGCCTGGCGCAATACATTCATCTGTAGTTCCTTGGTTAGTTTGGCTGGCTTAGCTGACTTAATTCATGACTGAGGATGCGTTCGTGCCGTTCGACGTAACGATGCAATTCTCGCAACTTCATCATCTTCACGTCAGCGCTCTGCTGCAGGCTTACCTGTTGGCGCAGTTTGGTCAGCAGGAGTTGAAAGCTCAGCGTCTTGATCTGAATATTCAGTGCGCCGGTAATGAGGAGTTCCCAGACCGGATCGGACATGTCGGGCACCTTGCTGCCGGTCTCGCCGGTGCTTTGGGATGCGGAAAACGGGATGCCGTTTGCCACGTTGCCCGCTTCGATTGGCGGAGCGGCATCCTTGGGCTTGCGGCGCGTGACAGGGGTATATTCAAAATGCAGCAAGCCGTTATCCAATGCATATTTGAATTTCCACAGATCGGTAAACGACACCTTCAACACATCACAGATCACCTGCATATCCAGCCCTTCCATCAGGAACAGGAAGATTTTCCGCGCCAGCCGGTTGGAAAATGGCATATCTGTCTGCCCAAACCAGGGCAGGTCGCAATGGCTGGCTTCAAGCTGGTCGTGGGTATGGATGAAACATGCGTAGTCCATGCAGTCAAGATGTCGCCAGCGCTGATCCACGCCGCGGATCTGGCTGGGGGGCGGGGCAGTTTGGGCGGCCTTTGCGCCGAACCATCCGCGCTTGTGCTCCACCTGCGGCGCTGTCTGACACGTCACCCAGACGTGGATGGTCCTGGACGTATCGTCCACGCTGTATTGATTGGCTCGCCACGGTAAATGCACGCCAGCTGCTATTCCAAAATATTCTGCGATATCGGGTGATTGGGATGTTTGCATACCGGCAGTTCTCCAGTGGTGTAATAGCGGCAACACCAGTGCAATAAACATGCCCGTGCACAATAACGCAGCTCAGATCTTCAATCTCAGGAGAATTAGCTTGATCTCATGGTGCCCGGTATTTTGAATAGATCTCCGTTGTCATTTTGCTGCGCGTTTGAATGGTTTCTTGTCAAGCGGCTGGGAAACGGCTTTTTTTGTGACGGTTTTCTGTGCGACCAGTTTTTTTGCGGTCAGATTGGCGACCAGGTGCTGCAGCACATCGATTCTGGCATTCAGCGCGGCAATATCCTTCTGGGTCGGCACGCCAAGGCTGGACAGGGCGCGTGATACGCGTTCCTCAAACATCTTCTCCAGCTTGTCCCATGAATCCGACGCCTGTTTGCTGACTTTTGATGCCACTTTGGAGGCGGTATCGGTGGCATGGTACATTTTTTCTTCGGTATTTAATTGGGTGCGTTTCTGTAATTCGCTGCCTTCCTTGACCAATTTGCTGAACATTTTCCCGCCTTCTTCCTGGGCTTTGGAAAATGCGCCCAGACCAGCCTGCCAGATTTCATGTACCGAGGCGCGCACGGCTTGCGCCACGTCATGATCATTGGATTGATCGGTCGGTTTTGATTTCTTCACCATGATGCTCTCCATTGCGTGCGTTGGAATCAATCGGCGAGGGTCATAAGACGGCTCTCGATTCAGTGTAGGCAGAAAAAACAGCAGGGCCAATAAAATCGCAGGCAATACATATTGCTATGGAACATTTTGGAACATGATCGTTATTCGGGGTGTTCAGAAAGAAAACACATTGTCACGCAACAAGTGGCGTTTTTTGCGCAGTCCCGGTTTGCATGAAAAGCGGTGCAGGCCGTGGGAAATCCTTCGCATGCCCCGCGGCATAAGGCTTTGCGCGGTTGCATGAAGGGTGGGTGCGCGGACTTGGCACGATGATTGCGCTAGTGAGAACGTAAGTCGCGTAATTGTTCCACCCATTTTGCATCCACATTCCAGTTAGAGGACGACATGAATCTTGCAGACATCAGCAAACTTGGCGTAAAAAATCCATTCAAACAACGCTACGACAACTACATCGGCGGCCAGTTCGTGCCACCGGTCAAGGGTGAATACTTCGCCAACATCACGCCGATCACCGGCCAGCCGTTCTGCGAAATCGCCCGCTCCACCGCCGAAGACGTCGAACTCGCACTCGATGCCGCGCATGCCGCCAAAGAAGCATGGGGCAAGACTTCCCCGGCCGAACGCGCCAACATCCTCAACAAGATCGCCGACCGCATCGAAGCCAATCTGGAACTGATCGCCACTGCCGAAACCATCGACAACGGCAAGCCGATCCGCGAATCCATGAACGTCGACATCCCGCTGGCGATCGACCATTTCCGCTACTTCGCCGGCTGCATCCGCGCCCAGGAAGGGTCTGTTTCCCAGATCGACGCCGAAACCTATGCCTACCATTACCATGAGCCTTTAGGCGTGGTCGGCCAGATCATCCCGTGGAACTTCCCGATCCTGATGGCGGTCTGGAAAATGGCGCCGGCGCTGGCGACCGGCAACTGCATCGTGATGAAACCGGCCGAACAGACCCCGGCCTCGGTCATGGTGCTGATGGAAGTCATCGGCGACCTGTTGCCGCCTGGCGTACTGAACATCGTCAACGGTTTCGGCCTGGAAGCGGGCAAACCGCTGGCCTCCAGCAAGCGCATCGCCAAAATCTCCTTTACCGGCGAAACCGGCACCGGCCGCCTGATCATGCAATACGCGGCGCAAAACCTGATTCCGGTCACGCTGGAACTGGGCGGCAAATCGCCGAACATCTTCTTTGCCGACGTGATGGATGCGGACGACGAATTCTTCGACAAATGCCTGGAAGGTTTCGCGATGTTTGCGGTGAACCAGGGCGAAGTCTGCACCTGCCCGTCGCGCGTGCTGATCCAGGAATCGATCTACGAGAAATTCATGGAACGTGCGATCAAACGCGTGGCCGCCATCAAGCAGGGCAATCCGCTCGATGCATCGACGATGATCGGCGCCCAGGCGTCGCAGGAACAGATGGAAAAAATCCTGTCCTATGTCGACATCGGCACCCAGGAAGGCGCCGAGAAGCTCATCGGCGGCGAACGCAACAACCTTGGCGGCGATCTGGAAGGCGGCTATTACATCAAGCCGACCGTGTTCAAGGGCGACAACAAGATGCGCATCTTCCAGGAAGAGATCTTCGGGCCAGTGGTGTCGGTGACGACCTTCAAGGACGAGGCAGAAGCGCTGGAAATCGCCAACGACACGCTGTACGGTCTGGGCGCAGGCTTGTGGACCCGTGACGGCTCGCGCGCATTCCGCGTCGGCCGCGCGATTCAGGCCGGTCGGGTCTGGACCAATTGCTACCACCTGTATCCGGCGCATGCCGCGTTCGGCGGTTACAAGCAGTCCGGTATCGGCCGTGAAAATCACAAGATGATGCTCGATCATTACCAGCAAACCAAGTGCCAGCTGGTGAGCTACAGCCCGAAAGCGCTGGGCTTCTTCTGATTGTTGGTCTGAGTGAAATGTGACATGAAGTGAAGTACAGCCTCCGGCGCGCCGGGTCGCACGGCGCAGTCCGGCCCGGTGCGCCCGGGGCTTTTTTGACAGGGAGGTGAATCGATGCAGCATCTCATTGCGCGCGTGCTGGCCACGGAGGCGGCGCTGGAACTGATCCGGATGCTGCGCCAAAAGCACGGCCCGCTGGTGTTCTTCCAGTCCGGCGGCTGTTGCGACGGCAGTGCGCCGATGTGCTATCCGGCCGATGACTTCAACATCAGCGGCAGCGACATCTATCTGGGCAATCTGGAGGGGGTGCCGTTCTACATGGGCACCGAACAATACGAATACTGGAAGCATACGCAGCTGATCATCGATGTGGTCGACGGCAACGGCGGCATGTTCTCGCTGGAGAACGGCACCGGCAAGCGTTTCCTGACGCGCTCGCGTTTGTTCTCGGATGAAGAATCGGGCAAACTGGACCCTGAAACCGGCCGCACCAAGCCTGCAACCGGGGCCTGAAGGTAATAGCAGGAAGCTGATAGCCGGAAGAATTCTGTCGGAGAAAATACCTTGTCCCATCCGCTGGAAGTCAGACAAATAAGCAAATCGTTCGGTGCGCGCAAAGCCATCGATGGCGTCAGCCTGCAGGTTGCAGCCGGCGAGTTTGTTGCGTTGCTGGGGCCGAATGGCGCCGGCAAGACCACGCTGTTTCAAATCCTGTCGGGACTGTTTACACCGGATGCCGGTGGCGCGACTGTCTGCGGCAGCAACCTGGCCACGGCGCCGCTGGTGGCCCTGGGCCAATTGAGCATCGTCTTTCAGCAGCCGGCGCTGGACCTGGATCTGTCGGTGCGCGCCAATCTGCAATTCCAGGCCGATCTGCACGGCATCCCGCGCGTCGAGTCCCGGCCCCGCATTGCGCACTGGCTGCAGCGTTTCGGCCTGACCGAGCGTGCCGCCGATCTGACGCGCGAGCTGTCGGGCGGCAACCGGCGCAAGGTAGAACTGGCGCGGGCCTTGCTCACCGAACCGAAACTGTTGCTGATGGATGAAGCCACGGTCGGCATCGATCCCGCATCGAGGGCGCAGATCCTGGCCGATGTGAAAGCCCTGTGCCGCGAGCAGGGGCTGGGCGTGTTGTGGGCCACCCATCTGGTGGATGAGGCGGAAGCCGCCGATCGCATCATCGTGCTGGCCAAGGGACAGATCAAATTCGACGGGCTGGCAGCGGACCTGCTGCTGGCGCAAGCGCAGCCGACACTCACCGAAGCATTTTTGCAGCTGACCCAGTAGCCCGCCGTCTGCTTGATATTTTTGTATTTTTCTGGGGTATATGAGAAAAATGCCCCTTTACCGCACGTAAATATTGGGTGTATAAATATACATGGTGGAGTATATTTTTGTTGCCTGAGTGCGCAAAAATGACCCGATTTTTCTTCAAGGCTTTCGAAAGGGCTGTGATGCGCAATAACCTGAATCTGATCAAGTTCGTCGTCCTGAGCGGCATGTGCGCCGCTGCATCGATTCCGGCTGCGGCCAAACAGACCGGCCAGATTTTCATCTCCAGCGAAAAAGACAACACCATCACCGTGCTCGATGGCGCGTCCCGTCAGCAAAGCGCACTGATCAAGACCTGCAAGCGCCCGCGCCACATGCAGCTGACGCCGGACGGCGCGCGACTGCTGGTCGCTTGCGGCGATAGCGGCCGGGCCGACATCATCGACGTCGCTAAAAAACAGGTGGTCGATCAGGTCAAGCTGGAAGAGGGCGTGGAGATTTTCGACCTGTCGCCGGACGGCAAAACGCTGTATTTCTCGAATGAAGACGACGCGCTGCTGTCGGTGGTCGATCTGGCAAGCAAGAAAGTGATCAGGAACGTCAAGGTCGGCAAGGAGCCTGAGGGCGTGAAAGTGTCGCCAGACGGCAAGATCGTCTACGTGACCTCGGAAGTGGCCAGCATGGTGCATGTGATCGATGCTGCCAGCGGCAAGGTGCTGAAAAATATCGAGGTCGGCAAGCGTCCGCGCCGTTTTGCGATGACGCCGGACGGCAAGCAATTATGGGTCACCAATGAACTGGGGGCGTCGGTGTCGATCATCAATACCGCTCGACAATACGGTGCTGAACACGCTCAAATTCGAGCCCAAGGGATTCCGTGCGGATGACATCACGCCGGTCGGCATCACCATGTCGCATGATGGGAAAACCGCGTTTGTCGCGCTGGGCAAGGCCAATCATGTGGCGGTGGTGGATGTCGCGAGCCGGACGGTGAAGAAATTGATCCTGGTCGGCAAGCGCGCCTGGGGCTTGGCGCTGGCGCACGATGATGCGACGCTGTATGTTGCCAATGGCATGTCGGATGATGTGTCGATTGTCGATGTCGCCAAAGGCAGCGCGATCAAATCGGTGAAGGCCGGCCGCGTGCCGCACAGCGTGGTGATCGATGACTGACGCGACTGCGCCCCGCTGGACCAGGGCGCTGGCCTGTGCGGCATTGCTGCTGGGCTGCGTCCATGCAGCGCAGGCGCGCGACTTGAAAATCGGCCTGATCTTCGATCCGGACGATGCACGCTACGACGTCAAGCGGCTGGAAAAGAATTATCCCGGCCAGCCTCTGGGGCGGCCGAAAGCCGGCGCCGAAATCGCGCTGGCCGAATCGGATTTCCAGCTCGAACAGGCCAAACTGAACATCACCGTGCAGGAACTGCCGGCCGAAACGATTGCCGCCGCCAAGACGCTGATCGAGGCACAGGCCAAAAAAGGCGTGAAGCATTTTCTGCTGGATCTGCCGGGACCGGCGATCGCCGAGCTGGCAGCATGGATGCGCAATACCGATGTCATGCTGTTCAATGTATCGGCCACCGATGCCGGCCTGCGCGGCGCATCGTGCCGTGCCAATCTGTTCCATACCATGCCGGATGACAACATGCTGGCCGACGCCACCGCCCAGTTCCTGACCGCGCACAAATGGACCAGGGTGCTGCTGCTGGCCGGCACCACGAGTGCCGACCTGCCGCTGGTTGCGGCGGCGCAAAAGGCAGCCAGGCGTTATGGCTTGAAGCTGGTCGCCACCAAATCCTATAAATTATCGAACGATCCGCGCGAACGCGATCTGGCCAATGTCGCGTTGCTGACCGCCGGCGTGGAGGCGGATGTGGTGTGGGTGGTCGATGCCGATGGCGAGTTCGCGCGCGAAGTGCCGTACCGCACGATGTTGCCGCGCCCGGTGGTCGGCAGTGCCGGTCTGGTGGCGGAAGGCTGGCATTCGTCCTGGGAGCGCAACGGTGCGCCGCAGCTGAACCGTCGTTTCAGGAAGAGCGCAGGGCGCCTGATGGCAAGCACCGACTGGGCCGCGTGGATGGCGACCAAGGCCATCATCGATGTCGCGTTGCGCGTGCCGGATAGCCGCCAGCAGCGACTGGCCTTGCGCAGCCAGGACATCACGCTGGACGGCTTCAAGGGCGCACGGCTTTCGTTCCGCCCGTGGGACCAGCAATTGCGGCAGCCGATATTCCTGGCGCAGGGCGGACTCGGCGGCGGCATCGCCGGGGTCGCGCCGTTCGACGGCTTTCTGCATCAGAAAAACAACCTGGATACGCTGGGCATGGATGAACGCGAATCGCCTTGCAAGCTGACCGATGCGGCAGCCGGACCCGGAGGCAAAAAATGAAACTCGCGCATGGCTTGCTGGCGCTGCGCGCGGTTGCCGGGCGCGAGGTGTACAAATTCATGCGCCAGCCGGGGCGGCTGGTGTCTTCCTTGGTGCGCCCGGCCCTGTGGCTGGTGGTCTTCGCATCCGGCTTCCAGAACGTGTTTGGCGTGGCCATCATTCCGCCCTATGAAACCTATGTCGAATACCGGGTTTATATGGTGCCCGGCCTGGTGATGATGGTGTGTCTGTTCAACGGCATGCAATCGTCGCTGGCGATGGTGTACGACCGCGAAATGGGGGTGATGCGGCTGTTGCTGACGGCACCCCTGCCGCGCTGGTATCTGCTGGCCTGCAAGCTGGCCGGCGGCGCCTTCCTGTCGGTATTGCAGGCGCTGGCTTTTTTTGCGCTGGCGATGCTGTTCGGGGTCGATCTGAGCGTGCAGCAGGTTTTCTTCGCGCTGCCGCTGGTGATCCTGGGCGCGCTGATGCTGGCGGCGCTGGGGCTGGTGCTGTCGGTCTATGTGAAGCAGCTGGAGAACTTTGCCGGCACCATGAATTTCGTGATCTTCCCGATGTTCTTCCTGTCCTCGGCCTTGTACCCCTTATGGAAAATCCAGGAATCGGGCGCCAACTGGATCTATCAGGCGGCACGCTTGAACCCGTTCAGTCATGCGGTGGAGGCGCTGCGCTTTGCCTTGTACGGGCAGCTTGAGTGGCAATCGATCGCGATTGTCGCGGGCTGCACCGCGGCGTTCTACCTGATTGCCGCGCTGGGCTATGACCCGCAGCGGGGTTTGCTCAAATCGGCGCGCGGCGCCTGAGATGTTTCTTGCCGGTTGCGTGCCGGTCATTGGCAGCATCGGACGTACGGAGTACGCCCCCATCGACGAGTTTCAGGCTGCCGCCCTTCGATGGCAATTCGCAGTTGCCCGACCAGCACGCCCGCGATTCAAGTCCTTCTTGCCGGCTCATGAACCAGCAGTTTTTACCAAGTATCAAACAGTGCAATCCAGATATGACTGTTCTGTTTTGTGACAGCTGACTATTTTCGACGCAATGAATGGTGTCGGAATGCCGGAATTAATGCAAAAAACACGAAAAACAAGTTGGCACGCAGATTGCATATTAAATCTGTCGTAGTGACCAAAAAATAATTATTTGTTTGTTTTTCCATAGGAGGGTGTCATGCAGAGGAAGTTACTAGGAGTCCTGGTCAGTGTCGCGCTGGCCGGTCCGTTCGCTGTACATGCAGCGGGCGTGACAGATGCGATGATTGAAAACGATGGCAAGTCGACCAATGACGTTTTATCCTGGGGCATGGGTCAGCAGGGGCAACGCTTTTCCCCTCTGACGCAAATCAATGCCAAGAGCGTAAGCAAACTGGTGCCGGCATGGTCTTTCTCATTTGGCGGCGAAAAGCAACGCGGGCAGGAATCGCAACCGGTAATCCATAACGGCAAGATGTTTGTCACCGGTTCCTATTCACGCATCTACGCGCTGGATGTGAAAACCGGTGCGAAACTATGGAAATACGAACACCGTTTGCCGGATGGCATCATGCCTTGCTGCGATGTCGTCAACCGCGGTGCTGCACTGTATGACAACCTGGTGATTTTCTCGACGCTCGATGCGCAGCTGGTGGCGCTGGATCAGGATACCGGCAAGATCGTCTGGAAAGAAAAAATCGACGACTATGCGGCCGGCTATTCCAGCACAGCAGCGCCTTTGATCGCCAAAGGCCTGTTGCTGACCGGTGTGTCCGGTGGTGAATTCGGCGTGGTCGGACGAGTCGAAGCACGCGACCCGAAAACCGGCCAACTGGTCTGGATGCGCCCGATGGTTGAAGGGCACATGGGTTACAAGTACGACAAAGATGGCAACAAGACTGAAAACGGCATTTCCGGCACCACCAACAAGACCTGGCCAGGTGATTTGTGGAAAACCGGCGGCGCGGCGACATGGCTGGGCGGTACTTTCGATGCATCGACCGGGCTGGCGTATTTCGGCACCGGTAACCCATCCCCTTGGAATAGCCATCTGCGCCCGGGCGACAACTTCTTCTCGTGCTCGACGGTGGCGCTGGATGTCGCAACCGGCCAGATCAAGTGGCACTATCAAACCACGCCGCATGACGGCTGGGATTTTGACGGCGTCAATGAATTCGTCACCTTCGATATGGATGGCAAGCGTCTCGGCGGCAAGGCCGACCGTAACGGTTTCTTCTATGTGATCGATGCGAAGAACGGCAAACTCGAAAATGCCTTCCCGTTCGTGAAGAAAATCACCTGGGCCAGCAGCATCGACCTGAAGACCGGTCGTCCGAACTACATCGATGCAAACCGTCCCGGCGATCCGACCAAAGGGGAGGGTGGCAAGAAAGGCGCGAGCGTATTCTCGGCACCGTCTTTCCTGGGTGGCAAGAACCAGATGCCGATGGCCTACAGTCCGCAAAGCAAGCTGTTCTATGTTCCTGCGAACGAATGGGGCATGGAGATCTGGAATGAGCCAGTCAGCTACAAAAAAGGTGCAGCTTACCTGGGCGCCGGTTTCACCATCAAGACTCTGAATGACGATTACATCGGCGCGATGCGTGCGATTGATCCGAAAACAGGGAAGATCGTCTGGGAAAACAAGAACAATGCGCCGCTCTGGGGTGGTGTGATGACGACTGCCGGTGGCTTGGTGTTTTATGGCACGCCTGAAGGTTACCTGAAAGCGGTGGATGCCAATACCGGCAAGGACTTGTGGAAATTCCAGACCGGTTCCGGCGTGGTCGCACCTCCTGTCACATGGCAAGAAGATGGTGTCCAGTATGTCGCGGTTGTATCAGGTTGGGGTGGCGCTGTTCCTCTGTGGGGCGGCGATGTTGCCAAGAAAGTGAATTTCCTTGAACAGGGTGGATCTGTCTGGGTATTCAAACTTTCCAAATAAATAGCGTAATGTCTCCTGCTGCTTAAAGAACACTATCCGGGCGGAAGTCTTTCCGTCCGGTCTTGGGCAGCTTTAACCGATGATCCAGGTCATCGGTTTTTTTATGGGCGCAAGGAAGAGCGTCGTGATTTGTCCCGATTAGTCCGATGTCAACAGGCGTCAGCCCTGGAGCGTCAAGGACAGGCGTAATAGCTGAGAGGTACTTGCAAAGCCATTTTTACAAGAGTCGTTGAGCATTCCTCGCCCCGACACTGGCTAATGAGGGGGCGTATTTTGCTGCTGCTTCTCAAAACTATCCAGAATGTGGCGAGTCATACCAACCGCAAGTTCATGTTCGCCCAAGAATACCTTGCCTGCTTTTTCCTGCCGTAGAAGGACAGCTTCGCTTTCGCTATGGGTACGAACCACGGTCTGAATGAGCGGATTAAGTGCTCTGGCCGTTTCAATTATGGCGCGCACGTCAAACGTGTCAGGCGTTGCCACCACCAACATCGATGCTCTGGCAATATGCGCCTGAATCAGCACTGCCGGTTCAGCCGCATTGCCCGCAACGGCCGGTATTCCGGATTTGCGTAGTTGTTCCACCAATTCCCGGTTTTGTTCCGCTACCACATAATGAATCCCGCGCTCTGCCAACGCCGCGGCAATTCGTCGTCCGACTCGGCCATATCCGACCAACACAACCTGTCCGGTCAGCTTATGCTGCTCAACTGTCATCGGTAACTCGGCCAGCGGGTCATCCGGGCGCTCCAACTTGCGCGCAAGCTCGGATTTGGAGCGTAGCCAAGTTTGGATAGGTTTAATCGCTTTGAAAATGAGTGGATTCAGGGCGATAGAGATAATCGCTCCGGCCACGATAAAGCTCTGTGCCTCTGGCGGTAGCAACCCCAGGGAAATCCCAAGTGCGGCAAGAATGAATGAAAACTCGCCAATTTGCGCCAGGCTTGCCGACACAGTCAATGCCGTGTTTAACGGATACCGTAGCAGCAAGACCAGACCAAAAGCCGCAAGCGATTTTCCAAAGATAATGACCGCTACGACCGCCAGCACATGAAACGGACTCTGTACCAATACCTTGGGGTCAAAGAGCATCCCTACTGACACGAAGAACAGCACAGAGAACGCGTCCCGCAAAGGCAGCGATTCTTCCGCTGCCCGGTGACTTAGCTCCGATTCCTGCAATACCATGCCTGCGAAAAACGCGCCCAGCGCGAAGGAAACACCGAATACCTTAGACGAGCCATAGGCAATGCCGACGGCAGTGGCAATCACGCAGAGGGTGAATAATTCGCGTGAGCCGGTGCGTGCGACGCGCCAAAGCAACCACGGAAAGAGCTTGCGTCCCACGACAAGCATAAACACCACAAAACCAGCCACTTGGCCAAGCGTGAGAGCAAGTGTCTTCCATAGATTGCTTCCCTGTTGCCCTTCGGCTCCGCCAAGCCAGCCAGAGAGCGCGGGCAAAAGGACGAGAACCAGCACAGTGACCAAGTCTTCCACGACCAACCAGCCGACAGCAATGCGCCCATTTATCGATTCTAAGATCCCATGGTCCTCCAATGCACGAAGGAGCACCACGGTACTTGCAACAGATAGCGCCAAGCCAAAAACGAGGCCGGCACCAATGCCCCATCCCCACAAGTGCGCCATACCCATGCCCATTGCCGTCGCAACGACAATCTGAAGTATGGCTCCGGGCAACGCTATGCGGCGTACGTCCAGCAGATCATTGAGGGAAAAGTGCAAGCCCACACCGAACATCAGCAACATGACCCCGATCTCTGCCAGCTGTCCTGCAAGCGCCACATCAGCGACGAACCCCGGTGTGGCAGGACCAATCAAGATTCCAGCGGCAAGATAGCCCACTAGCGCAGGCAGCTTCAGGCGTACCGCGGCCAGCCCGAAAATGAGTCCGAAGCCAAGAGCGGCAGCAATAGTGGTAATGAGACTGACGTCGTGATGCATTTAGGAAATTCTCCTTTGTTGTGATGGCCGGTTTTCGAGCATGAACAGAACCAGAAAGAGGGTTGCAGATAGCGCTGGGCCTGGATATCCAGCTTTGCAACCGGCATCGGTGGCGCAATAATCAAACTGGCCTTTGCCCAAGCGCGTTTTCCTGGGCTGTTCCTGGCCGCAGGACGTGGCCGCACCTTGCGCAAGGGTGGAATCGACGGCCGGCCGGTTTTCGATGATTGTGCAGTTTTGGGTAGCTCCAGCACCACATGATACCTCGGTGCAATTATTCACGAGCGCCGCCGGACTGACGTCCAATTGCCCCATCTGCTTCATTTTTCCCAAGCTGCATCGAGATGCAGCTGCGCCATGTCGCAGCTCTCATGACATGTGCGGTCACCCTCTGCAATCAAGTCGGGCAGCGCGGGTCCGCGTTCAATGGGGAAAACCAAGGTTCCGACATCGCTTGCTAAAGGGAGAGCGCTTTGCATCGTCTTCCCGATAGTGTCGACGGCCGTTGGCCGCCCGCTGGGCGTGTGGCTATAAACCGTTCCTCGTAGTGACGAATCGCAGGAACATTGGTGTTGGTACGCGCGCCAGTGGTCAATGGTGAGAGTCGATAGCGACGTGCCGCCACCTTGAAAAGCTCTTGCGCCTTGCATGCAAGCACATTGCTGATGAATTCAGGGAGGGAACAACTATGAAGTCACAAAAACAGGATTTGGCGCACTAGCAGGGGCGGTCGGCACTGTTGGCGCCGTTGCTACGGCTGGTGCGGCGTGCTGCGTCAGTATTCGTTTGCTCGGCCCAGTGATTGCTATCTCCCGGCTGGCAACACAGAGTGCCGACAGTTGATAATGTCGCAGCAGCTGCAAAACCTGACCCCCTTCCTTTGAAAGATAGCCAATTGGACATCATAAACTGGCACCGGTGGCGCGTGTGCAACCGGGCCGAGCACGCTAGCCATGCCGGAAAATAGATGGGGGAGTATTTTAAAAGGTGCAATAAACATGTGCGGGAGATGCCATGAAAATGGCTATACTCCCTGTTTTTTGCGAAATTATTGCGAGCTGACTCTGTTCGCGATGGCTGGCGATGTCCTTGTTGTCAGTTCTTGCTTGGCTGGCGGCAGCGACCGGATTGCAGAGACTGTCGCTTCGTGGGCTGCGCTCGAACGGTAGCCGATGCGAAATCCGCCCCAGTGCCGGCCTGCCACATGGATCGGCACCGACAGGTCATGCATGACTTCGCCGGTGTCGCGTTTATAGGTTTGCAGTAAAAATGCCTTCGTGTTGGCGCCGCAACGCGTGCCTGTACGGTCATTGAAGATGCGCTTGGTGCGATTGTTGAGCAGGTCGAGCTCGTAGTCGCCTGTCAGCGGTTTGGAAAATTTCTTGTTATGGGTCGGGAAATACCCATTGTTATCCACCGCGCCGGCATAGGCTAGTTGCGGCATGGATGCCAGCAATGCTTCCTGCACTGCCGGCAGCACGCGATCGGTAAAGGCGTCGAATTTCGTCGAATGCTTGGGCGGATTGGTGTTGCGGATGGGTTTGTAATTGCGGTCAAACAGCGACTCCTGACTGATCTGGCCGTTGGCAATAGCCTCGGTAAATATGCGCGCCACTTCTTTTGCCGCATTTTCGGCGGCAGCACGGATCTGGTCGTGTGCGGTTTTAAAGTTTGACGCGCTGGTCGCGTCAAACAGCGCTTCGGCCAGTTCGGTCAGCGCCATCGCAGAATGCGCGGCGGGCGGCAGTTCTGCGGTGGTGGACATCATGCCGTCGTGGATTTGGGCAATGGCGTCGGCAATGACCTGGGTGCTTGCAACCTGCTCGCGCGAGGCTGCGGCAATTTGCTGGATTTCATCCTGGGAGATGCTGGCGGCGCGCTCGATATTGCTGAGGAAGGTGTGCACGCGCTCAACATTGAGTGCCGCGTCGCTTACCCTGCCGGTCAGTGTGGTCATGCCGCCGACTGCACGTTCGGCCTCATCATTGATCTCGCGCACCATTGCGCCGATATCATCGGTGGCGTCCTTGGTGCGTTGCGCCAGATGCCTGACTTCGCCCGCGACAACGGCAAAGCCGCGGCCATGTTCGCCGGCGCGTGCGGCCTCGATGGCCGCATTGAGCGCCAGCAGATTGGTGCGTGCGGCGATTTCGTTGATCAATTCGGTAATGGTATGGATGCGGCGCGATTTGAGCTGCAATGCCGTCATCACGGCAGAGGCAGCCTGTGCATCTTGCCGCGCCTGATGGATTTGTTTGAGGCCCTGATCGACTTCGGCCCGCCCGGCGACGCTTTCACTGCGCACATCGGCAGCGACCTTGGATGCCCGCTCGGCGTTGTTGGCGATCTGAACTGTCGTGCTGGCATTTTGTTCTGAACGGGTGACGATGGTGTCGGCGGTTTGCAGATCCAGATCGACTTTTTTCTTGATTGAATCAATAAAGTAAGACGTCTCGGCAGCCCCGATCATGATGTGGTCTATGTCCGGCCCGATCCTGGCTGCGAGCCGGGCATCGTCGCTATTCTGCGAGCGCTTGCCTGCCATCAGCGCAAGCACGCCGCCGGTGGCGGCGATGGTGGCGAGCAAAGCCGGATTGGACGCGTGTCCGGTAGCCTGGCCTATCAGCCAATCCCCGAGGAAGGCCAGTGCTGCACTCGCTGCTATTGCAGACGCGCCTGGCAACAAGCGCTGAAATGATTGGCGCTGCATAAGCATGATTCTTTCAATGAATTGATCGTGATCCCGGATTTACTTCGCATTGCTCTTGCCGGTTGCGGCAAAGCGCATGGAGTTGGCATCGGTGCGGAACAGCATGGGCTGGGCTTCTTTTTGCAGCGCCGCGTTTTTTTGCTCGGCATGGGCCTGCAGCACGATGTTCTTGAGCGCGCCGTGCTGCGGCGATTTGCCGCATACCGGGTCGGCATTGGCGGCATCGCCGGTCAGTGCATAGGCCTGGCAGCGGCAGCCGCCAAAATCCTTCTTCTTGTCCGGGCAGCTCTGGCAAGGTTCCTTCATCCAGTCATCGCCGCGATAGCGGTTGAACGCATCGCTGTGGTGCCAGATATCATGCACGCTGAACTGCGTCACGTTGGGAAATTCAAAGCCCGGCAAAGTTTTCGCGGCGTGGCAGGGCAGTGCGGTGCCGTCGGCGCTCACCGCGAGAAATACCGATCCCCAGCCATTCATGCAGGCCTTGGGGCGCTCTTCGAAATAATCCGGCACCACGAACAGGATGCGCAGCTTGTTGCCGGCTTTTGCCCGGTATTCGTTGACGATGGCTTCCGCCCGTTGCAATTGTTCCTGCGTCGGCATCAGATGCGCCCGGTTGGCCAGGCCCCAGCCGTAATACTGGGTGTTGGCCAGTTCCAGGTATTCGACATCCATCTCGATCGCCATCTCGATGATGCGGCCGACGTGATCGAGGTTGTAGCGGTGCAGCACGACATTGAGCACCATCGGGTAATCGTATTGCTTGATCAGTTTTGCGACGCGCGATTTCAGGTCGAAGGTCTTGGTGCTGGTCAGGAAATCATTCATTTCCTTGGTCGAGTCCTGAAACGAGAGCTGGATGTGATCCAGCCCCAGTTCCTTCATGCGGGCGATACGCGCCTCGGTCAAGCCCACGCCTGAGGTAATCAAGTTGGTGTAGAAGCCCAGCCGGCGCCCTTCGCCGATCAGCTCTTCCAGATCGTCGCGCAACAGCGGTTCGCCACCGGAAAAGCCGAGTTGCGCAGCGCCAAGCTTGCGGGCCTGGCGCATTACGTCGATCCATTGTGCGGTCGTCAGTTCCTGTCGATTTTCCGCATAATTGAGCGGGTTGTAACAAAACACGCAGTGCAGCGGGCAGCGGTAGGTCAGTTCTGCCAGCAGCCACAGTGGTGGTGATGCAGTTAAGTTTTCGGAATTTTCGGTCATGGCTATCACCTTATCCAGCCGCGTTCATAGGCGGTGCGCAAAAAATCTTCAACATCGGCCTGCAAGCCGCTCACGGCAAAAGTGTTTTCCAGGTCGCTGACGATGGCGGCAGAGTCGCGTTTGCCATCGCAGCGCTTCAGTATTTCGGCCGCGCTTTGGTTCAGTTTGACCATACCCTCCGGATACAGCAGCACATAGTTGTTCTGCGTTTCTTCCCATTGCAGGCGAAACAGTTTGGATAGCACCGGTTTTTCCGGAGAGTTGTTCATATGCCCGACCATGTCGATGGTTATCGTAAATTATGGGTATGCTTTTTCAATTGAGTCCGATATCGCCCACAAGATATCGAGTTTGAATTGCAGGATGTCGAGCGCGCGGTCTTGCTGGGGGCGGCTGGTGAAATGGTCCAGCGTCACTTGCAGTCCGTGGATCACATCGCGTTCGGCCAGGGAAACCCGGCTACGGAAATACTGCAGGCCGATGCTGTCAATCCACGGGTAATGTTGCGGCCAGTTCGCCAGCCTGTCCTTGTGGATTTTGGGAGCGAACATTTCAGTCAGGGATGAACATACCGCCTCCTGCCACGGCGCTTGCCTGGCAAAGTTGACATAGGCATCAACTGCAAAGCGCACGCCGGGTAGGACAAGTTTCAGGGACCACAGATCAGCACGCGGAATGCCGACCGCCTCGCCCAGTACGGTCCATGCTTCGATGCCGCCGGCATTGTCTTCCCATCCATCATGGTCGTGTATGCGCTGGATCCATTTGCGGCGGGTTTCGCGATCGGGGCAGTTGGACATGATGGCCGCATCTTTTTGCGGAATCATGACCTGATAGTAGAAGCGGTTGGCAACCCAGCCGCGAATCTGATCGCCGGACAACTCGCCATTGTTCATCTTCACGTTGAATGGATGGTGAATGTGGTAGCCGGCACCCTTGGCACGCAAATGTTCTTCAAATTCGGTGCGGCTCCAGGCTTGGTTCATGGTGATTTCCTTGTATGTCATCATGTTCATAGGTCGATTTCCATTCCATCAAATGCGACTTCGATGCCGTGCTGTGTCAGGGTGGCGCGCTCAGCCGAGCGTTCATCGAGGATCGGGTTGGTGTTGTTGATGTGGATCAGGATCTTGCGGCGAGGGCCGACTGCATCCAGCAATTCAATCATGCCGCCGCTGCCTGATTGCGGCAGATGCCCCATATCGGCAGATTTTTTTTCGGAAAAGCCCTGCTCGATCATTTCATCTTCGGTCCACAAGGTGCCGTCTATCAGGACGCAATCGGCCATGCGCATTGCGGCATCGATATGCGGTTCGATTTCGCCGAGACCAGGAGCATAGAACAGTTTTTTCCCGGTCGTCATGTTTTCGATCATGAGGCCGATGTTGTCGCCGGGCTGCGGCTGCTCGCGGTGCGGGGAATAAGGCGGTGCTTTGCTTTTCAGTGCCAGCGGCGTAAAGCGGATGCCTTCGATGCCCGGCAGTTGCATTGAAATTTGATGCTCTTGCTGGTGGTTGGCTGGCAAGGGATGCCATTGCACGCCGCAGTAATGCGATAGCACATGCACCAGCGGTAAGCCGGTCGTGAGGTCATCCCACACGGAGGGCGTGCAGTATAGCGGTAGTGTTTTTCCTTCACGCAACATCAGCAAACCGGTTACGTGATCGATTTGTGCGTCCATCAGCATTACTGCAGCAATGCCGGAATCACGCTTGCTGCGATTCGGTTGCAGCGCCGGCGTCGCGCGGATTTGCGTCAGGATATCAGGTGATGCATTAATCAGGACCCAGTCGCTGCCATTGGCAGAGACGGCGATGGATGATTGGGTGCGCGGTTTGGCCTCGATGGTGCCATTGCGCTGACCGGCACAATTGCGGCAATTGCAGTTCCACTGCGGAAATCCGCCTCCGGCTGCAGAGCCTAGTACGATGATTTTCATTGCGTGGCCCGGATTGGTGTGAACTTGGCTTGAAGAGGACGCGGCAATTACATTTGTCATTGCCGCGTAACTTGATGAACTAATGCTGTATCAACGATTGGCGATGTACATCGTGATTTCAAAGCCGAAACGCAGATCGGAAAACTCGGGTTTGCTCCATGTCATGATTCTCTCCTAGTTAAAATGGCAGGTATGATTATTGAGTGTAACTGTCACTAAGGCCAATCCAGCACCCCACAATTGAGACAGTTATGTCATTAAATGCAAATATCATGCCGATGCAAGAAATCGCCCCGTTTCATCAGGATTACCTGGACGTGTCTGGCGGGCATCAGTTGTACTTTGCCGAGTACGGACAGCCGGATGGGCCGGTTGCGGTGGTATTGCACGGCGGACCCGGCAGCGGTTGTAATTCATCGATGCTTAACTGGTTTGACTTGTCGCGCCAACGTGTCGTGCTGCTGGATCAGCGCGGAGCCGGGCTTAGCAGGCCCGCCGGGTGTTTGCAGCACAATACAACGCAGGATTTGATTAACGATCTTGAGTGCTTGCGTGCCGCACTCGGCATCAAACAATGGCTGGTGGTCGGCGGTTCATGGGGTTCCGCGTTGGGTATTTGCTATGCGGGAGCTTTTCCGGAAATGGTCTGCGGCTTGGTATTGCGCGGTGTATTTTTGGCCAGCGAGCGTGAAATGACGTGGTTTTTTCAATCCCTGCGCGCGATGATGCCAGAGGCATGGATGCACATGACGATGGGATGGAGTCGCGCAGAACAGAATGCTGTGCTCCAATCTTTAACATACATGTTGCAAAATGGGACGCTTGCGCAACAACAGGATGCAGCATGTCGCTGGAGTCGATATGAGCATGCCATTGTGCAAAAAATGCTTGGAATTCCCTTGTCGCAATCAAATGAGGAAAGCAATGTGCAGACGGCAAAATATCGCCTGCAGGCGCATTACCTATCCAACCGCTGTTTCTTGACAGAAAAAGCACTTTTTCGCAGTGCGCAGCGAACTGCTGGCATGCCAGTCATCATCGTTCATGGTACGCATGATTTGATTTGCCCTCCCGAAAACGTGATGCGCCTAATCCGTTTCATGCCCCATGCACAAGTGCACTGGGTGAGTAAAGGGACGCATACCACTTCTGATCCGGCAATACGTGATGCCTTGCAGCGTGCAATTGCGCAGCTATCCGTTAGCGTATGAAATATCTGGTCGGAGAGGGCGGATCAGGCAGTGGCTCTGACTGCCTGATCCGGGTTTGTACAGACGTTGCGGTTGATGGCGCTTTGTTTCCTGATCTGCCTGCTATCGGGGCTATGGCGTGATCTTGCGATAAATGGTGTTGCGCGATACGCCCAATGCTCTTGCTGTGGCGGAGACGTTGCCGCCATGATTGGCAAGGGTTTTCTGGATGACGGATATCTCCATGTCTTGCAGTTTTTCGCCATTGCCTACCAGCATAGCCGCACCTTCATTGACAGCGAGTGTCTGCTGTACGCCTATATCCTCAAGGAAATCGTCCGGCAGATGTTCGCGAAGGATTTCATGGTCATCGCCCGCCATGACCATTGCAGTGCGGAGCAAGTTGGTTAGCTGGCGGAAATTTCCAGGCCAGTTATGCTGCTTGAAAAGCTGCATTATTTCAGCGGAAATGGTGTAACGCGTCCCATTCGACTCGGCGGAGAGCAATTTGTTGACTACGGTTTCAAGGTCGGTGCGCTCACGCAAGGGCGGTAATTTCACCACGAGTCCATTCAAGCGATAATACAAGTCTTCGCGGAATTGACCTTTGGCAATTTGCTCACGCAGGTTGCGGTTGGTAGCGCAGATCAGTGCAACATTGACCGGAATCGACTTGGTACTGCCCAAGGGGGTAACCATGCGTTCCTGCAAGACGCGCAACAGTCTGGCCTGCAGGCTAAGCGGCATGTCACCGATTTCATCAAGGAACAGTGAGCCGCCATTCGCCTGCAAAATTTTTCCGACGCTGCCTTTTTTGCGCGCACCTGTAAAAGCGCCATCCTCATAACCGAACAATTCGGATTCAATCAGCGTCTCCGGAATTGACGCACAATTGACTGCGACAAATGGACTGTTTGAGCGCGGCGAGTCGTTGTGGATCGCTTGCGCCAGAAGCTCTTTGCCGGTGCCGGTTTCGCCCATCGCAAGAATGGGAATGTCGCGCCCAAGCACCTTGGTTACCTTGTCGATCAGAAGTGCAATCTGCGGATCCCCTGTATTGAGGTAATGCAGGCTCGACAAGCGTTTCGGCGCATGGCTGTCGTTGTTGTGTATTGTGTCTTGCGGGTTGCCTGGAGGTTGTGATTTCTGGTTGGTATCCTGCTGATGGTTTGCTTCAGAGGTGTGCTGGAAAATACTGTTGGTCAAGCGCAACTCGGCGCGCCCATACACGCGTACGCCGCTATGCAGGCACAGATCCAATAAGCTGGGTGCCGCGGTCCGGTAATGATCGAACAGGGCAGACACCGGCAGCCCGAAGAGGGAACTGAAGGTATGTGAATGCAATGCCGATAAAGGCAAGCCGAGTTGAAATAAGCCGCTCCGATTGGCGGACAGGAAGCGGCCGCCGGGAGTGAAGGAGGCAATTCCTTCCACCAGTGTGCCAATGAATTCCGGCCGGCTATGGAAGTGCAGGGTAATGGCATTTTCAAATGCCGCCGAAAATAATTGGTTTTCAATCATTTGGGCCGACATGCGCACCAACGCCATGGTGTGCTTGTGAAAGCTGCGTTGGTCGCCGGTAACATCGAGTACACCGATGACGTTGCCCCGATAGTCAAAAATAGGTGCTGCAGAGCAGGTGAGGAATGAATTGGCAGTCAGGTAATGCTCATTGGCATGTACCAGTGTTGGCGTCAGTTCCGCTATCGCGGTGCCAATTGCATTGGTGCCTTTACTTTGTTCCGACCACGCCACGCCAGGCTTGAGTGCAACACGTTCCGCCTTCTCGAGAAAGTCATCGTCACCTAATGAATGCATGATCAGGCCGTTGGCGTCGGTCAGGATCACCATGTTATGGGTGTTGATGATCTGCTCGTAAAGTGTCTCCATCACGGGTATCGCATGCGTATGCAAAACGCGATTTTGCTCAATCAGTACGGATAAGTCCGCTCGTCCAATTGCACTGAAATCGGGTTCTGTATTTTCGCTGAGGCCGTAGGCAGCAGAGCGTTGATGTGATTGTTCTATCATGGCAGGGGAAATATTAGCAATAATCATGCCATGAACTCCTTTGAGTCGATTCGAATGCGGGACTTAAAAATTTGCAAATACGATGGATTTAAAGTAAGTGTATTCGAGAAACTGTCCTATTTTTAAATATTCTTGTTGTGTTTCTAAATGTAGCAGCTGTTCTGGAATGACGCAAAAAAAATAAGCGGGATGTGTCGGATGGTGCTTGGCATGGCATTTGCATTAGGTCTTGCATCGTATTTAAAACCTAGATAGGAGACTTCATGAAAACCTTAGTACGCACTATTGCTAGTTCAGCTTTAATACTTGCTGCCATATCCGGTTCTGCATTTGCTCATGGCGATGTGACGCCACAGGCAGTCGATACCAAGAGTTTGCCGCCAGTCGGCGACAAATGGCTGGCAGAGAATCCTTATCGTGGAAATAAGGATGCGGTCAAGATCGGCGCTTCTGCCTTCAATCAAAATTGTGCACGCTGTCATGGACTTGAGGCGATTTCAGGCGGGATTGCGCCGGATCTGCGATTATTGGATCGTGATTGCGTTGACTTGAAAGTTCCGGCAAAAAAATTGGCATGCTATAAGGAGAATGACGACTATTTTCTGACTTCGGTTCGTCACGGAAAGGTGCGTAACGGTGCTGTGTATATGCCTCCGTTTGAGGGGATTTTCAATCAGGAAGCGATGTGGGCAATCAAGGCTTATCTTGAAAGCCGTCGCGCGGAGAAATAATACGATACGTTTTATTAGTGTAATTTGTTCCCGCTCGTGAAGATTCGCATCACGAGCGGGCAGCATTCACCAGGAGCACAGTATGCGTAATTTTTCTTTTCGCGGCCTGACGGCCATACTTTCATTGACGTGCATCGCATTATCGGCTCCGGCACATGCGGACCTTCAAAAAATCCGGCAGGATGGAATACTTAAAGTTGCCGTTTATAATGAATTTGCACCGTTTTCCGATAAAAATGCTGGGATTGATGTCGATTTTGCCGAGGCCCTGGCAAAAAAATTGGGACTTAAACTCAGTTTGCTGCCGTTTAATGCAGGTGAAAACCTGAACGACGATTTGAGAAACATGGTCTGGAAAGGACATTACCTTGGCTATGGTCCGGCCGATGTCTTGCTGCATGTTCCGGTCGATCGCCGGCTGATGGACGACAACGACAAGGTAGAGATTTTTGCGCCATATCATGTCGAAACAGTACGTCTGGTCAGCAATAAAAAAACAGTGCCCAACTTTGACGGGCTGAATTCTCTGGCAGGTAAAAAAATTGGTGTCGAGAAAATTTCGATCGCTGCAATGGTGATGCTGGGCGAGGAAAATGGGAAATATCGGGACAATGTCAGGATTTTTACGACCGCGAATGAGGCGCTGGAAAAGCTGAAGGCGGGGGAATTGGATGCTGTCCTGGCGAACCGTTCTGAAATTGAATCAGTACTCAAGGATGATCCGAATTTTTCACTGAATACCGTGCAGTTCCAACGCTTGCCACGGCAGGGTTGGGCGGTTGGCATGGCTGTCAAAAAAGATCAGGTGGAGCTGGCAAAATTGCTGCAAGCGACAACCAATGAATTGGTCGCATCAGGCGAGTTGGCGAATATCTTCATCAAGCATGGCGTGCATATCGTCAAGCCCTAGATTCATGTAATACCGAAATAAATTCCAAGGCCGTTCGATGTAATGTCGAACGGCTTTTTTATTGTGTTGCAGATTCTGGAAGACAATAAAAAACGGGGACATCATGTCCCCGTTTTTTCGATGCCAGGATGATCCCTGCCTATTTTGAGAATGTAAATTCAGGCTGTTTCTCGTCAGTCGTTCCGGGCACTTCCATGCCGGCAGGCGCCTCTATTTGCAAGTCGACATTTCTGTTCATATCCACTTTTTTCCCGGTGCTGACGATGCTTGGGAATCCGATAATCAGTCCTACCATGATGATCTGGATCAGAACGAATGGAATTGCACCCCAGTAAATGTCGCTGGTTTTAACCTCTTTAGGTGCAACAGAGCGCAGATAGAACAGCGCGAAGCCGAATGGCGGGTGCATGAAGGAAGTCTGCATGTTCACGCTTAACAGCACCCCGAACCAGATCAGGTCGATGCCTAATTTATTGGCTACCGGGCCGACCAGAGGCACCAGGATGAATGCCAGTTCAAAGAAATCCAGGAAGAATGCAAGACCGAAGAACAGGATGTTGACCACAACAAGGAAGCCGGTAACCCCGCCTGGCAGTGAGGTCAACAGATGTTCAACCCACAGGTCGCCGTTCATGCCGCGGAATATCAGTGAGAAAACACTGGAACCGATCAAAATGAAAATCACGAAGCAGGACAGGCGTGTGGTCGAATTCATCGCTTGCTTGAGCAGTGACCATGACAGGCGACGATTGATCATCGCCATGATGATGGCGCCCATGGCACCCATGCCGCCACCCTCAGTCGGCGTTGCGACACCGATGAAAATCGTGCCCAAAACCAGGAATATCAATGCCAGCGGCGGGATCAGTACGAAAACGACTTTTTCTGCCATGCGGGACAACAGGCCGATTTTCAGGACGCGGTTAATCAATGCAAATACAAATGCGCCAATGACACTGACGCATACACCAAGGGCGGCTGCTTCATCTGTTGCTAAATTTGCGCCTAATAACTTCGTGGCAGCATAGCCAGCAGCAATAGCCGCAGCGATCAGTGCAAGAAGTGATATCACGCCACTGTCACCGTTAGCTTCCTTTAAATTGCGTGCTTCCGGTGGTAACGCCGGCAATGCTTTCGGTTTGAAGATCGAAACAGCCATCACGTAGCCTGCATACATTGCAGTGAGCATCAAACCAGGTACAAATGCTGCCTGATACATGTCGCCGACCGAGCGTCCCAATTGGTCGGCCATCACGATCAGCACTAATGATGGCGGAATGATCTGGGCCAGGGTGCCGGATGCGGCAATGACGCCGCTGGCAAGTTTTTTATCGTAGCCATAACGCAGCATCACCGGCAGTGAAATCAGACCCATCGAGATGACCGATGCAGCGACTACGCCGGTGGTGGCCGCCAGCAGGGCGCCGACGAAAATCACCGCATAGGCAACGCCGCCGCGCAACGGACCGAACAGTTGTCCGATGGTGTCGAGCAAATCCTCCGCCATGCCTGAGCGCTCAAGAATCAGTCCCATGAAGGTGAAGAATGGAATCGCCAGCAAGGTGTCGTTCGACATGATGCCGAAAATCCGGTTTGGCAAGGCTTGCAGCAACTCGGGTTTGATCAGCCCCAGTTCGATGCCGACGAAACCGAAGAACAGGCCATTGGCAGCTAATGAAAATGCTACGGGAAAGCCCGATAGCAAAAATACAATGAGTGCGCCGAACATGATCGGCGCGATATTCATAATCAAGAATTCAGTCATTTGAATTTGTCCGTGGCCGATTAGTTAATTTTATTCGCGGCTTTGATTGCCTCGATTTCTTCTTCCGGCGTTGCTACATGGCGTTCGAACTCGCTGGCATCGACTTTGCCCATCAGGTAGCCGATGCGCTTGATCAGTTCCGACAGGCCTTGCAGTGTCAGCAGCAGAAAACCGATAGGAATCAGGATCTTTGCCGGCCAGACAATCAGGCCGCCTGCGTTGCTGGACATTTCATTAGCCTGTATCGATAGCTGTGTGAAAGGTATCGCATAGTAAAGAATGATGAGTGAAATCGGCAGCAGGAAGACGGCGAAGCCGAAGATGTCAATCCAGACCTGGACGCGTTTCGGCAGTTTGCTGGAGATGACATCGATCCGTATGTGTTCGTCGCGGCGCAGGGTGTTCGATGTCGCCAGCAAAAACATCGCGGCGAACAAGTACCACTGGATTTCAAGCCAGGCATTGGAGCTGGTGTTGAACGTGTAGCGTATCAGCGCATTGCCGCTGCAGATGAGGACTGCCAGCAATAGTGCCCAACTGATGCCATGAGCGATTTTTTCATTGAGCTTGTCAATGAGTCTCGATATTGAAAGTAAAAATGACATGAGAATTGTCTCCCTTATTTGAAATTGAATTATTAATTCTTGTCCACAAAAAAATGACAAATCTTTTTCTGTAGCATTCATTTTCAGCGAAGTATATGACATTTCAATCATGAAAAAAGTGTTTCATGGAATCAGATGATTCTTTTTCATGTCAGGCCATATTGTCTTAGTAGTACCACTTAAACTTTGCTAAGTAATACTACGCAAATAAGTGGCGAATCGTTGGCCGGTAGCTTATTTGGGAAATAAAGCCTTGTTGTCGGGAGGGGGTAATGCCGCAGTAAAACTGGGAATTTTGAGGTGTGCGTGATGGGCAGTATGCAAAAGGGCATCCTTATGGATAAGGATGCCCTTGTTTAGGTGTTGGACTAGGCGCCAGTCTGAAAAATGCCTGGCGGCGGCGTCATTTTTTCTAGCCGAGCAGGGTGCGAATCCGCGCAATGGCGGCCCGGACCTGATTCGGGGCAGTGCCGCCCACATGGTCGCGCGCGGCCACCGAACCTTCCAGGGTCAGAACCTGGAATACGTCGAGTTCAATCAATGGAGAAAACTTGCGTAATTCATCCAGCGACATGTCGCTCAGATCGCAAGCCTGGTCTACGCATGCCCGTACCGCACGCGCCACGGCTTCATGCGCATCGCGGAACGGCAGACCCTTCTTGACCAGGTAATCGGCCAGATCGGTGGCGGTGGCATAGCCTTGCAAGGCGGCCGCACGCATTGCGTCGGGCTTGACTGAAATGCCGCCTGCCATGTCGGCAAAAATGCGCAGCGTATCGGTGACGGTATCGACGGTATCGAACAGCGGCTCCTTGTCTTCCTGATTGTCCTTGTTGTAGGCCAGCGGCTGGCCCTTCATCAGGGTCAGCAGGCTGATCAGGT
Organism: uncultured beta proteobacterium; assembly: GCA_963837775.1. Taxonomy (GTDB): domain Bacteria; phylum Pseudomonadota; class Gammaproteobacteria; order Burkholderiales; family Burkholderiaceae_D; genus CAWIOX01. The sequence continues at coordinate 324,565 of CAWIOX010000004.1, read as the reverse complement.
GGCCATTCACGCGGCCGGTCTTGCCGCGTGCCAGTTCCGGCACATCCGGATTTTTCTTTTGCGGCATGATCGAAGAGCCGGTGCAGAAGCGATCGGCGATATCGATGAAGCCGACCCGCGGACTCATCCAGATCACCAGTTCTTCCGACATGCGCGAGACGTGCGTCATTATCAGTGCGGCTGCGGCGCAGAATTCAATCGCAAAGTCGCGATCCGAAACGGCGTCCAGCGAATTGTGGCAGACATCTTCAAAGCCGAGCGTTTTGGCGACGCGCAGGCGATCGATCGGGAAGGTGGTGCCGGCCAATGCGGCCGCGCCCAGCGGCAGGCGATTGACGCGACGGCGGCAATCGATCATCCGCTCCGCGTCGCGCCCGAACATCTCGACATAGGCCAGCATGTGATGGCCGAAGGTGATCGGTTGCGCCACCTGCATGTGGGTAAAGCCGGGCAGGATGGTGTCACTGTGTTGTTCTGCCAGATCCAGCAGCGCCAGGCGCAAGTCGCGCAGCAGGCCGACGATGTCGTCGATGGCGGCACGCACGTAGAGCCGGATGTCGGTTGCAACCTGGTCGTTGCGCGAGCGGCCGGTGTGCAGGCGCTTGCCAGCGTCGCCGACCAGTTCGGTCAGGCGTTTTTCGATATTCAGATGCACGTCTTCCAGGTCGAGCAACCATTCAAACTGGCCAGCGGCGATTTCAGACTGGATTTGCGCCATGCCACGCTGGATATCGCTGTAATCCTGTGGCGTGATGATGCCGCTGGCATTGAGCATTTCGGCGTGGGCCAGCGAGCCTTCGATGTCGAATTGCGCTAAACGCTTGTCGAAAAATACCGACGCGGTATATCGTTTGACCAGATCGGAGACGGGTTCGGAGAAACGTGCCGACCACGCTTCGCTTTTTTTGGATAATTGTGCTGTCATAATTGGGTCCCAGTGAATTATCCGATTATAAAACAAGCGCCTTGTTTTTCCCGATTTACCTGATTCGCAAATCCACAAACTATGCCGCCATTGGATGTCCTGAAAAATGCACAGAGCGCTACGGTGATTCCGGACTGCTGCAATATCGGCGTGATATTTCGCGTGCTGCTGGCGGTGAACGTCTGTGTGCTGGTGGCGATCCTGCTGCATTCGACCGGTTTGATGGCGGCTTTACTGGATTTCGTCGAGTCGGCGATGATCATCGAGTCGAGCTGTCTGCTCTCGCTGTTTACCTTGTGCGGCTTGCGCACTCTGCCTGCCGTCAAGACTTTGCAGCAGTGGGCGCAGCGCGCCTTGTGTGGCTTGGTGCCCGCCATTCTGACGGCGGCGATCGTCTATTTTTTCTCCACTTTCGAGTGGTTTACAAGCAGTTTTACGCATTTGACGGTGACCGAGGGCATGCTGCTGGCCGCCTTGTTCGGTCTCGCGTCGCAACACTATTTCGAATTGCGTACCCGTGCTTTCTCGCCGGCCCTGACGGAGGCGCGCTTGCAGGCGCTGCAGGCACGGATACGGCCGCATTTCCTGTTCAATAGCCTCAATGCGGTGCTGTCCCTGATGCGCTCGGCGCCGCGGCAGGCAGAAACGGCGCTGGAAGACCTGGCGGATTTGTTCCGGGTGTTGATGCGCGATGCGCGCAACATGAGCAGCCTGGAACAAGAGCTGCTGCTGTGCCGGCAATATCTGTCGATCGAGAAAATTCGTCTGGGCGAACGGCTGCAGGTGCTGTGGGACATGAGCCGGATCGATGCCGATCTGTTACCCAGGGTGCAGATGCCGGCGCTGCTGTTGCAGCCATTGCTGGAAAACGCGGTGCACTACGGCGTCGAGCCTGCGCTGGAGCCGGCACTGATCAGGATCGCGATCAGCCGCTCGATCGACCGGATCGAGATTGTCGTGATCAATCCGTATCATGCGGACACACCTGAATCCAATGGGAATCATATGGCGCTGACCAATATCAGGGAGCGGCTGGCGCTGCTATACGATGTCGAGGCACAACTGACTGCCACTGTCGCGCAGGGACAGTTCGAGCTGCGGCTGCGTTTCCCTTACATGAAGGCGACGCCATGATGCCGCGTTTATTCATCGTCGATGACGAGGCGCCTGCACGGCTGCGATTGGCGACCTTGCTGTCGGACATCGCCGCCGAATGCCCGCATCTGCTGGTCGGCGAGGCCGCGAATGGCGCGGATGCGCTGGCGGGCATTGCCGCGACCAGGCCGGATATCGTGCTGCTGGATGTGCAGATGCCTGGCATGACGGGGGTCGAACTGGCGGCGTGCTTGTTGCAGCAGTACGGCGTGCATGCACCGGCAGTCATTTTCGTGACCGCGTATGACGAATATGCACTGAAGGCATTCGACGTGCATGCAGCCGATTACCTGCTGAAGCCGGTGCGCGCTGCACGCCTGGCGGAAGCGCTGCGGCGCACGACTGCCTTGCGCGGACCGCAGGCGCGGCAGCAGGATGTGCCATTCCCTGCAGCCGGTATGCAAGCGGAGAAGCGCCTGCATTTTTCGGTGCAGGAGCGCGATCGCTTGCTATTGGTGTCGATTGCCGATGTGTTGTATCTGAAGGCGGAACAGAAATACGTGACCTTGCGTACCCGCTTGCGGGATTTCCTGATTGAAGAATCGCTGGTGTCGATCGAAGAGGAAATGGCGGACACTTTCGTGCGGGTGCACCGGAATGCGCTGGTGGCGCGCAATGCGATCATCGGTGTCGAGCGCGCTTCGCATGTGCTCGATCTCGATGGCGAACAGGAAAAAGCGGCTGAGCCGTGGCAGGTGATCCTGCGCGACGTCAGCGACCGCCTGCCGATTTCACGCCGGCAGTGGCCGATCATCAAGGCGCTGGTCCGCTGATTTTTGTATTTTAAGAGGGAGTATATTGAATAAATACTGCCATTGCCGCAAGCAAACAGCGGGTTTTTAAAAATACACATGGGAGTATATTTTCACGAAAAAAGGGGCTTGCGCCCCTTTTTTACGCCGGATGAATCGGCTCAGCCGGTATTGCGCAGGCCTGCCGCAATGCCGTTGATCGACAGGTGAATGCCGCGCCGCACCCGTTCATCGAGCTTGCGCCCTTCGGCTGCGGCACTGGCGCGATGCCGCTTGATCAGCTCGACCTGCAGGTGGTTGAGCGGATCGAGGTAGGCGAAGCGGTTCTTGATCGAGCGCGCCAGCAGCGGATTGCCGGCCAGGCGTTCGGTCGCGCCGGTGATCGATTCCAGGCATTGCGTGGTGCGATCGTGTTCCTCGACGATGCGCTTGAAGATGCTGTTGCGCAGTTTCTTGTCCGCGACCAGTTCCGCATAGCGCGAAGCGACCGCCATGTCGGTCTTGGCCAGCACCATGTCCATATTCGACAGCAGCGTTGCGAAAAACGGCCACTCCCTGAACATCGCGCGCAGGGTTGCGGTTTTCTTGGCTTGCGCCTTGGCGTCGCCTTCTTCCAGCCAGGAGGCGACCGCACTGCCGAAACCGTACCAGCCCGGCAGCAGCAAGCGGCACTGGCCCCACGAAAAGCCCCACGGAATGGCGCGCAGGTCTTCGATGCGACGGGTGGATTTGCGCGATGCAGGGCGCGAGCCGATGTTGAGTTCGGCGATTTCCGCGATCGGCGTGGCCGAGAAGAAGTAATCGGTGAAGCCCGGCGTCTCATAGACCAGGTGGCGGTAGGCGGTATATGCACGATCCGACAGTTCGCCCATCACGCGCTCGAATTCGGCCAGTTTTTTCGCGTGCTTGCCTTCGGCTGCATGCGGCATCAGGCTGGCTTCCAGCGTGGCGGCCACCAGCAATTCCAGGTTGCGGCGGCCGATTTCGGGGTTGGAGAACTTGGATGCGATGATTTCGCCCTGTTCGGTCAGGCGGATCTGGCCGTTGACCGTGCCCGGCGGTTGCGCCAGGATCGCTTCGTAGCTCGGGCCGCCGCCACGGCCGACCGTGCCGCCGCGGCCGTGGAACAGGCGCAGCTTGACGCCGGCCCGGTCGAACACGCCGACCAGCTGGGTTTCGGCTTTGTACAGTTCCCAGTTGGAGGTCAGGAAGCCGCCGTCCTTGTTCGAGTCCGAATAGCCCAGCATCACTTCCTGCAGCTTGCCCTGCTTGTCGATCAGCCGGCTGACTTCCGGCAGCGCCATCACGCTTTCCATGATGGCGGCGGCGCAGCGCAGGTCGGGGATGGTTTCAAACAGCGGAATCACCATCAGGTCGAGTTCGGCATCCAGCGCCTGTTCGGCGCCGTTCCAGTGCGCGCGCAGCAGGCCGGTTTCCTTCTGCAGCAGCATGACTTCCAGCAGGTCGGACACGGTTTCGGTGTGCGAAATGATGTAGTTGCGGATCGCCCGTGCGCCGTAACGCTGGCGGATCTGGCTGGCCGCGCGCAGGATCGCCAGTTCCGAATTGGTTTCGTCGGAATAGTCGACGTAAGGCGAGTACAGCAGGCGCGGCTGGGCCAGTTCGCTGCGCAACAAGGCGATTTTCTGTTCTTCCGACAGCGCCGCGTAGTTTTGTTCCAGCCGCGCGCGGGCGAACAGTTCGGTCAGCGTGCGCTCATGCACGTCCGAGCTTTGGCGCATGTCCAGCGTGGCGAGGTGGAAGCCGAAAATTTCCGATGCCCGTTTCAGCGTCGCCAGGCGCGGCTTGATCAGCGATGCGCCATGATGCGCATGGAGCGAGTCCGCCACGATCTGCAGGTCGTGCGTGAATTCGGCCGCAACGGAATAGGGCGCCGCCGGGCCGACTTCCTGGCGCAGGATGTGGGTGGCGCCCAGCGCACGCGCGCTGGCTGCCAGCCGTGCATAGACGCCGATCAGCGCGCGCCGATAAGGCTCGTCGGTGCGGTGCGCAGAGGCGTCGGGCGACATGTCGGCCAGCGCCTGCAGCTCCGGGTTGACGCCGACCAGCAGGGTCGAAATCGAGAGTTCCGCTCCCAGCGCATGCACTTCTTCCAGGTAAAAGTCGAGAATTGCGGTCGACTGGCGCGCCAGTGCGTGCTGCATGGTGCCGGCATTCACGTTCGGATTGCCGTCGCGGTCGCCGCCGATCCAGCTGCCCATCTGGACATAGGGCGGCGAGGTTTCTGTGGCGCCGCTCTTGGCCGGGAATTGGGCGGCGATTTCGGTTTCGATATCGTCGTACAGGCCGGGCAGTTCGCGCAGGAAGGTAATGCGGTAGTAAGACAGCGCATTTTCGATCTCGTCGGCCACGGTCAGCTTGGAGTAGCGCAGCATGCGGGTTTGCCACAGCGTCGCGACGCGGGCCCGCAGCAGTTCGGTGTTGTTGCTCTGCTCTCTCGGCGTCAGCGGCCGGTCGCGGTCCGCCAGCAGGCGGGCGATTTCACGCTCGGCATCCAGCGTGCTCTTGCGCTGCACTTCGGTCGGGTGCGCGGTCAGCACCGGCGAAATCAGTGCCTCATTGAAAAAACTGCGCACCATGTCGCCCGACACGCCGGCATCGTCCAGCTTGGACAGGGCGAAAGCAACGCTGCCTTGTTGCGCGGCGGAGCCGGCCAGCAAATGCGCGCGGCGGCGGCGATTGTGATGCTGGTCTTCCGCGATATTGGCCAGGTGCGAGAAATACGAAAAGGCACGCACCACCGAAATGGTCTGGTCGCGCGTCAGTTTTTTCAGCAACTTGTTGAGGTCGGTGCCGGATTGCGCATCCGATTCGCGGCGAAAACGCACGGCAGTCTGGCGCACAGTCTCGACGACTTCAAATACCGCGTCGCCCTCCTGATCGCGCAATACTTCGCCGAGCAAACGGCCCAGGAGCCGGATGTCTTCTTTTAACGGGGCGTCTTTGTCGACTATGGTTTTTGTTGCGCGTGGCTGTGTGGTGGTCGGTTGTTTTGCCATGGTGAACGAATACGGTCAGCTTTTTTGAGGAGGAAAAGTGGTTTTGGACCACGGTGTGCAATGAGGCGCATGATAAAATTTACCGGAATTTGCAAGTAAACTTGTGCAATGACCTGGATTGGCGCAATGCGCGCTAATGAAAATCGAAAGAGCCCGTTTTGAAAGTATCCCCTCCATCAAAGTTGGTGATCGCATCGCGCGAAAGCCGTCTGGCCATGTGGCAAGCTGAACATGTCCGTACCCGTTTGTCCGAATTATATCCGCAGTGCAGCATCGAGATTCTTGGCATGACTACGCGCGGCGACCAAATCCTGGATCGTGCACTGTCGAAAGTGGGCGGCAAGGGCTTGTTCGTCAAGGAACTGGAAGTGGCGATGGCCGATGGTCATGCCGATTTTGCGGTTCATTCGCTCAAGGATGTGCCGATGGACTTGCCGCAGGGTTTCGCGCTGGCCGCGATCATGGAGCGCGAAGATCCGCGCGACGCTTTCGTCTCCAATGATTATGATTCCCTTGCTGCGCTGCCGCATGGCGCGGTAGTCGGCACCAGCAGCCTGCGTCGTCAGGCACTGATTGCCGCACGCTATCCGCATCTGGTGATTCGTCCTTTGCGCGGCAATCTCGATACCCGGCTGGGCAAGCTCGATCGTGGCGACTATGCGGCGATCATCCTGGCCGCAGCTGGCCTGAAACGGCTTGGCTTGCCTGAGCGTATTCGAGCTCTGCTGGAGCCGGAGCAGAGCCTGCCGGCTGCAGGCCAGGGTGCGATGGCGATCGAGATTTTGTCCGAGCGCGAGGATTTGCGCGCCTGGCTGGCGCCGCTTAATCATCTGGACACGGCCCAGGCAGTAAGCGCAGAACGGGCGGTATCGAAGGCGTTTGGCGGTAGTTGCCAGATTCCACTGGCGGCATTTGCCACGGTGGATGGCGCCACGATGCATTTGCGCGCAATGGTTGCCACGCCTGATGGTAGCCGGATGGCCAGCACGGAGGCATACGGCCCGGCAGCCATGCCGGAGGCGCTCGCGCCTGGAAGTGACGGCCGCCTTGAGTGCGCAAGATGCGACTGCAATTCTTGCTGCATGTATTGCGGATGACAAGGCGGATGACTAATCCGGTTGTCATTACCCGTCCTGCCGCACAGGCGGAGAGTCTGGCGCGGCGTGTGGCCGCGCTTGGCCGCGAGGTGGTCGTGTTTCCTTTGCTGGAAATACATCCTTTACCTGACACGGCAGCACTGCATGCAGCACTCAATGACTTGAATAAGTATGCAATGGTCGCTTTCGTCAGCCCGAATGCGATCCATGCGGTATTCGAACATGTCCGGTGCTGGCCACCGGAAGTTGCACTGGCGGTGGTTGGCGAGGGGAGTCGGGCGACACTGGCCGAATATGGTCTGGATGCGTCGAATGCCACGATTTATTATCCCCGCGATCCGGCCCGGACAGATTCTCAAACCCTGCTGGAAGTGCTGGATCTGGAGGCCTTGCGAGGTCGGCAGGCATTGATCGTCCGCGGCGAGACAGGGCGTGAATTGCTGGCGGATGCCTTGCGCGGCGTTGGCGTGCAAGTCACGCAAGTGGCCGCCTATCGGCGTGCAGCCCCTGAATTGGATGCGCCGCGACGCAAGCAATTGCAGGCTTTGCTGGATTCGCAGAACGACTGGATCGTGACCAGTTCCGAGGCTTTGGGTATTCTTCTGGAAATGGTGGCGAGTGTTGCCGGGAATGCCGGTGTTGCAAAAATGCAACAACAACACCTGATCGTTCCGCATGTCCGCATTGCAGAAATTGCAAGAAAATTGCAATTTCAACATATTACCCTGACAGGTTCAGGCGACGAACGGCTATTAGCCGCGTTACAATCACCGATATGAACGAAACACTTCCCCCTTCAGAATCAAGCCAGTCATCCGGTCCGTCTGCTAATCCTGCACCGCAGCAGGGTGCGCCGTCCGAGGTGGGCGCGAAAGGCCGATCGCTACATCCGTTAATTCCGGTTGGATTCACCATATTGGCTGCCTTGCTTGCAGCCTCGTGGTGGACTTCGCACAGCGCTCTCAGCAGTCTGCGCGAAGAGGTGGCGCGCCGTCTTCTGAGTGGTGACAGCATCAATAACGAAACAAAAATCGTGGTCAAGACGGCGCAGGAGAGCCTGAAGGAATTGCAGGCTAAAGTTAATGTGCTGGAAGGCAAGCAGGCAGAAGCGCAGAGTCAGCAACTGGCTTTGGAGCAGTTGTATCAAGATTTGTCTAAAACGCGTGACGATTGGGCGTTGGCCGAAATTGAGCAGGTTCTATCGACTGCCAGTCAGCAGTTGCAGTTGGCCGGCAATGTCCCAGGGGCACTGATTGCCTTGCAGAATGCCGATACACGTCTGTCGCATTCCGACAAGCCGCAATTCATCACGATACGGCGTGCTATCGGCAAAGATATCGAGCGGCTTAAATTACTGCCCAGCCTGGATCTGACGGGGATTGCATTGCGTCTCGATAGCGTGATCGCTCAGATTGACGCAATGCCTCTTCTGGCTGACGAAAAACCTATTTTGACACCTGCGCAACCTAGGAATGTGGTGCGTAATGCACATAAGTCTGCGGCAGGGAAGGCGGCTTCAGTAAAAGAGAGTACGTCGGCAGATTGGGTTTTGGCTTTGCAGGACAAATGGCAAAGTCTTTCAAGCGAAATGTGGACAGAGGTCAGGCAGTTGATCCGGGTTCGCAGCGTCGAGTCCCCGGATGCGTTGTTGCTTTCTCCTACGCAAGCTTATTATGCGCGTGAGAATGTCAAGTTGCGCTTGTTGAACGCGCGTTTGGCGCTGTTGTCGCGCAATGAGTCAGCCTTCCGTAGCGATATGGTTGCAGCGCAAGATGCGATTGCCAAGTATTTCGATACGCGTGCCAAGCAGACACAGACGGTTCAGGCGTTGCTGAAGCAAGTGCAAGGCAGCAATTTAGCCATCGAATTGCCGACATTGGCCGAGAGTCTGAATGCAGTTCACACTTACAAAGTGAAGCCGTAACACCATGAGCGTATTTCTCCGGCTACTCGCATTGTTCGCCACTGCCATCGGTCTGGCTGTAGTTGCTCGTTACAATTCCGGTAATGTGGTTTTCTTTTATCCGCCTTATCGGGTTGACTTGTCCCTGAATCTTTTCCTTTTGTTATCGCTGCTGTTGTTTTCCTTGGCCTATTTCGCTGTGCGCACCATTCGTGTCGCACAGAAAATGCCCGGGCGTGTGGCGAGTTATCGCCAGGAGAAGCGTGAGCGTGAAGGCAATAAAGCCTTGCGCGAGGCGCTCAAGGCTATTTATGAAGGGCGTTTCGGTCATGCTGAAAAAGCAGCTATCCGTGCTGCCGAATTGCCGGAAAATGCGGGACTGGCCGCGTTGATTGCTGCACGTGCCACACATCGGATGCAGCAATCGGCGCGTCGGGATGCCTGGTTGTCAACAATGGAAAATGATTCTTCCCTGAGGACGGCGCGGCTCATGACTTCGATCGAGTTGCTGGTCGATGAGCATAAGCCAGAGGCTGCATTGCGTGCAGTGAGGGAATTGAATGCCAGCGGTACACGGCATATCCATGCCTTACGATGGGCGCTAAAAGCGAATCAGCAGTCCAAGAATTGGCCGGAAGTATTGCGATTGGTGCGCTCCCTGGATAAGAAAAATGCGCTGCATCCGGCATTATCCTCTCGTTTGCGCGAATTGGCTTACGATTCCCTGTTATCTGACAGGTCCAATGATGCTGAAGCATTACGCCGTGAGTGGAAGAACATTCCAGCAGAAGATCAGAAAAAAGCCTTTGTTGCCGAGCGCGCAGCAAAGGCATTCAATGTGCGTGGATTGCATGCTGAAGGCCGATTTATCGTTGAAAAGGCTTTGGCGGCCGATTGGGATGAGCGTCTGATTCATTTATATTACGATTCTGCAGCGGCTGAGGGGGAGTCGGCATTGCTGGCACAGATCGAGCGTTGCGAGGAATGGATGAAAGTTCATCCAACTGATGCCGAACTGGCGCTGACGCTGGGTTCGCTGTGTCTGAAGCAAAAGCTGTGGGGCAAGGCGCAACAGCATCTGGAGCAAGCCTTGTCTGATACGATAGAACCGAAAACAGTCCGGGAGACACATTTGAAATTGGCACAGTTACATGATGCATTGAATCATCATGACAAAGCGGCAGAACATTATCGCCAATGTGCTTTGGCCACGATGTTGTAATACTTGCGTAAGTCTGGTGTGTTGCAATGCACAAGTCATGATTTAAAGCCGCTATAATTATCAGTTAAGAAGATCCATTAATACTATTGAGAAAGCACCATGAGCCTGAATAAAGTCCCTGCTGGCCGCGATCTGCCGAACGATTTCAATGTCATCATCGAAATTCCGATGAATGCCGATCCGATCAAATATGAAGTCGATAAAGAATCCGGTGCGATTTTTGTTGATCGTTTCATGGGTACTGCAATGCACTACCCGTGCAACTACGGTTACGTTCCGAACACGATTGCCGGCGATGGCGATCCTGTTGATGTACTGGTGATCACGCCATTTCCACTTATTCCAGGTGTAGTGGTGCGTTGCCGTGCAATCGGTGTATTGAAAATGACGGATGATGGCGGTGAAGATGCCAAAGTGTTAGCGGTGCCGGTCGACAAGGTTCTGCCGATTTACAGTCACTGGCAGAAACCGGAAGACATGAATGAATTGCGTTTAAGACAAATTCAGCATTTCTTTGAGCATTATAAAGACCTTGAAAAAGGCAAATGGGTCAAGATTGAAGGCTGGGCTGGACCTGATGATGCAAAAGCGGAAATCATGGCTGGTGTCGAAGCTTTCAATAAAGCAGAGAAGTAATCGACCCATTTTCCGGCATCCCCGAGGTTGCCGGAAATGAAGAAGCGCATTAAGGATTGTTCCTTATGCGCTTTTTTTGTGGCGGAGAGTAATTCGTTTGATTGCCTGCTATAAAGCCGCCAAATTTTCTTGATCTTCGCTATAGACAAGATTGCAGCAATGTCCCCGGATAAAACTGAGGGCGGAGAGGCGGCGCCCATCCACCAGTATTAAGAGATAGCAGATATCCCGTGCCGAACCAGTCCTGGCGTTTTGCCCTTTTCTTTTTCGCCTATTACGGCTATGTCGGTGTTTTTTCGCCTTATGCCAGTCTTTTTTTTGCTGATAAAGGGATGGCGGCAGCGCAAATTGGTGTGTTGATGTCGCTGATGCAAGTCATGCGTATCATTGGCCCGAACTTCTGGGGCTGGGTGGCGGACCATACGCGACAGCGGGTAGTGGTATTGCGCGTGACGGCATTGGCTGCATTGACAAGTTTCCTGGGCATGTTCTTTGGTCAGACATTTGTCCAGTTCTTTGTGCTGATGGCAATGATCAATGCGTTCAGCAGTGCGCAAGGGCCACTTTCCGAGGCATTGATGTTATCCGAAATGCGAGGAGATCTGACCCACTACGGGCGTTTGAGGCTCTGGGGTTCAATTGGATTTATTGTGTCGGTAACGGCAGCAGGGCAATTGATGGATCGGTTTGGCATCAGTGGTATGCCGTGGGTCGCATGGTCTTTATTGATTTTGGTTTTGTTTGCCAGTTTCCAGATACGGGAATCAGCACATGATGTGATGTATCACGATGCACCTTCCGTCATGGCACTATTGAAGCAGCGGCAAGTCATGCTCTTTTTTGCATCGACATTTCTGATGATTGCGGCGCATTCGGCGTTGTACGTGTTTTACTCCCTCTATCTGGTGCAAATTGGTTACAGTAAAACAGTGATTGGATTGATGTGGTCTTTGGGGGTGCTGGCTGAAGTTGTGTTTTTTTTCTTTCAGTCGACGATATTCAGATGGTTTGGCGTGTCGCGGCTGATGATTGCAAGTTTTTTGATTGCTGTGATACGCTTTTTGATAATCGGCTATGGAGCACATTCCATTTTGTTGCTGCTGATTGCGCAACTGCTGCATGCCGTGACATTTGGTATCCATCATTCCACTTCGGTAGCAACTCTTCAACGCTGGTTTTCAGGCCCTTTACAAGCACGTGGGCAAGCCTTGTACACCAGCATATCGTATGGATTGGGTGGTACCTTTGGCGGCTTGATTTTGACTTTGTGCTGGGATAGGTTTGGGGCTGAGGCGGTTTATGGTTTGGCTGCCGTATTTGCCTTGCTGGGCGCAGGTGCTGCAGCATGGTCGTGCCGTTGCCAGGCGCAGAATTAAGAGTTGGAGAGGTTAGTAAATGCAACTGCATTTATTCAGCTCAACTTTGACAGTTGCAGCAACAGTTCTGTTGCTGGCTTCTTGCGAGGCAGTCCAGACTACGCAAGGCGGGGCTGTTGGTGTCGGACGCCAGCAGGGTAATCTGAACCGAAATCCGGTTCAATTGAATCGGATACGCTCAATTACTAATCGTTTGATTCCGCAGACAATTATTTTCGTGCCAGATGCGCAAAAATGGCAATGGGAAGTAAATGTTATTACATCGAAAAAGATTAATGCTTGGTGCATGCCAAGTGGAAGTGGGAAGGTTGCTATTTTTAGCGGAATTATAGAGCGGCTTCAATTGACTGATGATGAAGTGGCTGTAGTTCTGGGGCATGAAATTTTACATGCGTTGCAGGAGCATGCGCGAGATCGTGCATCGGAGCGGATATGGCTGCGACCGGCATAGAATATTGGGAGTAATCAACGGCTTGGATTGCTTGGGTAAAGTTGCCAATACAGGCTTGCAGTTGGACATTGGGCTGCGGATTCACGTATGCATGAAACAGAGGCGGATCGGATGGGAGGTGGCGGCTCGTGCCGGTTACGATTCGCGCGCTGCTGTGACACTTTGGCAAAAAATGACGCATGCCAGCACCGGAGGAGTCGCCTCAGTTACTTTCCACGCATCTATCGCGCAAAAGTCGGCGAAATGATCTGGCCGATTATTCGCAGCGCGTGATGCCGCTGTACTTGCAATCAATCAAAAAACAGCATTGAAGTGCGCATTGAATATATATTTCAAAAATTAAAGTGCGGTCGATTTCACACGTTTAGCAATAATTATTGATTGAGACTGCATGAAGCCAAATTTGTGCGAAGAGTTTTGACATCTTGCATTGCACAGATATGGCATAATCAAACGCTAATCAACACATTTTCACGCTTTTCATTCTTTCAAGATATGGCTAAAACGCTCTACGATAAACTCTGGGAATCGCATGTTGTCCATGCTGGCGAAGATGGCACAACAATTTTGTACATTGACCGTCATCTGCTGCATGAGGTCACAAGTCCACAGGCATTTGAGGGGTTGAAGCTGGCGGGTCGCAGGCCGTGGCGTGTCTCGGCCAATCTGATGGTGGCTGATCACAATGTTCCAACCACGGGGCGCATAAATGGTATTGCCGATCCTGTTTCACGTTTGCAAGTTGAGACACTCGACGCGAATGCACATGAGTATGGATTGACGTATTTCAGCATGCGCGACAATCGCCAGGGTATCGTTCATGTAATCGGGCCTGAGCAGGGCGCGACCTTGCCGGGGATGACTGTGGTGTGTGGTGATTCGCATACATCAACGCATGGCGCGTTCGGCTGTCTGGCGCATGGTATTGGTACCTCAGAAGTCGAACATGTACTGGCGACCCAAACCTTGCTGGCAAAAAAATCCAAGGCGATGCTGGTTCAGGTTGATGGCGTGTTGCCCTTCGGCGTGACTGCAAAAGATGTTGTGTTGGCGATCATCGGAAAAATAGGCACCGCCGGCGGTACTGGCTATGCCATTGAGTTTGCCGGTTCGACGATTCGCTCCCTGTCAATGGAAGGGCGTATGACGGTCTGTAACATGGCAATTGAGGCGGGTGCTCGAGCCGGTATGATTGCAGTGGATGACACTACGATTAATTACGTCAAGGGGCGTCCTTTGTCTCCGGTGGGTCCGCATTGGGACCGTGCCCTTGAATATTGGCGTACGCTGCACTCCGATGCCGGGGCGCGTTTTGATTTGGTTGTAACTCTGAATGCGGCTGAAATCAAACCGCAAGTGACTTGGGGTACATCTCCGGAGATGGTGGTTGCGGTAGACGAACGTATTCCTGATCCAGACAAGGAAAAGGATGCCGTTAAGCGCGAGGCGATGGAAAAAGCACTCACTTATATGGCTTTGAAACCTAATATGGCAATTGCCGATATCCGTATCGACAAGGTATTTATCGGCTCCTGTACCAATTCGCGGATCGAAGATTTACGGGCTGCGGCAGCTGTGGTGCGCGGAAAATACCGCGCGTCGAATGTTAAGTTGGCAATGGTTGTGCCTGGTTCCGGCTTGGTCAAGGATCAGGCGGAGCGCGAAGGGCTGGATAAAATTTTTAAAGCAGCCGGTTTTGAATGGCGTGAACCGGGTTGCTCCATGTGTCTTGCAATGAATGCTGATCGCCTTGAGCCGGGCGAGCGTTGTGCATCGACCTCGAATCGTAATTTCGAAGGCCGGCAAGGTCAGGGCGGTCGTACCCATCTGGTCTCCCCAGCAATGGCCGCTGCAGCTGGTATTGCTGGTCATTTCGTTGATGTGCGAACACTGCGCTAAATCAATTTATTCAGGAATCGCATGAAAAAGCTACTTCTCTTGGTGTGTGTTGCATTTGTTCTGGCAGGTTGCAACACGCTGCAAGGTCTTGGGAAGGACGTACAAAAGGCTGGCGCCGTGGTTGAAGGCGCCGCTAAAAAATAACGACGAGTATTATGGAAAAATTTACCGTATTGGATGGTTTGGTCGCTCCGATGGATCGTGCGAATGTCGATACAGACGCCATCATTCCGAAGCAATTCCTGAAGTCGATACAGCGCACCGGTTTCGGTCCGAACCTGTTTGATGAGTGGCGTTATCTCGATCATGGCGAGCCAGGTCAGGATAACTCAAAGCGCCCTCTGAATCCAGATTTTGCGCTGAATCAGCCACGCTATCAGGGAGCGTCAATTTTGTTGACGCGCAAGAATTTCGGTTGTGGGTCATCCCGGGAACATGCGCCATGGGCACTTGAGCAGTATGGTTTTCGTGCCATCATTGCACCGAGTTTTGCTGATATTTTTTTCAATAATTGTTACAAAAACGGTTTGTTGCCGATTGTTTTGACAGAGATACAGGTGGATCACCTGTTCAATGAGGTCAAAGCATTTCCTGGTTATCGCCTGGTCGTTGATCTGGATCAGCAGATTGTTTCGACCAGCAATGGCAATGTTACTTATCCGTTTGAGATCGATGCATTTCGCAAGTATTGTCTACTGAATGGTCTTGATGATATTGGCTTGACTTTGCGTCAGGCAGATCTTATTCGCGCTTTTGAAGAGCGGCATCTTGCGGCCTCGCCCTGGTTAGCGAACACGATTTTATCTTGATTCTATTTAATTGAAAGCTATGCAGGCTATCCAGTTTGCTTCAGGTAGAAATATTCTTGTGTACGGGCATTTTTTCTTGCCCGTTGTTCCATGCAAGTAAAAATTTAGTGAAGCGGTTGACCGGTAAATGTGGCCGTGATGACGAGAAAGAAAATGTATGAAAATTGCAATTTTGCCAGGTGACGGCATTGGTCCGGAAATCGTTGAGCAAGCGGTAAATGTACTTAATGCGTTAGGCGAGTCATTTGAAATGGAATCTGCGCCTGTCGGCGGTGCCGGTTATGAGGCGCATGGGCATCCATTGCCGGAAGGTACATTGAAACTGGCCAAAGAGGCCGATGCCATCTTGTTCGGTGCAGTTGGCGATTGGAAATATGACACGCTGGAGCGTGCCTTGCGTCCGGAGCAGGCCATCCTTGGCTTGCGCAAGAATCTGAGTCTGTTCGCCAATCTCCGTCCGGCTATCTTGTACCCGGAGTTGGCTGGGGCTTCCACGCTGAAACCGGAAGTGGTTTCCGGGCTGGATATTCTGATAATTCGCGAGTTGACTGGGGATATCTATTTTGGTCAGCCGCGCGGTGTGCGCGAGTGCCCGGACGGCCCTTTCAAGGGCGAGCGTGAGGGTTTCGATACGATGCGCTACGCGGAAACAGAAATTCGCCGGATTGCCCATGTCGCCTTTCAGGCGGCGCAAAAGCGCGACAAGCGCCTGACCAGTGTCGACAAGGCCAATGTGCTGGAAACCTTCCAGTTCTGGAAGGAAATCGTCACCGATGTGCACAAGGAATATCCGGATGTTGTGTTGGACCACATGTATGTTGATAACGCTGCGATGCAACTGGTGCGGGCGCCGAAGAAATTTGATGTGATGGTCACTGGCAACATGTTTGGTGACATCCTGTCAGATGCGGCAGCGATGCTGACCGGCTCGATCGGCATGTTGCCATCGGCTTCACTGGATGCAAATAATAAAGGTTTGTATGAGCCATCCCATGGTTCAGCACCAGATATCGCTGGCAAGGGCATTGCCAATCCACTGGCTACAATTCTGTCAGCTGCGATGATGTTACGCTACTCCCTGAACAAGCCGGAGCAGGCGGACCGTATCGAGGCCGCCGTTAAGAAAGTGCTGGCTCAGGGGCTGCGCACACCGGATATCTATGAGCACGGTACAACTAAGGTTGGTACCAGGGAAATGGGCGCGGCAGTACTGAAAGCGCTTGTTTGAGTTTCCAAATTGGCAATATGTGAAAATTTTTTGAAATAGCAATAGAGGGAATCATGAAATTAGTCGGTCTGGTCGGTTGGCGTGGCATGGTGGGTTCAGTCTTGATGCAGCGTATGCAGGAAGAGGGTGATTTCGCCCATATTGAACCGGTTTTCTTTTCAACATCAAATGCGGGCGGTAAAGCCCCTGCGATGGCAAAGAACGAAACGACGTTGAAAGACGCCAACGACATTGACGCACTAAAAAAATGCGACATTATCATTACCTGCCAGGGTGGCGATTACACGACTGATGTATTTCCGAAGCTGCGTGCAGCTGGTTGGAATGGTTATTGGATTGATGCCGCCTCTACATTGCGGATGAACGATGATGCCGTCATCGTGTTGGATCCGGTAAATCTTGGTGTGATCAAGACTGCACTGGACAAAGGAGTGAAAAATTACGTCGGCGGTAATTGCACGGTATCGTGCATGTTGATGGGATTGGGCGGATTGTTTCAGCACGACCTGGTGGACTGGATGACCTCGATGACCTATCAGGCGGCATCCGGTGGTGGCGCGCAGCACATGCGTGAATTGCTGACCCAGTTCGGCTCGATCAACGCAGAAGTCAAGGCTCTGCTGGACAACCCGGCTTCTGCGATCCTTGAAATTGACCGCAAGGTACTGGCAAAGCAGCATTCAATGAGCGCTGACGAAATCAAGCAATTCGGTGCGCCATTGGCCGGCAACCTGATTCCTTGGATTGATAAAGATCTGGGTGATGGCATGTCACGTGAAGAATGGAAGGGCGGCGCTGAAACCAATAAGATCCTCGGCAAGGGCGAGGCCTTTGGCAGCAAGGCGATTCCGGTAGATGGACTTTGTGTGCGCATCGGTGCAATGCGTTGCCATTCCCAGGCCTTGACGATCAAGCTCAAGAAGGATGTGCCGCTGGATGAAATCAATGACATCATTGCCCAGAACAACCAGTGGGTGAAAGTGGTACCGAATAACCGTGAAGCATCGATGAAGGACCTGACGCCTGCGGCCGTGACGGGCAGTCTGACAATACCAGTCGGACGTCTACGCAAGATGCAAATGGGGGGAGAATATCTGTCTGCCTTTACAGTCGGTGACCAGTTGTTGTGGGGTGCCGCAGAACCACTGCGCCGTATGTTGCGTATTGTTTTGGAAGATTAATCGAGTTTTTTGTCAATTGGCAACGATAGCCCGCCAACTGTTTCTTTTTAAGAAACTTTGGCGGGTTTTACATTTCATGTGAAGCTGGTTAAGCTTGCATGCCAAAGTTCATAATGATATGTTCAAAGCTCCGAGAACAATGATAAACGGACGTTGAGCTTGTATTTACAGCGACAACATTAACCGAATGCCAATTTATGTCAGTCAATATGCCTTCAGATAACCACCCTCAGTACATTTCATTTGGTTTAAAGGTGCTAAGTGCTGCTGTCGCTTCGGCAGTATTTCTGCTTTCAAATGTGCATGCTGCCGGGCTGGGGAAGCTTACCGTTCTCTCCTCTCTGGGGCAGCCGCTACGCGCGGAAATTGAGCTGACCGCGGTTTCCAAAGATGAGATTGGTTCTTTGGTTGCCAAATTGGCGTCTTCCGATTCTTTCCGACAGGCTAAAATCGATTTCAACCCAGCCTTGCTATCTTTGCGTTTTGCTATTGAGCAACGCGGCTCCCGGCAATTCATACGGGTGACGTCCAATCAGCCGGTAAACGAACCTTTTGTGGATATGTTGCTGGAGCTGGGCGGTAGTAATGGGCGTTTGATACGCGAGTATACATTTCTTCTTGATCCCGCCGATTTGCGCATGAATCAACCGGTACAGGTGGCGTCGCCGACCAATGTTCCGTTGCAGTTTAATACCTCCGTTGCCCAAGTGCCAGCAGTGCCGATGCCACCGGTTCCTGAACGGCAGGTGCGTTCCAATAGTCTTTTGGAAAAGGCGTTGCCTAAAACGACGGAACGTACCGCCGCATCTAAACCGGCCACAGAGGTCAAGTTCGTTGCGAAGCCGGGAGAGTACAGAATACGGCGTGGCGATACCTTGACCCATTTTGCGATTCAGGCAAAGCCGAGTGGCGTGTCATTGGATCAAATGCTGGTCGCATTGTATCGTGCGAATCCGAATGCATTCGCAGGCAATAATATGAATCGCCTGCGCACTGGACAGATTTTGTCCGTGCCAGATGCAGATGCAGTACGTAGTATCAGTCAAGTCGAGGCTTCAGGAGTTATTGTTGCGCAGGCTGCGGATTTTGATAATTACAGGAATCAGCTGGCCGGCAAGGTGGCCAGTACGGTAGCCAAGCCGGAGATTCAGGCAAAACAGCTTGCTGCAGGCAAAATTGTCACCAAGGTTGAAGAGAGCAAAACTGAAGCCAGTGAAGCTAAGGATAAGCTTAAATTGTCCAGAGCAAATGCAGTTGGCGCTGGAACCTCTGCTGCCGATAAAGTTGCCGGAGCAACCAAGAATAGTGAAGATAAAATCGCGAAAGATAAAGCGATTGCGGATGCCAATGAGCGTGTCAAGGAGTTGGAAAAGAACGTCAATAATCTGCAGGCGATCCTGGAAGTAAAAAACAACGATTTGGCTGCGCAACAGAAAAAAGCTGAGGCAGTTAAATTAGTTGAGAAATCTGCTGCATCCGCATCCGCATCCGTACCAGCGCTAGCGCCAGCATCCGCAGTAGATTCCGCTTCCGTTGCACCAGTTGCACCAGTTGCAACTTTGAGCAAGCCTAAGGCACAGCCTCAGAAGGTCAAGCAGGCGCAGCCTACTGAACCAAGTTTTGTTGACACTCTGTTGGATAATCCCGCTTTGCTTCCAGGGGCAGGCGTATTGCTTGCTTTATTGGGTGCGCTGGGGATTTATGTTACTCGACGTAAAAAGAAAGCTGTTGTTTTTGACAATAGTGCATTGCCGGATTCCAGTCTGAAAGCGAACTCATTGTTCGGTTCCACCGGTGGCCAGAGCGTCGATACCAACAATAGTGTATTCAATTCCAATTTCACGCCATCAGCCAGTCAGCTTGATGCTAATGAGGTAGATCCAATTGCCGAGGCAGATGTATATATTGCTTACGGACGGGATGCGCAAGCTGAAGAAATCCTGAAAGAGGCTTTGCGTACTCAGCCAGACCGAAATGCAGTCAGGGTCAAGTTGCTGGAGATCTACGCCAAACGCAAGGATTTGCGCTCATTTGAGACACTTGCCAGCGAATTATTCGGCTCAACGAAGGGTGAGGGCGACGATTGGCAGCAGGCCGCAGCGCTGGGCATGGCGATAGACCCTAATAATCCTTTATATGCCGGTGGTGAATTATCCGATGACGTCGCTGCCAAGGCTGTCGCGTTCGGCGCCCCGACCAGGCCATTGGAGGATCTTGATCCCGAATCTTTGCTGGCTAATTCGCAATCGCGGGAAGTGCAGGGTGCAGATATATTCGCCTTTGAGCAGGACTTGATTGCATCAGCCGAAGCGCAGGCGGGTACTGAAATTACAGATGATCTGGATTTTGATATCGACCTTGTTGCCCAGAGTGCTGCTTCAGATGGGCTGGATTTCGATTTGGGTGGCGCTGAAAGACAGGCAGAGGTAGCGCCCGAAGCCGACCTCATTCCTATGTCTTCTGGTATGGCCGAGATATCGCCCGATTCGATTGAGACTGTTGATATTGAAATTGCTGAAGATGTATCGTCTGCACCTGTCGGGGTAGAAGATGTTCCGGTTGCAGTAGCAACACTGTCGACTGATGCCGCGGAAAAGCTGGCAGAACCAGTTGAATTGAAACTGGATTTGGATGCAATTGATTTTGATTTCCTGAGTGGCAATAATTCTTTTTCGGCAAAAGAGGCGCCGGCCACGCCGGACCCTCATGCCGCAACAGCGAAGGATGTGGCAACGGCTGCTGAAGTTGACGCTGGCGCCGTAATGGATGTTGGTGCAATGGAGATGGATCCGGCAGCAGAGCCCATAGGTGCTGCCATGGAATTTGATTTGTCAGGAATCGATTTTGATCTTGACTCATCTGTTGTGTCTGATCAGCTTGCGAAAAATAGTGCAGAGAGTATCTATGCGATGCCAGTTGTCGAAATGTCGGGTAATGTAGAAATGGCCACTAAACTTGATCTTGCAGTTGCCTATCAGGAAATTGGTGATAAGGAGGGAGCTCGTGAATTGCTTGATGAGGTTCTGAAGGATGGATCGAGTGAGCAAATTGAAAAGGCCAAAAGCTTGTTGGCCAGTCTTGCATAATCACACTTATCACCAGTTGTCTGTCTGGCCTGCGCATCTGGCTGTCAGTGAGGCATCTGCCAGTTTTCCGGTGTAATTGAAAATTGGGTCGATGTGTTAACCAACCGGTTTTGCTTCAGGTGCATGAGCCGGGCCGCCTCTTAGGGATGGGCGCAGCGTAGAGCTGACGCCCGTTTGTTTTTTTTGAAGTAAGTTTTTTGATATTGGACTTGAATTGAAACGTATTGCTCTGGGTATTCAATACGATGGTGCGCCATGGTTCGGCTGGCAAACCCAGCCGAATGGTTGCACTGTGCAAGACAAGCTTGAAGCAGCCCTGAAGAAATTCACATTAATAAATATTCAGACTACTTGCGCGGGGCGTACCGATGCCGGCGTTCATGCTGTCGAACAGGTAGTGCATTTTGATACCGAACTTAATCGTGATATTTGCTCCTGGGTGCGCGGAGTGAATGCTTTTTTACCGCCGTCAATTGCAGTACGCTGGGCTTGCGAGGTTGCCGGTGAAGAGGGAAATGATTTTCATGCGCGATTTAGCGCCACTGCCCGTTCTTATCAGTACGTGTTGTATAACAATCCTGTACGCTCACCTCTGCTGGCCGGAAAGGCTGGCTGGGTTTTCCGCAGCCTGAATGCAGAACTGATGCACAGTGCAGCGCAGGCGCTGGTTGGTATGCATGATTTTTCAGCGTTCAGGGCGGCTGAGTGTCAGGCTAAAACGCCAATCAAGATGATGCATGAGATTCGTGTTGAGCGGCGCGGTGACATGATCGTATTCACCTTGCGTGCCAGCGCGTTCTTGCACCATATGGTGCGTAATATTGTTGGTTCGTTAATTTATGTCGGCCTCGGCAGGCAGGCGCCGCCTTGGTTGAAAGAGGTGTTGGATGGGCGTGATCGCAAACATGCGGCACCCACTTTCATGCCGGATGGCTTGTATTTGGCCAGAATCGACTATGATCAAAAATGGGGTTTGCCGCAGGCTGAGGCAGTCGAATTGCCTTGGCTCTGACGGTTGCCTATTTTGACATTTTTATGGGGTATGTGCCTAAAATATGCCTTTCCCGCACGATTTGTCTGGGCTATTAATAATACATAGGGGTGTATGTGTGGATGGTTTCCGTCTTTCATGCGCCCGGAATACAGTCGGAGAATAGATAATTGCAATGAATCATCGTACCAGAATCAAGATTTGCGGCCTTACCCGCAATGAGGATGTAAAGGCAGCAATTGACGCAGGTGCTGATGCGATCGGTTTTGTATTTTATGCAAAAAGTCCGCGCTATATTGCGCCAGATGCCGCAGCCAGACTGATGGCGCTGATTCCGCCGTTTGTCACGACGGTTGGTTTGTTCGTGAATGCGACGTTGCAGCAGGTGCAGCAGGTGCTTGCGCAGGCACCCGTTTCACTACTGCAATTTCATGGTGACGAGACGCCGGAATGTTGTGCTGCAATTGCAAAGGCGGTAAATCGGCCATTTATCCGGGCCTTGCGCGTGAGTCCGGATATGTCAGGTGCGGATTTGTTAAAATACGCACACGATTATTGTGATGCCAGCGGATTGCTGCTCGATACATTTGTCGATGGTTACGGTGGTGGTGGAAAGGTATTTGATTGGTCTCTCATTCCAAAAGAACTCGCGCCTCAGGTCGTTTTAAGTGGTGGCTTGAACGTACAAAACGCGACTGAAGCGGTTGTGCGCGTGCGCCCTTACGCAGTTGACGTCAGCAGCGGCGTAGAACTGTCCAAGGGTATCAAGGACGCCGACAAGATCCGTGCCTTCATTGGTGCGGTGCGTCAGGCAGATGCCACCCCAGATTAATTGAGAAAAAATATGAGCGAACACGACACAACGGCCATTTTCCATGCGGCCGATTATCCTTTTCCTGATGCAAGAGGGCATTTCGGCCCCTATGGCGGCACTTTCGTCTCCGAGACGCTGACGCATGCGCTGACCGAATTGAAAGATGCCTATGCACATTACGGCAATGATCCAGAGTTTCTGGCCGAATTTCGCTATGAACTGAAACACTTTGTTGGTCGCCCCAGCCCGATTTACCATGCCAAGCGCTGGTCTGAAATGCAGGGCGGCGCGCAGATATTTTTCAAGCGTGAAGACCTGAATCACACCGGCGCGCACAAGATCAACAACGTCATCGGCCAGGCTTTACTTGCCAGGCGCATGGGCAAGCCACGCGTGATCGCAGAAACCGGCGCCGGCCAGCATGGAGTCGCCACCGCCACGATTTGCGCCCGTTTCGGACTTGAATGCGTGATTTACATGGGCGCGGAAGACGTCAAGCGCCAGGCGCAAAACGTGTATCGGATGAAGTTGCTGGGTGCAACAGTGGTGCCGGTAGAGTCCGGTTCCAGGACGCTGAAAGATGCATTGAACGAGGCGATGCGTGACTGGGTCACCAATGTCGAGAACACTTTCTACATCATCGGTACTGTTGCCGGTCCGCATCCTTATCCGATGATGGTGCGCGATTTCCAATCGGTCATCGGCGAGGAG
The DNA here is from genome assembly GCA_963837775.1 of uncultured beta proteobacterium. Lineage (GTDB taxonomy): Bacteria > Pseudomonadota > Gammaproteobacteria > Burkholderiales > Burkholderiaceae_D > CAWIOX01. Next base: position 301,309 of record CAWIOX010000004.1, on the reverse strand, counting down.
TGCCTGACGCAAATGCCGGAAATGACCGGTCGCCAGCCGGATTATGTGATGGCATGCATCGGTGGTGGATCGAATGCGATGGGAATTTTTTACCCGTATATCGATCACAAAAATGTGCAGTTAATCGGAGTTGAGGCGGCAGGTGAGGGGCTGGAGAGCGGCAAGCATTCGGCTTCACTGACTGCGGGAACGCCTGGCGTATTGCATGGTAATCGCACCTACCTGCTGCAGGATGCGAATGGCCAGATCATCGAGACCCACTCGGTGTCGGCCGGTCTCGATTATCCCGGCGTCGGCCCCGAGCATGCATGGCTCAAGGATTCCGGCCGTGCACAGTACGTAACCATTACCGACGACGAGGCGCTGCAGGCTTTTCATGACTGTTGCCGCATCGAGGGTATCATTCCGGCACTTGAATCCAGTCATGCGCTGGCCTATGCAGCCAAACTTGCCGCGACTCTGCCGAAAGACAAGACCATTCTGGTGAATCTGTCCGGTCGTGGCGACAAGGACATGCATACGGTTGCCGAACGTATGGGGAATTTCTACTAAGCCCGAATACAATCCGCACCAGTCAGCCGATTAGCTGGCTGGTGCAAGCAAAATTGATCGGCTTAAGTCAGGATGGGAAGTGTGTCAATTATGGCAACATTTTCTCCTGATTCTTGCCGGATGATGTCAACTATATCGAGCGTTCAACCATGTCCAGAATTCAATCTACGCTGTCAGTATTGGCTGCGAGAAATAAAAAAGGCCTTATTCCGTTCATCACTGCCGGTGATCCGTCCCCGGAGCTGACTGTGCCACTGATGCATGCGCTGGTTGCCGGTGGTGCGGACATTATTGAGCTGGGTGTTCCTTTTTCAGATCCGATGGCCGATGGCCCGGTGATCCAGCGTGCCTCGGAAAGGGCGCTGCTGAAAGGCGTCGGCATGCGCGATGTGCTGGGCTTTGTTGCCGAGTTCCGTACTACCAATCAGGCGACACCTGTGGTCCTGATGGGTTACGCCAATCCGATTGAACGCATGGGTCAGGATGCATTCATCCAGGCTGCCAAGACTGCTGGGGTGGACGGTGTGCTGGTAGTGGATTATCCGCCGGAAGAGTGCGAAGATTTCGTAGAGGCAATGAAATCACAGGATTTGGATACGATTTTCTTGCTGGCACCGACATCAACTGACGAGCGCATCGAAAAAGTAGGAAAAATTGCCAGTGGTTATGTATATTACGTGTCCTTGAAAGGCGTTACCGGCTCAGGTGCCCTGGATCTGGATGCTGTTGCTGCCATGATTCCTCGCATCAAGAAACACGTGCGGGTGCCGGTTGGCGTCGGTTTCGGTATCCGCGACGCTGCAACTGCCAAGGCTATTGCCTCGGTATCGGATGCGGTCGTTATCGGTAGCCGGATTATCCAGGAGTTGGAGAATACCCCCCTGGATCAGGGTGTAGATGCGGTGCAAGCGTTCATTTCCGGTGTGCGTCAGGCATTAGACGAGTAAAATTGCACAAATTGACGCGACCTGGTGGTCGCGTCCGAATGAGGAGTTCACTATGAGTTGGCTAGAAAAGCTACTTCCCCCGCGTATCCAGCGCTCTGATTCTGCTACCCGCAAGTCGGTACCGGAAGGCCTGTGGGTCAAATGCCCATCCTGTGAGGCCGTGTTGTATCGCTCGGATCTTGAATCCAATGTCCATGTGTGCCCCAAGTGTAGCCACCATATGCGCATTGGCGCCCGCGAGCGGCTTGATGCCTTGCTCGATGCTGGTGGTCGCTATGAAATTGGGCAGGAGGCGTTGCCGGTTGATACCTTGAAGTTCAAGGACAGCAAGAAGTACCCGGATCGTCTGAAATCCGCCATTGAGGTAACCGGCGAGACTGATGCAATGGTCGTCCTCGGTGGCGCAATCATGACTGTTCCAGTCGTCGTTGCCTGTTTCGAGTTCGAGTTCATGGGCGGTTCGATGGGATCGGTCGTCGGCGAGCGTTTCGTGCGTGGGGCGCAAAATGCGCTAGAGCAGAAAGTGCCGTTTATCTGCATTACGGCCACCGGTGGTGCCCGTATGCAAGAGGGCTTGTTGTCCCTGATGCAAATGGCCAAAACAACAGCAATGCTCACCAAGCTGTCTGAGAAAAAATTGCCGTTCATTTCAGTTCTGACCGATCCCACCATGGGTGGAGTTTCGGCATCCTTCGCCTTCATGGGCGATGTGGTGATCGCGGAGCCGAAAGCCCTGATCGGTTTTGCCGGACCGCGCGTGATTGAAAATACCGTGCGCGAGAAATTGCCTGAAGGCTTCCAGCGGTCCGAGTTCTTGCTGAAAAAAGGGGCGATTGACATGATCGTCGACCGACGCAAGATGCGTGAAGAAATTGCCCGATTGCTGGCCTTGCTGCAGAATCAGGCGGCCGAAGCGGTAGTGGTCTGATATTGCATAAAAAATCTGGCTACACGTAGCCAGATTTTTTATTGGAATGCGCGGTTGCTGTTTCTGGACGACTTGCTTAGCGGAGTCATCATCCATGCACAGCCGTGCTTATGAAATTTTTCAAGATTCAAAGCGTTCATTTCCCGCTATCAGGGCTGCAAGCAATGATTGCAGAGGCGCCATGAATAATTCAATCACTGTTTAACTCGTATTCACTACGCCTGGCATGCCGACTCAAACACAAAAAAATCTGCAGGACTGGCTCAATTACATCGAACATTTGCATGTGCATACCATCGATATGGGTCTGGAGCGCGTAGAGCAGGTCTATGCACGCCTAGGCATCAGTTTCGATGCGGCGGTGATTATTGTCGGCGGCACGAATGGCAAAGGTTCTACCTGCGCGATGCTGGAATCCATATTGCTGCAAGGCGGATACAAGGTGGGCTTGTATACATCACCGCACTTATTGGTATTTAACGAACGGGTCAGGGTGGGCGGTAACATGGTGTCCGATGCAGCATTGATTGCTGCATTTGAGATGGTCGAGGCAGTGCGTGGTGAAATTACACTGTCTTATTTCGAGTTCACCACCTTGGCCGCGTTAAAGTTATTTGCCGGAGCCGGGCTGGATGCGGTCATTCTGGAGGTGGGTTTGGGTGGCCGTCTGGATGCCGTCAATGTGGTGGATGCCGATGTCGCGATTGTGACCAGCGTCGATATCGACCATACGGATTACCTCGGGGATACGCGTGAGAAAATCGGCTTCGAGAAAGCCGGTATTTTTCGGGCGGGGCGCGGGGCAATTTGCAGCGATCCTGTGCCGCCGCAATCGCTGATTGATCATGCGGAGGCAATTGGCGCAGATTTGCGGCTGTTCGGTCGTGATTTCAATTATTCCGGTGACAAGCAGCAGTGGAATTTTGGCGGGCGCTCGCAAAGACGCAATTCACTGGGTTATCCGAGTCTGCGTGGCGCCAACCAACTGCTGAATGCGTCAGCAGCACTGGCAGCACTGGAGATTTTGCGTGATCGCTTGCCTTTGGGGGCGCAGGAAGTGCGCAATGGCATCGCGATGGTCGATCTTCCTGGCCGGTTTCAAGTATTGCCCGGTCGTCCATCGGTCATCCTTGATGTCGCACATAATCCGCATGCGGCAGCAACTCTGGCGCAAAACCTCGACAATATGGGCTTTCATCGATTTACGTATGCAGTGTTTGGCGCGATGCAGGATAAGGACATCAGCGGCGTGATCGCACAACTGAAAGACCGTGTTGATCATTGGTGCGTTACGGATCTGCCCTTGCCGCGAGCAGCATCGGCAATGATGCTGCAAGAGAAATTGTCCGAGGCCGGCATTGTGTCCGAACCCGGTCCCAACGCCGAACGTACCGTGCAAACCTTCAGTTCTCCCGCTGACGCTTTTGCGAACGCACAAAAACGTGCGGGTGAGAATGATAGAATTATGGTTTTCGGGTCCTTCCTGACTGTCGCTGGCGTGCTGGAAGCTAGAAAGTCACAACATCACTGATGATTAATCATTATTTATTCCATGAGCTTGTTCTCGTTCCTTCGTAAAAACAAGCAAGAATCCACTTCCGATAGTGGTGAGTTCTATTCGCGTGCTGAGGAGGCAGGTAGCAAGTTGTCTGCTCGCGCCAAGCGCAAACCGGGCAGTTTGAATGCCGATTCGGTTGATAATGCGGTGCCTGAAAAAAAGCGTGCGCGTCGACGGCTGGTCGGTGCTGTGGCGCTGGTGCTGGCGGCGATTATCGGTTTGCCAATGGTATTGGATTCGGAGCAAAAGCCGTTGTCGAATGACATCGCGATTCAGATTCCATCCAAGGATGTCCCCGCTGCATCTGCACCCGGCGAGTCCAGTGCAGTTACTGCTTCGTCCTCAATAAGTTCTTCCGAAACAGCTAGTCTGGATTCGAAGGAGGAAATTATTGAGCCGGCAGTTCAAGCTGCGCCGCAACTTCAAGCAAAAAATGAGAAAACTTCCATTCCTATCAAGGGATTGCTTGCCGATGCTGATTCTGCAGCGGTAAAGACTGATGGCGGGGTCAAATCTGAAAATTCGACCAAAATGCAGCTGCATGAAAAAGCCGATAATAAGGAGAGGTCGAAGCCTGAATTGAAGCCGGCAGTGGCACCAAAAGCCGAGTCCAAAATCGAGCATAAATCTGAAGCCAAGACCGAACTTAAAATCGAGCATAAAACCGAACCAAAGTCCGAGCCAAAGGTGCTGAAGAAGATTGATGATGCGGCACGGGCACGTGCGATTCTGGAGGGGGATGGACCTGTGGCTGCGTCAGAGAAGCAACCGTCAAAGTTTGTGATTCAGGTCGCAGCTCTCGCCACCCAGGATAAGGTAAATGACTTGCAAGGCAAGTTGAAAGAGGCGGGCATCAAATCGTACACGCAGAAAATTGCAACAGCGTCAGGCGAGCGCATCCGTATCCGGGTTGGCCCTTTCGGAAGCAAAGAAGAGGCCGATAAAGTGCGTGCCAAGTTGGGGAAGTTGGGACTCAACGGCACTTTGGTGCCGGTTTGATCACTGCGTTAAACGGAGTTTCTGAAAAAACGTGACGATTTTTGATTATCTTGTACTTTTCGTATTGATTTGTTCGATCGTCATCAGTACTCTGCGCGGATTAGTGAAGGAGGCACTCTCGCTGGCAAGCTGGATTGCGGCTTTCATCGTGGCAAATGCCTACGGTGAGACTCTGGCCAAGCTGTTGCCTGATGTTATTCCGACTTATTCGCTGCGCCTGATCGCAGCATTTGTGATGCTTTTCATTGGCACCAGAATCTTGATGGCACTGTTATCGATGGCGATAAGTGCGGTTATCAAAGCCAGTGGATTGAATCTGGTAGATCGCGGTCTTGGTGGCTTGTTTGGTCTGGCACGCGGCCTTCTTATCGTGTTGACTGCGGTGCTGTTGAGTGGCATGACTGCGATTCCGCAGCAGACATTCTGGAAAGAGGCTTTATTGAGTCCTTTGGCAGAGACTGTTGCGCAAACCGTTAAACCTTTTTTGCCGGGCAGTTTTGCCCAGCATGTACAGTTTTAAATCATTTCAGTTTAGGAGTCCACCATGTGTGGCATTGTTGGTGTTGTTTCTCATAGTCCCGCCAATCAGTTGATTTATGATGCGTTGCTGTTGTTGCAGCATCGAGGTCAGGATGCAGCTGGTATCGCAACAAATTCCGGTAATCGCTTCACGATGCACAAGGCCAATGGCTTGGTGCGTGATGTATTCCGTACCCGTAACATGCGCTCTTTGTTCGGCAATACAGGGATCGGCCAGGTTCGTTATCCAACCGCGGGTTCTGCCAGTGAAGAAGAGGCGCAACCATTTTACGTAAATGCACCGTTCGGCATTACCCTCGCGCATAACGGCAACCTGACGAACAGCGAACAACTCAAGATTGAATTGTTCAAGAACGATCGTCGTCACATTAATACCGATTCGGACTCGGAAGTGTTGTTGAATGTGCTGGCGCACGAAATTCAGGAGGCGACCTTCGGTTACTCGCTGGATCCGGCAGCCCTGTTCAAGGCGGTTACCGTCTTGCACAAGCGCGTGCGTGGCTCGTATGCAGTAGTGGCGCAAATTGCCGGATATGGTTTGCTGGCTTTCCGCGACCCGTTTGGCATCCGACCTTTATGCATCGGTGTCAATGAGACAGCAAAAGGGACGGAGTATGTGGTTGCCAGCGAGTCTGTCGCTCTGGAAGGCCTGGGCTTCCGTTTCTTGCGTGATGTAATGCCTGGCGAGGCCATTTTCATCGATCTGGATGGGAATATGGAAAGTCAGCAATGTGCTGAGAATCCATCCTTGAATCCCTGTGCATTCGAATTCGTTTATTTTGCACGCCCTGACTCCATCATTGATGGTGCTTCGGTCTATGCAGCGCGCTTGAAGATGGGTGAGTATCTGGCGGACAAGGTCAGGAAGCAGTTTACTCAAGGCGATATCGATGTCGTGATGCCGATTCCTGATTCATCCCGTCCTGCTGCGATGGAATTGGCATTGAAGCTCAATATCCAGTATCGCGAAGGTTTCATCAAAAATCGTTACGTCGGTCGTACCTTTCTGATGCCTGGCCAGGCAATTCGCCAGAAATCGGTACGTCAGAAGCTCAATGCAATGGCTTCCGAGTTCAAGGGAAAATCAGTATTGCTGGTTGATGATTCGATCGTGCGTGGTACGACCAGTCGTGAAATCGTGCAGATGGCACGGGATTCCGGCGCCAAGCGCGTGATTTTTGCCTCGGCAGCGCCACCGGTGAAATTCCCGAACGTATACGGCATCGATATGCCGACGCGCAACGAATTGATCGCCTACGGTCGCTCCGTTGAAGAAGTATGCCGCGAGATTACTGCCGACGCACTGGTGTATCAGGATATCGACGCGTTAAAACGCTCGATTTCCGATGTCAATCCAGCACTGAAAAACTTTGAGGCTTCCTGTTTTGACGGTGTTTATGTGACAGGCGATATCTCGCGTGATTATCTGGACCGCATTGAAACCGCACGTAAAAACCCGAAGCCGGTCATTGAAGATGCAGTGCGTTCACAACTGAACCTGAATCTGGCGCGCGCCGACTAGCCACTCCAACATCCCTGCCCATCCCGGATGGGCAGGCTGTTCCTACCCGATTGATAATGAACGATCCAAAAAAATACGGCTTCACGACCACGATCCTGCATAGTGATCGCCAAAAAACGATTGAGCATGGCGCATTGCACAAGCCGATTCATACTTCGGTTGCTTTCGGTTATAAAGATGCGCGCGAACTGGCGGCCGTTTTTCAGGGGAAACAAGGCGGGTATCGCTATGGTCGTCAGGGGAACCCGACGGTGTCGGCACTGGAAGATAAAATCACCAAGATGGAAGATGGCCATTCCAGCATCTGTTTCTCGACAGGCATGGCTGCCATCGGTGCGGTGTTCCAGTCCTTGTTGCGTAAGGGGGATCATGTAGTTTCATCATCCTTTTTGTTTGGCAACACGAACAGTTTATGGCAGACGGTCAACGCGCAAGGTGTTGATGTGGCGATGGTCGATGCAACTGATGTGAAAAATGTCGAAGCAGCATTGTTGCCTGAGACGCGCATTGTGTTTGTGGAAACCATCGCCAATCCGCGCACACAAATTGCCGACCTGCAGCGCATCGGCGCTTTGTGCCGTGAACGTGGCATCGTTTATGTTGTCGATAACACGATGACTTCGCCGTATTTATTCCGTCCGGGCAGTGTGGGTGCCAGCCTGGTGGTGAATGCACTGACCAAATCGATCGGTGGCCACGGCAATGCACTGGGTGGCAGTTTGACCGATACCGGACTCTACGATTGGACCCGCTTCCCGAATATCGCCGACAATTACAAACGATTTCCTTCCGTACAATGGGGCATGGCGCAAGTGCGTGCCAAAGCTTTGCGCGATTTTGGCGGTTCGCTGGGGCCGGAAGCGGCGCATCATATTGCAGTCGGGGCCGAGACCATCGCCTTGCGCCTGGAGCGCGAATGTGCCAGTGCTCTGGCAGTGGCCAACATGCTGGAGGCCGATGAACGGGTCGCTGCCGTTCATTATCCCGGCCTGCCGTCGCATCCGCAGCATGCGCTGGCATCGGAGTTGTTCCGCGCCTATGGCGGCTTGCTGAGCTTCGAGCTGAAACCGGAAGTGGATTGTTTCGATTACCTCAATCGTCTGAAACTCGCGATACCGGCCAGTAATCTGGGGGACACCCGTACCTTGGTGATCCCGGTTGCGCATACGATTTTCTTCGAAATGGGCGCTGAACGTCGTGCCAGCATGGGCATCGCCGAATCCCTGATCCGGGTCTCAGTCGGGATTGAAGATACTGTGGATCTGGTGGAGGATTTCCGGCAGGCGCTGGATGCCTGAGTTGATTATTACAGTATGAAACAGACAGGAGCTGAGTAGAACTTCACTCCTGCGATAATACGGAAGAATATAGAAAAATCGTTTCAGTCCTACGAAAAAGCTGCTCATGGCGACCCCATCTTGCCATGAGCAGCTTTTTTATTATGCTGATTGTTTGACGCAATCCACGTAATAACAGCGCTTGCCATCGATTTCGCCCTTTACCAGGCCATGCACATCGGTCTCGAAGCCGGGGAATTTCTCGTTGAAATCCCGTGCGAACTTGAGGTAATCGACGATGGTCTTGTTGAAGCGCTCACCCGGAATCAGCAACGGGATCCCCGGTGGGTACGGCGTCAGCAGGATCGAAGTCACGCGGCCTTCCAGTTCATCGATAGGTACCCGGTCGATTTCACGGTGCGCCATCATCGCGAATGCATCGCTCGGCCGCATTGCCGGCTGCATGTCGGACAAGTACATTTCAGTGGTCAGGCGCGCCACGTCGTAAGTCCTGTAAGCCTCATGGATTTGCTGACACAGGTCGCGCAGGCCAAGACGCTCATAGCGCGGGTTAGCGGCAGCAAACTCCGGCAGAATGCGCCAGATCGGCTGGTTCTTGTCATAGTCATCTTTGAACTGTTGCAATGCGGTCAGCAAGGTGTTCCAGCGGCCTTTGGTGATGCCGATGGTAAACATGATGAAGAACGAGTACAGTCCGCATTTCTCGATAATGACGCCGTGTTCCGCCAGATATTTTGTGACGATCGAGGCCGGGATGCCGGTTTCGCCGAACTTGCCGTCCAGCGCCAGGCCCGGCGTGACGATGGTGGCCTTGATCGGATCCAGCATATTGAAGCCCGGCGCCAGTTTGCCGAAACCGTGCCAGTTGTCTTCCGCCTTGATGACCCAGTCTTCGCGCGAGCCGATGCCGTCGTCGGCAAAGGTGTCCGGTCCCCAGACCTGGAACCACCAGTCCTGACCCCATTCCTCATCAATCTTGCGCATCGCGCGACGAAAATCAAGCGCTTCCAGGATCGACTCTTCCACTAGCGCGGGGCCGCCCGGCGCTTCCATCATCGCTGCCGCGACGTCGCAGGAAGCAAGGATCGAGTATTGCGGCGAGGTCGAGGTGTGCATCAGGTAGGCTTCGTTGAAAGCATCCCTGTCGAGTTTGACTGTTTCCGATTCGCGCACCAGGATCTGCGATGCTTGCGAGATGCCGGCCAGCAACTTGTGGGTCGACTGGGTCGAAAAAATCATCGATTTCGCGGCGCGCGGGCGGTCTTTGCCGATCGCGTGCATGTCTTTGTAGAAATCGTGGAAAGTCGCGTGCGGCAGCCAGGCTTCGTCGAAGTGCAGGGTGTCGATTTCGCCATCCAGCATCTCCTTCAGCGTTTCGACGTTGTAGAGCACGCCATCGTAAGTCGATTGGGTGATGGTCAGGATGCGCGGCTTCTTGTTCTTCGCTGTGCGGGCAAACGGGTTGGCTTCGATCTTCTTCTGGATGCTTTCCAGCGTGAACTCTTCCAGCGGGATCGGACCGATGATGCCGAGATTATTGCGAGTCGGCATCAGAAATACCGGAATTGCACCGGTCATGATGATCGAATGCAGGATCGATTTGTGGCAGTTGCGGTCGACTACGACGATATCGCCGGATGCGACCGTCGAGTGCCAGACCATTTTGTTGCTGGTGCTGGTGCCGTTGGTGACGAAATAGCAATGATCGGCATTGAAGATGCGTGCCGCATTACGTTCCGATGCGGCGATCGGGCCGGTATGGTCGAGCAACTGGCCGAGTTCTTCGACGGCATTGCAAACGTCGGCGCGCAGCATGTTTTCGCCGAAGAACTGGTGGAACATCTGGCCGATCGGCGACTTCAGGAAGGCCACGCCACCCGAGTGCCCCGGACAGTGCCAGGAATATGAACCGTCGTTGGCGTAATGCACCAGCGCACGGAAGAAAGGTGGCGCCAGGCCGTCGAGGTAGGACTTGGCTTCGCGGATGATGTGGCGCGCGACGAATTCCGGCGTGTCTTCGAACATGTGGATGAAGCCGTGCAGTTCGCGCAGGATATCGTTCGGGATATGGCGCGAGGTGCGGGTTTCGCCGTACAGATAAATCGGGATGTCGGCGTTCTTGTAGCGAATTTCCTCGACGAAGGCGCGCAGCGATTTCAGCGCGTGGTCGGTTTCTTCGGGCGAACCGCCGCCGAATTCCTCGTCGTCGATCGACAGGATGAAAGCGGAGGCGCGGCTTTGCTGTTGCGCGAACTGGGACAGGTCGCCATAACTGGTCACGCCGATGACTTCCATGCCCTCTTGTTCCATCGCATTGGCCAATGCACGAATGCCGAGGCCGGAGGTGTTTTCAGAACGGAAGTCTTCGTCGATGATGACGATGGGGAAGCGGAATTTCATGGTGGTCTCCAATAAAGACAGATTATGTGGGAGACGCCTGGGCCAGTCGTGGCAACAACCGCTTGCGCGCCGAAAAATAAAAAACGGATTCTCTCAGATATGGGGGCGCATGTGGAAAAAATTAAGCCAAATCAAGAGCTGAAATAGCAAATTTCATCCAGTGGTCACATTGTTTTCCTGCGGGAAATAAAAATGACTTTCTGCCTGGCCGGAACTGATGCAGCATGATGTGCAATCCGGCCACCGAATTGCCTATGGATGACCGGATTTTTCTGCGTAGATATGATCAAATATGCAGTGCAGCCAGTGCTGCCAGTGCCAGGCCCACGCCTGCAAGTCCATAAGAGCCGGCTTGCAGCCATTTCTTGCGGGTCAACAGGGTGATGGCAGCAAGGGAAATGGCGATTTGTATCGCTGTCATTGCCTGTGCCCAGCGATGGTGCTGGTGCAATGATTCTTCGGATTTCTTATCCCATGCGTGGGATTCAAGCTCCAGTTTTTCGGCATCTTTCTTGATGGCTTCTTTTTCGCTCTTGTAACGGGCGATGTCGATCTTGTATTTTTCCTGGTCAACGCCGGGCAGTGTGAGCGCGAGTTCGGCCAGGTTCTGCTTGCCCGATTTGGCCTGATAGAAGTTCCATTGATTGGAAGCCTCCGTTTTCTTGATCGCCGCCTCGTTCTTGAACATCGCGGCATTGTTTTGTGTGGCGCCGCCCTCGTAGCCGAACAATGCGCCAACGGTCGCCATGATGGCGGTCATGACTGCGATTTTTCCGGCGAAATTGTCACCGCTCTGTGCCGCGTGTTCCACTTCGTGATCGTGCGGGCCGTGTACGTGAAAGCCATGTCCTGACATATATTTTTCCTAAAGTTTTTCGTAAGTGACGAATGCGTAATCAAAATCATTTTGCTCGGAGTGATGCTGTTCGCGTGCGCTTTCTCGCCATTGTTGAGGATCGATGGCCGGGAAAAAAACATCGCAGTCGAACGTATTGGCGATTTCGGTCACGATCAGGCGGTCAGCTTGGAGCAGGGTTTCCGTAAAAATCTGCGCCCCGCCGATGATGAAGGCTTCGGTGCCGTTGCATAGATGTATGGCGGCCGCAATCGAAGGCGCGGTTTCGACGCCGGCATGCTGCCATGCCGGGTTGCGCGTGATGACGATGTTGCGCCGGTTCGGCAGCGGGCGTCCGATCGAGTCGAAGGTCTTGCGCCCCATGATGATCGGGTGGCCGGAGGTCGTGCGCTTGAAGTGCGCGAGGTCTTCCGGCAAGCGCCAGGGCAGGGTGTTGTTGACGCCGATGCCGTTTTCGGCGTCGATGGCGACGATGATGGTGAGTTTACTCATGGAATGGCTGGTTTTTGGCTAAAACGGTTGAAAGGATACCAGACCCGATCATGTTGGGAGTGCGTGCTTCAAACCGATGCCACACCCGTCATGCAGCATGACGCCAGCTAAAGCACGGTCTTGCCATAGGCACATGGTGAATGTGGCCCAAGCCTCTGTACGCTGCCAAATGGCTCATTTCGCCTGCTACGTCCTTCGGTGAGTCAGCAGCGGCCGGAGGTCATCTGGAGTGGAGGCCCGCAACGGCTAGGTTTGCGTTGCCTGCTAACAGCACTGTCAGCGAAATAATGTTCAGGCTTGCGAGCTAACAAATGATGCCGGCATTAAATATCGATACCCAGTTCCGGGCCTGTATGCAATAGTGTGTTCGCAGCGGCAAACGCATTATTAGCGTACATTTGTAGATGTGCGGCAATATAAACGGATGATGTCATCAGGCGCATGCAACGAAAGAATAACCATGCTTAATATAGAAGAAGACATTGACAATTTGCAGCTTTTTACGCACTTCGGCACAAGCAGCCCATACTGGAGACTGAGCAGCGATAGCGATGCTTTGGGCCTGTCCGGTGAGAATGGCACGGTTACTGTTGCAGTCGAATTGAGCTCAGCTCAGGCGCGTGAAGTACGTGCAATGACTGGCGTGACTTCGAGTTTGGTTCTTACCATTGCTATTTTCGGTAATGTTATTCGCCTTCATCTCGTCGGGCGCAAAATTGATACCTTGATTTGGGGTGGTACAGCAGCGCACTATGGCGATACCGTTAGCGTCGCCAAGGATTTGGAAAATAGCCTGACGTTCGCCGAACAGGTGGTTTCTGAAGTGAATTCGCTGGTCATCATTCTCGACAGTGCGGGGAAAATCAAGCGCTTCAATCGCCTGTTTGAGGAAATCACGGGTGTGAAAGAATCGGATGTTGTAGGCAAAAACGCATTTGACATGTTTGTGAATTCATCTCAGCGTGAAGATTCACGTGCGGGAGTTTGTGATTTTTTCCTCCAAGGTAAATCTGCGCCAGTAACGCGTCCTATTGATACCAAGAATGGAGTACGTCTTATTCAGTGGCGCAATACACTCATCGAATCCGGGAGTGGGGTGCATGAGAAATACCTCGTTTGCTCTGGCATTGATGTAACTGAGGAGTTGCTCGCGCAGGCGCGCCTGGTCGAGCTTGCCAATAAAGACGTGTTGACCAACCTGCTGAACCGCCATGCCATTCAGGAAAAAATCACGGCCGCTGTTGCGGCGGAGGATGCTGAATGCTTCGGCCTGATTTACCTCGATCTCGACAATTTCAAGAAAGTGAATGACCATTATGGCCACCTCACCGGCGATGTTCTCATTCAGAATGTGGCAAGCGCCCTTGGCGAGTGCCTGACCGAGAAAGATGTGCTGGCGCGACTGGGTGGTGACGAATTCCTGATCATGGTCGGAAGCTCGTCGCAGGATACGGTGGAAGCGACGGCGCAACGGATCCTGGACCGGATGCTGAAGCCGTTCGCCCTCAAGAGGGCCGAAATCTATTCTGGTTGTTCGATCGGCATTGCGATGTTCCCGGCGCATGGCGCCAACCTCGAAGAGTTGGTGCGTAGCGCCGACACGGCGATGTATGTCGCCAAAGAAGAAGGCAAGCGCACATATCGGGTGTTCTCGCCGAGCATGAACAATAAAATCAGCGAGTACATGTGGCTTGACACCAATATGCGTCACGCCTTGGAAGAAAATCAGTTTGAACTGTACTACCAGCCGAAAGTATCGCTGCTAACGGGAAAGGCGGACAGCGTCGAAGCGCTGATACGCTGGAATCACCCTGAGCGCGGCCTGATTTTCCCTTCATATTTTATTCCGTACGCTGAAGAAGCGGGTCTGATCGTCCCGCTAGGGCGCTGGGTAATGAATGCGGCGGCCAAGCAGGCCGGTGCCTGGAAAAGGCAAGGCCTGAACCTGCGTATCGCGATCAATATCTCCACCCGCCAGTTTCGCGTCCCGACGATCATGGAAGACTTCACGCGTGCGATTCTGTCCAATGACATATCGCCGTCACTGCTCGATATCGAATTGACGGAGAGTTGCCTGGTGGAAGACGAGCAACTGGCGCATCGCATGATCCGGATGTTCCGTGAACTGGGTGCGCAGGTGCATCTGGATGATTTCGGTACCGGTTACTCGTCGTTGTCGCAACTGGCCCGCCTGCCGCTGGATGTGCTGAAACTTGACGGCAGTTTCATTCAGTCCATCCACACGGATGCCAAGGCGCAAGCGCTGGTGCGTTCGATGGTGGCCGTGGGACATGAGTTGAATCTGAAAATTGTGGCTGAATGTGTCGAAACTCAGGAGCAGGCTGATTTCTTGAATAATATCGGAGTCGATTACGTGCAGGGTTATCTGTATGGCAAGCCGATGAAGCTGGCGGATTTCGAGGCATGGCTGCCGGTGCCGTCAAACAAGGTGTTGCACCTCGTAGCATGAGGCCCGTCGGACTGCTTATGAAAAAGTCCCTGAGCGCGGTTGACGCTCAGGGACTTGTACTCTAGGTTCGCAGGGGTATCACAACAGAAAGTATTTCAGTATTGCCAGAAGCGGCCCAGGTTGCCGTTGGCAAAGCGCGGTTCTCAGGTGCTTTGATGCGGTACGACGGAGAAAGCGGCTGTGGCATGCGCTACGGATGAAATAGGTGCAATCGCTACCTCTGCAGGCGTGGCAGCGGCTGCACCCGGAGCCTTGACGCTGCGCTTATTCTGAAGCAGAACCAATCGCTCCATGTAGGCAAGGTCTTTTTCTTGCAGTTGGAACGAGGACTCGGCCCAGTCCTCGGTGATGTTGAGCAGTTCGGACTTGGTGATGGGCAGAACGCGTCGGCGCGTGCGCAGCATCGCACGAATGCTATTGAGCTTCGGACGTATGCCGTCTATGAAGGTCCGGGTCGCTTGGTAAGCATCGTCCCGCTCGAATGTGCGATCGACCAGTCCTTTTTCGTGATGCCATTCAGCAGTATGGGCTTCTCCGGTGCTGATCAGTTGCTCAGCCAGGCGCATGTGCGCCTTGCGCGCCACCAGTGAATAGGCTCCCATGCCGGGATACAGGTTGAAGGCGATTTCCGGGAAGCCTAACTTTGCGTCCTTTTGCGCAATGATGTAGTCGTGGGCCAGTGCGCATTCGAAGCCGCCGCCCAGTGCGGTTCCTTCAATCATTGCCATCGTGATTGCCCCGGTACCAAAGCCGTTCATTATTTCGCAGATCACATCCACACATTCGCGCGCATACGCCACTAAATACGCGCGGTCGCCGGCACGGATGTGCTGCGCAAAACTGGCAAGGTCGCCGCCAACATTAAACAGGCCTGGCATGGTTGAACCCGTCACCCAAAAGTCGATGGGCAGGGAGCTTTCACGCGCCGCCCGGCCCAGGTTCAAGATATCGTCCAGGAGTTCTGAGTTGAAGCAAGGCCGCGGATGGGCGTGCATCATCATCCACATCACATTGCGCTCGGCTTCATACCACGCGCTCATTTGTTTGAGCGTGCCAGCTTCGATGAAACGGCGGGTTTTTGGGTGGTTGAATAATGGCATTTGGAAGACCCTTTAAATCGTTGATAGGAGTCAAGATAATGGCCAAAACAGATATGTTTTCATAGTAATAACAAGCCGAAGTCATGCGGGCTTCTGATTCTTGTCCGGCAATACAGGCGTCAATGGCTATCCCGGAAAGGCGAATAAATTCCAGGGGATTTTTGAATGTGGCGATTGGCGAAGCCGGAGCGGGCAGAATGTGGCCGGCGTTGCGCAAGGCCCGGATCGGCGCAGTATGGGGCGGCCTGCTCAGGCTTTCCGCTGGCGCTTGGGGATGCGATGCAGAGACGATGACGGCGGGACGGATGCCCGCCGCCGGGCAGATCAGACCGCCATCGGCGCTGTCAGCGGTGCATGGTGCTGGTATTGTTCAAGCGCGAAGTCGCCCGGCTCCACCTGCTCCAGCCATTCAGGCTGGTACTGGCCGGTCTGCGCATAATCAGGAATGCGGTCTGAAAGCACCAGCTTCGGCGCCGGATGCGGCGCGCGTTCCAGTTGCTGCTTCAGCATGTCCAGATGGTTTTCGTAGATGTGCGCATCGCCGATGAAGTAGGTGAACCAGCGCGGCGTATAGCCGGTGAGTCTGCCGACCAGGTGCAACAAGGCCGCGCCCTCGGCCAGGTTGAACGGGGTTCCCAGTCCCACATCGTTGCTTCTGATGTACAGGCACAGGGAAATTTCCCTGGTCGATGCGTTCGGCAGGAATTGATATAACAGATGGCAAGCCGGCAGCGCAATCGAATCCAGGTCGGCGCAATTCCAGCCGTGGAACAAGATGCGCCGGCTGCCGGGGTTGTTGATGATGGTGTCGAGGCAATCGCGCAGCTGGTCGATGGCCTTGTACAGCAGAACCTTCTGTTGCCCGTCATCCTGCAAGGTCGACACGACTTTGAATCCTCTGTGCTGCGCATCGTCGATTTGCCGCGTCTGGCCGGCTTCAATCAGCTTGTAAGCGGGCCATGCGCGCCATTGCACCCCGTACACCGGGCCGAGGTCATCTTCGCCGAGCCGGTAGGGGTTCTGCAGCCATTCGGCGTTTTCGTTGGCGTTCTGGTCCCACACCTTGCATCCCAGCGCGCGAAAATCGGCAGCGCTGCGGGTGGCGCGCAAGAAGCCGCATAGTTCGCCCACCACGGACTTGAATGCCAGTTTCTTGGTCGTGACAGCCGGGAAGCCGTCTTTTCGCAGGTCGAAGCGCATCATCGCTCCCGGAATGCTCAGCGTGCGTATTCCGGTCCGATTTTCTTGCCAGCTGCCGTCTTCAAGAATGGTCCGGACCAGGTCTAGGTATTGCTGCATTTAATTTCTCCGGCGCGTGGTGGTATTTGAAAATGAAGCCGGATTATATCAACTGCGGCATCGAAAACAGGAGTGTGGCCGCCTCAGCAGCGCGCTTGCGGCCCCTGTTATTGTGTGAAATAACAGGGGTATGCAATGAAAATGGCAGTCTGCCGCACGATTTATGGGGCCTGTAAAAAATACAGTGGGCAGTATATTTTCGGCCTCAACTCTGGATGTGGAACTGCAGCGCGGCCAGATTGGCGTAAATCCCGCCCAGCGCGACCAGCTCGGCGTGGGTGCCGGTCTCGACGATGCGGCCGTCTTCCAGCACGATGATGCGGTCGGCCTTCTGCACGGTCGCCAGACGGTGCGCGATGACCAGCGTGGTGCGGCCCTTCATCGCGGCTTCCAGTGCGCCTTGCACCAGCCGTTCGGATTCGGCGTCGAGCGCGCTGGTGGCTTCGTCCAGCAGCAGCAACGGCGGATTCTTCAGCAGCGCGCGGGCGATCGCGATGCGCTGGCGCTGGCCGCCGGACAGGCGCACGCCGCGCTCGCCGAGGAAGGAGCGATAGCCTTCCGGCAATTTCTCGATGAATTCGTGGGCGGCGGCCATCCTGGCGGCTTCATAGACTTCTGCATCGCTGGCATCTTCGCGCCCGTAGCGGATGTTTTCCAGCGCATTGGCGGAAAAAATCACCGTGTCTTGCGGCACCACGCCGATTGCGTCGCGCAGCGCGTGCAAGTCGAGCTGTTTGATGTCGACGCCGTCGAGCGTGATCGTGCCTTGCTGCGGGTCGTAGAAGCGCAGCAGCAGCTGGAACAGCGTGGTCTTGCCGGCGCCGGAGGCGCCGACCACGGCCACCGTTTCGCCGGGCTTCGATGGTCAGCGAAAGATGCGCCAGCGAGTTCGTCAGCGGGCGCGACGGGTAGTGGAAAGTCACGCCTTTCAGCACCAGCGCGGAGCCGACTGCGGCGCGCGGCGGCAGCGGCAGCGGATGGGCCGGCGACTGGATCGGAGAACGCGCCGACAGCAGTTCCATCAGGCGTTCGGTGGCGCCGGCGGCGCGTTGCGCCTCGCCCAGCACCTCGGACAAGGCGCCGATGGAGCCGGCCACCAGCGCCGAATACAGGATGAATTGCCCCAGTTCGCCGCGGCTCATGGTGCCCTGGAGCACCGCATGGGCGCCCAGCCACAGCACGAAGACGATCGCGCCGAACACCAGCAGGATCGCCACCACCGTCATCACCGAGCGGGTGCGGATGCGCTGCATCGCGGTGGCGAACGCTTCTTCGACCGAGGCGGAAAAGCGCCTGGATTCGATCGCCTCATGGGTGAACGCCTGCACGGTCGGCATCGCGTTGAGGATTTCTCCGGCCAGCGCCGAGGCGTCGGCGATCCGGTCCTGCGACGCGCGCGACAGCTTGCGCACGCGGCGGCCGAAGAACACGATCGGCAGCACGACCGCGGCCAGCAGCACGATGATGATGGCCGACAGTTTGGCGCTGGTGACGAACAGCATGACGAGTCCGCCGATGAACAGCAGCGAATTGCGCAGCGCCATCGAGATGCTGGTGCCGACCACGGCCTGGATCAGCGTGGTGTCGGTGGTCAGGCGCGACAGCACTTCGCCGGTCTGGGTGGTCTCGAAAAATTGCGGGCTCTGCTTGACGATATGGCGGTACACCGCGCTGCGGATGTCGGCGGTGACGCGCTCGCCCAGCAGCGACACCAGATAAAAACGTGCGGCGGTGGCGACTGCCAGCACCGAGGCCACGCCAAACAATGCGAGGAAGTAAAAATCGACGTTCTGAATGCTTTTGCCGCCCGCAGCGCCGGTATCGCTGAAGCCGAGGTCGATCATCTGGCGAAACGCATACGGGATCGCCAGCGTGGCGCCGGCGGCGATCAGCAGCGCAATCCCGGCCAGCAGGAATTCGCGCTTGTAGGGTTTGAGGAAAGGCAGCAGGCCCTTGAGCGTGGCGAGGCTGCTTTTTTTCGGTTTTTCGATGATGGCGTTGGTTGTCATAGTTTTAATTTTTCGTCGTAACCGGTCAGTTCAAGGTAGCCGCGTCCGGCGGGGGCGCCGTCGCGGGTGATGCTTACCGCACCCTCCCAGTATACTGCGCCGGTCGAGCGGCGCGCATCGAGTTCCTGGTCGTCCTGCAAGGGGGTCAATTGCCATTGTTGCGCTGCGGTGCGGATCGTCATCGCGACCGGGTAGCGCGCCTTGCTGCGCGGCGATTGCCATAGCCGCTGCGGCGTGAAGCTGACCTGATCCGGCGCAAATTGGGTAAGCTGGCCGGCCCGGTTGCGCAGCGCAGCATGGGACCAGAGTGTGGCGCCGGAGGTGCTCCTGATACGGAACGCCATCAGCGCGCCGCCGTCATCCAGATTCGCGCCCAGCCAGTCCCAGCCGGCCGCATCCTTGGCCAGCACATTGCTCGACCATTCGTGATCGAGCCAGGCGCTGCCGGCCACTGCCCGCGCTTGGCCGCGGCGGGTCAGCGTGCCGGACACGCGCAATTGCGGCTCGCTATAGTAATAACTGGCCTGCTCCGGCAGCGCCCCCTTGCGCGAATAGCCTTGCTCGCCTTGCAGCATGACTGGCTGCGTCGGCTGCAATACCAGTTGCAGGCTGAAGTCGCGGGTGCGCACGCTGGCCTGATAGCGGCCATCGGCGCCGCGCGTGAGGTGCCAGTCGTCGAGCTTGAGCTCGGTATTGCCTTTGCCGGCGTAAGCCAGACCGAAGCCCTGGCGCGCGGTTTTTTCGCCGTGCAGCAGTTTTTTCTCGGCCGGATCGGACAGCGCCGCATGCGCGATGATCAGCTGCGTCGGCGCGAATTGGCTCGGGTTGCCCGCGCCATGCCCGGTGGCGGAGCGGAAAAAGGTGATCTGGAAGCCGATCTGCTTGCGGTCGGGCGTCTGCAGCCAGCCGGTCGCGTACCACCATTCGGTGCGGAATTCGGGATGGGCGCCGAAGTCGCGCGGGAAAGTAAGTGCCGTTGCCCGGCGTGACCGGCGCAAACTGCGGCGGCGCGGCCAGCGCACTTGACAGCAGCAGCAAGCAGTAGTAGGGTGCGCCATGCGCACCGGAATAATCTCGAACCACATCACCAATCCTCCTTCACCGCGCGGATCGCGCTGCCCGACAACGCCTGCCGCCCCGCCACCAGCGCGGTCAATGCGGCCGACACCAGCAGCAGGCGCGGCGACCGCCGCCAGCAAGCGCCACGGCATGTGCAGCTGCATGCTCCAGTGGAACGATTGCGGATTGACGATGAACACCAGGATCAGGCTGATCAGCCAGCCCAGCACGAAGCCGACCGCAATCCCGGTCGCGGTCAGCAAGCCGCCTTCGGCCGCCAGGATCGCCAGGATCTGCCGGCGCGTGACGCCGATGTGGCGCAGCATGCCGAATTCCTTGGCGCGCGCCAGCGTCTGCGCGGAGAAAGTCGCCGCCACGCCGAACAGGCCGATCACGATCGCGATCAGCTTCCAGCAGATAGGTCACCGCAAAGCTGCGGTCGAATATTTTCAGGCTGATCGCGCGGATCTCGCCCGGCTCGGCAAACTCCAGCGCGCCGCCGAACGGCAGCCGCTTCAGCGTCGCGCTGGCCTGTGCCGGCGTGACGCCGGGCTGCAGCCAGAGCGCCGCGTCGTTGGCGCTCAGGTCGCCGGTGATCGCCCGGTAATCCGACAGTCGGATTTGCAGTGCGCCCGACTGTCGTACATAGTCGCGCCAGATGCCGGCCACGACGAAGTCGTGCCCTTTGCCACCCCTGCCGCCGAGCGGCAGGCTGACGCGCTGGCCCATCGCATAGCCGTACAAATCGACCATCGCTTCCGAGACCCAGACCGGCATCGCAGCGGCCGGCACGATGCTGGCGCCGATGATCGGCACTATCTTGTTCGGCGCATCGACATCGATAGGGCGCGCCAGCAGCACCACGTCGGGACGGTCGGCGGCCAGCGTCAGTTTCGACTGGCGCAGGAAATCGGCGCGCGCGATGCCGTTGGCGGAGCGGATCGCCTGTTGTTCATCCGGCTGCAGGCCGCCGCTGTCGCCCGCCGTCGCCGAGCGCACATACAGTTCGGCCGGCAACACCTGCGTCAGCCAGTCATCGACCGAGACCCGGAAGCTGGCGACCATGATCGCCATCGCCACCATCAGCGAAAAGCTCGACAGCACGCCGCCCAGCGCGATCGACGCCTGATTCGGCGCATTCGCCAGCCGCGCCAGCGTCAGGCTCAGCACCGCATTGTTCGTCTGCCAGCGGCCCGTGAGCGAAAACAGCCCCGCTGCCAGGCGCGGCATCAGCGCGATGCCGCCGATCAGCAGCAAGGCCACCGCCATGAACCCGAACAGCGGCAGGTCCGCCAGCGGCGGCAGTTGCGTGAATAGTGCGCCCAGCGCCAGGCAGGCCAGCGCCGGCCACGGCGAAGCCAGTTTCGACAGCGCGCTGTCCTCGCTGCCGGATTTCAGCGCCAGCGCCGGCTGGGCGCGCGCCGCTTCCCACGCCGGCGCGGCCGCGCCCAGCACGGCCACCGTCGCGCCGAGCGCGAAGAACGCCAGCGCCGCCAGCGGGCTGAAATGCACGCTCGGCTGCACGCCCGGGAAAATAACCGCCGCCCAGATCGCCGCCGAAGAAATGCAGCGCGGCCGCCGCCATCCCGTAGCCGGCCGCGATGCCGCAGGCGGCGCCGATCACGCCCAGCGTCGCGCCCTCCAGCAATACCTGCCCCAGCAGATGGCGGCGCGTCATGCCCGCCACCCGCAACAGCGCAAACTGGCTGCGGCGGCGCAGCACCGACAGCGCCTGGCTGGAAAACACCAGAAACGCGCCGGTAAACAGCGCGACCAGCGCCAGCACATTCAGGTTGACGCGGTAAGCGCGCGACATATTGGCGGTGCGCGCCTCCTGATCGGCGGTCTCGAACGCCAGCGCGCGGCCCTGCAATTCGCGGTTCAGTGCGGCCTTGAAGGCGGCGCGATTGACGCCGTCGGCCAGCTTCAGCTCGATGCGCGACAACTGGCCGATGCGCCCGAAGCGCCATTGCGCGGCGCCGATGTCCATCACCGCGATGCGTTGTCCGGCGCGCGCCCGCAGCAAGCCGCCCGCCACCCGCAGACTGATGGTGCGGCTGCCCGCGCGCAGCGCAACTGACTCGCCGGGTCGCACTTTCAGCCATTCCATCGCCGCCGGCGACAGGAAGATCGCATCGTCGGCCAGCGTGTCGAAAGGCCGGTCGGCGGCCGGGATGCCGGTCAGGTCGGGCGCGATCTCGGCCGCGCGCAACACGTCGATGCCGAGGATCTTCAGCGCGCTGCGCTCGCCGGCGGTCTGGCATTGACCACGGCCGCATCCAGTTCCAGCACCGGACTGGCCAGCGCCACGCCCTCGCGCTGCGCCAGCAGCGGATACAGCTGCTCGTCAAAGGTCGGCTGCACGCCGCGCACCTGCAGATCGGACACGCCCGACAGGCTCTTGACCGCCGCCGAGAATTCATTGAAAGCCGCCGCATTGATCAGGTGGATCGCAAACCCGAGCGCCACCCCCAGCGCAATCGCGCCGATCGCCACCAGCGCGCGCACCGGATGGGCATGCCATTCGCCCAGCAGCAGCCAGCGGGTCAGCAGTCGCAGACGCATGGGTTTCGGGGTGGATGCGCTCATGAATAAGTGTCAGGCCGGCTGCAAGCCGTCCTTGCTTAATATCAGGATGCGGTCCGCCATCGCCGCCGCCGCGTGCGAATGCGTGACCATGATCGCCGCCGCGCCGCTGGCCTTGATCTCCGCCCGCAACAGCAGCAGCACGCCGTGCGCGGTGTCGGGATCGAGGTTGCCGGTCGGCTCGTCGGCCAGCACCAGATTCGGCCGGTGCACCAGCGCGCGCGCAATCGCGACCCGCTGCAGTTCGCCGCCCGACAACTGGCGCGGAAAATCGCGCGCCGCGCCCCTGCAGCCCGACCGCATCCAGCATCTGCTGCGCCCGCTGGCGGCTCTCGCCATTCAGCAGCAGCGGCAGCGCGACGTTCTGCAGCAAGGTCAGATGCGGCAGCACATGAAACGCCTGGAACACGAAGCCCATCTTCCGGCGCCGCAGCAAGGTCGCCGCGTCGTCATCCAGCGCCGACATCGACGACCCCGTCGAGCACCACCGCGCCGCTGTCCGGCGCATCCAGCCCCGCAATCAGGTTCAGCAGCGTCGATTTGCCGACCCCCGAGTCGCCCATCACCGCAACGAACTCGCCGCCGGCCAGCGTGTACGACAAGTCATCCAGCACCCGCCGTCCGCTGCTGTACGACTTGGTGATGTGACGCAGTTCCAGCATGGGCGCTCCGGTGGGTGAGGGGTTTGAGAATGCGGCGGATTGCCGCTGATTTTAATGTTTTATGGGGAGTATCAGTAAAAATGCCAGTCTCCCGCACGGTTTCATTGGGCTTTTAAAAATACATGGCGGGGTATGTTTTTGGTCAAAACGCTTGCCGTGGGTTGGTGTAAGTCTTGATTATGCTGCAAATGGCGGTTGATTGTCTTTTGTGCAAATCCCCTTGATCTGTTTCCAATGGACAATTATTTGATCTTTGCGTACCTGTGATGGCTTAAAGATAGGGAGTTTTCAATTTTTGCTTGAAATCAATGCGGTAGCTTGGAGCGCCATGATGATTCCGCTCGCACCCGGCAGGCCGTGGGCGTCGAGCAGCGCGTAGATGATGTCGGGGTTTTGGTTGAGGCAGCGACGGACGGCGGCGGGGATGGCTTGGCGGGTTGTACAGGTCGGGGTGCTCTACCGTCTGGATGCTGCGCAAAGTGCGGACTTCGTGGCTGCTTTGCCTGATCCGCAGCATGCTGCCGACGCGCATATCCCTTCCCCTCAGCCGGTCAAGAATGGTCGGCTGATGGTCTTGCCGGATCAGGGCCGGGGGCTACTGCGATGTGTTTGTGGCCAAGCGCATCGCAGCCCGTTCATTTCTTGGGTTTGTCGACTTCGTGGCCGATGACGCCGCCGACGGCCGCACCGCCGACGGTTCCGACCGCGCTACCGCCCGTTAGGACGGAGCCGCCGACGGCGCCGACGCCGGCGCCGATAGCCGTGTTCCTGTCCTGGGTCGACATCCCGGCGCAAGCGCTCAGGCCGAGCAGCATTGCTGCGGCAACTGTGCTGAGCATGAATCTTTGCATCGCTTTCATGGAAAACCTCCTTCTTCAACATGGTACTTCTGCTGCTTCGCGCCCGGGCGACCGCCGCTGGTAGCTTGGCTGTGCATGCCTTGGCCCGATTTGCTTGGCGGCTATTTCAGAGCCGCAATGGATGCGCTACATGTCATTCGCCGTGCGGTGTGATGGCGGCCGTTTCAGGCGGATAAAGAGCCGATGGCTACTTTCGCAGTATCCCCATGATCAATGTCACCACGAAGATCACAAGGAAGATAAAGAACAGAATTTTTGCGATCTCTGCAGCACCCGCGGCAATCCCGCCGAAGCCGAATACAGCGGCAACAATCGCAATCACGAAGAATACTGCGGCGTAATGCAACATGACGTTTCTCCTGTCTGTTTCCTGCGGATTATTCTTGCGATTCTGTCAAGTGCGGTGAGGTTGAAAAAATGACCATGCGAATCCAACATCCTCTTTTCATCATAAAAGCGCGATCATCGAGGAGGTTGATATGGATTAAATGCGCGTATTGATTTCGATGCGCAATGGCTTGCGCTATCGGTTGGCTGGGGCAATTGCATCGGCCTTGAACATGCATTTCGCGGCTGATGCAAGTCTGCAAGCGCTGACGGCAAGGCGCAATCGAAGGGACGCGCTCTGTGCCGCAAGCGCTATCCGGCCTGATATATTCGGCTGTTATGGGGGAGTATCAGCAAAAATACCTGTGCTGCCGCATGGTTTCATTGGCCTTCAAAAAATACACGGTGGGGTATATTTTTGGTCGATACGCGCCCGTTGGCTGGTAAAAACCGGCTGCTGGCTGCGATTGCGGCATTGGCCGCTGCGCTTGCGCCGATTCAGCCGGAACCCAGCAGGCCGTGGGCGTCGAGCAGTGCGTAGACGATGTCGGGATTCTGGTCGAGGCAGCGGCGGATGGCGGCGGGGATCGCCTGGCGGGTTTTCCGGCACAGGCCGGGGCGCTCGGCGAGCTGGATGCTGATGCCGCGCACGGTGCGCACTTCGCGGGCGCTGGGCGTGATCCGCAGGTCGATGCCGAGCAGCGCCTGCATGCGCTCGGCAATTTTTTGCAGCTCGGCGTAGCTGGAGATGGTTTCGATGCGGGCGATCAGTTTCTTCTCTTCGTCCCGCGTCAGCCTGAGTATGCGCAGATCGCCTTGCGGGTCGGCCAGCAGCGCGTCGCGCTCGCACACGCAGGCGCCGGGCGGGCATTCTGTGCGAATCGGGAAGGGCGGCGCTGGCAGCATGGGTTCACACTCGGGATGGCGGGTTGTCGGTCGGCGGGTGCGGAATCGGCATCGTTGCTCAAAGTATCCGTTGCACATGGTGTTGTGTCAAACGTAGGGCCGGAATGTTGGATCGCATGCCGTTTTCCTGCGTTCTTGCGCCTATATTGAATTCACATGGGCAGCGATTCGCGGGTCGGTGCGGGGTTGCAGAGCCTGTCGGCGCTGGTGGTCGCGCTTTCGACCCGCTTTGAATCGAGGAGAGCGTAATGAATACATGGATTGCGACGGAGTTCGGATCGAATTTGAAAGCAGGGTTGCTGTGCGCTGTGTTGGTGGCCGCACCGCTTGCCGTGGCCGAAGACGCGCCGCCGTCATACATTGCTTTTCCGGGTGTCTACAAACTGGTCCAGGAAAACGAGCACTTCCGCGTCATCGAGGCGACCTGGCAGCCGGGGCAGAGGGACGCGATGCATTCGCATTTGCCCGCAGTGATCTACTGGATCAGCGATTGCCAGCTGAGCGCCGACCTGCCGGACGGCAAGCGCATCGAGGGAGCGCAGAAGGCCGGCACCTCGCGCATCAATCCCGCAGTGCCGGGGCATGTTGCGACCAACATGGGGCAGAATATCTGCAAGGCGCTGCTGGTTCGAACGGAAGTAGTCAGGGCAACACGCCCGCTATCTCCGGCTCAGTAAATCGCGCCGCCTGCCTGGGTCGAACTGCAGCACCCCTTGATCGCGGAAATCGAATAATTTGTGGTGCCCCCGCCATAGCTGTGCCCAGTTGCGCATGTCGAATGTGCCGCCGCCGGAAAGCCGCTGTACGCCAAGGCTGCGGTAGGTCAGCGGTGTATTGGGCTGGCATACCTCCGGCAGCCCCACGGTTTGCAGGAAATAGGCTGAGCCGACGCCGACCCTGGAGGCGGCGCCGTCGTCGACCAGTAACGCCGTTTCCACATCCACGCCGATGCCGCGGACCATGCCCGACCAGCCATCGTTGACGATGCGGGCCATGAAGGTAATCAGGCGCCCCATCCGATCGCGCGAATCCAGGTGGGGGTCGGTGATCAGGCCGTTCATATCGGGCAAGGTGAGAAAGTCGCGCGCCCAGGGTGAGCGTCTTGTCATACGGATTCGATAAGGCGGTGGGCGAGGTGATGGTGCCGTTCAATGCGGTAAACGCGTATTGCCCCATCACCGACAAGCCGGCACTGGTGCCGCCAATCGGGACGTTCTTGCGCGCCAATTCATGGATGGCCGCCTCCACTTGGGTGCCTTGCCAGTAATTGATGTAATCGCTCTGGTCGCCGCCGGCAATGAACAGCGCATCGGCCCCTTTAATGCGAGAGATGACGAACGGATCGTTGGCGGCGTCGCGGTTCGGGGTGATGATCGTTTCCACCGACGATGCGCCGCCCATCGCATAGATGTACGGGTTGTAGGCATCGGTGCCCCTGGTGCGGATCACGACAAAGTTGCCGCCGCCGGACTTGCTGATCATCCATTTAAACGCATCATCGACATCCGGTCCGCCGCCCATCAGCACCAGCGAGGGCCTGCCCGGCCGGGCCAGCACCACATCGGCAGGGTTGCCGACGATGAAATATTTGTACGGTTTGACGGCGAACGCCGCTTGCGGCACGCCAAACGCCATCAGCAGGACGAGGACTGCGGAGAGGCGGGCTAAGATCTGCTTGAAGCTGGCTGGCATACCCATCGGGATTCTCCTCGCTCATTTTTATTGAAAATTTGCATGAAGATGAACATATCGGATTAACAAGACGGCGATTTGTCCGTTATCAACAAATCGGTCCGTGGCAGGGCTGTTTGCATTCCCTCTCCCGCTTGCGGGAGAGGGTTAGGGTGAGGGCCTTAGCAAACATTCCTGCCTCATTATGTGGCAATGCAATCAAGGTTGAGCCTTGTTTTGACCCGCCTTGGTCATTGCGAGCACCCTCACCCCATCCCTCTCCCGCAAGCGGGAGAGGGGGCCATTCCTAGCGAGCTGAACAGTTACCTATTTTGGATGTTTATGGGGAGTATCGTCAGAAACACATGGTCTGCCGCACGGTTTCATTGGCTTTTTAAAAATACATGGTGGAGTATATTTTTATGCGATGCGCGCCCGCCGGCGGGTTGCAGGCGGCCGGTCGCTGCGATTTTCGATGTGAAGGCCCGGCAGGCGGTGCGGTGGCCGGTTTTGCTATTGGCCCGGTGTCGTCACCAGCTCGATGCGGCGCCGGATGCGCGCCACGGCGTCATGGTCGCCAGCCTGTTGCGCGCGCTGGGCCTGCACGCCGAGCCAGGCCAGGAGCGGCCGGCGCCAGCCCTGGGCCGAGGCGGTTTCGGTGGCGCTGGCGATGTCGGCCGGCGTTATCCGGCCGGTTTGAAACAGTACGCCGGCCGCGACCAGGCGCGCCAGCGGGTCGGCGATGCCGCTGATCAGGCTGCTGCTCGCCGCTGCTTGCAGCCGCGCTGAGTATCGGACGGTGGTGGGCCGGCAGCAGCGCCGGGTCGACATCTTGCCAGTGGCCGGTGAGATAGGCCGCATAGCTGCGTTCGCTGGCGCCGGCATCCTGGGCCAGCGGCGCAAAGCCGGCGCAGTCGTCAAATTCGAGGCTGGCCACGCGGGTGGCGCAGCGCGTCAGTTCGGCGCGGGCCAGCAGGTCGCCGCGGCCGGTGCTGGCGATTTCATTGCGGGCGCGGGCAAAATCCAGCTCGGCGCTGCGGCTGTTGCCGCGCAGGTAGGCGCTTGAATAGCTTTGCAGCGCGCTGTGCGCATTGTTCTGCCAGTCGGGCGGCAGCGGTTTGCTGCTGCAGCCGGCGATAAGGACGGCGAACAAGACCAGCAGGTGCGTTTGGGATGGCTTCATGGCAGTTTCAGTTCCATATCGCGGGCGAAGGGCCACTTGCGGTTGATTTCGTCCACCAGGTTGGTGACCTTGCGCAGGCTGACATCGACTTCGGCGCGCAGCGCGCCCAGGTCGGTGGTGGCGATGCGGGCATTGGCGCCCACCGCCTGGGCTTCGGCCAGCACGGTGTCGACTTTCTTGATGCTGTCGCGGGCGTCGCCCAGCACCGCGTTGAGTTGCACCACGGTGGCTTGCACATCGTCCATCACGCCGCGCTGGCCGAACAGGCGCTGGTCGGTTTTGGCCAGCAGCGTGTTGGCGCGGTCCAGCGCGGCGATCACTTTCCTGGCGTTGTCGTCGCTGCCCAGCGCGCCGCCCAGCAGCCCGTAGTTGCCGCTGAGGCGGGCCGTGGCCGTTTGCAGATTGGCCAGGCTGGCGCTGAGGCTGGAGTCGGCATTGGTGATTCGTTCCATGTTGTCGAGCAGGGTGCGGGTGGTGGCGATCATGCGCGGGATTTCTGCGCTGGAGTCGCCGCGCAGCACGGTGCGCACCGCATTTTCCGGCAGCGGCGGGTCGGTCAATATGCCGGTAAACGCGCGGATGCGGGTATCGCCCACCATGCCGCGCTCCATTGCAAAGAAGCTGGAGGTGCGCAGCCAGTGCGCATCCTTGCGCGGCACGTCGATCAGGATGCGGGCCTTGCCGTCCTCGGCCAGTTCGATGCGCTGCACGCGCCCGATCGGAAAGCCCGAGAACGTCAGGTCCATGCCGACGATCACGCCTTCGGAATCGTCCGACATCAGCACCAGCCGCTGGGTGCTTTCGAACACGCCGCGCGCGTACATCACATACAGCAGAAAGCCGCACATCAGCGCGGCGATCAGGATCAGCAATGCGATGGCCTTGAATTCAACGCGGGCGATCGGAGGGGTGTCGGTGTTGTTTTCCATGGGTGGCCTGAGTCAGATGTACTTCACTGCCAGCGATCCGGCTTCGATCAGGATCAGCACGGAGAGCAGGCGTATGGCGCCGGGTTGGACGGTGGAGGCTTGCTTGCGTGCCAGCCTGGATGGTTCGAGCAGGGCGGCCATCGGGATGATGGCGACTGCCAGCCCGAACAGTACGGTTTTCAGCGCGAATCCGATGCTGACCGCCGGGTCGAACACGCGGCCCACGGTACGGGTGTAGCCGGCCAGACCCCAGGGCGACACGCCGTAGACGTTGACATAGGCCAGCACCAGCACGATCACGCTGCTGACCATGGCCATGCTCAGCACCGCGAAGCTGCTGGCGATCACCTGCGGCACCAGATCGCGGCGCATCAGGTCGAGATCCGGCACCGGCCCGTGTTGCTGGGTTGCAAGTGCTGCCAACGGTGCGGCCCCGGCGTTGAACGCCAGCCCGGAGCGCAGCGCCACGAACAGCGCCGCCGCGAGCGGGATCAGTTCCAGCACCAGCACCCGCACCACCATTTCCAGCGCGTATTGCGACAGCCCGTAACTCAGGGCAGTGACCACGACGATGCGGATCAGCACCAGGCTGATCAGCGTGCTCAGCAGCGTGAACCAGGGCATAACCTGCCAGGTGCTGGTGTAGATGTATCTGGACGTCGTGCCGCGGTTGGCCCGGTTGTAGGTGGAGGGCGACAGCGCAATCACCAGCACGATGGCGCCGAGGTGAATCATGTGCCACCAGCTGGCCAGCGAACGCATGAGCGCGCTGCCCCATTGGCCGGGTGTCAGGTACAGGTTGGAAGTTGGACGCATGCATTAATAGTAATGCAGCAATGCCAAATTTGAACCGCTGTATGTTTATTCATTTTCAGCGGCGGCTGGCCGGCCGCCTGCTTGTAGGGGAATCCTTACAAGTTTCTTACAGCGTTCCACTACAGCAGGGTTGCGTGAACGGCGATAGCCGCACCTGCATAATTTCCCCATACTTGCGTTCTTAATATTATTTCGTCCGGCATGCCGCTGCGTGCCGCAGGCGTTATTTTTTTGCTTCTTAAAGGAGAATGATTTGTTATCCATCATTGAACAAATGTCAGCCGTCAGCAAATCCAACTGCCAGGCCCGCCTTACCATGTTTGCCGCGTTGAACCAGACTGCCTTTGAAAGTGCGTCGCAACTGCTTGAATTGAATTTCGGCGTGCTGAAAGCGTCGCTGGCAGAATCCGCAGCGCTCAACCAGCAACTTTTCTCCGCCAAAGATGCGCAGGAATTCTTGAATCTGACGGCAAGCCATGCCCAGCCTGAGGGGGAGAAAATGCTTTCCTACGGACATCGGGTAGCGGCTATCTTTTCCGCCACGCAAGCCGAGTTCGGCAAAGCAATTCAGGCCACCAGCACCGAGACCCGGCACAACGTGATGGCACTCGTCGACGAAGTTCTCAATAAGGCGCCGGCGGGTTCCGAACCGGCTGTGTCGCTGGTGAAGTCGGCGATCGGCAACGCCACTGCAGGCATGGAGTTATTGAACAAGGGAACGCAGCAAGCGTTTGGCGTGGTCAATGGCGCCGCGGCAAAGCCGGTGTCGAAGGCGGCGTAGGCAACCGAGGATTGCTGCCAGGCTGGCTTGAGTGTGGCTGCTGGCAGTGCACGTGATATGAAGTAGTTGAGTAATTGGGTAGTTGAGTGATATTGTTGTTAATTGCATCACAATTTAAAAGAAAAAAGAGACAAGAACATGGCAAGAATTGCATTGGTAACCGGCGGCATGGGTGGTTTGGGGGAAGCGATATGCATCAAGCTGGCAGCACTGGGCTATCAGGTCGTGACGACCTATTCGCCCGGCAATACCAAGGCCAACGAATGGCTGGCGGCGATGGAGCAACAGGGCTTCAACTTCCGCGCCTATCCGTGCGATGTCGCCGACTATGATTCTGCGCAGCAATGCATCGCGCAAGATCGAAAAGGACGTCGGCCCAGTCGATGTGCTGGTCAACAATGCCGGCATCACGCGCGACATGACCTTCAAGAAAATGGACAAGCCCGACTGGGATGCGGTGATGCACACCAATCTCGATTCAGTCTTCAACATGACCAAGCCGGTGTGCGACGGCATGGTCGAGCGCGGCTGGGGACGCATCATCAATATCTCGTCGGTCAATGGCCAGAAAGGCGCATTCGGCCAGACCAACTATTCCGCTGCCAAGGCCGGCATGCATGGCTTCACCAAGGCGCTGGCGCTGGAAGTGGCGCGCAAGGGCGTGACGGTCAACACGATTTCGCCGGGCTATATCGGCACCAAGATGGTGATGGCGATCCCGCAGGAAGTGCTCGACACGCAAGATCATTCCGCAAATTCCGATGGGCCGCCTGGGCAAGCCGGAAGAAGTCGCCGGTCTGGTCGCCTATCTTGCCGTCGGATGAGGCCGCGTTCGTGACCGGCGCGAATATCGCGATCAATGGCGGGCAGCACATGTACTAGGAGCCTGACGGTGGCGGCGTGCTGATTGCCGCCGCCGGACGGTGCAGGATGATGAAAGAATGATGGCAGGGGCGCATGGCGCACCTGCCATTTTTCATTTTCGGAGCTGGCTGATATCCGATGCGGCGGGGTAGTGTATCCGATATGCATGGGATTTCATTGCTGGATTGCACGGATGGCTGCCGCGCGTTTGCCAAGCGCCTTGGCCGTCTTCTCCCTCCCCGTTTTCCGATAAAGGTCAGCCATGTTCTCAAGGTTCGAGGCTACGTCGGGATGATCCGGGCCGAGTGTCTTTTCCCTGATTGCCAGCGAACGCCTGTACAGCGGTTCAGCCTGCGCGTACCGGTTTTGGGTGTGGTATAGCAGCGCGAGATTGTTCAGGCTCGTGGCCACGTCGGGATGATCCGGGCCGAGTGCGTTCTCCAGGATCGCCAGCGAGCGTTGGTACAGCGGCTCGGCCTGCGCGTACTGGCCCTGGATGCGGTACAGCTCCGCAAGGTTGTTCAGGCTCGTGGCCACGTCGGGATGATCCGGGCCGAGGGTTTTCTCCTGATCGACAGCGAGCGCTTGTAGAGTGGCTCGGCCTGCGCGTAATGGCCTTGGGCGTGGTACAGCACGGCGAGATTGTTCAGGCTCGTGGCCACATCGGGATGGTCCGGACCGAGGGCTTTCTCCATGATCGCCAGTGACCGCTTGTAGAGCGGCTCGGCCTGCGCGTACTTGCCTTGGGTGCGGTACAGCTCCGCGAGGTTGTTCAGGCTCGTGGCTACATTGGGATGATTGGGACCCACTTCCTGCACCGCAACGTGGAGTGCAATTTTTGCGACAACAATGGCATGGTCATAACGCCCTTGTTGGTAGAGTGACATTATTTCGTCGTTCAGGGCATCCCATTCAATTTCCGGTGCAGCGGCATGCACACCCGTGCCAAACCCGAGCAAAAATGTCAGGAATACTGTCATGAGCTTTTTCATATGCTCCCTCCTCTTTATGGATTAACGTAATGTCATGCCCATATTCGGAATGCATTTGAGAAAAATAGTAACTTTGCTTGAAATTTAGCCTGTTTTTTTTCTTGCGTATTGACGTCAGATCAATCTTGGCTGGAAAAACTCGGGTCAATACGGCCTTGCGCAAGTTTCATCAGGGCAGGGCGATGACAACGGCTTTGTTATCACTGGCAGGATGGATTGCCCTCATCCTATCGCTGAACAGTCGCAATATTTGTTGTTTTGTCGGGGGTATATATAAAAATACCTGGTATTCCGCACGCTTTCATTAGACTTTTAAAAATACATGGTGGAGTATATTTCATGGGCAAAAAGTGTCCGCGACGGCTGACGGCTCGAAAAATAGCTGGCCCGTCCGCTGGACGCAGCGCTTATTCCAGCAGGAAATTCTTCTGCGGCGCCGCCAGCAGGCCGGGATCGCCTGCGGTTTCGTCCTTGAGGTCGACGCCGGACAATTGCCGCCGGCGTGCCTCCGACAACAGGTAGTGCAGCTTGTAGGCGGCTTCTTCATAGCGCAGCCCGGCCGGGCGCACGTTGGAGATGCAATTGCGGCTGGCATCGGTCAGCCCGACGCGCGGCATCCAGGTCAGGTACAGGCCCATGCTGTCGGGCGAACTCAGGCCCGGCCGTTCGCCGATCAACACCACCACCGCCTTGGCGCCCAGCAGTTCGGCCACTTCGTCGCCGACTGCGACCCGCCCTTGCTGGACGATGCAAATCGGCGCGATGGACCAGTTTTCGGCGGCGATGCGGCGCTGCAGGATGCTCCAGGAAGGGCGCGGCGTTTTGCTCGATGGCCAATGCCGACAGGCCGTCCACCACCACGAATGCGAGGTCGTAGGGGCGCGCCGGCTGCGGTGTGCCGGGTTTCGAGTGCTTCCAGTGTTTCCCGAGATGCAGCGTCGAGCCGGCGTCCCAGGTCGGGGCGCTGCAGGTAGACGTTGCGGTCGGCGGCGGCGCTGTGCAGTGTCAGCAGGCTTCGACTGTCCGCGTCCAGCGTCTGCGCCAGCGCGGGCACGTCCAGCGCCAGATGCACCGCATCGCGCGCCTTGGCATGGGCCAGCTGGAATGCCAGTTGCGGATCGGTCGGCAGGCTCACGCCGGCCCGCCCGAGCGCGATGCGGGCATCGGTGAACTGGCGCAGCGCTGCCCACGGATTGGCGATGACGGGTGATTTCGTCGTTCATGGCGTGTTAGTTTGGCCATGATGCGAAGCAAGTGCTGTCCGGTCGACATAGCTATGCAATTCGTTCTATGTTATATAAGCAGACAACCACAATTCTCTCCCTGCATCCTCTGCCTCTGTCTCGACCATGCTCGCATGGCGGGCGGCAGGCGCAGCAGCGCCTTTTGAAAAGCCGGCGGCAGCGCCGGATTCAGCCGGAACTGCGCGTCGCTGCTGAAGATCTGCATCTTTTGCAGCCAGGCTTCGAATTCCGGCGCTGGCCGCAGCCCCAGCACGCGGCGCGCATACAGCGCATCGTGGAACGAGGTGGTCTGGTAATTGAGCATGATGTCGTCCGAGCCCGGAATCCCCATCACGAAGCTGCAGCCGGCCACGCCGAGCAGGGTCAGCAGCACGTCCATGTCGTTCTGGTCGGCCTCGGCATGGTTGGTGTAGCAGACGTCGCAGCCCATCGGCAGCCCGAGCAGCTTGGCGCAGAAATGGTCTTCCAGCCCGGCGCGGATGATCTGCTTGCCGTCGAACAGGTATTCGGGGCCGATGAAGCCGACCACGGTATTGACCAGCAGCGGCTTGAAGCGGCGCGCCACGGCATAGGCGCGCGCCTCGCAGGTCTGCTGGTCGAGCCCGTGGTGCGCATTGGCCGACAGCGCGCTGCCCTGGCCGGTTTCGAAATACATCACGTTGTCGCCGACCGTGCCGCGCTGCAGCGACAGCGCCGCGCTGCGCGCCTCGCCCAGCAGCTCCAGGCTGACGCCGAAGCTGCGGTTGGTCGCCTCGGTGCCGCCGATCGACTGGAACACCAGATCGACCGGCGCGCCGCGGTTGATCGCTTCGATCGTGTTGGTGACGTGGGTCAGCACGCAGGACTGGGTCGGGATCTGGTACTGGTCGATGATGTCGGCCATCATCGTGACCAGCTTGATGACTTGCGGCACGTTGTCGGTGGCCGGATTGATGCCGATCACCGCATCGCCGCTGCCGTACAGCAGGCCGTCGAGCAGGCTGGCGGCGATGCCGCTGGCGTCGTCGGTCGGGTGGTTCGGCTGCAGCCGGGTCGACATGCGGCCCGGCAGCCCGATGGTGTTGCGGAATGCGGTCACCACGCGGCACTTCTGCGCGACCAGAATCAGGTCCTGGTTGCGCATGATCTTGGATACGGCGGCCGCCATTTCCGGCGTGATGCCGGGCGCCAGCGCGGCCAGCACGGCGCTGTCGACCTCGTCGCCCAGCAGCCAGTTGCGAAAGTCGCCGACCGTCAGGTGGCTGACCGGCGCAAACGCGGCGGCATCGTGGCTGTCGATGATCAGGCGCGTGATCTCGTCGTCTTCGTACGGCATCAGCGCTTCGTTGAGGAAGGTGGCCAGCGGCAACTCGGCCAGCGCCATCTGCGCCACGGCGCGTTCCTCGGCGCTGTGGGCGGCCACGCCGGCCAGCAGGTCGCCGGAGCGCGCCGGCGTGGCCTTGGCCATCAGGTCCTTCAGGTCGCGAAAGCCGTAAGTCTTGCTGCCGACGGTGTGGGTGTACTGATGTGCATGCACGGTACTTGTATTTGTCATCATGATGAAATTCCTTGGGCCGAATCGGAGCATTGCAGCAGCGGCCCCCCGTTAACTTAGGGTTCAGGCGGTCAATAGCGGTTCCGACTTGCCGTATTTGATGCTGGTTTCCAGCGGCAGCCAGTTGCCGGTCGATTCCTGCCGTCCCTGCAACAGGAAGCGCGGTTGCGCGGCCTGCAATTTCTCGACTGTCAGTTTCCACAGATCGCCGATCTTGCCTTTTTTCATTCGATTTACGATCATGCCCAGCCTGGTATCCGGGAAGTCACGCAACATATCGTAATCACCGTCGCTGTCGCCGGCAACGAAAATCGGGCCGTAGCCTTTTTTGCCGGACAGTTCGCGTTTGATCACCTCCGTCTTGCCCGGCCCCCAGTTCAGCGGCCAGCCTTTCAGGTAGGCGTTTTTGTAGAGCTCGCCGTCGCGCTCCAGCGCAGGCCCAGCACATTGTGCGCCAGCACGTCGTAACCGTATTTCGGCAGCCCGGCGAATACCGCGACCACATCTTCCAGCGAGGCGGTGCTGACATAGACATCGATGCCGTGTGCGCGCAAGGCATCCATCAGGCCGCCGATTTCTCTGCACAAGCGGATGCCGTGAAAATGCGTGACGCTGACCACGCCGGCTTTACCGGCTTGCGTAGCGGGGCTGGTGTATCTGGTTTTGGTCAGTGCCGCACCCAGCGCCGCATCATTCGATGCTTCGGCTAGCGCCTTCACTTCGGCCACGCTCATGTTGGCGAAGAAATAGATCACCCACGGATAACCGACATGGACGCCATGCGTATCGTTGACCGCTTCATACAGGTAATACAGCTTGGCGCGGAAATCCAGAAACTGGCCCGTGACGCTGACTTCTTCCAGCGTTTTGCTGCCTGCGAAGCCCTTGAAATTGGCGTGCAGGAACGCGTAGTCGGCATCCAGGTCGGCGCAGATCGATTCCAGGTCAACGACCGCGCCGGCCGCGTTCTTGAAATCGGCGGTGAACGGCCCGGGCTGGATATTGTGGCGTATCATCGCGCTGAACTCGGCCGGCGTCAGCTTGAATGACAGCGTGTTGATCTGATGCATCAGCAGCGCTTCTTCGCAGTCGTTCATGATGCTGGTGTTGTCCCAGTCGAATACCGCATAAGGACGACGGCTGGCCTTATAGCCGGGCGCTGTGTTGCCGTGACTAGCGATCAGGTCCGCGATCAGTTGCCGGTTGCGCGGCGACCATTTGGCGCGCTCCAGAACAACGCCAGAGTCCTTCGCCTCAGCCGCATTGCCGACCGCGGCACGCTCGCCAATGCGGCACCGGCTGCGCTGGTCAGCAAGCCGCCCAAAAAGCGCCTGCGTTCAACTCCCTGTGTGATTTTTTTCATTGTATTTTTTTTTGTGAGTGTGGTGGCTGAACCGGGATGCATGCCAGCTCAGCCTATCGTTTGATGTCAGATCAGCTTCCGGTGCGCTGCGCTGCAGCATAGACCGCATTGTCGCGATGGTGGCCGGTCAGCCGGAAATAACCATAACCGAGCGCCAGGAAGGCCACGAAGATGCCGAAAATCAAGGGGTTGTAATAAATCATCGTGGCCATGCAGACGCCGGCGCCGAGCAGCGCGAAGGCCGGGAACAGCGGGTAGAACGGCGCGCGGAACGGGCGCACCATGTGCGGCTCCTTGCGACGCAGCTGGAACAGGCTCAGCATGCTGATGATGTACATCAGGATCGCGCCGAACACCGACATGGTCACGATGTTGGCGGTCAGGGTCTGGCCGCCGATCTTGATCAGCTCGTCGCTGTAGATGGCGGCGATGCCGATCACGCCGCCGGCCAGAATGGCGCGGTGCGGCGTCTTGAAGCGCGGATGCACCTTGGCGAAATACGCCGGCAGGTAGGCTTCGCGCGACAGTGCGAAAATCTGGCGCGAATAGCCGAGGATGATGCCGTGGAAGGACGCGACCAGGCCGAACAGGCCGAGCCAGACCAGCATGTGCAGCCAGCCGCTGTGTTCGCCGACGATCAGTTTCATCGCCTGCGGCAGCGGGTCGTTGATGTTGGCCAGCTTGGTCCAGTCGCCGGCGCCGCCGGCAAATACCATCACGCCGATGGCCAGCACCACCAGCGTCAGGATGCCGGTGATGTAGGCGATCGGGATCGAGCGCTTCGGGTCCTTGGCCTCTTCGGCCGCCATCGCCACGCCTTCGATCGCGAGGAAGAACCAGATCGCGAACGGAATCGCGGCAAACATGCCGGGAATCGACGCCAGGCTGAAACTGTCCTGGCCGGACCAGCCGCCCTTGATGAAATTGGCCATCGAGAAGCCGGGCGCCACCACGCCCATGAACACCAGCAGCTCGAAAATCGCGATCAGCGTCACCACCAGCTCGAAGCGTGGCGGCGATCTGCACGCCGACGATGTTGAGCGTCATGAACACGAGGTAGGCGCCCAGCGCGACCGTCTTCGGGTCGAGCGACGGGAACTGCACGTTCAGGTAGGCGCCGATCGCCAGCGCGATGGCGGGCGGCGCGAACACGAACTCGATCAGCGTGGCAGCGCCGGCCAGGTAGCCGCCGGTCGGCCCGAAGGCGCGCTTGCTGTACGCGAAAGGGCCGCCCGCATGCGGAATCGAGGTGGTCAGCTCGGTGAAGCTGAAGATGAAGGTCGCGTACATCGCGGCGATGAACAGCGAGGTCACGGTGAAGCCGAGCGTGCCGGCCGAGGCCCAGCCGTAGCTCCAGCCGAAGTACTCGCCGGAGATCACCAGGCCGACGGCGATGCCCCACAGCTGCAGGGTGCTGAGTACCGGCTTGAGCACATGCCCGCCGTGCGAATGTGTAGTTGGATTCATCTGTATTCTCCTATCCTATCTGGTCTCTGATGCCTGTAATAGTTTTTAAAATCAACCGTATAGCGGCCAATCGGCGGACATGGCAATTGCCCTGAGTTCACTATAACCACCCAGGTTTTTTGGCGTTATCGAATTTTGGCAAAGTTTGGCAATGCGTGTTTTGGCGAACCCGGGATGCAGTTGCGGGCTGCACGGAGATGCCGGAATTGCTTTGCCGGCCTGGCATGGGTGCAGATGCTTATGCCAGTCCTGCAGTGCTTTCCCGGATCTCGATGGGGTAGTTGCTGATGGTGATTTTCTGAGTGCTGCCGGTGGTGATTTTTCACGAGCGTTTTGGTCTGTCGCGCCCGCAGGCGACGCTGTCGGGATCAAGTTGCGCGTTGACCAACAGCACGCTGTCTGGCCTGACCATGTTCGACCTGTTCGATTCCGTGTCGTCGAACATCATCCTGCCGGCAGGCGGCATCTTCATTGCGCTGTTCACGCCCTGATGTGCACTTCGCTGTTGTCGACGCGCCCACTGCAGCGCGAACCTGGTTTCATGCCGTTGCGACAGCGCTTCCCATATCCGAGAATAAACGCGACCGTGTCAAAAAGCGCTTGCCGGTGCCATTCTCCAGCGAGAGCATGCCGCCGTTGCCGTTGACCACATCGATGATCAGCTGCGTATGCTTCCAGTATTCGAATTGTTCGGTGCCCATGTAAAACGGCGCGCCATCGAGATCGCCCAGATGGATGTCGGTGTCGCTGATGGTGAATTCATCGGCCGGATAGCACATCGGCGCACTGCCGTCGCAGCAGCCGCCGGATTGGAAAAACATCAGCGGCCCATGTTTCTTGTGCAGCTACTGATCAATTCCAGCGCCGCCTGCGTTGCCATCACGCGCGGAATTGTCGTGCGTCATAGTAACTCCCTGTAAAATAGCATGAGCTAGCGACCCAGCCTGGACTGTTCGGTGACAAGAGGCGTCAGTTCAAGTCACAGCAACCGACGCTTAAAAGAACCCCAGCGCTTTCGGGCTATAGCTGACCAGCATGTTCTTGGTTTGCTGATAGTGGTCGAGCATCATCTTGTGGTTTTCACGGCCGATGCCGGATTGCTTGTAACCACCGAATGCCGCGTGAGCCGGATAGGGGTGGTAGCAGTTCGTCCAGACGCGTCCGGCCTGGATCCCGCGGCCAATACGGAACGCGCGCAATCCGTCGCGGGTCCACACGCCTGCACCCAGACCATACAGCGTGTCATTGGCGATTTCCAGTGCTTCGGCCTCGTCCTTGAAAGTGGTCACCGACACCACCGGGCCGAAAATCTCTTCCTGGAAGATGCGCATCTTGTTGTTGCCCTTGAACACCGTCGGCTTGATGTAATAGCCGCCTGCCAGATCGCCGCCGAGGTTGTTCGCGCTCGCCGCCGATCAGCATCTTCGCGCCTTCCTGCTTGCCGATATCGATGTAGGACAGGATCTTTTCCATCTGTTCCTGCGACGCCTGGGCGCCGATCATGCGTCGCATGTCCAGCGGATTGCCCTGCTTGATCGCGGCCGACGCGCTTGATCGCGCGCTCCATGAACCTTTCGTAGATCGATTCCTGGATCAGCGCGCGCGATGGGCAGGTGCAGACTTCGCCCTGGTTCAGCGCAAACATCGCGAAGCCTTCGAGCGCCTTGTCGAAGAATTCGTCGTCCTCATCCATCACATCGGCAAAGAAGATGTTCGGCGACTTGCCGCCCAGTTCCAGCGTGACCGGAATCAGGTTCTGCGCTGGCGTATTGCATGATCAGGCGGCCGGTGGCGGTCTCGCCGGTAAAGGCGATCTTGGCGATGCGCTTGCTGGAGGCCAGCGGCTTGCCGGCTTCCAGGCCAAAGCCGTTGACGATGTTCAGGACGCCAGGCGGCAAGCAAGTCGCCGATCAGTTCCACCAGCACCATGATGCCGAGCCGGGGTCTGTTCGGCCGGCTTCAGCACCACGCAGTTGCCGGCAGCCAGCGCCGGCGCCAGCTTCCAGACCGCCATCAGGATCGGGAAAGTTCCACGGAATGATCTGGCCGACGACGCCTAACGGCTCGTGGAAATGATAGGCGTAGGTTCGTGGTCGATCTCGCGAGACGCTGCCTTCCTGGGCGCGGATGCAGCCGGCGAAGTAGCGGAAATGGTCGACCGCCAGCGGGATGTCGGCGTTCATGGTCTCGCGGATGGGTTTGCCGTTGTCGATGGTTTCGGCAGTGGCGATCAGTTCCAGATTCGCCTCGATGCGGTCGGCGATCTTGTTGAGGATGTTGGCGCGTTCGGCCGGCGAGGTCTTGCCCCAGGCGTCTTTGGCGGCATGCGCTGCATCGAGCGCCAGTTCGACGTCTTCGGCTGTGGAGCGGGCGATTTCGCAGAATGGCTGACCGGTAATCGGTGTGATGTTGTCGAAATATTCGCCCTTGACCGGAGGCACGAACTTGCCGCCGATGTAATTGTCGTAGCGTTGTTTGAACGGATTTTTTACGCCAAGTTTGCTGATGTCTGCGAGATTCATGTCGTCCTCTAATTGGAATGTGGATGCAAAATGAGTGAAGCAATTGCATGACTTACGATAAGCAAATTTATCCCTCGGCAATGAATATGATCAGAGCCGGTTGATAGGTATGGCATTTGCTTGTTTTTGACTATACCCACCCGGCTTTTTTTGCGTTATCGAATTTCGGCAAACTTTCATGCGTGTGCATTGGGATGCGCGCAAGACATGGTTAGAATAGGCCGCAGCAGTGTACGAAGTCCGTTGCAAGTCAATCGTTGGAAGGAAGTGCAAGATGCCGTTCATGCCGAATCCGCAGCGTCAGCCCGAGGCTCAGGCTGCGCCATTGCTCAACGGGGTGCGCCAGATTCGTACAGTTGAGGCGCACGATGCCGACGACCATGCACGCAATCTGACCGCTTGGGAGCAAAGTTACGATCAGATTACGCCGGGGCAATTCCACGGCGTGCTGGCTGAGTTGCAGATGCCGCAGATGCAGGTGTTTCTGGAGCAAACCAGCCAGGCGGTGCGCCAATCCTGCTGCGTCTGGCCAGATGCATTCTGGTTCGGCCTGCAGGACAGTGCGGATGGCGGGCGCGCCAGCGGTCGCATCAACGGGCGTTTGGGCGATGCGGACACGATCATGGTGCGGCCGGGCAATTGTGAATTTGAACTGGTGACGCCGGCCGACTATGCAATCTACGGCATCGTGATCCAGCGCAATGCCCTGTTGGTCGCGGCCGATCAGATGGGCTGCCGGATCAATTGGACCCAGCTGGCCAGTGCCGAGGTATTGAGTGTGACGCAGTCGGCCAAGGCCGCTTGCCTGCAGACGCTGTCTTACTTGCTTGCGGAAGATGAGGTGTCGAGCGAACACAAGCCGCTCGCCAGTCTGGTGTTGCCGCAGCAGGCGGTGATGATGGCGATGCTGTCGATGCTCGATACCAGCGAGGTCGATAGTGCGGTCAGCAACAGTTTCATGCGGCGTCAGCGCATCGTGGCGCAGGCGCGCGATTATGTGCTGGGACACCGCGATCAGGTGATCACCGTGCCGGAATTGTGCGAACGCCTGCATGTGAGCCGCCGCACGCTGCAATATTGTTTCGAAGACGTGCTCGGTATCAGTCCGATCCAGTATCTGCGCATCATCCGCCTCAACGGCGCACGCAGGCATCTGCGCCAGGATTTGTCAGGCAGTCGGACGGTGCGGGATATTGCGGCCGATTGGGGATTCTGGCATTTCAGCCAGTTTTCCAGTGATTATCGGAAATTATTCGGCCAGAGCCCATCGGAGTCGTTGCGGCAGCGCGCGCACTAGGTCAATACGCCCTAATCACCACTACGGATAAAAGGCAGGGTGCGGCATCGCGTTCCCTGCCTTTTTCATGTGCGCCCAGCATGGGCGCGACTCTTGGAGGTGCAAGTCCTCCCGTAAGCTGGCCACAGCGAACGAAGTGAAGCGCAACTGCGCGAGGGCGACCGAGCGTGGGGAGGAAGCGTGGAGCGAAACCGCGAGCCGATGGACAAGAACCGGATACGAGGCGGCGCCGAGCAGGGCGAGCGGGCATGTGACCGCGAAGCTCTTGTGGTCAAGGCTCAGGCGGCGTAAATGCGGCGGTTGTGCGGTGAAGGATCGCGTTCTTACCTGGGGAGATCTCGCCTTATGCCTGAAAGGGCGACGGTGATGAACCGGAGCGAGAAGTCAGCAGAGGCCGTAGTAGCTGCCGGTAAGGGGCGAAGGGCCGAACGAGAAGGAGAGTCGACGAGACATGTCGCTTGGCAGTGCAAGGCATCAGAAGCCCGGGCAACCGGGGCGGGCGCGGGTAGCGGCGCGGTGAAGCCGCGCGCGAAGCCGTCAGCGATGAAGCACGGCTGGCGCGGCATGACAACCGGAAGCGCGGGGCGAGCGACCTGCTGGGCAGGCGCTGGCGAGAGAGAACATGGGCGGCGTGGAAACGCGTCAAGGCCAACAAGGGCAGGCCGGCGTGGATGGACGGACGATGAGCAGACCGGCGAGTATCTGAAGACGCGCGTGGCCGCGACATCCGAGGCAAAGCTGCTGGCGGGCACGTACCGGCCCAGTCCGGTGCGCCGGGTGGGGATCCCCAAGCCGGGCGGCGGGAGCGCGAACTGGGGATCCCGACCGTGATCGGACCGGCTGATCCAGCAGGCGCTGCTGCAAGTGCTGCAACCGCTGATCGACCCGACTTTCAGCGAGCACAGCTACGGCTTCCGGCCGGGGCGCCG
Source organism: uncultured beta proteobacterium (assembly GCA_963837775.1). Classification (GTDB taxonomy): domain Bacteria; phylum Pseudomonadota; class Gammaproteobacteria; order Burkholderiales; family Burkholderiaceae_D; genus CAWIOX01. Next base: position 258,347 of record CAWIOX010000004.1, on the reverse strand, counting down.
CGCGCACGACGCGGTGCTCGACAGCGCAGCAGTACGTGCAGGCAGGCTAGCGGATGGTGGTGGACGTGGATCTGGAGAAGTTCTTCGACCGGGTCAATCACGACATCCTGATGGACCGGCTGGCGAAGCGGATCGACGACGCGGCGTGCTGCGGCTGATCCGGCGCGTACCTGAACGCGGGCATCATGGCGACGGGGTGGTGCATCGAGCGCTACGAGGGCACGCCGCAAGGCGGGCCGCTGTCGCCGCTGCTGGCCAACGTGCTGCTGGACGAAGTGGATCGGGAGCTGGAGCGGCGCGGGCCATCGCTTCGTGCGCTACGCCGACGACTGCAACGTCTACGTGCGCAGCCGGCAGAGCGGGCGAGCGGGTGATGGCGCTGCTGGGAGGCTGCTACGCCAAGCTGAAGCTGAAGGTCAACGAAGCCAAGAGGGCGGTGGCGGCGGTCTGGGGCGCAAGTTTCTGGGCTACTGCCTGTGGCGGTCGCCAAGGGCGAGGTCAAGCGCGCGGTGGCCGGCAAGGCCGCTGGCGACGTTCAAGCAGCGCATCCGGCAACTGACGCGCCGCTCGGGCGGGCGCAGCATGGAGCAAGTGGTCGAACGACTGCGGCGTACCTGCTGGGCTGGAAGGCGTACTTCCGGCTGGCGCAAACGCCGCGGGTCTTGCGCGAGCTGGACGAATGGCTGCGGCACCGGCTGCGGGCGATGCAGCTCAAGCACTGGAGGCGGGGCACGACGATCTACCGCGAACTGCGGCGCTTGGGCGCGAGCCAGGAGCATGGCGCGCACGGGTGGCGGGCAACAGCCGCGCTGGTGGCGCAACAGCGCCTGGGGCTGAACACGCGTGCTGCCCATCGCCTACTTCGACCGACTCGGCGTGCCTCGACTCTCATGACCTCAACTTCTCGAACCGCCCGGTGCGGACCCGCATGCCGGGTGGTGTGGGAGGGGCCGGTCAGCGATGACCGCCCCTATCCCGATTTTTCACAAACCCTGTCCGGCCGGAACAGGGCATTTTCAGTATCGTGTAATTGTGCTTCAGAAAAGACAGCGACTCGGTGCCGCCGAAGTATCCGGAACTGGAGTTGACCGAGGGCGTTGCGATGTCCGACCCGCAAGCCGCCATCGCGGTGATGAACAATTTGCACGAGCGCGGCGTGCGTATGTCGCTCGACGATTTCGGCACCGGTTATTCTTCGTTGAGCTACCTGAAAAAATTCAAGGTATACAAACTCAAGATCGACCAGTCCTTCGTGCACGATATCAGCACCGATGCGAAAGACAAGGCAATCGTCGGTGCCATCATCAACATGGCGAAGAGCCTGGCGCTGCAAACCATCGCTGAAGGAGTCGAAACAGCGGGGCAACTGGCGTTCCTGCGTGAGCAGGGTTGTGATGAGATACAGGGTTATTACTATAGCAAGCCGCTGCCAGTCGATCAGTTCGAGGTGTTTGCGCGATCAAAGGCTTGACCGCTTACGCATGTTTTCATGCCGTGCCGTATTCTATTTTTTTATTCTGTCGCCGCAAAACGCGGACACTTTTCGATTTTTCCTACTGGAGGAAAACTACGTGTCAGTATAACGGCGATAGAAAAATCGTAGCGCGATTGTCCTGATGATGTTTGACGTAGATAATGAATTAAGGCAACGCTGATTAAGTTCTTCTACCTCCCCGCAAAGCCTTATGTTATGTGGTGATTTTTGGAAATCAGGTACTTATTCAGCTTAGCCTTAAAAGGGTAGTTTGTTGGCCGCATCCTGCGCCATAACCAGTCCGACAGGTTGTCGCTGAGGAGAAATGATGTTTTCGGTTTTAAACCATCTGAGCGTCCGCAACCGGATATGGGCGATTGTGGCCATATTGATCGGCAGTATCGTGATGGGCAGCGTCATTAATGCCCTGATGCTGCGTGAGGTACTCTGGCACGAAAAGGAACAGAAGACCCGGCAGTTGGTGGAAAGCGGTTTCGGTGTATTGAACCACTTTCATGATCTCCAGAAAAAGGGTACGCTCTCCGAGGCCGCTGCGCAAGCGGCCGCCATCAGCACCATCAAGGCCATGCGCTACGACGCGACGGAGTACTTCTGGCTCAATGACCTGGGTGCCCCGTTTCCGAAGATGGTCATGCATCCGACGATGCCGGAGCTCGATGGTCAAGTGCTTGACGCAGAACAGTTCAACCGCGCCACCGGCCTGAGAGTAGGAACCGAAGGGGCTTTTGCTCCCGCCAATGGCACGAAAAATCTATTCCTTGCTTTTGTCGAGGTGATCAATCAGGCGGGTCAGGGCTACGTCACCTATGACTGGCCGAAACCCAAGGCAAGTGGCGGTGCCACCGATAAACTCTATCCCAAGCTTTCTTATGTCAAGAAATTCGGGCCATGGGGCTGGCTGATCGGGTCGGGCGTCTACATTGATGATGTGGATTCCGCCGTGCAGGCTCAGGTCGGGCGCAACTTGCTGCTGGTGGCTGGGGTCGGCATCGCCCTGTTGCTGTTTGCTTCGCTCATGGCCCGCAGCATTACCCAGCCCTTGCGGCGGACGGTAGCGGCTATGCGTGCCATCGGCAATGGCGGGTTGGCGCAGCGGCTACCGGTGGAGGGCCACAGCGAAATCGCCGAATTGGCGGTTGGCTTCAACGACATGCTGATGCATCTTGCGGCGCGGGATGCCGAGTTGGCACGCCACCGTGCGTCTCTGGAGGAGGAAGTGGCGCGTCGCACTGTCGAGCTGCGAGACACCAATTTGCAGTTGGAAAAGGAATTGAATCAGCGCCAGCAGGCGCAACAGGCGTTACATGAAAGCGAGGAGAAGTTCAGCAGCATCTGCGCGACTGCGCAGGATGCCATCATCATGCTCGATAGCTGCTGCAACATTTCGTACTGGAATGCGGCGGCGGAAAAAATCTTTGGCCACAGTCGTGATGAGGCGCTGGGTCGCGACCTGCATGAATTACTGGCACCGGAAGGCTTCGTGCGCGGCGTTTCGGCGCGGCTTCGAGCAATTTTGCGTGAGCGGCGAAGGAATTGCAGTCGGCAAGACGCTGGAACTCGCGGGGTTACGCAAGGACGGCAGCGAATTTCCGCTGGAGTTGTCCATCTCGGCAGTCCGCTTGCAGGGTAGTTGGTCAGCGGTTGGTTTCATCCGCGATATCAGCGAACGCAAGCATGCTGAACAAGTAATGTGGGAGAGTCAGGTCCGGATGCGTGCCTTGCTCGATGCCAGCGACGAGTCCGTTCTGCTGCTCGATCCTGAAGGCGGGATTCTTGCGATCAACGCTTTTGGCGCCGAGCGTTTCGGCCAAGTTCCGGAAGCCATGGCCGGCAAGAATTTTTTTGATCTCATGCCGCCCGATCTGGCCGTCAGCCGGCGGGCTGCGGTGCAGAACGTCGTCATCACCGGCGAGCACATGCATATGCAGGATCGGCGTGGCGCCGTTTTCTTCGACAACACCATCTATCCGGTCATGGATGAGTCCGGTGCAGTGGAGAGCGTTGCCGTCTATGCCAAAAATGTGACTGAACAGCATCGTGTCAACGCGGTAGACGATATTTTCCGGCATCTGGACACGGTACTCTTGAAGTGGCGAATGAATCTGGAATCAATCGCTCAGATATTCTGTGATGACATCCTGCCGGTATTCGATCTCGCTGCGGCCTGGGTCGGTCGTGCAGAAAAGGATGGGCGGATCACTTTGCTCGCCAGTGCCGAGGGTGTCGACAAGGGCTTGCTCGATTCCTTGCGGGAGAGCCGCCTGCGCTGGGATGACGCACCCTCGTGCTGCTTACCCGCGGGTGCTGTGATACGCAATGGGCATCAGCAGATCGTGGCTCCCGGCGAACGGGAGTGCCAATCCTGTAGCGTCGTCGCCCGGGTAGCACTCCTCATGCCGCTCATCTTGCGTGGCGAAACCTGGGGGGTTCTCACTCTCTATGGACGTGACCCGCGTCATTTCGACGGGCCGCAACTCCCGATACGCCTTGCCGCCGTCGCCAGTCGCTTGGGCATTTCCCTTGAATCCGCTTTGCAACAGGAGTGGTTGACGTTGCTCGATACCGCTCTGGCCGGGGTGGATAATGCCGTCTTCATCACCGATGCGAACGCCAGTATTCTCTGGTCTAACCATTCTTTTACGCAGCTTTCCGGGTATGCGACTGAAGAAGTCTTGGGAAAGACCCCAAAGTTATTCAGTTCGGGTGCCCAGGATGTCGACTTCTACCAGCATTTTTGGCAGACGATCAAAGGCGGTGGAACATGGCATGGCGATATCGTTAATGTCCGACGAGACGGCACCCTTTATACAGTCAGTCAGGCCGTGACGCCTTTGCTCAATACCAACGGCCAAGTCAGCCATTATGTCGCCATCCTTGAGGATATTACCGAACGCAAGGCCACTGAAGAGCGCATCCAGCACACTGCCCACTTTGATCTGCTCACTGATTTACCCAACCGCGGGCTCTTCTTCGACCGACTGGGACAGGCCCTGGCGCTCGCGCGGCGAGATGAGCAAGCCGGTGCCTTGCTATTTCTTGATCTCGACCACTTTAAGGAGGTCAACGATCAACTTGGCCACGCGGCCGGGGACACTTTGTTGATCACGGTCGCCAAGCGCCTGCGTGGGCAGGTCAGGGAGAGCGATACGGTAGCGCGTCTGGGTGGGGATGAGTTCACAGTGATCCTGCCGAGCCTGCGGGATAGTGATGATGCGACCCGTGTGGCAGACAAGATACTGGCTGCGATTGCCCAGCCTTTGTTTATTGCTGGCAGGGAACTCGCGGTCGGGGTCAGTATCGGCATTGCACTTTTTCCGGAGAGCGGCAACACGGTCGAGCAGATACTTAATGCCGCCGATGACGCGATGTATCTGGCGAAAAGAACAGGGCGGAACCGTTATGCCTTTGCCACGGCGGAGGCTGCCAAGGAGGCCGAAGCGACTACGGTCAAAACATAAGCTGGAAGGGTAATGCGATGATCATCGCATTGGCTGAAGACTTCGGTTCCATTATTTCCAAGATTGACGATGCCCTGATGCTGCATGGCAAATGGCGTGACGGGAGAATTTCCAGCGCGCCCTGATTTGCAAGCTGCCGCCGCCAGAGGCGGACCTGGATGCCAAAGGCAGGATTTCCGTCTGGCGGGGGCAGAATTCGTTCGCTGGACCAAGACGGTGCGGATTACTTGCACCTCATGGTGTTTTCACAATATTGCAGTTGTGTTTCAGGAAAGACAGCACCTCGATGAACTTTGCGTCCCAGTCGTCCAGCAGGTATTTCTCCGCCTCTTCAAAAAATTCATCCCATAGCGTGACCAGGCCTTCGCGCATTTCATAGGGAGCGAATTGCTCGATGTAGGCATGCACCAATGCCGGATTGACGCCATCCTTGCGGATTTTTCGGACTATGTCGCGCGCGGTTTTTCTCGCTGAGTTTGGTTTTTGGCGCGGTATCGGCGGCCAGACAGAGAAACAGGGTGAGCAGCGAGTCGGAGTCCGACTTGCCTTCGGTGACGCGGGTCCAGTCCTTCGAGACGATCGCGTCAAAATTGCTGACGTCGTCTGCGCCGTCGGTACGCAGAAAGTATTTTTGCTTGAGCTTGTCCAGCAGCGCGGCCAGCGTGGTGGACGGGTCGAGGATTTCCGGGATGTCGGTCTTGATGATTTTCTTGCGCATGCGCTCCACGATGGCCTGATACTGCTCGGGCATGTCATCGGGAATGATGTTGGCGCGTTTTTTTGCGCTGGCCGCAATGCCCTTGGTCCGGAGCGCATCTATCAGTTGCGCAAATTCGAATGCGGTCGGCATTGCATTTGTTTCGCTGCTCGCTCAAGCGCAGCAGTATCGCGGTGCGTATCACCAATTCGGCCGCTTCGTCTTCCAGCTCGGTAGCGGACATGCCGGATCGTTCGGCGAGCCAGAGCGCGGCTGCCGATTTCATCCTGCGCGCTGATGCGTTTCTTGAGTTCTTTTCGATAGGCAACCGGCGTCAGGCGCGACCATTTTTCCAGGAAATCCTTGACCTGTCCGCTTCGGTGGTTGCCGATGATGGCGTCTTCCGGCAGCGCGAACAGTTTTTTGAGCAGCTCGGAGCCGCCGCGCGAATGCGACAGGAATGTGTTGTCGCGCAGCGATTGCGCGGCCTGCTTCAAATCCCCGCCGGTTTTTTCTTCAAGATACAGGCTGACCAGATTGACCATGCGGGCCAGCGCGGTTTCCACATCCGGGCGCAGATATTGCGAGCCGAAAAAATCGGCAATCTGGACCATGCCTTTCGGCGCATCCTCCAGGATGTCGCTGATTCTTGCGGGATCGATGATGCCGTTTTGCACGCCGAAATGGAGCGCCTTTTCAAAAAACGGCCGGCCGTCGTACAGTGAAACCTTGTTGCTGTTATCGGGCATAGGAAATCGGAGTAAATCTGAAACAAGACGGATTGTTTTCAATTGAAGTTGAAAACCTGATCATGCATTGCGCAACTGCACGGGGCAGGGTGCACTATGCACACCCTGCCATGATTATGTGCGGAAATCCTGCTGGTGTTTACAGCGCCGATTCCTCGCCCAGCACTGGGGCCGGCTTTTTTTCCTCTGCCGGCGCTGTGGCGTTCAATGCAGCTTCGGCCAGCGCTTCCAGGCGCTGGCTGTCACGCCAGCGCGCGCGCAGCATGAATAACACTTCGGTAAACAGATCCGGGGTGACGTAGCGCAGCGTCCAGGTCAGTTCCATCCAGTCGTGATCGTTGACTTCTTCATGGCTTAGGCGCGGATGTTCGTCGGGGTCGGCTGCCAGGTCGTAATCGACTCAGTTCGGCTTTCGATTCGTCGCCATACTTGAAAAGATCGAAGGTAGAGTATTGGAAGAAATGCTCAACCCGCTCGGCCTTGTCGGACAGATAATCGACCAGCGCATCGCAGCCGCCATCGATCTCGCCGATCGCTTGCAGGAATTCGCCGGCATCGCGGCCTTCGCGAAAAATGACCGAGTTGATCATGCCGCGCAGATGTTCGTGGCTGAGATCGTTGTAGCGCCGCTCCAGAACTACCGCGCGGGCAAACTGTTCCGGCGTGACCAGCATGTTGACGACCGATTCCTTCGATACGTCGTATTCCCGAATGATCGCCAGCAGGTCGGAAGGCGGCAGATCGTCGAGGGCGACCACCAGTGCATGGTCGCCCTCGGTTTCGGCCAGGGATACCAGCGCATGTTCGGCGCCGACAATGTCGCCGGCGCGCACCAGGCTTTGTGCTTTGAGTAGTGCAGGAGTGTTCATGGGCGATCCAGTACGAAAAAATAGATTAGTTGTTGCGGTCAAATCCCTGCTCGACGAGCCAGTCCGATCCTGCTTCTGCCAGATCGGAATCGTTCTTCGCTCGTCCTCAGTCGTCGCATAGGCGTCGCCGATTCCTCGTCTTCATCGTCATCCGCACCGGCATGGAGCGGGATGCCGGTATCGCTCTTGCCGTGCAGGTATTCCAGGCCGGCTGCCACGATCAGCAGATGTTCGCCGTCCGGATGCGCCAGAACGGTCTTGGCAAGTTTGCTGGCCCATCCGGTCAGTTCCAGCGACGGCATCAGCGTTGCCCACGAGGGAAATTCGTCCGGTTCCTTGGCTACCAGCGCCTCCATCACCTTGCCGCTGGTGAAATTGATGCCGTTGTGGAAGGCCACTGCGCCCATTTCCGGATAGTTCTTGATCATCGGCATCAGGTCGGTATTTGGGCCCGCTTGGCTTCGCAGCCGCGACGTCAGCACATCGTTGCCGGCGGAATCGCTGCACATGTCATCGAGTTCGGCGTCATAGGCGGATTTAAGTTCTTCAAAAAATGGCGATAGTCTCAATGCAGTACTCCTTCAATATAATTTTTCCAAATTTCTCTGGCAGTTTGAATCGGGTTGTCGAGCAGGTTGCGGCGGCGATTCTCGTCGTAGGCAGACCGCTTTGCTTCGACCGACAGCGTGTCATACGCTTCCTTGATTTCCCGGAATTTCTCTGGCGCATCTTGCGCTGCGTTTCTGTCCGGATGGAACAATGCCGCTTTTTGCCGGAAAGCAGCTTTTATCTCCGCAAGCGAGGCATCGCTCTCGATGCCCAATACAAAATAATAATCTTTCATGTGATCTCTCATGTCAGATGTTGCGTATTCATTGCCTACGAAAGGCATCGCTACGCCGGTGCCGAAGGAGGCGACATTCTATGGATTTCAGTGGGGTATATTTCATGGCATTTCCGCAATAATTATTGGGGAAATATGCGATGATAAATAGCCAATGACATTTAGTGTGGCATTGTTAATGCATATGCCGATTTGTCGTGCCTTTCGTGTTTTTCGTGGGTCGGGCCTTTTTCATGTTCGCTTATCTGGTCATCATGCGCCGCAGCCAGAAACTGATCGCATCGACCAGCGCCACCATCAGCAGCATCGCAATGATGACGCTGGCGGCCTGCTGCATCTGGAATAGCGACAGATGGTATTTCAGCATCTGGCCCAGCCCGCCGGCGCCGACCACGCCCAGAATGGCGGCGGCGCGGATATTGTTTTCCCAGCGATACAGTGTATACGACAGCATTTGCGGCAGCACCTGCGGCAGTGTCGCATAAAAGAACGCCGTCATCGGCGCAGCGCCGTTGATGCGCAGCGTCGCTTCCGGCGCCGGCGGCAGGTTTTCCAGCGCATCGGCGAACAGCCGTCCCAGCACGCCGGTGGTGTGCGCGGCCAGCGCCATCGTGCCGGCGAACGGCCCCAGGCCGGCGGCAATCAGCAGGATCGAGGCCCAGACCAGCTCCGGTATCGAGCGCAGGACATTCAGTTTCAGGCGGATCAGCGGCGCGGGCAGTGCGGCCAAAGCGGCCGCTGGCCGGCAGCGCCAGCGCGACGCCGAGCAGCAGCCGCGATGCGCGGTGCCGAGCGCCGACATCGACAGGGTTTCCAGCGTGCCGACGGCGATTTTGTGCAGAAACGGCGCGGCCAGTTCGGGCGGCGCAAAGCCGCGCAGAAATTCCATGCTGGAGCGCAGCGCATCGGCGCTGAACAGCGCGCTCCATTTGCAGCGGCAACGAGGCGAAGCTGGCGATGATCAACGCCAGCAGCGCGATCAGCATGGCGCAGCGCAGAAAAATCGGTGGCTGGCGGCGGAGGGCTTGACGTGGAGTTTTTCATGCTCAACCCAGACGCTTGCGCAAGAAGGTGCTGACCAGATCGGCGCACGCCACCAGCAGCACGAAAATGATCAGCATGGTGGCGACTTCGCCGCCGGACAGCATCTTCATCGATTCATCCATCCGCTGGCCGAGGCCGCCGGCGCCGACGAAGCCCATCATGACCGAGCCGCGGATCGCGCATTCCCAGCGGTAGGTGGTGTAGGACACCAGTTCCGACGCCGCTTCCGGCAGCGCGCCGTAGAACAGCGCCGCCAGCCGGCCGCTGCCGTTCTTCAGCAGCGATGCGGTGGCATGGGCGTCGGACGATTCGAGGATTTCGGCATACACCTTGCCGAGCATGCCGCAGTAGGTGAGCGCAATCGCCAGCACGCCGGCAGTCGGCCCCAGGCCGACGATGCGCACGAACAGCAGCGCCCAGACCAGTTCCGGCACGCTGCGCAGCAGCACCAGCAGCCAGCGCGCGCTTTGCCGGATGAGCGACGCCGGCCGGCCGCATGCGGCCGCTGCCGAGGCGGGAAATCGACAGCGATTCGCGTCGACCAGCAACGCCAGCGGGATCGCGCCCAGCAGCGCCAGCGTCAAACCGGCAGTCGCCATCGCGACGGTTTGCCAGGTGGCTGCCAGCACCAGTTGCAAGAAATTCGGCAGAGTGTGCCGGCGGCACGAAGTCGGCCAGAAAGCGCCAGGTCGCGTTCAGGCTTTGCGCATCGAGCAAGAGCCAGGGCTTGAATTCGCTCGCCACCAGCATCGGCCACAGCACGATCAGCGCGATGACGGTGCCCATCACGCGGCCGCGCCAGGCGGGGTCGGGGTGGTGTGGACGGAGTGTTGCTGAAAGACATCATGGTCAGCAGTGCGCAATGACGACGGTGGGCGGCGGCCGCGCTGAAATCGGCGGGTTCCGGCGTGCTGCTGGCATTCTGGTAGAGCGCTGCGATCATGTCGTCGGTCACGTGCGCGCGCGGGCCGCGTCGAACACGATGCGGCCGTCGCGCAGGCCGATGATGCGCGGGAAATGGCTGCGCGCCAGTTCCACCTGATGCAGGCTGCACACCAGCGTCGCGTTGCGGCTGGCCGCTTCCTGTTGCAGTGCGGCCAGGGTTTGCAGCGACAGCGTGGGGTCGAGCGCCGACAGCGGCTCATCGACCAGGAATGCTTCGGCGCCCGATACCAGCAGGCGCGCCATGCCGCAGCGCTGGCGTTCGCCGCCCGACAGGCGATCGACCCGGGCATACAGTTTGTCTTGCAGGTTGAAGCGCGCCAGCGCGTCATACGCGGCATCCGTATTGCGAACGCCGGGCTTGATCAGCGAAGCCAGCGCCTGCCAGAAGCCCCATTGCGGCAAGCGTCCGGCCAGCACCGCAGTGACCACGCGCTGGCGTGGCGGCAGCGGCGGAGTTTGCGGCGCCAGAAACAGGCGTGCGCGCAGCGCATGGCGCGCGGCATGGCCCAGCTCCCACGGCGACAGCCCGAATGCGGAAAATGCGCCGGATTCGGCCCGATGGGCGCAGGCGAAGGTATGCAGCAGCGTGGTCTTGCCGGCGCCGGACGGCCCGATCAGCGCAATCTGCTCGCCCTGGCCGATGGACAGCGTCACATCGTTCAGCGCGAAACCGGCGTCTGCGTGCGCGCGCCGACGGGTGGCGCACGCAGACGCCGTGCAAGTACAAATGACATTCTGCATCTTACTTCAGCAGGCCGGCGTTGTGTGCGGCCGCTTCGATCGCGGCATAATTTTCAGCCTTGGTCGGGATGAACTTGCTGGCGCGTTGCAGGTCGAGGATTTCCTTGTCGGCCGGGTTTTTGGCGTCCAGCGCCAGGAAGGCGTCGGTCAATTTCTTGCGTACCACCGGATTCATGTCGGCACGCACGCTCCAGTTGTAGTCGTAATAGCCGGGCGTGGTGTAGAACACATGGACCGCCTTGGTGTCGACCTTGCCGCCGGCGACGAGTTTTTCCCATACGGAAATATTCAGCGCGCCGGCATCGACCTTGCCGCCGGAAACTGCGGCGACGGTGGCGTCATGCGCGCCGGAGAACGCGATGCGCTTCATGTCGGTGTCCGGATTGATCTTCGCTGCCAGCAGGTAGGAGCGCGGCATCAGGTGGCCGGAAGTCGACGATTCGGAGCCGAAAGTGAAGGTCTTGCCTTTCAGGTCTTCCAGCTTGTTGATGTCCTTGCTGGTGGTGATGAAGACGGATTTGAATTTCTCATCTTCTGCGCGCTGCACCAGCGGCACGACCTGGTTGTTGCTGCGCACTTTGGCTTGAATGAAGGTAAAGCCGCCGAACCAGACCATGTCCAGCTTGTTGTTGATCAGGCCTTCCACCGAGGCCGCATAGTCGGTCACCGGCGTGAATTCGACCTTCATGCTCAGTTTTTTCTCCAGATAATCGCCCAGCGGCTTGAACTTGCGCTGCAGTTCGGTCGGCGCTTCGTCAGGGATGGCCGATACGCGCAATACCTGCTGCGCGTAGGATGCGCCGGCCGACAACAAGATGGCGGAGGCGATCGCAGTGGTGAGCAACCGCTTTGATGGTTTTGAAGGACGAGAAACGCAACATGGGATACCTTTATTGAGTTGGGATCTTCGTTTTACGGCGAAACCGGAACACTGTTTCGCGCAATGTAAAGGCGGTATTATCCGCGAAATGAGGGATGCGGGCATAATGCGATGATAGCCAGCCGGTTTCCATTTCCTGTTTGATGACGTTTTGCAAGGACTTCATGACCTTATGCCTATGTCGATCCAGCCAAATCTGCCGGCTTCCGGCGCATCCCAAGCAATCTTTCCTTGACCGCTGCACCAGATCAACACGGTTCGCGCCGAACTGCTGCCGGCTTGCTGGCGCCGGATGCCTTCATCTCCCCGAAATATTTGTACGACGCGCTCGGCTCCCGGTTGTTCGAGGCGATTTGCGCGTTGCCGGAGTATTATCCGACGCGCACCGAGGCCGCCATTTTCGACGAGCACATGGAGCGAGATTGCGCAATCGGTCGGTGCCGGCGTCACGCTGATCGATCTGGGCGCCGGCAACTGTGCGAAGGCGGCGCGCCTGTTTCCCGCGTTGCAGCCGGCGCAATATGTGCCGATCGACATCTCGGCGGATTTCATGCGCGAGGCGCTGGCGCAGGTGCAGCAGCGTTTTCCGGAGATCGAGATGACCGGACTCGGCATGGATTTTTCGGCCGGGCTGAACTTGCCGGCATCGGTGCGCGCCAGCTCAGCGCGTGTTTTTTTATGCCGGTTCGTCGATCGGTAATTTCGCGCCGGACCAGGCGCTGGCGTTTCTGCGCCGGATGCGTGCAGCTTGCGCTGCAGGATGGCGGCCTGTTGATTGGCGTGGATCTGATCAAGGACAAAGCCATCCTCGACGCCGCATATGATGATGCACTTGGGGTGACGGCGGCATTCAATCTGAACCTGTTGCGCCATCTGAACCGGCTGTCGGTACGGATTTCGATGTGCGGGACTGGCAGCATCGCGCTTTTTTCAATGTGGAAAAAAGCCGGATCGAGATGCATCTGGAAGCCCGTTCCGACCTCGTGGTGAGGTGGCCGGGCGGGCAGCGCAGCTTTGCGCAAGGGCAGCGAATCCACACCGAAAACAGCTATAAATATACGCCGCAGGCCTTCTGCGACTTATTGGCGCAAGCCGGTTTCGGCGCTGCGCGGGTCTGGACCGATGCCCGTGGCTGGTTTGCGGTGATGCATGCACGGGCTATCTGAGGTGCTTGCGGCTGGTTTAAGAAAGATGGAGCGGCCTATGGAACCAATTGCCTTGAAATTCTCCGGCATCGTTGCCGGAACGCTATGCCATGGTGCGCAGCCATTCTGTCGGCATTGGCGGTTCCCTTGTCCGAAGAGGATTGCTGCGTGCAGTCGATGCCGGATGCCAGTCCGGTCAAATGGCATCTGGCGCATACCACCTGGTTTTTTGAAACTTTCTTGCTGGAACGCTTCGAATTCGATTTCAAGCCGCATCATCCGGACTTCCGCATCTTGTTCAACTCGTATTACAACGGCGTCGGCGAAAAACACCCGCGCCCGCAGCGCGGTTTGCTGACGCGGCCGTCGCTGGCAGAAGTGCAGGCCTATCGCCGCAATGTGGATGAGCGGATGGCGGCCTTGCTGGCCCAGGTGGCTGCGTCAGGGGCAGATCCTGATGCAGGCAGCGCTGCCATCATCGCGCTGGTCGAACTCGGCCTGCAGCACGAGCAGCAGCATCAGGAATTGATGCTGACCGATGTCAAGCATCTGCTGTCGATGAATCCGCTCAGGCCGGCTTATTCCAGCACGCCGTTCAGTCCCGCCGAGCCTGCCCCTGATCTCGACTGGCTGCGGTTCGATGCCGGTTTGCAGGCGATCGGCCATGCCGGCGACGGTTTTTGCTTCGACAACGAATTGCCGCGCCATCGGCAATTTGTCGAGGGCTTCGCGATCGCATCGCGGCTGGTCACGAATGGCGAATTTCTGGCATTCGTGGAAGCCGGCGGCTATCGCGATCCGGCGCTATGGCTGTCCGACGGTTGGGATTGGCTGCGCGCCAATCAACTGTCGCACCCGCTGTACTGGCAGCAGGAATCATTCGGCTGGCGCGAATTCACGCTGCACGGCATGCAGCCGCTCGATCTGCAGCGCCCGGCGATCCATTTGTCGTATTTCGAGGCCGATGCCTATGCCCGCTGGGCCGGAGCCCGGCTGCCGACGGAAGCCGAGTGGGAATGCGCGGCAGGACTGGCGCAGTTGATGCCGGACAACGCCGGATGGTTCGGCAGTGCCTGGCAATGGACCGCCAGCAGCTATGCGCCGTACCCGGGCTACCAGCCCGCCGAAGGCGCCATCGGCGAATACAACGGCAAGTTCATGGTCAACCAGTATGTGCTGCGCGGCTCGTCCTGCGTGACTCCGGCCGGCCATGCGCGCAAGAGTTACCGCAATTTCTTCCCGGCCACGGCGCGCTGGCAGTATAGCGGAATCCGGCTGGCGCAGTCGGCCTGAGAATGTATTCAGGCTCGGAATGCCGCTGGAATTCGAAAATAATTGGGGAGTATGTGCATAAACATGCGGTCTCCCGCACGGTTTATAAGGGTGTTTAAATATACTGTGCGGAGTATATTTTAAGCCTTGTGGCGATCCGGAACGGCCTGAAACTGCTGCATCGGCGTCCGATATCGGCTGCAATGCGTGCGCATTGCAGCCTTTTTACTGTCTGACCTAGGCTGCAGCGAGCGCTGCTTCAGCCTGCTCATCCTGCTTGCCAAGCGCAATGTGCCGGTTCAGCCCGCTCAATACCGCCTTGAACGACGCGGTGACGATATTGCTGTCGATGCCGACGCCAAACAGGGTGCGGCCGTTGTCCAGGCGCAATTCGATGTAGCAGGCCGCCTGCGCGTTGGCACCCGCGCCGATCGCATGTTCATGGTAATCCATGACCTTGATGTCGAGTCCGAGTGCATTGATGAACGCATCGATCGGGCCGTTGCCGCTACCTTGCCGCATCACTGCCTGGCCCTGGTGGGCCAGATCGACCTGCAGCAACGCAGCTTGCCCGGATTCTTCCGACATGCGGTGCCCGTGATACGCGTACGGCGTGTGGAGATCCAGGTATTCGCGCTGGAAAATCGCATGGATGTCGCTGGCGCCGACTTCCTTGCCGCTGGCATCGGTCGCCGCTTGCACCGCGCGGCTGAATTCGATTTGCAGGCGACGCGGCAAGGACAGGCCGAATTCCTGCTCCAGCAAGTACGCCATGCCGCCTTTGCCGGACTGGCTGTTGACGCGAATCACCGCATCGTAGCTGCGCCCGAGATCGGCCGGATCGATCGGCAGGTAAGGCACTTCCCACAGTGCATCGGGCTTCTGCTTGGCGAAACCTTTTTTGATCGCATCCTGATGCGAGCCGGAAAAAGCGGTAAACACCAGGTCGCCGACATACGGGTGACGCGGATGCACCGGGATCTGGTTGCACTCTTCCACGCACTGCCGCACGGTATCGATGTCGGAGAAATCGAGTCCCGGATGCACGCCCTGCGTGTATAAATTCATCGCCAGCGTGACCAGGTCGACGTTGCCGGTGCGCTCGCCATTGCCGAACAGGCAGCCTTCGACCCGGTCGGCGCCGGCCATCACGGCCAGTTCGGCTGACGCCACTGCAGTGCCGCGGTCATTGTGCGGATGCACGCTGATGATGATCGAATCGCGGCGTGCCAGCTTGCGGTGCATCCACTCGATCTGGTCGGCGTACACATTCGGCGTGCTGCATTCGACGGTGGAGGGCAGGTTGAAGATCATCTTGTTGTACGGCGTCGGCTGCCATGCTTCGGACACCGCATCGCACACGTTCTTGGAGAAATCCAGTTCGGTCTGGCTGAAGGATTCAGGCGAATATTCAAAGCCCCATTCGGTTTCCGGATGGGCGGCAACCAATTCCTTGACGCGCTTGGTGCCATTGACGGCAATGGCCTTGATCTCCTCGCGCGACATGCCGAACACGATCTTGCGGAACGCCGGTGCGACCGAGTTGTACAGATGGACGATCGCACGCTTGGCGCCAAGCAGCGATTCAACGGTGCGGTCGATCAGTTCATTGCGCGACTGGGTCAGCGCGATGATGGTCACGTCGGCGGGAATCCGGTTTTCCTCGATCAGCTTGCGCACGAAATCGAAATCGGTTTGCGATGCGGACGGAAAGCCGACTTCAATTTCCTTGAAGCCGATCTTCACCAGCATCTCGAAAAAACGCAGTTTCTTTTCCGGGCTCATCGGCTCGATCAGCGCCTGGTTGCCATCGCGCAGATCGGTGCTCATCCAGATCGGCGGTGTCGTGATGACTTTGTCCGGCCAGGTGCGGCTGGTCAATTGTACGGGTGGAAAAGCGCGATATTTCGTAGCTGGATTGTGCAACATCATGATGAGTCCTTCGGAATTTTAATGAAAACGGGAATTGCGGATGTGGCACCAGGCTGCCTGACGGCCACTTAACACGAGGCCAGGCAACCGGTCGGTAGCGGTAGCAGCAGTCGTGTCAAGCGCAGCGAACGCACGAGCATCGTCAGGGCGACAGTTGCGCCGTGAATGATCGTTGCCGGGTTCGACTTGAAGTGCATGGGGGCCAATCTCTGGAATTTCACAATGGTTGGCTTGAAAAGCCATCAAACAACAGGTACTGCGGGAGGGGCTTATAGCGGCGTGCGTAGCGACAGCATCGATAGCGCAGGGCCGCCGATGTGTAGTAGTACCAGAGAGGAGAGAGTGATGATCAACATGCATTCAACTGTATGCGAAAAGCTGAATGCATGTCAATGGGGAATTTAGCGGATTTTTAGTGAGTAAGCTTCGTTTTGCAGTCAACGATTCATGCTGTCACCAGTACCCTGGCCGGGCCTTGCGTCATTTCGCCGATGACCGCGGCGTGGGCGAAGCCTTCACGCGCAAACAGCGCCAGCACCTCATCGACTGTCGATGCATCGCAGGAAACCAGCAGGCCGCCGGAAGTCTGGGGGTCTGTCAGCAGCATCTGCTCGACCGGACTGACGCCATCCGACAAGGTGACATCGTGGCCGTAGCCGTCCCAGTTGCGCATCGAGGCGCCGGTTACGTAGCCGCTTTCAGCCAGTTTGCGCACGTTCGGCAGCAGCGGGATCTGCGCCATCGTCAGATTGGCCGTCAGTCCGGCACCACGCGATAGTTCCAGCAAGTGTCCGAGCAGGCCGAAACCGGTGACGTCGGTCAGCGCATGCACGCCGGGCAGATCGGACAAGCGCTTTTCCCGGCTTGTTGAGCTTGGTGGTGTTTTCGATCATCGCGGCATAGCCATCAGCGTCTAGTGCATCTTTTTTCAGCGCGGCCGACAGGATGCCGACGCCGAGCGGTTTGCCCAGAATCAGCTTGTCGCCAGCTTTGGCGTCGGCATTGCGCTTGACCTTGGACGGGTGGATCAGGCCCATGACGACCAGGCCGTAAATCGGCTCCACCGAGTCAATGGTGTGGCCGCCGGCAATCGGGATGCCGGCTTCCGCGCAGATGGATTCGCCGCCCCGGATGATGTCGCCGATCACGTCGAGCGGCAGCTTGTTGATCGGCATGCCGACCAGGGCCAGCGCCATGATCGGGGTGCCGCCCATTGCATACACGTCGGAGATCGCATTGGTGGCGGCGATGCGGCCGAAATCATAGGGGTCGTCGACAATCGGCATGAAGAAATCAGTGGTGGCAATCAGCGCCTGTTCGTCATTGAGCCAGTAGACTGCAGCGTCATCGGCAGTCTCGATGCCGACCATCAGCTCCTTCGGAACCGGAAAGCCGCTGGTTTTTTTCAGGATTTCGGACAATACGCCCGGCGCAATCTTGCAGCCACAGCCGCCGCCGTGGGAAAAAGAGGTGAGTTTGATTTTTGGCTCGCTTGGTGCGTTCATTTTGGCTCCGTTGAATGTGTCGTATGAATCAGATTATCCACCAGTTGCAGCACGGCGGTTTTTTCCCGTTCCGGTGAAATAGAGGCGCACGTGCCGCGCATTGGCTTTGCAGTTGCGCATGAAACGTCGGGTCCGACACGGTTCTGTCGATCAGTCGGGCCAGCTCCTGCCAGTCGCCTGGCGGAAAATAGCCCGCATAATCATCGCCCAGCATGCCGCGGTTGCCGGAGATGTCGCTGGCCAATACGGGCACGCCGCTGGTGATGGCCTCGATAATCACGTTGGCGCCGCCCTCCATTTTGGAGGCGATGACCATCGCATGGCTGTGTTTCAGGCGTTGACGGGTTGCGGCATGCGGCAGGTTGCCGAGCCAGCGGTAACGGTGTTCTTCGCGTTGGGTTTGCTCTGCCAGTTGGCCGAGTTCCGGACTCAGCGCGCCGCCGATGTGGTTCAGCCTTATTTGCCGGGATGCCACCAGTTTGGCTGCACGCATGAAGGTGGCCGGGTCTTTCTCGTCGCGCAGATGGCCGATCATCGTAATATTGAAATGGCGCTGTTTTGCAGATGGAGCACGGGTAACAGGTTTGAGGGTGCGGGTTGACTGGTGGATGACTTGCGTTTTATGGTGCAGGTCGGCACCGAGTTCCTGTAGCCCGGCTGCCTGCAATATGACCAGTCGGGTGGCGAGTTGCAGCGAGCGCTGTGCGGCAGCATCGGTCTGGATGTCCCGATACAGGTCGGTGCCGGTGAGCACCAGAATCAGGGGGGAGTCGGGCCGGGCAGCAGCGAATGCGGCAATCGATGGCGCCGAGCGGCGCGCATGGAGTGCAATCATCGCATCGCAGGGCGCGCCCTCCCACACCGTCGCAATGCTGACCCGATAATGCTGGCGCAGGAAATGCGCCCAGCGATTGGCAGTTTGCCAGTTGCCGTTATTGGCTTTTGCCAGTGCCGGGCTAATAATGAGAATGTGCGGTTTAAGCAAAACGGGTTCCCTGCGGGTATCACATCGAGAATTGTCTGGTGAACATGATCAAATCGTCGTTCCGAAATGCCTCGCCACAAGAGTTGGTCGAGGCCCTGCAGGATGCGAGGCATTATACGCTCGCATTGTTTGATTGTTTTTGGGCTGCGGGACTGGATGATCCTGTCAATGTGCCGTTTATTCCTATCGTTAATCCGCCATTATGGGAGTTGGGACATGTCGCCTGGTTTGCGGAATGGTTTGTGCTGCGCGAGGCGCAATCGAGTGATCCAGCCTCCGCGCGGCGCCACTCTTTGCTGACGAAGGGCGACGACTGGTTCGATTCCAATACGGTGCCGCATCGTACGCGTTGGTTGCTGGACTTGCCGACTGCCGGCGCGCTCAAAACCTATTGTTATGAGGTATTGGACCGGGTGCTGGACAAACTGGACAGGGTACAGGGCGAAGAGGTGGATCTCACGCCGTACCGGCTGGTGCTGGCGCATGAGGACATGCACGGCGAGGCTTTTGCTTATACCTTGCAAACTCTGGGGGTGGAGGCGCCGCAGGCAATCAGCCGCTATGCAACGCCGTCATGGTCGCAAGGAGTCATCCGGTTTCCCGGCGGTACGCTCCAGATGGGAAGTGCGCCAAACAGCGGTTTTGTATTCGATAATGAACAATGGACGCATGCGATCTATGTTCCGCCATGCAGCATGGATGCGACGCTAGTGTCAAATGCTGAGTACGGCGAATTCATTGCCGATGGCGGTTACCAGCGGCCGGAATTCTGGACTGCCGCCGGCATGGCGTGGCTCCTGCAGCAACAGCGTAGTGCGCCGCGTTACTGGCAGAACGATGGGCATTGGTGGTGTGCCGAGCGTTTTGGTCGGGTGGTGACGCTGCCCGCCAATGAGCCGGTGCGTCACGTCAGCCTGTTCGAGGCGCAGGCCTATTGCGCGTGGATCGGGCGCCGACTGCCGACCGAGTCCGAATGGGAGTTCGCCGCGCAATCGGGGCATGCGGCGTTTCGCTGGGGCGACTTGTGGGAATGGACTTGCACGCCGTTCGAGCCTTATCCCGGATTTTCGCCGGGTGCCTATCGGGAATATTCGGCGCCCTGGTTCATCACGCATCAGGTGTTGCGGGGAGCCTCCTTCGTGACGCGAGAGCGTATGCGTTCGCCGAAATACCGCAATTTCTATCTGCCGCAGCGCGATGACATGTTTGTCGGATTCCGCACCTGCGCTTTGTAAGTAAGTGCAATAAAAAACGGCCGCCAGATTGCTCTGGCGGCCGTTTCAGTTTGAAGCAGATGCTCGGTTGCTAGCGGATATCAACGATCGTTGTATGAGCGACGTGCGCCGCCGGTGTCGCTAGTGCGCGCGCCTTTGTAGCCGCTGCCGTTACCGCCGGCGCCGCTACGTGGAGCTGCACTTGGCTTGCTGAATGTGCGTTGACCTGGTTTGGCAGCAGTGCGGTTGTCGCCCGGCTTCCAGCCGCCTGGCTTGTGTGCCGAGCGTGAAGGCGATGCTGTTTTCTTAGGCTCGAAACCTTCAACCACATCAGCCGGAATCAATTGCTTGGTGAAGCGCTCGATGCGCTTGACGTTCATGCTTTCAGCGTGGTTGACCAGTGACACGGCGATGCCGTTACGGCCGGCGCGGCCGGTACGACCGATGCGGTGAACGTAGTCTTCCGGAAATTTCGGCAAGTCGTAATTGAATACGTGGGTGATGCCGGGAACGTCAATGCCGCGAGCAGCAACGTCGGTTGCCACCAGAACGCGAACTTGTCCGCGGCGCAGTGAGTCCAGTGTGCGGTTACGTGCGCCTTGATGCATGTCGCCATGCAATGCAGCAGCGGAGAAGCCGGCAATATTCAGGCGGTCGGCGATGGTGTCGGCGTCACGCTTGGTAGCGGTGAAGACAACTGCCTGATCCATGGTTTCATCGCGCAACAGATGGTCGAGCAGGCGATTCTTGTGGGAAAGGTCATCAACGAAGTGAACCTTCTGGGTGATATTTTCATGCTTGGTGGCGGAGCCGGCGATTTTGATCACGAGTGGATTGTTCGTGATCTGTTCGGCCATGCGGCCAACCGTGCCGTCCAGAGTGGCGGAGAACAGCATGGTCTGACGTGTTTTAGGTGTTGCATCGACGATTTTTTCGATGTCGTCGATGAAGCCCATGTCGAGCATGCGGTCGGCTTCGTCCAGTACCAGAATTTGCAGCTGGGAGAAGTCAATCTTGCCAGATTCCATGTGGTCAATCAGGCGGCCTGGTGTGGCGACCAGAATTTCCGGATTCTTGGACAGCAATTGCATCTGTTTAGGGTAAGGCATGCCGCCCAGAATTGAGACGGCCTTGATGCGGCGATTGTAGATGCCGTATTTTTCGGTAGCATTGGTGACTTGCAGCGCAAGTTCGCGAGTCGGTGTCAGTACCAGCATTTTTGGCTGTGCAGGCTGAAAACGTGGGCGGTCGCCGCGTGAGCGGGCCGACTGACGTTCCTGATTCGGCGTCTTGGCGCTGGCTGCGTCGACAGTTGGTTCGATTGAGGCAAATTTGTGCAGCGCAGGCAGCATGAAGGCGGCAGTTTTGCCGGAGCCTGTTTGCGACGAAACCATCAGGTCACGGCCTTGCAGTGCGGCAGGGATCGCTTGTTCTTGAACAGTAGTTGGTTTTGTGTAGCCAGCATCTGTCAGTGCTTTAACTACGGACGCGTGTAAACCAAGGGCTTCAAAAGTCATTCTTTTCTTTCGTGAAAATCAGCGTTCATGCAAATGCGAGGAACGCAAAATAGCAACGCCAACCAACGAAATGACTTGATAAAAGACAAAGAAATTTCGGCACAAAAGCTTTGCGCCGGGACTGTGTCGTGTTTGACACAAAAGGCGGGGGGCTTTGGATCGATACATCTAATTTGATGTATCGCAGGCTTGCGAAGCTGCTAAATTTATTTTTTCTGCCGCGTATTGCAGCAGCAAAGGCAGAACTATACAGTATTTTTGCTTTTTGTACAGCAGTCTGTCGGGGCGCTCTGATGGTTTTGAGGCCTTGTGCAGTTTTTGTGTCTTTTTTGATACAAAATCCCGGCACTGGGAAGTGCCGGGATTTGCGTGCTCAGGCGTGCTGCATTATTCGGCGCTGACGCCCATGACGTGGGAGAAGCCACCGTCGACATAGGTGATCTCGCCGGTGATGCCACCGGCCAGGTCGGACAGCATGAATGCGGCGGTATTGCCGACGTCTTCGATGGTCACGTTGCGACGCAGTGGCGCGTGTTCGGCGACGAAGCCCAGCAGTTTGCTGAAGTCCTTGATGCCGCTGGCGGCCAGGGTCTTGATCGGTCCGGCCGAGATGCCGTTGACGCGGATGCCTTTCTTGCCGAGCGACTCTGCCAGATAGCGTACGCTGGCTTCCAGCGAGGCCTTTGCCAGTCCCATCGTGTTGTAGTGCGGGATCGAGCGCACCGAGCCCAGATAGGTCAGTGTCAGCAATGCCGAGTTTTCTCTGAGCAGGGGCAGCGCTGCTTTTGCCATCGCAGGAAAACTGTAGGCGGAAATGTCGTGCGCAACCCTGAAGCCTTCGCGCGACAGGCCATCGAGGAAATCGCCGGCAATGGCTTCGCGCGGTGCGAATCCGATCGAATGGACCAGTCCGTCCAGGTGTTCCCAGGATTTGCCCAGATCGGCAAATAAGGCATTGATTTGTTCATCGCTGCTGACGTCGCAATCAAAAATCAGTTCACTGCCGAATTCCTTGGCGAAATCTGCGGTGCGTTCTTTGAAGCGCTCACCGACATAGGTGAATGCCAGTTCAGCACCTTCGCGTTTGCAAGCCTGCGCAATGCCATAGGCGATGGAGCGACTTGATAGCAAGCCGGTAATGAGAATTTTTTTGCCTTGCAAGAATGACATGAATGACTCCAGATGCTACCGTTGTCTTGAATACTGCGGTAGAGGTTAATTCTTTGGTGCGACCGTGTTCTTTTTGTCGAACTGGGCGAGATTGTAGGTCGTACTAGCCGGGACGGCAACTTTTACTAGATTACCATCTACAGCTTGCAAGTATAAAGGTTCGCCGCACTGTGGGTTTCCTTTCGGTAAAATAAGTAATTCATTTGGGGATGGCCATGCATAAAGATCATCATCAATGGCAACAAACAGTGAAAATGGGTGCATGAAAAAATTTCTCGTCATTTTGCCGTTCGTGGCCTGCCTGTATAGCGGCAATGCCTTGGCCGCACATGCTTTCTCGCTGTACGACACGCCCAAATATCCAGCCGGTTTTACCCATTTCGAGTATGTCAATCCTGCTGCGCCAAAGGCGGGCGAGCTGTTTCTGGCCAATCCCGACCGGCGCACCAGTTTCGATAAATTCAATCCGTTCTCGATGAAAGGGGTGGCAGCGGCCGGCGTGTCGGCACTGATGTTCGAAACCCTGACGGTAGGTTCTTCCGATGAGGTCGCGACCATGTACGGTTTGCTGGCGGATGACATGGAGCTGGCGCCGGACCGGATGTCGATGACGTTCCGGCTCAACCCGAAGGCGCGCTTCAATAATGGCGATCCGGTCACCGCGGCCGATGTGAAACACTCCTACGACATGCTGGTGAGCAAGGGCGCGCCGCAATTCAAGTCGGTTTTTGCCGACGTCAAGCAATGCGTGGTCACCGGCGAACGCAGCGTGCGCTTCGATTTCAAGTCGCTGAACCATGAATTGCCGCTGATCGTCGGCAGCGTGCCGGTGTTTTCCCGCAAATGGGGGGCAAAGACCGATTTCGACAAGATCCAGCTGGAGGCGCCGATCGCCTCCGGCCCTTATCTGATCGACAAATATGATATCGGCCGTTCGATCAGCTTCAAGCGCAATCCCGCCTACTGGGGCAGCGAGGTGCCGTCGCGCAAGGGCATGTTCAATTTCGAGCGGATCAACTACCGCTTCTACAAGGACGATGTCGCCAAGCTGGAGGCATTCAAGGCCGGCGAGTTCGATGTGGCGGTCGAATACAGCGCGAAGAACTGGGCGCGCAGCTACAACGGCCCGAAATTTGCCAGCGGCGAAATCGTCAAGCGTGCGCTCACGCATTCCAATGGCGCCGGCATGCAGGGCTTCGTGATGAATCTGCGCCGGCCGCAGTTCCAGGACATCCGGGTGCGGCGCGCGCTGGAGCTGGCGCTGGATTTCGAATGGATGAACCGGCAGCTGTTTTACAGCCAGTACAAGCGCATTTATTCCTTCTTCAATAACAGCGAGATGGCGGCGACCGGCTTGCCGTCGGAAGACGAGTTGACATTGCTGACGCCGCTGCGCGCCAAGCTGGATCCGGCCGTGTTCGGTCCGGCGCCGGTGCCGCCCAGCACCACGCCGCCGGCGTCTTTGCGCGCCAACCTGTTGCAGGCCAAGGCCTTGCTGAAGGAGGCCGGCTGGGAGTATCGCGACGATGCGCTGCGCAATGCGAAGGGCGAGCCGTTTGCCTTCGAGATCCTGGACGATCAATCGGCGCTGTCGCGCGTCATCAGCGTGTATGTGCGCAATCTGCAGAAGCTGGGCTTCCAGGTCAACCAGCGCACCGCCGACTATGCGCTGGTGCAGAAGCGGATGGAGGAATTCGATTTCGACATGACCAGTACCCGCTTCCCGGACGTCACCAGTCCGGGCAATGAAATGTTCAGCATGTTCGGCTCCAAGGCGGCCGACCAGAAGGGTTCGGATAACGCCTGGGGCCTGAAGGATGCGGCGGTCGATCGCCTGGTGGAGGCGCTGGTGGCCGCCAAAACGCGGCGTGAACTGGTGGCGGCGGCGCGTGCGCTGGACCGCGTGCTGCTGCACAAGCATATCGTGGTCACGCACTGGTTTTCGTCCACGCACCGGGTCGCCTATCGCAACCGTTTCGGCATTCCGGCCAAGGCGCCGCTGTACTATCAGGCCGATCCGTATGTGATCTCAAGCTGGTGGGAAATGAAGCCGAGATAACCTTGTTATGTATAAAAATAGGGGAGTATCATTAAAAACATGGCATCTGCCGCATGGTTTTATTGGCCTTCTAAAAATACATGGTGCAGTATATTTTTGGCGCGGATGGCTGCCTGTGCGGCAGTTTGAGGCATTGACGATGACGAGGCAACGATGAACCTGTGGTTTTATATAGCGAAGCGATTGTTGCTGATGCTGCCGACCCTGATCGGCGTGATCGCGATCACCTTCGCGGTGATCCAGTTCGTACCCGGCGGCCCGGTCGAGCAGGCCTTGCTGGAACTCAAGGGCCGCAGCGGCGGTGGCGAGGCCACTGGCGGCGGCGCGTCCGACTACCGCGGCCGGCAGGGCATCGATGCCGAGCGGGTGGCGGAAATCAAGGCGCTGTACGGTTTCGACAAGCCGGCGCCGGAGCGTTTCTGGCAGATGCTGAAGGGCTTCGCCAGTTTCGATCTGGGCCAGAGTTTTTACCATCACAAGGATGTGTGGGAACTGGTCAAGTCCAAGCTGCCGGTCTCGATCACCCTGGGCTTGTGGACCTTCTTCCTGACCTATTTCGTGTCGCTGCCGCTGGGGATTGCCAAGGCGGTGCGCGAGGGCAGCCGTTTCGATGTGGCGTCCAGCATGCTGGTGCTGGTCGGCTATTCGATACCGGGTTTCGTGCTGGGCGTGTTGCTGCTGGTGATGTTCGGCGGCGGCAGCTTCGTGCAATGGTTCCCGCTGCGCGGGCTGACCTCGGATAACTGGGAAACGCTGTCCGTGGTGCGGCAAGGTCACCGATTACCTGTGGCACATCACGCTGCCGGTGACCGCCTCGGTGGCCGGCACGTTTGCGGTGATGACGATGCTGACCAAGAACACTTTTCTGGAAGAAATCCGCAAGCAGTACGTGCTGACCGCGCGCGCCAAGGGCTTGAGCGAGAACACGGTGCTGTACAAGCATGTGTTCCGCAATGCGCTGATCCCGCTGGTGACCGGTTTTCCGGCCGCCTTCATCGGCGCCTTTTTCGCCGGCAGCCTGCTGATCGAGACCCTGTTTTCGCTCGACGGGCTGGGCCTGCTGTCGTATGAATCGGTGGTGCGGCGCGATTATCCGGTGGTGATGGGCACGCTGTACCTGTTTACGCTGATCGGCCTGTTTGTGAAATTGCTGGGCGACCTGTGCTATGTGTGGGCCGATCCGCGCGTCCAGTTTGAGAGCCTGAGCCGATGACGACACCATCCGTATCCCCCGGCCGCCGCATCTGGCTGCGCTTCCGGCAGAACCGGCGCGGTTACTGGAGCCTGCTGCTGTTTTCGCTGCTGTTTGCGCTCAGCCTGGTGGCGGAACTGGTGTCGAACGACAAGCCGCTGGTTGCCCGTTACAACGGCGAGCTGGTGTTTCCGGTCGCGAAAACCTATTCGGAAAAGGTGTTCGGCGGCGATTTCGACACGCCGGCCGATTACCTCGACCCGTTCATCCGCGACCAATTCCGGCACAACGGCAACTGGGCGCTGTACCCGCTGAACCATTACCGCTTCGACACGCTGAATTATTTCGCCACTTCGCCGAACCCGGCGCCGCCTTCGGCCGACAACTGGCTGGGCACCGACGACCGCGGCCGCGATGTGTTGGCGCGCCTGCTGTACGGTTTCCGGGTTTCGATCCTGTTCGGCGCTGGCGCTGACCTTCACCGGCGTGCTGCTGGGCGTGGTCGCCGGCGCGCTGCAGGGCTATTTCGCCGGCCGGACCGATTTGCTGTTCCAGCGCTTCATCGAAATCTGGAGCTCGATGCCGGAACTGTATCTGCTGATCATTTTCGCGTCGATCTTCGAGCCCAGCATCGGTTTGCTGCTGGTGCTGCTGTCGCTGTTCGGCTGGATGGGCCTGTCCGACTATGTGCGCGCCGATTTCCTGCGCAACCGCAATCTGGAATACGTGCAGGCGGCGCGGGCGCTGGGCCTGTCGAATGGGCAAATCATCTGGCGCCATGTGCTGCCGAACAGCCTGACGCCGGTGGTCACCTTCCTGCCGTTTCGCATGAGCGGCGCGATCCTGGCGCTGACCAGCCTGGATTTCCTGGGCCTGGGCGTGCCGCCTTCGACGCCCAGCCTGGGCGAGTTGCTGGCGCAGGGCAAGAACAATCTCGATGCCTGGTGGATTTCGCTGTCGACCTTTGCGGTGCTGACCATCACGCTGCTGCTGCTGACCAATATCGGCGACGCGTTGCGCAATGCGCTGGATGTCAGGAGAAAGTCATGAGCCTGCTCGACATTCAGGATCTGAGCGTCAGCTTTGGCGCACGCCACGGTGGTGCGCTGGCGTCAGTTTCTCGATCGCCGCCGGTGAAAAATTCGCGCTGGTCGGCGAATCCGGCTCCGGCAAGACCGTGACCGCCTTGTCGGCATTGCGCCTGAATCAGGATGCCCGTTATGCGGGGCGCATCCTGTTCGAAGGGCAGGACATCCTGGCCCGTTCGGAAGCCGCGATGCGCGCGGTGCGCGGCAAGGATATCGCGATGATTTTCCAGGAGCCGATGACGGCGCTGAATCCGCTGTTCACCATCGGCAACCAGATCGCCGAAGTGCTGATGCTGCATGAAGGCATCAGCGCCAGGGCCGCCGCGCTGCGCACGGTGGAATTGCTGGACCGCACCGGCATTCCGGAGCCGGCGCGGCGCGCGCTGTCGTACCCGCATCAGCTCTCGGGCGGCCAGCGCCAGCGCGCGATGATCGCGATGGCGCTGGCCTGCAAGCCCAAGCTGCTGATCGCCGACGAGCCGACCACCGCGCTGGACGTGACGATCCAGGTGCAGATACTGGAATTGCTGAATCAATTGCAGCGCGAAGAGAACATGGCGGTGCTGATGATCACGCACGACCTGAATCTGGTGCGGCATTTCGCCGACCGCGTCGGCGTGATGGAGCAGGGGCGGCTGGTGGAGGTGGCGGCCACGGCAGAGCTGTTCAGCCGGCCGCGCGAGGCCTACACCCGTCAATTGCTGGCCAGCCACCCGCAGCGCATGGTCAATACGGTCGCCGGCGATGCGCCGTACCTGATCGAGGCGGAACAGCTGGCTTGCACCTTTTCGATCAAGCAGGGCTGGTTCAGGCACTCGCAGTTCAGCGCGGTGGAGGATGTCGCTCTGACGCTGCGCCCCGGCGAGACGCTGGGCATCGTCGGCGAATCCGGCTCGGGCAAATCGACGCTCGGCATGGCCTTGCTGCGGCTGTCTGCGGCGACGGTCTCCGGCCGCATCCGGTTTGACGGCAAGCTGATCAGCGACATGTCGAGCGCCGCGATCCGCCCCTTGCGCGCCAAAATGCAGGTGGTGTTTCAGGACCCGTTTGCGTCCCTGTCGCCGCGCCGCACCATCGAGCAAATCGTCGGCGAGGGGCTGGCGCTGCACCAGCCGCAACAGAGTGCTGCCGAGCGGCGTGCGGCGGTAGTGAGCGGCATGCAGGAAGTCGGCCTGTCGGCCGACATGCTGTCGCGCTATCCGCATGAGTTTTCCGGCGGGCAGCGCCAGCGCATCGCGATTGCGCGTGTGCTGGTGCTGAAGCCGGCACTGATCCTGCTGGACGAGCCGACTTCGTCGCTGGATGTGTCGGTGCAGCAGCAGGTGCTGACGCTGCTGGCGGAACTGCAGCGCAAATACGGGATGGCTTACCTGTTCATCAGCCATGATCTGGCGGTGATCCGCGCGATGGCGCATCGCGTGATGGTGATGAAGGATGGCAAAATCGTCGAGCAGGGCGCCGTCGACTCGGTCTTGTCGCGGCCGACGCACCCGTATACCAGGCGGCTGCTGGCGGCCTCGACGTATGCGGTGGCAGACGATAGCTGATCGGTCTTTATCGGGCGGTACACTCCCTGAGCAGTTGCTCCATGCGGCTGGCCGGCAATGGCCGGCTGAAGTAATAGCCCTGCATCTGGTCGCAGTGCTGTTCCCGCAGGAATGCCAGTTGCTCGGCAGTTTCCACGCCTTCCGCAATCACTTTCAGTTTCATGCTGTGCGCCAATGCGATGATGGCAGTGACGATGGCGGCATCGTCGCTGTCGGCGGTGATGTCCCTGACGAAGGATTGATCGATCTTCAGGGTATTGATGGGGAACCGTTTCAGGTAATTCAGGCTGGAATAGCCGGTGCCGAAATCGTCAATCGACAGCTGAACGCCCATCGCCCTGAGTTTTTTCATGGTTTCAATCGCCACTTCCGGCTGTTCCATCGCGATGCTTTCCGTGATTTCCAGTTCCAGCGTGCACAGGTCGCAATGATCTTCCTGCGCCAACAGCGAAACCATTTTCACGATGTCTTGCTGCTTGAATTGGCGTGGGGAAAGGTTGACCGCGATCGGGATGGCAGGCAGGCCGGCATCTTGCCAGGCTTTATTTTGCAGGCAGGCGGTACGCAAAACCCATTCCCCGATGGGCAGGATCAGGCCGGTTTTTTCTGCCAGCGGGATGAACTCGGCCGGCGAGATCATTGCCTGCCCCGGCGGTTGCCAGCGCACCAGCGCTTCCATGCCGATCAGATTGCCTGATGCGATGTCAATTTGCGGCTGGTAATGCAGTACGAATTCCTGCCGTTCCAGAGCGCGGCGCAAGCCGCTTTCCAGCTTCAGGCGTTCCAGCGTGCGGTCATTCATCTCGCGTGCATAAAACTGGATGTTGTTGCCGCCGGCATCGCGTGCCAGGTACATCGCAGATTGTGCATTTTTCATCAATACGGCGCTATCCTGGCCATCCCTTGGGTACAGGCTGATGCCAAGGCTGCAGGTGCAGTAAATCTCGTTGCCGGCGATGTGATCGGTTCGGCGATCAGCTGGAGCGTCCGCTGCGTAGCCAGTTCAACGCTTTCTTCGCCTTCCAGATCATTCAGGATCAGCATGAAGTCATCGCCGCCCAGACGGGCTGCCGTATCGCCATGGCGCACGTTGGCCAGCAGTTTCTGTCCGATTTGCGTCAGGATCTGGTCGCCGATCGCGGAGCCAAGACTGTCATTGATGTTGTTGAAGTGGTCAAGATCAAGCGCAATGACGGCAACCTGGGTTGCGGCGCGTTGCGCGTATGCCAGTGATTGGGCGAGTCGATCCTGCATTAATGCACGGTTCGGCAGGCCGGTCAGGACATCATAATTTGCCAGATGCAGTAAGGCGCCTTCTGCGTTTTTTCGGCGAGAAATGTCTTCGATCACCGAGATGAAGTATTTGGGCGCGCCTTCGTCGGTTCTGACCAATGACACGCTGAGGTTGATCCAGATGCTGCTGCCGTCCTTGGCGCAGGTAGCGCTTTTCCAGATGGTAGTCCTGTATCTCGCCGGCCAGCGTGCGCCGTGCATAGTCCACATTGCTCTGCAAGTCTTCCAGGTGGGTACTCTGCTGGAATGTCATGTTGAGTAATTCTCTTTGTGAATAGCCGAGAATTTCGCACAATTTCTGATTGACTCGCAGCCAGCGTCCGTCGGGTGCGACATGCGCCAGGCCAACTCCGGCCTGGTTGAATGTCACGCGAAAGCGCTCTTCGCTCTCACGCAGCTTGCTTCGGCACGTAGCTTGGGCCTGACGTCTCTGGCGACAGCAATCAGGAAGTATTTGCCATCCGTTTTCTACCGCACGAAAATGGACCTCGACCGGGAAGCAGGTGCCGTCCTTGCGTGCATGTACTGTACGCATGGTTGCGGTTTTTCTTTTGCTGCCGATGATGGTCGTCATAGAATTTGATCGTCCGTGCCACTTCGGCAGGTTCACGTTTCAGGTCGCTCAGTTCGATCGCCAGCAGTTCTTCGCGGCTATAGCCCAGAATTTTGGCCGCAGTTTCATTGGCGTCAACCAGGCGCATTCTGGCGCGGTCAATCACGTAAATGGCATCCGCTATGCTATCCATGCCAGCTGCGAAATTGTCGCAACTCCTCTTCCGACTGTATGCGCTGCGTGACGTCCTGGACCATCAGCAACAGCAGGGCTTCGCGATTCAAGCGGGTGCAGGATAATTCGAATTCGAAGTGACGGGTTCCGATTCCGTCGTGCTGTGACGCGATGCTCTTGTAGCGCTGATGTTCATTTGACAAGGCATTGCCCATGCTGGCAAACAGATGTCTGATCTTCGATGATCAGCGATAGCGGCATGCCGGGTTCAACTAGCGTCATTGCCAAGCGCGAATATCTTTTTTGCGGCCTGATTCAATGAACGGATATTGTATTGCGCATCGACCACAATCAGGCCGGATGGCATGCTGTCGATAATCTGTCCTGCGTAATTATTGTTCGCAAGCGCAAGCTCTTATCCTGATCCGACTGGTTTGAGCTATTCACATACATCTGATTCATTTTTATGGTGCCGGTTGGCAAAATTGATGTGCATGTATATGATCGGTTCCACAGCATTGGCGTCAGCGAGGACAAGCATCGCTGTCAGTCATTGCAATTTTCGATTAAGGCAGATTAGTGTTGCATTATGGTAAATTGACTGCATATTCTAATTTCAATAAGTTCTTGAACAGATTCACTTGAGTTAAAGGAAATTATTATATGCAGAGGAGCATGGCATTTGAGTTGCTATGCCTTGCAGTCAATAGTGTGCGTAATGCATGCCGAAATGTTGCGGGCGCGGGCAGCAGTAAATATTGATGTGCAGGCGCAACGAGAATGGCGCTCAACCGGCGCCACGGGGGCGGAGCAAGCTGAGGTTGCTATGTTGTCGGGACTGCTGCAGCAATGGGGAATCGGATTGCCCATTGCTGCGATCCGTAGTGGAGAGGGCAGGTTAGCGTTTGTGGCGTTTCGAGATCAACTTCCGGCTGGCAGGGGCTTTCAGATGACCGCCGACTTTGCTGCTTATTGTGAACGGTACCTGCAGCTCGCAGGCTTTGACCCTTGCTGACGCTATCCCGGCTCAGGCTGTTCCATGATTTAAGTTGCGCAATGCTGACTTTGTAGCGGCTGGCGATGGATGCCAGATTGTCTCGTTTCCCCACCTTCACATATATGCGTTTTGTGTCAGGCACATCGGGGGCAAGTGCAATGATCGCGTTGTCCAGCACCTCGGGTGCGATATCCTTGGCGGATGCTTCAGAGGCTTTCGGTACCAGGATGGTGGAGCCGGCCTGCAGCAGCATCTTCGGCGGGATATGGTTTACTTCGCGCAGGATTTCGGGCAGCGTGCTGAACATCTTGGCAATGTTCTCGATCCGCTCCCGTTTGCTGACGGTGTGCGAAGTCCATGATGAAAGAGGACGGTTCCACTTTGCCAGATTGGTTTTGAATTTTTCCGCATTGGCTTGTGGCATCAAGATTTTTGTCTTGTCGCCGCCGGTGATGACCGGACGATTGAATTGCGGGTTCAGTGCCTTGAATTCATTGATCGATAACTCGGCCAGTTGTGCGGCGATTTTGATGTCGATGTCGCGGGTTTTGCCGATAGTGACGAAATACGGCTGATTTTCGACCTTCGGCAGGTTGATTCCGTATTGATCCGGGTGCGCGATGATGTTTTTGACGGCCTGCAATTTCGGTACGTAATTGCGCGTCTCGGCAGGCATCAGTGCCGACAGGCTGTTGAAATCGGTCGGTTTGCCGGCGGCTTCATTCTTTTTGATCGCGCGCTGCACGGAGCCTTCGCCCCAGTTGTACGCTGCCAGTGCGAGTTGCCAGTCGCCGAACATCCCGTACAGCTTCTCCAGGTAATTCAAGGCGGCAGTGGTGGAGGCAAGGACGTCGCGGCGCTCATCCTTGAACATCGTCTGCTTGAGCTTGAACATCAGGCCTGTGGTCGGAATGAATTGCCACATGCCGGCAGCCTTGGCGCTGGAGTATGCTTCCGGATTGAATGCCGATTCGATGAACGGCAGCAGCGCAAGTTCAGTCGGCATCCCGCGTTTTTCCAGTTCCTGCACCACATGGAACAGGTAGCGCGAGGCGCGCGTCGTGGTGCGCTGGATGTATTCAGGGCGTGAGCTGTACCAGTTGGATTGCTCCAGAACCAGCGGATTTTCCAGGTCCTGGATATTGAAGCCCTTGCGAATGCGTTCCCAGATGTCAATTTCTTCCATCGTAAGGACTTGCGGCACGGGATCGTCATTTGCGCTATCGCCCGCATTGAATTCAGTATTCGCTGCGGGCAACTGGAATGCGGAGGAAATGGAAAGATCATTCGCCTGGCCGACGAGTGGCGCACTGATCAAGCAGCAGCGCTGCAAATTTCAAGGGGGAAATTGTCATTCGTGGCATAGAGTCAGTTTGATTTTGCCGGCCCATTATCGCGCGGCCGAATTGAATTAATCAGAAGAGTGTACGTAGCTGCCTTTTATTGCGTCAAGTGATATTACATTTTGGCGTTTTGACAGAGTGCTTTCCGGAAAATAATACTGCATGGAGTATTTTTTGCAGCCCTTTCTTTATATGGGGTGCGGGGTATATTTGGTATATACTCCATCAATTTTCATGAATTAGTCGGCTTTCGTGGCTGGATGGCGAGCTATTGGCACTGGTTGCGGCTGCTTTTCCCTAGCGGTAATTGTTTTTCCACTCACGCAGTGCGGCAAAAGCGGCAACTGGCGTATCTTGATTGCAGTTTCCCCGCATCCATCAAGTGTTTTACGATGGCCGGTTCGCGATAGCGCAGGAAGGGATTGGTGGCTTTTTCCAGTCCGATGCTGGATGGAACAGTCGCCATCCCTTGATTGCGTTTCGTCTGCTCGTTCTGCATGCGGGTGATCAGGGCCGGATTTTCAGGTTCGACTTCCAGTGCAAAGCGCAGGTTGGACAGTGTATATTCATGTGCGCAATAGACCTGCGTATCGTCTGGCAGGGCTGCCAATTTATCAAGGGAGTTGGCCATCTGCGCCGGCGTGCCTTCAAACAGGCGTCCGCAACCGCCGGCAAATAAGGTGTCTCCGCAAAATAGCCAACCTTGTTCTTGTGCAACATAGGCGATATGGCCCAGTGTATGACCCGGAACATCCAATACCGTCATTGCAAGCCCAGCTCCGGAATGGTCACGCTGTCACCTTCGGATAACAGTTGCCTGACAGCTGTGATACTCTCATTGCGCGGTCCGAATACCGGGACGTCAAAACGCTGTAGCAAGTCGGCTACGCCGCCGATATGGTCAGGATGGTGGTGTGTCAGTAAAATAGCGGATAAGGTTAGCTGAAGATTTTCCAGTGCCTTGAAAATGGGTGCTGCATCTCCTGGGTCGACGACCGCAGCATGGCTGCCGTCATGAATCAGCCACAAATAATTATCCTCAAACGCCGGAACGGCTAATATATTCAAGGGTTTGGTGAGTATTGAAGACATGGCAGATCCGTTATCCGAAAAATCCATTATAGCGCTCGCTTCCTGGCTTGAGACGCCGGCTGGCCGTTATGTGCGCGCCTGGGAACAGGCTCGACTGGATGCGTTGACGGCCGATATATTCGGCTTCAATGCAGTGCAAGTTGGCTTGCCACAAATCAATGCGCTGGCAGCCAACCGGATGCCCCAATAAATGGGTAACCGATACGGATCGCCCGCTCTCTCCTGGGTCTGCAGGTCGCCGTCACGCATGATTTCAGCGAGTTGCCATTTGCCTCGCAAAGTCTGGATTTGGTGATATTGCCCCATGTACTTGAGTTCGCGGCCGAACCGCATCAGGTATTGCGTGAAGTTGATCGTGTCTTGATCCCGGAAGGAAGGGTGATTGTGTGCGGCTTTAATCCGGCCAGCTTGTGGGGCTTGCGCCAGGCTGCTGGCGGGCTCGCGGCGCAGCCTCTTTCTTGCCGCCGGATGGCGAATTTATCAGCCTGCCGCGCCTGAGAGATTGGCTTAAATTACTGAATATGGAAGTTGATCGGGGGCATTTCGGCTGTTATGCGCCGCCTTGTGCTACGGACAAGTGGTTGCGGCGTTGCGCCTTCATGGAAAAAGCAGGAGAGCGGTGGTGGCCTTATCTCGGGGCAGTGTATATCGTGCAGGCCATCAAGCGCGTCAAGGGTATGCGGCTGATCGGCCCCGTGTGGAGTGAAAAACATGCGCAAAGATGCCAAGTGGCTTGCCTGCAACCAATAAAACACATCATTTGCAACAGAGAGAGCATTAATCAAGTATGGATAAGGTTGAAATTTTTACTGATGGCGCCTGCAAGGGAAACCCGGGTGCCCGGTGGTTGGGGTGTGCTGTTTGTGGCAGGGGAGCGGGAAAAAGAATTGTTCGGCGGCGAACTGAATACGACCAATAACCGCATGGAGTTGACGGCTGTGATCGAGGCGCTGAATACGCTCACCCGCCCTTGCGAAGTGGTGGTGCATACCGATAGCCAGTATGTATTGAAAGGCATCACCGAATGGATAGAAGGCTGGAAGGCACGCGGCTGGAAAACCGCTGCCAAGGCGCCAGTCAAGAATGTTGATTTATGGCCAGGCGCTTGATACGGCGCAGGCGAAACATCGAATCCAGTGGCGCTGGGTACGCGGGCATTCCGGCCACGATGGCAATGAGCGGGCTGACATGCTCGCCAATCTGGGCGTGCAATCGGTGTCTGCTATAGATCGCAAGCAACATTTCAATGGGCCATTCCAATAATACACTTCTTTTACACCTCAATGCCCGAAACAGATTACATGGTCAAATCCTACTTGATACTGAAACAACCGGCCTGAATGCACGAACTCCGGCGACCGCATCATTGAAATCGGTTGCGTGGAACTCATTAATCGCCGCCTTACCGGCAATAATCTGCACTATTACATCAATCCAGAACGCGACTCGGAAGACGGCGCGTTGGCGGTGCATGGCTTGACCACCGAGTTCCTCAGCGACAAACCGAAATTCAATGCAATCGCTGCCGAACTGTGTGATTATGTGAGTGGTGCCGAAATCATTATTCACAACGCGCCCTTCGATCTGGCATTTTTAAATGCAGAATTCAAGCGACTCGACCTCCCCGGCTTCGAGCAACTTGTCGCTAAAGTGACGGACACTCTGGCGCAAGCCAAGGAATTGCATCCGGGTAAACGGAATTCGCTGGATGCATTGTGTGACCGTTATGGCATATCGAATGCTCACCGTACCCTGCACGGTGCGTTGCTGGATGCTGAATTGCTGGCGGATGTCTATTTGGCGATGACGCGCGGTCAGAATAGCCTCACTATCGACCTTGCCAGCAACGAGCCAGAGGCAGAAAGCGGCGCCATTGAAGATAATGTTCAGTTTGCCGATATTTTTGTATTAAGCGCTACTGCGGCTGAATTGGCAGAGCACGATGCAGTGCTCGCCGGTCTGGATAAGCAAACCAAAGGTGAGTGTGTCTGGTTGCGCCAAGAATAGCGGATTCGGTGATTTTGTTTATGTAAGGCATGCGCTCAATGGTTGTGCGACAGGCAGTAATGCTGCTAGAATATTCCGTCTGGTCGGTTAATTCAGCGGTAGAATGCTCGCCTCACACGCGAGATGCCAGTGGTTCGACCCCACTACCGACCACCAGTACATAGAAAAATCCCTCAGTCCATCAAAGGCTGGGGGATTTTTTTTGCCTTTGTGATCTGTGTGTATCCGAAATAAATGCTGTTGGATGACCAGTATGCGGCAATTTCTTGAGCTCGGATTCCTTTGCAAATTTTTCTGGGCATGCCAAGTCTATTTTCCGCGATCGCATATTTTACGATTGTCATGAAAGAATATGAATGTCGGCATCTATTGATTAGTGCCGCTACAATGGATCGCTATGAATAAAGCCTTTGTGAAAGAGACGGATGAGGATGACCGAAGCCTGGGAGGCTGCGTCGGCGATTCCTGCCGGCTCGAAAAATTACATGACTCCAGCCGGGCATCAGCGCATCCGGGACGAGTTGTTGCATCTGATCGATGTTGCCCGTCCTGAAGTGGTACAGATCGTGTCGTGGGCGGCGAGCAACGGCGATCGCTCCGAGAATGGCGATTACATTTACGGCAAGCGGCGTTTGCGCGAGATCGACCGGCGCATCCGTTTTCTGACCAAGCGGCTGGATCTGGCCGAAGTGGTCGATCCGAGCGTGCATTACGGGCTGGACCAGGTTTTTTTCGGCGCCACGGTGACGTACTGCAATCAGGCCGGCAACGAGTTCACGGTGACCATTGTCGGCATCGACGAGCTTGATCCGCTGCATGGCAAGATCAGCTGGATTTCCCCGGTGGCCAGAGCGCTTACCAAAGCCCGCGAGGGCGAATCGGTACTCCTGAAAACCCCTTTGGGCATCGACGAGCTGGAATTCTGGCGGTCAGTTACCCTGTGCCCGGGGTTGCACCCTGAATCCCTGAACCGCGTTTTGGTTTGATGGCATGTGATTTGCTTACTGTCATCAGTCTGACCAAAATTCAATTTTTCTGTCACCCAATCCACAATATGACTTTTGCCTATTCCCGTCTGAATCATCCATTGCGTGTACCGCTCGCTGCCGAGGTGCATTCCCGTCCTTCATTGCGCCTGTCGGCTTCGGAAAACCTGACCCATCTTGCGGTCTATGCGCGTGGCGACAGCACGGCCGGCAATGACAATCTTGCGCAGCATGAAATCCTGTCCGGCTTTGTGCGCCTATTTCGGGGTCGCCGCGCCGGCCGGGGAGGCCAAGTATTTCTTTCACGATTTTGGCCAGTTTCGCCTGCAATGGGAATGCCATACCGAATTCGCGACATATACTTTTGCCAAAATCCACTCCGGCGAATTTCCGGTCGGCGATGTGTTCGATCACATGCCGCTGGCGCTGATTCCGCAGGGCTGGCTGCTGGGTTTGCAGGGCAAATTGATGGTCGCAGCGCATGTGGCACTGGGGCCGGCGGCGCCGCTGGATGCAGCCGCATTGGCGGGCCTGCGCAGTGTTCTCGATGGCGATGTGCTGGCCGGCAGCACCGTTTTGCAGGGCGGCGAAGTATGGACCGATTTTCTGGTCAAGGCAGATGGCTTTAGCCGCTTCGTGATCCGGGATCTCGGCTTTCAGGCGCAGCAAACGGGGCGGGTGGTGCAGCGCCTGCTGGAGGTGGAAACCTATCGGATGATGGCTTTGCTGGGTTTGCCGCACGCGCAATATGCAGCGCCGCTTTTGAATGATATCGAGAGCGAACTGGCAGCGCTGACGGCGACCATGACCGATACCGACGAGGCAACTCTGGATGTGTTGTCGAGCGACGCCGACGACGAGCAAATTTTGTTGCGCAACATTACCGGACTGGCGGCGCGGATTGAAAAGCTGTCGATGGATAACAGCTACCGTTTTGCCGCCTCGCAAGCGTATTTCCGGCTGGTCAAGGCGCGCATCGAAGAATTGCGGGAGACCCGGATCGACGGGGTGCCGACGGTGGAAGAGTTCATGGCGCGCCGCCTGTCGCCGGCGATGAATACCTGCGAGTCCGTGGTGCGCCGCCAGGAAGCTCTGGCAGAGCGGATCGCGCATACCAATGACTTGCTCAGAACCCGGGTCGGCATCGTGCAGGAGCGCCAGAACAGGAAAATCCTGGAATCCCTGAACACCCGTGCGGCTCAGCAATTACGCCTGCAACAGTCGGTCGAAGGCTTGTCCGTGGTGGCGATTTCGTATTATCTGGCAGGCTTGTTCGGCTATGTCGGCAAGGCGATGAAAGCGGGCGGACTGCCGGTTAACCCGGATGTGGCTACCGGACTTCTGGTGCCGGTAATCGCAGTCGGGGTGTGGTTGGGTTTGCGCCGCCTGCATAAGCACGTAGTTAAGTAACTGATAGTACGCACAAAAAATGCAGAGCCGCGTAATTACCCGCGCTCGCGTTCCAGGCGCTCAACTCCGGCCAGGCGTCGCACGTTGCGGATCATGCGTGCCAGGTGGATGCGGTTTTCGACCTGGAGGGTGAAGGACAGGTGGATCATCGCGCGGTCCAGGTATTTTTCCTGATCCATCGATACATGAATGATGTTGGCATCGGATTCATTGATTTCGGCAGCCACGCGGGCCAGTATGCCTCGTTCGTTTTGCACCAGAAGTTTGATCCGGCAATCGAAGCGGCGGTTCAGGTGCTCGCCCCAGACCACGCTGGTCCAGTGGCCTGCTTCCTTGCTGCTCAAACGTTTGGCTACTTCGCAATCCTCTGTGTGGACGATCATGCCCTGATCCCGCTTCAACTGGCCGATGATGCGATCGCCCGGTATCGGCTGGCAACACGGCGCAAGTTGCACCGCCGTACCTTCATTGCCATAAATAACTACAGGCTCGAGTTTGTCCGTTACAGAATGGCTTTTGATTTTCTGTGACTGTGAACTTCCGTTTTCAAACAAGCTCATGATGTGGCGCGCCACCAGCGTCGCCATCCGCTTGCCTATGCCGATGTCGAGATACAGCTCGTCCATCGATTTGGCCCGGGATTCGTTGAGCAGCCGTTCCAGCAACGCTTGCGGCATTTCGGTGTCGATCTCGAGTGCGGCAAGGGCCTGCGTCAACAGTTGCCTGCCGAGTTCAAGCGATTCGGCCGGATTGATGGTGCGCAGGTAGTGCCGGATTGCCGAGCGTGCCTTGCCAGTGCGCACGAAAGCGAGCCAGGTCGGACTGGGGCGCGATGTAGGCGAGGTGGTGATCTCGACGATATCGCCATTGTGCAATTCTGTGCGCAAGGGCACGTGCTCGTGGTTGATCTTGGTCGCAATTGCCTGATCGCCGATATCGGTATGGATGGTATAGGCAAAATCGAGTGCGGTTGCACCCCGCGACAGTGCAATGATGGTCGACTTCGGCGTAAAAACGTATACCGAGTCAGGAAACAGATCGACTTTTACGTGTTCGAGAAATTCGGCCGAGTCGCCGGTCTGTTTCTGGATGTCGAGCAGCGATTGCAGCCAGACGTGCGTGCGCTGCTGCAGGTCGGAGAGATTGGCTTCGCTGCTCTTGTAGAGCCAGTGTGCGGCGACTCCGGACTCCGCCACGCGGTGCATGTCCTGGGTGCGAATCTGGAATTCGACCGGCGTGCCGTAAGGGCCGATCAGTGTCGTATGCAGCGACTGATAGCCATTCAGCTTGGGAATGGCAATGTAATCCTTGAATTTTCCCGGCATCGGCTTATACAGCGCGTGCAGCGTGCCTAGGGCAACATAACAATCGGCGAAACTGTCGACCACCACGCGAAAGCCGTATACATCCAGCACCTGGGAGAATGACAGGTGTTTGGTGCGCATTTTCCGGTAGATGCCGTACAGCGTCTTTTCGCGCCCGAAGACTTGCGCTTCGATGCCGGCTGCTTGCAGCGTGCTATTGACCGATTCAAGGATCTTGCTGACCACTTCGCGGCGGTTGCCGCGCGCGGCTTTTACTGCCTTGGCCAGGGTTTTGTAACGGTTTGGGTGCAGATGCAGAAATGACAGATCCTGCAGTTCGCGGTAGATGCTGTTTAGTCCGAGCCGGTGTGCAATCGGGACATACACCTCCATCGTCTCGCGCGCAATACGACGTTTTTTGTCCGGCGACATCACGCCCAGCGTGCTCATGTTGTGCAGGCGGTCGGCCAGCTTGATGAGGATGACGCGCACGTCGCGCGCCATAGCCAGCAGCATCTTGCGGAAATTTTCCGCCTGCGCTTCTATCTGGCTCTGGAATTCAATTTTTTCGAGTTTCGACAGGCCGTCCACCAAGGCTGCTACCGGCGCGCCGAAACGCTCGATCAGTTCCTCTTTCTTGACGTCCTGATCTTCCATCACGTCATGCAGCAATGCCGCCATGATGGCTTGCGCATCGAGCTTCCAGTCGGCACAAATTTCAGCGACAGCGATCGGATGGGAGATATAGGCTTCGCCGGATTTACGCATCTGGCCCAGATGCATTTCGTCCGAGAAACGATACGCTTCCTTGACTTTCTTCAAGTCCGAAGGAGACAGATACTGTGCTAGTTTTGTCGTGAGCGGCGTGATCGATAGCGCACCGACAACATGCTGGCTGCCGTCTTTCGGTGTGGTTTTGTTGTTGACTACAGGATACTGCTCCGGTCGCTCGGAAGCGGACCGGTTAACAGATGTTGTTGATGGGGGCCATTCTGCAGGTGTCTGGTTCATGCTGGGGAGCTATAAGCCACATGGCGTTCATCGGGTACGGAGGGTTTAATCAGCTGAACAATTAATTAGGTACGCGCTTCAGCATTTCGATTCCTACTTTACCGGCTGCGATTTCCCGCAGCGCGATCACGGTTGCCTTGTCGTCAGCATCGACTTTCGGTGTGTGGCCTTGCAGCAACTGACGGGCGCGATAGGTGGCACACAGCGTGAGTTGAAAACGATTCGGGATTTGCTTAATACAATCTTCAATGGTAATACGGGCCATGGATGTTCCTAAAAAGGCGATCTTAATTCAATAAATTGGCATGTATGCCCAACTGGGCAAATAGTGATGTGTTGCGCGCCGCTTGTTGTGCAAACCTGCAACGGGCTGCTTTGACTATCGCCGTTAATTCAGACAATGCGGTCGCAAACTGTTGATTGATAATAGCATATTCAAACTCTCCGGCGTGGGCGATTTCCCCGCCGGCGGCCAGCAGCCGGCGCGTAATGATGTGCGGTTCATCCTGCCCGCGTTTTTTCAGGCGATCTTCGAGTGCGGCTATCGAAGGCGGCAGGATGAAGATGCCGACTGCATGCGGGAATTGCCTTTTGATCTGCTGCGCGCCTTGCCAGTCGATTTCCAGCAATACGTCGGTGCCGGCCTTGATCTGTTCTGCAATCGCTAGCCGTGAGGTGCCGTAATAATTGCCATGCACTTCAGCCGATTCCAAAAACTCGCCTTGCTCTTTTCTTGCGAGAAAATCATCCGGGGTGTGAAATGGTATTCGCGTCCGTTTTCTTCACCCGGCCTGGGCGCGCGGGTGGTGAAGGAAATCGATAGCTGGATGCCTGGCTCCTGCCCCAGCAGCGCATTGACCAGAGTGGATTTTCCGGCGCCGGATGGTGCTGCCACCATGAACAGGCTGCCTGAAGAAGCGTTTGTTTGGGCATGGTAATCCTTTGTTTAATGATATTGTCAATTGCCCGTGCGGAAGCGGCCTGGTGTGTCCAACCCTTTGTTTTAACGAAAAAAAAGGGGTATATTTGAAATCAAGTTGCTTCCCGCTGATTATTGCTGGCGCTATTTTTAATACCGGCGGGAGTATATTTGTCACTCCAGATTTTGCACTTGCTCGCGCATTTGCTCGATCAGCAGCTTGAGCGCCATCGATGCATCGGACAGATTCCTTGGCGGCAGCCTTGGAGCCCAGGGTGTTGGCTTCGCGGTTGAGTTCCTGCATCATGAAATCCAGCCGCTTGCCGACCTGGCCGCCTTTTTTCAGGATTTGACGGGTTTCAGTCAGGTGGGCGGCCAGTCGCGACAATTCTTCGGAGACGTCGATCCGGATGCCGTACAGGCTGACTTCCTGGCGGATGCGTTCCAGCGCTTCCTGGCGCGATAGCGCCTGGCTTGCAGCGGCAGCGCCGTTCTGGTCGCCAACCCGAGCGCTTCCTGCATGCGTTCCGTGGCTTTCTGCTGGAACTGCAGCACACTTGGGAATCAGTGGGGTGATGTCGCTGGACGATCCGTCCATCGTGTCGATGCGCGACACAGCATTGCTTCCAGTGCGGCTCCTTCGCGGGTGCGAATCGACGAAGGCATCCAGGGCTGCGACATGGCGGCGACGATTTCGGCTTGCAAGGTTTCCTGGCCGATTTCAGCTTCCGCGATGACGCCCGGCCAGCGCAACAGTTCATTGACCGAAAGGGCGGGCATCCATGAAGTGCTGGCGCACTGCATTTTGCAGCGCCGCCAGATCAGCAAGCAGGCGTTGTATTGAGCGTCTGGCCGCATCCGTTGCACCTTGCGGCCAAAGCTCAGGCGGCATTCGACCTTGCCGCGGGTGATGCGGCCATGATGGCTTCGCGCAGCGCGGGCTCGACCGCGCGCAAATCGTCATTGATGCGAAACTGCAGATCCAGAAAGCGCGAATTGACGCTTTTGATTTCGATGGTCAGGTGCCGGCGGCGGTTCTTTGGTGGTGACTGCGTATCCAGTCATGCTGCAAATGCTCAAGTCGACTCCCGTTTCTTCTTTACAAAAGTGTGATTTATCAACACAATCCGATTCTCTACGCTATAGGGAAATATGGCCACGCAAAACAATGCCCACTGCCAGACGGGCTCGAAATTTCCGGATATCGCATTGTAAAGAAGATTGCATCTGGCGGGTTCAGTATTGTCTATCTGGCCTATGACGAGAACGGCAACGCTGTCGCCATCAAGGAGTATTTGCCGAGCAGCCTGACGTCTTGCGTCAGCCGGGCGAGTTGGTCGCCGCAAATTTCGGAGGCAAATCTGCCGGTATTTCGGATGGGCCTGAAATGTTTTTTTGAGGAAGGTCGTGCATTGGCGCGCATTTCGCATCCCAATGTCGTTCAGTGTGATCAATTTCTTTCGCGCCAACGATACGGTCTACATGGTGATGGGGTATGAGTCAGGCCGCTCGTTGCAGGACATATTTTGCGGCGTCGCGACGCGGGCGAAAAACCGTTGTCCGGAACGCTTTATTCGCACCATGTTCAGTCAGGTTTTGAACGGCTTGCGTGAAGTGCATGCGAACAAGTTGCTGCATCTTGATTTGAAACCGGCAAATATTTATTTGCGGATCGATGGCACACCGATCCTGCTTGATTTTGGTGCCGCACGGCAGACCTTGCGTACCGATTTGGTCAAACTGTATCCGATGTACACGCCTGGATTTGCGCCGCCCGAGTTGTATGTCAAGAATGGCAGCCTGGGCCCATGGACCGATATTTACAGTATTGGCGCAGCGATGTTTCGCCAGCATGATCGGGGCGCCGCCGCCGCCGGCGGAGCAGCGCACAAGGCTCGACAAGGTTGACGTTTATTTGCCAAACTG
Organism: uncultured beta proteobacterium; assembly: GCA_963837775.1. Lineage (GTDB taxonomy): Bacteria > Pseudomonadota > Gammaproteobacteria > Burkholderiales > Burkholderiaceae_D > CAWIOX01. The sequence continues at coordinate 214,984 of CAWIOX010000004.1, read as the reverse complement.
GAGGGTTTTATTCTCCCGAACTGATCAAGGTGGTGGCTGGTGTCTGGAGCTCGATCCCTTGGCGCGACCGCACAGCGTATTTACCTTGCAACGTGTTTTATAACTCCGGTTGTCGATGACGCGATCGCCTGGCTTGCTAAAAAAGTCAGCAATCATGGCGCAATATGTTCAGTGGCTTCGGTGCGCATAAAAATTAAAATCGGGTGCGGCACCAGACCACACCTGTAATTCTTCATGATCATTTTCAACTCAACCTGCATCGCTAGTATTGCATAACACAATCGGTTCATGCGATTTTCCGTCTATCAAGAAAGCCATATCGGCGGCCGCAAGGTCAACCAAGATCGCATGGGCTACAGCTTTACCCGCGACGCCTTGCTGTTATTGCTGGCAGACGGCATGGGTGGGCATATCAAGGGCGAGATGGCTGCCACTATTGCAATGCAGACCATAACACCGTGTTCCGGCAAAAAGCCACGCCTTACGTTAAACAGCCGGAACGCTTTCTGGAAGAAAGTTTTATGGATGCACATCACGAAATTATGCGTTATCGCGATGCAATACCAGTTGCCGGAAACGCCGCGCACCACCATTGTCGCGTGCCTGATTCAGCATGGCACGCTTTCTGGGCGCATTGCGGCGATTCTCGACTGTATTGGATGCGTAAGGGACAAATTCTGGCGCGCACCCGGGATCATTCACGCATCGAGACCCTGATTGCACAAGGTAAAGTTGATCCATCCGAACGTGATACCCATCCTGACCGCAACAAATTATTCAATTGCCTGGGGGCGTCCAATTTGCCGATTGTCGAAATTTCCCGCCGGTCGACTTTGCAGGCCGGGCGACATGATGTTGCTATGCTCGGATGGCCTGTGGTCGGTGCTGCCGGATCATGTGCTGGCCCAGAGCTTGCACGACAATACCATTGTGCGTGCGGTTCCGGAATTGCTGGCTAGCGCCACCGGGATTGCCGGCAGGCATTCAGCGACAATGTCACTGCGCTGGCGATGATGTGGGAAGGCAATAATAGCCTCTGAGGATGCGGCTACAATTACGCACTAATACCTTGCCTGTTGGGCGAGGTCACAACCACAATTCTGGCCATGCCGGAGGATAGGCGGCAGCGCCGGACGCATTCGACGATGCTGAAATCGAAAGAGCGATCGCAGAGATCCGCGGCGCTATCCAGAAATCCATCGGTATAACTTCCAAGGATTGACACTATGCACCATGAAATACGACGCCAATGGTCGCGCCGCCGATGCGCTGCGTCCCATTCGCCTGCAGCCGCAATTACACCAAGCATGCCGAAGGTTCGGTACTGGTCGAGTTCGGCGACACCAGCGTGATCTGCACCGCCAGCATCGAAGACAAGGTGCCGCGGTTTTTGAAAGGCAAAGGTCAGGGCTGGCTGACTGCCGAATACGGCATGCTGCCGCGCTCCACCCATACCCGCATGGATCGTGAAGCGGCCAAGGGCAAGCAATCCGGCCGCACCCAGGAAATCCAGCGTCTGATCGGCCGTTCGTTGCGCGCCGCCTTCGATCTGGAAGGCTTCGGCGAGCGCACGCTGCATCTCGATTGCGACGTGATCCAGGCCGATGGCGGCACGCGCACCGCAGCGATCACCGGCGCCATGGTCGCGCGCCTATGATGCGTTTGCGCAGCTGGTCGCGCGCGGCGCTATTCGTGTCATTGCCGCTCAAACATTTCGTGGCAGCGATTTCGGTCGGCGTGTATCAGGGCATGCCGGTGCTGGATCTGGATTATCAGGAAGATTCCGGCTGCGATACCGACATGAACGTGGTGATGACCGATGCCGGCCATTTCATCGAGGTGCAGGGTACGGCGGAAGGCGCGGCATTCGATCGCGACACCATGGACCGCTGCTCGATCTGGCGCAGCAGGGGATCGCCGACTTGATCGTCTGCAGAAACAAGCGTTGGGCTTATAGCCTATAAATAGCTGTCGTTACAGGCGATTACAGTCTGATTGCTCCACCTGCAATGGCGCTGCACGCATAGTGCAGCGCATCCTCTGATTCCCTATTTTGTTTTTCATGACACAAACCCTGTTCTCGCTTCTAACAATGCCGGCAAACTGAAGGAATTCAGCGAAATGCTGGCGCCGATCGGTTTCGATCTGCGCACGCAAGGCGAACTCAACGTGCCGGAAGCCGAAGAGCCGCATCCGACCTTTATCGAAAATGCATTGGCGAAGGCGCGCCATGCTGCCTTGCTGACCGGGATGCCGGCGCTGGCGGATGATTCCGGGGTCTGCGTCAATGCGCTGGAAGGCACGCCCGGGGTATTGTCTGCACGTTATGCCGGCGAGCCGAAATCCGATCTGCGCAACAACCAGAAGCTGGTGGAAGACCTGGCCGCGCACGCAGACAAATCGGCCTATTATTATTGCGCTCTGGTGTATGTGCGGCATGCCAATGACCCGCAGCCGATCATCGCCGAAGGGCGCTGGAATGGCGAAATTATTGCGAGCCCGCACGGTGCCGGCGGCTTTGGTTACGATCCGCATTTCTGGATTGCCGCCTTAGGCAAGACCGTAGCCGAACTGTCTGCAGATCAGAAAAATGCGCTGTCGCACCGCGGCCAAGCGTTGCGCGCTCTGGTAGAAAAATTGCGATGATCCCGATTATTCCGATCAAGCCAATTGGCACAAATACCAAGCCAGCGGACAAGCTGCCGGCTGCGAGCCAGGCCGCCATCCTTCCTCAAGCCGGGCGCGCTGCACCTGACGGCGTTGCCGCCGCTGTCGCTGTATATCCACTTCCCCTGGTGCGTGAGAAAATGCCCATATTGCGATTTCAATTCGCATGAGGCGAAGGGCGGCGGTTTCCCGAAGAGGAATATCTCGATGCGTTGCGCGCCGACCTGGAAAGCGCTCTGCCGCTGATCTGGGGGCGCAAGATTTACACGATTTTCATCGGCGGCGGCACGCCCAGCCTGATGTCTGCGGCCGGACTGGATCGCCTGCTGTCGGATGTGCGCACGCTGTTGCCGCTGGACGGCGCAGCCGAAATCACGATGGAGGCCAATCCCGGCACCTTCGAGGCCGAAAAATTTCGCTCCTACCGTGCCAGCGGGGTCAACCGTCTATCGATCGGCATCCAGAGTTTCAATCAACACCATCTGCAGGCACTGGGCCGGATCCATGATGGCGACGAGGCGCGGCGGGCAGTCGATATTGCGCATGCCAATTTCGATAATTTCAATCTCGACCTGATGTACGCGCTGCCGTCAGCAAACCCTGGCGCAGGCGCGCCAGGACATCGCAACCGCCATCGCTTATGCGCCGCCGCATCTGTCGCTGTATCACCTGACGCTGGAGCCAAATACCTTTTTTGCCAAATATCCGCCGGTCGTGCCGGATGACGATGCCAGCGCCGAAATGCAGGACATGATCCAGGATATGACCAGCGGCCGCCGGTTATGCGCAGTATGAAGTGTCGGCCTATGCGCAGCCGAAGCGGCAGGCGCGGCACAACCTGAATTATTGGGAATTTGGTGATTATCTCGGCATTGGTGCCGGTGCCCACTCCAAATTATCGTTCCCGCACCGGATCGTGCGCCAGGTCCGCCACAAGCAGCCGAAAGCCTATCTTGAGCACATTCGTATGGGTAGCCAGATCCAGGAAGAGTTCGAAGTCGGTCGTGAAGACCTCGGCTTTGAATTCATGCTCAATACACTGCGCCTGCATAACGGCTTTTCGGCCAATCTGTTTGCCGAACGCACCGGACTGGCGCTGAATGCGATTGAAAAACCGCTGGCGCAGGCGGAAGCCAAAGGCCTGCTGTATCGCGATCATCAAATCATCCGGCCGACTGAGTTGGGACAGCGTTTCTTGAATGATTTGCAACAATTATTTCTGACTGACTAAGCATTCAATCCGGTTTTTTCGCAAAAAATGCCGAGGGCGACTGCCCGAAGGTCTTCTTAAACATTGCGGAAAATGCCGACTGGCTGGCGTAGCCGAGTTCGGCCGCCACCTGCGACAAGGGCAGCCCGCGTGCGATCAGCGGCGCCGCGTGTGCCAGCCTGACCTGCTGCCGCCATTGGCCGAAAGTCAGCCCCAGATCCTGTTCGAACAGGCGCGCCAGCGTGCGTTCGGACGCGCCGACGCGCCGCGACCAGTCATGTAGCGTCAGCGTCGACGCAGGGTCGGCTATCAGTGTGTCGCACAGGGTTTTCAGTCGCTTGTCGGCGGGCAGCGCGACGCATATTGGGCGCGCTGCCGAGCGCGACAGCTCATCCAGGATCAGGGCCGCCAGCAGTGCTTCGCGCGGCGCATCCTCGTCGGCTTGCGACAGCGCAACGATCATTTCGCGCAATAGCGGCGACACCGTCAGTACCTCGCACTCCGGTCGCTGGAATGGCGCAGCATCGGCGTGCACATAGAGTGCGCGCAGGCGGGCTTTTTCCAGCGTGGTGACTTCATGCAGCGCCATTGGCGGAATCCAGATCGCCCGCAACGGCGGCACAATCCAGCTGCGGTTGCCAACCGTGACGCGCACCACACCTTCCAGCGCATAAGTGACCTGGCCCCAGGCGTGACTATGGGCGGCCAGCAATTCCGATGCGGCCAGATCACGGGCGATCAGCCTGACCGGGCGCTGCGGCGTCGGCGCCATTGCCGGTTGTACCAGGCGGGTATGGGTTAGTGGTTGCAATGCATGGCAGAATATCGATAAATTATGTCTTTCTATCTTAAAGCAGACGTCGCATTTCTGCTTACACTGAAGGCATCATTAATTCGCATCGTTCATCAAAGAGAATGCCATGAGTACCTTGTCAAACAATACCCTGCGCCAGGATGCGCAGGTGATCGGCCTGGTCGCTACCGCGCATGGGGTGTCGCATTTTTCCCAATTGTTGCTGGCATCGCTGTTCCCGTGGTTGAAGCTGGCTTTTGATTTGTCCTATGCTGAACTGGGTTTCCTGATGACAGTATTTTTCATCGTCTCCGGCATCGGCCAGGCGCTGGCAGGTTTTGTGGTGGACAAGGTCGGGGCCCGCACCGTGCTGTTCGGTGGTCTTGGCTGTCTGGGCATCGCCGCTTTGGCGATGTCGCTGGCGCCGAATTATCCGATGCTGCTGGCGGGGTCAATGCTGGCGGGCCTCGGTAATTGCGTGTTTCATCCATCGGACTTTACTCTGCTCAACAAGCGGGTTTCGCCTGCACGTCTGGGGCATGCTTTTTCGGTGCATGGCATTTCCGGCAATCTCGGCTGGGCGGCCGCGCCGGTCTTCATGACCACGATTGCCAGTCTGGCAGGCTGGCGCATCGCATTGTTCTTCGCGTCGTTTGTCGCCTTCGCGGTGCTGGCTCTGCTGTGGATCTACCGCGCGGTGCTGGCCACGCCGGTTGCTTCAGCTGCGTCAGCGCATCATGCCGATACACAGGAAGGCGCTTTGCTGGATTTCATGCGCCTGCCTTCGGTCTGGCTGTGCTTCGGTTTCTTTTTCATCACGGCGCTGGCGCTGGGCGGGATTCAGAGCTTTTCTTCTTCCAGCCTGCGTGCGCTGTATGACATGTCGCTGCCGCTGGCGACCACGGCGTTCACTGCGTACATGCTGGCTTCGGCGGCGGGCATGCTGTGGGGCGGGTTTTTGGCTACCAAAACGACGCAGCACGACCGCACCATCGCATTGGCGTTTACGGTATCAGGCGCGATGGCCTTGATGATTGCCACTGCTTGGGTGCCGGCATGGGGGGCTTTGCTGTTGATGGCGGCGGTTGGCCTGGGCGCAGGGATTGCCGGACCATCGCGCGATTTGCTGATTCGTGCCGCCGCGCCGAAGAATGCGACCGGGCGCGTCTATGGCGTGGTGTATTCCGGGCTGGATGCCGGCGTTGCAATCGCACCGTTGTTGTTTGGCGCGTTGATGGATGCCAGCCATCCGGCGTGGGTGTTTATCTGTATCGGCATATTTCAGATGCTGGCGATTGTCACCGCAGTCAGCGTCGGCAGCGATACCAGCAAACGGGCTGCGAGCGCGCAAGCGGCTTAGCGAACACTTCAACGGAAAAAGGGGCATCGGCAACTAGCGATGCCCCTTTTTCATTCAGCGTGCGCCGCTTACAATCGCTGCAACGATGAATTTTATAAACCTGCCGGAGAATTGAATGACTTTTGCGACCTGCGACCTATGCGATGCACATGAAGACCGACTGGCGAGCGGCGCACTGGCGGTATTGCCGCCGGTGTTCAAGTCCTTTGGCCAGAACCTGCGTTTTTCCGGTCAGGCCGCCACCCTGAAAGTGTTCGAGGACAATGCACTGGTGCGCGCCGCACTGGAGCGGCCGGGCAATGGTCAGGTGCTGGTGATCGATGGCGGCGGCAGCCTGCGCTGCGCGCTGGTCGGCGGCAACCTTGGCCTGCTGGGTGTGAAAAACGGCTGGGCCGGCATCGTCGTCAACGGCTGCATCCGCGATTCGGCAGAGATCAACACTTGCGCCCTCGGCGTGCGTGCGCTGGCGACACACCCGCAAAAGAGCATCAAGAAGGGTGCCGGCGATGTGAATCTGCGCGTGATGATCGCCGGTGTCGCGGTCAATCCGGGTGACTGGATCTATGCAGATGAGGATGGGGTGCTGGTGGCAGCTGAAAAACTGGGCTGAGATCGTCTGGCATCGAGCTTGTCATGCGTTGACAGCGTGTCTGCATGCGTGGGCACCTGTTGCGCAAAACTTGTTGTTAACCACGCACAGGGATGATTCATTTGCTGTTCACCGGCAATATTTTAGATTCCAGTTCTTGGAAAAACGCATTTTCGATTTTATGCACATCAATGCTTTTTAGCGAGGCATCGAATGCTTGCTGCATTATCAGGCCGCGCGCTGTCGGCTGAAAGCAGACATGCAGGGTTAGTTCTGCCAGTACATGGTCATCAAAGACAATTTTTTCGCGCTGCTTGATGAAGTCTGCATCCGTCAGCAATAAATAACGCAATACCGATTTGTCGATCGCTATGGCACTTACGCGAGATGCCAATAGTTTCCGGATGTTCAGTACATCGTTGGGCGAGGTATCGACCTTCAATTTCCCCTGTTTTACCATTGCGTCAAACTCTTCGCCGTTCGAGTAACCAAATACCACGCCAAATGTGAGCCCGGTAAGCTGTGGCAACGATTGCCATTGGATCGGCTTCTCTTTCAGGTAAGCCAGACCAAGCGTGCTGGTTCCCATTTTTTTTGAAAAATGACATTTCTTTGCCCGCTCGGCAGTGATAGGCGGGAAAGTATCCGGAGAAGCCGGGATCTTCGGAGCCGACTTGCATCGCCCTCAGCCAGGGAAAATAATCGATGCGCAACTTGTGATCCATCTGTTTGGCTGCTGTGGCGGCGATCACCGCCGAAAGACCGTGTTGGGGCAGGGTGGCCCCAACGTAAGGCAGCCATTCCAGGCTAGCCAGGCGCATGACTTCCGTTGCCCCGACTGCTGACACATGGAACATAGGCAGCAACAGGCTTAATAAGCGAAGAATATTCATGTTTTTCCAGTAGGCAAGATGCCGAAATTGCTAGCGCCGGTTGCGTATGCGCTTGTCACGAATCGTTAGAAGTAGCCATCACGGAGCAACATTCCTTGTTCAGTGTAACTAATTATCGCGTAATGAATGGGAGAAAATTACAAGAGAGCATCGTTGGTCGTTATGATGTCTGGCGATCGTGGTTTTGCGCAATAACTGCTTATCTTGGCAAGAATGCACATGGATAAAAAGGGATCAAGGGATATTGATGCGGATAAAATTAGGTGCAGCCATTGTGATCTCCGTGGTTATCGGCTTGTCAATTCCATTCTCCATCAGCGCATTGCTGACATTGCGGCAGAGAGAGCAGACGCTGACGCAAAACCTGACAGCGGATCAGGAACGACTGGCCGAAATTCTGTCTCTTGGGATGCAGGAGCCGCTATGGAACATCAACCCGGATGCCGGCCGGCCTCTGCTGCAATCGGTTCTTGGCGATGAACGTGTCGTACGGGTATCGGTCAGCGATAATAAATTCAACGAATTTTTATCAAAGACCTTCCCGGAACGGCGTACCGGTCGGGGCATTACCGTCGAGAGAAAAGTGTATGCCAATGATGCGGTGATTGGCCATGTCAGCATCGAGATGGACCGCAGCCGATTAACCAATCAGATAGCACAAGACCGGCGCTTTTTCATCTGGACGCTGGGCGGTCAGCTGCTGTTGAGCCTGTTGTTGATCGTGGCCCTGCTGCAACGACGTTTGCTGGCGCCAATCAAACGCCTGCTGCAGGAATCGGAACAACTCGCGCAGCGCCAGCTGAGCCAGCCCTTCCTGTGGGAACGCAAAGACGAACTCGGCGTTCTCGGCGCGAGCCTTGAACATACCCGTAAGGCGTTGCAAGCCTTGTTTGATGAGATCGAGGCCAAAAATCGTGCGCTGGAACAGGATATCGAACTGCGTACCGCGGCAGAAAAAGAGCTCAGCCTGCATCGCAACCATCTGGAAGAACTGGTCAATGAGCGCACGCTGGAGCTGCAGCAACTGATCAGGAAATTGCAGGAAGCGCACGATCAGTTGCTGCAATCGGAGAAAATGGCGTCGATTGGGCAACTGGCAGCGGGTATCGCGCACGAAATCAACAACCCGATCGGTTTCGTTAATTCCAACATGGGGGCATTGAAAACTTATATGGAAACGCTGTTTGGCGTGATTGCCGATTATGAAGACGCCGTCGAATCATTGGCGGACAAGCCAAATATATTCGCGAAAATCGCCGCCATCAGAAAACATGCTGAAGTTGATTTTCTCAAGGAGGATGCGACTGATTTGGTCATCGAATCGATGGACGGCTTAAAGCGGGTCAAGGATATTGTCCAATCGCTGAAAGATTTTTCTCACGTGGGCGAGGCGGACTGGCAGCAAGCCGACCTGCATCGCGGGATTGACAGCACGCTCAATATCGTCAACAACGAAATCAAGTACAAAGCCACAGTCGTCCGGCAGTACGGCAATCTGCCTCCGGTAAATGCCTGGTCTCGCAGCTGAATCAGGTATTCATGAACCTGTTGATCAATGCTGCCCATGCGATCAAAGAGTTCGGTCAAATCACCGTTGCCACCGGATGCCAGGACGACTGGGTCTGGATCAAAATATCGGATACCGGTTGCGGCATCCAACCTGAAGATATGCGCCGTATATTCGAGCCGTTCTTCACCACCAAGCCGGTGGGAAGCGGTACCGGGCTCGGATTGTCGCTGTCTTATGGCATCATCCAAAAACACGGCGGACGTATTGCCGTCAGCAGTGTAGTCGGGGAGGGAAAACGTTCACCGTGCATTTGCCAGCCAACGCACAGCAATTGACCGGCGAACTGGAATTTGCCAGCCCTGCGGCTAGTCAATAAATTTAGCCAATTATGTGGGAGTATAAGAAGAAATACCCAGTCTCCCGCGTAATTTCATTGGCTTATAAAATATACATGGGTGAGTATGTTGGAAGGCAATCTGTGCTCCGGATTGTCTTGCAGATACTTTTATCCCATCATCAAGAGAAAAATCATGACTAAAATTGAAGCCATCAAGCAGGTCAATGCAGCACTTGGGTCCAACGTGCTTAATGAGCGCAACACGTACTGGGCCAGTGTGGTGCCCTACGCAGGCGATGAGGGCTGGTGGGTCAACATCCCGCTGTCGCAATTCAAGCAGGAAATCCATATCCTGCTCTGCAGCGAAAAGGCCAAGCTGTTTCGCCATCTGAAAATCAAGGCCAGCGAAATCCTGAGCCCGGCAATGAAGTTCCGCTGCAAGGATCAGGTCGCCGATGCGTTCATTTCTGCCGCCAACCCCAGAAAACTGGCTGACATATTGCCCGGCGGTACCAAGCACAACTTCAGCAAGCATGTGGTCGCCGAATACCGGTTTTGATCAATTGCCATGCAGTCCCGCATCAAAAACCGATCACCCGCAACGCCAAGGTCTTTGTCCATGAGCAATCTATCCCGCCCTCTGCCAGTACGCACGGCCTGCCGTTGTGCGCTGATCCTGGCCGCGCTGTCGTCAATCCCGCTGCTCACGCCGCACCGCTGTTGCGTTGCCAAGTCACCTACGCCGGCACCACCCATGTCGTGCAGGCAGCGCCCGGCACCGATCCTTACAGCGCGCCATCGATCGACATTGGCGGGCGCTTCCGCTTCAAGACGGTGGTGCTCGGCAGCAAGCAGCGGATCGATGCCATCAATCTGTACGCCTACCTCGACGCCAGGCGCCAGCCGATACTGATCCATCAGGCCAAATACCTGCCACCGTTCAAGCGCTCGGTGACGCCCTATGCACTGACCGGCAACAATTATCTTTATGCCTCCAATGTGGAGCGTGAACTGCAATACAGCTGCACGCTGCAAGGAGTCCAATCATGAGGGCATTTAAATTTCTCGCCAGCCGCCTGATGGTGAGCGCAGCCTGCCTCGGCCTGGGGCCGTTGGGTGCGGTCGCGGCAGAGCCGGGGCCATTGGTGAGCCTGGTATTTGCCGGCGACATCGTGCTGGACGGCAAGCCCGGTCTGGCCATTGCGCAGGGCCGCGACCCGTTCGCGCCGTTTGCCGGGATACTGAATGCGGCCGACATTCGGCTCGGCAATCTGGAATGCGTGGTCGCCACCAGCGGCGACCCGGCCGACAAGAATTTCACCTTCCGCGCCCACCCGCGCACGCTGGACGTGCTCAAGCGTCATTTCGATGCGGTATCGCTGGCCAACAACCACTCGGGCGATTTCGGCCGTGCGGCGTTCGCCGAGATGCTCGGCCTGCTCGATCAGAACGGCATCCTGAAATTCGGCGGCGGCCACAATCTGCGTGAAGCACACACGCCGCTGATGATCGAACGCAAAGGACTGCGGATTGCGCTGCTGGGTTATGACGAATTCATGCCGCGCAGCTTCGAGGCCGACTACAATGCCCCCGGCGTCGCCTGGAGCGAGGATGAGCAGGTGGTCCGCGACATCAAGGCCGCCCGCAGCGTGCACCATGCCGACCTAGTGATCCCGGTCATGCACTGGGGCTGGGAAAACGAGATTATCGCCGGTGCGCGCCAGCGCCGGTTGGCACGCCTGATGATCGATGCCGGGGCCGATGCCATCATCGGCGGTCACCCGCACGTGACCCAGGACATTGAGCACTACAAGGGCAAGCCGATCGTCTACAGCGTCGGCAATTTCGTGATGGAAGAGCTCGACAATGCCAATCAGGCGATCGGCTGGGTGTTGCGGCTGCAACTGGATCGCAACGGCGTGCAGCGTTTCGATACCCGCGTCGCCCACATCGACAGCGAAGGCATTCCGCATCCGGCGCCGGAGGCAAACAGCCCATGCTGGGAAAGAGGGCAGGCGGACCTGGCGTTGTGCGGCAATGGTGAGTAGCAGCGCTGCAGGTCTCGGTTCCTGCAGCGTCTCGCAGGCGGGGAAGCCTGCGAGGTTGGGGTAATTACTGCCCCTTGCAGATGATCGTCGTCAAATACAAGCTGGCCTGGGCTTTTTTGGCCTTGGCCCAGTCAATCACTTCCTGCGCCTGTTCCAGCGTCATTACCGACGCTTTTTCCTTGTTGCGGATGAAGGACACGCCTTCAAATGCGCCGCTCTTGCTTCTCATCGCTTTCGCAAATACCGGCGCATCGTTCTCGGTCGGGTTGATTTTGCGTTGCTGGACGAGGTAGCGCTGGTCGATTTCAGTCATGGTGAGTCGTATTGTTGTGAAATAGGGATTGGAGACGGGTTAACTATAGTCAACCCGCGGAATATGTGGAACTGCTGCGCAATGTTTCGTATCACGCCTGCGTCAGCTTGCGGGTTTGATTGCCTTGCGTTCCACCGACGACGACAGAATGATCGAAGTCGATGTCACGCCGCAGCGCGTCAGGCTGGCGATGGTCTGCGCCAACTCGGTCACGGTTGGCGCCAGCACCTTCACGATATGGCAATCGTCGCCGGTGACCGCATGGCATTCAATGATTTCGGGCAGTTGTAGCGCCAGCGTGTCCATCGGCAGGTCATGGCCGCGCATCGCGACCCGGATGAAGGCGGTAATGCCATAGCCGATCGCGGCCGGATTGACCTGTGCATGGTAGCCAGTGATGACGTTGGCCGCCTCCATCCGCTTGACGCGCTCGGCCACCGCAGGCTGGCTCATGTGGATGCGCCGTCCGATTTCGGCCATGGTGGTGCGGGCATCGAGCTGCAAAATGTCGAGAATTTTGCCGTCCATGCCATCTAATTCAATCTTCAATGAAAAACCTCATTATTTCGTTTAAAGATAAGGTGAAAGCGGTATTTTACTTTTATTCGTCTATTCAATAGAAGTTTTATGGCGTCTAGAATACCTGCACGATCTATCCACCCAATCCTGATCTGGATTCCTGATTCAGTCAGTACAACTTGGGCGGGCAAAGTCGGTCAATATTATAAAAAGCAGTTCAGGTAATTTTCAATCAGCTACTTTCCCGTTCCGGATCAGGAACGGGCGGAGTTTGCAGAAATTTTTTCAATCCATAGGAGGATGAACATGACATTCAACGCAAAAATTATTCCACTGGCTGGCGCCATCGCTTTTGCTTTCGTCGGTGCGGCTTCTGCCCAGCAAATCGTCAAGATCGGCCACGTCGGCCCGACCTCCGGCGCCATCGCCCACCTCGGCAAGGACAACGAAAACGGCGCCAAGCATGGCGGTTGAAGAACTCAACGCCAAGGGCATGACCATCGGCGGCAAGAAAGTCAAGTTCGAACTGCTGGCCGAAGACGACGCGCGCCGATCCGAAGCAGGGCACCGCCGTGGCGCAAAAGCTGGTCGACGCCAAGGTCAACGGCGTGATCGGCCACCTGAACTCCGGCACCACCATTCCGGCCTCGCAAGATCTACAACGACGCCGGCATTCCGCAGATCTCGCCTTCGGCGACCAACCCGAAATACACCCAGCAGGGCTTCAAGACCGCCTTCCGCGTGGTCGCCAACGACGGCAGCTGGGCGGCACGCTGGGCCGCTATGCAGTGCAAGCGCTGAAGGGCAAGAACATCGCCGTGATCGACGACCGCACCGCCTACGGCCAGGGCGTGGCCGAGAGTTCATCAAGGGCGTCAAGGCCGCAGGGCGGCACGATCGTCGCGCAGCAGTTCACCACCGACAAGGCCACCGACTTCAACGCCATCCTGACCGCCATCAAGGCCAAGAAGCCCGACGTCGATCTTCTTCGGCGGCATGGATGCGGTGGCCGGCCCGATGCTGCGCCAGATGAAGCAGCTCGGCATCAATGCCAAGTTCATGGGCGGCGACGGCATCTGCACCGACGAGCTGCCCAAGCTGGCCGGCGACGCCATGGCCGACGGCCAGGTCGTCTGCGCCGAAGCCGGCGGCGTCGAAGGCGAGCAGAAGAAGGCATGGACGATTCGGCGCAGCCTACAAGAAGCAAGTTCGGCATCGACGTGCAGATCTATGCGCCGTACGTCTACGACGCAGTCATGACGATGGTCGATGCGATGCAGAAAGCCGGTTCGGCCGAACCGGCGAAATACCTGCCCGAGCTGGCCAAGATCAACTACAAAGGCGTCACCGGCCCGATCGCGTTCGACGCCAAGGGCGACATCAAGGACGGCACGCTGACGCTGTACACGTTCAAGGGCGGCAAGCGCGAACTGTTGACCGTCACCAAGTAAATTCGAAAACCAGCAGTCGCATTAAAGCGCCCCGGCCGCAAGGCCGGGGGCGGCTTTTTTCGTTCCGTGTCGCGGTGCGCGAAAGGCGCTTAAAAATAAAAATATTTGGAGTATGTGAATAAATAAGTACTTTTTGGCAATGTATTCATTTGTCATTTAAAAATACATGGTGCAGTATATTTGAAATTATTTTTTCATTTTAAAGCCATGCCGGGCCGGCCAGCTTGCGGATAGTAACGAGCGCAAAGGGTGTTGCCGAATTTCATTAAATTTCTCCTCAAGCGTCATCGCATGCCGTAACATGAACCCGCGGTGGCGACGTTCCTCGCCCTCGCCCCCGCAATTCCGACCTTCAGAATCAGGGGGCTTGATCGATATTCAAATAATACAAACGTTACGCGGCGTTATTGATTCGATCATCGCAAGCGGATCAAACGCAAGCTTGGCTCGCCGAGCCTCCGAGCAGGTGAGGCCGTTGCAGATCGGGATGCCGGATCAACGCATGCGCATCAGATCGACATCGGCGGGGTTATGTTCAGCGTCGAAACAGGACTGATTGAAAAACTGGCTGCATAACATATTCAACAAAAAAAGGACTAAAAATGACCATTGCACAACGCTTGTATTTGCTGATTGCTTCCACCGTGGTGGGTTTTCTCAGTCTGGCCGGCTTCAATATGTACCAGATGGACAAGGTTTATAGCGCAACCAATTATGCCAATGTCAACACGGTTCCCAGCCTGCTGATGCTGGATGACGGATTCAGAGCGCTCTCCCAGCTACGCATACAGGCTTGGCAGTACATGGCGCTGAAAGACACGGCAAAGAGGGTCGAGATGACGCAGGCGATGAATGCAGCACATGCCAAAGTCATTGATGCACTGAACAAATATGAGAAAGACGACATTTCCGATGACAAGGACAGGAGCCTGCTGGCAGCCGACCGTAGTGCGCTGGCGGAATACGACACCTTGCGCGAGAAGATGCTGGAACTGGTGAACGCAGACAAAGCCGACGAGGCGCGCGATCTGTTGCTCGCAAACCAGGCTGTGCTTGCCAAACTTGGCGGAGCCTTTGAGGCACATCGCCAATTTAACGCTGAAATGGGCAAGAAAGGCGCCGAGGATGCCGCAGCGGCACTGAAAAACTCCAATTGGGCGGCAGTCATCATTTCTTTCTTGGCGGTCGCCAGTGTCGCCGGCATGGGGCTGATGTTGGCACGAAAAATCGTCAATTCGCTGACTGATGCGGTGAGAGTCGCGCAAATGGTCGCTGCTGGCGATTTGACCACCCGGATTGAGGTTACCTCCAAAGACGAGACCGGCCAGCTGATGCAGGCGCTGAAGGACATGAATAGCAATCTGGTCAACATTGTCGGTCAGGTGCGCAGCGGGGCGGACGCCATCGCCACCGCCTCCGGCCAGATCGCCGCCGGCAATCTCGATCTGTCGTCCCGCACCGAACAGCAAGCCGGTTCGCTGGAAGAAACCGCCTCCTCGATGGAGGAATTGACCAGCACTGTGAAGCAGAATGCCGACAATGCACGCCAGGCCAATCAGCTGGCGACATCCGCCTCCGACGTTGCGCTCAAGGGTGGCGCAGTGGTGGCGCAAGTGGTCCAGACCATGGGCTCGATCAACGACTCATCGAAGAAGATCGCCGACATCATCAGCGTGATCGACGGCATCGCGTTCCAGACCAACATCCTGGCGCTGAATGCGGCAGTCGAAGCGGCGCGCGCCGGCGAACAGGGCCGCGGCTTTGCGGTGGTTGCGACCGAAGTGCGCAACCTGGCGCAGCGCTCGGCCGCTGCCGCCAAGGAAATCAAGGCATTGATCGGCGACTCGGTGGAAAAGGTCGAGCATCGGCAGCAAGCTGGTCGACCAGGCCGGCGCCACGATGGAAGAGGTCGTCGCAAGCGTCAAGCGCGTGACCGACGTGATGAGCGAGATCACCGCCGCCAGCCATGAACAGTCCTCGGGCATCGAGCAGATCAACCAGGCGGTCACCCAGATGGATGAAGTCACGCAGCAGAATGCGGCACTGGTGGAAGAAGCGGCGGCCGCTGCCGCGTCGCTGCAGGAGCAGGCCGACAATCTGGCGCAAGTGGTCAGCGTGTTCAAGCTCGACGGGACTGCCGCGGCTGCCAACGCGCCGCTGAAGACGGAAAGCCGTCCGCTTGCCCCAGTCATGGCGGCAGCAAGCCGCAACAACAAGCGTCCGGTAACGAAGGTGACGCCGCTCAAGCGCGTGGCGAATGCGCCTGTTGCCGCTGATGAATGGGAGGAGTTTTGAGGTTGTCGGGCACCCCTGATTTATTGGGTGCGAAATACCGGTAGTCTCTTTACGCCATCGGCTCCCCAAACCAAAAAGCCGCTCGACATTGCTGTCCGAGCGGCTTTTACATTGCCAGTCCCTGATTTATCGCTTGAAGCGCGCTTCCGCCACTTCGTCGGCTACCACGCTGGTCGGCCGGCCTTCGCGGTCGGCGCGGGTGAAGACTTCGGCCAGGGTGTCGCTGATTTCACGCACATGGGCTTCGACATCGGCTTCCGGCTTGTTCAGGTATTCGTAACAGACCTTGATGATGCCGCCGGCGTTGATCACGAAATCCGGTGCGTACAGCACGCCTTTCTGGCGCAGCAGTTCGCCCACGTCGGCGGTGGCGAGCTGGTTGTTGGCGGCGCCGGCGACGATGGTCGCTTTCAGGCGCGACAGGGTGTCGGGGTTGAGCGTGGCACCCAGCGCGCACGGTGCGTAGATGTCGGCTTGCACGTCGTAGATCGAGTCGGCCGGCACGATTTCGGCGCCGAACTCTGCACGCGCGCGTTCCAGCGCGGCGCGGTCGATGTCGGCCACGATCAGTCTGGCGCCGGCCGCATGCAGGCGGCGCGCGTAGTCGTAACCGACGTGGCCCAGCCCTTGCACCGCGACGGTCAGGCCTTCCATCGTGTCGCGTTTCAGGTGGTGCTTGACGGCCGCCTGGGCGCCGACAAAGCAGCCCAGCGCGGTGTACGGCGACGGATCGCCGCTGGCGCCGAGGCCGGCGACATAGCGGGTCTTGGTCGCGACATGGGCCATGTCTTCCGGGCTGGTGCCGACGTCTTCGGCGGTGATGTAGCGGCCGCCGAGGCGCTCCAGCGCTTCACCCAGGGCTTCGAACAGCGCCGGCGTCTTGTCGGTTTTCGGGTTGCCGATGATGACGCTCTTGCCGCCGCCGATGGGCAGGCCGGCCACCGCGTTCTTGTAGGTCATGCCGCGCGACAGGCGCAGCACGTCGTTGACGGCCATCGCTTCGCTGGCGTAATTCCACATGCGGCAACCGCCCATGGCCGGGCCGAGGTTGGTGTTGTGGACGGCGATGATGCCTTTGAGGCCGGATTTTGGTTCGGAGACGAATACCACTTGTTCGTGGTCGTCGAAATTGAGTTCATTGAAGATGAAAGCGGTCATGCTGATGGCTCCGCGCGGATAACAGGCGCCCGACCGGGTAGGGCGGGTGATGCTTTTCCACTTTGTTGATGGTTAAGGGTGTAGGTAAAGCGTCGCGTTTGCGGCGGGTTGGTGCCGCAAATGTTGCGAACGGTGATTTTGTCACCGCAGCGCAGTATAGATTATCGCTTGTTGAAACTCAATCGCGCGCGTGCCGGCAGCCGCCGGCGGCGGCTGAAGCCCGGCCTGCACCGGCTTTAGTGATAAATACCAGGGGTATATGGTTAAACAGGTGGCTTGCCGCACGTATTTGCTGGGCTTTTAAAAATACACGGTGCAGTATATTGCGCAGGATTTTTCGGCCTTTCACAGCAATTCCACGCCATCCAGATTCAGATAACAGCTCTCGCGGGTGCTGCTGACGAAGTCTGCGAAGTAGGGCTTTTCCGACATTTCCGGCAGGCAGGCGGCAAACAGGCGGCCGGTCAGGCCGTCCTGGGTGATGCGTTTGGCGCGCACGTAGTCGCGCTTCACGTAATTTTGCGCGGCCCACAGCGGCAGGGTGGCGATGCCGCGGCGGCTGGCGACCAGTTGCAGCATCGCGACCGTCAGTTCGGTGGTGCGGCGCTCGACAACCACGCCGGCCGGTTTCAGCACCAGCCGCACGATGTCGAGCATGTCGTCCGGCACCGGATAGGTGATCAGCGTGTCGCCGGCGAAGTCTGCGGCGACCAGAAATTCCTTGTCCGCCAGCGGGTGGTCGTGCGCGACCAGCGCGACGATCTCGAAGCTGAACAGCGCGTGATAGTCGACGCGTTTCATCCGGATCGATCTCGGCCACGATCGCGACATCGGCGCGGTGGCCGTACAGCAGGCCGACCGGATCGGCCTGGAAGCCGGACACGATATCCAGTTCGACCTCCGGCCAGCGGCCGCGGAACACGTCCATCGCCGGCATCAGCCAGTCGAAGCAGGTGTGGCATTCGACCGCGATGCGCAGCTGGCCGGATTCGCCCTGCACCATGCGCGCCAGATCGCGTTCGGCTTCCGCCACTTGCGGCAGCACCGCGTCGGCCAGTTTCAGCAGGCGCTCGCCGGCCGGGGTGAAGCGCACCGGCACCGTCTTGCGCTCGAACAGCGTGACCGCGTAATAGTCTTCCAGATGCTTGAGCTGGTGCGACAGCGCCGACTGGGTCAGATTGAGCAGCGCGCCGGCGCGCAGCAGGCTGCCGGCCTGGCGCAGCGCGTGCAGGGTTTTCAGATGGCGTAGTTCCAAAGTGGATTTCATTATGAATTATAATTCAAGTTGATTCTGAATATTGATCGTTTGAATCATAGTGTATTTGGCGGCAAGATGGCACATCGAATTTTTTTGCATAGGAAATAGACATGGCACTGGCACATACACTGGGTTTTCCGCGCATCGGCGCGCAACGCGAACTGAAATTCGCACTGGAATCGTTCTGGCGCGGCGACACCAGCGAAGCCGCATTGCAGCAGACCGGCCGCACCTTGCGCGCGCGGCACTGGCAGGCGCAGGCCGACGCCGGGCTGGATCTGGTGGCGGTCGGCGATTTCGCCTGGTACGACCAGGTGCTGAACACGCTGGCGCTGCTGGGCGCAACGCCAAGCCGCTTCGGCTTCGATGCGAAGCAGCTGTCGCTGGACGACTATTTCACGCTGGCGCGCGGCAATGCCGAACACTTTGCGATGGAAATGAGCAAGTGGTTCGACACCAATTACCACTATCTGGTGCCGGAATGGACTGCCGACACCCGCTTCGACGGCGGCGTCGACTGGCTGTTCGACGAGATCGCCGAGGCGCACGCGGCCGGCCATCGCGCCAAGGTCGTGCTGGTGGGGCCGCTGACGCTGCTGTATCTGGGCAAGATCAAATCCGGCCTGACCCACAAGCTGGAGCTGCTGCCGCAGCTGCTGGCCGGCTATCAGAATCTGCTGCTGCGCCTGAATCGAAGCCGGCATCGCCTGGGTGCAGATCGACGAGCCGATCCTGGCGCTGGAGCTGGATCAGGCGTGGACCGACGCGTTCGGCCCGACTTACGCCGCCTTGCAGCCGGTCGCGCCATCGCTGCTGCTGACCACCTACTTCGATCAGGTCAGCGAACATGCGGCCTTGCTGCGCGACCTGCCGGTGGCGGGCGTGCATCTGGATCTGGTGCGCGGGGCCGGGCAACTGGACGCCTTGCTGCCGGATTGGCCGCAGGACAAGGTGCTGTCGGCCGGGATCGTCGATGGCCGCAACATCTGGCGCAGCGATCTGGAGCAGGCGATCGCGACGCTGGCGCCGGCGCAGGCGGCGCTGGGCGACCGCCTGTGGGTCGCCTCCAGCTGCTCGCTGCTGCATGTGCCGGTCGATCTGGCGCAGGAAGACAAGCTCGACGCCGAACTGAAAAGCTGGCTCGCGTTCGCGACCCAGAAGCTGGACGAGATTGCCGCCATCAAGCAGGGCTTGAACCACGGGCGGGCTGCGATTGCGCCGCAACTGGCCGCGTGCAGCGGCGGCGCTGGCCGCGCGCAAGACATCGCGCCGCATCCACAATCCGCTGGTGCAGAACAAGCTGGCCCGGCTGAGCGCAGCCGATACGCAGCGCGGCGCCGGCTTTGCCGAGCGCATCGTCAGGCAGCAAGCCAGATGGAAGTTGCCGGCATTCCCGACCACCACCATCGGCTCCTTCCCGCAGACTGCCGCGATCCGTCAGGCGCGCGCCGCAATACAAGCGCGGCGAGATCGGCCATCTGGATTATCTGGAGCAAATGCGCGATGAAATCCGCCTCGTGGTCGAAAAGCAGGAGCAGCTGGGGCTGGACGTGCTGGTGCATGGCGAGCCGGAGCGCAACGACATGGTCGAATATTTCGGCGAACAGTTGTGGGGCTATGCGTTCAGCGCCAACGGCTGGGTGCAGAGCTACGGCTCGCGCTGCGTGAAGCCGCCGTTCATCTACGGCGACGTGTACCGGCCGGAAGCGATGACGGTCGGCTGGAGCCAGTTCGCGCAAAGCCTGACCGCCAAGCCGATGAAGGGCATGCTGACCGGCCCGGTGACGATGCTGCAATGGTCGTTCGTGCGCGACGACCAGCCGCGCGAAACGACCGCGCTGCAGATCGCGCTGGCGCTGCGCGACGAAGTCTGCGATCTGGAACAGGCCGGGATCGGCATGATCCAGATCGACGAGCCGGCGTTGCGCGAAGGCTTGCCGCTGAAGGCGCGCGACTGGCAGCACTACCTGGATTGGGCGGTGCGCGCGTTCCGCATCAGCGCCTGCGGCGTGGCCGACGACACGCAGATCCACACCCACATGTGCTATTCGGAATTCAACGACATCCTGCCGTCGATCGCGGCGATGGATGCCGACGTGATCACGATCGAGACCTCGCGCTCGGACATGGAGCTGCTGGACGGTTTCGGCCGCTTCGCGTATCCGAACGACATCGGCCCCGGCGTGTACGACATCCATGCGCCGCGGGTGCCGCGCGTGGCCGAGATCGAGCGCCTGCTGCGCAAGGCGCGCGAAGTGATTCCCGATGCGCGGCTGTGGGTCAACCCCGATTGCGGCCTGAAAACCCGCGGCTGGCCGGAAACCTGCGAAGCGCTGGGCAATATGGTGCAGGCCGCGCAAAACCTGCGCGCCACGCTGCAGGCGGAGCAGGCGCTGCTGGCGGCGTAATCGCAGCCATTGTCTGCTGGGGCAATGTCAAGTTGCCGCCGCTGGCGGCGCGTTACACTCCGTGCATTCCTGATTCTTGCACGGAGCTGTCATGCGCGATGCCGTTTCATCCTTGCAGTCCCAGCCTCTGCTGGCCGCGTTGCCCGCCACCGTTCTGGAGCAACTGGCTGTGCTGCCGGTGCACGATTTCGCTGCCGGGGCGATGCTGTTCGATGTCAATGCCAGCTGCAGCGGATTCCCGATACTGTTGTCGGGCGCGGTGCGGGTGTTCCGGCATCTGGCCAACGGCCGCCGCATCGATCTGTACCGGGTCACGCCGGATGCGCCTTGCATCCTGTCGCTGGGCTGCCTGCTGGGCGGCGGCAATTATCCGGCTTGCGGCGTGAGCTCGGAGCCGACCCGCATCGTGCTGATGCCGGCCGCATTGTTCAATGATTGCCTCAATACGATTCCCGCCTTCCGCGCCACGATGTTCCATGCCTTGGGCCAACGGCTGGTGAATGTGATGACCCTGGTCGAAGATGTCGCCAGTCTGCGGCTCGATACGCGGCTGGCCGCCGCCTTGCTGGCGCACGGCAAGGCCAATCGCGAGCAGCCCGGCGTGATCGCGATCACCCATCAGCAACTGGCCGACGAACTGGGCACCGTGCGTGAAATGGTCAGCCGCCTGCTGGACGGCTTCGCGCAGCAGGGCTGGCTGACACTGGCACGCGGCCGCATAGAAATCCTTGATGCCGATGGTTTGAGCGGCTTGCGCTGATCCTGTTTTTATTGAAATAACGGGGGTATATGAGTAAACATATCAATACCCGCAATTGATGCAAGGGATTTTTAAAATACAGCTGGGAGTATATTTTTTGTCACGGAGGCGCAGCGACTGCAAAAAATTTTTCAGATTGGGGCCTTGTGTGACCTGGGTTACAGACAACGTCCTATGCCGGACTTATGCTCAAGCTATCGCAATTAACCATGAACGGAGTTCAGCATGAAAATGAATGTAGGCAAGATCGATAAAGCCATCCGCTTGCTATTGGCAATCGCATTGTTCAGCCTGCTTTTTCTGTTGCCGGGGCAAGAGAAATGGCTGGGATTGCTGGGGCTGGTGCCGCTGCTGACCGGGGCGATCAACTGGTGCCCGATTTATGCTGTTCTGGGGATGAGTACCTGCAAGCTGCGATAAATAGAAACAGCAGCGGGCAGGGGCTGCAGAGGATTGAGCGATTTAATCCGCGCTCGACTGGGATTCCAGTTGAAGTGCGGCAACGTCGATCCGGTAGTGGCGCTCGCCGCTATCGATGCGGGTGATGATGTGCTCCCGCAGGAAGGCATTGATGATGCGGCTGGCAGTTTCTATGGTCATGCCCAGCATGGAGCCGATGTCTTCCAGTGAAAACAGGACCGAAATGTCTTCCTGTGCCGGGTCGCGCATCTTCAGCAGCAGGCGCGCCATTCTTACGCGTGCCAGGCCGTTGGTGAGTTCTGCCAGCCACTCATCGGCTTCGCGCAAGGCAACATGCCATTTTTCCATCAGTTTGCGGCGCAGTCGCGGCGATTGCTGCTCCAGTCGGTGGATGACGTCGATCGGAATCCGGCAGGTATGCACCGGGCTGATCGCAACTGCATCGTTTTCATAGGTCTTGCTCAGGCTTGCTTCGAGTCCGATCACGTCGCCGGCGCGCAAGATGCGCAGGATGCGCTGTGTGCCATCGGGATTGAGCCGATTCAGTTTAACCATGCCGCTGCGGATGGTGTAGATGCCGGTGACCTTGTCGCCCTGACGATAGACGAAGGAGCCGGTGGTGAATTTTGCATCCTCGATCGGCGCGTGGATGAGGCTGAAATCCTCATCGGTCAGGTCGGAGAACAGCGAATTTTCTTTTACAGTGCAGTTGCGGCAGTCGAGAAAACGTTGCATGTCTGACTGTATATGGGTGACTTTCATGATCTGTTATGCGTTAGGGCAGGCGAAAAGAGAATGATACACGGCTAAGCTCGATTCCGCGGGGTGACAGTGTTGATTCTGTTGCAATAGAAGGCATTTATTCGGCCCTTAATTACGACGGAGAAGGGTGTTTTTCATAAGCTGGGCGCGGCGTTTCACATCATGGAATATCATCGGGAATGTTAAATGAAATTATTTCCAATTTTGAGAAAAATTATTTCATATCGCAAAATATATAATATAAGTATTTGATTATAAATACATATATTTTAGTTATATGTCTTATATAAGATATTGCTGCTTTCTTGAAAACGGTCCATTAGTGAAGGCGGTGAAAAGGCTGACCGATGACTATTTGCCATCGGCAGCGTCACCGAAATTCAACGCAGGTTTGTGCTCAACTTGCTGCTTTCGACAGAAGTCGAGCCACTGCAAATCCCGCAGAAATTTTCGTCGTCTCAAAATACTGAAAAGTTGGGTTATTCGAGGTAGCCTTGAGTTGCAAGAGCTGGAATTTGCAGCAGCTGAAAAAGGCTTCACCGCGGTCAAGGTCAAGCATCAGCGTGAAGTCGGTACCGGCTACTTCGATGCAGTGACCCAGGTGATCCAGCAAGGCCAGTCGTCCACGACTGCGCTGCATGGTTCGACCGAAGATGAGCAATGCTTCGACGCCAAAAAAGTCGCTTAAATTGTTTAAGTACGGCAGCGCCGGAATCTGATTCAAGCGCTGCCGTATCAGGCAAGAGCTTAAAAAGCCGCCCGGGTTTGCCCGGTGCGGCTTTTTTCGTCATGAGCAGGGATTGGACAATGATTTCTCCCGCGTCCAAGACTTGCGGCCAAGCAGTTTTCTTGCACAGGGATAGCCGTCGGCGAGCGCGGCGAAACCTTTGCTTGCGCTATTGTTTGTCTTGGCGGAGTCGGCTATCCGGCGGCAGTCTGCAATCCAGGCGATGCTGCGCTGGATGCGCCAGCGCACGCCAGCTTGGCGGTAAGCGGTAGGTGTAAATCAGAAAAATCGGATCAAGCCGGAAGTTGTTGGTTAATGGCGCGCGGATTCTTGACAGAAAAATTCAAGTTTAAACATGTATTTAAAATATATTTTATGGTACAGTATTTCCAAGTGAGGGCCGTGATCTTTCAACGGCAAGGCTGCCGGAGGATGTTGGAATCAGAAGTCTTGTAACTGTTTGCGGACGCCGCGGCACTCATGAGTATTGGGCGTTGATCGCGAGGCAGAACAATTTTTTGGGAGTGAAAATGCAGAAGCGTTTGGAAGGTAAGGTTGCCGTGGTGACCGGTGCGAGCAGTGGTATCGGTCGTTCGATTGTTGAGCGCTTTGTTGCGGAAGGCGCAAAGGTTGTCGTCTTTGCGCGTAATCGCGACAGCCTGCTAGTACTGGAAGCCGCTCACCCGGGCAAGGTGATTGCGGTGAGCGGCGATGTCACCCGTCAGGATGACCTGGAACGCTTGCTCAAGACCACTGTCGATAGCGTCGGCGAAATTGATATTCTGGTGCCGAATGCAGGTATTGCCCGCGTTGTTTCCTTCGAGGACAGCACGGCAGATGCATTCGCGACGCAGTTTTCAGTGAATCTGTTCGGTGCGGTCGAGACAGCGCGCCTGTTTGTCCCGTACATCCGCAAGGGCGGCTCGATCCAGTTTATTACGACCTTCCTGACCCAGGTAGGATTTCCCGGTCTGGGAATCTATAGCGCCAGCAAGGCCGCGCTCAAATCCTTTGCGCAGACATTGGCTGCGGAACTCGCACCGAAAGGCATACGGGTGAATTCCATCGCGCCGGGTCCGATCGGCACGCCCTTGTGGGGAACGGTCGGCCTGCCGCCGGATATGCTCGGTGCCGTTGCGGAAAAAATTAATGCACGGCTGATGTCGGGCAAGTTCGGTCAGCCCGAAGACATCGCCGAAACTGCTGTATTCCTTGCTTCCGATGCGGCGAAAAATATCTATGGGCAGGAAATTGTCGTCGATGGCGGATACACCATCGGGTAATGGCTGCGTGCCTTCAAGTGAAGGGCAGGAAAGACGCTTGCAGGGTGTTGCGTGAGGGATGTGGATTAGCCCGGCAAGCGTACATTTTTAAACAGAGATTATCGGGAGCGATCCATGCACTATCCATCTTTTTTTGACGAAGCCAGAAAAATCGCCGTCTGCGACCCGCTTGCAGAGTTGCTGGGCGCGGCCGAAAACGGCGTGATCGAATATTCCTATGCGGATGCGGTCAAGCTGGCCGGGCATTCCTGCCCGACGGTGGCCGGCGCCTACCTGATGACGTTAAAGGCGCTCGCCAGCCTGTATCAGGATGGCTTGCCGCAACGTGGCGGCATTCGGGTCGAGTTCCGCAATGCGCTGCAGAGCGGCGTGACGGGCGTGATCGCGAATGTCGTTGGCCTCATTACCGGCGCCACCAGCGACAGCGGCTTCAAAGGTATTTCGGGGCGCTTCGACCGCCGCAATCTGCTCTTTTTCGAGATCCCGCTGGACGGCGAGATCCGGTTCCAGAGGACCGACACCGGCGCCGGCATCACGGTAAGCTACCACCCCGACATCGTGGCGCCGGCACCGGAGACAATGCGGCTGATGCAAAAGATACTTGGCGGCACCGCCGAGGAGCAGGAAAAGCGTGAATTTGCACACCTGTGGCAAGAAAGGGTGCGGCGCATTCTGGAAATGGCCGACGATCCCCGGCTGGTGACATTTGATTCGCGCAACGATTGATGAAAATGGCAATCCTGCGTCATTGATTGTTGGTCCGCGCCTGACTAAGGGATTGCTGTAGCAATACACTCAGACTTCGATGATCAGCGCAGGATCGAACTCAGGATTCTCGGCGATGCCGTCACGCACGTAGCCGCGTGGATTGCAAACGATGCGGGTGTTTGCAACCCGGTAATCGTAACTGTCATGAGTGTGGCCATGTATCCATAAGGTCGGCTTCCAGCGTGCGATGCAGGGATCGAGGTCGGAAATAAAACAGGCATTTAACAAGGAGTCGGCGTATTTCGGATTGATGCTGCCGCGTGAAGGCGCGTGATGCGTGACCACCACGGTACTGCCATCAAACGGCTCCGCAAATTTCGATTCGAGCCAGGTCACCGATTGATCGAAGATCTGGCGTGAAATGACTGGGCTGAACAGGGTGTCGCTAGTGTCGTCTACCGTGATCCGGCTGAAATCCCTGATCGACTGGCAGGCTTCGGCAATCGCGGCGGTGCGCATCTCTTCTGTCGGGAACAGGCGGAAGTCGGTCCACAGCGTACAGCCGAGAAAGCGCACGCCATCAATGCGGACTTCATCCCGCTCCAGCACATGGACGTTGCCGCCGTGGGTTCCCTGCCGCAGTGCAGACAAGGTGCCGCTGATACTGGCACCGTAGAATTCATGATTGCCCGGCACATAAATCACCGGTGCCGCACATTGCCGGGCCCAGTCCAGCGCCTGCTGCGGTCGCGCCACATCGCCGGCCAGAACCATCACATCGCAATCGGTATCAGGCAGTGGCATCCCGGCAACTGTCAGGTGCAGATCAGAAAGAATAGCCAGGCGCATAATATTTCCCGCTTAAACAAGCAAAACTGGTGAAGGAGTTGCAAGAGCCGATTATGGCAGTCTGGATCGGCAATTGGTTCTGAAGCATCTTGTACGGACAGATGGGTAATTACCTATAAAGAACGATGTTGCTGGCCCAGATATAGTTTTTTTGGCGGAGTGCATCTTGAATTCATCTTGTTACAATCAGCAAGTTTCCCTTCCTTGAGCAAGAATATCGCATGACATATCTGATACGACGCCTGCTGGCATTGACGCTGAGCCTTGCCGCTGCCATCTCATCGTTGCCGGCAGCGCAGGCCGCCCCGGTTCTGCAGGTGGCCGCGGCGGCCGATCTGGCGTCATGCATCGAGGCATTGAATGCGGCCTTTGCCAAAGCGGTGGGCGGGGCCGACGTCAAGGCCAGTATCGGTTCGTCCGGTAATTTTTATGCGCAGATCAGCAATGGCGCACCGTTTGATGTGTTTTTGTCGGCTGACTCCGATTATCCGCGTGCATTGGCGAAGGCCGGTTTCGCCGATGGCGATAGCCTGATGATTTATGCCTACGGTCAACTGGTGTTGTGGAGCAATGATCCGCAACTCGATGTCAGTGCCGGATGGCGCGTCATGAGCAATCCGAAAGTCCAGCGTGTCGCCATCGCCAATCCTGATCTGGCGCCTTACGGTCGCGCTGCCAGGGCGGCACTGCAGCAGGCCGGCCTGTGGGACGCGGTCAAGCCGAAGCTGGTGCTGGGCGAGAGTGTCGCCCAGACGGCGCAATTCATCAGCACCGGCAATGCGCAAGTCGGACTGGTCGGCAGTGCGCATATCAAAAACGCTGCGCCCCATAGCGTATGGAAGGTGCCGGCAGCCCTTTATCCGCGCATCGAGCAGGGCGCCATCGTCACGACCAAGGGCAGGGCGAATCCGCTGGCCGCCCGCTATCTGGACTTCCTGCGTTCCAATGCCGGCCGGGCCATTCTGTTGCAGTACGGTTTCAGTTTGCCGGACCTGCACGGCCAAGGTGGCTGATGGGAAGTGTGATTACCCCGATCTGGGCTTTGCCGCAGGAGTTATGGGCATCGCTGGCGCTGACCTTGCGTTTGGCGGCAGTCTCCACTGCGCTGCTGATGCTGGCGGCGTTGCCGCTGGGGTGGTGGATTGCCACCACCCGCACCCGTTTTGCGATGCTGCTGGAAGTCGTCCTGTCGATGCCGCTGGTGCTGCCGCCAACCGTTATCGGGTTTTATTTGCTGATGCTGCTTTCGCCGCAATTCATCCTCGGTCAATGGTGGCAAACGATCTTCAATCAGACTCTGCCGTTTTCATTCGCCGGACTGGTGGTCGGTTCGTGCGCTTACAGCTTCCCGTTTGCCTTGCAGCCGGTGATGGCCGCGTTCCGCATGTTGCGTCCGGAAATCGGACAGGCTGCCGCATCGCTCGGCATGACGCGCTGGCAGGTGTTCCTGCATATCCTGCTGCCGCTGGCAAAATCGGGCGTATATTCCGGCGCGATTCTGGCATTCGCCCATACGATAGGGGAGTTCGGCGTGGTGCTGATGCTGGGCGGGAACATCCCAGGCGTCACGCGGGTGGCATCGATCGCCTTGTACGATGAAGCGCAAAAACTCAATTACTCGAATGCGCATGGCTTTGCGCTGCTGCTGCTGCTGGTGTCGTTTGTGTTGCTGTGCACAACGACGGTGTTGCAGAAGCGGCAGGAGCGCTGGCAGCATGCGCGTCATCATTGACGGTCTGAGCAGCCTGCGTTTCCAGTCCCTTGGCGGGTTTTATACTGGCCATAGTATGAAAACATACATCAATGAAATCGTGCGGGTATTGCCATATTTTTAGCTATACCCCCTTAAATATTCGCAAACTCTGGGGCCTGTAGTCAGTTTGCGGGCGACGCTGCTGCGGGTTGCGCGCCAGTCTGCTGCATGCCGTGCGGCGCAGAGTTGTTAAAATGGCGGCATTGTCATTTCTGGCGGCGGCCGAAATCCTCCCGCATTTGCGCTGAAGCTGCGGTTTCAGAAGGGTGTGTACACTTCCCGGCCGCCGGCCTGCTTTTCTTGACCCACTTACCACGATTGAACCCCTTTTTATGTTGAGTTACCGCCACGCCTTCCATGCGGGTAATCACGCCGATGTGATCAAGCATGTCGTGACCATGCAGTTGTTGCAATATCTCGGTCAGAAAGACACGCCGTATACCTACATCGACACCCATTCCGGCGCCGGCGTGTATGCGCTGGATAGCGCTTATGCGGCCAAGAATGCCGAATTCGAAACCGGCATCAGCCGCCTGTGGGAGCGCAAGGACATGCCGGCGTCGCTGGCAGCCTACGTCAAGCTGGTCAAGGACCTGAACCCGAGCGGCAAGATGCGTTACTACCCGGGTTCGCCCTATGTGGCCGACAAGACCATGCGTCAGGAAGATCGTTTGCGCCTGTTCGAGTTGCATCCGAGCGACAGCAAGATTCTGGCCGATAACTTCCGCAAGCTTGAAGCCCATGCTGCAGAGCAGGGCGTGCGTCAGACCGTGCGCGGCAAGCGCGTGATGATTCAGCGCGCCGACGGCTTTGCCGGATTGCGCGCGCTGTTGCCGCCGCCATCGCGGCGCGGCCTGGTGCTGATGGATCCGCCCTACGAGGACAAGGGCGATTACCGCCGCGTGAAGGACACGCTGGCCGATGCCCTGGTGCGCTTTGCCACCGGTACCTATGCAGTCTGGTATCCGGTGCTGAACCGGATGGAGTCG
Source organism: uncultured beta proteobacterium (assembly GCA_963837775.1). GTDB lineage: Bacteria > Pseudomonadota > Gammaproteobacteria > Burkholderiales > Burkholderiaceae_D > CAWIOX01. Next base: position 185,924 of record CAWIOX010000004.1, on the reverse strand, counting down.
CGCCAGTTGCCCGATCAGTTGAAGCGTTTGCCGGCCAATGGCTGGCTCAATGTGACGCTGTCGGTCTGCCAGCCTTCGCCGGATGGTTTCGGCCTGCACAGCAGCGGCATGTTCGTCATCAATCCGCCGTGGACGCTGGAGCCGATGCTCAAGGAACTCATGCCTTACCTGGTATCGGCCCTGGGAACTGACGCCGCAGCCGGGTTCACGCTGGAGTCGGGCGAGACCCTGGCGCGCTTTACAGGCAAGCGCCGCGTATAAGGAGCGTGGACTCTTGAGTCGGAATTCAATCTGCTGAAGATTGAAGGAAGTCAGGGCGGTCCACTGTAAATGTGGACTACTATGTTGATATAAGTGAAATTAATGATGGCGGCGCTGAATAAAGTGGAGCGTCATCGCAACAGTCGCTTGTGACAATCCTGCAAGCGCGAGGTTCAGGCATGGCTGGCGAAGTATCTGATGTGAATATGGTGCATGGAGTTCATTCAATGAAGGATTTTTTCCTTGCGCGGCAACCGATATTGAATCGGGGGCAGAAACTGGTTGCCTACGAGTTGCTATTCCGTACTGCCGCCAGCGGCCCGGCAAATATTGTCGATGACCTGTCTGCGACCGCAGCCGTCATTTCCCATGCATCGGAATTCGGCATGGAAAAGGTGATCGGCGATTCGCTCGGTTTCATCAACGTCGATGCGGCGGTATTGATGAGCGATTTCATCAATATCCTGCCGGTCGACAAGATTGTTCTTGAAATCCTCGAAACCGTTCAGGCAACGCCGGAAGTCCTTGCACGCATTCAGGTGCTGGCGCAGGCAGGATTCACCTTTGCGCTGGACGATGTGATTGTCCATACCCCTGATGTGCAAAAATTTCTCCCGCTGGTCGATATCATTAAAATCGATGTCAAGGATTTGAGGCCGGCAGCGTTGTCAACGCTGGCCGAGTATTGCCAGCAGCACGGTAAAAAGCTTCTGGCCGAAAAGGTGGAGACGCAAGCCTTGTTCCAAACCTGCCTTGATTTGGGGTTTGATTATTTCCAAGGTTATCATTTTGCCAAACCATCTATATTGACAGGAAAGAAACTCGCGCCGGCGGAGTTGTCCGTCATGCAATTATTGGAGCACATCGCATCCGGTGCCGATAATTCGGTTATCGAACGATGTTTCAAGCAAGATGCTTCTTTGAGCCTTAACTTGTTGCGACTGGTCAATTCGCCGGCTTTTGCCGTCAAAGGCGGCATCAATACGATTGGTCAGGCACTGATGGTGCTGGGGCGAAGCCAGTTACAGCACTGGCTGCAGGTATTGCTATACGCCAATGCCGGCGTGTCGGGAAGATCTCCCTTGTTGTTGATGGCGACCACGCGCGGAAAATTGCTCGAGCTCATGGCGGATAAGGTGATGCCGGGTCAGCGCAATGCTGCCGATATCGCGTTTACCGTTGGCATCGTGTCATTGATGGATGTGCTGTTCGGCTTGCCGATGACGGATATCCTGAAAACGATCGCGGTGCGTGACGAGGTCAGAGATGCACTGTTGTTACGCAAAGGGATGTATGGCGAGATGCTCAGGCTGGCTGAGTCAATCGAGCATCTTGATGAGGATGGTGCAATGTTGCTGCCGACACTGGATAAGTTGCACTTATCCAGTGAGGCATTATTTGCAATGCAATTGACGGCTTTTGAATGGACCAACAAGATTTCAGGCACATCGTTGTGATGTGCGATCTGCCAGATGCCACTCCGATAATCGTGTCGGCTTGCGTGCTTATGGTGCCAGCAGTAGAAATACCGTTGGTTTCTTATGAAAATCCGGTGATTTTCCCGCGGTGACTTCACGTTTCCATTTGCCCGCAGCCTGTGTCCTGATGGATTCTGATGGCAGTGTCAGATCCGTTGCTATGCAAATCAAGGTCTCCGCATGGCAGTTTGCGGCAAGCGCTTCCAGCATCGCTGCATTGCGGTAGGGCGTTTCGATCAGCAGTTGGGTCTGTTTTTCCAGTCGGGAGCGGTCTTCCAGTGCCTTGATGCGCTTGGCGCGCAAGCCTGCATCGGTGGGCAGATAGCCATTAAACGCGAAACTCTGACCGTTCAAGCCGCTAGCCATGACTGCCAGCAACAATGAGGACGGGCCGACCAGCGGGCGAACCTGAATTCCATGCTGATGCGCCAGGCGCACCAGATTGGCGCCCGGATCAGCAACGGCTGGCACCCCTGCTTCTGAAATTAGCCCGGCATCCTGTCCTGCCAGCAGCGGCGCGAGCAATGCAGGCAGGGCTGCTGTTGGTGTATTGACATTTAGTTCGGCAATGCTGATTTCCTGCAGTGGTTTGGTCAGTGGGTGCGTGCTTGCCAGTAACTTCAGGTGAGCGCGAGTTGTTTTTGCATTTTCAGCAATGAAATAACCCAGGCTGGCAGTAATGTGCTGCACCTGTTCGGGAATGATCTGTGCCAGCGACTGATCATCGCCTGTCATTTGGCCGAGGGAATTAGGGATAAGGTAAAGGGTGCCAGGCATCATATTGTATTTTTATACTGCGATGGAGTATATTTTCCAGGTGCCTGTATTAATTGCGGGAAAGCATGAGAAAAATAGCATACCCCTGAATTATTATTGGAAAGAGAAAAATCCCATGCCGGCCTGTCGCAGCATCGTTGTCAATGCAATCAACGGCAGGCCGGTAAGGGCGGTCGGGTCGGTGCTTTCTATTTTCTCAATTACTGCAATCCCAAGACCTTCGTTTTTTGCGCTGCCGGCACAATCATATGGTTGTTCAATACGCAGATAGGCATCCAGTTCGGCGTCGGGCAAGTTGCGAAAGGTGACGAAAGTTTGCACGTTTTGCAGCTGGATTGATTCTTCCGGCGTTTTTTTGCGGCTGTCCCAAAGGCAAAGCGCAGTATGAAAGATCACGCGGCGTCCGCGCATTTTTTGCAGTTGCTTCAATGCGTTTTCATGTGTGCCGGGTTTGCCGATTTGTTCGCCGTCCAGTGTGGCGACCTGATCGGAGCCGATAATCAGCGCGCCCGGAGATAGTGCGGCTATAGCTGCAGCTTTTTCGCGAGCCAGTCGCATTGCTGTGATTTCGGGCATTTCACCTGATAATGGACTCTCATCAATGTCCGGAATGACTACCTCGAATGGCAGTTGTAACCGAGTGAGTAATTCTTTGCGATATCTGGAGCTTGATCCGAGAATTAATCGTGGCTGTGTCGTGGAGGGCGGCGTGGGAGGCATGGGTCGACGATTTATTTGAATGCGCATTGGATAAAACTGCACTAACACTTTGACGGGAAAAGGGGAACCCTGTTATTATCGCAGGTTTTCCGGGTTCAGCTTAGCCTATGAATGCTTTTGTAATCGACGCCTTTGAGTTTTGCCGGCACAAAGAGCGCCGTCAAGGTGAAATTGCCGTCGCAGATTTGGCGCGGCTCGCAGGTGAATGCGCTGATAAATCCGGTGTTGTGCGCTGGTCTTTGGAGGGCGGCGTTGACAGGTTGGGGTTTCCGAAGTTGTCGCTGTCAGTGGCGGCTTCGGTGCAATTGCTGTGTCAGCGGTGCCTGACGAAATATGCATTTCGATATCGCATCGGAGTCGGCTCTTATCCTTGCAAAGGATGAGGCCAATGCAGATGAGATCGAAGCGATGCTGGAGGATGATTCCATCGATGTGATCGTCGGACAGAAAGCGCTGGAAATATTGGCGCTGATCGAAGATGAGGCGTTGTTGGCGATACCCCTTTCGGCCAAGCATGACGTGTGCCCAGATCAGGCTTCGCTTGATGCAATAATGAGCACAAAAAAGGATTCTCCCTTTGCGATTCTGAAAGGGTTGAATTGAATGCCGAAGATTAATTGGTAGCAAGGTTTCTTGGTTTGCCTGTCAGTTTGCAAGCCGGATGTGTTAATATTTTAGAACTTGAGTATTAGGAGTTATCATGGCTGTTCAGCAGAATAAAAAATCCCCATCAAAGCGCGGCATGCACCGTTCGCACGATTTCCTGGTTGCGCCACAGTTGTCTATCGAGCCAACAACAGGTGAAACGCATATGCGTCACCACATCAGTGCCAATGGCTACTATCGTGGCCGCAAAGTATTCAAAACTAAAAACGACTAATAATCGTAATAGCGGTCTATAAACGGCGCGACGAGTTTCTAACTTGGCGCCGTTTTTTTTCGTTCTGAAATTGTGCATTGTGTCATTTTGAATCGCGTCGGTTCTGCTCCATAATATCGGGCTTGAGTGAAGCTCTGAATTAAAATAATGACAATTAAAATTTCTATCGACTGTATGGGTGGTGATCATGGCCCATCGGTTACCATCCCGGCGGCAATTTCCTTTGTAAATTTAGTGCCAGAAGCTGAGCTGGTTTTGGTCGGTCGTGAAGATGTAATCATTGCGGCGTTGAAAAAGCATAAGGCTGCCAATCATCCCCGTCTTTCCATATTGCATGCGGCAGAAGTTGTCGAGATGGATGATTCGATTGAAATTGCGCTGAGGCGCAAAAAAAATTCTTCCATGCGTGTTGCCGTCACTTTAGTCAAAGAAGGTCGTGTGCAGGCCTGCGTCTCCGCTGGCAATACAGGCGCGTTGATGGCGGTATCTCGTTATGTGCTTAAAACTCTTCCTGGTATTGATCGCCCTGCCATTTGCAGCATTCTCCCAAATCAGAATGATGGTCCGACATATATGCTCGATCTGGGGGCAAATGTTGATTGTGAGCCGCAACATTTGCATCAATTTGCAATTATGGGCTCGGCATTGGTATCGGCTGTTGAGGGTAAGCCAAAGCCGACGATAGGCTTGTTGAATGTTGGTGAGGAGGATATCAAAGGCAATGATGTCGTTAAAAAGACCGCTGTATTGCTGCGCGAAGCGCACGCCAAAGGCGTATTGAATTTTTACGGCAATGTTGAGGGAAATGATATCTTCAAGGGTACGACCGATATTGTTGTCTGTGATGGCTTTGTTGGTAATGTTACTTTAAAGGCATCGGAAGGCTTGGGGCGGCTTGTCAAAAGTGTATTGACCACCGAGTTCAAAAGAACGCCTATGAATATGTTGGGTGCGATCTTTGCGCGTAGTGCCTTAAAAGCAATCTCGCGACGTATGAATCCTTCCCGCTACAATGGCGGGAGTCTATTAGGTTTGCGCGGGATTGTGATCAAGAGTCATGGTGGTGCAGACGTACAAGGTTTTGAGCAGGCGATTAAGCGTGCATTTGATGCAGTTAAATACGATGTGTTGTCGCGAATTTCGGCAACGATGAAGGAGTTGCTACCGGCTTCAGCTGCGACTCCTGTTGCATCGTCCGATGCTGCAGAATTAACTAAGTAAAAAGCGAGTAGAAAACGGCATGGCTCTCTACAGTAAAATTATCGGAACCGGCAGTTATTTGCCACCAAAACGTGTCACGAATCAAGATCTTGCAGCGCAAATGGCTGCAAATGGTGTTGAGACATCAGATGAATGGATTGTTTCGCGTAGCGGCATTTCTGCCCGTCATTACGCCGAGCCGGATGTGCAGTCGAGCGACCTCGCTGTTGCGGCATCGAAGAGGGCATTGGATATGGCAGGTTTGAGGCCGAATGATGTCGATCTCATCATTCTGGCGTCTTCAACCCCTGATTATTTTGGCGGGTTTCCAAGCACGGCTTGTGTCGTTCAGAATAAACTTGGCATCACCAATGAATGTGCCGCATTTGATGTGCAGGCGGTATGCAGCGGCTTTGTATATGCAGCGTCGATTGCAGATAGTTTTATTAAGTCGGGAATGCACAAAAACGTGCTTGTGATCGGTGCAGAAGTCTTTTCCCGTATCTTGAACTTCAACGATCGCGGAACCTGTGTCCTGTTTGGGGATGGTGCGGGTGCCGTGCTGCTCACCGCTTCCGATACGCCTGGTATCCTGGCAAGCAAACTACATGCTGATGGCCGTCATGCGGATATCCTCTGTGTGCCAGGTAAAGTGAGTGGTGGGGCGCTGGAAGGTAGTGCATTTCTCGCAATGGACGGCCAAGCGGTATTCAAGTTGGCCGTGTCAGTGCTTGAAAAAGTGGCGCAAGAGGCGCTGGAAGGCGCTGGCATGGTGGCATCACAAATTGACTGGATGATCCCGCATCAAGCTAATATACGGATCATACAAAGTACGGCAAAAAAACTCGGACTGCCAATGGAGAGGGTCATCGTTACAGTTGACCAGCATGGTAATACTTCTGCCGCCTCCATCCCGCTTGCGCTGGATGTGGGGGTGCGCGATGGGCGTGTCAAGCCGGGTCAGAATGTAATGATGGAAGGCGTTGGCGGCGGTTTTACTTGGGGTGCGGTACTCGCACGTATGTAATATTTATTTGATGACAAGCATGACTAAATTTGCGTTTGTTTTTCCTGGGCAGGGATCTCAGGCTGTCGGTATGTTGAACGGATTTTCTGATAATCCCGTTGTGAGGCAAACAGTTGCGGAAGCATCGGATGTATTGCAATTTGATCTCGGTAAATTAATTTCCGAAGGGCCAAAAGAAGACCTTGACCTGACGACGAATACTCAGCCGGTAATGTTGACTGCAGCGGTAGCGTTTTATCGTGCTTGGATCGCTGCCGGAGGGAAGTTGCCGACGGTTGTTGCGGGTCACAGTCTTGGTGAGTACTCGGCGCTGGTTGCCGCTGGCGTAATTGCGTTTAAGGATGCTGTTCCTTTGGTGCGTTTCAGGGCGCAAGTCATGCAGGAGGCTGTACCTGTTGGACAGGGCGGTATGGCGGCGATACTTGGACTGTCTGACGATGATGTGCGTGCTGTTTGTGCGGAATCAGCGCAGGGCGAGGTAGTCGAGGCGGTTAATTTCAATGCGCCGGCACAGGTGGTCATCGCAGGTCATAAAACTGCCGTTGATCGTGCCTGTCACGCAGCGAAGGCAAAAGGAGCCAAGCGCGCTTTGTTGCTGCCAGTCTCAGCACCTTTTCATTCTTCACTGTTGAAGCCCGCGTCGGATCGTTTGCGGGATTACATGGCAGGTATCGATTTTAATGTGCCGCAGATAGCATTGATCAATAATGTTGATGTTGCAATTGCGACCGATGTGATGGCAATCAAAGATGCATTGGTGCGGCAGGCTGCCAGTCCGGTGCGTTGGGTTGAGACAGTTCAGAAAATTGCTTCGGAGGGTGTTTCTCATGTGGTTGAATGTGGTCCTGGCAAGGTGCTGTCGGGTCTGGTCAAGCGCATTGACGGCACTCTGGTCGGTGAGGCGATCGTTGATCAGGCTTCCCTGGATAAAGTTTTGGAATTATTGAATTAAGCATGGAAAATTTAAATTTGAACAATCAAGTCGCGTTAGTCACTGGTGCATCACGCGGGATTGGACGAGCAATAGCGCTTGAATTGGCCAGGCAGGGTGCAAAGGTTGTGGGTACGGCGACTTCCGAATCGGGCGCTGCAGCGATTTCTGATTACTTGACTGCGCTCGGTGGCAAGGGCGCAGTTCTGAATGTGAATGATGCTGGTGCTTGCGCTGCAATTGTTGATCATATTCAGAAAGAATATGGTTGCTTATCTATTTTGGTAAATAATGCCGGAATTACTCAGGATCAGCTCGCTATGCGCATGAAAGATGAGGAGTGGGATGCTGTAATAGCCACCAATCTTACCGCAGTAGCACGGCTATCGCGTGCTGTGTTGCGCGGCATGATGAAAGCCAAGCATGGACGTATTATTAATGTCACGTCTGTGGTCGGCTCCATGGGCAACCCGGGGCAAATGAATTATGCGGCAGCAAAAGCAGGTGTTGCCGGGATGAGTCGGGCGCTGGCTCGCGAAATTGGTAGCCGTAATATCACAGTCAATTGCATTGCGCCCGGATTTATCGATACCGACATGACAAAGTCATTAAGCGAGCAGCAAATCGCGGCATTATTGCCGCAAATCCCGTTAAATCGCCTTGGTATGCCAGAGGATATAGCTGCTGCTGCAGCATTTCTGGCATCACCACAAGCGGCTTATATCACCGGCACTACACTACATGTGAATGGTGGCATGTATATGTGCTGATGAGTAATTGGTTAATTTTGATTGATGTTTGATTAAAATTGACCGCAAATGGCAATAATGAATTTTTTTTGCGCAAACCTGATAAAATGCGCGCACTTTCTGTAACCAAATCACTGGAGGCAACACATGTCTGATATCGAACAACGCGTTAAAAAAATCGTCGCTGAGCAACTGGGTGTCGCTGAAGCAGACATCAAAATTGAATCTTCCTTCGTGGATGATTTGGGTGCTGATTCACTCGATACAGTGGAACTCGTGATGGCGCTGGAAGATGAGTTCGAGATGGAAATTCCTGACGAGCAAGCTGAAAAAATCACTACCGTGCAGCAAGCAATTGACTATGCCAAGGCGCATGTTAAAGCTGCATAAGACTTATTGATCGACTTCTGGAGAACCGTTTGAGCCGCTCACGTGAACGTCGTGTCGTCATTACTGGTCTCGGTTGCGTTTCACCTATCGGCAACACTGTTGCCGATGCGTGGAATGCTGCAATCGCAGGCAAATCAGGTATTGCGACCATCACAAAATTTGACGCCACACCTTTCTCAACGCATTTTGCTGGGGAAGTTAAAGGCTTCAATATTGAGGACTATATCCCCGGTAAGGAAGCACGCCACATGGATGCTTTCATCCATTTTGGCATAGCAGCCGGTATTCAAGCCATGCAAGATAGTGCCTTGGTCGTAACAGAGGCTAACGCGGAACGTATTGGCGTCAATATTGGTTCAGGCATTGGTGGCTTGCCAATGATTGAACAAACACACGTTGAATATGAAAATCGCGGCCCGCGTCGTATATCTCCTTTCTTCGTGCCAGCTTCGATCATCAATATGATTTCAGGTCATTTGTCTATCAAATATGGCTTGAAAGGACCAAATCTCGCAATGGTCACTGCATGCACAACCGGATTGCATTCGATTGGCATGGCTAGTCGCATGATTGAATATGGTGATGCGGATGTGATGATTGCCGGCGGGGCTGAGTCTACAATATCACCTCTGGGACTTGGTGGCTTTGCCTCGGCGCGCGCTTTGTCTTCGCGCAATGATGATCCTCAGACCGCATCACGTCCGTGGGATAAAGACCGTGATGGTTTTGTATTGGGGGAGGGTGCCGGTGTAATGGTGTTGGAAGAGTATGAACACGCAAAAGCGCGTGGCGCCAAGATTTATGCTGAGTTGATAGGTTTCGGCATGAGCGGTGATGCATATCATATTACGGCGCCTAACATGGATGGCCCGCGTCGAAGCATGGTGAATGCTTTAAAAAACGCAGGCATTAATGCTGATCAAGTGCAATATCTCAATGCCCACGGTACATCGACACCACTCGGTGATAAAAATGAAACTGAGGCCGTGAAAGCTGCATTTGGTGATCATGCAAAAAAACTGACTGTCAATTCGACCAAGTCGATGACAGGTCATTTGCTGGGAGGTGCTGGTGGGCTAGAGTCAGTTTTCACTGTTTTGGCTTTGTATAATCAAATATCACCGCCAACAATTAATATTTTCAATCAGGATTCTGAGTGTGATCTTGATTACTGTGCTAATACCGCACGTGATATGCCTATTCAGTATGCAGTCAAAAACAACTTTGGTTTTGGCGGTACGAATGGGACGCTCATTTTCGCAAAAATATAATCACCAAACTCCATTCGTCCCTTTCTGGGACGGGTGGACGTCTCATTTGTTCTCGTCATGTCCATTGCAGTAACTGTTGTGGTCAGACCTTCCCCAGTCATATACACGTTGTTGTGTGGCATGTGCGTATGCACAGCCTTGGTGGGTGTTTCAATAGGGCTTTCTTGGGTTGGTGACCTGTCAGAGCCACTCCGGCTGCTAATTGCTAGCGTATGTATTTTGGTTTCGATAATTTGTTTTTTTGCTGAATACAATTGCAATACGTATCTAATTGCCATTTCCGGGGATGGTCAGATACGAATCTCAGAGCAATATCTTGTTAGTGACGCGAACTTGCTTTCAGCATGTAATGATGCTTTTAGTGAGGCGCTGCTCGTGAGTTTGCAGGAAGATTCTATTATCTGGTCATTCTTATTGTTATTGCGTTTAAAGGCGGATAATGGGAAAACATACATCGTTCCGATATGTCCAGATGGCTTGTCGGCATCAGGTTTTCGCTGCTTATCTGTTGCCTGCCGCTGGATAGCCATGCGCAATAAGCCAGTCAAAAAAATATAATAATTTGCATCGTTACTTGATAAGACTTATTGAACTAATTACACGGCAGGTTGTCACTATATTAAGCCGCGTGTATGTTGCATAATGACAAGGGAATAGGGATTGACGACAGAGCGCGATATTGATCAATTGCTAGTCGAGCGTGTTCAGCGCGGCGACAAAAAGGCTTTTGAGCTATTGTTTTCCAAGTATCAGCGAAAATTGATGCGTCTTGTGATGCGGCTTGTTCGCGACCAGGCAGAAGCCGAAGATGTGGTGCAGGAGGCTTTCATAAAGGCATATAGGGCTTTGCCGCAGTTCCGTGGAGATTCGGCTTTTTATACATGGTTGTATAGGATTGGTATCAACACTGCGAAGAATTATCTTGTGACGCAGGGCCGGCGAGCACCAACCTCAACGGAAGCAGATGCAGAAGAAGCGGAAACTTTTGATGATGGTGAGTACCTAAGAGATATAAACACACCAGAATCCATATTGGCGACAAAGCAAATTGCCAGCACTGTCAATACGGCCATGGAAATGTTGCCAGATGAATTGCGTACAGCAATTAATTTGCGTGAGATTGAAGGGCTAAGTTATGACGAGATTGCAGAGTTGATGGCCTGTCCGATAGGCACAGTGCGAAGTAGGATTTTTCGTGCAAGAGAAGCCATCGCGGAAAAATTAAGGCCATTACTGGGCACATCAATTGATAAGCGCTGGTAAGTGGGTAAGTAATGATGATTTTGGATTTGGGGACTGACCTGAAAATGCTGAGGTAATGTATGGATGCGAAAGAAATGATGCAAGAGAAAATTTCGGCTTTTAGCGATGGTGAGTTGGCGATCGGGCATGTTGATATTGCCTTGGCAGCATTGCGCCAGGAGGGTGAGCGTGCCACATGGGATGTTTATCATCAAATCAGTGATGTCTTGTGTTCGGATGATTTGTCGTGCACTATGTCCGCGGATTTTTCAGCGCGGTTTGCCGCGCGTTTAGCCGCAGAGCCAACAATTATTGCGCCAGCCATATCGCGACACTTTGTTGCGGACAAGCATGGCATTGCATGCAGCAGCCCAGAACATGGGGCTGTGAGTGTTAAGAGATTTAGGCGGTTTGCCATACCGGGCGTGGCTACGGTGGCTGCAGCTGCAGCCGGCCTTGTTTTCTTTACTGCGCCCCAACTCATGGTGGCTAAACACGAGGCATCCGCAATTGATGGCGTTGCTTCCGTGCTGGTCGCTGCTGCTCCGCAGAGTGCGGGTAGCGGTACGCAAATAGTTAATGCGGAATCGGGATCTGAGCGTTCCGTCATGCTGCGTGATTCAAATATTGATGACTATTTGTCGGCACACCAGCGGTTTTCTCCTTCTGTGTATAGGACTGCACAATATGCTCGTTCTGCGGCGTTTGTAACCAATTCAGAAAAATAATCATATGCGGAAGGCGCTTATTTTTAAACTCACCGCTTGGATATTATTGATTTGCACCCCATTTTCTATGGCTGCAGAGAGTGCTGATTCATCAGTTGCAGTAAAAGAGGGGCAGGCTTGGCTTAAAAGAATTCAGTCTGGGGCGCAAAAACTGAATTACTCCGGTACTTTCGTTTATCAGCAAGCCGATCAGATGCGCACATCACGCATCACGCATCTAATGGATGGGAAAAACGAAATTGAAAAGCTGGAAATACTGGATGGTAAGCCGCGTGAGTATATTCGGCGGAATGAGGAGATATCTTGTTACCAGCCAGAAACCAAAACAATTGTGACGGAGAAACGGATAGCGCCTGATGTGTTTCCGGCAATATTCGCTTCCAATGCGGTCGAGATGGCCGAGCACTACAATGTTAAAAAAGCTGAAACTGGGCGGGTGGCTGGTTTTGATTGTCAGGCGATACTGCTTGAGCCAAAGGATCATTTTCGCTATGGTTACAAACTGTGGGCGGAAAAGACATCGGGACTATTGCTGCGTGCACAAACTCTGAATGACAAGAATGAAGTTGTGGAGCAAATTGCTTTCACACAGCTTTCTATTGGGGATTTTGATAAATCCCGGGTTAAATCGAGTTTTACTACTACAGTTGGTTGGCGTGTCGAGAATGCAACAATGAGGCAGGTGGCAATTCCGGATTGGATAATCAAGTGGGTGCCGCCAGGTTTTAAAAAAATTCGTGAAATGAGGCGGCTGGTGCAGGATGCTGCAAATAATAATTCGACTTCAGCAGGCGCGCACGTTGTGCAACGCGAGATTTCACAAATCGTTTTTTCTGATGGATTGGCAGCCATTTCTGTGTTCATCGAGCCTGGCTCGCAAAGTCGCACCGAAGGAACTCGCCAGCAAGGTGCAATGAACATCGTGGGAAAGAGACACGGTGATTTTTGGCTTACCATTGTTGGGGAGGTGCCTGCTGCTGCGGTAAAGAAAGTGGCTAATTCGATTGAATATAAACCTGAATAAGAGTCTATGAAAACAGCATTTTCTGTAAGTAAAACATTTTCATTCATGATTTTGGGCGTCGCGGGCGCCTTTTTCATGCCGGCTGTAGCGAATTTGCAGCCTGGCGTAATGGCCGCCTCCATTGCTGGATTGCCAGATTTTGCGGATCTGGTGGAGAAAACCGGGCCGGCAGTAGTTAACATACGCACGACTGAAAAGGTCAAGATTGACCCGTCTACGCCAAGTAATGATGAACAGGAAATGCAGGAATTTTTCCGGCGCTACTTTGGCATTCCAATCCCGCCTCGTGGCCAGCAACCGGATCGTGCACCACGTGGCAAGAAGCAGAGCCCGCAACAGGAAGAGGTGGTGCCGCGCGGAGTTGGTTCCGGCTTTATTCTTTCTGCCGATGGGTATGTAATGACAAACGCGCATGTGGTTGACGGCGCAGACGAGGTGTATGTCAAGCTCACTGACAAGCGCGAATTCAAGGCTAAAATCATTGGTGTCGATGCCCGTACCGATGTGGCGCTGGTCAAGATCGAGGGCAATAATTTGCCGCGCTTGACCATGGGCGACTCGAATAAAATCAAGGTTGGTGAGTGGGTGATTGCCATCGGTTCACCATTTGATCTCGATAATACTGTTACGGCGGGGATCATTTCGGCCAAGGCGCGTGATACTGGGGACTATTTGCCTTTGATTCAGACCGATGTGGCGGTCAATCCAGGTAATTCGGGGGGGCCGTTGATCAATATGCGCGGTGAAGTCATTGGTATCAATTCGCAGATTTACAGCCGTTCCGGCGGCTATATGGGGATATCGTTTGCGATTCCGATTGACGAGGCGATCCGTGTTTCCGAGCAATTGAAAGCGAGCGGCAAGGTTACTCGTGGCCGTATCGGCATCCAGATTGGTGATGTGACGAAAGATGTCGCGGAATCGCTTGGTCTGTCCAAGGCGCAGGGTGCATTGGTGCAGCGTGTCGAACCAGGCGCTCCGGCTGAAAAAGGCGGGCTTGAGGCGGGCGATATCATCTTGAAATATAACGGTATCAGTATCGAGCGCTCAAGTGACTTGCCGCGCCTTGTCGGCAGTACGAAACCGGGCACGCGTTCGGTGCTGTTGGTGTGGCGCAAGGGAGCAAGTCGTGAACTGAGCTTGACCATCGCTGAGATGGAGCAAGAGAAAGTTGCGAAAAAAGAAGATAAAAAGCCCAAAGTCGAAGTGCCGCCGAATGCCTTGGGATTGGTTGTCATCGATCTTACTGATACGCAGAAAAAGGAACTCAAGATTGACGGAGGAGTGTTGATTGAGGCGGCGGATGGGGCGGCATCGCGTGTTGGCTTGCGTCCGGGCGACGTAATTTTGCGGCTCAACAATACCGATGTAAAGGATGTGAAGCAATTCAATGCCTTGGTTGCCAAGCTGGATCTGAAAAAAATGGCGGTTATTTTGGTACGTCGCGGGGATTCGTCGCAGTTCGTGCCAATTCGACCAAACGGTCGGTAATCGGCAGCACGTATAGGCGGGGCTGCAAGCGCTAAGCGGGCTTGCAGCCTTTTTATATATAAAACATGCGTTGAATTTCGGTTTGGATTGGAGGAGGCGCTAATGATAAAACAATGCATTCTTTACTCTCGCTCATATTGTCATCTTTGCGATGACATGTTGTCGGCGCTTGAAGTGCTGCGGGCGGATTGCCAATTCAGTGTTGAAGTTGTTGATGTCGATGCGGATGAGGCTTTGGTTGCGCTGTATGATGAATTGGTGCCTGTACTCGTGGGGCGGGATGTTGATGGAAGAATATTGCCGTTGTGTCATTATCATTTGGATGTAGCGGCGGTGAGGGCTTTTTTATTTGCTGACCATTGAATATACTATGCGGTGTATGTTTGGATGTGGTTGAATATATGTGCGGCTAGTTGGGTATTTTTCTGCATACCCCATATTTATTTGCGTATGTCTGAATTCTCTGCGCACGTCTGTGCTTGCTATTAGTGCTGTGATCTGATGTGCGATTCTTGTATCGGTTAAATCGTATGATCCTATTTCACGGGCTTTCCCCTCTGAAATCCGGTAAAATGCCGATATCAAATAACCTCAGTAATAAGGCGCTCGCCTGGGGAGATTAAACCCCGCTCAGAGCGCTTTTTTTGTAATTGTGCTTTAGGCAAATGAATAATATTCGTAACTTTTCCATCATCGCCCATATCGACCACGGTAAATCAACGCTGGCTGATCGCATTATCCAACTCTGTGGCGGCTTGTCCGAGCGCGAGATGGAGGCGCAAGTCCTGGATTCCATGGACATCGAGCGTGAACGTGGCATCACGATCAAGGCGCAGACAGCTGCTTTGAGTTACAAAGCCTTAGATGGACAAATCTACAATCTCAACCTGATTGATACCCCGGGTCATGTCGACTTCAGCTATGAAGTCAGTCGCTCGCTGTCGGCCTGTGAGGGGGCATTATTGGTTGTGGATGCATCGCAGGGCGTGGAAGCGCAAACGGTTGCCAATTGCTATACCGCGATAGAGTTGGGTGTCGAGGTGGTGCCGGTGCTCAATAAAATCGATTTGCCCTCAGCTGATCCGGATAATGCAATTGCGGAGATCGAGGATGTCATTGGCATCGATGCGACCGATGCCGTACATTGTTCGGCCAAGACCGGCTTGGGTGTGCGGGAGGTGCTTGAGTCGTTGATTGTCAAAGTGCCGCCCCCGAAAGGCGATCCGGATGCGCCTTTGCAGGCATTGATTGTTGATTCGTGGTTCGATAACTATGTCGGCGTCGTGATGCTGGTGCGTGTCAAGAACGGCACCTTGCGTCCGAAAGATAAGATACTGTTCATGGCGACCGGTGCACAGCATTTGGTTGAGAGTGTAGGGGTATTCACGCCCAAGTCAGTTTCACGCGATTCTCTTTCGGCGGGGCAGGTGGGTTTCATCATTGCCGGCATCAAGGAGTTGAAGTCTGCCAAAGTGGGCGATACGGTAACCTTGGTGAATAAGCCGGCCGCTGCGCCGTTGCCTGGTTTTAAGGAAGTGCAGCCGCAAGTGTTTGCCGGCCTGTTTCCGGTAGAGGCAAACCAGTATGACGCGTTGCGCGATTCGCTGGAGAAATTGAAGCTTAATGATGCTGCTTTGCAGTATGAGCCAGAGGTGTCGCAGGCGCTCGGTTTCGGTTTTCGTTGCGGCTTCCTCGGTTTGCTGCACATGGAAATCGTTCAAGAACGGCTCGAGCGCGAATTCGACATGGACTTGATCACTACTGCACCAACGGTTATTTATGAAGTAGTGATGCGTGACGGCTCTATTCTGATGGTCGACAATCCGTCCAAAATGCCGGAAACGACCAAGATCGAGGAAATCCGCGAGCCTATCGTCACCGTGAATCTGTATATGCCGCAGGAATATGTTGGCTCGGTGATCACGTTGTGTACAAATAAACGCGGCGTGCAGTTGGATATGAGCTATCACGGCAAGCAAGTTAAATTGGTATACGAAATGCCGATGGCTGAAATCGTGCTGGATTTCTTTGACCGTCTGAAATCTACTTCACGTGGCTATGCGTCGATGGATTACGAGTTCAAAGAGTATCGTGCCGCTGATGTGGTCAAGGTCGACATGCTTATCAACAGCGAAAAAGTCGATGCGCTTGCGATCATTGTCCATCGCGCCAACAGTCAGTATCGTGGGCGTGCGGTGGCTGCCAAGATGCGTGAACTCATCCCGCGCCAGATGTTCGACGTGGCGATTCAGGCCGCCATTGGGGTCAACATCATCTCACGCGAGAACGTGAAAGCGTTGCGTAAAAATGTTCTGGCGAAATGCTATGGCGGTGACATCAGCCGCAAGCGTAAATTGCTGGAAAAGCAAAAGGCCGGTAAAAAACGCATGAAACAGGTTGGTTCTGTCGAGATCCCGCAAGAGGCATTCCTGGCCATTTTGCAAGTGGAGGACAAATGACCTTGCAATCGATTTTGGGCAACTTCGCATTAATCCTTTTTGTCCTGACCATCGGTACTGGTGTTGTCTGGTTTCTGGATGTGTTTTATCTGTCGAAGCAGCGCCGCATCAAGGCCGATGCGGCATTGGCAGATTTTGATATACGCAATGCCAGGTTAAAAGCAGACGGCATTCAGTTGGATGCGAGCGGCCGCGCCGCGCTTGAGGCGAATATACTCAAGCAGCCCACCTGGGTTGAATATTCGGGCAGTTTTTTTCCCGTGATTGCACTGGTTTTTTTCTTGCGTTCTTTTTTGTATGAGCCATTTAAAATCCCGTCCAGTTCGATGGTGCCAACCTTATTGGTGGGTGACTTAATTCTTGTAAATAAATTTACTTACGGCATTCGCTTGCCTGTTATCAACAAGAAAATCGTTGAGGTCAACCATCCGAAGCGGGGTGATGTGATGGTTTTCAAATATCCGAAAGATATCTCCCTGGATTACATCAAGCGGGTGGTTGGCGTGCCGGGGGATAAGATTGTCTACAAGAACAAGCGTTTGACGGTTAATGGAAAATCGGTCACCTATGATGCTTTGCCAGATTATCTGGATGAGGAGCATTTAAGTTATTCTAAGCAGTACGTTGAAAAATTGCCGGGTATCACGCACAAGATACTTAATGACGAGCGCGCACCATCCTTTGTGTCGAATCCTGATGCATTTCCTCAGCATGAGCTGTGCACGTATACGATCGATGGATTTTCCTGCACTGTTCCTTCGGGGAATTACTTCATGATGGGGGATAATCGGGACAATAGTCTGGACAGCCGTTACTGGGGGTTCGTGCCTGATGAAAATATCGTCGGGAAGGCATTTTTTGTCTGGATGAATCTGGGCAATATCAAGCGTATCGGCAGCTTTCAATAAACATTCTGAAGATAACCGGATAACGTCAAAAGGACATTTATGCATCATCGGACACAGCACGGCTTGTCACTGGTTGGTTTAATTTTTATTCTCGCAATTGTGGCGATGATTGCTGTGCTGGGAATGAAGGTCGTGCCGACTGCCGTCGAGTACAGTTCCATTCGAAAAGCGATCGTTAGTGCTAAAGCATCCGGATCTACTGTGCGTGAGATTCAGTCGGCTTTCGATCGCCAGGCATCCGTAGGATATATCGATGCAATCGCAGGGAAGGACCTTGAGATATCCAAGCTTGGCAACGAGATCGAAGTCAGCTTTGCATACCAGAAGAAAATTCCATTGTTCGGGCCGGCCAGTCTTTTGATCGAATATGCGGGTACTACCGCAAAGAGTGTAGCTACAAAAACCACTGAATGAATAACGGACCAAAATGGATTTGAAGTTGTTACAAAGCCGCTTAGGCCATACGTTCAAGAATATAACCTTGCTGCAACAGGCTTTGACACATCGTAGTCATAGCGGTTTGCATAATGAACGGATTGAGTTTTTAGGTGATTCAGTGCTTAACTGCGTTGTTGCCTCATTGCTTTATGAGCGTTATGGCAGCATCGATGAGGGGGACTTGTCGCGTGTGCGTGCAAATCTCGTTAAGCAACAATCGCTTTTTGAGATTGCGCAGGGCTTGGATTTGTCGCATTTTTTGCGACTTGGTGAGGGGGAGTTGAAGTCGGGAGGCTTCCGTCGGCCATCAATACTTGCCGATACGCTGGAGGCTTTGTTCGGGGCGATTTTCCTGGATGCCGGCTTTAATGCGGCACGTGATGCAATCTGCGCTTTGTACATACCGATTCTTGATTCAGTAGATCCAAAGACCTTGGGTAAGGATGCAAAAACCCTATTGCAGGAATTTCTCCAAGGTAAAAAAATCCCTTTGCCGCAATATAACGTGGTTGCAACGCATGGGGCCGCGCATAGCCAGGAGTTCGAGATTGAGTGCCTAGTGCCCAAGCTAAATATTCAGGTGTTTGGTACGGGAGGTAGTCGCCGTGCCGGTGAGCAAGCCGCGGCCCAATTGGCGCTGGATGCATTGCAGACGGCACTTGCCAAAACTTCTGTGTCCAGTCGCAAGAGCAAGCAACGCGTGCCGCAGCACAAACTGAGCGGCATAGCAACACCTCAGGCCGAGGTGCCAACTGTAGAAAATTTTTTGACAAATGATGTCTCAAAACAGACAAGCTAAAACAGGTTTTCGAGAAAGAGAGCCTGCGGGATATAAATCCAGACAAAATACTGGACAAAAATCATATTAAATACGATGCTGAAATAGTAGCCTTGGCAGGTGCCAAGACTTTTACAGCGCATCAGACCATTACAGTGAAATACACAAAAATCGCATGACAGAATCCGCAGCTTCCGCCAACTTCCGATGTGGCTACATTGCCATTGTTGGCCGCCCTAATGTTGGTAAATCGACGCTGATGAATGTGTTGATCGGCGCCAAGGTAAGTATTACATCGCGCAAGGCGCAAACCACGCGGCATCGAATCACGGGCATTCAGACAATAGAGGGTGCACAGTTCATCTATGTCGATACGCCTGGATTTCAGACGCGACACTCAAATCCGCTGAACAAGACCCTGAATAAAACTGTCAGTAATACACTGATATCTTCAGACGTGATTCTGTTTTTGGTCGAGGCAGGTACATTTGGCCCGGCGGATCAGGAAGTGCTGGATATGCTTCCTGATAATGTGCCGTGCATCTTGGTAATCAATAAATCTGATCGCGTGAAAGATAAGGCGGTGCTGTTGCCTTTTGCGCAAAAAATTGCCGCAAAGCATAATTTTTCGGCTGTGGTGCCGGTGTCCGCCAAGTTGCATTTCCAACTCGATAATCTGCAGGGGGAAATCAGGCGCTTTCTGCCGGAGAACCAGCCGATTTTCGGCGAGGACGACATTACTGATCGTAGCGAGAAATTCCTTGCATCCGAGATTGTGCGAGAAAAGCTGTTCCGTTTTGTCGGGGATGAGCTGCCTTACACCAGTACCGTCCTGATTGAGAAATTTGAGCAGGAAGGTAATTTGCGGCGCGTATTCGCAGCCATTCTGGTGGAGCGGGATACCCACAAGTCGATGGTCATCGGCAACAAGGGTGCGCGCTTGAAAGATATCTCGACACAAGCCCGGCTTGATATGGAAAAACTGTTTGGCGGTCCGGTTTATCTGGAAATCTGGGTCAAGGTCAAGTCCGGCTGGGCAGATAATGAAGCTGGCCTACGCGCCTACGGCTACGAATAAATCTGATGCAAGTCAATGCGATGGATGCGGTTGTCGCCGATGTTGTACTGACGTCAGAGCCTGCCTTGTCCCTGATAAATGGACGCGGCACGAAGCATCGCGAAAATCCGGGTTTTGCCAAAAATGGCGCGAATACTCCATCGCTTAAGCAAGAAGGCCTGCGAACCAAGTCTGCTGCAAGACCGGCGGCCGGATCGGACAGCGTCGCCAGAAAAGAACAGTCGTATTCTCGAGCAGCCAGGGTTTGTCCTGCATAGTTATCCCTATAAGGAAACCAGCCTCATCGTCGACGTATTTTCGCGCGATTATGGCCGCATTGCACTGGTTGCCAAAGGTGCCAAGCGCCCTCATTCAGCCCTGCGTGGCGCATTACAAACTTTCCAGCCGCTTTCGGTAGCATGGAGTGGAAAGTCTGAAATCCGCACCCTGATTGGTGCCGAATGGATCGGAGGGCTGTTACCTCTGGAGAAATCCGCCTTGTTGTGCGGTTTTTACCTGAATGAATTATTGTTGAAATTGCTGGCACGCGATGATCCGCATCCAATCCTGTTCGATCACTACGTTTCAACGCTGAATCAACTCGCTCATAATGAAACTGCGCCGATCGTGTTGCGACGCTTCGAGCGTGCGCTACTGAAAGAAACAGGTGTGGCAGGTGATTTGACCATATGCACCAGGACGCGCGAGCCGGTAGAGTCGGATTTGATGTATGTGGTCGATCCTGAACGCGGTGCACGTCAGGCACAGGCAGCGGATGTCTGGCCTAGGGTCAGCGGCAAGACTTTGCTTGATATGGAACGTGAAGACTACGCCGATACGAACACGCAAATGCAGAGCAAACTTCTGATGCGGTTTTTGCTCGCGCATCATTTGGGTGGCGCACCACTCAATACCCGACAAATTCTGATAGATTTGATGCAGTTATAAACCACTAGCAACCAATTACCTATTCTTCCCATGAGTTTCTTGCAACCTAACAGCCAAATCATTGATTTGGGCGTCAACATCGACCATGTAGCGACTTTGCGCAATGCGCGTGGAACAACCTATCCCGACCCGATTCGGGCCGCCTTGCTGGCTGAAGAGGCCGGTGCCGATGTCATTACCCTGCACCTGCGCGAAGATCGGCGTCACATCAAGGATGCCGACGTGGTGGCAATCCGGCCACTATTATTGACGCGGATGAACCTTGAATCCGCCGTCACCACTGAAATGGTCGACTTCGCCTGCCGCATCAGGCCGCAGGACGTGTGCCTGGTGCCGGAGCGTCGGGCCGAGGTGACGACCGAAGGCGGATTGGACGTGATCCGGTATTTCTCGCAAATCCAGGCCGCCATCAAACAGTTGCAAGCCGAGAATATCCGCGTGAGCCTGTTCATTGATCCTGATGCAGCACAAATTCAGGCCGCAGCAGAAGCCGGTGCGCCAGTCATAGAGCTGCATACCGGCCGCTATGCCGATGCACATACGCCGGAACAGCAGGCCATGGAGTTATTGCGGGTGAAATCGGGCGCGCTGGAGGGGGTAAAACTTGGCCTCAAGGTCAATGCCGGTCACGGCCTGCATTATGCCAATGTACAGGCGATTGCAGCCATTGCCGACATCACCGAACTCAATATCGGCCATGCTATCGTCGCGCAAGCAGTTTTCACTGGCTGGCAAGCAGCAGTGAGCGAGATGAAGGCCGTCATGCAGCGGGCGCGTCTGGCCAGCATGCATGCGTGATGCCGGGTTAGCAGCATGATTTACGGCATCGGCACCGACATCATCCAGATTGCGCGTATCGAAGCGGCACTGGCACGCAATGGTGACCGTTTCGCCGAAAAAGTCCTCGGCGCGGATGAGCTGGAAAAATATTATCGCCGCAAGGAAAAAATCGCTGCTCGGGGCATTCGTTTTTTGGCGACGCGTTTCGCTGCCAAGGAAGCCTTTTCCAAGGCCATCGGACTTGGCCTGCGCATGCCGATGACCTGGCGCGCCATGCAGACGCTGAATGCAGGCAGTGGACGTCCGGTGGTGGTGACAAGCGGACTTCTGAACGAATTCATGAAAAAAAACGGCCTGACTGCACAAGTTTCGATCACTGACGAAACGGAATATGCGGTTGCCTTTGTCATCGTAGAGAAAAAATGAAAACAGATACAAAAATCGGGGCAATACCGGGGCCTGTCATGCTGGATGTGGCAGGTCTGACTTTGGATGCAGAGGACGTTCGCCGCATTCAGCATCCGCTGACGGGTGGCGTGATTCTGTTTGCGCGCAACTACAAGAATCGCAAGCAGTTGACGGCGCTGACGGCAGCCATTCATGCGGCGCGTCCCGGGCTATTGATCGCGGTCGACCATGAGGGTGGACGGGTGCAGCGTTTCAAGACGGACGGCTTTACCAAATTGCCAGCGATGCGTGCACTCGGTGAGTTATGGGAGCGCGATGTGTTGCAGGCGACCAAGGTGGCGACCGCCACCGGTTTCGTGCTGGCAGCAGAGTTGCGCGCCTGCGGTGTCGATTTATCCTTTACGCCGGTGCTGGATCTGGATCACGGCGAGTCCGGCGTGATCGGTGATCGCGCCTTTCATCGGGATGCCCGGGTGGTCACTTTGTTAGCCAAGAGCCTGAATCAAGGCTTGTTGTTGGCGGGCATGGCCAATTGCGGCAAACATTTTCCCGGGCATGGCTTTGTCAAGGCAGACTCGCATGTCGCAATCCCGGTCGACGAACGCAGCCTGAAAGCCATCATGGCGGAAGATGCCGCGCCTTATGACTGGCTCGGCATGAGTTTGTCGGCGGTGATGCCGGCGCACGTGATTTATCCCAAGGTGGACAAGCATCCGGCCGGATTCTCAAAAAAATGGCTGTCGATACTGCGTAATAAAATGCAGTTTGAAGGCGTGATTTTCAGCGACGACCTGAGCATGGAAGGGGCCAGCGTTGCCGGGAGCGTACTCGATGGTGCACATGCTGCGCTGGCAGCGGGTTGCGACATGGTGCTGATCTGTAATTCGCCGGATAAGGCGGACCAATTGCTGGCCGGCCTGACTTTGAAGGCGAGTGCTGCGGCGCGTGCAGTTGCAGCACGATCAGCTGCACGTATTGCAGCGCTGGTGCCGCCTATGCCGGCCTTGTCGTGGGATGATTTGCAAGATGATGTACGCTATCAGGCGGCGAAGCAGTTGGTACAGTCCCTGGAAGCGTAATAATGCCGATTTAATACTACTGGGTAGTATTTTTAAAGATGCTTATTTCAATTGCGGGACTGCTGCCATTTAGTGATATACCCCCTGAATATTGCTTAATAATGGCTTGATCTGGCATCTGTTTAAGCGTCTTCCTTAGTTTTTATTGGCATTATCAGTGATGACTGGAATTGTTACCCCCTTGCCGCGCGATATCGTTCTGGAAACGGTCGCCAAACTGCCGCATCTGCCTGGCGTGTATCGCTATTTCGATGTGGAAGATAAGATTTTGTATGTCGGCAAGGCGCGCGACCTGAAAAAACGTGTCTCCAGTTATTTCCAGAAGACCTTGCCCAGTTCGCGCATCGCGATGATGGTCGAGCGCATCGCGCGACTGGAAACCACGGTCACCCGCAGTGAGGCCGAAGCTTTGCTGCTGGAAAACAATCTGATCAAATCGCTGCAGCCGCGGTTCAATATCCTGTTTCGCGACGATAAATCCTATCCATACCTGAAAATCAGTGGTCAGGACGTGCCGCGCATGGCCTATTATCGCGGCGCGGTCGACAAGAAGAGTCAGTATTTCGGGCCGTTCCCCAGCGCATGGGCCGTCAAGGAATCGTTGCAAATCCTGCAAAAGGTGTTTCAATTGCGTACCTGCGAGGATAGCGTGTTTGCCAATCGCACCCGGCCTTGTCTGTTGCATCAGATTCACCGTTGCAGCGCGCCTTGCGTCAATGCGATCACGCCAGAAAACTACAAAATCGACGTGGAGAATGCGGCAAAATTTCTGCGCGGCCGGCAGTCGGAGGTGCTGCAGTTTTTGGAGGCGAAGATGCATGCCTTTGCCGCGGAGCTTCAATTCGAACAGGCGGCGGCAGTACGCAATCAGATGAGCGCGCTGTCGCGCGTGCTGCACCAGCAAAGCATGGAAGTGGGCAATGATGCCGATATCGACATCATTGCGGTGTTAATGCAGGGTGGTCGCGCCTGCGTCAATGTGGCGATGGTCAGGGGCGGGCGGCATCTGGGTGATCGCGCCTATTTCCCGTCGCATCTGGATAGCGCGTTGCAAAATGCTGATGAGACAATCGAGGTCGAGATTCTGAAGGCATTCCTGGCGCAGCATTACATCGAAAAATTCATTCCGGGCACGCTGATTCTGAGTCTGGAATTCGATGAGCCGGCACTGATGATGGCACTCACGGAACAATGCGGGCATCGGATCAATCTGCTTTTTCAGCCGCAAGGGCAGCGTCGGCAATGGCTGGAAATGGCCATCAAGGGCGCAGAGATTGCTTTGGCGAGATTGCTGTCGGAGCAGGGCTCGCAACAAATGCGTACCAGGGCGCTGATTGATGTTCTCGGTATTGATATTGCAGATATGGATGCCTTGCGCATTGAATGCTTCGATATCAGCCACACACAAGGCGAGGCGACGCAAGCATCCTGTGTTGTATTTCATCACCATGCGATGCAAAATGGCGAATATAGACGTTATAACATCACCGATATCACGCCCGGTGATGATTATGCAGCGATGCGCCAGGTTTTAAAGCGACGCTACGAAAAAGTCGCCAATGGCGATGGCGTGATGCCCGATGTGGCGCTGATCGATGGCGGGAAAGGCCAGGTCGAGATGGCGCGACAGGTTTTCAGTGAACTCGGACTGGATGTCAGTCAGATCGTCGGAGTTGCAAAAGGCGAGGGGCGCAAGGTCGGACTGGAAACACTGATATTCGCGGATGGACGTCAACCGCAGGAGTTGGGCAAGGAGTCCGCTGCCCTGATGCTGATTGCGCAAATCCGTGATGAGGCACATCGTTTCGCGATTACCGGCATGCGCGCCAAGCGTGCCAAGACACGCCAGACATCGCGCTTGGAAGAAATCGAAGGGGTAGGAGCCAAGCGGCGACAAAAATTACTGGTACGCTTTGGCGGTTTGCGCGGTGTAGCCGATGCCAGTGTGGATGATCTGGCTTCGGTCGAGGGCATATCGCGACAACTGGCAGAACAAATTCATAAGCAGTTGCATTAAATCTCGCTTGAGATTGTGTTATTAATCTCTGCAATAAATAATCAAAATTAAAAAAATCAATTTATGCCTTTTAATATTCCCATTTTCCTTACCTGGTTGCGTGTTGCTTTGATTCCTCTGGTGGTCGGCGTTTTTTATTTGCCGGACGCGTGGATGTCCCCGTTCGAAAAGGGCTTGGCGTCTACTGCGGTATTCATCGTGGCGGCAATTACAGATTGGTTTGACGGATTTCTGGCGCGGCGCTGGAATGAAACTTCTGCTTTCGGCGCATTTCTGGATCCGGTTGCGGATAAATTGATGGTGGCCGGAGCATTGCTGGTATTGGTGCAGCTTAATCATGTCAATGCGGTCATTGCCTTTGTCATTATTGGTCGAGAAATTACCATTTCAGCACTGCGAGAATGGATGGCGCAAATCGGTGCGTCCAAGTCGGTGGCAGTAAGTTCCATAGGAAAAATAAAAACAGCAGCACAAATGGTTGCAATTCCGATGCTCCTTTATTATGATGTCGTCTTCGGCATTTTTGACGCAGGTATCGTTGGTACTTGGCTGATAATTGTTGCAGCGGTTCTCACGGTGTGGTCAATGTTTTATTATCTGCGACGCGCTTGGCCGCTAATTAAAGAAAATGCAGGTAAGATTCTTTAAGAGCTTGACGAATAAATTTGGCGATATATAATGTGCGCCTGTTGTTGATGCGGGAGTAGCTCAGTTGGTAGAGCGCAACCTTGCCAAGGTTGAGGTCGAGAGTTCGAGACTCTTCTCCCGCTCCAGTTTTAAGCGGTGTTGTTGCAGTAAAAGTAAGAAATGCGGGAGTAGCTCAGTTGGTAGAGCGCAACCTTGCCAAGGTTGAGGTCGAGAGTTCGAGACTCTTCTCCCGCTCCAGTTTTAAGTGGTGTTGTTGCAGTAAAAGTAATAAATGCGGGAGTAGCTCAGTTGGTAGAGCGCAACCTTGCCAAGGTTGAGGTCGAGAGTTCGAGACTCTTCTCCCGCTCCAGTTTTATAAAGGGGGCTGATATGGCTTCCTTTTTTATTGATGGGCGTGTGATTGCTTTAAAAGTAATCGGATTTCATCAGTAATTTACAGGTTAAAATAGTAACGTGGCGGGGTAGCAAAGAGGTTATGCAGCGGCCTGCAAAGCCGTTTAGAGCGGTTCGATTCCGCTCCCCGCCTCCAGAATTTAAAAGCGCCGTTGGCGCTTTTTTTCTAAGCAGGTGATTTTGATTTAAAATTGCAGCAAGCCCGGGTGGTGAAACTGGTAGACACATCGGACTTAAAATCCGCCGCTTACCTGAAAAGGGGCGTGCCGGTTCGATTCCGGCTCCGGGCACCAAGAACACGATAATACGCAATGCAAAAAGCCACGCTTTCAAAATTGGAGCGTGGTTTTTTTATGCCTGTAACATTCAAGCCGCATTTGCCGTCATAGAGGGATTTTTTACTTTGCGATAGTGCGATAGCAGCGCCTGTCGGGGCGTTATTACGCTGGGCCAGCCATAATCACCTACGACCATCACATCTTGTGCGATGGTTGCGCTCAGTGATTTTACTTTCCAGGTTGATGCTGCAATATCGTCTACCCCCTACATAGGCCTGCCAGTGCGAAGGATAACCAGGCACGTGGTTAGTCATCATTCCGCCACCAGTGCCTTCATCAACATTGATCATCGTGTAGACGCCGCCGTTGCGCATCGGTACATCTTCAAGTTTTCAGCCAAACAATGCGCTGCAAAAATTTTCCACCTTGCCAAGATCGCTCGTCAGTAACTCAATGTGTACGAATCGTTTGGCCATGATTACACTCCTGTTATTAGTGTCCCCTTGCAGAAGACAGTTGGACCCACGTTCAGCGGATGAAAGTGGACAGTGCCAAGTTCTGGATTCATTATGCAAGTTGAGTATCGGGTTCTTAATCTGAATACTATTTGGGAGTGACTGCAAGCCTCTGAAAGGGATGGATGAAGACAATACGTATTTTGTTGATGTTGATGATTTTCATCTTGATGGCGAGTTGTACGGACAAGCCGGCTGATGTTTATCCCGGCTATGCAGAAGCCGAGTATGTGCGATTATCGACGCCGATCGCAGGTACTTTGTTAAAGCAGTCCTTCAAGAAAGGTGACCGGGTCAAGCGCGGGACGACGGCATTCGTACTGGAACAGGAGAGTGAGAGGGCGGCGCGGGACGAGGCGTCTTTTCACGTCCGGCAGGCACAAGCGACACTGGCTAACCTGAAAAAAGGAAAACGGCCCGACGAAATCGCCGCTGCACAAGCGCAACTGTCGCAAGCGGAGGCGACCTTGCGGCTGGAATCGGCTGATCTGGCACGCCAGATTAAATTGATCAATGCGCATTTCATCTCGGCGGCGCGGCTGGATGAAGCGCGGGCTGCGGTCGAGCGCGATCAGGGGCGCATCAAGGAATTGCAGGCGCAGTTGCGGGTGCTGCAACTTGGTGCCAGAAACGATGAAATTGATGCTGCTGAGCAGGCACTGAAAGCGGCGCAAGCGCAATTGCTGCAGTTTGAGTGGCGGGTCGCTCAAAAACAGCAAGTGATACCGGTCGACAGCGAGGTGGCGGATGTTCTATATCAGGAAGGTGAATGGGTGCCGGCCGGCAGTCCGGTACTGAGCCTGCTGCCGGCGCAGACGATCAAGGCGCGCTTTTTCGTGGCGGAGACTGCCTTGGGCAGAATTCGACTGGGGCAGGGCGTGACCTTGCACTGCGACGGCTGCAGTGCGCCGATAGCCGCAAAAATAGTCTTCATTTCACATGATGCCGAATATACGGCGCCACTGATCTACAGCAAGGAGAACCGTTCGACGCTGGTCTTCATGGTTGAAGCGCGTCCCGATCTGGCGGATGTCGATCGCCTTCACCCCGGCCAGCCCCTGGAGGTCAGGCTTGTGACGGCCGATGCCAAGGGCAAATCATGACGCCGGCAGAGAATCTCCCCATCATTGATGTGCACGGCATTACCAAACGTTTCGGTGAGCGTACCGTGGTCGACCATTTTGACATGCGCGTACAGCGCGGCCTCATTTACGGTTTTCTCGGCCCGAATGGCAGCGGCAAGACGACTACGTTGCGCATCCTGTGCGGCTTGCTGACGCCGGATGAAGGTGAGGGCACTTGCCTGGGGTATGACATCCGACGTGAATCCGATTTGATCAAGCGCCACGTCGGTTACATGACGCAGAAATTTGGTCTCTATGAGGATCTGAGCATCGAGGAAAATCTGGACTTCATCGCCCGGGTCTATGAGGTCGCTGAACGCAAGGCGACGGTCGAGGCCACGCTGCAGCGCCTGGGGTTGACCAGTCGGCGCAGTCAGCTGGCGGGTACCTTGTCTGGCGGCTGGAAACAACGTCTGGCATTGGCGGCCTGTCTGCTGCACGAGCCGCAATTGCTGTTGCTCGATGAGCCGACTGCCGGTGTCGATCCGAAGGCAAGGCGCGAATTCTGGGACCGGATTCACGATCTTGCAGCGGCCGGCCTGACGGTACTGGTTACCACCCATTACATGGATGAGGCCGAGCGCTGTCATGAGTTGTCCTATATTTCTGACGGGCGTTTGCTGGTGCGTGGCACGGTGGCTGAACTGATTGCCGGCGCGGGGCTGGTGACTTGCACGATTTCAGGCGCGAACCTGGCTGAGTTGGCGCATGCACTACGTGCGCTGCCGTCGCTGCGCAGCGTGGCTTCTTTCGGCGCCACGCTGCATGTCAGCGCTTCGTCGCAGGCTGCTCTGGATCAGGCGCTCGCGCCTTTTCTGACCGGTGGCATCAAGGTCACCGCGATCGATGCCAGTCTGGAAGATGTATTCATCTCGTTAATGCAGGACAGCAAAGATCAAGCCCAATGAGAGGAATAATGAACTGGTCGCGCTTTCTCGCCATCTTGCTCAAGGAGTTTCGTCAGATCCGGCGCGACCGTCTGACCTTTGCGATGATGGTGGGCATGCCGATCATGCAGCTGATTCTGTTCGGATTTGCAATCAATACCGATCCCAGGCATTTGCCGCTGGCACTCGTGAGTGCTGATGAGAGTGAGTTTTCGCGCAGCTTTGTTGCGGCGCTGGAGAGTTCCTCTTATTTCCGTATCACGCATCGACCGCTAGGCGAGGCGCAGGCCAACGAGCTTCTGGCGCGAGGCAGCGTCCAGTTCGTGCTGGTCATTCCGGCGGATTTTTCGCGCCGGCTGATGCGCGGTGAAAAGCCGGCAGTACTGCTGGCGGCCGATGCGACCGACCCTGCGGCGTCGGGTAACGCGCTGGCGGCATTGAACAACATCAGCCGCCAGGCGCTCAGGCACGATCTGACCGGGCCGTTGTCGGGACTGCAGGCGGCCGAAGCCCCGTTTGAAGTGCGGATTCAGCGCCGCTATAACCCGGAAGGATTGTCCCGCTATAACATCGTGCCGGGCCTGATCGGCGTGATCCTGACCATGACCATGGTGATGATGACCTCGCTGGCGATGACGCGGGAACGGGAGCGCGGCACGATGGAGAACCTGCTGGCCACGCCGGTGCGGCCGTTCGAGGTCATGGCCGGGAAAATCGTGCCCTACATCCTGATCGGTTACGTCCAGGTCATGGTGATCTTGGGCGCCGCACGCCTGTTGTTCGATGTGCCGATGGTCGGCAGCCTGACGCTGTTATTGTTCGCGCTGGTGTTGTTCATGGCGGCGCATCTGGCGGTCGGCTTCACTTTTTCGACGATCGCAAAAAACCAGTTGCAGGCGATGCAGCTGACCTTCTTTTTTTTCCTGCCGTCGATGCTGCTTTCCGGTTTCATGTTTCCGTTCCGGGGGATGCCGGTCTGGGCGCAATGGATAGGCGAGGTGCTGCCGCTGACGCATTTTTTGCGCATCGTGCGCGGGATACTGCTCAAGGGGAATGCACTGCCAGAAATCATTCCCGATCTGTGGCCGATTGCGCTATTCATGGTGGGCGCGGGCCTGGTTGCATTGCTGCGCTATCGAAAAACCCTCGACTGACTTGCGTTTTTGTAAATTCAGAGCAACTAAACTGGCGAGCGCCGTGATCCTCACCTAAGCTGCAACTGGGAGGATTCAGTCATGGCTACTGTTTCGACTTTTCAAATCGATTACACCCAGTTTCTCGATCCGGATGGTGGCGTGCTGCAGCCGCTGCCTGAGGCCATGCGTGATCCGCTGGCGCTGATCCCGCTGTATCGCGCGATGGTGTTGACGCGCATGTTCGATACCAAGGCGGTGGCGCTGCAACGTACCGGCCAGCTAGGCACCTTCGCCTCATCGCTGGGGCAGGAAGCAATTGGTGTCGGCCTCGCCAGCGCAATGCGTCCGGAAGACGTGCTGCTGCCTTCCTATCGCGATCATGCCGCGCAATTCCTGCGCGGGGTCACCATGGTTGACGTGCTGCTGTACTGGAGCGGCGATGAACGCGGCAGCAATTTTGCGGCAGCTCGCCATGATTTTGCCAATTGCGTGCCGATCAGCTCCCAGGTTTGTCATGCGGCAGGCGTCGCCTACGCGTTCAAGTTGCGACATGAAGCGCGTGTCGCGGTGTGCGTTCTGGGCGATGGCGGCACGTCAAAAGGGGATTTCTACGAAGCGATGAATCTGGCCGGCGTGTGGAAAATACCGCTGGTATTGGTGATCAATAATAATCAATGGGCGATTTCATTGCCGCGCAGTGCACAGAGCGCAGCGCAGACACTGGCGCAGAAGGCGGTCGCGGTCGGTATCCCCGGCTGTCAGGTGGATGGCAATGACATCATCGCGATGCGGCAAGTGACGCAGGAAGCGATTGATCGGGCGCGTGCCGGTGGCGGCCCGAGCCTGATCGAAGCGATCAGCTACCGGCTGAGCGACCATACCACCGCCGATGACGCGAACCGATATCGTGACACCGAAGAGGTCAAGCGGCAATGGGCGTTCGAGCCCATCAGCCGTTTGCGCCAATATCTGCTGCGGATGCAGGCATGGAGCAAGGAGCAGGAAGAGCAACTGAGCGGCGAATGCTGCGCTGCTGGTGAACCAGGCGGTTGAGTCCTATCAGGCGACACCGGCACCAACCACCGAGGCGATGTTTTCGCATCTGTACGCGACCCTGCCGGAGGCGCTGCAGGCACAGCGCGAAATGGCAATGCATTTTGCTCCGGCCAACGGAGGGCAGCATGGCTGAAATCAATCTGGTCGAAGCACTCAATCTGGCCCTGGCCTGGGAGCTGGCGCATGATCCCGCAGTCGTGCTGCTGGGCGAGGATGTCGGCGTCAATGGCGGCGTATTTCGCGCCAGCGTTGGCTTGCAGGCGCGTTTCGGTGCAGAACGGGTGATCGATACGCCGCTGGCGGAAACGGCCATAGCCGGTGCCGCGATCGGCATGGCCGCGATGGGCCTGAAGCCGGTTGCTGAAATCCAGTTTGCCGGCTTCGTTTATCCTACGCTGGATCACATCATCAACCATGCATCGCGCCTGCGCCACCGTACCCGCGGCCGGCTGAGCTGTCCGATGGTGCTGCGCACGCCGTGCGGGGCCGGCATCCATGCGCCGGAACACCACTCCGAAAGCCCGGAAGCGCTGTTTGCGCACATACCGGGGCTGCGCGTGGTGATCCCGTCGTCGCCGGCGCGCGCCTATGGTTTGTTGCTGGCGGCAATACGCGACCCCGATCCGGTGATCTTTCTGGAACCGACGCGCTTGTATCGCCTGTTCCGGCAGGAAGTGGCGGATGACGGCGAGGCGTTGCCGCTGGATGTCTGCTTTACGCTGCGCCAGGGCAGCGATGTCACGCTGGTGAGTTGGGGCGCGATGCTGCAGGAAACCCAGGCGGCGGCCGATCTGCTGGCGCAAGAAGGCGTGATGGCGGAAGTGCTCGATGTGGCGACCGTGAAGCCGCTGGATATGGCGACCATCCTGGAGTCGGTGGCCAGAACCGGTCGTTGCGTGATCGTGCATGAAGCGGCGCGCACCAGTGGTTTCGGGGCCGAAATTGCGGCCAACCTGGCCGAATATGGCTTGTATACATTGCTGGCGCCGGTGCAGCGGGTTACCGGCTACGACGTGGTGGTGCCACTTGCCAAGCTGGAGCATCAATACATGCCCAGCGTGGAACGCATCGTGAGCGCGGTCAGGAAGACACTGGAGGGCGCATGAAAATCTTCAAATTGCCCGATCTGGGCGAAGGCTTGCAGGATGCCGAAATCGTCGAATGGCATGTGAAAGAAGGCGATACGGTAGCGCTTGATCAGGCGCTGCTGTCAGTTGAAACTGCGAAAGCGATCGTCGAAATTCCGTCGCCGTATGCGGGCAGCATTGCCAAACTGTACGGACAGGCGGGTGAGCTGGTGCATCTGGGTGGTCCTCTGGTGGGGTTCGATCTTGCCGATGAGGATGCCGATAGCGGCACCGTGGTCGGCAAAGTGGAGGTCGGCCGGCAAGTCATGGCGGACACGGCGGCGGCGGTAGGGGCGGCGCATGGCACGGCCAGCATCAAGGCCATGCCGGCGGTGCGCGCACTGGCGCGCCAGCTCAACATCGATCTGGCAATGGTGACGCCGTCCGGCGCCGATGGCGTAATTACCGCGACCGATGTGCAACGCGTTGCCAAGATTCTGGCCGAAGTCGGGCCGCCGGAAGTCTTGCGCGGGGTGCGGCGCGCAATGGCGCAGAACATGGCACTGGCACAAAATGAAGTGGCAGCGGCAACCGTGATGGATGATGCCGACATTCATGCGTGGCCAGCCGATGCCGACATCACGATACGCCTGCTGCGTGCGCTGGTGGCCGGCTGTGTGGCGGAACCCGGCCTGAATGCGTGGTATGAAAGTCATGCGCTGGCGCGTCGCGTATTGAAAAAAATCGATATCGGGATTGCGGTGGATCTGCCTGAAGGGTTGTTCGTGCCGGTGCTGCGCGATGCCGCCAACCGTGATGCGGCCGATCTGCGGCGCGGTCTGGAGCGCATGCGCAGCGACGTCGTCGCACGCAAGATTCCGCCGGAAGAATTGCGCGGCAATACCATTACCCTGTCCAATTTCGGCATGATCGGCGGCAAATACGCATCGCCGCTGGTAATGCCGCCGACGGTGGCGATCCTCGGTGCCGGCCGGGTGCATGAGCAAGTGGTGGCGGTTGCCGGGATGCCTGCCGTGCACCGGGTGCTGCCGCTCAGCCTCAGCTTCGATCACCGGGTGGTGACCGGCGGCGAGGCGGCGCGCTTTCTGGCTGCAGTGATGGCCGATCTGGCGCGGGCGGATTGACGCCGGGAACAGTATTAACCGAAGTTACTACTCGTCCGCTACAGGCGGCAAAAAGCAAAAAAGGGCTGAGCCGCTACCGCATGATTCGTATAATATTGGGGAGTATCGCTGTTTTTATGCCATTAGCCGCACGGTTTCATTGGCTTTTTAAATATACTGCCACCAGTATTTTTCATGCGTCGAACGGTCATTTCAATTCCGTTTTACCATCCTTGCTGTTGCTCAGCAGCGTGAAAATGTCCATCGGCACAGGGAATACGATGGTGGAGCTCTTGTCGCCGGCGATATTGGCGAGCGTCTGCAGGTAGCGCAACTGCATCGCCTGCGGTTGCTGCGCCAGCATTTGCGCCGCCTGCAGCAGTTTTTCCGACGCCTGCAATTCGCCTTCTGCATGAATGATCTTGGCACGCCGCTCGCGTTCGGCTTCGGCCTGGCGGGCAATCGCGCGGATCATGGTTTCGTTGATGTCGACATGCTTGATCTCGACTGCAGAGACCTTGATGCCCCATGCATCGGTCTGGCTGTCCAGCACTTTCTGGATATCCAGATTGAGCCGTTCGCGCTCGGACAGCAGGACATCCAGTTCATGTTTGCCCAGTACCGCGCGCAGCGTGGTTTGGGATAGCTGGCTGGTGGCTTCCAGAAATTTCACGACCTGAATCACCGCTTTTTCCGGATCGACGATGCGAAAGTAGACCACCGCATTGACCTTGACCGAGACGTTGTCGCGCGTAATCACATCCTGCGGCGGCACATCGAACACCACCGTGCGCAGATCCATTCTGACCATTTGCTGTATGCCGGGGATAATCAGGACCAGGCCCGGCCCTTTTACCATCGAGAAACGCCCGAGCGTGAAGACGACCCCGCGCTCATACTCGCGCAAGATGCGAAATGCAGAAACAAGCAGCAAGGCGGCCAACAGAAAGATGCCGCCGAAACTCAGTCCGAAGCCCATGACCATTCTCCTTATTATTTCTTTTTCATTCAGATTCAATCGGACTGACCGTCAGCACCAGGCCATTGCGTGACAAGACCCGGATCCGCTGGCCAGGCTTGAGCGGCGTAGCCGATTGCACGCGCCAGCGTTCGCTCTGCACGAAGGCCCAGCCATCGGGGTGTGCGTCGGTCAGCATTTCTCCGGTGCAGCCAGCCATGGCTTGCGGGCCGCGGGCCACCGGCCGGTTGTGCGTTTTCAGCGCGACGCCGACCACCGCGAGAATGAAGGTCACTGAAAACAGGCTTAATAACGCGATGAATGACAGCGGTATGCCGAAGCCGGGTATGTCGGTATCGATCAGCATCACCGCGCCGATGGCAAATGCAATCACGCCGCCGATACCGAGTGAGCCGAAACTGGGAAAGAATGCTTCCGCCACCATGAACGACAGGCCAAGCAGAATCAGCGCCAGCCCCGCATAGTTGACTGGCAGCAAATGCAGTGCGAACAAGCCCAGCAACAGACACACCGCGCCGACCACACCGGGCAGCACGAAGCCCGGATTGGAAAATTCGAAAAACAGGCCAAGCATGCCGGCCATCATCAGCAGCAAGGCCACACTGGGATTGGTGATGACGGCCAGGAAACGGTTGCGCCAGTCCGGCTCTATTGTCATCACGCTGGCGCCAGCGGTATGCAGCACGCGTTCGCCGGCGGCTGTGCTGACCTTGCGCTTATCCAGGGTGCGCAGCAATTCGGGAACATCCCGTGCAACCAGGTCGATCACATTGATCTTCAGGGCCTCTTCGGCAGGCAGGCTGACCGCTTCGCGCACCGCGCGCTCCGCCCAATCCTCATTGCGGCCGCGCATGTGCGCCAAGCCGCGGATATAGGCGGCGGCGTCATGCACTTGCTTGCGGGTCAACGTGCTCTGTGTGTCGTCGTTGGTTTTTTTTGCTTCATCTGGTTGGGCGGGAGTGCCGATGCCGATCTGGATCGGCGTGGCAGCGCCCAAGTTGGTTCCCGGTGCCATCGCGGCTATGTGGCTGGCGTACAGAATATAGGTGCCGGCGCTGGCAGCGCGGGCGCCGCTGGGGGCAACGAAAGTCGCGACCGGCACTGGCGAACCGAGTATCGCCTTGATGATGGCGCGCATCGAGGTATCCAGTCCGCCCGGCGTATCCAGTTGCAGCACCAGCAGTTGCGCGTGATCCTTTTCGGCGCGCTGCAAGCCGCGCAGGATGAAATCTTCAGTCGCAGGACCGATCGCATCGTTTAAGGGCAGCAGGAAAATGGCTTGTGCAGAAGCAGGGGCAATCGGCATCATCAGCCCCAGAACTAGCAAAGCGATTATTTTGAAAAGTTTCAAAATATCCTGCACAAGATATCAACCGATTGATCCGCAATTAATTATTGCAGGTGCTGGCTTGTTTTCAACTTTAGTTCGATGACTGATACCGGACGGTGTGCAGGCAGCATGATATTGCGCAACATCAGGCAGGCACTGATGGCATTCTTGCCAGTTACACGTCATTTTCTTTCCGGCCCTGCATAAGCGGCTGTCTTCGCGGTAAAATTGACTCGCACTGGTTGCGTTGCGGAAATATTTTGATTGTATTTCATTAATATTTTTCGCCCGGCCGGCTGTGGGAGACTATGGCGCTCAACACACCCTAAACATTAATTGCCGCTGTTTTTTTACAGTTGTTTTATGAAATGAATATCGCGCTATGACCGACCGCAGTCTAAACAAGCGCCTGAGCCGAGAGTTTCAAAAACTTGCGTTTCTGCGGGGCAGTATTCGCTCCATCCTTTTGTGGCCCCTGATATGTATTTTCCTGGTCGCTGTCGTCTGGGGAATAACGCTGGTGAAAATCGGCAACGATAAAGCTGAAGTTGAAAGAAATGCACTCAGAGAAGCAGCCCAGCTTTCAAAATCTTATGTCGCACAGTTGTCCCGTTCCGTTGATCAGATCGACCAGATAACCCGTCATCTCAAATACTACTGGCAGACAACGCATGGCGCGCTCAAGCTCGAAGATCAGTTGCAGCAAGGGCTGTATCCACAGTCGGCGCAATTGTATGCAACCATCGTCGACCGCAACGGAACGGCGATCACCAGCACGCTAGATAAGGTTGGTGCCCCAAATATTGCCGACAGGGATTACTTCAAAGCCCAAAAAATGAATCTGGCCAACAGCCTGCTCGTCAATAAACCGGACATGGGTCGTTCCGGGAAAGAAGTCATCCGCTTTACGCGAAGGCTGGAAACTGCCGACGGCGCATTTGATGGAATAGTGTTAGTGAGCGTTGAACCGGCCTATCTTGCATCGTTTAACGAGGAGTCCAGCCTGGGTATGCGTGGTTTTCTGTTGCTAAGGGATCAGGATGGCGCGTTATTCGCATCAAAAACGGGTGAGCGTATCCGCTCGCTGCCTGCGGTTTTTCGTTCGCCTCCAGTATTTGCGTCAGCCAGTGGTGTCGCGCACATGCCAGGACGAAACTTTATCGACAGCCAGCCTCGCATCATTGCCTGGCATCAACTAGATCACTATCCATTGTTTGCCTTGGCCGGCTTAGCCGAAGCAGAGGTGTTTGCTGCGTATCAGGCGCGAGCCGACAGTTATCGCTATTTTGCCACCGTGAGAAGCATATTCCTGCTGTTGTTCGCAACGCTTGCGACCTTCTTTTCTGTACGGCTGGCATGGAAAAAACACCAGGCGAAAGAAGTGAAGGATACCTATCAGTTGGCTATCGACGGCGCCAATGAAGGTTTCTACATGGTCCGGGCACTGTACGACTACCACGATAGCGTGATCGATTTTGTGGTGGAAGATTGCAATGAACGTGGCGCTGCTCTTGTCGGCTTTGTAAAAGAAGAACTCGTCGGCAAAAAATTTTCCGATCTGTATTCAGGCGAGCAGGGACAGCGGGTATGGGCTATTTTTCGCAGCGCGATGGAAACCGGTTATTACGAAGACGAGTTCCGGGCCTCGCGCCACAGTCCGCCGCATGTCACCTGGATGTCCCGAAAACTTGTACGATCCGGGGCCGGTCTGGCTATGACGGTGCGGGATATTTCTGATACGAAAGCGCATGAACATGCTCTCTTGAGCATGGCAAATATGGATGCCCTGACGTCGCTTCCCAATCGCCGCTGGTTGATGAATTTTCTGCCTGCCGCACTTAATCAGGCAAGAAATAACGGCACAATATTTGCACTCCTGTTTATTGACCTGGATGAATTCAAGGCGGTCAATGATACATCAGGCCATCAAGCAGGAGACGCACTGCTGCAGGCAGCGGCGATGCGTTTGAAGTCGGTATTGAGGCCGGCGGATACGGTGGTCCGGTTGGGGGGAGATGAATTCACGGTATTGCTCAATTCTGTCGCCAGTCATGAGGAGGCGGCCCAAGTGGCCTTTCGCATCAATGAACAATTTCGCGAACCTTTTGATATCTCTGGGCACAAAAATGTAGTCGGTGCATCCATCGGTATCAGCCTGTTTCCGCGCGATGGAAACGATGCGGAAACACTGCTCAAGCATGCGGATAATGCCATGTATTCTGCCAAGGCCGGAGGCCGGGGACAGTTCCGGTTTTACGACCGGCAGCTTTCAAGCGCGTAAAAGCACATTCTTATGCTGCAACAAAAATTATCCGCAATTCAGATGTGGCTGAGAGTGGCCTAATTTGCGAAAAGCCGCTGTTCTCAAATTAGGGCATGTCGGCATATGATTTGCACTCCCAAATCATATGCCGACACGCCCATGCCACAAGATAATATTTCTCATGGAAAACATTGTCCTTGAATGTTTGATTTGTCTCAACTAAAGTAAGTAACGCGTTCCTCCTCCAATCCTGCTGTTGAGAAGGTAGCGCTTCGAAACAGGTCTCATACCGCACTTATCTGGCGCAATGTTTGAAAATCCATTTGAATGCATTTTTTCTCCCGGAATTATTGATTTCGGGAAATAAACATCAAAGGAGTTGCGATGCTTACTGCTACTTACACGCTTGCCACGCTGTTGGTCGAACAAAATAAAACACGCCTTGGTTTATTTTCTATCCAGAAATGTATTGAGAACAATGCACGGTATCCGCAAAGTCTGGGGCAGAGTACGCTTGAATCCGTATTGGAAGCATTGGATTGGTTTCATGTGCATTGCCGTCAGCGCAAGCTTGAAACCGAATTGATTCCGGCCATACGGAAATCGACCAAGGAAGCGGATGCGCTTCTGGCTGAATTGGAATCATTAAGTCTGATGGGTTTGAGCGTGCTTGATTCGATACGGAATCAATGGCGACCTGCTTTTGAAGAGCAGATCGAGAAAACGCAAGAACTGTACGGGGCAATGAAAATTTACTGCGATACCCTGTTAAAAAAACTGGACAAGGAAGAGCGGGAACTGTTCCCGATGGCAACACGGGTAATATCAGGCGATGATTGGTTTGCAATTGCCGATAAATTCCTTCATGGCAACAACCCCAAGGGCTGCGCCATACCCAAGGGGATTCAGACCAGCACTGCCTCAATCAAACAGGCATCGGCTTATTGTCATTGAGGTCCAGAAAGCCCTTGATCAGACGGTAGGCTTTCCAGATCCATACGATACCGAGGATCGGGATGCCGATCACCATGCCGACAAAGGTGAAAATACAGATCCAGCCGATCGCGCTCCAGAACAGGAACCACCAGAACGAGCGGATTTGCCAGCTGTGGTGGCTGTAGACGAAAGTCCCCGCAGCATCGTCGCGTTTGACATAGTTGATGATGAGGGGAATGAACGAGAACAAACCCCAGGAAAACACGAAGCCGGCGGCGTGAAACAGATATAACCACCAAGCCAGGTTCTTGCTGGACTGCAAGCTGGTATCGAAGACGATTTCTGTAGACATGCAAGTTCCTTGTTTGGTTAGTGTTGCTCTAATTGTATGAATTATTTCACGGATTGCTGAATAAGTTCCGGTATACGCAAACAGGGTGCACTCATTTTGTGAGTGCACCCTGTTGTTTTAATTGCGGTCTTGAGTGTTTTTCAATACTCGTTAAAACTCACTCCATTCATCAGCGTTGGCCATTGCGGCAGGCGCTGATTTTTTTGGGACGTCAGGAATTCTGATAATTTTCGGCGCAGGCGATTTGGCAGAGTGCACTACCATATTCCGGTTTGCAAGCGCGGGCGAGGCTGTACTTGCAAATGCAGTGCCGAGTGTGAATATACTGACAACTTCAGCCAGGTTCTTGGCCTGGTCTTGCAGCGATTCGGCTGCCGCAGCAGCTTGTTCCACCAGTGCGGCGTTCTGTTGCGTTACCTGATCCATTTGTGTGATGGCGATGTTGACTTGCTCGATGCCGGCACTTTGTTCCTGGCTGGCAGAGGTGATTTCACCCATGATATCGGTAACGCGCTTCACGCTGGAGACGATCTCTTCCATCGTGGTGCCGGCCTGACTCACCAGTTTGCTGCCCATCTCGACTCTTTCAACCGAGTCGCTGATCAGCGACTTGATTTCCCTCGCGGCGGCGGCGCTGCGCTGTGCCAGATTGCGTACCTCGGTAGCGACCACCGCAAAACCGCGTCCTTGCTCGCCAGCGCGGGCGGCTTCTACGGCTGCGTTCAAGGCCAGGATATTGGTCTGGAACGCAATCCCGTCAATGACAGAGATGATATCGACGATTTTTTTGGCCGACTCATCAATCGCGCTCATGGTATCAACGACTTGCGACACCACAGCACCGCCCTTGACGGCGATATCGGAGGCAGATACCGCCAACTGGTTGGCCTGGCGTGCATTATCCGCATTCTGCCTGACGGTTGAAGTCAGTTCTTCCATCGAAGAGGCGGTTTCTTCCAGCGAGCTGGCCTGTTCTTCCGTACGTGAAGACAAATCCATATTGCCCGCCGCAATCTGGCTGGACGCGGTGGCGATGGTATCGGTGCCGGTGCGAACCTGACTGACTGTCTTGGCCAGGCTGTCATTCATATCCTTCAGCGCTTGCATCATTTGGCCGGTTTCATTGCTGGATGTTACCTCGATGCGCTGGGTTAAATCCCCGGCGGCGACACTGCGGGCAATGCCGATTGCTGCCAGCAAGGGGCGTGTAATTGCACGAATCAGCCAGATTCCCATGATGCCGGCCACCAGCAGCCCAAGCACGATGGCCGCTATGGACAATGTGCGGAAGGTGGCATACATAGCCTGTGATTTTTCATATTCGCTTTTGCCGACATCCAGTTGGAGTTTGATGATGGCATTCATGCCTTCCCGCACTGGCAAAAACAATTGCGTCATCGGTCCTTGCAGAATCTCGGTTGCCAGCTTGACGTCCTGGGCGCGCATGGCCGCAACGGCTGGTTTGAGTGCTTGCGCCGTATATTTCTTGTTGTCTTCAATAAACTTATCAACCAGTATTTTTTCTTCCGGTGTCAGATAGGTTGCGGCATAAGCATTCCATGCCTTGGAACGCTCTTCTTCGGTCTTCTCCACGGCATCCATTTGCTGGCCTGCAGCTGCCGGGTCTCCGGTAATGGACTTTGCGATGGCTACCTGGTTTTGGAAGGCTAGTTGAGTGACCAGATCCAGGTCGCCCATGGCAACCAGGCGATCGTCATAGATGGTCTTCAGTGAATCGTTGGTGGCGCTCAGGCTATACAAGCCGGCGCCCCCGATGCTGGTCAATAGCAATGCCAGGATGCCGATGACAAGGGTCAGGCGTGATTTGATGGTTAGATTGTTGAGCATGTTTCTCCCCCTTTTTTATAGTTATATGACAGACGCTAATGCGCACTGTTTTAGTGCAACTACTCTAATGGTACATATTAATTTTTAAAATCTTGCAAAAACTGTTTTTTGTGCAATAAAAATCATTTGAAAATGCAGCAGCACAGTCTTTGCACGATATTTCATATGTAGGGGAGAGAAACAACATCGGGCGTGATGCAATTTGCATTAAAAATGGATCTTGCTCCCATTTCCAATACAAGCTGGAATCACGCTTGCGACGATGTGCCCTGATCCGTGCAGCGGATCGGGTGTCGGATTGTTTTTGTGAGGTATGTCTAGCTAAACAGTGTCAGTACACCATCGAGTCCGACGAAATTCAAGGCCACGTCTGCGTGAGAACGCACAATCGGTTTGGCGCGAAACGCCACTGACAGGCCGGCGATACCCATCATTTTCAGGTCGTTGGCGCCATCGCCCATCACGATCGCTTCAGCTGTTGTGATGCCCAGAGCGGCGCAGGCGCGTTCCACCGTGGCTTTTTTCTCTTCCGCATCGACGATGCCGCCCACCACGCGGCCGGTCAGTTTGCCGTCGATGATTTCCAGCACGTTGGAATGCGTGACATCCAGGCCCAGGCGGGTTTTCATGCGGTCGGTGAAGAAGGTGAAGCCGCCGGACACCAGCAGTGTCTTTAGGCCGGCCGCCTTGACCGCGGTCAGCATGGCCTCGGCCCCCATCGACAGTTGCAGCCGTTCGTCATACACGCGCTGCAGCGCGCCGGCATCCAGCCCTTCCAGCAGCGCGACGCGGCGGGTCAGGCTCTCGCAGAATTCGATTTCGCCGCGCATTGCGGCTTCGGTAATGGCGGCGACCTGCGGCTTCAGCCCTTGCATGTCGGCGATTTCGTCGATGCACTCGATCGTGATCAGGGTCGAATCCATGTCCATCGCCACTAGCTTGAAGTCGCTCAAGGCGAGATTCGGCGGAACGAAGGCTGCATCCAGTTCGGCGGCCAGGCATTCAGCGTCGATCTGCGCCTTGATTTCGTCCGAATAATTGATGTCTTCGCAGCGATAGGCATGGTCGCTGATGGCGACAATATTTTTAGCCTCGGCCATCGCGGCAATGCGTTCAATGGTGGCGCGGTCGGTGGTGGTGCCTTGCAGGATCAGATTCATGGTTGTTCTTGGACTGGTTTGATTGATTCGGTCGTCATGTCAATGTGACTTCTGTTTTTTCTTCGGCGTGCGCGGCGCTTCCTGCGGCGCCGTCTCAGCCGCTTTCGGCATGCCCATCATCAGCAGGCGTATCGTCGATTTCAACTGCGTCACGCGCGCGGCAGGTCGGGCATGCTGATGGTGATCTTCAGCTTGTCGGGGCCACCCAGCCGGATATGGCGGTTGTTCTGGATCAGCTCGATGATGCGCATCGGATCGATCGGCGGGTTCGGGATGAACTGCAGCAGCGCCGCCTCGCCATGCGCATCGATTTTCACGATGCCGACGGTCTTGGCGGCGACCCGCAGGCGATGGGTTTCGACCAGCGCCTGGGCCGGATCGGGCAGCTTGCCGAAACGGTCGATCATCTCTTCCTGCAGATCGTCGATCTTGCCCTGCGTGGCGCAGTTGGCCAGCCGCTTGTAGAGCGACAGGCGTTCATGCACATCGCCGCAAAAATCGTTCGGCAGCAGCGCCGGCGTGTGCAGGTTGATCTCCGTGGTGCTGGACAATGGCGCGGCCAGATCCGGTTCCTCGCCATTTTTCAGCGCCCGCACCGCTTCGCTGAGCATGTCGGAATACAGCTGGAAGCCGATTTCGGTCATCTCGCCGGACTGGCTGTCGCCCAGCACTTCGCCGGCGCCGCGGATTTCCAGATCGTGCATCGCCAGATAAAAGCCGCTGCCCAGTTCTTCCATCTGCTGGATCGCATCGAGCCGGCGCTGCGCCAGCTTGGTCAGGCCCTGCACGTCATTGACCAGCAGGTAGGCATACGCCTGATGGTGCGAGCGGCCGACCCGGCCGCGCAACTGGTGCAGCTGCGCCAGACCGAACTTGTCGGCGCGGTGCATGATGATGGTGTTGGCGGTCGGCACGTCGATGCCGGTTTCGATGATGGTGGTGCAGAGCAGGATGTTGAAGCGTTGCGCGACGAAATCGCGCATCACTTTTTCCAGGTCGCGCTCGTGCATCTGGCCGTGCGCGATCGCAATCCGCGCTTCCGGCAGCAATTCTTCCAGCATCGCCTTGCGGTTCTGGATCGTCTCGACCTCGTTGTGCAGGAAATACACCTGGCCGCCGCGTTTCAGTTCGCGCAGGCAGGCTTCGCGCAGCACCGAGCTGTCCTCGCTGCGCACGAAAGTCTTGATCGCCAGCCGCTTTTGCGGTGCGGTGGCGATGATCGAGAAGTCGCGCAAGCCTTCCAGTGCCATGCCCAGCGTGCGCGGGATCGGCGTTGCGGTCAGCGTCAATACGTCGACCTCGGCGCGCAAGGCTTTCAGCGCTTCCTTCTGGCGCACGCCGAAACGGTGTTCCTCGTCGATGATGACCAGCCCCAGGCGCGAGAACTTGACGTCGTCCGACAGCAGTTTATGGGTGCCGATCACGATATCGACGGTGCCGTCAACCATGCCCTTGATCGCCTGCGTGATCTCCTTGCCGGTACGGAAAGCGCGACAGCTCGGCGATGCGCACCGGCCAGTCGGCGAAGCGGTCGGCAAAGGTCTGCGCATGCTGTTCCGCCAGCAGCGTGGTCGGCGCCAGGATCGCGACCTGCTTGCCGCCCATCACCGCGACAAAAGCCGCGCGCAGCGCAACCTCGGTCTTGCCGAAGCCGACATCGCCGCAGATCAGGCGGTCCATCGGCTTGCCGCCGGTCATGTCGCCGATCACCGCGGTAATCGCCGCCGCCTGATCGACGGTTTCCTCGAAGCCGAAACTGTCGGCAAACGCCTCGTAGTCGTGCGCCGAATATTCGAACGCATGGCCCTGGCGCAATGCGCGCCGTGCATACAGGTTCAGCAGTTCGGCGGCGGTGTCGCGCATTTGCTGCGCCGCCTTCTTCTTGGCTTTTTCCCAATGGCCGGAGCCGAGCGCGTGCAGCGGCGCATCTTCCGGCGAGGCGCCGGAATAGCGCGAAATCACGTGCAGCTGCGACACCGGCACATACAGCTTGGTGTCCTTCGCGTATTCCAGATGCAGGAATTCGGTTTCGCCTTCGCCCAGATCCATGCTGGTCAGGCCCATGTAGCGGCCGATGCCGTGGTTGATGTGCACCACCGGATCGCCGATTTTCAGCTCCGACAGGTCGCGCACCATCGACTCGACCTGGGTTGCGCCTTCCTGCTTCTTCTTGCCGGCACGGCGGCCGGAGCCGGCGTACAGCTCGGTCTCGGTGATGAAAATCAGGCTGCCGCCAGCCGCGCTCAGTTCGAAACCGGCGTGCAAGGGCGCCACGCCCAGCATCAGCTTGGCGCTGCCGGTGGCGAAATCGGCATAGCCGTCGCA
This sequence comes from uncultured beta proteobacterium, assembly GCA_963837775.1. Lineage (GTDB taxonomy): Bacteria > Pseudomonadota > Gammaproteobacteria > Burkholderiales > Burkholderiaceae_D > CAWIOX01. The sequence continues at coordinate 141,462 of CAWIOX010000004.1, read as the reverse complement.
CACCGTCAGGCCCAGCGTGTATTCGTTAAAGTATTGCTGCAGGGTTTCGCGGCGGCCGTTCGATTCGGCGCAGATCATCACGCGCTTGTCGCTTTGCAGCAGATACGCGCGCAGGTTCACCAGCGGGTCGTCGGCGCGGCGGTTGACCGCGATGTTCGGGATCGGCGCCGACAGTTCCGACGCAGAATGATTGCCATCCGCGTCGGGCGTGATGATCCAGCGTCCGTGCGGCTTGACCTGGGTGAAGAACTGTTCATCGCCCAGGAACAGGGTTTCCGGCGCCAGCAAAGGCCGTTCGCGGTCGGATTTCAGGAATTTGTAGCGCGATTGGGTATCGGTCCAGAAGCGCTGGATCGCGCCGTCGATGTCGCCGATCAGCGCAAAGATCGTGTCCGGCGGCAGATAGTCGAACAGCGTTGCAGTTTCTTCGAAAAACAGCGGCAGGTAATACTCGATACCGGCCGAAGCGATGCCGTTGCCGATGTCCTTGTAGATCGCCGACTTCGACGGATCGCCTTCGAACTGTTCGCGCCAGCGGTTGCGGAAGGCCGAACGCGCCGCATCGTCCATCGGGAACTCGCGCCCCGGCAGCAGGCGTACTTCCTTCACCGGATACAAGGAACGCTGGGTGTCGGCATCGAAGGTGCGGATGGTCTCGATGGTGTCGCCGAACAGGTCGAGCCGGTACGGCAGCACCGAACCCATCGGGAACAGGTCGATCAGCCCGCCGCGCACCGAATATTCGCCCGGCGACATCACCTGCGCCACGTGGCTGTAACCGGCCAGCGTCAGCTGCGACTTCAGGCGCGCTTCGTCGAGCGTCTCGCCCTGCTTGAAAAAGAAGGTGTAGGCGGCCAGAAACGACGGCGGCGCCATCCGCACCAGCGCGGTGGTGGCCGGCACGATCAGCACGTCGCACTGGCCGTTCTGGATTTCATACAGCGTCGCCAGCCGTTCCGACACCAGATCCTGATGCGGCGAAAACGCGTCGTAGGGCAGGGTTTCCCAGTCCGGCAGCAGGTGGCAGCGCAAAGCGTCCGGCCCCTGTTCGCCGAACCACGGAATCTCGTCGCGCAGGCGCTGCGCATCGCTGGCGTTGGCCACCACGATGGCCAGCATGCGTTTCTCGGATTTCAGCGCAAGCGCCGCTTGCGCCAACGCAAACGCATCGGCCGAGCCGTACAGGGTCGGCAGCACGAAACGATGGCCGGCTTTGGGGAGGGATTTTATGAGGTCAAAAGACATTCGGTAATGACAGGCAGCGCGTCATGAGAGTCAAGTATTGCCAATTTGGCAGGCTTTGACGGTTAAAATCGGAGCCTGCATTATAAGGGAATTCCAGTAGCGCAGACCTCCCGTACCTGCGCCGGGTCGCAGGTACGGAGACCTGTGCTACTGGTATGCGGGTCATGATCATTCCAGTCCTCCATTGTCATTTCGACCTGCGCGACGCGCGCCAGGCAATCCACCGGTGCGGCGCGGGTTGCACCCGCCCTAACTGATTGTTTCGTGTCTTTGTGGACCATGCGCACCGTGCGGCGCTATTTGTGCGCTACACATAGTGGAGGGGGTATTTTTAAACGCCCAATGAAATCGTGCGGAAAGTGCCATGAAAATGGTGATACTCCCCATAAAATGCATTATTTAAGGTGCGCGATGCATAACCCGCAGCGCTCAAGTTTTTTACTGGTCAAGGGAGAACGACTACTGTGCGCACGCGTCCAGAGTGTCGACCTGCATGAAGGCAGTGCGCATGTCGCAGCCGGCAATCGCCTCGAACTGGGCGCGGGTTTTGCCGCGGGCAGTCTGCAAGCGTTCAACCAGGTCGCAAAAATCGAAGCCATGCTGCAGGTCGAGTTGCATCGCGCGGCTTGACAGCGTGGACTGGAACCGGGTCTGCATCGATGTCTTTGGCCGAAAAAACGATGCGGTTGACGCTGCCGCTGGCGCCGCTCCACCACAAGCGCCAGTCGAACACCGCATGCAGCCGTTGCATGACGGGCGCCAGATCGTCGGCGTCGCCCCACAGGTTCGATACCAGCACGCCGTCGCGCTCCAGCACGGTGTGGCAGCGCCGGTAGAAGGCCTCGGTGCAGAGCGCCGGCGCCAGACAGTCGGCGTTGAATCCGTCATGCAGGATGATGTCCACCTGATGCTCGATGGCGGCCAGATAGTCCACCGCATCGGCATGAATGATCTGGAAGCGCTCGTCATTGTCCGGAATGCGGAATTGCTCGCGCAGCGCGATCACATCGGCGTCCAGTTCCAGCACGGTGATGCGGCTTGCCGGCAGCTTGCGATAACAGTATTTGGCCAGCGAGCCGCCGCCCAGTCCGATCATCAGGATATGGCGCGGGGCCGGATTGAACAGCAGGAAAGCCATCATCGACTGCGTATATGTCAGCAGCAAGTGGTCCGGTGCGGAGATGCGCATCGCGCTTTGGATGTATTGCCCGTCGAAGTGCAGGGTGCGCATATCGTCGTGATCGAAGGCAAAGGGCTTGCCTTCGCTCCTGTACAGATCATCGCCAAAGCGGCTGGGAAGGGTGATGTCGTCATCACGACGTGGGTTTTTCATATTGCACAATCTGATCAGCAGTACCGAATGCTTGCGTGCGCCTCCGGGCGCAGGACAGACTCGGTAGTGCAATTGTACGCGGACGATTGCGGCCGGCTGCCGGAACAGCCCGCCGCTCCGGTGCGGCGGGCACCAGCGCTACTTTTTTTCGTGTTTGCCGTGGCTATGCTGGACAGCGACGCCGCTAAGCCGTGCCGCGACGCGTTTTGCGCCTGCTACATACCCCATGCTGTATTTTATAAAGTCCAATGAATGCCTGCGGGAAGTTAGTATTTTTTATGCATACCCCCGATATTTCCGATAAATTCGTGTCTATTCAGTCCTTTATAAGATGTTTCATAAAGTCCGTCATTCCCGCGAAGAGCCTGCCTCCGACTCAAGCATTCGAGGGCAGGCTCTTCGCGGGAATGACGGTTTTGAATTTTTAGAGTTATCCCATAGGAAGCTGAATAGTCAGGTAAATCCGGGAGGTGCGCGATGCCCGGCTTCGATTGCTGTTTGCGCAGTACGTGCACCGGCCAGAAACCTGGTCTTTGCCGGGTGCAATTAATTGACTTCCATTAATGTTGCGGGCAAACTGATTTGAATAGACGCTAAGTCCGGCGAACTCTGGTTCAGTGATGCTGCGGACACGGCATCTTGCAGCAGATGCGGCTCCATTCGAAGAAACAAGTTATTTGAAAGGGGGTCATCGTATGCCAGATAGCTTCATGGCAAATTCTGTTGGTCGCTGGCATGCGCATATCGCTGTGTTTTTTCTTGCGACCGCGATGTGCATTTCTCCCGGCCGGGCGGACGATAAGCCCTGGTATCCATTTCCGGTCGATACACTCAAGGTGTCCCGTTCTGGCGCACTGATCAAAACCCCGCTCGACTATGTTCCCCTGGAAAAATCAGATCGGCAGTGGCGCATCTGCGTCTCTTTTCCGCATATGAAAGACTCTTACTGGCTGGCGGTCAATTACGGACTGGTGCAGGAGGCGAGCCGATTGGGCGTGAACATGCGTCTGTATCAGGCCGGCGGCTATGACAGGCTGGACAATCAGATCAGGCAGATTCGCGAGTGTGTGCGCAACGGAACCGATGCGGTGGTGATTGGCGCCATTTCGCTGGATGGGCTCAATGAGCTGGTGAGCGAGTTGCGGGACAAGGGCTTGCCGGTGATCGATCTGGTCAACGGCATGTCGTCGCAACGGGTGTCGGCCCGTTCGCAGGTTTCTTTTCGGGAGATGGGTTTTGCGGCTGGCACATATATTGCTCAACGACACCCGGATGGACGCAAGGCGAAAATTGCCTGGTTTCCCGGCCCGCGCGGAGCGGGGTGGGTGAGCGCCGGCAATGAGGGCTTTGCGCATGCCTTGTCTGGCAGCGCGACCGAGATAGTGGCGACACGCTATGGCGATACCGGCCAGGAGGCGCAGTCGAAACTGATCGAGGAGGTGCTCTCCCGGCATCCGGACCTGGATTACATTGCGGGGACTGCCGTTACGGCGGGTGCTGCCTTGCCGATCCTGCGGGCGCATGGCCTGGAAAATCAGGTCAAGGTTGTGTCCTATTACCTGACTGAGGAAGTCTATCGGGGCATCAAGCGCGGCCACATCCTTGCCGCCCCGACCGATTCGGCGGTGATCCAGGGACGCGTTGCGATCGATCAGTCGGTGCGCATCCTGCAGCAGCAGGATTTCACCAAAGATGCAGGCCCGCGTATCAAGGTGCTCGACGCATCCAATATGAAAGGCGCGGAACGCCTGTATTCGGTGGCGCCGAGCGGTTTTAGTGCAATTTATTCAGTGAATGCCGGCAGGATGCAATAGTCTCAATGAAATTGAAGCCTTTTCTCAAAATATTCGCATTCCTTGTTGCCATGTCCGCGAGCGTGGCCGGCATGATTTACTGGGGCGAGATGCTGAAGCAACAGGCGGTTCGCGACTGGCTGAGCAAGGCGGAGGACGATACCCGGCACATCACGGGGATCAGCCAGCACGGCTTGTCGCTTTTCCATGTCCAGCTGCGCAGTTATGCGCTGCTGTTTCAGGGCAGCACGCAGGTGACGCAAAGCGAATTCATTAATGCGCTGGAATACGTCGAAGGCGTCGAGTTGGAGTCGGCGATTCCTTTGACATCGCTGACCTTTGCCGAACGCATCGAGCCGGTCGCATCCGGCCCGGCCGATTTTGTGGTCACCCTCAGTTCGGATCGCCAGTCCTGGCTGGCGCAGGGTAAGCATCTGGCTTCCGAGCGGCAGCTTCTGGCAATAGCGAGTTCGGCGCTTGATTATCCGCAGAAAGTGGTGGTGGGTCCGATGTTTCGGGAAAATGGCGATTCGCTTGTTGTTCTGGCCATCGCTGCCGTCAATAATGGCAGAAAGGGCGTGCTGATGTCGGTGTTCGATCTGAACGACTTCATTACCGACCTCGGTGCGATACACGTCCCTCCCGGTTTGCGCTTGCGGCTGTTTGAATCGCAAGACGATGCGTCGCTGCACGCGAAAAGAGCGATCGCCGGCGACACGATGCGGCCGGCCGATAGCGTCACCACATTTGAAGTGCCTACCCGGCATGGGCAGATGCGCTGGATCTACTACTGGGATATTCTGCCGTCGTATCTCGGTGGTCCGGACAGGGCGCTGGGCATGATCGTGCAGCTCGGCGGGACTGCCATCGTGCTGCTCATCTTTGTCATCATCGGCGTTTTGCTCTTGAGGGCGCAGCAGTTCAACCGGCTGGTGCAACTGCGCACCGGGGAGCTGGTGGCGGCCAATCAGGCGCTGCAAGTTGCCAGCCATGACGCCGATGCGGCGACGCGCTCGAAGTCGCTGTTTCTGGCCAATATGAGCCACGAGATCCGCACCCCGATGAACGCGGTCATGGGCCTGAGCCGATTGGCGCTGAAGACCGAGCTGACGCACCAGCAGCGCGACTATGTCGGCAAGATCCTCTCGTCTTCCGATTCCCTGCTGCGCATCATTAACGATATCCTTGATTTCTCCAAGGTCGAAGCCGGCCAGCTGACGCTGGAATCTATCCCCTTTTCCATCAAGGAGGTCTTGACGCATGTGGCTGGGGCGGTGTCGATCAAGGCGCAGGCCGCAGGGCTGGAATTTCTGTTCGATCTGGGCGCCGAGGTGCCGCCCGTATTGATCGGTGATCCGTTACGGCTGGCCCAGATCATCGTCAACCTGACCAATAACGCGGTCAAATTCACGACTCGCGGCGAGATTCTGGTGCGCATCCGCTGCGATCACAGGTCGGAGCAGAGCGTCACGCTGCGCATCTCCGTGAGCGACACCGGCATGGGAATTGCGCCCGAGAAGCTGGCTACCTTGTTCATGCCATTCACACAGGCCGATGCATCGATCACCCGCAAATTCGGCGGCAGCGGACTGGGATTGGCGATCTGCAGGCAACTGGCGGAATTGATGCACGGGTGTATCTGGGCCGAAAGCGAGCCTGGGCGCGGCAGCGTGTTTACCTTTACCGCAGAGATGGGCCTGAGCGCGACCGCAGAGCAGACTGTCTGCAAGGTGGATCACCTGTACGGAGAACGTGCGCTGGTGGTGGACGATAGCGCCACCGCGCGTGTCATCCTGGCCGATATGCTGGAGCGCCTGGGATTGCGCGCCGACACAGCCGACAGCGGCGCCCAGGCTCTCGATCTCCTGCGCGCAGCGACGGAAAACGGCGTTCCTTATCGCCTGATGCTGATCGACTGGAACATGCCCGGTCTTGACGGCATCGAAACGACCCGCCTGATCCGTCAGGATCCGGACCTGTGTGTCCCTTTGTCGGTGCTGATGGTGACCGCGTACGATTACGGCGATCTGGTGGCGCCGGCGGAAATGGTCGGCATCGAGCATCTTCTGGCCAAGCCGGTAACCGAATCGACGCTGCATGATGCGCTCACCGAAGCACTTCAGGGCAAGGCGGCGCTGCAGTCATACAGGCGCGAGCGCGACGAGATGAGCGGCATCGGCGAGTCAGATCTGGCTCGCCTGCGCGGTGCCCGCGTGCTGCTGGTCGAGGACAGTCCGCTGAACCGGCAAGTCGCCCTGGAGTTCCTGGCCGAAGCCGGGGTCGAGGTCGATACCGCGCTCAACGGGAGGGAAGGGGTCGAACGGATACGCGCCGCTCAATACGATCTGGTGTTGATGGATATCCAGATGCCGGAACTGGACGGACTGAGCGCCACGCGGACCGTGCGCGCCGATTCCCGTTTTGCCGATCTCCCGATCATTGCGATGACCGCGCATGCGATGAGCGGCGATCGCGAGTTGAGCCTGGCCGCCGGCATGAATGACCACATCACCAAACCGATCGATCCGGATCTGCTGTATGCCGCCATGCTGCGCTGGCTGCGGCATCGGCGCGTCAGTGACAGCGGGAATCTGCGGGCCTTGCAGCATGCGCCAGCGCTTGCGTTGCCGCCGGCATTGCGTGCGCTTGCGGAGCACGGCATCGACGTCAGCACCGGTTTGGCCAGCCACCGTTACCGGGTGGCGTTCTACCAGCGGGTGCTGGCCATGTTCGGGGATGAATACGGCGATACGGCGGCCCAGCTCGGCGATCTGCTGGCGAGAAATCAGCATGAGCAGGCGCACCGGCTATTCCACACCCTGAAGTCGGCATCGGCGGCCATCGGCGCCGGCGCTCTGGCCGAACTGGCGCGGGAGATGGAGCAGCGATCGCTGGCGGCCTTGCCGCCGGCAACCGAGATCGCACCACTGGTGACAGAACTGGAGCGGATCCTCGCCGCATTGCGTCATTTCGATGCTGAAATGCGTGATGCGCCGATTCCCGCCGAGGTGTCAGAGGATGCAGGTTTGGACCGGACTGCCGGCCATCTGCGCTCGCTGCTGCAGCAGCTCGATGCGCTGCTGGCCCAAGATGATGCGGTGGCTCTCGACTTTCTGGCGCCGCTCAGGCAGGCGCTTGCGGGGACCCGGCATGGGCGCCGCGTCGCCGACATCGCGGCACTGGTCGAGGATATTGAATACGGGCAGGCGCGTGCGCAGGTTGGCGCGCTGCTGATCGCACTTGCCGAAGAGGAGTCTGCATGACCGAGCAGCAAAAGGTACTCATTGTCGATGACGACAAAACCAATCGCGTCGTTCTGGCCGATTTACTGAAAGGCGATTACAAGATATTTCTGGCCAAGAGCGGCACAATGGCGCTCGATCTGGTGGAGAAACATGCGCCGGATATCATCCTGCTCGATGTGCTGATGCCGCAGATGGACGGGTATCAGGTCTTGAGCGCGCTCAAGTCGGCCGACAGTACCCGCAATATTCCGGTTATCCTGATTACCGGCCTGACCCAGATTGAAGGTGAGGAAAAAGGTTTGGCGTTGGGGGCGGCCGATTACATCACGAAACCGTTTAACGCCGCCATTGTGCGCCTGCGTGTGCGCAACCATGCGGAAGCGGTTCGTCAGCGGCATCTGCTGGAAAAGCTGGCATTGCTCGATCCGCTGACCGGCATCCCCAACCGCCGCCGCCTGGAGCAGGCTTTGCAGGTCAAATGGCGTCAATCCGGCGAATTGTCCGCGATCATGATCGATGTGGATTTTTTCAAGAGTTATAACGATCATTACGGCCACGTTGCCGGCGATGTCGCATTGAGACGGATTGCCACAGTGCTGCAAGGCCAGATCCGCAGGGAAGGCGATCTGGTTGTGCGCTACGGCGGTGAAGAGTTTGTCGTCCTCCTTCCGCATACAGACGATGCAGCCGGGCAGTTTTTTGCGGAGAAAATCCGGCAGGACGTGGTTGCGCTCGGCATTCCCCACGCCAAGTCCGCAGCAGGATCGGTGGTTTCCGTCAGTATCGGCGGCGCCACCGTTGCGATGCGGCCGGCAGACGGACTGAGTGAGGAGATTCTGGACCTCGCGGACAAGCAACTGTATTGCGCCAAGGAGCAGGGCCGGAACCGGGTGGTGTGGGGGTGAACAATGGTTTTGCTCAATGTCTGGCTCAACTATGCGTATGCGATTCTGGACAAGGTACGCGAGAACAGCACGGTAATGGACCAGATCCGCAGCAACAGCGCCGCGCACCAGAAGCCGTACCTGTCCAGCCCCAGGTTGCAAGCGGCTTTGCACGGGGCATTTTCGACTTGTTGCTGGCGGGCAAGGGGGCGGTGTTGCAGGCATAGCTGCAGAAATGGTAGGGTGCGCCATGCGCACGATCCTTTGATGATTGTTACGACATCGGTGCGCATGGCGCACCCTACAATACGTTTTGCGCCAACCTTTATTCCGAATCAAATGAATTTGAGCCAACGCTAATGAATCCACCTCGCCACTTCGCCCTGATCCCCGCCGCCGGCGTCGGTGCCCGCATGGGTGCCGATTGTCCGAAGCAGTATCTGACGATCGCCGGCCAGCCGATGCTGCGTCACGCGGTGGCGGCTTTTCTCGCCAGTCCTCTGATCGCGCATACTTTCGTCGTGGTCAGTCCGGACGACGCGTATATCGACGAGGTGCTGGGCGGGTTGACTGGCGAATTGGCTGGCGTGACGGTGTTGCGCTGCGGCGGCGCGAGCCGCAAGGACTCGGTATTGAACGGTTTGCAGGCGCTGCGCGACCGACTGGCCGCAGACGACTGGGTGCTGGTGCACGATGCGGCGCGCCCCGGCCTGACGCCGGACTTGATCGCAAAACTGGTCGGCGCGATCGGCGACAGCGCGGTCGGCGGCTTGCTGGCGCTGCCGGTGGTCGATACCGTCAAGCGGGTCGAAGCGGGTCGGGTGCAGACGGTGCCGCGCGACGGCCTGTGGCTGGCGCAGACGCCGCAGATGTTCCGCTACGCATTGCTGGAACGCGCCTTGCGCACCGTGGCGGAAGTGACCGACGAGGCCAGCGCAATCGAGGCCATCGGCCTCATGCCGCAACTGGTGGAGGGCCATCCGTGCAACCTGAAGGTGACGCAGCCGGCCGATATCGCTCTGGCGCAGCTGTTTTTGGCTGCTAAACCGTAAAAATATACTGGGGTAGGTATTTTCAAAGCCCGTTTGTTTATGCGCGGCAAGCGCCGTGTTTTTGATGATACCCCCTGTTTTATCTGTTATTTGAGGCTATCTAGTGATGACAAATTTATCTTCGCCCCCATTTCGCATCGGCCAGGGCTATGACTGCCATGCGCTGGTGCCGGGCCGCAAGCTGATCATCGGCGGCGTGACGATTCCGCACCGGACTGGTTTGCTCGGCCATTCCGATGCCGATGTATTGCTGCACGCGATTACCGATGCGCTGCTGGGCGCGGCCGGGCTGGGCGATATCGGCCGCCATTTTCCGGATACCGACGCCCGCTTCTCCGGTGCCGATTCGCGCGTGCTGCTGCGCGAGGCGGTCAAACGGGTTGCGGCGGCCGGTTATGCGATCGGCAATCTGGATGCCACCATCATCGCGCAGGCGCCGAAGATGGCGCCGCATATCGCGCTGATGGTCGCCAATGTGGCCGACGATCTGGGCGTGGCGGCGGGACAGGTCAACCTCAAGGCCAAGACCAACGAGCGGCTCGGTTATCTCGGACGCGAGGAGGGGATTGCGGCAGAAGCGGTGGCGCTGATTTACCGCGGCTGACCGGCCTGCGATCTGGCGCTGATCCAATAACCGATGAGACTTTGTGCCGCATCGGTTTTTTTTGATTCAATGGTGTAACAGGCTTTTTTGGGTTGTAGAATGAGTCATGCAATAGCGCATGACTTCATACAAGGCACAACATGATGAACAAAGAAAATCTGAAAGACAGCCTGAAAAAATTGCACACCAATCTGGGTGCCGCCGACCAGGTCGATGATGAGCTCAAGGATTTGCTGCAGGTGCTGGACAAGGATATCCAGAACCTGCTGTCGAAAGAGGAGCATGACGAATCGATCGCCGATGCGCTGGGTGAGCGGGTGCAGGAGATTTCAGCCACGTTCGCCGCCCGGCATCCAAAACTGGAGCCGGTTCTCAGGGAAATACGCGACATGCTGGCACGACTGGGCGTGTAAGCCGTTTTGCGATTTGCAAAGCGTGCTGGGATGCCGGTCGCCGCAGCCCGCGGCAGGATTCTTTCTGCCGCCTATTTTTTCAAGCTCAGCGCCGGTCCGGCGCAAGCATGAAGGCATGGACTCAGGCTTGATTCCCATCAATCTTTCAAGAAATATCCGCCGGGGATTTATGCCAGCGACAATATTCTGCCTTAAGCTGTTGTTATTGCGAAAGCAGTCGATTTGATGAAATATCAATCAGCAGCAGATGGTCCGGCGCAGTACATCGACGCCCGGAACATGCCGGATGAAGGCCAGTTTGGTCGCTGATTTCCCTGTATCCGACTGTGCTCCGAGTCAATCACTTTTTAGGAAAGGCATCATGTTCAAACACCTTTTATTGCCGGTTGACGGCTCCGATTTGTCTGCGATTGCGATCGAACAGTGTATGGCGTTCGCCAAATGCATGAACGCGAGCGTGACGGGCTTGCATGTCAGTCAGGAATTCAGCGTGATCACTTTGCAGACCGAGATGGTTGAAAATACCCGGGAGCAGTTCAGGAAGGATTCCGAAGAACATGCCGCGCACTATCTGTCCGCCGTTAAAAATGCCGCAGACCAGGCGGGCGTGCCTTGCGACACGCTGCACGTGGTCGGCAATCAGGCCCATGAATCGATTGTGAATGTGGCGCAGAAAAATGGTTGCGATGCCATCGTCATGGCATCGCATGGCCGCAGTGGACTCAAGGGCTTGCTGCTGGGTAGCGTGACGCAAAAAGTGCTGGCGCATACCCAGCTGCCAGTGCTGGTTATACGTTAAGCAGGCGGGATTTGAAAGGAGCACATCATGTCGAATGAAGGCTATCACGAACCGGTCGAGAAATTGTCTGCCCCGACGATGGACATGCACCGCGCTATCACTTCCCTGATGGAGGAGCTGGAGGCGGTTGACTGGTATAACCAGCGTTTTGACGCCTGCACCGATCCTGAATTGAGGCGCATCCTCGCGCATAACCGCGATGAGGAAAAAGAGCACGCATCGATGTTGCTGGAGTGGATACGCCGCCGCGATCCGAAAATGGATCGCGAACTGCGCGAAGCCTTGTTCAAGGCAGGGCCGATTACCGCGCAGCACAAGGATCCGGAGTAAATCTGTCCGCCCGCTGTTGCCATTGGCGGCGCTCCAGTTGAGTGGCTGGATATTGTCGGGGTAGGTGGCAAAACAGGGCAGTTGCCGCAATCAATCATTGCGGCATTTTTTATACAGCAGGCAGTATGCTGTTTCGGCAGGGGCGGGATCTTTGCGCGCCAGGTAGTGCGGCGTTTCTTGTGGCGCCACATTCCCCGCGCCAGCATGCCGGTCTGTCGGCTGTCGTGCCGTGGATGGCGGTCATGTTTCTTCCTGCCTCTGGAAAAGATGCGCGATAATCATTTGTAATTGATGCAAATCATGCATTGGCGCGGATATGCTGCAATCTGTTGTGAATCAGCACTATCGCTTCGGGTAAAATCGGCATATGAGAATACTAATCAGTAATGATGATGGTTATTTGGCGCCGGGGATCATCGCCCTGGCCGATGCACTGGCGCCAATCGCGGAAATTGTCGTGGTTGCCCCTGACAGCAACCGCTCCGGTTCTTCCAATTCGCTCACGCTGGATCGACCGCTTTCGGTATATCGCGCGGCGAATGGTTTTTACTTCGTCAACGGCACGCCGTCCGATTGCGTGCATATAGCGCTTACCGGCGTACTCTCTTATAAGCCGGATCTGATCGTGTCAGGCATCAATCAAGGCCAGAACATGGGGGATGACACGTTGTATTCCGGTACGGTCGCGGCCGCCACAGAGGGTTTCCTGTTCGGGATTCCGTCCATCGCGTTTTCACAGGTAGAAAAAGGCTGGGGCCAGCTGGAAGCCGCCGCACGCGTGGCGCGTGAAGTGGTCGAGCGCCGTTTCGATGCACTGCAAAAACCTTATCTGCTCAACGTGAATATCCCGAACCGTCCTTATGACGAGATCCCCGGGATGCTGGCCACGCGTCTGGGTAAACGGCATCAATCCGAGGCGGTGATCAGGGCGCTGGACCCGCATGGCCGTGAAATATTCTGGATCGGCCCGGCTGGCGGCGCCAGGGATGCCGGTGTAGGCACGGATTTCGATGCAACTGCCAGGGGTTATGTGTCGGTGACGCCGCTGCAAATTGATTTGACCCATGCCACGCAGTTGGATGCGCTCAAGAAAGGCTTGTTATGACCGACAAGGCCAAGCGGTTTCCGCTGACGCTGTCTTCCCTCGGGGGAAAGAACGCCGAGTCGCAGGCCGGCAAGTCTTTGTCATCGATGCGTGTGGCAACCCCCCAAACCGCAACAAAAAATGCAGCGGAACATGACGGGCGCAAGATTTCTGCGCCTGCATCCTATTTCCAGCAGCTCAAGTCGGTTAAACCAGTTGAGCCGCGCGAGACCAGTCCGGTGCGCAGCGTTCCGCTGGTGCCCGATTCGCTGCGACATGCAATGGTGGCTCGCCTGGCCAAGCAAGGGATCAGGGATGGCACCGTGCTGCGGGCAATGGAGGCGGTGCAACGCCATCTTTTCATCGAGCCAGGATTTTCAAGCCAGGCTTATGTGGATGTCTCTTTGCCTATTGGTCATCAGCAGACCATCTCGCAGCCTTATATTGTGGCAAGAATGATCGAGATATTGCGTAACGGACGCGGATTGCAGCATGTGCTGGAAATCGGCACCGGTTGCGGCTATCAGGCGGCAGTGCTGTCGCTGGTGGCAAAAGAAGTTTTTACGATTGAACGCCTCAAACCCTTGCATGAGTTGGCCAAAAATAACCTGCGACCCATGCGTATCCCAAATATCCGCTTGCATTACGGAGATGGTATGCTAGGACTGCCGCAAGTGGCGCCGTTTGACGGCATAATCCTTGCTGCGGCCGGGATGGAGGTGCCGCGGTTGCTGCTGGAACAGTTGGCAATTGGCGGCCGCCTGGTTGCACCGGTTGGCGAGGGTAATCAGGTATTGCAATTAATCGAGCGCCTGGGAAAATCCGAGTGGACCAGCACCACGCTGGAAAACTGCCATTTCGTCCCTTTGCGTTCAGGTGTTGCATGAAATATGTAATATCACAGCAAATCGAACAAGCAAGTCATGTGGAAATAAAAATAGAATTGAATTTGATGAGAATGAAAAAGATACGTTCAGCACTGTTGGTAGTATTGGCCGGTATGCTGGCGGCATGCGGCACTACGACCACTACGCGCGCACCAGCTCCGGTAGTTGACCGTGCAACGTCTGTAAAAACAACGGAAGTGGAAAAGCCGCATGTCGTTACGCGGGGCAACTACCTAGTGAAAAAAGGCGATACGCTATATCGGATCGCACTTGAACATGGACAGAATTACCGCGACATCGTTGCATGGAATAATTTGACCAATGCCAACGACATCAAGGTTGATCAGATATTGCGCGTGTTGCCGCCAGAGGCAAATGCCGGTGGCGCACAGACTGGCAGCGTCAGTCCTCCAGGGGTCGAGGTGCGTACCTTATCTTCTTCCGGTCCGTCATCGGCGGTCAATGCTGGCAATACAGCCAATAAAACCATGCCGCGTGGTGATAAGCGTGCATACTCAGACAGTACATTGGCAGAAATGCAAAAAACAGAGTCCACAACGTCGGCAGTGGCTGTTGCAAGCGTCGTCAAACCAGCAGAAGCAAAAACCGAAAAGATTGTCGAGCCAACTGCCGGTGATGAAGATGGGGTCGCATGGATGTGGCCTGCAACCGGCAAGGTGATCGCGACATTTGATGACGGCAAGAGCAAGGGCATCGATATCGCCGGCAAGCTCGGACAGCATGTGGTCGCAGCCGGTTCCGGCAAGGTGATGTATGCCGGTAGCGGTATTCGCGGCTACGGCAATCTCGTCATCGTAAAGCATACGAGCAGTTTGTTGTCCGCCTATGCGCATAACAAAAGTATTTTGGTAAAAGAGGGTGAGAGCGTCAGCAAGGGTCAGAAAATTGCTGAAATGGGTAACTCTGATGCTGATGCTGTGAAACTTCATTTCGAAATCCGCCAGCAGGGCAAGCCGGTCGATCCATCCAGATTCCTGCCCAATCGTTAGGTGCCACCATGACACATAAGCCGCACGACAATCTAGATCAAGAAGATGAAGTGGAGCCGGATGATTTATCCGAAGCGCCATTGGATGCATTCGGTGAAGAGGGTGGCGTGTCGGTGGATGGTGAGGCAAGAGCCGAGGCGGGTGTGGTTCTGGTTGGCGTGGATGAGTTGAAGACGGTGCTGGCCACGGAGCTTTCGACTGACACCACGCAGCATTATCTGAATAAAATTGGCGCCCGCCCGTTGCTGACCGCTGCCGAAGAGTTGAGTTACTCGACTTTAGCCAAACAGGGCAATTTTGAAGCGCGCCAGAAAATGATTGAGCACAATCTGCGTCTGGTGGTGTCAATCGCCAAGCATTACATTAATCGCGGCGTCGTGTTGCTCGACATGATAGAGGAAGGCAACCTCGGTTTGATGCGCGCGATAGACAAGTTTGAGCCGGAACGCGGGTTCCGTTTTTCGACATATGCTACTTGGTGGATACGACAGAATATCGAGCGGGCGATCATGAACCAGGCGCGTACCGTGCGGCTGCCGGTTCATATGGTGCGCGAATTGAATCAGGTATTAAGAGCCAAATACCATCTGGAATCGCAGCATCATGATGGCAAGGATGCCTGCGTGGATGATATTGCTCATCTGCTTGGCAGGCCGATAGAAGATGTGCAGGACATCCTGGCATTGTCGGAGCATGCAACATCGCTGGATGCTCCGCTCGATAGCGATCCGCAATCAAGCTTGATGGACATGCTGCCGAGTGATGGCGAGGATGCGCCTGATTCCCGCGCCGAGCAGCATGAAATGACGATTTTGGTGCGCGAGTGGCTAAAAAAACTGCCGGACAAGCAGCGCATTGTGGTCATGCGCCGTTTTGGGCTGGATAATGATGATCCGGCAACGCTGGAAATGCTGGCTGAAGAGATGGGTGTGACACGTGAACGTGTGCGCCAGATACAGCAGGAGGCGCTGATCAAGTTGAAGCGCTCACTGGTTGCCAAGGGTGTTGGCAGGGACGCCTTGTTGTAACTTCGCATTGATAGTATTGACAAAATTCAAGACGAATGACGTGCCTGCAGGGCATTAAGGCGTCATTCATGATCGAAGAATTGCCAGCTTCTTGCCTTTAACATTCTGCAGGGTGCATGGTATTTATGCGATTATTCGGCCGTAAGGCTGAACGACTCCGGCACGGCTTTCAACTGCCACCATCAATTACCGACTTTTTAATAATTTCTTGGCCGCTATTGGGCCAGGCTTCATTTTTTATTATATATATGCAGCACACCATTGAAATAGAATCCCTGGATATGGACGCGCGTGGCGTAGGTCACCTTCAAAACGAAGACGGTACGATCGGCAAGGTCGTATTTGTCGAGGGTGCATTGCCAGGCGAACTCGTCAGTTATCAGACTTATCGCAAAAAAGCCAGTTGGGAAGCTGCGACCATCATTGATGTGAGGCGGGAGTCCTCTTTGCGCGTCAAGCCGCAATGCACTTATTTTGGACTGTGCGGCGGTTGCGCAATGCAGCATCTGGAGCCTTCGGCCCAGGTCGCTACCAAGCAGCGCGTACTGGAAGATAATCTGTGGCACATTGGCCGCGTGAAGCCGGAAACCATGATGCGGCCAATTTACGGCCCGACCTGGGGCTATCGCTACCGGGCGCGCCTGTCGGTCAACCATGTTCCCAAAAAAGGCGGTGTTCTTGTCGGCTTTCACGAAAAGAAGTCGCGTTACATTACCGACATGAAGAGCTGTGAAGTGCTGCCGCCACATGTTTCTGCAATGCTGGTGCCGCTGCGCCGCCTGATCGAATCGCTGACGATAGTTCGTCAGTTGCCGCAAATTGAGCTGGCAGTGGCGGAGGAAGTGACTGCGCTGGTATTGCGCATCATGGCGCCATTAACGGCAGAGGACGAGGTTAAGCTGAAAGAATTTGCTGATCAATACAGGGTGCAATGGTGGTTGCAAACCAAAGGGCCGGATACCGCCGTGCCGTTTTACCCTGAAGATATTGCGCTGCATTACTCCTTGCCCGAGTTCGGCGTCAGGATGCCATTCAAGCCAACTGACTTTACGCAGGTAAACCATCAGATCAATCGGGTGATGGTGGCGCGTGCGTTGCGACTGTTGGATGTGCAGGCGGATGATAGGGTGGCTGATTTATTCTGCGGCCTGGGTAATTTCACCCTGCCGATTGCCACGCTGGCGCGGGAAGTGGTCGGTATTGAAGGAAGTACCGCACTGACTGAGCGCGCACTGGAAAATGCCAAGGAGAACGGACTGGCAGATAAAACCAGCTTTTTCTGCCGTAATTTGTTTGAGGCGACGACCGAAGATCTTATTGCGATGGGTAAGTTTGACCGCCTGCTGATTGATCCGCCGCGCGACGGTGCGATGGCTGTCTGCCAGGCCTTGATCGGCTTGCGGCAGGTGCGCCCCGACATGATGCCAAAGCGTATTGTATATGTATCGTGCAGCCCCTCTACACTGGCGCGCGATGCCGGTTTGCTGGTGCTGGAGGGTGGGTACGCCCTGAAGTTTGCTGGTGTCGTGAACATGTTTCCACACACCGCGCATGTGGAATCGATGGCTGTATTTGACCTGGTAAATCAATAATATTTCGCCGACTTATACTTTGGGCTGAAAAATATACTGGCAGGTGTATCGATTTTCCCCTAAGTAATCATTGCGGAAGGGGGGGTGTTTCATCATATACTCCGTCCGTTTTGATAAAAAAGCCGACCATGATGGTCGGCTTTTTTTGCGGGGTAAATTCGATCAATCGCGATTGCCGCCAAAAATGCCCAGCAGCGCCAGCAGATTGGTGAAGATATTGTAGACATCCAGATAAATTCTGAGTGTTGCGGAAATATAGTTTGTTTCGCCGCCGTTGATGATTTGCTGCACGTCAAATAATATGTAGGCGGAGAAAATGGCGATCGCAATCACTGATACCACGAGATGTAGGGCGGGCAGTTGTAGAAAAATGTTGGCGATGCCGGCAACGATGATGACCAGCAATCCGGCGAATAGCCATTTGCCCAAGCCGGAAAAGTCGCGTTTTGAGACCGTTGCAATCGTGGCCATCACGCCCATGATGGTCGCTGTGCCGCCGAATGCCATCATGATGAGCGATGTGCCATTGGCGTAGCCTAATGTGTGGCTAATCAGGCGTGACAGCATCAGACCCATGAAGAAGGTAAAGCCGAGCAGGACAGCGACACCCAGGCCGGAATCCTTGGTTTTTTCAATCGCATAGAAAAAGCCAAACGCAATCGCCATGAAGGCAATAAAGCCAACTCCGGGGCTGGCGACGAACAGCGAGAAATTCAGTTGCACGCCCAACCATGCACCAAGAACGGTTGGGATCATTGAAATCGCCAGCAGCAAGTAGGTGTTGCGTAAAACGCGGTTGCGTGTAGCTGTGGATGTTATTGTGTTGCCAAACGTGTGCTGCAGATTTGAATTCATATTGATTGCCTCGGGGAATAATTGCTTGCGAGTAGCATAACATGACAATTATTAAAGTGCGCATGGCGGCAGGGAGGCGGCTCTCGGTGCTAGGCTCGCTTCTCATGGGATGAGGCGGGGTGAATTTGTGTTAAAATCCAAGGTTGGTTCAATTTTCAGTTATTGGCCTTAACCCTTTATTTTCATTGGAGTTTTTACAGATGGCAATCGAACGCACCCTGTCTATTATCAAGCCTGATGCAGTTGCAAAAAATGTTATCGGTCAGATTTACGCCCGTTTTGAAGGCGCTGGCTTGAAAGTCATCGCAGCGCGTATGATGCAATTGTCGCGCGCCGAAGCTGAAGGCTTCTACGCGGTTCACCGTGAGCGTCCTTTCTTCAATGATCTGGTGAATTTCATGATTTCCGGTCCTGTTATCGTGCAGGCTCTGGAAGGTGAAAACGCGATCTTGAAGCACCGTGACCTGATGGGTGCTACAGATCCGAAGAAGGCTGAAAAAGGTACGATTCGTGCTGATTTCGCTGATTCGATCGATGCTAATGCTGTGCACGGTTCCGATGCGGCAGAAACAGCTGCAGTTGAAATTGCGTATTTCTTCGCGGCTTTGAACGTTTACTCGCGTTAATTTATTTGCTGTCCGGTGCGGGCGGCCTTGCGGCTGCCCGTGGGCCGGATGGCGTGATGGAATGTTGTTATGATGGCACTCACCAATTTGCTGGATCTGGATCCCGCGCAACTCATCGCTTACTGTGGTGAGTTGGGTGAGAAGCCGTTTCGCGCAAAGCAATTGCAACGCTGGATTCATCAGTTCGGCGCCAGTGATTTTGATGCGATGACTGATTTGGCGAAATCTTTGCGCGACAAGTTGTCAAGTCGAGCAATGGTTGCGGCGCCGGCGGTCATCAGTGATCACACTTCGGTTGATGGTACGCGTAAGTGGCTATTGGATGTCGGGCAGGGAAATGCAGTGGAAACTGTATTTATTCCTGAGGAGACTCGCGGTACGCTGTGTATATCGACTCAGGCTGGTTGTGCGGTGAATTGCCGTTTTTGTTCGACCGGAAAGCAGGGTTTTAGTCGCAACTTATCGGTTGGCGAAATTATCGGACAACTCTGGATGGCAGAGTTTGCTTTGCGAAAAACTAAAGGTATTGAGCCTGGTCCTAAGGGCGAGCGCCAGATCACGAATGTCGTGATGATGGGTATGGGCGAGCCTTTGTTGAATTATGAGCCGACGGTCACGGCTTTGAAGTTGATGCTGGATGATAATGCGTACGGTTTGTCGCGTCGTCGCGTCACCTTGTCGACGTCGGGCGTAGTGCCCATGATTGATCGCTTGTCGCAAGAATGTGCAGTCGCCTTGGCGGTGTCCTTGCATGCATCCAATGATGCGTTGCGTGACGGCCTGGTACCGCTGAATAAAAAATATCCATTGCGCGAGTTGATGGCAGCATGCAGGCGCTACCTTGAGTTTGCGCCGCGTGATTTCGTTACTTTTGAATACTGCATGCTGGATGGTGTGAATGACACCGATGCGCATGCGCGTGAGTTGATCGCTCTGGTGCAAAGTGGCACGGAGTCCGTGTCGTGCAAATTCAATTTGATTCCGTTTAATCCTTTTCCTGAGTCTGGCTTGATACGTTCTAAAAGTCCACGAATCAAGGCTTTTGCCCAGATTTTAATGGATGCCGGTATTGTGACGACTACCCGAAAAACACGCGGCGATGATATTGATGCTGCTTGTGGTCAGTTAGCCGGGGAGGTGCAGGATCGTACTCGGGTTCAGGAGCGCATGCAAAAAATGGAAGAATATAAGCAGAAGTTTGGTAAGGATTTTGGTCGTATCGTGGAGGTGTCCGGGTGAAATTGATGCGGCGTAGCTCATGGTTTGCAGTTTTCCTGGTCGCGCTTTCACTGGTCGCTTGCGCGTCCGGTCCATCAGAGGCAATGCGGACTGAGTTGCCTACTCGTTCTGATCAAACTGACAATCAAAAGCGCGCGGCGATTCGTATGCAATTGGCGGTTGGTTATTACCAGCAGCATCAAATGGATGTGGCTCTGGATGAAATCAAGCAAGCATTGTTGGTGGATCCTGATTTGTCCGACGCCTATGGCGTGCGTGCCTTGATTTACATGGATATGGGCGAAATGCGTCTGGCAGAAGATAATTTTCAGAGAGCCATCAAGCTGGCACCCAATAACCCTGATTTCAAGAATAATTTTGCATGGCTCTTATGTCAGAGTGGACGTGAAGGGCAGTCAATTGCATATTTTGAAGAGGCTCTCAAAAATCGCACTTATCGCTCGCCTGAAAAGGCGTTGAATAATGCGGGGGTTTGCAGTTTGAAATTAAAGAATATTGCTTTGGCCGAGCGTTATTTTTCTGAGTCATTCAAATATGACCCTGCCAATCCTTCAACTAATGCCAATTTGGCGAAAATTCATTATGATCGCCATGACTATGAGCGTGCTCATTTTTATATAGATCGAGTGGTAAAGGCGGATGTGTTGGCAGCAGATGTGTTGTGGCTCGCGATTAAAATTGAGAGGAAGCGCGGAGATCGTGCAGCTGAGATTGGACTCGTGACGCAGTTGCATCGTCGTCATGCAAGTTCTTCCGAATATGCGGCATATCAGCGTGGAGCATTTGATGAGTGATATTGCTGATAATCATATGGTTGGTATTTTGGATGGTGCCGTTTCGGATGCGCCTGAAAGTGTTGAGCGGATAATGCCCGGAGCACAACTAGCTGCGCAGCGTCTAGTGCTGGGCTGGTCGATCGAACAGGTCTCTGAGCAATTGAAATTGGCTCCCAGGCAAGTTATTGCAATTGAACAGGATAATTACGAAGCTTTGCCTGGTTGGGCCGTCACACGTGGTTTCATTCGTGCTTATGCAAAACTGCTAAAGCTGGAAGTGGCGCCTTTGCTGGCGTTGATGACGCAGGATGTCATCGCGGTAACGGCAGCAGTGCCGTTGCGACGTGCACTACCAACTACATTTTCTGAGGCGCGTTTGCCGATGCTGGGAAATCGTCGAGAAATGCTGACGCGTTGGAATGTTGGTGTTGCTGTGCTGATTCTCTTGCTCTTGATTGCATTGTTGGCGCAGCAAATGAATTGGATTCCGGCTTTGCCTGATTCTCTCGTTGTGAATGCTAAAAAAGAACTTGTGCCGGTTAGTCCTCCGGCACTTCCTGCCGTCGCCAGCGCAGAAGATGCAACGGTTGACGCTGCTGTGAACGTGTCCCCAGTTTCAGTTGTTGGGCCTCAGATTGCTGCTGAAGCAATTGCAGTGGAAAAGGGCGTGCCTTTGGCTTCCGGTGATCCTATGACATTGCAGGTTGCTGAATCCGTAAACAGAAATCAGTTGCTTGTGAAAATTCATGAGGATTCATGGATTGATGTCAGGCAAAAAAATGGAGTCCCAGTGTTGTCGCGCTTACTTAAGGCTGGTGCAACTCAGTCTTTTGACGTCGGAGAAGGTTTGTTTCTGACCGTTGGCAATGCAAGTGGAGTGGAAGTATTGTTGCGCGGAGAGTCGCTTGAAATCAAATCCGGCGCAAAGAATAATATCGCACGTATTAAATTAAAATAATGTCAACAATGATGGCGAATGATTATCCAATAGACTCTGGTTCACTTGCTCGGCGAAATAGCAGTAGTGTTGTGATTCGTTATGCTTCACGTGAGGTCGTGATCGGTGGTGGATCTCCTGTCATCGTGCAATCAATGACAAATACGGATACAGCTGATGTCATTGGTACGGCAGTACAAATTAAAGAGCTGGCGCGTGCTGGCTCAGAGTTGGTGCGTATAACAGTGAATAATGCGGCGGCGGCGGCGGCTGTCCCGCAAATTCGTGAGCAACTCGATAAAATGGGCGTGGACGTGCCGTTGATTGGGGATTTTCATTACAACGGACATACACTGTTGCTGGATTATCCTGACTGTGCGCTAGCGCTGTCGAAGTACCGAATCAATCCGGGTAATGTTGGGCAGGGTGCCAAGCGAGATACGCAATTCGCTCAGATGATAGAGGTTGCCTGTAAATATGATAAGCCGGTTCGTATTGGTGTCAATTGGGGGAGTCTCGATCAGGCACTTCTGGCACGTATCATGGATCAGAATGCTGCGCGTGTCACGCCATGGAGTGCGAGTGCGGTAATGTATGAGGCCTTGGTCACTTCAGCCATTGAAAATGCGCAACGCGCTGAAGAACTGGGCTTGACTGGCAACCGCATCACCTTGTCCTGCAAGGTGTCAGGTGTGCAGGACCTGATTGCAGTGTATCGAGAGCTTGCTCGACGTTGTGACTATCCCCTCCATTTGGGTTTGACTGAGGCCGGCATGGGAAGTAAGGGTATTGTGGCGTCTACTGCAGCATTGTCGGTGTTGCTGCAAGAAGGTATCGGTGACACTATTCGCATTTCTCTAACGCCAGAGCCGGGTGGGGATCGCACTAAAGAGGTTGTTGTTGCACAAGAAATTTTGCAGACAATGGGTTTGCGCAAATTTTCACCAATGGTGATTGCGTGTCCTGGCTGTGGCCGTACAACATCGACGGTGTTCCAGGAATTGGCTGACAGGATTCAAACTTACCTGCGTGAGCAAATGCCTGTATGGAAAAAACAGTATCCGGGAGTAGAGGGTATGAGCGTTGCAGTGATGGGTTGCATTGTGAATGGCCCGGGCGAATCTAAGCATGCCAATATTGGCATCAGCCTTCCTGGAACTGGGGAGTCGCCTGCTGCACCGGTATTTGTAGATGGCGAGAAAAAAATGACTTTGCGCGGAGATCGCATTGCGGAAGAGTTTCAGTCCGTTGTACTGGATTATGTAAAAAATCACTATGGAAAATAGATTGTTGTCGCGTGAATGTGCCGATATTTGTGTTCTTGAAAATTTCCTAATTTGAAAAATGTCTGAAAATAAAAAAATTGAAAAAATAGTGGCTGTAAAAGGGATGAATGACATCCTGCCCAGTGACGCTCCGCTATGGGAGTTGTTTGAGAATACTGTACATTCAGTACTCAAGAGCTATGGTTTTCAGCAAATACGCACGCCCATTGTTGAGCCGACAGCGTTGTTTTCACGTGGTTTGGGCGATGTGACTGATATTGTTGAAAAGGAAATGTATTCCTTTACCGATTCGATGAATGGCGACCAGCTAACACTACGCCCGGAATGTACCGCCAGTGTTGTGCGAGCTGCGCTGGAGCATAGCCTGACTTACGACGGACCTAAACGATTGTGGTATGCAGGACCCATGTTTCGTCACGAGAAACCGCAACGTGGCCGGTATCGTCAGTTTCATCAAATTGGCGCTGAAGCACTGGGATTTTCAGGCCCAGATATTGATGCTGAGCTGATCATGATGTGTCAGCGCCTGTGGGATGACCTCGGTCTGGACGATATCAAGCTAGAGCTGAATTCGATTGGCAATGCAGATGAGCGCAACAAGCACAGGGCAGACTTGGTATCCTATTTTGAGCAGCATAAAGACTTGCTTGATGCTGATGCTCAGCGGCGTTTGTATTCAAATCCATTGCGTATTCTCGATACGAAAAATCCAATAATGCAGGCGATGGTTAATGCTGCACCAAAGCTTCTTGATTATCTGGGTGAGGAATCGAGTGCGCATTTTGAAGGGGTTCAAAAAATCCTGCGTCATAACAATATCCCATTCACGATTAATCCGCGTTTGGTGCGGGGCATGGATTATTACAATCGCACTGTGTTTGAGTGGGTCACCGATAAGTTAGGCTCGCAAGGCACGGTTTGTGGAGGAGGTCGTTATGATCCACTGGTTGAAATATTTGGCGGGAAGCCAACGCCGGCTTGTGGCTTTGCAATGGGTGTAGAGCGTTTATTGGAGCTGATGAAGGCGTCGGGTGAGCCTTGTTCTTCAAATCAATGTGATGTGTATATTGTGCATCAGGGAGATGAGGCGCAATTACAGGCGTTCGTCTTGTCTGAGCGTTTGCGTGATGCCGGCCTGGATGTCGTGCTACATTGCGGCACATCCGGTGCTGGGGCAAGCTTTAAGTCGCAGATGAAACGAGCCGATGCAAGCGGGGCAGCATTTGCAATTATTATCGGCGAGAATGAAGTGGCTCAAGATGTCGTTTCAGTTAAGGCAATGCGCTCATCAGAGTCTGAGAATAATCAAAGCAGCGTTGAATTTTCCCGCGCTGTAGATTATATGGTGGATCAAATCATCGGAGCCGATGACCACGAGCATGTCCATTATCACCACTAATTAAATATAAACATGGCATACGATCACGAAGAACAAGAGCAACTGGACTCTATCAAAGCTTGGTGGAAAAAGTACAGCAACGCAGTGACATGGTTGATGATAGTTGTTCTTGCTGCATACGCAGCATGGAATGGTTGGAATTACTATCAACGTAGCCAGTCTGTACAGGCATCACAATTATATGAAGAGCTGCAAAAAGCAATTGTGGCAAAAGATCTTGCTAAAGTGCAACGTGCTACAACGGACATGGAGATTAAATTCAGCAGGACCGCATATGCGCAAATGAGCGCCTTGGCAGCGGCGAAATACGCTTTTGATCTAAGCAACCTGAAGATGGCCAAGGAGCAATTGCAATGGGTCATTAACAGCGGGCGAGATGAGGGGTACAAGGCAATTGCCAAGGTCCGGTTAGCAGGTATTTTGCTTGATGAGCAGTCTTTTGATGAAGGTTTGAAGCTGCTCTCAGGTGATTTTTCCATACAGTTTGCAGGCTTGGTTGCTGATCGCAAGGGAGATTTTTTTGTGGCTCAAAATAAAATTGATGAAGCCCGTGTGTCATATCAATTGGCACTGGATAAGGTTGAGCAAAAGAATCCAGTTCGCCAGTTAATCCAAATGAAATTGGATGCAATTGGTGGTGCGCAAGTTAAAGTGGCAGGTTGAATAAAGGATGAACATGCGTATTGTTGCGAAGCTCACATACATTGGGATGTTAATTACATTAACCGCTTGTTCCTCGTTGAATCCTTTTGCAAGTAAGGCTGTGCAACGCAATGTCCCATCTGCTTTAACGGATTTCAAACCTGTGTTGCCGGTTGCAAGAATATGGTCCACCTCAATCGGGAATGCAGGCAATTATACTTTTTCACCAGCAACTGCTGCCGGTAATGTATTTGTGGCTGCGGCTAATGGTGAAATTGCCAGTCTGGATGCTGCAACTGGGCGTGTAAAGTGGCGTGTGAATGCGGGTGTGGCCTTGACTGCGGGTGTTGGTGCTGATGAAAGTACTGTCGTCGTTGCCGCTGAAAAAGGTGCTGTTCTGGCTTTTGATGCGGACGGCAAGTTGCGCTGGAAAGTGCAGGCATCCAGTGAGATTCTCTCGGCGCCGGCGGTTGGGCAGGGACTAGTTATTATACGTAGTATAGACAATCGTATTCTTGCCCTTGATGCTGATACCGGGGTGCGACGTTGGGTGGCGCAGCGTACGGCGCCCGGACTTTCATTGCGTTCAGCGCCGGGTATCATGATTGCAGATAGCACTGCGTACATAGCTTTGCCGGGTGGGCGTTTGTTGGCGCTTTCGTTGTCGAATGGCGGCGCGCGTTGGGAGGCTGTAGTGGGGGATCCTCGTGGTGCTACTGAGCTTGAGCGCATTGTTGATCTATCTGGTGTTCCTGTTGCAGTCGGACGTGATGTGTGCGCTGTAGCCTTCCAGGGGCGCGTGGCCTGCTTTGATTTGACTAGTGGCTCCCCACGTTGGGCCAAGGAGTTGTCGAGCGATGTCGGATTAGGCGCCGATGAGCGCTTTGTTTTTGCTGCCGATGTTCGGGGTGGCGTTACCGCTTACACGCGCGATGCTGGTTTGAACGTATGGCGTAATGATCAGCTCGCAAATCGTCGTTTGTCTGCACCGGTATCCTTTGGGCGAGCCGTTGTAGTAGGCGATGGTCAAGGTTATGTGCATTTTCTTTCGCGTGAGAGTGGAGCATTTATAGGTCGCGTCAGCACAGATGGGAGTGCAATTGCATCTACTCCATTGGTCGCTGGAGCGAATTTGATTTTTCAAACCCAATCAGGGGCAGTGGTCGCATTAGCGGCCGAGTAACAAATTTATGAAGCCGGTAATTGCATTAGTAGGCCGACCAAATGTCGGAAAGTCCACTCTTTTTAATCGTCTTACGCGCTCGCGTGATGCGTTAGTCGCAGACTTGCCCGGGTTGACGCGGGATCGGCATTATGGAGAGGGGCGGATTGGCGAAAGGCCATTTTTGGTAATTGATACGGGAGGATTTGAGCCCGTAGCAAAAGAAGGCATCATGCACCAGATGGCGAAGCAGACCAAGCAGGCAGTAGCGGAAGCTGATATCGTGATTTTTATTGTGGATGGTCGTCAAGGCCTGACGCCGCATGATAAGACAATTACTGACTTTCTGCGTAAATCAGGCCGTTCTGTAATGCTTGTTGTGAATAAATCTGAGGGAATGAAATATACATCTGTTACTGCTGACTTTTATGAGCTTGGACTAGGCGACCCTTATGTCATATCAGCTGCGCATGGTGATGGAGTCATGGATTTGGTTGATGAATCCCTTAACTTGGCTTTTGCTCAGCGACCAGTAGTTGACGAAGAGCCAGATCCTTCTCAGGGTGTGAAAATTGCAATTGTAGGTCGTCCGAATGTGGGCAAGTCAACATTGGTGAACACCTTGCTGGGTGAGGAGCGTGTAATTGCGTTCGATATGCCTGGGACAACTAGAGACTCCATCGAGATACCTTTCGAGCGGGAAGGTAAGAATTATACTTTGATCGATACGGCCGGCATACGACGCCGTGGAAAAGTGTTTGAAGCGATTGAAAAATTTTCAGTCGTTAAAACTTTACAATCAATTTCTGAGGCCAATGTTGTTTTGCTGTTGCTGGATGCGCAGCAGGATATTTCAGAGCAAGATGCACACATTGCAGGTTTTGTGCTTGAGTCCGGAAGGGCGCTAGTTGTCGGTGTCAATAAATGGGATGGACTTACTTCAGATCAACGCGATGATATAAAAATGGAGCTGGACCGTAAATTGAGCTTCTTATCTTTCGCTAAAACCCATTTTATTTCAGCACTGAAATCTACTGGATTAGGGCCGTTGATGAAATCGATAGATTCAGCCTATGCTGCAGCCATGTCTAACTTGACAACGCCAAAGCTAACTCGTGCTTTGATCGAGGCTGTTGAGCATCAGCAACCTCGACGCAAGGGATCGATAAGGCCGAAGCTTCGCTATGCACATCAGGGTGGCCAAAATCCACCGATTGTGGTTATTCATGGTAATGCACTGGATTCAATTGATGATAATTACAAGCGCTTTTTGGAGAAGCATTTCCGTGAAACTTTTTCGCTTGTAGGTACGCCTTTGCGTATTGAATTCCGCTCGAGCAGGAATCCTTTTGCTAAAGATTCAAAGTAAGCGTATGGCGATTTATAGTATTTACAGAAATAAACGACATTTATACTATGATGTCAGAATTGGGCGCTTGAATATAGTTGAGTCGCCTCCAACTCCTAATCACAACAACACAATGGAGCTGTTATGAGTAATAAAGGGCAACTGTTACAAGACCCCTTCCTCAATGCCTTGCGTAAAGAGCATGTGCCTGTATCAATTTACCTTGTGAATGGTATTAAATTGCAAGGTCATATTGAATCGTTCGACCAGTATGTTGTTCTATTGCGTAATACTGTTACGCAGATGGTCTACAAGCACGCTATTTCCACAGTCGTTCCCGCCCGTGCAGTGAATCTGAATCTTGAACAAGAAGCCCAATAAGTTGATGCTGCATCAGTGGACTGATACGTGGATTTGTTAATGCGAGCAGCACTAGTAGGCGTTGACTTCGGCGATCCAGATTTTTTCGCCAGTCTTGAAGAATTATCTCTGTTATCAAAATCAGCAGGAGCAGTGCCCCTAGTTATAATTACGGGAAAGCGCTCCAGTCCTGATGCTGCTTTGTTCATAGGGTCAGGTAAGGCAGATGAAGTTGCTTTGGCTGTGGCGGATAATCAGCTCGAAATTGTTATTTTTAATCATCGATTATCTCCTGCGCAGCAGCGAAATCTTGAGCGTCGTTTGAAAATTCGTGTCATTGATCGCACAAGCCTGATACTAGATATATTCGCGCAACGTGCACAGAGCCATGAAGGCAAAGTTCAAGTTGAACTTGCACAATTGCAGCACCTTGCTACCCGTTTGATACGAGGGTGGACTCATCTGGAGCGGCAAAAAGGCGGTATTGGATTGCGTGGCCCGGGCGAGACTCAACTTGAAACTGATCGTCGCCTGTTGGGCGATCGAGTGAAGGCGCTGAAAATTCAGCTGGATAAGTTGTCGCGACAGCGAGAAACTCAGCGCCGCTCACGAGGGAAGAGTCGAGTTTTTTCTGTTTCTTTGGTGGGTTATACCAATGCTGGGAAATCTACTTTATTTAACGCACTTACTAAAGCTGGGGCATACGCAGCTGATCAGCTTTTTGCAACGCTTGATACAACCTCGCGCCGGGTATATCTAGGGGATGTTGGCAATGTAGTTATTTCAGATACTGTTGGCTTCATTCGTGAATTGCCTCATCAATTGGTCGCGGCATTCCGCGCCACTTTGGAAGAAACTATTCATGCTGATTTACTTATACATGTGGTAGATGCCGCTAATCCGGTTCGAATGGCGCAGATTGAACAAGTCAATTTAGTGCTTAAAGAGATTGGTGCCGACCATATTCCTCAAATTTTGGTTTGGAATAAGATCGATGTGCCAGGACTTGAGCCGGCTTTAGAGAGAGATGAGTATGGTAAGATTCATCGCGTTTTTGTGAGTTCATTGACAGGGAACGGCCTGGATCTACTGCGCAATGCGATCGGTGAATTTGTTACTGAAAGTAAGCTGCCCTATGCAACAAATTTACAAGAAATTGAGATGCGCGATCTGTGCTCTAAGTAAGTCAACGGGCACTTCCGTCCAACTTTTTATCAAAGCAGCCGGGTTATTGCAGAATGCTTGTTTCAATACTGAAAAAAATCGGGCTTAAATTTTCGCTGAACGACCCGCGGTGGGGGCGCAGCTCACAAGACGACAAAAATCAAATGCAAAATAATAAAAAACCAGGTGAGGGGCCTCCTGATTTGGATCAGTTATGGCGTGATTTTAATCAACGTATAACATCTTTGTTCGGCGGTAAAAATGGCGATGGTGGCGATGGCTATAAACCTGATGCTAAAGGGGCTGGTATCGGCTTTGGTGTGGTGACGCTGATTGCATTTTTTTTGTGGTTAGTAAGTGGTTTTTTTATAGTGCAAGAAGGTCAGACCGGTGTGGTCATGACTTTTGGGAAATATAGCAGCATGACTCCTGCTGGCTTTAATTGGCGCTGGCCTTACCCTATGCAAAGTCATGAAATTGTTAATGTGTCACAAGTTCGCACTGTTGAGGTGGGCTATCGTTCTAGCATTAATAATAAACAAGCAAAAGAAGCGTTGATGTTGACGGATGATGAAAATATTATCGACATTCAATTTGCAGTTCAATATCAAATTGAAAAATGCATCTGAATGGATTTTCAATAATCGTGAGCAGGAAGAAATGATTCGGCAAGTTGCTGAGACATCAATTCGTGAGATTGTAGGTAAAAGCAAAATGGATTTTGTGCTTTATGAGGGACGTGAGAAAGTTGCTTTTGATGTCGGTCAGCTAATGCAGCAGATAGTAGATCGTTATAAAGCTGGTGTGCAGATTACAAATGTAACCATGCAAGGAGTCCAGCCTCCCGAGCAGGTTCAATCTGCTTTTGATGATGCAGTAAAGGCTGGCCAAGACCGTGTGCGTCAGAAAAATGAGGGCCAGGCATATGCCAATGACGTGATTCCAAAGGCGCAGGGTGCATCTTCCCGTTTACTGCAGGAATCTGAGGCATATCGTGCACGTGTAATAGCAAATGCAGAAGGTGATGCGGCAAGGTTTAAGCAAGTATTGACTGAATACCAAAAAGCGCCAGGAGTTACGCGTGATCGAATGTATCTTGAGACAATGCAGCAAATTTTTTCAAGTACTTCAAAGGTTATGCTGGATGCAAAAACCGGAAGTAATCTGATCTATTTGCCACTTGATAAATTGATATCGCAATCTGGTGATGTTGCTGCTGTTAAGCCCAGTGCGCTTCTTGTGCCTGGCTCCACGGTGAACCCTGCTCCGGATCCTTTGCAATCCCTTGATGCTCAACGTAAAAACGATGCAAGATCTCGTGACTCTCGCGAAAGAGAGGTGCGATAATGAATCGAATGGTTTCTTACGCAATCATTGCATTGGTAGCGCTATGGGCATTATTTTCTACTTTGTTTATTGTCGATCAGCGTCAGTATGCAATTGTATTTGCATTGGGCGAAGTTAAGCAGGTAATTAGTGAGCCAGGATTGCATTTCAAATTGCCTCCGCCATTTCAAAACATTCTATTTCTAGATAAGCGGATATTGACGTTAGATACGCCTGATGCGGATCGTTTCATTACCGCAGAAAAGAAAAATATTTTAGTGGATGCATTCGTGAAATGGCGCATTGTCGATCCTAAACTGTATTTCGTAAGTTTTGGCGGTGATGAGCGTCGTTTGCAGGATCGTATGTCGCAAATCGTCAAGGCTGCATTGAATGAGGAAATTACGAAGCGAACTGTGCGTGAAGTTATTTCCGGTGAGCGTGGCAAAGTTATGGCTGCAATTCAGAAAAAAGTTTTGAATGAATCCAAGCAAATTGGCATTGAAATAATCGACGTGCGTTTGAAGCGGGTGGATTATGTAGAGCAAATCAATGATTCTGTTTATGATCGGATGAAGTCAGAGCGGGCTCGCGTTGCCAATGAGTTGCGTTCAACCGGAGCGGCAGAGTCTGAGAAAGTTCGTGCCGATGCAGATAGGCAGCGTACTGTGATATTAGCTGAGGCCTACAAAGAAGCGGAAAATATCCGAGGTGAAGGGGATGCCAAGGCATCACAAATTTATTCGCAGGCATTTGGCAAGAATCCTGAATTTTATAAATTTTATCGCAGCTTGGATGCTTATCGCGCCAGTTTCAAAGATCGCAGCGATATATTGGTAGTTGACCCAAATTCCGATTTTTTTAAATATTTTAAGAGTCCTGGTGCCGGCAACATCAAAAATTAATATTTTCTTGTACTAACTTTACCTTGAGACTGATGCCCTTGTTGTTTGGCGTCAGTCATTTTTTTGTTTTTTTGTAATAGGTTTTTCTTGGCATAGTAATTTTTGCTTTTGAAAATTCATTATTCAGAATCTGATAGTTTTACTTTTTCGTTATGCCAAATTGGCTTCTTCCTGAAAATATTGCTGATGTCTTGCCGTCTGAGGCGCGCAAAATTGAAGATTTAAGACGTGCTTTACTCGATAATTTTAGGCTTTATGGCTACGAGTTGGTCATGCCGCCTTTATTAGAGTATCTTGAGTCTCTTTTAACTGGTGCAGGCCAGGATACGGATTTGCGTACGTTTAAACTGGTGGATCAATTGTCGGGGCGCACTATGGGCGTTCGTGCTGATATGACGACACAAGTGGCTCGTATCGATGCACATTTGCTCAATCGTGTTTCTGTCACGAGACTTTGTTATGCTGGTAGTGTTTTGCATACTCGGCCTTCTGGCTTGCACGCAACACGTGAGCCACTGCAAATTGGTGCAGAAATTTACGGGCATGCTGGTTTTGAGGCGGATGCTGAAATTCAAGGATTGGTTTTGTCCACACTGCAATTGGCTGGCATTTCCCAAGTCCGTCTGGATCTATGTCATGTAGGAGTATTGCGTGCTCTTTTGGAAAATGATGTCAAAGCCAAAATACGGGAAATCGAACTTTTTACTCTTTTAGAGGCAAAAGATATCCCGGGACTTGAGGAGATTTCAATTGATTTTGACAAGGCTACACGTGACGCGCTCTTGATATTGCCTCATTTGTATGGAGATGCAGCAGTTATTGCACGGGGCCGTGATGTTTTGCCTAAATTGCCCGGGATTCTTAATGCACTTGATGAGCTGGAAACATTGATTAAATTGGTTGGCGAAAAAAATATAACCATAGATCTGGCTGATCTGCGTGGGTACTATTATCATAGCGGCGTGATGTTTGCGGCATATGTGCCTGGTTTGCCAAATGCTGTTGCCCGTGGTGGACGATATGACCATGTGGGGGAGGCCTTCGGGCGGGCTAGGCCAGCTACTGGCTTTTCGATGGATCTTAGAGAATTGTCGCGACTAATGCCGATTGCAGAGCGTAAGCGGGCAATTCGAGCGCCTTGGGGGCAGGATTTAAAATTGCACTCAAGAATAATGGAATTGCGCAGCGCTGGTGAGATAGTAATTCAAAGCTTGCCGGGTCATGAAAATGACCAAGATGAATTCGATTGCGATCGGGCAGTCGTGTTTGAAGATGGAAACTGGATTATCAAAAATTTAGGTTAAGTGATGTTACAAGAAAATAATGTAGCGAAAAATGTTGTTGTCATTGGCACTCAATGGGGTGATGAAGGCAAGGGTAAAATAGTCGATTGGTTGACTGATCATTCTCAAGGCGTTGTGCGTTTTCAGGGCGGTCATAATGCTGGGCATACGCTCGTCATTGGTGGCAAAAAAACAGCTTTGCAATTGATTCCCTCTGGCATCATGCGCGAAGGCGTTGCCTGTTACATCGGCAATGGTGTTGTTTTGTCTGTGCCGGACTTATTGCGTGAAATCGATAAATTGGAAGGGGTGGGTGTTGAAGTTGCCTCGCGCTTAAAGGTTTCAGAAGCCTGCCCAATTATTTTGCCATACCATACTGCTCTTGACGCAGCGCGCGAGGTTGCTCGTGGAGCGGCTAAAATTGGCACTACCGGAAAAGGTATTGGGCCAGCTTATGAAGATAAGGTAGCCCGTAGAGCGATTCGTGTGGCAGATTTGCTAAATGAAAAGCGTTTTGGCGAAAAGCTTCGTGAAAATCTAGATTATCATAATTTTGTATTAACACAGTTTTTGAAGGCAGAAGCTGTAGATTATCAAAAGACCTTTGATGAGGCGCTTGCTAACGTCCCACGTTTGGCTCCTATGGTTTCTGATGTTTCCAGTGCATTGCATGCAGCTTATAAGGCTGGAGCTAATTTGTTGTTTGAGGGAGCCCAAGGTAGTCTATTGGATGTCGATCATGGTACATATCCATTTGTCACATCCAGCAACTGTGTCGCAGGTAATGCTGCAGCCGGGACTGGTGTCGGTCCTAATATGCTGCATTATATTCTTGGCATTACCAAGGCGTATACAACGCGAGTTGGCTCTGGTCCGTTCCCATCAGAACTACCTACGGATCAAGGCGTGGGAAAACATTTGTCTAGTGTTGGGCATGAATTTGGTACTGTTACTGGGCGGGCTCGCCGCTGCGGCTGGTTTGATGCCGCCTTATTAAGGCGCTCGGTTCAGATCAATGGTGTTACCGGTATGTGTTTGACGAAGTTGGATGTGTTGGATGGTTTGGATGCCCTAAGAATATGCACGGGTTATAAACTTAATGGTAAATTGATTGATATTTTCCCCGTGGGTGCTGAGGATGCGAGTCTTTGTGAGCCTGTTTATGAGGAGATATCCGGTTGGACTGGTTCTACTGTGGGGGTTAAATCCTTGGGTGCATTGCCGGCGAATGCGCTTGCATATATCAAGCGTATTGAAGAGTTAGTCGGCATCCCGATTGATATGATTTCCACGGGGCCGGATCGTGAAGAGACTATTGTTCTGAGACATCCATATAAATAATAATTATATGAAGGAGTCAGAATGCCGGTAGCAACTGATAGTGATCTATGGGTATCCTGGGATCAATATAATCGTTCGATTATAAAGTTGGGGTTGATGATACAGGCGTCTGGTTGGAGATTTGATCAGGTGCTTTGCTTGGCTCGCGGTGGTTTACGACCGGGCGACATTCTGTCTCGAATATTCGATGTTCCTTTGGCAATTCTTTCTGCGAGTTCCTACCGCGAAGAATTAGGGACTGTAAGAGGTAACTTGGATATTGCTAAATACATCACAATGACGAAAGGATTGCTTTCCGGTCGCGTATTGCTTGTTGATGACCTTGTGGATTCTGGTGTAACTCTTGAGAGAGTGCAACTTCACATCAGAGAAAATTTCGAGATGGTTACAGAGGTTAAGTCTGCAGTGATTTGGTGCAAGGGATGTTCATCAGTTCGGCCTGATTTTTACCTTAATTATCTGCCAACAAATCCTTGGATTCACCAGCCATTTGAGGAGTTCGACAGCTTGCGCCCACATCAACTTGCTGCATGGTTGAAAAAAGGTGAGTCCAATTAATTTCACATTTGATTTGTTTTTTTGCTTTAAAGCCATCATCATATGATGGCTTTTTATTGTGCGCCCAGTATTGGCGCACAATAAAAAAACCCTGTTGATTTCTCAACAGGGTCTAAATATTTTTGGTGCCCACGGAGGGACTCGAACCCCCACACCCAAAGGCACATGGACCTGAACCATGCGCGTCTACCAATTCCGCCACGTGGGCATTGAAATCCAATTCAAAAGTATTGCCTTGGCGTTTCCAATAAAAAATATTATACCTTTCGGCGCACTTTTGGTCAATCGTTTTTCTGTTTTGTAAATTATCAGGTAATCCCCCGGCTTTGCCGGGGGACTCACCAAGGTTTGACCTATACGTCGGTCGCTTTGAAACTTCTTTCTCTACCAAAAGAAGGAGTTTCAAGATGAAAGAGTATCAAAGTTTGAGTCATACGAGGTGGGACTGTAAATATCACGTAGTGTTTATCCCGAAGCGGCGCAAGAAGGCGATTTACGGCGCATTACGCAAACACCTCGGCGAGATATTTCGGGAGTTGGCGCAGCAAAGGGCATGCAAGGTTGTCGAAGGCCATTTGATGATTGACCACGTGCATATGTGTCTGAGCGTGCCGCCGAAGTATTCAGTATCGAATGTGGTTGGCTATATCAAAGGGAAGAGCGCCATTTCGATAGCTCGGCATTTTGGAGGTCGGCAGAGGAATTTTACTGGCGAGGTATTTTGGGCGCGAGGCTACTTCGTCTCGACGGTAGGGTTGGACGAAGAAATGGTTCGTGCCTATATCCGTCATCAGGAGCAGGAAGATGAGCGTTTCGACCAAATGAAGTTGGGAGTATAGCCGCCTTCAGGCGGCTCACGGGTTAACAGCGCCTTTGAGGCGCCACAAGAGGATATTTTGGATATGTCCAAATAAACAAAGGGGAATGGGTGGCATTGCCAAGGCTATCTTGGTGGATGGTTCATCAAAAAAAGCATTGCTTAGTGCGGTTAATACTGGTCAGTTATGAACTGATAGACTAGGCATCTGAAATGGCCTCAAATTTCATAATCTAATAAGGTAGCCCCTCGGCTCTACCGCGGGGGGGGGGCCTAAGCGTCAGTCATTTTGAAATTTCTTTCTCTATCAAAAGAATGAGTTTAAGGATGAAAGAGTATCAAAGTTTGAGTCATACGAGGTGGATCTGTAAATATCGAATAGGAATAGTGTTTATCGCTGAAGTGCAGTGGTCAAGTAATTTCGGGTACAACAATAGGTTCTTTTTCTGGTGCTGTGACGATGTTCATGGTTGTACCAGTGGGCAAACGTGCTGACCCATTGCCTGGCGGCAATCAGGTTTTCAAACGGCTTGCGCGGATAGCTGGGCCGGTATTTCATTGTCTTGAAGAGCGATTCCGAGAACGGGTTGTCGTTGCTGACCGCCGGGCGGCTAAACGAGGGCATTACGCCCAGCGCTTGCAGGGTGGCCAGCATCGTGGCCCCTTTCATCGGGCTGCCATTGTCAGAATGCAGCACCACCTGATTCTGGGCGATATGTTCCCGTTCGCAAATATCGCGCATCACTTCGCTTGCCAGGTCGCTGCTTTCTGCGTCATAGATCTGCCATCCAACGATTTTTCGGCTAAAAATATCCATGAATAAATACAGGTAAAAATAGATGCCCTTGACCTGTGTCGGCAGATACGTGATGTCCCAACTGAATAACTGGTCGGGTGCCGTTGCCGATAGCGCACGCGGTTTGCTGCGCTGTTGCGCCGGCCGTTCCGCGCTACGGTGCCTGAGCTGGTTTTCTGCTCTCAAGACGCGGTAAAACGTCGATTCAGAGGCGATGTATTGCCCGCGATCGGCCAGTCTTGGAACGATCTGGCTCGGTGGCA
The DNA here is from genome assembly GCA_963837775.1 of uncultured beta proteobacterium. Lineage (GTDB taxonomy): Bacteria > Pseudomonadota > Gammaproteobacteria > Burkholderiales > Burkholderiaceae_D > CAWIOX01. Next base: position 105,080 of record CAWIOX010000004.1, on the reverse strand, counting down.
GATGCCCGAATTCGTCGGAGTTCGAATCTCAAGATGGAGCGCGTTTGGCAGCGTCAATATGCCAACCATGCGGAGGTCAAGGTCGACATCACGGACTATATCGTCGGCTTCTACAACTGCAAGCGATTGAATTCAGTATTGGGCAATCTGCCACCCGTCGCCTATGAGCGGAAAATGGCAGAAAAATAACCTATTGTTGCGCCAGAAATTACTTGAAAATTACATTTGGCATCAAGTGTGTTTGATTATATAAAAAGGAAAAGTGCAATCTCGATAGCGCGACATTTTGGAGGTGGGCACAGAAATTTCACTGGTGAGGTATTTTTGGCGCGAGGCTACTTTGTATCAACGGTAGATTAGATTTAAAGAAAGAGAGCCGGCAGCAAATCGATCCTTAAAATAAATGTGGGAACATCACTTAAGGAGAGCGAAATGCAACCGACTCAAGCAAAGGATTTTACGCTGGACACAGAAATTTTGGCGGTATCGCTGGAATTGTCGAAAGGGAGCTGGAAGGTGGCATTGCACGACGGCAAGCGTGACACGCCGGCGATCCATAACGCCTCAAGCGAAGACGCGGCGCAGCGCCTGGCCGAAACAGTGGCGGTGATCGAAGCCCAGAAAGCGAAATGGCAGCTGCCGCCGGGTTGCCGGGTGATCGTACTGTATGAAGCCGGGCAAGACGGATTCTGGATCAGCAGAGCCTTATCGAAGCTGGGTTATGAAACGCTGGTGGTTGACCCCGCCAGCATCCCGGTGGAGCGGCATGCGCGGCGCGCCAAGACCGACCGGCTCGATGCCATCAAACTGGTCACCAGCCTGCGCGCGTGGCTGCGCGGCGAACGCGACCGGATGCACGTGATCCGGATACCAACGCCGGACGCCGAAGCGCAACGGCAGTTAGCGCGCGACCGGGGCGAATTGCAGAAAGAAACGGGGCAACACCGGGACCGGATCCGCAAATTACTGTGCACAGTCGGCTGTTGGGATCGCGTCGAAGGGGATTTAGCCAAGCGCCTGCAATGTGGCGCTATCCGATGCCATGACGGCGCGGCGCTGCCGCAGGAACTCGTTGAGCGACTGCAGCGGGAATGTGAACGGCTGGCGCTGGCGCAACAGCAATTGGCGGGGCTGGAAAAAGACCTGGTCCGGCAGTTACCTGAGTCCGTGCAGGAACGCATCATGGCGCTGATGAAGCTCAAGGCCATAGGCCAGACTGGTGCAATGCGGCTGGTGCTGGAATTGTTCTGGCGCGACTTTGGCAACCGACGGCAAGTCGGTGCCTGTGTCGGGCTGGTGCCGCAACCCTACGACAGCGGCGAAAGCCGGGTCGATCAAGGCATCAGCAAGCAAGGCAACCGGCGAGTGCGGGCGCTGTTGATCGAAATGGCGTGGCTGTGGCTGCGCTACCAGCCTGACAGCGGCCTGGCGCACTGGTTCGCGCAACGCACACAGGGGTGCGAGCCGAACAAGCGCGGCCGCAGGATCGCCATCATCGCGGTGGCGCGGCGCCTGGTCATCGCCCTGTGGCGCTATCTGAAGGACGGCGTGGTACCGGAAGGTGCGGCGATGAAAGCGGCCTTGGCACCGTGAAACAAAGCATCAGCTACGAAGAGTGAAAGCAACAACAGGATTGCACGAAAACATTAAAGAAGGACGATCGGCGCGTCAAGCATAAAGAGTTGGAAGTGGACAGGCCCGTTACCCACCTCGGTTGCACAGGCAACCGACCTTAGTAGATGGGGCTTGTTCCAATCACGGTCACCTGAGCGAAGAGCGCATGCAGGATCAGGCTGGATCAAAAGCCAGCGGATAGAAGGTGGTGAAACGTCAGGTCTCACGGAACGATGACCGGGAGCTTCAAACGGCGTGCATGACACGACTGAGAGGACAGAAGGCAATGTATTGTGCAGCGCGCAGCAGGCAGAATAACCTCGCTGGCAGGTCGGCATGGCGCCAAGCCGAAGAGTGCGACTTGGCGCCATGCACCAGCGTCAGCCAGTGATTGCAATGCGGATTGGATTAATTCGCCAAAAGACTCTTGACTCGAATCATAGAGGTTGGGTGAGGGAAAGCTTCGTGCATACGTTCGCAATCAGGAGCAAGTCGATTAATGTTGCGACCAAATGAAATTGTGGCTATAGATGTTTTTATGGCGGATCAAGGGTTGCCAGTGCCTTTGAGTCGCCCCAGTAATAAACTCACGGCTTTGTCAGAAGTGATTTAATTATCTGGCGCTCAGCATATGTGCGGAGTGATTTGTTGCAGGGTGGGGTTGTATACATGACTTCTTCGAAGTCACTATGTTTAGATGGATTAGTAAACTTACTGAGCTACTTAGTGCGATAGGCGGTGTTGCATTGTAGGCTGAGCAGAGAGTGGCGAGTGTTTAGGGTTTGCTCGATTCTGCCTTCTGAAAATGACGTGTGTGAATTGCAAGTTTTTATTTAAAATTCAGTCAATATATGCATGCACCATATTCCCATTTTGAGATTATGAGTAATGATTATTATATTTTAAATTTCATGCGAGCAAAATCTTGTGAAGATTAAGCTTGTAAATTAATGGTGCCCACGGAGGGACTCGAACCCCCACACCCAAAGGCACATGGACCTGAACCATGCGCGTCTACCAATTCCGCCACGTGGGCACTGAAATTATTCTAAATAATTGTATTAGAATTTGTTGCCATTCCAGTGTTTAAATATGTGTGGTTGATTTTAACCAAAGCATATTTCTTCAATGTACCATTTTCTAATCTGCTAGTATTATTAAGCTTGCAGATTGGAAAATGTGCGTTTCTTAGAAGAAGCAGAATTATAGTGGATAATAATGAAAAGTCAAACAATTTTGTGTCGCTTGATTTGCCTGGTTGTTAGGTAAATCCCTTGCTAGTCCGTTACACTACATCCTATGTCAACAATAATTAACTGAAACACCCCTTTGAGCCAATTTCCTTATACCATTCCCAGCCGAGAGGATATTCTCGGTATTTTGCGATCTACGGTAGAACCTCAGAATGCGCAATTAATTGCCGCAGCACTTGATGTCAAGTCTGATGAATTTGATGGTCTGATGCGCCGCTTAAATGCGATGTGTCGTGATGGTCAGGTTAAATTGGATCCAGATGGCAATTTCCAATTAATGAATTTATCCAATTTTGTGTTGGGGCGTGTGAGCGGCCACCGTGATGGCTACGGTTTTCTGATTCCTGATGACGGTAGTGAGGATGTGTTTCTTCCCGAGAAAGAAATGCAGAAGGTATTGCATGGTGACCGGGTACAGATACGCATGGTAGGTACCGACAGGCGCGGTCGCCCTGAGGGTTCAATTGTCGAAGTTGTTGAACGTGCTAATACGCATGTCATCGGGCGATTGCTGAATGAAAACGGAGCCTGGGTCATAGTCCCTGAAGATAAGCGCATTGGGCGCGATATTTTGTTGGGTGGGTCTCTTGGTAAGGCGAAGAGCGGACAAATTGTCAGTGTGGAGCTGATTGAGCAACCCTCGCGCTATGCACAATCTGTAGGCAAAATTATAGAAATACTGGGTGATATTGATGATCCCGGCATGGAAATTGAGATTGCTGTCCGCAAATTTGGCGTGCCACATATTTTCTCAGATGCTGCTTCCAAGTTGGCTGCAAAACTCCCGAGTGAAGTGCGTCTTGCAGACTTAAAGGATCGAGTTGATTTGCGGGATATTTCGCTTGTAACCATCGATGGTGAAGATGCTCGCGATTTTGACGATGCCGTTTATTGTGAGCCTGTCAAGTTGGGCAAGGGTAACGGCTTTCGCCTCATTGTTGCGATTGCTGACGTCAGCCATTATGTCAAGCCGAACGACGCACTGGATGCTGATGCCTTGGAGCGTAGTACTTCGGTGTATTTTCCGCGCCGGGTAATTCCGATGCTGCCCGAAAAGCTATCTAATGGTCTTTGCTCGTTAAATCCTGATGTTGATCGACTTACACTGGTTTGTGATGCCGTCATTTCTGACGGCGGTGAAATCAAGGCTTACCAGTTTTATCCGGCAGTCATACATTCTGCGGCACGCTTGACGTATACCGAAGTGGCCGAAATACTGGCCAACACCAATGGCCCTGAAGCAGCAAAACATTCGGAAATAGTGCCGCATCTGCGCAATCTGAATGCCGTGTATCACGTGTTATTGGAAGCGCGCCAGGCTCGTGGCGCGATTGACTTCGAAACTACTGAAACCTATATCGTATGTAATTCAGTCGGGAAAATTGAAAAAATCATTCCTCGCACACGTAATGATGCGCATAAAATCATTGAAGAATGCATGTTGGCAGCAAACGTTTGCGCGGCTGATCTGCTGATTCGGAACAAACATCCGGGCACTTATCGTATCCATGCAGGGCCGACAAAAGAGAAGCTTAATCAACTCAGGACCTTTCTTAAACAGGTAGGTTTGTATTTGAATGGCGGGGACACGCCTGCGACCTCGGATTATGCCGAGTTGATAAACAAAATAAAGGGGCGTCCAGACGCGCCATTGTTGCAAACCATGTTGCTGCGCTCCATGCAGCAGGCTGTATATAGTCCGGATAACATTGGCCATTTTGGTCTGGCTTATGAGGCTTATGCCCATTTCACCAGTCCTATCCGCCGCTATCCGGATTTGCTGACCCATCGTGCAATTAAAGCCATACTGCAGGGGAAACGATATGAGCCGAAGGGAATTGATGCCCGTGCTTTAAATACGACCTTGTCGAATTCAGCGCGCAAGCAACAAGTCAAAGACAAGGCGGATGGAAAGAAAAAACCTGAGGCCGACCTCACGATTTGGGATGCTCTTGGGGTACATTGTTCTGCGAATGAACGACGTGCTGACGAGGCCTCGCGTGATGTCGAAGCTTGGCTGAAGTGCTATTTCATCCGTGATAAATTGGGTGAGCAATTTACTGGTACGATTTCTGGCGTGACTACATTCGGTATTTTCGTTCAGCTCGATTCCCTGTTCATTGAAGGCCTGGTTCATGTAACTGAATTGGGCGCTGATTACTTTCAGTATGATGAAGCGCGACATGAATTACGTGGCGAGCGCACAGGTAAGCGTTATCAACTGACAGATCGGGTCACAGTCCAAGTGAGCCGGGTTGATCTGGATGCTCGCAAGATTGACTTGATGTTGGTGGATGAGTTTGGTGAAAGAGTTGCTACCAAGGGGGCGACTCGTCGGGCAGGGTCGGAAGCACCTGCGGGCAAGAGTGCCAGAGCGAAATCGGATCGTGACGTTGTGGCGACGCCCGCCAAGATAGTTAGTAAATCCAAGCGATCAAAATCCGCTGCAGCACAGCCTGAAAAGGCGCGTGCATCAAAAACTGCCCCTAAACCGGGCAAAAAGAAACGATAAATATGAAGAGTAAAATGATTTTCGGTTTTCATGCCGTTACCTCGCGTTTGCGTCACGAAGCATCCTCCGTCGAGGAAATTTATGTTGATGCAAGCAGGGTTGATGGACGTATGCAGGAGTTGTTGTCCGTAGCCAAAGCATTCAATGTGCGCATCATTAAGGCAGATGACCAACGTCTCAGTAATATTGTTGGCACACGCCGGCATCAAGGTGTGGTCGCGAAAGCAGGGGAACTCTCGCTGGCCCGTAACCTTGACGAGTTGCTGGATGCAATTGACGGCCCGCCTTTATTGCTGATCTTGGATGGTATCACCGACCCGCATAATCTTGGTGCCTGCTTGCGTGTCGCAGATGGCGCCGGTGCACATGCTGTTATCGCGCCAAAGGATCGTGCGGTAGGCTTGAATGCTACAGCCGCTAAAGTTGCCAGTGGTGCAGCCGAAACTATGCCGTACATCACGGTTACCAATCTGGCCCGTACCATGCGCGAGCTCAAAGAGCGCGACGTGTTATTGATCGGTACATCCGATGATGCGGAAAAAAGCCTCTATCAGGCTGATTTTTCGGGGCCTGCAGCCTTGGTGATGGGGTCCGAGGGAGAGGGTATGCGTCGCTTGACTCGTGAAACTTGCGATGTATTGGTGCATGTGCCGATGTTTGGCTCAGTAGAGAGCCTGAATGTGTCCGTGGCTTCGGGCATTTGTCTTTATGAAGCTCGTCGCCAACGTCTTCCAGGGGCTTGATGTACTGGTGCTTCGTAGTTGTTTGAGTTGGGCGGCATAACGATATGAGTATATTTCAGTCGTCATGCCGCTTTTATCATTTTTGCGAAGCGATAATCAACATGCTAAAAATCATTTTTTAGCCTCACTATTTCTTGCTCCTATGTTTAACCGTCTACGTGAAGATATCGCCAGCATCATAGAACGTGACCCGGCAGCCCGTAATGGATGGGAAGTATTGACCTGCTATCCTGGCCTGCATGCAATCGTTTCCCATCGTTGGTCGCATTGGTTTTGGACGCACAACATGAAGTGGTTTGGGCGCTTTATTTCTTATATCGCACGCATTATTACTGGTATTGAAATACATCCAGGCGCGACGATCGGTCACCGGGTTTTCATTGATCACGGCTTTGGCGTTGTCATCGGCGAAACTGCGGATGTTGGTGATGATTGCACGATCTACCAAGGGGTGACTCTGGGTGGAACATCCTTGAATAAGGGGGCAAAGCGTCATCCTACATTGGCACGTGGTGTGATCATCGGTGCGGGGGCCCAGGTCTTGGGCGGTTTTACTGTGGGTGAGGATGCAAAAGTGGGTTCGAATGCGGTGGTCGTGAAAGAGGTACCTGCCGGTGCGACTGCTGTGGGCAATCCTGCCAGGATTATTCAAAAAGATGTACAGAAAGCGAAAGAGTCGGCTGCGGCACATATCTTTGCAGCCTACGGCATAACGCCTAACGGTGATGATCCCTTGTCCAAGGCGCTGCACGGTCTGATCAATAATGCAGCGGCCCAGGAGCACCAGATCGGGAAAATGATGGCAGCCATGAAGGCGGCAGGTATAGCGTGTGAAAATGTGCCGGCCTCAGATAAATTCCACCCGGACCAACTGAACAAACTGGTTGAATGAGAGCGCCAAATTGCATATGGAATCAACTATGAATTCATCAGACAAAGAAGCCGTGGACAACAAGAATATTCTTGACCCATTTGAAATTCGTGTGTTGGCGGTTCTTGCAGAAAAAGAGGCCTTGACGCCGGATAATTACCCGCTTTCACTCAATGCATTGGTGAATGGCTGCAATCAGTTGTCCAGCCGTGACCCCGTGATGTCGATTTCCGAGGAGACGGTTCAGGATATTCTGGAACGTCTGATCCAGAGGAAGTTCGTATCTGAGGTACGTCAGGCTGGTGCGCGTGTTTCAAAATACGAACACCGGATGCGCATGGTCTGGTCGCTGGAGCAGGATAAACTGGCAATCCTCGCGATCCTGATGTTGCGCGGAATTCAGACTCCGGGCGAGATACGTGCACGCTGTGGGCGTTTGCATGATTTCCCCTCCATACAGGACGTCGAAACCGGATTGCAATTCCTGATCGACAAGTATCCGCCGCTGGTGGCCTGTTTGCCGCGCGCCCCGGGCACCAAGGAGTCCCGTTATGTGCATTTGCTGTCCGGTGAGGATGTGCTGGAACAGCAGGAGATCGCGGCAGGGTTTTCTTCAGGCAGCATGGTAGTGAATGCATCTCGTCACGACCGGGTCGGGCAGTTGGAGGAGGAAGTATCGCGTCTTCGTCGTGAAATCGACTGGCTTACCCAGCAGTTTGAGAGTTTCAAGAAACAGTTCGAATGAAATGACGGAAAAAGGGCTGTTGTGATGCGGATATATGCGCAAGATGATTTCTGAAAATTCGGCAGAAGTGGTAGCAATCGGCCATGCTTCGGGACATCTGTCTATCAGCTCAATTGCTCGCTATGGCAAGAGCGGCGGGCAAATGGATAAGGCGATCCTGTCGCGCATGCGCGCGTGCGGATGTCGGGTTGGGCGCATGTTTGATATGCTCGTTGTACAAATTTTGGTTTGCAAATGACCTTCCTTAAGTATCCAGATCATGAAAGTCTATAACCTGTGTTGTGCGCATGCACATTTTTTCGAAGGATGGTTCTCCTCCGAGGAGGATTTCCTCGCACAATCTGAACAATATTTGATTGCATGTCCGATCTGTGCGGATACCGGGGTCGAACGTCGGCCATCAGCGCCGCGCCTGAATATTTCTGGGGCGCAAGCTCCGAAAGATGATGTAAGCCAGAGGGTGCAATTGGCATTGCAGCAGGCGGTGCGGCAGGTGATCGACAACACCGAAGATGTCGGCTCCAGTTTTGCCGAAGAGGCGCGTCGCATTCATTACAAAGAAGCGCCGGAACGCGGCATACGCGGTGTGGCGAGCGATGATCAGCGTGCAGCCCTGATGGATGAGGGAATCAATGTGCTTTCTCTGCCCATGCCGGCACCGCTGAAGCATACTCTGCAGTAAGTGCCTGGCGCTGGAGCATGGGATGGGGTGCTCAATTAGTTCGGGTGCGATATTCTGAGGTTTCTTGCGGCCGAATCGAACTATGTCGTTTTGGTTGCAGCGCTTCTATTTTCATCACAATCTACCCCTTTATTTTTCATTTTCTAAATTGACGTTGGACTGGATTTCGGGCGCTATCTGATGTCCAAGCTAAATTCTTTACTTGTCGCTAGACGACTGGTCTAATATAATCTTTTGCAAGCTCGCAGCACACTCCATCGACATAAGGGGCAATGGGGTAATGCATTCTGTCCGTCAGGCAGGTATTGGCGTTTGGGCGCGGTTTTACGACTGTCGGCTTGAGCAAAAAGTGGTACTGACGAGTTCTTCTACCTTGCTTCTTCGCAAGCGAGGGTTTTGGTGCAGCCTAGATGGAGCGTTGGTTTGATCGCCATGAGGTGCGCATCAAAACCTTGTTTAAGCGCAGATGAATCTGGGGCGGGAGTCCTGCTGGCGATAGTCGTTGGCGACAGTTTTCTTGGCCTGTTGCTATGTGGGTAGATGTAGCTGGCCGGGATGGGGTATTCGCTGCTGTCAATCGAGTTGGCATCCAGTCAATCGTAATGGATGCTGCAGGTTATTGGATTTTTTATTGCAGGATGGGTGAGCACTTCAGGCTTATCCAATTTTTGAGCCGGACTATAGGCGACCGATCTAATTCGATGGAGAAAACATGTTTGAACATTTACTTTCACCTGTGCAGGCTGGCGTAGTTGCATTATCCAACCGGGCCGTGATGGCGCCGTTGACCCGTTCACGTGCCGGGCAACCTGGCGATTTTCCGACTGCCTTGAATGTCGAATATTACAGCCAGCGTGCGGGAGCCGGTCTGATCGTCACCGAAGGCACGCAGGTGTCGAGGCAAGGGCAGGGCTATGCGTGGACACCGGGCATTTATTCGGATGCTCAGGAAGCCGGGTGGAAAGATGTGGTCGAGGCGGTGCATGCGAAGGGCGGCAAGATCGCGGCCCAGTTGTGGCACGTCGGCCGTATTTCCCATTCGCTGTTGCAGGAAGATGGTGCGGCGCCGGTCGCGCCGTCCGCGCTGGTGGCTGCCAGCAGCCAGTGTTTCGTGGTGCAAGCCGACGGCACTCCCGCCAACGTCCCATGCGAAACGCCGCGTGCGTTGGCGCTGGAAGAGTTGCCCGGCGTGGTGGCGCAATACCGTCAGGCCGCTGTGCGTGCCAAACGGGCCGGTTTCGATCTGGTGGAGATCCACTCTGCCAACGGCTATCTGCTGAACCAGTTTCTGGCAACCAACACCAATCTGCGCACCGACGCCTATGGCGGTTCGCTGGAAAACCGCGCCCGCCTGCTGCTGGAAGTAGTCGATGCCGCGATTGATGAGATGGGTGCCGGCCGGGTCGGGGTGCGCCTGTCGCCCCATTTCGTGGCGCATGACATGGCCGATGCCGAAGCCGATGCGATCACGCTGTATCTGGCCAAAGAGTTCAGCCGTCGCGGCATCGCCTACCTGCATATCGCCGAGCCGGATTGGGTCGGCGGGGCGCTGCTGACAGATGATTTCCGGCGCCAGATCCGTGCCGATTTCAATGGCATGCTGATCTTCTGCGGCGGGTATACCGCAGCGGAAGCGGACACGCTGATCGCTGATGGCATCGCCGATGCGGTCGCGTTTGGCCGTCCTTATATCGCCAATCCGGATCTGGTTGAGCGTTTCAGGCAAAATGCCGCGCTTAACGACGCCGATCGCGGCACATTTTACGGCGGCGGTGCGCAGGGCTATACCGACTATCCGGCATTGGCGCAAGCAGCCTGACGGGGAAGGTCTACAGCGGGGCAGTATGTAAATAACGCCGGTTGTGACGATCATGCCGTCCACTTGAAAAGGTGGGCGGCATTTTTATTGCTGTCAGTCAGGTCAAGAAACCGTAGCGATTTTTTTGTGGCAGGGGTTCGCCGGATGGATGGTGCGTTACAGGCACAAAAAAATACTCCCCCTTGTATTTTTAAAGAGGCAGGATATATAAGCGGGAACGCCACTAAATCTGCTTATACCCCTCCATATTTAATAAGAAAGTATTAGTGTTTCTGATACTGAGTGGCGCCAAACAGGACTTCTTTTGCCTTGTCGTCGATCAGAGGTTTGCGCAGGTCGGCCAATACGGCAACTCCGCGTTGCACCGCGGGGCGCGCGCTGATTTCGTCGAACCAGCGTTTCGCGTGCGGATAGTCGTCCCAGTCGATGCCCTGGTTCTGCGCGGAGCGGGTCCAGGGAAAGCTTGCGATGTCGGCGATCGTATATTGATCGCCTGCCAGATAGGCGGTTTTTGCCAGTTGTTTGTCCAGCACGCCATACAGACGCTTGGCTTCATTGGTATAGCGGTTTACCGCATACTCGATCTGGGTTGGTGCATAGATCCGGAAGTGGTGCGCCTGTCCCAGCATCGGACCAATGCCGCCCATCTGGAACATCAGCCATTGGGCGGTATTGAATTTATCACGATCGCTGTTGCCGAGTAACTTGTTGAATTTGCTGGCCAGGTACAGCAGAATTGCGCCGGATTCAAAAAGCGAAATTGGTTTTCCGTCGGGGCCGTCGGCATCGACGATGGCAGGGATCTTGTTGTTGGGGGAGATCGCCAGGAACGCCTCCTTGAACTGGTCGCCGGCACCGATGTCGATGGGTAGCGCGCGCCAGTCCTGGCCCAGACGCTGACCGCATTCTTCCAGCATGATATGGATTTTATGGCCATTGGGTGTGGGCCAGCTATACACGTCAATCATGAGTGTTCCTTTTCTTGTTGTGGGGGGGCTGTCGACTAGTGGTGCGCTTGGCGCATGTATTTTTGCTAGTCTAGATGATCTGTCAGCAGCTTGCAGCAGGTTCACACGCGGATGTAACTGTATGCGCCATGGCGTGCCGTGCAGCTGATGTCAGATGCAATCAATCACAGGGTGCTGGCGCAGATGGTCGCTGTATCCGTTTTGCAATAATTTTACTGATGTGCGCATGGTTCAGGTGCTGTTTGCTGCGATTCAAGCCGGTGCGGAATTGATTTTTGCAATCCATTTTGTCATGGGGTAAGTTGCAGTGATTGTTAATAACGCTGTATAAAATTGGACAGCTTCACCATTGCCCGTGATAATCGGCGACGCATGAGATTGCATAGCGTGTGATGTTGCTAGGATCAATGGCTAGCAATAGATGTGGTTCTAATCACATTTGTTCTCGGGATGTAACATTTTCTGCAGTTATATTGATAAAATGATAATTTTAAATCATGTTTTCATGAGTAAAGGCATTTCATCCATTTCTGCTAATCGTTAGCGCACACGCCTTAATTTCAGTGATATCGGGGAACACTTGGCAAGCGTGTCGAACTTCATCAGGCGGGTTGTGATTCTTGATTGCCGAGGTAGCGCGTATGATGGGTGACCGTCGATTCTGAGGATTGTTGCGCCGGGATCGGGCGCTTAGTTAATCGGCGAGCCGATAAGGTACCTATACATCGATTCTGGAATTGCAGATTTTTCCAGATGGATTGAATTGATTATTAACTATTTTGTTCAAGAACAAGATGCTTGTAATGTGCGCAGTAGCGGCATAGCGCATGGTGGTAAGCGGTTGAGCCACGATGCGTGAGGAGAATTAGACATGAAGCATCATATTCGAACACCTGTATTGCGCTGGGCTGCATTGTCAGTTCTGGCTGCCTGGGGCTGTGCGTCGCATGCAGTAGGTTTGGGGGGCGTTCGGGTGCAGTCAGGGCTAGGGCAGCCGTTACGTGCAAGCATTGCCTTGCTGGGAGCCGATGCCGGTGATGTGACAGGCGCTTGTATCAAGTCCAAAGTGGAAACAGTCGATGGCGTTTTTATTCTGGCGCCGCAAGTCGTGCTATCGCGCGCAGCTGCATCCGCCACAATTGCGATTTCGTCACGGCTCCCCATCAACGAACCGGCGGTAATGATTCGTGTTGAAATAGGGTGTTCAACCTCGATCCATCGTGAGTACCAGATATTGCTTGATCCGCCGGCCCTGTTTGCTGCATCGACGGGTGGGCGTTCTGTTGCGGTTGCATCTGTGCCTGCCGACAATTCAAGCAATGAAGCCTACCCTGTAAATTCGTCCGGAGCCGCTCAAGATGCCCCTGCTGCTGCAGACTGGAAAAATGCCAAGCGCTATGCGACTAAAAGAGCGCCGGCAGAGGAGCGCACTGCACGTCCTGTCAGGCAAAAAACAGAACCATCAATTGTTCTCAAGGAACGGTCTGCAGCACACGATGTCCTCAAGTTAACCGGGGACGGCACGGATATTGTCTACCATCTCAAATTGTCCAGCATTTTGTCTGAAGTCAGTCAGGCACGCGATCAGCCGGCAACGAATGAAATGCAAGTGGCGCAAGCGCGCTTTGCAGCCATCTTGCGCGGGGAAGACCCGGCATTGCTGGCAGAGACAAAAGACACGCAGGCCCAGGCTCGGTCTGTTAGCGCGGAGCTTGAGCAAATCAAACGCCAGAATGCCGCAGATAAAGCCGCTCTGGCCGAATTGCGCAATACCCCAGGCGCCAGCACATGGATAGCTGGACTGGGCGCACTATTGACATTGAGCTTTCTGGCGATAGCCTGGCTAATATGGCGTTTGCGTGCTAGTCGACAAGTCAATCACCCGATATGGTGGGAAAATGTGCCTGTTGCAGAGGGCGATAAGCTAGATGCCGATTCGTTCCAGGCAGAAGACGAAGATGCTGTGATCGATCCTGTCATAGCGGAAGCTCAGCTACCGGACAGCAATGGTGGGGTAAGGCGCAAGCCGAGCAACCGGTTGCAGACCAAGGTCGAACGCCTCAATCCTGATTTGCCTTCGCTGGAGGATTCCAATAGCATCGTCGGATTTTTTTCGCCCAGCGGCTTTGGCATGGTGAGTGGAAATAGCCGTAGCCGTGAAAAAGCAAACGAATTCAAGGTCGAGGAAATCTCAGATGTGACACAGGAGGCCGAATTCTGGATTTCGCTCAATGACCCGAAGCGCGCTATCGAGATACTGGAACTACAAAGCGATGTCGATCACCCTGAATCGCCGGTGCCATGGCTGTATTTGCTGGACTTGTATCGTGAAGTGAAAAACAAACAGAAGCATGATGCTCTGCGTGAGCGCTTCATTCGTTTGTTCAATGCGAATATTGCAAAATATGGCGAGAGTATCCAGCCGGCACAACCTCAAAGTCATTGAAGAATTCCCGCATTTGCTGAGCAAAATTTGTGCGCTGTGGAATAAGGATGGCATTGTTGAGTTTTTGGAGAATTTGCTGACCGATGACAGGGATGGCGAGAGGGCAGGATTTGATTTGTCTGTATATCGGGAAATTCTGTTGCTAATCAGCATGGCTCATGAGTTGGAGCGCGTAAGGCGACTCGATGAAGCTGCCGTTTTGGATCGCGTGCCGGGTACGCAAACGATGCAAGAGATATTGGGATTGCCCGATACGGAAGTTAAATCCAGCTTGGTTCCGCGGCCAGATGGCTCTATTGATTTTGAAGCGATCGATTTCAATATCGACTTTGGATCGAAGCGCAGTTAATGGAGCCGGCCGTTCTGGCCTGCGGCAGATGCGCTCATCGATTTGTACTAAACCGGCATCACCGCCGGTTTTTTTGTGGGAGTATAGGTCTTTTTTCTACCATTGCCGCAATGATTGCGCGCCTACTAAAAAATACAGGGGTGAGTATATTTAGAGCTGCATAAGGCGTTCAAGTGCCGCCAGCAACGTGGATTCTTTCTTTGCGAAGCAGAAACGCACGATGCCGGATTCTTTCGACTGTTGGTAAAACGCGGAAACAGGAATGGCCGCCACGCCGATTTCAGTCGTCAGGAATGTGGCGAAGTCAGCTTCCGACATTCCGGAAATACCGGAATAATCAACGCACTGAAAGTAGGTGCCGTTCGACGGCAGCAGTTTGAAGCGGGAGTTCTTCAGCCCATCCCGGAACAGGTCGCGTTTGCGTTGATAGAATGCCGGCAATTCAAGATAAGGCGCCGGGTTTGCCATATATGCAGCCAAGCCATGCTGTACCGGCGTATTGACAGTAAATACATTGAATTGATGCACCTTGCGAAATTCTGTGCTGAGCACTGCCGGTGCAGCGACATAGCCGATTTTCCAGCCAGTCACATGATAGGTCTTGCCGAAGCTGGATACCACGAAAGCACGCGCCGCCAGTTCCGGATGGCGACATACGGATTCATGCGGTGTGCCGTCATACACCATGTGTTCATATACTTCATCCGACAAGAGCAGGATCTGGGTACCGCGGACGATCTCAGTCAAAGCGAGGATGTCATTGCTGCTCAATATCGAGCCGGTCGGATTATGCGGCGAATTGATGATGATCAGCCGGGTTTTCGGTGTGACAGCAGAAGCAACCAGGTCCCAGTTGATCGCGTAGCCATTCCGGCCGATCTGCATAGCTACCAGAACCGGTTTGCCGCCAGCCAGTTCAATCGCCGGCACGTAGCTGTCGTATGCAGGTTCAATCACGATGACTTCGTCGCCGGGATGGACGCAACACAAAATCGCGGTCAATATGCCTTGCGTTGCCCCTGCAGTCACTGTGATTTCCGTTGTCGGATCATATGCGTGGCCGTAAATTGCCTGTATTTTATCGGCAATCGCTGCACGCAATGCCGGAATGCCGGCCATCTGCGGGTATTGATTCAGACCATTTCTCATCGCCGCAGCAACATTGTCGACCAGGTCCGGGTCGCAATCAAAGTCCGGGAAGCCCTGCCCGAGATTCACTGCTTTCTTTTCGGTAGCCAGCGCCGACATGATGGAGAAAATTGTGGTCCCGACATGCGGCAATCTGGAAGTTAATGCAATGCTTGGCGTAGGGTATGCATTCATGGAAGTCAGATATTGAAAAATTAAATTGGAAATAAGGTTGTATGTAATGTTGGCATTGCGTTCACTGCCGGAGCATGCCTCGGATCAACGGCCTCGTAAATAGAAATTGTCATCGAAGGTCAATAGCCAGTTCGGGCGATATACGGCAAATATCGTCACCAGAAAGCCGACCATAAAAGTTTCGCCCCATGCTAGCAGCAGCATATAAGCAATGGTGTCGGTAGTGGGACCTGATGGGCCGACCCAGAGCATGTGCGCTGCCATAGAACATAAGCCACTCAGGGACAGCACCACCATCGAGCCGAAGAAACCATTGCCAAATATATAGACGAACATATGGTGCGGTAAAAATCGTTGCGTTGCACGCAATATCACTTCGCTGAGCCAGGTTGGAATTATCGCGAGCAACAGCAGATTCACGCCGAGATTGCTCCATAAGCCATTGAACAGGGCAGTATAAGCAATGATGGTCAGGCTTAATCCCAAGTTTGCCAATGTCCGCCCGAACATTAGCGGGAACAGGGAAAGCCCCAGTATGTGCAGGCTCAGATCATTGCTGACGTTAATCCGAAAGCGCCAAACCATGGTCAGCAGAATGATCAATGCACACCAGGCAGAAAAAACGGTCGGTTTTTCCAGCAGTTTCCATGGCGCGTTCAGTACTGATTTGATGAGCGCGCCCAGCGCAAGCAGCAGTGCGGTATAAGCGACCATGGCAGGGATGGCGGAGGTATAGAGACCCATGCAGTATCAACGTGAAATGGTTGTGATTATCGTGTTCTGATCAGGCCTCAGGTGCCCATGTTTCGGGCAGAATGATCTTGAACAGTCCGGCCTTTAGAGTCTTTCGCGCCAGCTTCAATAATGCCTTATCCTTGGTGATTAGCATGGATACTCGGGCATCACGTGATAATTCGAGGAATTTCTGGTCATCCGGATCGCTGCAAACAGGCAGGCGTATGTCGACAAGCGGAGTCGGGTTTATGCACTTGATGAGTGAATCGAATATGGCGGCACTTTCCAATCGTGTGTCTTCGTTCAAAGGCAATTGTTTATAGCCCAATACGATCTGCCATTCCATGCGGCAGTCATCTCTGGTGACTGCTTCGACCGCCCCTGACTGCAAGGCGCTCATGAGCGAGGCCCAGCGCGGGTCATGGAATACGAATAAGTCCAGGCAGACGTTCGTGTCGATTGCGATGCGCTTCGGTATCATGTGCTTAATTCTTTAATCTGGATGTTGAAATGTTGATTGTTCTGTCGCCCGCAAAAACGCTGGATCTCGCTACGCCACCGATTACCGTTAAGAGCAGTCTGCCGGACTTTATCAGCCATTCTGCCGAGTTGATAGAGATTCTCAAGGGGCGCTCTCCTGCTGAAATCAGTAGCCTGATGCAAATCTCCGATCCCTTGGCCGCTTTGAACGTCGGGCGCTATGCATCATGGTCCACCAAGTTTACGCCGCAAAATGCCAAGCAGGCGGTGCTGGCATTCAATGGCGATGTATATGAAGGACTGGATGCGGCATCAATGAATGCCAGTCAGCTGGATTACATGCAATCCCATATCCGTATTTTATCCGGTCTGTATGGTGTATTGCGCCCGCTGGATCTGATGCAGCCTTATCGTCTGGAAATGGGAACGAGATTGGCCTCTGCACGCGGCAGGAATTTATACGCATTCTGGGGCAGTATTGTGACGGATGCGTTGAATGCACAGCTTGACGCGCAGCAATCGCAGGCACTGATTAATCTGGCTTCGGAAGAGTATTTCAAGGTAGTGAAGCCGAATATATTGGCTGTACCTGTCATCACGCCGGTATTCGAAGACTGGAAGAATGGCAAATATAAAATAATTTCATTCTATGCCAAACGTGCTCGCGGTCTGATGGCACGCTATGCCGCAGATAAGAAGCTCGTCAGCCCTGAGAAATTGAAGGGGTTTGATTATGAAGGCTATAAGTTTGACGAAATGACTTCAAGTGTGGGGAAATGGGTATTTCGTCGGCGTATTGAGGTATCGTGATTTTTCACATGCGCTGGATTTTCAGCTGAAATGCATGGTGACGAGTTGCTGTTATTTATGCTTTAAAAGGGTCGTATATGTGTAAAGGCCTCGCAGCGCGAGGCCTTTACACATCATCTGCTCAACGAATGGCTACCAAATTTTCCACCATGGAGCATCTTTTGAGAGACTCTGTTTGGATAAATTATTTTTTGGGTAATTCGTTTTAAGTACGCGCTCGGCATCATCATGTAATTCCTTCATGCCAAGTGCATCGTAAGAACGGGCCATGATGAACAGTGCCTCTTCATTCGCGGGAGCGCCCTGGTATTCCTTCACTGCATATTGCGCACGGTTGGCCGCAGCCAGATAAGCGCCGCGTCGATAGTAATAGTTGGCGACATGGACTTCATATTGAGCCATCGCATTGACCAGGTACTTCATGCGGGCGATTGCGTCAGGGGTATAGGTGCTGGCAGGGAAACGGTCAGCCAATTGTTTGAATGCATCGAAAGCTTCGCGTGCTGCTTTGGGATCGCGTTCAGTGGCATCCTGTTGCGACAGAAAATTCAGTGGACTGACTTTATCGTTAAAGTTAATCAGCCCGCGAAGATAGTACATGTAATCTACATTCGGGTGATTTGGATGCAGCTTGATAAAGCGTTCTGCTGCAGCCAGAGCCTGAGGCTGGTCGCCCTGACGGTAGTAGGCATAAGCGACTTCCATTTGGGCTTGTTGTGCATATGTCCCAAATGGGTAACGTGACTCGAGTTTTTCAAAATACTTGATGGACTTGTCGAAGTTGCCGCTATTAAGTTCGTCGCGTGCCTCCGAGTATAATTTGGAAGGTGACCAAGTTTTTGTCTCGTCAATTTTTTCCGGCAGTAGTCCGCATGCAGAAAGAGATAGGGCCAAGATGAGGGGAACGATTTTCATTAATTTTTTTTGCATGACGTTTTGCAAGAATGCATCTAAACAATAGATTGATTATATCCGATGGGACTTGCTGTGATCTTAACTCCAACGCCTAATGTGGCAGAACATCTTCTTGAAGTCGAAATGGATGACATGAACGATGGGACTGACGCTTTAGTCAAGATGGAGCCCATTATATTGAAATTAAGCCCGATTGATTGCGGTATCCGATTGGACAAAGTTATTTCAGGCCTGGTTCCGCAGTTTTCGCGCAGTCGCATCCAGCAGTGGATAGAAGCTGGTCACGTTACTGTGGATGGCAAGGTCGCCCGCGTGAAAATGACCAGTTTCGGCGATGAAACTGTGGTGCTATCACCGCAATTGGCGCCAGAAGACGAGGCATTCAAGCCCGAGCCAATGGCATTGAATATCGTATACGAAGACGCGTCAATCATTGTGCTTGATAAGCCTGCCGGTTTGGTTGTGCATCCCGGGGCTGGTAACTGGTCCGGCACTTTGCTGAACGGTCTTCTTCATCACTTTCCGTCAATTGCTGGGGTGCCACGTGCAGGTATCGTCCATCGTCTTGATAAAGATACCAGCGGCTTGATGGTGGTGGCGAAGACGCTGGAGGCGCATACGGATCTGGTGCGTCAGCTACAAGCGCGAACTGTTAGGCGTGAATATCTGGCATTAATCTGGGGTACGCCAAACCTTTCAGGCACCATTGACGCTGCGATGGGGCGACATCCGCGTGACCGCATCAAAATGGCTGTATTGGAAAGTGCGACCGCAAAACCTGCAATCACCCACTTTGAACGACTGGCTACGGGCGTTTTGGATAGACGTCCGGTCAGTTTGATGCGTTGTAAGCTGGAAACCGGGCGAACACATCAGATTCGTGTGCATATGGCGTCAATCGGATTTGCACTGGTCGGCGATTCCTTGTACGGCAAACCACATCTGGCGCCTGTTTTTCCGCGGCAGGCATTGCAGGCATGCCGCCTTGGCTTGATTCATCCTGCAACAGGAGAGCATTGCGAGTGGTCGGTAAAGTTGCCGGAAGATTTTGTTTCCTTATTGGCGAGTGCAGGCATTGACGCGACTTATTAATTCATGAACTTGATGATTCCCGACTGGCCTGGCCTGCCACCAAATATTGGAGCCATTGCCACCATGCGTCGGGGTGGCGTAAGTCAGTCGCCCTATGACGATGGAGTGGGGGAGGCGGATTCAATTTGGGCACGCATGTGGGAGACTGCTTGTTTGATGTGCATCAAAACAGGGCTTTGCTGCAGGCGTCGTTGCCCAGTCAGCCCAAGTGGCTGTCTCAGGTTCATGGCAGTGTGGTAGTTGATGCCATGACTGTGGTTGATGCGCCGGAGGCGGATGCAAGTTTCAGCACGCAAGCTGGGGTGGTTTGTGCAATTCTGACTGCCGATTGTTTGCCGGTGTTGTTTTGCGATGAACGAGGGCAAGTCGTTGCGGCGGCGCATGCCGGTTGGCGCGGCCTTGCTGGCGGCGTATTGGAAAATACTGTCGCATGCATGCGTAAAGCGGGCGCGGATAAAATTATTGCCTGGCTTGGTCCCGCTATTGGCCCTGCCCATTTCGAAGTGGGTAAGGTGGTGCTCGATGCCTTCGTTGCACGCGACGCCGGTACTTTGATTGCTTTTCTTCCGATAGCCGGTAAATCAGATAAATATCTTGCGGATATTTATCTCTTAGCAAAAATCCTGTTGCGCAAAATTGAAGTTAATCTGGTCAGTGGCGGCGGGTTATGCACTGTCGCTGATGCAAAACAGTTCTACTCGTATCGTCGTGATAAAGTGACCGGTCGTATGGCATCTTTAATCTGGATCAGATAGCAATCGGAAATCCCAAATAAAAATCAATAAAGCCAGGAATTATCGATTGAAAAGTGTGTTTTAATAATAACTGCCTGGCATCGTTCAGGTTGGGCGTTAGAAGCTATCTGGCCCCTTTTCTGAAGTGGATTCAGTAGCTTGATTCGTCTGATTTTGTAGTTGTTCAGCCGCTTGGCGTTGACGTTTTCGATGCGGAGTTCTCATCAAGTACAAAATAATTGTCAAAGGCAGCACGCCGTACATTAAGAAGGTCATAATTCCAGCAACAATGGAACTCTCAGTAATAGACATCATCAGTACGACGTAAATCCATGCGATTGCTACGATATACATAAATTTTGAGTTACAGTAAAAAATGCAACGATACGCCAATATAGGAAAGTAAGCATGAATCAGTCTGATCCTCAAGCCATGATTTCTACATGGATGTCGCAATTCTCTGACCCGAATGTGTGGCGGACTTGGTTCAAGCCCGTGCCAGAAATCAATGCGAACCCGATTGCTGAGATCTTGAAAGAGGCCGGTGCCAGCATTGATCCTGCAATTGTCAGTAAATTGCAAAACGAATATACGCAGCAGCTATCCTCCTTATGGCGGGATTTTCTAGTTTCAAAAACAGCTTCTATTACAGACAGGCGTTTCTCTTCGCCAGCTTGGCATTCAAATATACTTTCGTCTTTTAATGCTGCTTCGTATCTGCTTAATGCACAATTCCTGATGAACTTGGCAGAGGCGGTTGACGCTCCTCCTCGCGTGAAACGGAAAATCAGTTTTTCTGTTCAGCAAATGGTTGATGCAATGTCTCCTGCCAATTTTCTTGTAACAAATCCGGAGGCGCAGCAGAAAATAGTTGAAACCAAAGGTGAGAGCTTAACGAAGGGCATCACGCAGATGCTGGGCGATATGCATAAGGGTCGGATTTCTCTGACGGATGAATCCGCTTTTGAAGTTGGAAAAAATGTTGCAACATCTGCTGGCGCCGTCGTATTTGAAAATGAGTTGTTTCAGTTAATTCAATACAAGCCTGAGACGAAAACGGTGTACGAGCGGCCATTGTTATTGGTGCCACCCTGTATCAATAAATTTTACATACTTGATTTGCAGCCGGATAATTCCGTGGTGCATTATGCAGTAGAGCAAGGGCATACGGTTTTTCTTGTGTCGTGGCGTAATCCTGACGAATCACTGGCCAAGACCACATGGGATGAATACATTGAAGACGCTGCGATCAAGGCGATTCATGTTGTCCAGAATATCAGTGGGCAAGAAAAAATTAATGTTTTAGGTTTCTGTGTCGGTGGCACTATAGCTTCTACTGCGCTATCGGTGCTTGCTGCGCGAGGGGAACACCCCGCTGCCAGTCTGACGTTACTCACAACTTTGCTGGATTTTTCTGACACTGGCATTCTCGATATTTTTGTTGATGAAATGCAAGTGAAAATGCGTGAACAGGCCATCGGCAAAGGTGGTTTGATGCCAGGTCGTGATTTGGCAACGACATTTTCAAGTCTGCGTGCAAATGATCTTGTTTGGAATTATGTCCAATCGAACTATCTGAAAGGGGAAAGTCCACCTCCCTTTGATTTGCTTTATTGGAATTCAGATAGTACGAATCTCCCAGGACCCATGTTTTGCTGGTATTTGCGTAATACTTACCTTGAAAACAGTCTCAAAATACCAGGTAAGTTAACAGTGGCTGGCGAGAAAGTGGACTTGGGTAAGATCAATGCTCCGACTTTCATCTTTGGGTCGCGCGAGGATCACATCGTTCCATGGCAGGCTGCTTATGCCTCAACTGGGTTGTTGAATCCGAAAAAGCTAAGTCGAAATAAATTCGTTCTTGGCGCATCCGGGCACATCGCTGGAGTTGTTAATCCTCCCGCAAAGAAAAAGCGCAGTTATTGGACAAGTGACGTAACAGTATCTGATGCAGAAGCATGGTTTGATGCTGCAACAGAGCATCCGGGTAGTTGGTGGCCTGAGTGGTCAGCTTTCCTGGCTGAACATGCAGGTAAGCAGGTGAAAGTTTCAGGTAAGTTCGGAAATGCATCATTTAAGCCGATAGAGGAAGCGCCAGGGCGCTATGTCAAGATAAGGGCGGATTAATAAGAGCAAGCGATTAAGACTTAACGACGAGGGAGACAGGCATGAATAAGCGAATTGCATATGTAACTGGTGGCATGGGTGGCATTGGTACTCCTATTTGCAAGCGTCTTTGCAGTGAAGGTTATACGGTTGTGGCTGGTTGTGGCCCGAATTCACCGCGCAAAGATAAGTGGTTGGCTGAAATGCGGGCTGAGGGCTACGACATTCATGCGTCGGAAGGTAATGTCTCTGATTGGGAGTCCACTAAAGCTGCCTTTGACAAGGTAAAAGCTGAAATTGGTGAGGTTGACATACTGGTAAATAATGCCGGTATTACACGCGATGGTCAGTTTCGCAAAATGACCAAGCAGCAGTGGGATGAAGTAATTAATACTAACCTCAATTCCCTGTTCAATGTGACCAAGCAAGTAATCGATGGCATGGCTGATCGCGGTTGGGGGCGAATTATCAATATTTCCTCAGTAAATGGTCAGAAGGGACAGTTTGGCCAAACCAACTACTCCACGGCCAAAGCTGGTTTGCATGGATTTACCATGGCATTGGCACAGGAAGTGGCGACTAAGGGCGTGACGGTTAATACGGTTTCTCCTGGTTATGTAGGTACTGACATGGTCAAAGCGATTCGTCCTGATGTTCTGGAAAAAATCGTTGCAGGGATTCCAGTCAAGCGTCTTGGCGAGCCAGATGAAATTGCTTCTATTGTTGCCTGGATTGCGTCTGATGAAGGTGGCTATGCAACCGGTTCTGATTTTTCCCTGAATGGTGGCTTGCACATGGGCTAACCTTAAGCAACGAGATTGCTCTCGTAACAATCTATTGGCTGATAAACACGCAGGTTCATAAAATGACTTGCGTGTTTTTTTATTGCTTTGTGATAAATTTTTAGAGGCTTGCTATCGCTTTGGTAAATCGCTGTTTTTCCAAACTATAATGTATCCATGCAAGGTGAACCTCTGTTCGCTTTTATGAATAAACAAAGATGCGTTGCGGCGCAATAAAAAAGAGATTTCGATGAATAGTGCAAAAAAAATTTCAGAGCGCGTAATCAAGAAATATCCCAACAGACGTTTGTATGACACGCAAACCAGTTCTTACATCACACTCACGGATGTCAAACAGTTGGTGCTCGATAATGAGATTTTTGCCGTTGTTGATGCAAAAAGTAGCGAGGATTTGACTCGCAGTATTTTGTTGCAAATCATCCTGGAGGAAGAGGCTAGCGGCGCGCCAATGTTTTCAAGTGCGGCTTTGGCGCAAATCATCCGTTATTACGGGCATGCGATGCAAGGCATGATGGGTTCGTATCTGGAGAAAAATATCCAGGCGTTCATTGATATACAGAATAAGTTAACTGAAAATTCTGGTGGCGTTTATGAAGGTAAGCCATTCAGCCCCGAGATGTGGGCGCAATTCATGAGTGTGCAGGGGCCGATGATGCAGGGAATGATGACTAACTACATTGAACAAAGTAAAAACCTGTTTATGCAAATGCAAGAGAAAATGCAGAATCAGAGCGTCAACATGTTTGGTGCTTTTCCATTTGTGGTTCCTGAAAAAAATGATAAGCAGAAATGATTTATGTTTTGCGCACTGCTTTAATTAGTGCGACCGACAAGTAGGGCATGTAGGGGTACAATAACGGATTCGTTTTGACCCCTTTTCTTTATGTCCAACGCTTCTCAAATCACACCCAAAGTCGGTTTCGTATCCTTGGGCTGCCCCAAAGCACTCGTCGACTCCGAACAAATTCTTACACAATTACGTGCTGAAGGCTATGAAACTGCCTCATCCTATGACGGGGCTGATCTGGTTATTGTCAATACCTGCGGTTTCATTGATGCTGCTGTACAGGAATCTCTGGATGCTATCGGGGAGGCGATAAAAGAAAATGGCAAAGTAATCGTTACAGGTTGTCTTGGAGCTAAAAAAGATGTGAATGGTAACGACATCATTTTGTCGGTTCATCCTAAAGTTCTGGCTGTAACTGGCCCGCATGCACTTGCAGAGGTGATGGATGCGGTTCATATCAATTTGCCTAAGCTGCATTCCCCCTTTCTGGACCTAGTGCCAGCCCAAGGCGTTAAATTGACGCCTAAACACTATGCCTATCTGAAAATCTCCGAAGGTTGTAATCATCGCTGTAGTTTTTGCATCATTCCATCAATGCGAGGAGATCTGGTATCTCGACCCGTTGCCGACATCATGTTAGAAGCAGAAAATCTGTTCAAGGCAGGTGTCAAGGAGTTGCTTGTGATTTCCCAGGATACCAGCGCCTACGGTGTGGATGTTAAATTTCGGATGGGGTTCTGGAATGGGAAACCAGTCAAGACGCACATGACACAACTTGTCGGTGTATTGGGCGAGTTGGCGGCGCAATATGGCGCTTGGGTGCGGCTGCATTATGTCTATCCATACCCTCATGTGAATGACATCATCCCCTTGATGGCCGAGGGTAAGATATTGCCCTACCTGGACGTGCCTCTGCAACATGCGCATCCTGATGTATTGAAGCGTATGAAGCGACCTGCCAGCGGTGAGAAAAATCTTGAGCGTATCCAGGAATGGCGCAAAATTTGCCCAGACTTAACGATACGTTCGACGTTTATAGCCGGCTTTCCGGGTGAAACCGAGGCCGAATTCGAGTATCTCCTCGACTTCTTGAAAGAAGCAGAAATTGATCGATTAGGCTGCTTTGCTTATTCTCCGGTTGAAGGGGCAACAGCAAATGATTTGCCGAATGCGGTTCCTGAAGAGTTGCGCGAAGAGCGTCGTGGCCGTGTAATGCTGTTACAAGAGACTATTTCCAAGAAGCGATTGCAAGCCAAAGTCGGCAAAACTATTCGTGTATTGATTGATGAGGTCAACCGAAATGGTGGGGTGGCGCGCTCTGCCGGTGACGCACCTGAAATTGATGGTGTCGTGTATGTAAAGGCTCCATACGAGCCGCATAAAAAATTAGTGGTGGGTGAGTTTGTTGAAGTCAAAGTCACTGGTGCCGATGCACATGATTTGTGGGCAGAGGCATAAGGAATAATGGCATCGCATCTTGCTAAATTGATGCATCTGCTGATGTGTTGGGCCTGTTTTTCTAGTTTGTCGGGAGCCGCAGGAGCTGCCGACAGATTAGTACAGAATGTTGACTCATTTTCGCCATCTCCAGTTGTAAATAGTTCATCGATTAAAGCACTCTCTCCCGCAGCAAAAATATTTGCAGGTCCAGTATATATGCATGGCACTCTGGGAAATTTCCGGATAAAGATGTACTTGCAGCCACATGCTGATTATGAAGAGAGCGTGCAGGGTAACTATTCTGTTTCCGGAAAATCCGAGAAAATAATGTTGGCAGGGGAGTTGCAGGGGGATGAGCTCTCCATGGAAGAATCTGTAAATGGCAGTGATGTGTCAGGGCAATGGAGTGGTCGACTGGAAGGAGTTGTGTTGCGCGGGACTTGGTATTCTGAGGACCAATCTCGTTCACTGCCTTTTGAAGTAACTATTTCCGAACCGGAAAATGTAAATGCTGCGACTACTACCTCAATCGTCAAGAGGAAAGTTGGGAGCGTCTCGATCGGCATTGGTAATAAGGTGCATCATGAGTGAGTCAAAGCTGTTCCAGACCACATTGGTTCATAGTGATTACATTGCCCCTGATGGCTTTTCGGCGTTTCCTGTGGCGGTACACAGGGCTTCAACAGTGTTATTCAATAACGTCGCTGCGATGCGTTCACGTAACTGGCAGGATAAGTCTGCTTACACTTACGGCTTGCATGGCACTCCGACTAGCTTTACTCTCGAGTCAAGATTGGCCGAGATTGAGGGGGCTCGCCATTGCTTGCTGGCCCCCAGTGGATTGGCGGCTATTGCAATGGTGGACTTTGCATTGCTGAAATCGGGTGATGATGTGTTGATCCCTGATAATGTATACAACCCTAACCGTGAACTTGGTAATTGGCTGGCAAATAATTTTGGTGTGACAACTCGGTTTTATGACCCTCTGATTGGAGCCCAAATAGCGGGTCTGATCCAGTCCAATACCAAATTGATTTGGGCGGAGACCCCCGGCTCCGTTTCTATGGAAGTGCCCGATATCCCGGCAATCTGCAATGCGGCGCATGAAAGAGGCGTGCTGGTTGCTCTGGATAATACCTGGTCTGCCGGAATCGCCTTTCGAGCCTTTGATTATGGTGTTGATGTGGTAATGCAGGCTCTGACCAAGTATCAGTCGGGTGGCTCGGATGTGTTGATGGGGGCAGTTATGACACGTGATGCGGCCTTGAATCGACAGCTTGAAATGGCGCATATGCACCTCGGTTTAGGCGTCAGCATGGATGATGCCTATCTTGTGCTGCGTAGCTTGCCCACGATAAAGTTGCGGTTGGATGCACATGATAAGGGCGCTCGTGAAGTCGCTAGCTGGCTTAAATCACGTAATGAAATAGCAGCCGTTCTACATCCGGCCTTTTCAGATTGTCCCGGGCATGAAATATGGCAACGTGATTTTAATGGTGCAGGAGGTTTGTTCTCCGTCATATTTGATCCACGTTATACAGAGGCGCAGACGGACTATTTTGTTGATAGTCTCAAATTGTTCAAGATTGGTTTCAGTTGGGGCGGGGCAAACAGCCTTTGCATACCATATCGCATGCAATCAATGCGTTCTCGGTGGATGCATAAGGGGCAACTTGTACGCTTTAATATCGGGTTGGAATCGCCTGAGGACCTTATTGCCGATATTGCACAGGCACTGTCAGTTGCTTTGGATTAAAAATGATATGTATGGTGCCATGACGCATTTGCCAGCCGCACGATAAAATTAAAAAAGACAGTTAGCGAAATTCGCTAACTGTCTTTTTTTAAGTCACTTTCCATCTTGAAATGCTACTTTATAGGTAGATGATTCAAGATGGAAGATGATTCTTTACGTAGTGAAGCGAGTAATTAAACGTGTTCGCCCAAAACGGCAATAATCACATCAACCACAACATCTGTATGCAATGCAACTGATACTGTGTGGTCAGCAACATTTTTGAGTGGGCCTTGTGGCAAGCGCACTTGTGATTTCTCGACGGAGAAACCTTGCTTGCTCAGGGCTGCAGCGATATCTGCATTAGTGATGGAGCCGAACAGACGGCCGTCAACACCTGATTTTTGTGTGATCTGGATGGTCAAACCAGCCAATTTTGCAGCATTAGCTTGAGCAATCGCCAATTTTGCAGCAGCGATTGTTTCGAGTTCTGCGCGCTTTGTTTCAAATTCAGCGATGGCGCTAGTCGTTGCGCGACGAGCCATGCGTTGTGGAATCAGAAAGTTACGTGCATAACCGTCTTTGACGCGAATTACGTCGCCCAAATTGCCGAGATTAACGACTTTATCTAACAGAATGACTTGCATGTTTTTCTCCTATTTTTCAGTCGTCAATTACGCAGTATGCAGATCAGTGTACGGCAGCAACGCAAGGTAGCGTGCGCGTTTGATCGCAGTGTCAACTTGACGCTGGTAGAGCGCTTTAGTACCGGTCAGGCGTGCTGGCATGATTTTGCCATTTTCCTGAACGAAATCTTTGAGTGTATCTACATCTTTGTAGTCAACTTGTTCAACATGTGCAGCTGTGAAGCGGCAGAATTTTTTGCGTTTGAACAATGGATTTTGTTGTTGACGCTTTTGCTTGAGCTTGCTTTTGTCGAATTTTTTACCGAATGCCATTTTAGGCTCCTGTATCATTTATTAATGAGCTAGTAAATATGTCTCGAAATCAACAATGTGAAATACGAGGCTTTTGCTATTGCGATTCTTGCGTGCCAGAAATCCCTTGAATTGGAACGTGCTAGCCAGATTGGCTTGATTAAATTGTCCTGAAATTTCACCTACAGCCAAGGCTGCGATATCAAATTCGACCAATCTATCAATGCCTGCTTCAATTTGTTGCGAACTGTGCAGCAATCTTGCTGACACAATCGGAATGCCTGCCGGGGTGTAGCGCAAAATATCGCGTTCGGCAATGCTGGCAACGAATTGAAGTTGGTTCACTACGTTCTGTTCGGACCCTGACAAAAGCAATTACGCAGCTGCTGCGGCTGCAGGAGCCTCAGTGCGGTGACTCTTGGCAGCATCTTCCTTCTGCACAGACTTCATCATTGGAGATGGCGCTGTTTCAGCCTTCTTCATCTTGACGGTCAGGTGACGCAGAATGGCATCGTTGAATTTGAATGCTGTTTCGATTTCGACCAGAGTTTCGTTATCGCACTCAATGTTCATGCAAACATAATGTGCTTTTGCGAGCTTTTGAATCATGTAAGCCATTTGACGACGGCCCCAATCTTCAACGCGGTGAACTTGGCCGCCGCGTGTAGTTACGCTGGCTTTGTAGCGCTCGATCATCGCAGGCACTTGCTCGCTTTGATCTGGATGTACGATAAATACGATTTCATAATGACGCATGTAGACTCCTTCTGGACTGATTGAAAAATCGCCCACCTCGGCGTCAAGACGAGTGTGGGAAGAGAAAAGCCCATGACTATAACGCTAAATGATGTAAAGCTCAATATTTTCGTGCTCCAATTGTATTCTGCCGAGATGGATTTGATGGCGAATGACTATTGATTGTGCTTGCATTTGGAGACTTGCTGTACAAAAATACAGTCTGATAATATAAACAGTATTTTTAGTGGTGAGAAAGCCAAATACATGCTCAAACTTACAGCGCGTCAAGAACAGATCCTTACCTTGATTAAGGATGCCATTGAAAATACCGGCTTTCCACCAACCCGCGCTGAAATTGCCGCCGAACTTGGCTTTCGTTCAGTCAATGCCGCCGAGGAGCATCTCCAGGCGCTGGCTCGCAAGGGCGCGATCATCATATCTCCGGGCACTTCACGCGGTCTTCGATTGTGCGAGCCTTATCTGGATAAGACAGGAGATGAGCCGCAAACGGGCATACAGATGACGCTTCAGCATTCTGGATTAATGCAGTTGAGTCTTCCATTGATCGGTCGCGTTGCTGCAGGGTCACCAATTTTGGCGCTGGAACATATCGAGTCGACTTACAACGTGGATCCTGCATTGTTCAAGGCCAAACCCGATTATTTGTTAAAGGTACGCGGCATGTCGATGCGTGATGCTGGCATTCTCGATGGTGATTTGCTGGCAGTCAAAAAGGCAAATGCGGTCAAGAACGGCCAGATCATCGTGGCTCGTCTGGGCGACGACGTGACAGTCAAGCGCTACAGGAAAACAGGCTCTCTGATTGAGTTGCTTCCCGAAAATCCTGACTTTGAACCCATTCGCATTAAGCCGGGCAGCGATGATTTTGCATTGGAAGGCCTGGCAGTCGGTTTGTTGCGCTCCTGGGCGTGATACGGGTATCTCTTCATGCTCATTGCGCGTTATCAAAAATGCCTTGCCAGCCAGGATATAAAGTTTTGTAAGCTGTCAGTAGCTCTGGTGCGGATGCAGCACGACTCAGGTTATGTCGCTTAGTAAGCCGGTCTTGGCCGCACTGGCTTCCAAATAGACTGGGCTGCGGGCTAATGACTCTTTGAAAAATCTTTTCAGGAGGACGTCTTGGTCAAGCTACATTTCTTGGGCGCGGCCGGTACGGTGACGGGTTCGCGGTATCTGTTGGAGAGCGGTGGTGTGCGAACCCTGCTTGATTGCGGATTGTTTCAGGGTTACAAGAGCTTGCGCTTGCGCAATTGGGCGGAGCCGCCTTTTGATGCGGCTTCGATTGAGACTGTGCTTCTGACCCATGCTCACCTTGATCACTCAGGGTATTTGCCGGTGCTGATGAAATATGGTTTCAGAGGGAAAATTCACTGCACAGAGCCAACATATGAATTGTGCAAGTTATTGCTGCGAGATTCGGCCTTTTTGCTGGAGGAGGAGGCGGCCTATCTTAATCGGCATCAGATATCAAAGCATCATCCTGCCTTGCCCCTGTATGACACAAATGATGTTGCTAGCGTATTGAAGCGATTTCATGTTGTGCCAGAACGCAAGGTGATGAAGTTGCCTGGTGGATTCAATGTGCAGTGGATGCCGAATGGCCATATATTGGGCTCATGCTGCATAGCTTGCGAAATTGATGGAACTGATTTTTTGTTTTCTGGCGATCTAGGCCGCCCACACGATGCCATCATGCGGCCTCCGGAGATACCGGGTCGGATGGATTATCTGATTCTAGAGTCAACCTATGGCGACCGCACACATGATCCGGCGAAGCCTGAAATGCAATTAAAAAAAATCATTCTTGAAACCATCAATAATGGCGGTTCAATATTAATCCCGTCGTTTGCCGTTGGACGTGCGCAAACCCTTCTTTATCTCCTGTACAAGTTGCGCAAAGAAAAACAAATTCCGCATTTTCCGATATATGTCGACAGTCCTATGTCGGACAGCGCGACAAGAATCTATCGGAAATTTGCCCCCGAGCTGCACCTCAGCCAGGACGATGTAGAGGGGATGATTGCCATGACGCAATTTACCCACACCATCGAGGAATCGCAAAGGATCAATAGTGACAGATGGCCGAAAATTGTTATTTCCGCCAGTGGCATGGCGACTGGCGGACGTGTTCTGCATCACTTGAAACACATGGCATCCGATGCGCGCAATGCAATTGTCTTTAGCGGTTATCAGGCTGGCGGAACGCGCGGGGATACGATCGTGCGCGGGGCGCAAACAGTGAGGATCCATGGGCAAGACGTGCCGATCAGGGCAAAGGTTTTTAATCTGGAAACAATTTCTGCACATGCGGATTGTGTCGAGATAGTTGCATGGCTAAAGCATTTCCAACATGCCCCGGTACGGACTTTCATTACCCATGGGGAGCCACCGGCTGCTGATGCACTTCGCATCAAAATTGAGCGTGAACTCAACTGGGACTGCCTTGTTCCTGATTACTTGGATTGTTATCAGATAGATAAAAATAGAGTGCATTCGGCCCCCAAGCACATTCAGGGCTGATGGCGGTAGCCGTCGATCGTCTTGATTATCTGTATTGCTTCATTCTTTCTGCGCATCTTTGCGTCGCATCAATCCTGGCCTGATCGTCAGCTTCTAAGCTGGAGCCAACTGAAAGTGGTTGGAGGGAATATGGCAGAAGTCTTGTTTTCGGAAAATATATCCGAAAATGTCTGGGACGCCAAGTATCGCCTGAGCAGAGACCGACATATTGTCGAGCCTGACATTCAGGAAACGTGGGCGCGTGTTGCGTTCGCCTTGTCGGCAGCGGAAGCGCAGCAGCGCGATGACTGGTGCCATCAATTCAAGACAGCGTTATCTCATTTTAAATTCCTGCCGGGCGGGCGTATTTTGGCGGGAGCCGGTGCGCATCCGCACGCCACGCTGTTCAATTGTTTTGTAATGGGACGTATTGGTGATTCCATCGATGCCATATTCTCAGCCTTGAGTGAATCCATGGTGACGATGCAGGCTGGCGGCGGCGTTGGGTGCGATTTTTCATGTTTGCGTCCAAAGGGAGTGCAGGCAGCCAGTAGCGGCAATGTCGCTTCCGGACCGGTATCTTTCATGCATGTATGGGATAAGTCTTGTGAAACCCTGATGTCAACAGGAACGCGCAGAGGCGCCATGATGGCGACCTTGCGTTGCGATCATCCTGATATCGAGCGCTTCATCGATGCCAAGCGTGACGCGCAGGCATTACGGCACTTCAATCTATCGGTGTTGGTCAGCGATGATTTCATGCGCGCGGTGGAAGAGGATGCGCCGTGGCCGCTGGTTTTTCCGCTGGATGGCAGACCGGTAGAGGCGGAGATGAGCGTGTGCGAGCGCATCTGGTCCGGCCGCAGCACTGCGGAGCCTTGTGTTGTCATGCGCACTGTTTCAGCAAGAGAGTTGTGGCATCGCTTAATGCAAGCTGCGTTCGATTGCGGCGATCCCGGCGTGATTTTCATTGATCGTATGCAGCGCTCGGACAATCTCTGGTATGCAGAGCGTATTTGCACTACCAACCCCTGCGGTGAGGTTCCTTTGCCTGCGCATGGTGCATGTAATCTCGGTTCTATCAACCTGACGCAATTTGTGCATGATCCTTTTGGACGGCATGCCCGACTGGATTTGCAGGCCATTGCAGCCATGGCAACTATCGCAACGCGCATGCTGGATGATGTGTACGAGGTTTCGTACTTCCCTCTGAAAGTGCAGAGAAAAGTGGCGTATTCTTCGCGTCGCCTTGGGGTCGGAATTACCGGCCTGGCTGATGCTTTCACCATGCTGGGCGTGCGTTATGGATCGCAAGCCTCGCTGGAGGTGGCAGAGCGCATCATGCAAACTATTTGCCATGCAGCTTATCGGGCTTCGATAGCTCTGGTGGCGCAGCGTGGCGTATTCCCTGCGTATCGTGAGACTGAATATCTGGCTGGTGAGTTTATCTCATCCTTGCCACTCGACATTGTTCAAGCTATTCAAGCGAACGGCATCCATAACAGCCACCTGATTGCGCTTGCACCGGCCGGTTCCATCAGTCTGTTGGCGAATAATGTTTCCAGTGGCATTGAACCTATCTTCGCGCTGCAGGCAGTGCGCAAAATCAGGCAGGCAAATGGTGTGATAAAAACAATCCCAGTGCAGGATTATGCCGCCGCATTGTTCCGGAAATTGCATGGTGAACACACGCCTTTTCCTGATTGCTTCGTTGAGGCGCGCGATATTCCTTATGTTGAGCAACTGAAACTGTTGTCTGTATTGCAGACAAATGTTGACCAGGGCATCTCAAAGACAATCAACCTGGCAGACGATGCCAGTTTCGATGATTGCCGTGAGGTGTATAGACAGGCCTACGAACTTGGCTTGAAAGGATGCACCATATTTCGTTCGAATGGAAAGGCTGGCGTCCTGTCTCACGCGGAACCCTCAGTTCGGATAAGTTAAGCGCCTGAATAATGCTTGACCATGGGTTTGCATGAAAATGACATTCATATGTCTTATTAGCCTGTAAGAGAGGCGTAAAGTGGATGACTCCGACCGTGCACGGCTATCGAATCTAAGGTATCTGGTTTTCGCCTTGATGGGGATGGTTTTATTGCGACTGTTGTTCTTGCAATGGCAGTTCGGCGAGTCGATCCCGTATAGTGAATTCTTGCGCGAATTGAAAGCTGAAAACGTCAAGGAAGTCACTATCTTCGACCATCAGATCCAGGGTGTTTTTCAGCAGCCGCTGGCAGATGGCCGTACCCAGTTTGTCACAACACGCGTGGATGAGGCGCTTTCCGGGCAACTCGCGCAACACAAGGTCAAATTCAGCGGCGTGATTCAAAGCACGTTTCTGCGTGATCTGTTGGGCTGGCTGGTGCCGGCTATCCTGTTCTTCGCAATCTGGATGTTTGTCGTCAAACGCATGGCGGATAAAGGGGGATTCGGCGGCGGCCTTTTTTCGGTAGGGAAAAGCCATGCGAAGATCTATGCAGAGACCAATATTCGCATCACCTTTGACGATGTCGCCGGGGTCGACGAGGCCAAGGAAGAACTCAAGGAAGTCATCGGTTTTCTGCGCGACCCGACCAGCTACGGCCGATTGGGGGCGCGCGTGCCGCGCGGCATCCTGCTGGTCGGCCCGCCCGGCACCGGCAAGACCTTGCTGGCGCGGGCCGTGGCGGGCGAGGCGAGCGTCCCGTTCTTTTCGATCAACGGTTCGGAGTTCGTGGAAATGTTTGTCGGCGTCGGCGCGGCACGGGTGCGCGACCTGTTCGAGCAGGCCCGCAAACAGGCGCCTGCCATCATCTTCATCGATGAGATCGATGCACTGGGGCGGGCGCGCGGCGCGTACGGCTTGGGCGGCCATGATGAGAAAGAGCAAACCCTGAATCAATTGCTGGCGGAACTCGACGGTTTCGACTCGGCAGCCGGACTGGTCCTGCTGGCAGCGACCAACCGGCCTGAAATTCTCGATCCCGCGCTGTTGCGGGCAGGGCGGTTTGACCGTCAGATCCTGGTGGACCGGCCTGACAAAGCCGGGCGAGTGCAAATCCTGAAAGTGCATCTGCGCAAAGTGAAACTGGTGCAGGATACGGATACGGAGCAGATTGCCGCGCTTGACGCCGGGTTTTTCCGGGGCCGATCTGGCCAATCTGGTGAATGAGGCCGCATTGCTGGCAACCCGCAAGGGACGCAGCGCCGTTACGCTGGACGATTTCACCATGGCCATCGAGCGCATCGTCGCCGGCCTGGAAAAGAAAAACCGCCTGATCAATCCGATGGAGCGGCAGGTCGTTGCATATCACGAGATGGGTCACGCGCTGGTGGCGATCAGTTTGCCTGGCAGCGATTCGGTACACAAGGTGTCCATCATCCCGCGCGGCATCGGTGCGCTTGGCTATACGATACAGCGACCGACCGAGGATCGTTTCCTGATGACGCAGGAAGAGCTGGAAAACAAGATGGCCGTGCTGCTGGGCGGGCGTGCGGCCGAACAGCTCGTGTTTGGCCGTGTGACCACCGGGGCGGCCGATGATCTGGTGAAAGTGACGGAAATCGCGCGCAGCATGGTGACCCAATATGGGATGAGTCAAAAATTGGGGCAGCTGTCGTATGAGTCCAATCGCGCTTCCTTTTTAGCGCCCATGACTGAATTCCAGCCCGAGATCAGGCGCTATTCGGAGGCGACAGCGCGTGAAATTGACTGTGCTGTACGCGAACTGATAGAGGCCGCATTTGAGAAATCCAGTGCCATTCTCAGGAAAAATCAGGCGGGACTGGAAGCCGGCGCTAAAAAACTGCTGGAAAAGGAAACCTTGAATGAAGATGAGGTGAGATCGTTTGCACTCACTGTTTGATCTGTGCAGGGTCGTTGATGCGCAAGGTGGCGCCGCGCAACGCATCAGAATTCCCTGGGTATTTTAAAAAATACTGGGGGTATGTGCTGATAATGGTAGCCTGCCGCAATGTTTATAAGTAGTGAAAAATATACATGCCCCAGTATATTTTCAGCCGGAAATGCGCTGGTTCATGGATTGGCGGCCTTGTGGATGGCGTCTTTGAGTTTTTCTATCGATGTGGATAAGGCATTTTTCACATCATTCCAAGCACTGGCGCTGGCGGTTTTCAGGCGACTCAGTTTTTCTTCGCTCTGTTTCAGGTCCTCCTGGAGTCGCTTGATTTGCGGTTCCAGCTTGGCTTTTAATTCGCTGCTTGAGTTTTGTGCCTTGACTTTCAGTGCATCAATGCTGGCGGTCAGTTTGTCGATCTCCTCGCGTGCCGCTTTCAGGTATTTATCGCGTTCAGCCTGGTTGGTTTCTGCCTTGGATTCCGGCTTGTCGTTCTGGTCGGCAGCCTGCGGTGCCTGTTGCTCAGTTTGGGCGCCCATTTTGGGAAGGCTATAGTCCTTTTTGTCGCAGCCGGAAAGCAGCAGAATGCTCGTTGCCAGAATAATCGGTAATCCGGGACGATTCATGGCGACGCCCATCAGGATAAGGGTAGGAAAGAGAGGGCGGTGACACGATAAACGAAAACTATGGGCACTTAAAAGTACGCCTGACACCTGGTGTACGCATCACGCCTTCACCTCGTATCACCGCTTTTCCACTCTAATAGATCAAACAGAGCCAGTTCTGATGCAAATCAAAAAAATCGAAATAAGGCATCTGCTGCCGGTTGTCAGGCCGGCTGGGCATGTTCGACCATCAGCTGCACCCGGGTCGTCCCGTTGTATTCGTTGGCATCGAGCCGGTAGGCCACTGTTGCGATGTCCGGCAGTGCGTCTGCGTGGCCGAACCAGATCGCGTCATAGCGCTTGCCGTCCTTTTCCAGTTGCAGTTTCAGATGCCGCTCTTTCAGCACGCGCTGGTTCAGCACGCGGAAGGTGTCGCAGAACACGGGGGGCGGGAAGCCTTGCCCCCAGACTTGCCCGTCCATCACCTCGATGAATTGGGTGCTGACATACGCATCTTCCAGCGGACCGTCGGTCTCGATCACGCGCTCCAGCTGGTGCTTGCCCAGCCAGGCTTGGCCGACCGCTTCGAACGCTGCCGAGAAAGCCGGCAACGCATCGGCGCGGATCGTCAGGCCGGCGGCCATCGCGTGGCCGCCGAACTTCTCGATCAATGTCGGCGCCTGTTTCGACACCAGGTCCAGCGCGTCGCGCAAGTGGAAGCCCGGTATCGAGCGGCCGGAGCCTTTTATCAGGCCGGGGCCGCCGGGCGCGAAGGTGATGGTCGGGCGGTAAAACTTGTCCTTCAGGCGCGAGGCGACGATGCCGATCACGCCCTGGTGCCAGTCCTGGTCGAACACCGTGATGGTGGTGCTGTCCTGCGGCGCGAAATCGTCCAGGTGGAGCAGCGCGGCGTCTTGCATGTCGGCTTCGATTTCGCGCCGCTGCAGGTTGATATTGTTCAGTTCCTGCGCAATCGCCCAGGCCCGGCCCTCGTCGTCGGTGGTCAGGCATTCGATGCCGAGCGACATGTCGGCCAGCCGTCCGGCGGCATTCAGCCGCGGCCCGAGCGCGAAGCCGAGGTCGAACGGCGTCGCGCGCCGGGCTTCGCGGCTGGCAGCGCGAAACAGCGCGGCGATGCCCGCATGCATGCGGCCGGCGCGCATCCGCTTCAAGCCTTGCGCCACCAGAATCCGGTTATTCGCATCGAGCTTGACCACGTCGGCCACGGTGCCGAGCGCCACCAGATCGAGCAGGGAGTCGAGCTTGGGCTGGGTCTGCGCATCGAATGCGCCGCGTTTGCGCAGTTCGGCGCGCAGCGCCAGCAGCACGTAAAACATCACGCCGACGCCGGCCAGATTCTTGCTGGGGAAACCGCATTGCGGCTGGTTCGGATTGACGATCACGCGCGCGTCGGGCAGCGAGTCGCCCGGCAGATGGTGGTCGGTGACGACCACTTCGATGCCGCGCCGGTTGGCCTCGGCCACGCCGTCGATGCTGGCAATGCCGTTGTCGACCGTGACGATGATGTCGGGCGCCTTCTCGCGCACGGTCAGTTCGACGATTTCCGGCGTCAGGCCGTAGCCGTATTCAAAGCGGTTCGGCACGATGAAGTCGACCTGCGCGCCCAGCGCGCGCAAGCCGCGCAAGCCGACTGCACAGGCGGTTGCGCCGTCGCAGTCGTAGTCGGCGACGATCACCATTTTTTTGCCGGCGGCAATCGCATCGGCCAGGAATATCGCTGCTGCGTCGATATGCAGCAGGCCGGCCGGTGCGATCAGTGCGTTCAGTTCGCTCGACAAATCGCGCACATCGGTCAGGCCGCGCGCCGCATAGACGCGCGCCAGCACCGGATGGATGCCGCTCTGGCGCAGCATCTCGGAAGCACGATAGGAATAGGCGCGGGTGACGAGTCGTGTCATAGCTTTAATTTCTCAAGAGAAGGTTTGACCCAAAATTTACGCAGGGACATGGCGCTGGCATGAAAAGTCGCCAGGCGGCTGCTGTTGGTCAGGGTTAATGAGATCCGATCAATTTTACGGTCCTTGAGCGCCGCCAGAAGCGGCGCAAACCAGAGCGATTCCAGTTGGTGCAGTTGATCCAGCCACTCCGACCAGTCCCCGCCGAGTCCCGCAGGGATCAGCGCATCCAGCACCAGCAGGCCGCGGTTCGGCGTGGCGGCAATCAGGCCTGCCGCATCTGCGGTCTGGATTCGATTGCTGCTTACATGCCCGAACGCCTGCATCCAGCCCGGCAGATTGAAACAGGCGTCATGGCGGGATGCTGCCATCACGCTTGGCGGCGTCGGCTGCACCCCAGCACCAGAGCGAATTTACCGTTTTATCGCCGCGCGATTCGCGTTCTTCATTCAGGGGATGGATATGCCAGTGCATCTGGATTTCGTTTTGCAGTTTGCGCCAATCGCGCTCACCCTGGCCTTTCGGCATCCAGATGTCGATGTTGTGGCCGCAGGCGGCGTCCGGCGTCGAGGTCTGCAATGTTGCCCAGTCATCGGCACGCATGAACCAGGTCTTGGCGTCGCCATACAGCAGCGTTTTACCCACTTCATCGAACAGCGGCTTGGCGCTGTCGAACAGCGTGTGCGATTCCGGTTCGGAAAGGGCGAGGTGGCGCTGATCTGTCAATACCAGATGGTCGCGCGCGATATGGATATGCACCGGTTGCAGCATGAACCAGACGCCCTCATCCGGCGTCAGGCCAAACATTTTCATGGCGGCGGTCGCGATTGGCGGACTGGTTTCCGTGCCGGGCGCGTTATCCAGTCCGAATTGGCCGCTCAGCCAGGCTTCATGCGGCAAGGTGCGCGAAAACGCATCGAATGCGGATGCTTGCGAGGACGGCTTGTCAATTGCGGCACGACTAAGCAGGGTGGCGAATGCCGGTGCCTTGAGTACTCGCAATAGATCGGGGACAAGTTCAGGCGGTGGCAGTGCGAACGGGAGGAGGATGTCAATATGGCTCATGCCGCGATTGTAGGGCAAATTGCGGCGCTGGCCGGAGAGTCATGCCACGATTGGCGGGAAATTCGTCGAATAATTGAAACAAATAAATCAGTTGGCTTGCCACACCAAGGGCTCAGCCTCGGCGTGGGTGATATGCGACCTATTTCATTTTGCGACTTGATAATCCAATGCGCTGATGGCCGGGTTTTCCTTCAGGGGCAGCATGGAACCCGTGTCACGGTAGCGAATGTGCCATGACAATGCTTTTTCCAGCACATGCGGCGTGTGTCCGCCGCGCTGGTTGGCTTCGGTCACATAGTCTTGCAGCATTTGCCGATATGGTTCCGGAACGCAATTGTTAATGATGACCTGGGCGCGCTCCCTTGGTGCAAGTCCGCGCAGGTCGGCCAAACCGACCTCGGTGACGATGATGTCAACGTCGTGTTCATTGTGGTCGACATGCGACACCATCGGCACGATGCTGGAGATTTTTCCGCCTTTGGCAATCGATTTGGTGGCGAAAATTGCCAGATAGGCATTGCGCGCAAAGTCGCCCGAACCACCGATGCCGTTCATCATGTGCGTACCCAGCACGTGGGTTGAGTTGACGTTGCCATAGATATCGGCTTCGAGCGCGGTATTGATCGCGATGATGCCCAACCGGCGGATGACTTCGGGGTGGTTGCTGACTTCCTGCGGGCGCAGCACGAGGCGATCCTTGTAGCGGGCGATATCGCCAAATACTTCCTTGCTTTTTTGTGACGACAAGGTGATCGAAGAACCGGAAGCGAAATCAAGCTTGCCCGCGTCGAACAGGTCAAAGGTCGAGTCTTGCAGCACCTCGGAATACATCGTCAGGTGCTGGAACGGGCTATCGATGAAGCCGGTCATCACTGCGTTGGCGATGGTGCCGATGCCGGCCTGCATTGGCAGCAAGCTCTCGGTCAGCCGCCCCAGCCTGACTTCTTCCTTGAAAAAATCGACCAGATGCGCAGCGATGGCGGCAGTATCGGAGTCGGGCGGCAGGATGGTCGAGGAGCTGTCGAGCTTTTCGGTAATGACGATGGCGACAATTTTTTCTGGCGCAATCTCGATTGCTGTGGTGCCGACGCGGTCGCTCGGCGTCATGATCGGGATCGGTTCGCGTTGCGGGCGGTGCTTGGGAATGAATATGTCGTGCAGCCCTTCAAGTGCCAAAGACTGGGTCAGATTGATTTCGACGATCACCTTGTCAGCCAGAATCGCGAAACTGGCGCTGTTGCCGACCGAGGTGGTGGGAATGATGGCGCCGGTCTCGGTGATCGCGATGGCCTCGATGATGGCGATGTCGATCGGTGCGATCTGCCTGGTGCGCAGCATTTCGACGGTTTCCGACAGGTGTTGATCGACATACATCACCTCGCCGCGATTGATTGCCGCACGCAACACCGGATCGGCCTGGAACGGGATGCGACGCGCCAGCACGCCGGCTTCGGTCAGCGTCTTGTCGACATCATTGCCAAGTGAAGCGCCCGTCATCAGCGTGATTTTCAGATTTTCATGGCGGGCCCGCTCGGCCAGCGCCAGCGGCACCACTTTGGCGTCGCCGGCCCGGGTAAATCCGCTCATGCCGATGGTCATGCCGTCTTGTATCCATTCGGCAGCTGTGGCCGCGCTGGTGACGCGCTCTCTCAAGAGCGGCAAGCGGATACGATCCTGATACTCGTCATGCATTTTCAAATTCCTTCTATGTCTACAAAGATTGTGTACGCCAGGCAAGCCTGTTGGACTACTTGTTGCGTGATGTTGAGTTTGCAGCTTTTACGTCAGGCAATAATTGACCGCTGCCAGCGGAGCGGGAACGTGTTCGTCCTGCAGTGATTCGCGCAGGTCGATTTCTATGGCCCGGCAGATGGCATCTAAGGGCAGGTCATTGGATTCCAGGCCAAAGGGTTCTTCGATCTCGTCACCCAGTGCATCGAGGCCGAAAAAAGTGTAAGCCACGATAGCAACCACAAACGGCGTCATGAATCCGATCGAGTCGACCAGCCCGAACGGCAGCAGGAAGCAATAGATGTACGCCGTCCGGTGTAGCAACAGGGTGTAGGAAAAAGGAATAGGTGTATTTCTTATGCGCTCACAGGAAGCAGCAGCGGCGGTCATCGAGGATAGGGTGGCATCAATGGCGGCAGCCAGGCAAGCGTCGATCCGGCCTTCCTTCAGGCACAGGCGCAGATCCATGCCCATGCGCTGCATCAGGAAATCCGGTTTGTTGGATGATTTTTTCAGCTGCAGCCATTCCGATTCAAGCACCAGGTCTTTCAGTTCGGCAGAAGCTTCTAAGCTGCGCAGGTGTTGCCGTAAAGCATGGGAAAAAGCAATGGCGCGGTAGATCATGCGTACCCGCGTGTCCGTCAAGCCGAGACTTGCAGTGGCGGGTTGTGGATAGTCAATCAAACTTTGACACTGGCGCGAAAAATTACGACTTCTGAGAACCAATTCACCCCATAATTTGCGCCCCTCCCAAAAGCGATCATAGGCGGCATTGTTGCGGAAGCCCAGGAAGATCGCTATCGGCAGACCGATCAACGTGAACGGGATCGTGGTCAGTGTGATTTTTAGCTCAAACAGGTCGCCATGGGAAATGGTGACCAAGGTGGCAATCACGATGTTGACGATCAGCGTTGGCAGAATCCTCGGCAGAACTGATCCACGAAGAAGCAAGAACAGCTTGAGGCCGGACGGACGGTCTCTGATAATCATGCCGAGTTATCCATTTCCAAATAGATTGCAGAATATTTTGCTAACATATGAGTAGTTTAGTCACTAATATGTTAGCGAGTCAAGCTGTATAATTTGGCGTGTTAGCCAAGAATTTGCTCGATCTAGGGCATGCCCTTAAGCCTTGAAATGGAGTACAACGTGCAGCGCCGTATTACACACCGCAATTTGCCCCAGCTTTTTTTGAAGGCAAGGGAATGCCTGATGGCTCATTTCCGGCCAATCCTGAATCACTTCGGACTCACCGAGCAGCAATGGCGAATATTGCGCGCCTTGGATGAGCATGCGCAGCTTGAGCCGCGGGAAATATGCAATCTATGCCAGATTCTCAGCTCCAGCATGGCAGGTGTTCTGGCACGGATGGAGGAAATGGCGCTGATTCAGCGCAGCCGCGTGTCAGAAGATCAGCGGCGCGTTCTGGTTCGTTTGGCAAAAAAAGGGGACCAACTCGTTAGCGAGATGGCCCCCTTGATTGAATTGCAGTACCAACAGATAGAACAAGCGTACGGCAAGCCGGTGTTCGATGACCTGTTCAATGCGCTCGAAGGATTTATCCGTGCCGAGAGCAACCCCGTTCAGCATATTGCGCTGCCGTCAACGGCGCCAGTCGCGGCCGGGCGTCGCACCTCTGCCAAGCTCTAACTGATGTCAAGGCATGTCCATCACGTGGAAAGACGCCGTCCACGAAAAACACAAAATTAATTGCTGCCGGATAGCGTCGGAACCGGTATTAATACTGCATTGAGTATATTTATGATACCTAATGAATACATGCGGGCAATGCCATGAAAATATGGATACTCCCTGTTTTCACTAAAAAATCAGGGGGTCCTGAAGCCTTTGATGAAATTAGTCGTGCTCATCTTCGTTCATCCCCATCCACGCTGAGCGCGCCGCTGCCGTGTATCACCACGAACAGCAGCCCGCCCATCATCGAAATGTTTTTCATGAAGTGAATCATCTGGTTTTGTGCCTGCTCTGGCGGCACGGCCCAGAAATTATGGAACACGACGGCGGCAAGTGCGGTGAACACCAGCATTGCCGCCGCAGCCCAGCGCGCCTTCCAGCCAATGATCAATAAAATGCCGCCCCCCAGTTCGACGATGATCGCACCGATGGCAGCCAGCTGTGGCAGCGGCAGTCCTTTGCTCGCGATGTAACCTACCGTGCCTTCAAAACCGCTTATTTTTCCAAAGCCGGAAAGTACAAAGATCAGTGCGATCAGGGTGCGTGCTGCCAGCGGGCCGAAACGATTCAGTGCGTTCATGTTGTGTCTCCCTGGTAAGGATGGTTGTAAATAACTCATGCTGCTTCACTCTGCGCTGACCAGACGCCCTTCGTTAAAGTCGCTGATGGCCTGGAAAATCTCGGCCTGGGTGTTCATCACGAAGGGGCCGTATTGCACAATCGGTTCACGCAGCGGCTGGCCGGCGATCAGCAACGCGCGCGCCGGGGTTTCGGCATACATTATTACGCCGTCGCTGTCGGCTTCGTTTTTCAGAATCGCCATGCGCTGTTGCGGCACCAGCTTGTCGCCGATCTGCAATTGGCCGCGGTAGACGTAGATGAAGGCGTTGAATCCTGGCGGCAAGGCTTGTGCGAAGCTGGCGCCGGCCGGCAGGTGCAGATCGAGATACAGCGGCTGGGTGGTCTCGCGCTGCATCGCGCCGGCGATGCCGTGGCT
The DNA here is from genome assembly GCA_963837775.1 of uncultured beta proteobacterium. GTDB lineage: Bacteria > Pseudomonadota > Gammaproteobacteria > Burkholderiales > Burkholderiaceae_D > CAWIOX01. The sequence goes on along the minus strand of CAWIOX010000004.1, from coordinate 62,074 downwards.
GGTCCCGGCGATCGCGCGCACCGTCACGCCTTCAGGCGTCGTGAACTCCGGAATGTCCGCGCTTTGAATGTCGCGGTACCACGGTGCGTGCATCTTGTCTTTCGCGGCCAGGTTCAGCCACAGCTGAAAGCCTTCCATCCGTCCTTCTTCCTGTTCGGGCAGTTCCGAATGGATTACGCCGCGCCCGGCGGTCATCCATTGCACGCCGCCGTTTTGCAGCAAACCTTCATGGCCTGCGCTGTCGCGGTGGCGCATGCGCCCGGCCAGCATGTAGGTCACGGTTTCGAAGCCGCGGTGCGGGTGGTCGGGGAAGCCGCCGATATAGTCTTCCGGCTGGTCGGTGCCGAACGCGTCGAGCATCAGGAAGGGATCGAGCCGGTGTTGCAGCGGCTGCGTGAGTACCCGCGTCAGTTTGACCCCGGCGCCGTCGGAAGTGGCTTTGCCGGCCACCAGTTGCTCGACGCTGCGCGAGTGCGAGACGACTTCGGGCCGGTAATCTGAGGTGCTCGTGTTCAGTGTCATGATGAACTCCTTGTCGATTTCAATGTTCGGATTTCTCAGGCCAGTACCACTTGCTCGATCTGGCTCAAGGCCGAAGCCAGCGCATTTTGTTCGGCTTCCGGCCCCATCGCCAAGCCTTCGGCGTAGACGAATTGCACGTCCGTCATGCCCAGAAAGCCGAAGAAAGTCTGCAGGTACGGTGTTTGGGTATCGTTCGGCGTATTGCGATACAGGCCGCCGCGGGTCAGCGCGACATATACCTTCTTGCCGGTCAGCAGACCTTCAGGCCCATTTGCAGTGTAGCGGAAGGTAACCTGAGCGCGCGAGATGGCGTCGATCCAGTTTTTCAGTTGCGCCGGTACGCCAAAGTTGTACATCGGCACGCCGAGCACCAGCACGTCAGCCGCCTGGATTTCGGCAATCAGCGCGTCGTCCTGCGCAACACGCGCCGCTTGCTCCGGCGTACGCTGCTCGGCCGGAGTGAACAATGCCTGCAGCGCGGCTTCATCGAGCATCGGATGCGGCGTGCGGCCCAGATCGCGCAAGGTCAGCGTGGCTTGTGGCTGCTCAGCGCGCAGGCGCTCGACCAGAGTGGTGGCCAGACGGGTGGAGTGCGAGCTTTCAGCGCGGGCGCTGGAGTTGATTTGCAGAATTTTCATGGCGACATCCTTTGTGTGGTTGATTGCGATGATTCACTTTAACCATTCCGAAATCGATGCGGAAGACCATAGAATGGATATCATTGTTCCATTGATGGAACGAAGGAATGAAAATGCATCTGGACCCGAATGATCTTCTGCTGTTCGCCCGCGTGGTGGAAGAGGGCAGTTTCAGCCGCGCGGCCGAGCGCATTGGCATGCCGAAATCGACGCTGTCGCGCCGTCTCACGGCGCTTGAGTCGCATTTGGGCGAGCGGCTGCTGTTGCGCACCACGCGCAAGCTCACCGTCACCGATTTCGGCCATAGTGTGCTGCTGCACGCCCAGCAGCTGACGTCCGAAGTCGAGGCCACGCTGGCGCTGGCGCAACACCGCCAGGTCGAACCGAGCGGACGCTTGCGGGTGTCGATGCCGGCCGATTTTGCCAACGAAGTGCTGGGGCCGCTGCTGGCGGATTTCGTCGCCAGGTACCCGGCCATCTCGCTGGAACTGGATCTGTCGCCGCGGCGCGTCGACCTGATCGGTGAAAATTTCGACGTGGCGGTTCGGATCGGCGATCTGCCCGACGATGCCTCGCTGGCAGCGCGCCGCCTGGCGGTGTTTTCGGTCGGACTGTATGCGTCGCCCGATTACATTGCACGCCGCGGCGTACCCCCTGAACCCGAGGCGTTGATGGAGCATGACGCGTTGCGCCTGCTGGCGCGCAATGGCGAGCCAGCACCCTGGCTGCTCAGCCGGGCTGAAATGCGCTGGGAAGGCATGCCTCCGGCCCGGGCCAGCGCAAATTCGCCCGAATTGCTGGTGCGGCTGGCACGCTCGGGAGCCGGCATCACGATGCTGTCCGACCACTTTGCCGAGCCGTATGTGCGCAGCGGCGAATTGGTTCAGGTGCTGGCGGACTGGGACTTGCCAGCAGTTTCGGCCTGGGCGGTATTTCCCGGGCGGCGCTTGATGCCGGCGCGCACGCGGGTGTTTCTGGATGCCATGCTGGCGGAATTCTCCGGGCCGCGCTGCCAGCAGAAGACCGCGCAGGTAGATCAAGGCAAACGCGAACGGCGCAGGATCAAATAAAACTGCCAATGAACGGTTCTGCGGGATCCGAATTGCCGAATACTTCAGGGAAAATTCGGTGTTCAGTCATTGCCGGTCTTGACTAAGTGCCGTGCATGCAAGATTTTGAGTGTGCGATTGGCGCCTCATACAATTGTTGCATATTACATGCATCAATTGTATGATTGCTAGATTCAATCATTCCAAGCGCCAATTTACTGCTGCCAATGCCATGCAATTGACCCACTTTACCGACTTCGGATTACGAATCCTGATTTACCTGGCCGGAATACAAGGCGGTGGAATGGTGACCATCAAGGAAATCGCCACGCAGTTTGATCTGCCGCAGAATCACTTAAACAAGATCGTCAGTCGCCTGTCAAAGCTGGGTTGGGTCGTGGCTACGCCGGGGCGCAATGGTGGTTTGCGTTTGGCTATGCCCGCAAGCTCGTTATTGCTCGGCGACATCATGCGCACCCTGGAAGGGCATCCATCCCTGATCGATTGCGATAAACCGCCATGTGCGCTGAAAGGCAATTGCCATCTGAAGCGGCTGGTTGATCTGGGCTTGCAGGACTTTTATACCAACATGAATCAACATAGCTTGGCCGACCTGGTCAAATCACCGACATCCGAGGTGATTTCGCGGATGCATTTTCAGTCGACGCAACTGCTTCATTAATTCCGATACCTTCATTTTTCTCTTGTGAATGGCCGTTTAATGGCCGTTTTTTTGTTTTAATTGTAGTATTTTACTTACCACGAATAGGAAAAAACAATGCTTACTCAAAATGCGCGCGTGTTGATTGAGGCTTCAGTTCCTGTGCTGCGTGAACATGGCGCTGCGATTACAAGTTGTTTTTACCGGAAGATGTTTGCCGCCCATCCGGAATTGAAAAATCTTTTCAATATGGGCAACCAGCAATCCGGCGTGCAACAGCAATCGCTGGCCAGTGCCTTGTATGCGTATGCTGCCAACATCGATAACCAGCAAGCTCTTACCCCCGTTATCAGTCGCATCGTGCATAAACATGTCAGCATCGGCATCCGCGCCGAGCACTATCCTATCGTCGGTAAATACCTGCTCGAAGGCATCGCCGAGACGCTGGGTGATGCAGCGACGCCGGAACTGCTGGCGGCGTGGGGTGAGGCTTATGGCTTGTTGGCGGGCGCATTTATTGCAGAAGAACAGGCCCTGTATGCCGCCAAAAATATCGAGCCGGGGCAATGCCGTGCAGTGAAAGTGTTGCGCAAGCAGCAGGAAAGCGCCGATGTCACCTCGTTTTATCTGGTATCGGCCGATGGCGCGCCGCTGCCGACTTTCCATCCGGGGCAATACATCAGCGTCGCAATGAATGTCGAGGCATTGTCATTGCGGCAATTGCGTCAATACAGCTTGTCCGATTCTCCGGCTAAAGATTACTGGCGCATCAGCGTCAAGCGCGAAACGGCAAATGCGGAGCAACCGGCCGGCATCGTGTCCGGCTTGATGCATGACCAGGTGCAAGAAGGCGATACCTTGTGGGTCGGCCCGCCTTGCGGTGATTTCGTGATGGATGCACAGGCGCAAGCGCCGCTGGTCCTGATCAGTGCCGGTGTGGGCGTCACCCCGATGATGAGCATGCTGCACACGAGCCTGGACTCGGCACCGACCCGTCGCGTCAATTTTTTGCACGCGGCGCGTAATGGCAGGCACCATCCATTGCGCAGCGAGTTGGCCGCCTTGAATAATCAATATGCGGTGCTTGATACGCATATCTGCTATGAAAATCCGGATCCCGAAGATCAGGCAGGCGCCGATTTCGACCAGGCCGGTTTGCTGCAGTTGGCGCCGCTGGCGGACCAGATGCTGCCGCAAGACGGGCATTACTACTTGTGCGGCCCAAGCCCGTTCATGCAAATTCAGCGCAGGGCGTTGATTGCGCGCGGTATCCCGGCTGACCGCATTCAGCACGAAGTATTTGGTCCGGACCTGATTGGCCATTTGCAATAGGCATGCATTGCCCTGCCAAGCGACAAGTCAGCCTTAATGCAAGAAACCCATATTCACATGAGCAGATCAATGGATTGCTGTTTGCAGCCTATGCAATGTTGTACCCAAATAATGCGATGCAATTTAACCCTGCTTCGTTCTGAGCAGGTCAGGCATGGACTGGCCTGCTCATGAAGAGGTGGCGTCGCATGAAAAAAACAGGATTGCGCTGGTTGTACGGATTCATGCCCGGACGTGTCGCTGTCAATGGTACAGAACGGTTTCGGGCGTGTTGTGGTGCGCTGGTCGGTATTCTATTGACCGGCATCGTGTGCCATTTTGTTCTTGGTGAAACGGTCGGCTTGCCTTTGCTGATCGCTCCAATGGGGGCTTCGGCGGTTTTGTTGTTTGCTTTGCCGGCAAGCCCGTTGGCGCAGCCCTGGGCCATCCTCGGCGGCAACATGATTTCGGCTGCCGTTGGCGTTACCTGCGCTTATTGGATAGGCGAGCCGACGCTGGCGGCTGCAGTAGCAGTCGCCGGCGCGATTGCTGCGATGTTTTCATTGCGCTGCCTGCATCCGCCCGGCGGTGCAATCGCGCTTGCTGCCGTACTGGGTGGGCCGGTGATCCATGCGCAAGGCTATCAGTTCGTATGGTCGCCGGTCGGACTCAATTCTCTGATGCTGCTGTTGACAGCCATATTATTCAACAATGCGACCCGCCGCAGCTATCCGCATTCGCAGCAAATCGATCACGGCAATATTCACCGCACTACCGATGTCAGTCCGAGTGGGCGACTGGGCTTCACGCCGGCCGACCTGGATGATGTACTCACAAAATATAACCAGGTACTCGATGTCAGTCGCGATGATCTTGAAACTTTGTTTCTTCAGGCTGAAATGCACGCTTACCGGCGCCGTTTCAATCAGATTACCTGTGCCGATATCATGTCGCGCGATCTGGTGACGGTAGATTTTGGCACCTTGCTGGAGGATGCCTGGTTGCTATTGCGTCAGCATCGCATCAAGGCATTGCCGGTGGTCGATAGGGCGCGTCGGGTGATCGGTATCATCACGCTGGTGGATTTCATGAAACATGCAAATTTAGATACTTATGACGGTTTCGAAATGAAGCTGCGCCGATTCCTTCGGCGCAGCACGAAACTACATTCGGACAGGCCGGAAGTGGTTGGCCAGATCATGAGTTCGCCGGTACGTACCGCCGCAGTCGACATGCATATTGTCGAATTGGTGCCTTTGCTGTCCGATGCCGGCCTGCACCATATCCCGATCGTTGATGCGGAGAGGCGGCTGGCAGGGATGGTAACGCAGTCGGATCTGGTTGCTGCGCTGTACCGTGGAAAGTTGGCAGATGCAGCGCTAGTCGAATGATGGCTGATTCGATGCCTGGTGTAATTGCGCGATGCGTACCGCTTCGTCCACGCTGAGTCCGCTGAAAGAGGATGTCGCCAAGTCGGGCGGCACGATCCGGCGCAGGATGTCGTGTGCCTGGTGTTTGAGCCGTGCCAACAGAATGTGCCTTCCCTGAGCGGTGACAAAGCTGAAAAAATCCAGCAGCGCTTCCAGGCTGGAACTGTCCAGATCGGGTGACTCTTCCAGACTCAGGATGACAGTATGTACAGATGGTCCTGCCGCCAGGATGGTTTGTCGGGCCTGGCTCAGTATGCGCTCGGTATTGGCGAAAAAAAGTGGCTCGTCGGGGCGCAAGATGATGATGCCATCCACGGCCCGGGCTTCAGGGTGCCGCGCCATATCCACGAAATCATGACCTTGTCCGAGGCGCCCCAGCACCGAGATGCCGGACTCTGAAAACCGTTGCAGCATCAGCAGCAGGCTGATTCCGACAGCGGCCAGCAAGCCATCCAGCACGCCCAGCAACAGCACGCTAGCTACCGAGACGATGATCAGCAGCCGATCGCGGCGCCAGGCAAAGTAGGGCCGGAATATCGCCGGCTTCAGAGTATGGCTCACCGCGTGAATCACGATTGCCGCCAGCACAGGTTCCGGCAGCAAGGCAATGCTGGGCAGCAGTGTCAGCACGATGGCCAGAACCACCAGTGCGGCAACCCATCCCGCCAGCCGCGACGTCGCGCCGGCCGCTTCATTGGCGGCAGTCGCGGAGTAGCCGGCACCCACCGGCATGCCGTGGAACAGCCCGGATACCAGGTTGGCTGCGCCCAGCGCCAGCAAATCCCGGTTCGGCAATACAGGGTCGCCGTGCTTCTTGGCGAAGCTGTGGATGGAGCCATACGATTCAGCATACAAGATCATCACCATTGCGAAGCCCAGTTCGCCCAGTCGCAACCACTCGCTGCGCGACAGCGGCGGCAGCGTCGGGGCAGACAGTTCCAGATGGATCGCGCCGACCAGGTCGACGCCAAAGTGCGGCAGGTCGAGCCACTTTCCGGCGGCAATCCCGAGCAGGATCACGATCAGGCCGCCCGGCACGCGTTTGAAATGAGCAAGCACAAACAGCAGCGTCAGGGCGACTGCGCCGATGGCGCTGCCGACCGGATTCCAGAGCGCGATCTGGCCGAACAATCCTGCTACGAAACGGATCATGTCGCCGTTTTGGGGATGGACGCCGACCATGCTGGCGCATTGCTTGAGAATGATGACTATGGCCAGTCCGAAAGCAAAACCGCGCATCACCGGTTTGGCGATGAAATCGGTGATGCTGCCCATGCGCGCCAGTCCGGCCAGCAGGAAAAACAGGCCGGTAATCAGCACCAGGCCGATCGCCAGCATGAATCTGAACCCGGTATCGCCATTGGCGACCGAGCCGGTTGCGGCTGCCAGTACTGCAGCTGACGATGAGGTGGCTGTGACGATGGCAAACCGGCTGCTGCCGAACAGGCCGTAACAAATCAGTCCGGCGAACAAGGCAATCACGCCGGTTTGCGGCGGCAGGTTGCCGATGCTCGAATACGCAATCGCCTCGGGCAGCAGCAAGCCGGCGATCGACAAGCCAGCAACGGCATCTTGCCAGCGCGTGTGGCGGTTTGCACTGTAGCGAGTTTCCATCTTTTTGTCGGATAAGGCGGCCGGCATTCAGTGCGCCCTGATCATGTCGGCCGAAGCCGGCAGATAGCCTGGATTTGAAAGCGGATTGAAATCATTCTCCCGGGATTGAATTTTCTGGCTCCGGTAGTGCATGGAGTGCCTGGAATTTGCCTTCGCAAGCAGCAAGGCGGATTCGCAAAAAATAAGCATGCGCAGCTGATTTGTCGGGAAGCATTCTTTTGATTATCGATTGTATGGCAAACTGCTGGCTGCATTTAGGAGCATTTCATTGAGCATCATAAAAAACCTACCGTTTGAGTGGCAAGTTGGCCTGCGTTACACCCGTGCCGGGCGGCGCAGTGGCCGCAACAGTTTCATTTCCTTCATTTCGCTGATTTCGATGGCCGGCATTGCCTTGGGCGTGGCCGCACTGATCGTGGTGCTGTCGGTGATGAATGGTTTCCAGAAGGATGTGCGCGACCGGATGCTGTCGGTGCTGTCGCATATCGAGGTGTTCGACGCTTCCGGTGCGATGCCCGACTGGCATCTGGTCGCCAAGGAAGCATTCCAGGACAAGGAAGTGATCGGCGCTGCGCCCTACGTCGATGCCCAGGCCATGATGACACGCGACGACACGGTGCGCGGGGTGATGATCCGCGGCATCCTGCCGCAGGAAGAGCCGAAGGTGTCCGATGTGGCGGGCCAGATTCATCAGGGCAAGCTGACCAATCTGGTGCCGGGCGAGTTCAACATCGTGCTGGGTGGCGAGCTGGCGCGCGCGCTTGCATGCGCAATTGGGCGACAAGGTGACGCTGATCGCTGCGCAAGGGCAGGTCACGCCGGCCGGCGTGCTGCCGCGCCTGAAGCAGTTCACGGTGGCGGGGATTTTCGAGGCCGGTCATTTTGAATACGATTCTTCATTGGCGTTCATTCATATCGACGATGCGCAGAAGATGTTCCGGCTGGCGTCGCCGTCCGGCCTGCGGCTGAAGATCAGCGATATGCAGCGCGCGCCGCAGGTCGCATCGGACCTGTCGAAGATCTTTACCAGCGAAGTCTATATCCGCGACTGGTCGAAGCAGAATCGCAACTGGTTTGCCGCAGTGCAGACTGAAAAACGCATGATGTTCATCATCCTGACCCTGATTATCGCGGTGGCCGCGTTCAATCTGGTCTCGACGCTGGTGATGACGGTCACCGACAAGCAGGCCGATATCGCGATCCTGCGCACGCTTGGGGGCGTCGCCGGGCTCGATCATGAAGATTTTCATGATCCAGGGCGCGCTGGTCGGCTTGCTGGGCACCGCCATCGGCGTCACGCTGGGGGTGGTGGTGGCGCTGAATGTGGATGTGATCGTGCCGTTCATCGAGCATTTGCTGGGCGTGCAGTTCCTGCCCAAGGACATTTACCTGATTTCCGCCTTGCCGTCCGATTTGCGCTGGCCGGACGTCGGCACCATCGGCATGGTTGCGGTGGTGCTGGCCTTTCTGGCAACGCTATATCCAAGCTGGCGCGCCGCGCGCGTCAAGCCGGCGGAGGCCTTGCGCTATGAATAAAATGGAATATCAGGAGCAACTATTGAATGAGGTCGTACTGACAGGTCGCGGCTTGTCAAAAAAATTCACGCAGGGCGCCTATTCGGTCGATGTGTTGTCCGGCATCGATCTGGATGTGCTCAGGGGCGAGCGGGTCGCCATCGTCGGCGCTTCCGGCTCCGGCAAATCGACTCTGCTGCATCTGCTGGGCGGGCTGGATACGCCGACCTCGGGCCAGGTGCGCTTGCTGGGCAGCGATTTTGCCAGCCTGAACGAGAAGGAGCGCGGCGATTTGCGCAATGCCTCGCTCGGTTTCGTCTACCAGTTCCACCATTTGCTGCCGGAGTTCTCGGCGCTGGATAACGTCGCGATGCCGCTGATGATACGGCGCATGAAGCGCGACGAGGCGCGCGAGATCGCGCAGGCGATCCTGGCGCGGGTCGGCCTCGCGCATCGGGTCTCGCATGTGCCGGGCGAACTGTCGGGCGGCGAACGTCAGCGGGTGGCGCTGGCGCGTGCGCTGGTGACGCAACCTGCTTGCGTGCTGGCCGATGAGCCGACCGGCAATCTCGATCGCGGCACAGCGCATCAGATTTTCGATCTGATGCTGGAGTTGTCGCGCACCCTGGGCACCGCTTTCATCATCGTCACCCACGATATCGAACTGGCGCGCCATTGCGACCGCGTGCTGCGCCTGTCGGACCAGGGCTTGCAGCCTTACGCCGACTGACAGGATAGCGCGATGATCGACACCCACTGCCATCTTGATGCGAGCGAGTTCGCGCCGGACGGCGGCGTGATTGCCGGGCAGGCTGCTGCGCAAGGGGTGTCGTGGATCGTGATTCCGGCGGTCGAGCGGGCGAATTTCGCTGCGGTGGCGGCTTTGGCCCATGCGCAGCCGAACTGCGTGTATGCGCTCGGCATCCATCCGATGTATGTGCCGCAGGCGGCGGAATCCGATCTGGCCGCGCTAAGAGAGGCGCTGGCGGCGGCGCATGAATGACCGGCGCCTGGTCGCGATCGGCGAAATCGGGCTGGATTTCTTCATCGAGGGCTTGCGCGACGGTCCGCTGCGCGACAAGCAGGAGTATTTCTACAGCGAACAATTGAAAATGGCGCGCGACTTCGGCTTGCCGGTATTGCTGCATGTGCGCCGCTCGCAGGATGTGGTGCTCAAGCATTTGCGCCGGATTGCGGTGCCGGGCGGCATCGCGCACGCGTTCAACGGCAGCCTGCAGCAGGCGCAAGCCTTCATCGGGCTGGGTTTCAAGCTCGGCTTTGGCGGTGCGATGACATTCCCGCGGGCGCTGCAAATCCGGCGTCTGGCGGCCACCCTGCCTTTATCTGCGATCGTGCTGGAGACCGATGCGCCCGACATGGCGCCGGTCTGGCTGCATCCGCAGCGCAACAGCCCGGAGCAGTTGCCGCGCATCGCTGACGTGCTGGCGGGCTTGCGCGACTTGCCGCTGGCCGCTGTGGCGCAGGCGACGGCGGAGAATGCGTTGGCCGCATTGCCGCGGCTGGCTGCCTTGATTGCCGCGCAGTCGCCGCCGACCGGCGCGCCGACGCATTAGGCCGCCATATTCATCATGAATTGGTGGGGTATATCTAAAAACAGTGGTGTTGCCGCATATGTTTATTGGGGTATTGAAATATACATAGTGGAGTATATTTTTGCCGCCGGGGCAGCCAAAAACCATGCGTAGCGCCATCATCGGCTTCGTGATCGGCATTTTCTGGCTGCAAAATCAGCCGGTCTTGCCGTCGCCATTGCTGTGCGGCGTGTTGCTCGTGGCGGCGCTCGTACTGTGCTTTCCTGTTAGCCGGATTCAGCGCCGCACATTAAAACTTCCCTTGTTGCTGCTGTGCGGTGCCATCCTCGGCATCGGGTGGTCGGCCTTGCTGGCGCAGCAGCGACTGGCGCAGGAGTTGCCGAAAGCCCTGGAAGGGCGGGACGTGACCGTGATCGGCACCATCGACAGCCTGCCGTACCGTTTCGAGCAGGGCGTGCGCTTCAATCTGGCGGTGGAACAGGTGTTGCCGCTCGACGGCATGGTGCCGTCGCTACCCGCAAAGATCGCGTTGTCGTGGTATTCGGCGTTCCGGGCCGAAGAATTGCAGGCGGTCGGCGAGGTCCGGCCCGGCGAGCGCTGGCAACTGACCGTGCGCCTGCAGCGGCCGCATGGCAATGCCAATCCAATGGGTTTCGATTACGAAGTCTGGCTGCTGGAGCAGGGGCTGCGCGCGACCGGCTATGTGCGGCCAGACGACGCAATCGCTGCTGAAAAATCAGCGCCTGACGCCATTCGTCTTTTCTTTCGGCAATCTGGTCGAGCATAGCCGCGACTGGCTGCGCGAGCGCATCTATGCTGCCTTGCCCGACCGGCAATATGCGGATGTGATCGTCGCGCTGGTGGTCGGCGACCAGCGCGGGATCAGTCAATCGGACTGGAAAGTGTTCAACCGCACCGGCGTCGGGCACCTGATTTCGATCTCCGGCCTGCATATCACGATGGTGGCCGGCCTGTTTTCGTGGCTGGCGTTGGCGCTGTGGCGGCGCTCGTTTTTCACCCGAGCGCAATTGCCTTTGCTGTTGCCGGCGCAGAAGGTCGCGGCGCTGACCGGGGCGCTGGTCGCGTTGCTGTATGTATTGCTGGCGGGTTTCGGGGTGCCGGCCCAGCGCACCTTGTACATGCTGGCGGTGGTGGCTGTCGCGCTCTGGTACGGACGCTTGTCGAGCGTGTCGCATGTGCTGTGCCTGGCGCTGTTGGCGGTGCTGGTGCTCGATCCGTGGGCGGTGCTGTGGCCGGGTTTCTGGCTCTCGTTCGGCGCGGTGGCGATGATCCTGTATGCATCGGCGGGGCGGGTGCAATTGCAGCCCGATGCCGAGCTGTCGCGCGGGCGCGCTGGGCCAAGGCGCTCAAATCCGCCGCGCATACCCAATACGTGGTGACGCTGGGCCTGGTGCCGCTGACGATCCTGCTGTTCGGGCAGGTCTCGCTGGTGAGCCCGCTGGCCAATGCGGTCGCGATTCCATTGATCAGTTTCGTGGTGACGCCGCTGGCGCTGCTGGGCAGTGTGCTGCCTGCACCTTTGTCCGGCTGGGTGCTGATTCTGGCGCATGCGCATGGTTGAGGCTCTGGCGCACGGCTTGCACTGGATCAGCGGGTGGCCGGGCGCGGTGTGGCTGGCGCCGGCTGCCAACGGCCTGGATATTTATGTGCGCGTTGCTGGGTACGTTATGGATGCTGGCGCCATCCGGCTGGCCCTGCCGCTGGCTGGGCTGGTTTGCCTGGCTGCCGCTGGCATTGAATGTGCCGACCCGTCCGGGCGAAGGGCAAATGTGGGTGACTGTGTTCGACGTCGGGCAGGGCATGGCCCTGTTGCTGGAGACGCACGGGCATCGCTTGCTCTATGACACCGGACCGTATTATTCGCCGGAGTCGAATGGCGGCGAGCGCGTCATCGTGCCTTACCTGAAAGCGCGCGGCATTGCAGCGCTGGACGGGATGATCGTCACCCATAACGACAATGATCACTCGGGCGGCGCACTGTCGGTGCTGGAGGAAGTGCGGGTCGGCTGGGTCGCCTCTTCGCTGTCATTGACGAGTCCGATCGTGGCAGCGTCGCCTGGCCACCGCCGCTGCGCTGCCGGGCAATCCTGGTCCTGGGATGGCGTTCAGTTCGAGATGCTGCAGCCCGACAGCGCCAGTTACGACAACCTGACACTGAAGCCGAATGCGCGCAGTTGCACCCTGAAAGTCACGCTCGGCACGCAATCGATGCTGCTGCCGGGCGATATCGAGGCGCAGCAGGAGGCGCAATTGCTGGAAAGTCAGCCTGAAAAATTGCGTGCCACCGTCTTGCTGGCGCCGCATCACGGCAGCGGCACTTCATCGACCGCGCCGTTTCTGGCGGCGGTTAAGCCGGAGATCGCGCTGTTTCAGGTCGGCTACCGCAACCGTTACCGGCATCCGAAGCAGGAAGTGTTCGAGCGCTACGGCGATTTGGGTATTACGCGCTTGCGTAGCGATGAAGCGGGCGCGATTGCATTGCAATTTGGCACTGGATTGCAGTTTTCCGAATATCGACAAGATCATGCCCGTTACTGGTATGGTCGCTGACCACATAGAAATGATGCCCATGAACAAGCCAATCCTCCATTTTGCCCACGCCAACAGCTTTCCGGCTGGCACTTATCGCGTGTTTTTCGACGATTTACGCAAGCATTACGATGTGCGGGCGCTGGCGTTGCATGCGCACAATCCGAAATATCCGGTGCGCAATGGCTGGCGTGCGTTGCGCCAGGAATTGATCGATGAATTGGCGGCAAGCTATAGCGAGCCGGTGATTCTGGTCGGACATTCGATGGGTGGCATGCTGAGCCTGATGGCGGCCAAAGCCAGGCCGGATCTGGTGCGTTGCGTGGTATTGCTCGATTCGCCGGTGGTCGCCGGCTGGCGCGCGCTGCTGGTACGGATCGCAAAATCGACCGGGCTGGACAAGAAATTCCCGCCGTCCCTGCTATCCGAGCGGCGGCGCAATATCTGGCCCGATGTGCAGACGGCGCATCAGCATTTTGCCGCGAAAAAGCCGTTTGCCGCCTGGTCGCCAGCCGTGCTGCACGATTATCTCGAAAGCGGCATGGTGCCGCATCCGCAAGGAGTAACTTTGCGTTTTACCCGGGAGGCGGAAACGGCGGTCTATCGCAGCTTGCCGCACCATATCGGCTGCCTGGTGCGCAGTGCATTTCCGGTGCCGGTCGGTTTCGTCGGCGGGGCCGATTCGGTCGAGTGCCGCCAGGCTGGCATGCAGGCAACCCGGCGCCTGGTCGGGCGGCATTTCCGGGAAATCCCTGGCGGGCACTTGTTCCCGATGGAGTCTCCGGCGCTGGCTGCCGCTGCCTTGCATGAAATGATCCAGTCACTTTGTCATTCCTGAGCGAAAATTATGCGCACTCCTTTTTTGAAGCGCCTGATTGCTGGCTGCTTGCTCATTGTCGGGCGCTCATGCTCACGCTGATCTGTTGTCAAATAGCTGGCAGGATTTTCAGCGTGTCAGGCAGCAAGGCAGTTCGACAGTCGTACTCGATATCGATAACGACAGTTTGCTGCTGCAGAAAAACGATGGCTTTTACACCAGCGGCGCACGCGCTACGCAGCAGAATGCCGTGCGTGGCGGCAGCGGTGAGCGCCTCGATGTTGCTGGTTGGCGTGTAGGGCATGAGATGTACACTGCATCTGATATCAGATTGCCGCCCGCGCTCATCAAGGCGACCGATCATCCTTATGCTGCCTGGTTATATGGCGGGGTGTTCAGGGCGGTGCATAAAAGCGATGGCACGCATTGGGGGCTCGGGTTGGATTTGGGCTGCCTCGGACCCTGTGCCGATGGCGAATGGGTGCAAACCAATTTACATCGCGTGCTACATCAACCCCTGCCGCAAGGCTGGAGTCAGCAGGTGCGCAATGAGGTCGGTGCTGTTCTATATGCCGAGATTGCGCCAGTTCGCTGGTCGCCGCGTTCCTGGCTGGATGTGACCCCGGGTCTGGCGGGCAGATTCGGCAATATCTTTACCGATGCAACACTGGATGTGACCATGCGTGCGGGACGGCTCAATATTCTGCCGGATGCGCCTGCGCTGCATGGTTTTCTAAAGTTGAGTGGCCGTACGGTGGCGTATGACGCCACTTTGCAGGGGGGGTATTTTTCACAAAACAATCCATCTGTGGTCCGGCCAAAGCGATTGGTTGGCGAGGTCGAAGCTGGGGCTTGTGTGGCAACAGGCGCCGTACGGCATTCGTGCGTCGCTAGTCCGGCGTGGCAATGTGGTGCGCGACTGGCCGGATGCCAAAGGCGCGCAGAGCTTTGCCCGACTGCAGTTTATCTACTCCCTTTGAGTCGGGTTGGGTTTTTCAGCCATCTTTCCAGGCGGGTAAAGCATTAAGAGCCGAAATGCGCGGAAGGGCAGGATGGTTTGCGGTATAATTTCAATTTCCCGCTAGTGCCGTTCGGCACCTTCTGCAATGACCAAGTTTGTATTTGTCACTGGTGGCGTCGTGTCTTCCCTGGGTAAAGGGATTGCCGCCGCCTCACTCGCCGCGATTCTCGAATCCCGCGGCCTCAAAGTCACCCTCCTGAAGCTCGATCCGTACATCAACGTCGATCCCGGCACCATGAGCCCGTTCCAGCACGGCGAAGTGTTCGTCACCGACGATGGCGCTGAGACCGATCTGGATCTCGGTCACTATGAGCGCTTCATATCGACCCGGATGAAGAAGTCCAATAACTTCACCACCGGCCAGATTTATGAGTCCGTGATCCGCAAGGAGCGTCGTGGCGAATATCTGGGCAAAACCGTGCAGGTCATTCCGCATATTACCAACGAGATCCAGGATTACATTCATCGCGGTGCGTACGGCTACGATGTCGCCCTGGTCGAAATCGGCGGTACCGTCGGCGATATCGAATCGCTGCCATTCCTGGAAGCGGCACGTCAATTGAGCTTGCGCGCGGGTCGCAATGCTGCGGCGTTCGTGCACTTGACGCTGGTGCCGTACCTCGCTTCCGCCGGTGAACTGAAGACCAAGCCGACCCAGCACAGCGTACAAAAGCTGCGCGAAATCGGCATTTCGCCAGACGCCTTGCTGTGCCGCGCCGACCGTCCCATCCCGGATGACGAGCGCGCCAAGATTTCCCTGTTTTCCAACGTGGTGGAAGAGGGTGTGATCTCGGTCTGGGATGCCGATACGATCTACAAGATCCCGCAGATGCTGCATGACCAGGGCCTGGATGCGATTGTCTGCGAGAAGCTCGGCCTGTCGCCCAAGCCAGCTGATTTGTCGATGTGGACCAAGCTGGTATACGCATTGGAGCATCCGAAGACGGAAGTCACCATCGGTATGGTGGGTAAATATGTCGATCTGACCGAATCCTACAAATCACTGACAGAAGCGCTGCGTCATGCCGGCATTCACACCGAAAGCCGCGTCAATATCGAATACCTGGATTCCGAGGAAATCGAAGAAAAAGGCACTGCCGCACTCGCCAAGTACGATGCGATTCTGGTGCCGGGCGGCTTTGGCAAGCGTGGCGTCGAGGGCAAGATTGCTTCCGCCCAGTTTGCGCGTGAACACAAAGTTCCCTACCTCGGCATCTGCCTTGGCATGCAAGTCGCATTGATCGAGTACGCACGCAACAAAGCCGGCTTGCTTAATGCCAATTCAACCGAGTTCAATTCGGATACGGATCAGCCGGTGGTTGCCCTGATCAATGAATGGCAGAATCACGATGGCAAGGTTGAGCGCCGCGACATCAATTCCGATCTGGGCGGCACCATGCGCCTTGGTGCGCAGACTTGTGCAGTCAAGCCAGGCACGCTGGCCGCTGAAATCTACGGCAGCGCGGTGACAGAACGCCATCGTCATCGCTATGAAGCCAATAATCATTACCTCGGCCGCGTCGAAGAAGCCGGACTGATTGTGTCGGCACGCACTCCGACAGAAGACTTGTGCGAAATCATGGAGTTGCCGCGGTCCGGCCCGAACGCGCATCCGTTTTATGTCGGCGTGCAATTTCATCCGGAATTCAAATCGACGCCACGTGACGGGCATCCGCTGTTCACCGCTTTCATCAAGGCCGCATTGGCACACAAGCAGGCGGCCACGATCAAGGAAGCAGCATGAAACTCTGTGGTTTTGATGTCGGCCTTGAACATCCTTTTTTCCTGATCGCCGGTCCGTGCGTAATCGAATCGCGCCAGATGGCGCTCGATACCGCCGGCCAGTTAAAGGAAATTACGGCCGCACTGGGTATTCCGTTCATCTATAAATCGTCTTTTGATAAGGCCAACCGCTCTTCCGGCACCTCTTTTCGCGGCCTCGGCATGGAAAAGGGTCTGGAAATTCTGGCCGATGTCAAAAAGCAGATCGGCGTGCCGGTTCTGACCGATATCCACGAGATAGATGAAATCAAACCAGTTGCTGCCGTAGTCGATGTGCTGCAAACGCCGGCATTCCTGTGCCGTCAGACCGATTTCATCCATGCTTGCGCGCAATCCGGCAAGCCGGTGAATATCAAAAAAGGTCAATTTCTGGCGCCACACGACATGAAAAACGTGATCGACAAGGCTCGCGCCGCTGCGAAAGAAGCAGGCTTGCCTACCGACAATTTCATGGCGTGTGAGCGTGGCGCATCGTTCGGTTACAACAATCTGGTATCCGACATGCGCTCGCTGGCGATCATGCGCGAGACCGGTTGTCCGGTCGTTTTTGATGCCACGCACTCGGTGCAATTGCCGGGCGGGCAGGGCGCGACTTCTGGCGGGCAGCGTGAATTCGTGCCGGTACTGGCGCGCGCGGCGATTGCGGTCGGTATCTCCGGCGTCTTCATGGAGACCCATCCGAATCCGGCAGAAGCGATGTCGGATGGCCCGAATGCCGTCCCATTGGCGCGCATGAAAGAGTTGCTTGCGACGATGATCGATCTTGATCGTGTCGTGAAGAAAAACGGCTTTCTGGAATTCGATTTTGCGTAACTAATTTACTTAATTGTTTGGGAGTTTTACATGAGTGCCATCGTTGACATCATCGGCCGCGAAGTAATCGATTCACGCGGCAACCCTACCGTCGAATGCGACGTCCTGCTGGAATCCGGCGTGATGGGCCGCGCGGCAGTGCCGTCCGGCGCCTCGACCGGCTCGCGCGAAGCGATCGAACTGCGCGACGGCGACAAGAGCCGCTACTTCGGCAAGGGCGTGCTGAAAGCCTGCGAACACATCAATACCGAAATCTCCGAAGCGATCATGGGCCTGGACGCGAATGAACAGGCATTCCTGGACCGCACGCTGATCGACCTCGACGGCACCGAAAACAAGTCGCGCCTGGGCGCCAACGCGATGCTGGCAGTGTCGATGGCGGTCGCCAAGGCCGCCGCCGAAGAAGCCGGCCTGCCGCTGTACCGCTATTTCGGCGGTTCCGGCGCGATGCAGATGCCGGTGCCGATGATGAACGTGATCAACGGCGGCGCCCATGCCGACAACAACCTCGACATCCAGGAATTCATGATCATCCCGCTCGGCGCACCGAGCTTCAGGGAAGCGATCCGCTACGGCGCCGAAGTGTTCCACACGCTGAAGAAGATCCTGCATGGCAAGGGCCTGACCACCGCGGTCGGCGACGAAGGCGGTTTCGCGCCGTCGGTATCCAGCCATGAAGAAGCGATCAAGCTGATCATCCAGGCGATCGAAGAAGCCGGCTACGAGCCCGGCACCCAGATCGCACTGGGGCTGGACTGCGCGGCCAGCGAATTCTACAAGGACGGCAAATACCATCTGGCAGGCGAAGGCCTGACCCTGACCGCCACCGAATTCACCAACCTGCTGGAAACCTGGTGCGACAAGTACCCGATCATCTCGATCGAAGACGCGATGGGCGAAAACGACTGGGAAGGCTGGGCGATCCTGACCAAGGCGCTTGGGCCAGAAGGTGCAGCTGGTCGGCGACGACCTGTTCGTCACCAACACCAAGATCCTGAAGGAAGGGATCCAGAAAGGCATCGCGAACTCGATCCTGATCAAGATCAACCAGATCGGCACCCTGACCGAGACCTTCGCCGCGATCGAGATGGCCAAGCGCGCCGGCTACACCGCGGTGATCTCGCACCGCTCGGGCGAGACCGAGGACTCGACCATCGCCGACATCGCGGTCGGCACCAATGCGCTGCAGATCAAGACCGGCTCGATGTCGCGTTCGGACCGGATGGCGAAGTACAACCAGCTGCTGCGCATCGAGGAAGACCTGGGCGACATCGCCAGCTATCCGGGGCGTGATGCGTTCTACAACTTGAAGTAAGCGTTCCTTTTGAGCGCGGGGTTTTGGCCCTGCGCTCAAAAGCTCGAATGGAATACCTGATGCGGCTGATTACGATTTTCCTTGCTGTCCTGTTGTTGTTGATCCAGCCGCCGCTGTGGTTAGGCAAGGGTGGCTGGCTGCACGTCTGGGATATGGAAAAACAAGTGGCGGCCGCACAGCAGAAAAATGCAGATTTAATTGCGCGTAACGCCAAGCTGGAATCCGAAGTGTTGGATCTCAAAGAGGGAACCGGCGCGGTAGAAGAGCGTGCCCGCTACGAGTTGGGCATGATAAAGAGTGACGAAATTTTCGTTCAGGTATTGGCCCCGAACTGCAAAATTGCTCATCCAGCAAAAAAACGAATCGGCATCACAGAGCGCCCTGAAGCCGGCGCATTAGCTGCCTATTTTCCCGGCTCAGTGCTGAATGCGCTGCATCCGTAGTCCTCTCTCCATTTACCTATGTCTTATCGTTTGCGTCAATTTTCCGGATGGATCTTGCCGTGCTGATGCGGCAGGCTTGAGTCTGGCAGCCTGTCGGACTTAGGAATCGTCGGCTGTTAGCTATTTTTTTCGTGCGATTGTCATGCGGGAAAGCGGGCATTTCCTCATCAGACATCAAATGCCTG
The DNA here is from genome assembly GCA_963837775.1 of uncultured beta proteobacterium. Classification (GTDB taxonomy): domain Bacteria; phylum Pseudomonadota; class Gammaproteobacteria; order Burkholderiales; family Burkholderiaceae_D; genus CAWIOX01. The sequence goes on along the minus strand of CAWIOX010000004.1, from coordinate 42,855 downwards.
ATGGAAAAAGAGGCTGCCAACTCAATGCTTGACCGTGCTCGGTGGAATCAGGCTGTCGGCCAGCGTATCCGTGCTGAACAGCAGCGCGCAATCAACCGGATCGAACTGGTAATACTGGCCGCAAAAGTCGCAGTTGATTTCCAGTGAGTCCAAATCCTTCAGTGCGTTATCGATTTCTGCTTTGCCGAGCATTTTCAACATGCCGCCGACCTTGTCGCGCGTGCAGGAGCAGTGAAAGCTTGGTTGTTTGGGTTCGAAGACGCGGATCGTCTCTTCCCAGAACAGCCGATGCATCAGCGTCTGGATATCATTGCCGAGCAATTCTTCCTGCTTCAGCGTGGAGGCAAGCATCACGGTCCGGTTCCATGTTTCAAGCTCATCTGTCAGCGGTGCGTCAATGCCGCCATGGTTCGGCAATTTTTGCAGCAGCAAACCGCGCGAAACCGTGCCGTCGGCTGCCAGCCAGAGTTTGGTGTCAAGTTGCTCGGAGCGCTGCATGTAATTTTCTATGACGGTTGCGACTGTATCGCCATCAAGCGGGACGATGCCCTGATAGGGCTGTTGTCCCGGCAACTTGTCTTTTGGGTCAAGCGTAATCACGAAGCGGCCTTGTCCATGTGCATGCACCAGTTGCGTCAGGGTGGCGCTATCGTCGATGATGGCGTCCGGCACCAGTTTGGCGGTCGCGCGCAAGCGCAGCTCCGAATCGCACTCGACCACCAGCAGTCGTACCGGGCCATCGCCGTGTATCTGCATGATGATCGCGCCATTGAACTTCAGGTTGGCTGACAGTAGCGCCGTGGCTGCCAGCATTTCGCCCAGCAGCGTCTTGACCGCGTTCGGGTAGTCGCTACGGGCATGGATTTGTAGCCAGGTATCCGATAATTCCACCAGTTCACCGCGCACTGCGGCGCCTTCAAACATGAATTTTTGTAGTGTATCCGTCATTATCCTATCCGTTTTAACTGTGTCTTGAACAACTGCCCGCGTTTCACGTAGTTGTCGGTATTGCCATGCATTCGCGCAACATCCTCTTCGCTCAGAATGCGCACGGCCTTGGCGGGACTGCCGATGATGAGCGAGTTGTCCGGAAATTCCTTGCCTTCGGTGACCAGTGCGCCGGCGCCGACCAGACAGTTCTTGCCGATTTTTGCGCCGTTCAGGATGATTGCCTGGATGCCTATCAGGGAGCCTTCGCCAATGGTGCAGCCGTGCAGCATCGCCTGGTGCCCGATGGTTACGTTCTTGCCGATGGTAAGCGGGAAGCCGGGATCGGTGTGCAGCACGCAGCCTTCCTGCACGTTGCTGTTTTGACCGACGCTGATCAGCTCATTGTCGCCGCGGATCGTGACGCCAAACCATATACTGGCGTTGGATTCTATCTTTACTTTGCCGATGACGCTGGCCGATTCTGCTATATAGGCGGAAGAGTCGATTTCAGGGGCATGATCGCCCAATTGGTATATGGCCATAGTTTTTCCGTAAAATAACAGATTCGCTTTTCAATCCTCTATTTTACCGCTGCCCGTATGAATCTACCGCCTGTACCTGAGTTTTGCCGTTTCATCGACTGAGTTGCGCCAAGCTGCATTGGTTTGCCTGGCCGAGCCGCAAGTCGATCGAAAAGTGGCTTGCGTCAATCATTTGGCGCAGGCGTGGAAACGGGGCGAACTGACTTTGGATGCCGATGCCGTACTGCCGGCACCGTTCGATTTGCCGGGCCAGCCGGACCGGCCGGAATTAGTGTCGCCCTTGTTGGTGAAGCGGCGTGCGATGAATACGCCCGAGGGTAGGGCGATACTGATCCACGCATTGGCACATATCGAGTTCAATGCGATCAACCTGGCGCTGGATGCGATCTGGCGCTTTCCGGGGATGCCGGCGTCGTATTACGCCGACTGGCTGCACGTTGCGGCGGAAGAGGCCTTGCATTTTTCACTGCTGGCAGCGCATTTGCAAACGCAGGGCTTTGCTTATGGCGACTTCCCTGCGCATAACAGCCTGTGGGATATGGCCGAAAAGACCTGCGGCGATGTGCTGGCCCGCATTGCCCTGGTGCCGCGCACGATGGAAGCGCGCGGCCTGGATGCGTCGCCACCGGTACGGGCCAAGCTGGCCCAGGCCGGCGATATGGCGGCGGCAGCGATTCTGGACATCATACTGCGCGATGAAATAGGCCATGTCAGTATCGGCAATCACTGGTACGGATGGCTGTGCGCGCAGCGCGGCCTGGAGCCGGTTGCAACTTATGCGGCGCTGGCAGCGCAATACGAGGCGCCGCAACAGCGCGGGCCATTCAATCTGGCGGCACGAAGAGCGGCAGGATTCAGTGAGCCGGAATTGGCGGCGCTGGGTCAGTGAGCGCATGTCTGTGGCGATGTTCCGCGGTCATGCGCATTGCCCCGCCAGCGTTGAAGCTTGTGCGCGGTCATCCGTTCGCAGGGTGGCGTTACGCAATGTCAAACAATCACGCTTTGGTGCGATCTGCGTCTTGTTGAAACATTCATCCTGAATTAATTTTAATCTTGAAGCCCGATGAAAAAACCGGCGGCAAGCCGTGGTTTTTCCATTGCTGACGGCGCTTGCGCATCGTTCATCGAGACGACGGGCATGGTCCGTGAAGAGCGCGAAAAATTGAACCGCTTAGGCGGGAGTCGCTGCCAGGTCTGAAAATGGCGCTTTCGGAGCATCTTAAATACTGGTGGGGGTATATTTTAAAGCCCAATAAAAACGTGCGGGAAACAGCATAAAAATACTGATACCCCCTGTTTTCACAGGTGAGTGGTAGTGGCCGGACTGTAAAGTGGGCTAAGGCAAAAAAATAAGCAAGACCGGATCTGCATGGGGAGACGTATGTTTGCCTGGATTATTGGCTCGAGCCTGAAATTCCGCTTCCTGGTAATCGCCGCCGCCGCCGCATTGCTGGTCTTCGGCACCCAGCAACTGCGCACCATGCCGGTTGATGTGTTTCCCGAGTTCGCGCCGCCCAAGGTCGAAATCCAGACCGAAGGTCCCGGCATGACCTCCACCGAGGTGGAGGAATTGATCACGATTCCGATGGAGACGACGCTGCGCGGCACGCCCGGCGTTGAATTCGTGCGTTCTTCATCTCTGGTGGGGTTGTCGCAGGTCACGCTCATTTTCAAGATGGGTGTCGATCAGATGGCGGCGCGGCAGCGCGTGCAGGAACGTCTGAAACTGGCGATCGCCGAGCTGCCGCAGTCGTCCGGCATGCCGGTGATGCTGCAGCCGCTGTCGTCGACCAGTCGGGTGATGAAGATCGGGATTTCGTCGAAGAGTCATAACATGATGGATCTGTCGATGATCGCCTATTGGACGGTCAAGTTTCGTCTGATGGCAGTTCCCGGCGTGGCCAATGTGCCGATCTGGGGCGATCGCATCAAGTCCTTGCAGGTGCAGGTCGATCCGAGCCTGATGCGGGCGTATAACGTCACGCTCGATGAAGTGATGGAGACCACGTCGGAAGCGCTGGACATCGGCATGCTGCGGTATACCGCCGGCGGCAAGGCCAGAATCGACGGCATGATCGACACCCCGAACCAGAGGCTGGCGATCCATAACGAGTCCCCGGTCTTTACGCCGGAGCATCTGGCGCAGGTGCCGATCGCACTGAAAACCAGGCGTGCCGATCCGCCGCGACTGCGCGATGTCGCCGAGGTGAAATACGACACCTGGCCTATGGTTGGCGATGCGGTCATCAACGACGAAATCGGCTTGATGATGATTGTCGAGAAATTACCGTGGGCCAATACGCTGGAGGTCACGCGCGGCGTCGAGGAAGCGCTGGCCACCTTGCGCCCCGGCCTGCCCGGCATCGAGATCGATTCCACCATCTTCCGGCCGGCGACCTTCATCGAGCAGTCGATGAGCAACCTGACCACGGCGCTCATCATCGGCTCGGTCCTGGTGATGCTCGTGCTTGGCGCATTTCTCTATGAATGGCGGGTGGCGCTGATCAGCGTCATCGCGATTCCATTGTCGCTGGTGACTGCGGGGGTGATTCTGCACTCCCTTGGCGCGACGATCAATACGATGGTGCTGGCGGGTTTCATCGTCGCGCTCGGCGACATCGTCGACGATGCGATCATCGATGTCGAGAACATCGTGCGGCGCCTGCGCCAGCACCGGCTGGCGGGCAGCGCCAAGTCGACCGCACGGATTATTCTCGACGCATCGCTTGAAGTGCGTCCGCGATCGTGCACGCGACCGTGATCGATCGTACTGGCGGTGACGCCGGTGTTCTTCATGGGCGGCTTGTCGGGGGCATTCTTCGAGCCGCTGGCGCTGTCCTATCTGCTTGCCATGCTGGCGTCGATGCTGGTGGCGCTGACGGTGACGCCGGCGCTGTGCCTGCTTTTGCTGAATCGCGCCGCCATCGAGCAGCGGCAGTCGCCGCTGGTGCCGTGGCTGAAGCGGGTCTACGGCGGGATTCTTTCACGTGCGATCATCAGCCGCGCGCGATATTCGCCGCCGCGCTGGTCATCGTCATTGCCGGCATCGGGGTCTGGCCCCTGCTCGGGCAGTCCTTGCTGCCGGCGTTCAAGGAAAGGGACTTCCTGATGCACTGGGTTCCCCCCGAAGGAACCTCGCACCCGGAAACGTTGCGGATCACGCAACAGGCCAGCCGCGAGCTGCGCGCGATTCCGGGGGTGCGCAACTTCGGCGCCCACATCGGACGCGCGATTGGCGGCGACGAACCCTACGGCATCAATTTCACCGAGAACTGGATCAGCGTCGAGCCCAAGGTCGATTATGACCGGACGCGCGCCAGCATCGAAGCTGCCGTCGCCGGCTATCCCGGGCTTGTATCGCGACGTGCAGACCTATCTGAAAGAGCGGATCAAGGAAGTGCTGACCGGCGCGGGCGAGTCCATCGTCGTGCGCATTTTCGGCCCCGATTTGCCGGTGCTGCGCCAAAAGGCGCAGGACGTGCAACAGGCGATGAAGGGTGTGCCCGGCCTGATCGATTTGCATGTCGAGCAGCAGGTCGAGGTGCCGCAAATCCAGGTCAAGGTGGACCTTGACGCAGCCGGGCGCTACGGGCTCAAGCCGGGCGATGTGCGGCGGGCCGCGGCCGTTCTGATGTCGGGCATCGAAGTCACGGACATCCATAAGGAGGGCAAGGTCTATGATGTCTTCGTCTGGACGCCGCCGTCATTGCGTGACAGCGTGCGACGAGCATCCGTGAGTTCCTGATCGACACGCCGTATGGCGGGCGCATGCGGCTGGGGGACGTGGCCGATGTCAGCCTTGCGCCTAGCCCGAACAAGATCAAGCGCGAAAACAACTCGCGGCGCATCGATATTCACGCCAATGTCAAGGGGCGCGATCTCGGCGCGGTGGTCGACGAAGTCGAAGACCGGCTCGAGAAGGTTCAGTTCCCGCTCGGCTACTATCCGAGCTGCTGGGGGAATACAAGGAGCGCCAGGCTGCGCAGCGAAGCCTGCTCACTTCGTCGATTGCGGTGGCGGTCGCGATTTTCCTCATTCTGCAGGCGACCTTCCGCAACTGGCGCCTGGCCAGCCTGATTTTTCTGGCGCTGCCGGCGGCGCTGGTCGGCGCTGTGCTGGCAACCTTCGCCGCGGACCGCGTTATTTCGCTCGGCTCCCTGGTCGGCATCATCACCGTGCTGGGTATTGCGGCGCGCAACGGCATCATGCTGATCGAGCATTATCGGCATCTGGAACGGGTCGAAGGAGAGCCCTTCGGCCTCGCGCTGATCTTGCGCGGCGCCAGCGAACGCCTGTCACCGATCCTGATGACCATCCCTGTGCGCCGGTCTGGCGCTGCTGCCGCTGATTGTTCCCGGCAGCATTCCCGGTCATGAAATCGAGCATCCGATGGCGGTGGCGATTCTGGGCGGCCTGGTCACATCGACCTTGCTGACCCTGTTCATGGTGCCATTCCTGTATCTGCGGTTTGGCGCAGGGGCGGCAACGGCCGATGTCCTTCCGATGCAAGAAGAATCGCGCTAGATATTCATGTCACAGGAAACGGCCGTACCCGGTTAAGAAGAGAGGGGGAATCCATGGTTCGCGCATTCTGTCTCCGCTATGTGATTGCCGTGGTCGCCATCTTTACGCTGGCTGCAAGCGCGCATGCACAAGACGCTGAGCCGGACCATATCCGCGGCCAGCTCAGCAAGGTCGAGGCGGCCTCGATCGTGGTGAAGACTGGCGAAGGCAAGACGCTGCGCCTCGGGCTATCGGACAACCTCACTGTCATCGTGCTGAACAAGGCCAGCTTTGCCGATGTGGATTTCGGCACCTATGTCGGCACCGTTGCGGTGCGGCTGGACGTCAACAGCCCGATCGTCCGGGCAATACCGCGGGACTCGCTGAGCTGGCTGCACGAAGGTTTCGAATTGCGCATCATCGACGAGCAATTGCGTGGCATTGCGCTAGGGCACAAGAAGTGGGACCTGACGCCGGACAGCATCATCGCGCATGGCTGGGTCGACGATCTCGAGGGGCGTGTGCTCTCCATCAAGTACGGCCCCACCGAAGATGAAGAAACGGATGTCGACATACCGCGCGAGGTGCCGATCCTCAAGATGTCGCTGGGGGACAAGAGCCTGCTCAAGCCGGGCGCACAAGTCTTCGCCGGTGCACAGAAGGGGGCGGACGGCAAGTATGTGGCGGTGTTCATTTTCGTCGGCAAGGACGGCATCGTCCCGCCGTTGTAACGGACCAGAATGCAGAGGAGTGAATCATGAAAGCCGACGTTATTTCGAATGCCAGCGCGCAACGGCGATATCGCGGGCCAATATTGGCCGGCGCTTGCGTTGCGCTGTCAGCGGTGGCGGCACTATTGCTGGCGTCGCGGTACGGCGCGGACCGAGGTGAAGCCGGTTGCCAAGATCGTCGCGGTTTCATTCGAAAGCATCGCCGGGAGCAGCGGCAAGCGCGTCATTCTGAGTGCGATGGCGGCCAAGCGTCTGGGTATCGAGACCGGCAAGGTGGGCGAGGAAGCGATCGTGCTGAAGCAGATGGTTGGCGGCCTGATCATTTCCCCGCTGGAGAAGCTGCCTGAGCCGCCGCCGGGCAGCGGCGGATTTGGCGGTTTCGCGAAGGTCGCGGCCGTGCCTGTGCTGCCGGCGCCAGCGGTGGCGCCGCTTGCCGGCGATGCGTGGGTGATGGTGACCTTGTCCCAAGGCGAGTGGGACCGGTTGGCGAAGGACAAGCCGGCGCGCGTGCTGCCTCTGGGGACGCGCGACAAGCTGGAGCACGAGGTATTTGCACTGCCGTCCGGAACTGCGCCGCAGGAAGATGCGAAGCGCTCGATGCTGACCTTGTATTACGTGGTGTCCGGCAAGGATCACGGGCTGACGCTGAATAATCGGATGCGGGTCGAACTGGAGTTGTCCGGCAGCGCCGAAAAACAGAAAGTCGTGCCCTACGCTGCGGTGTATTACGACGGCAAGGGTGTGCCCTGGGTATACGTCAGGACCAAGCCGCTGACATTCGAGCGGCAGCGCATCGGCATTGAACGCATCGTCGGCGAACTGGCAGTGCTGTCCGACGGCCCGGCCATCGGAACGCCGGTGGTCACGGTCGGCGCGGCGCTGCTCTACGGCGCCGAGATCTTCGGGAAATGACGGCTGGCGTGATGCCGGTGCATGCGGTGCGGACGCGCTATCGACGCAAAACACGGAACTGATAGCTAAATGACAGCGCCGGAGCCGATATTAATACTGCCATGGGTATATTTTGTATGCCCAATGAATATATGCGGCTAATGCCATAAAAATATATATACCCCTTGTTTTTTGTGAAAATTATGGCGATATGGAGCGGTTTCGTGCGGTTTCGCGGGCAATGCGCAGCAGTGGATGAGAAGCATAGAAGGAGGTTGCAATCATGTTTCGATGGATTATTGGTGCAAGCCTGAAATTCCGGTTCCTGGTGTTGGGCGTGGCTGCCGCGCTGGCCGTATTCGGGACCATCCAGCTGCAGAAGATGCCGGTCGACGTCTTTCCCGAGTTCGCGCCGCCGGTAGTGGTGGTTCAGACCGAAGCAATCGGCCTGTCCGCAGATGAGGTGACCAGCCTGATCACGCTCAATCTGGAAGAGTTGCTGAGCGGCGTGCCGTGGCTGGAATCGATCCGCTCCGAGTCGGTGACCGGGCTGTCGTCGATCGTGCTCACTTTCAAGCGCGGCACCGACATCATGAAAGCCCGCCAGATGATCCAGGAACGCCTGACCCTGGCGTATACGCTGCCGAACGTGGCCACGCCGCCGGTGATTCTGCAGCCGCTGTCGGCCACCAGCCGCTTCATGATGATCGGCATTTCGTCGGACAAGGTCGAGCCGACCGAGTTGTCGCTGCTGACGCGCTGGACCGTCAAGCCCCGCTTGCTGGGCGTGCCCGGCGTGGCCAACGTGGCGATCTGGGGCCAGCGCTTGCGGCAACTGCATGTGCAGATCGACCCCAACCGGCTGCAAGACGCGCGCGTGATGCAAGCCGACATCATCGCCGCCGCCGGCGATGCACTGTGGGTGTCGCCGCTGACCTTTCTCAAGGGATCGGCGCCCGGCACCGGCGGCTGGATCGATAACCACAATCAGCGGCTGGGCGTGCAGCATGCAATGCCGATCGAGTCGCCGGAAGACATGGCGAAGGTCGCCATTGCGCCGCCCCACCTGCTGTTGACCGGCAAGACGATGGCGCTGGGCGAAGTTGCCGAGGTGACGTTCGCACACCCGCCGATGATCGGTGACGCCATCGTCAATGGCGGCAACGGCAATGGCAGCAGCCTGATGCTGGTGATCGAGAAATTCCCTTCTGCCAACACGCTGGAAGTCACGCGCGGCGTCGAACAGGCGCTCGCCGAGCTCAGTCGCGGCCTGCCCGGCGTCCAGATCGACACCAAGGTGTTCCGCCTGGCGTCCTACGTCGAGGATTCGATCGCCAACCTGACCCGGGTGATCATCATTGCGGCCGTTTTTGTGACCCTGGTCATCGGTGCGCTGCTGTCTGACTGGCGCAGCGCCGTGGTCAGTGCGGTGGCGATCCCGCTGTCGCTGCTGGCCGCCGTGATCACGCTGCACCTGAGCGGCGCGACGATCAACACGATGATTCTGGCCGGCCTGATGGTCGCTCTTGGCATCGTCATCGATGATGCGGTGATCGGCATGGAGCGGCTGATGGGGCGGCTGCGTGAGCGCAAGAAAGGCGATGCCACCCCGATCTCTGACCATCATCTATCAGACCACGCTGGAAACGCGCAGCGCCGCCATCTACGCCACGCTGATCGTGATGCTCGCGGTCATGCCGGTTTTCTTCATGGGCGGGGTATCGGGCGCGTTTTTCGCGCCATTGGCGCTGTCCTACATGCTGGCGGTGGCGGCGTCGATGCTCGTTGCATTGAGCATCACGCCCGCGCTGAGCCTGATGTTGCTGGGGAATGCTTCGCGCGTGGCGGGCGAGTCCGCCATGATGGCGCGGCTGCGCGACAGATACGGGGCGCTGCTCGGGCCTGTGCTGAAGGTGCCGGGCAAAGCGCTGATCGCCGTTGGCGTGCTGCTGCTGGCCGGCATCGGGGTCTGGCCCTTGCTCGGGCAATCCTTGCTTCCCGCGCTGAAGGAGCGGGAGCTGCTGGTGAACTGGAGCACGCCGCCCGGCACCTCGCATGTCGAGACTTACCGGATTACGTCGCGTGTCAGCAGCGAGTTGCGATCGCTGGCCGGGGTGCGCAGTGTCGGCGCCCACGTAGGACGCGCGGTGACCGGAGATCAGGTGGTCGGGATCAATTCGAGCCAGATCTGGGTCAGCATCCGGCCCGATGCCGACTACGACAAGACGGTTGCGGCGATTCGGGACACGATAGACGGCTACCCGGGTGTCGATCACAACGTGCAAACCTACTTGCGCGATAAAGTCAGTGAAGTGCTGACTGGCCAGAGCAAGGCGATCGTGGTGCGCATCTATGGCCAGCAGCGCGACGTCCTGCGCCAGAAGGCCGAGGAAGTCAGGCAGGCGCTGTCCGGCATCGCCGGGCTGGTCGATTTGCACGCCGACGGCCAGGTGGAGGAGCCCCAGCTGCAGGTCAAGGTGGATCTTGACGCTGCCGGCCGCGCCAGCGTCAAGCCGGGCGATGTGCGCCGCTCTGCGGCAACGGTGTTTTCCGGGCTGGTCGTCGGCTATCTGTTCAAGGAACAGAAGATTTTCGAGGTGGTCGTCTGGGGTGCCCCGGAAGCGCGCCAGAGCGTCAGCAATCTGCGCGATCTGTGGGTCGAAAAATCAGATCGCCATCACGTACGCCTGGGCGATGTCGCCGACGTCAGCATTGTCTCGACGCCGACGGTGATCCGGCATGAGCGCATTGCGCCTTACGTCGATGTGGTGGCCAACGTGGTTGGACGCGATCCCGGATCCGTCAGCAGCGAAGTCAGAAGCCGCTTGCAGAAAGTGGCATTCCCGCTCGAGTATCACCCGGAAGTGCTGGGTGAATACGCCGAACGGCTCGATGCGCAGCAGCGCACGCTGGGTGTCGCTGCTGCGGTCCTGGTCGGGATTTTCCTGCTGTTGCAGGCTTGCTTGCGCAGCTGGCGCCTGGCGGGAATCGTCTTTCTGGCGTTGCCGGCATCCATTGCCGGCGGGGTGCTGGCCGCATTGCTCGGCGGCGGCGTGATCTCGCTGGGCTCGATCGTCGGCTTGCTCGCAGTGCTGGGCATCGCCGCGCGTAACGGCGTCTTGCTGATCAGTCACTATCAAGCACTCCAGGCGCAGCAAGACGTGGCGTTTGGTCTTGCACTTGTACTGCGCGGCGCGCGGGAACGGCTGTCGCCGATCCTGGCAAGTTCGGTGGCGATTATCGCTGCGTTGCTGCCGATGGTCGTTTTCGGGAAAATTCCCGGCCTCGAGATCGTGCAGCCAACGGCAATCGTCATTATCGGCGGTCTTGTCGCGTCTGCTTTGTTTACCCTGTTCGTCATGCCGGCGCTGTATCTGGCCATCGGCGCCGGCGTTCAGGGGCATTCCGACCTTGGTCTGGATAGTGCGAGCAGCTAGCGAGCCAGGACGGTGGCGCATCGGCAGATGATGCGCGCAGCGAGCGGAAAAGGGAGGTCGGCATGTTGATATGCTGTAACGATGGGGGCGGCGGCAAGGGCTTGCGCCGGGGCGTGCGAACAGCCGCCGGCGTGGTGTGTTCAGGCGCATTCGCGGTCGTGTCGGGCATGACCTTGCCGGCAGCCGCCGTTGAGGTGGCGGACGATGACAAGCCCGACATCCTCAGCGCCAGGCTGCCGGACGATGCCGGGCCAGCGGTGCAGCAAACGATGAAAATGGCGCAATTCCAGTTGCCTGCGCCGGTGCAGGATGGCGGCGCTGCGGCAACGCCATTGCCAACGCGCCTGACTTATCAGTATGCGATTGGCAGCGAGTCCGACATGACGTACCGCCGCAACCCGGATCTCAATAAGCGCGTCCGCGACAATACGCTGATTCTGGTGCCGCAAATGAACGGCCACATCACTTATCGACCGACCGATTGGCTGGAAACCACGCTGGAGCTGATATTGGAAAAGGAGATCGCCGTACAGCAAGAGCAGATGGTCACGCTGCCGAGCGGGGAAACGCGTTTTGCGGAGAAAAGGCGCTTCTCGCTGCTGGTTGACCAGGCTTTCGTCACGCTCAAGGGCCTTGCCGGCCCATTCGATTTCACGCTGGGGCGCAAGAACTTCGAGGACGATCGGCATTGGCTGTACGACACATCGCTGGATGTGGCGCTCGTCAAGTTCAAGCAGGGCTATTTTCAGGCCGAGGCGAGCTTCGGACGCAAGGATGCGGTGAGCCTGGACCTGTTCAAGCCGGTGGAGAAAGAGCGCATCGACAACACCATGCTGACCATGCATTACCGTGGAATCGAAGACCTCAAGCTGGCTGGCTACGCGGTTCTGCGGGATGATCGCGCCGGGAAGGAAGGGCGCCCGCTGCTGATCGGAGCCAGTGCCCAGGGCACGCCATCCGAGAAGTTCAACTATTGGGCCGAGCTGGCATTTTTGCGCGGCAGCGATGCGCAGTCGCGGAATTTTTCGGCGCACGCATTCGATGTCGGCGCCACTTATCGATTCCCGGATATCCGGTTCAAGCCGAACCTGACCCTGGGCTATGCGTTTGCCTCCGGCGATGGCAATCCGGACGATAACCGGAACAACGAGTTCCGCCAGACCGGCTTGCAATCGAATGAATCGAAGTTTGCCGGCATTGCGAATTTCAAGACGTATGGCGAAGTGCTCGATCCGGAGCTGAGTAATCTCAAGATTTTCACTGTCGGCCTCGGCTTCCGTCCGGAACAGAATTTCTCTGTCGATCTGCTCTATCACCACTACCGGCTGGATCAAATCGCGGAAACCCTCCGCAATTCGCCGGTGACGGCCGAGATGAATCAGATCGAGGGGCGCTTGAGCAAGAATGTGGGGAGTGCGCTCGACATTGTGCTTGCGTTTCGCAACCTGTTCGGTGTGCGGCGGCTCGGGCTGGATTTGAGAATGGGCTGGTTCTTTCCCGGAACAGCCTTTCGCAGGAATGACGGTGATCAGGATAATCCGGACATCCGCCGTGCTGACCAGGGATTCAGCATCCTGGCCAAGTTCTGGTTTTGAAGTGTATGACGGTCAAGCGGCAAGGAATCGGGTTTCGGCCGGGTCCTGCGCGCTACCGCTATGTGGTGTGCCGCCCGCGTGGCATAAATCCAGTCTGATCTGAAGGAGGATGTCCAATGATTGCGCGAATATTCCCAATTTTTATCCTTGCCGCCGTGGCGGCTCTCTCGTCTTTCCCGGCCTGTGCGCAGGGCGCGAACTCGCCGTGGCAGCAGGAGTTCGCCATCTCGAAGTGCAATCTCGTGACGACGGGCCGAAATCCTTACTTCGTGCTGGAGCCCGGCTTTCAGCTGGTGCTGGAAGGCGGGGATACGAAGCTCCAGATGACGGTCCTTGATGAAACCAAGACGGTGGACGGTGTCGTCACGCGCGTCGTGGAGGAAAAGGAATGGAAAAACGGGGCGCTGTACGAAATCGCAAGGAATTACTTCGCCATCTGCGAGCAAACGAAAGACGTCTTCTATTTTGGTGAAGACGTGGACTTTTACGAAAACGGCAAGGTGGTCAAGCACGATGGCTCATGGCTCGCAGGCGGCAGCAACCGAGCCGGTTTGCTGATGGCCGGAGCGCCAAAGCTGAAGATGAAGTATTACCAGGAACTTGCACCCGGTGTGGCGATGGACCGGGCGGAGATCGTCAGTCTCACCGAGAAATGCAAGACGCCTGCGGGTACGTTCTCCAGATGCATGAAAGTAAAAGAGGGCTCGGCCATCGACATGACTGCCAGCGAATACAAATTTTATGCTCCGGCGATCGGGCTTGTCAGGGATGAGAGCCTGCGGCTGATCAAGTACGGCTTCATCAACGCCCGGTAAGGCGGTCGTCGGCCCGGCATCAATCTATCGTGCGTGATGCCGGGCGTTTCTTTGCGTATTCTGACAACCTTGGGTTCATGCCGATGCAGTTGCGCAAGGGCAGGCGAAAAATTCGCTATAATTAAGTACGATCGTACTATTCATGACATTTCCTTCGTTCTGGATAAACCTGTCGTTTTTCTGAACGCCAACTCAATATGCCATTTGCCCTTCGACAGGTTCGGGCTGGTGGTCTGGTGAATAATGAAACAATCTCGCTCGGAATTTATATCGCTTCGCGGTCTGCAGTACCATGTGCGCCATTGGGGTAATGATGGCGCCCCCAAGTTGTTCATGGTGCATGGCTGGATGGACGTTTCAGCGTCATTTCAGTTTGTGGTCGATTGTCTGCAGCGCGACTGGCATGTGATTGCGCCGGATTGGCGCGGCTTTGGCCTGACCCAGTCGCCCGGCGCCGACAGTTATTGGTTCCCTGACTACATAGCGGACATGGATGCGGTTCTGGATCATTATTCGCCGGACAAGGCGGTTAATCTGCTCGGTCATAGCATGGGTGGCAATGTCGTTTGCATCTATGCGGGGGTGCGGCCCGAGCGCGTCGGGAAATTGATCAATCTGGAAGGATTCGGCATGCCGGTTACCAGGGCAGAGCAAGCGCCAGGGCGTTATGCGAAGTGGCTCGATGAGTTGCGTGAGCGTCCCGCCTTGCGCACTTATCCGACGCAAGCCGATGTCGCGGCGCGCCTGCAAAAGACCAATCCGCGTTTGAGTGACGAGCGGGCGGCTTTCCTGTCTGCGCATTGGGCCGCCCCCAATGCGCAAGGCAGATGGGAAATACTGGGTGATCCGGCGCACAAGCTGACCAGTCCGCTGCTCTATCATATCGATGAGGTACTTGCCTGCTGGAAGGCAATCGCCGCGCCGATGTTGTGGGTCGAGGCGAACGATACCGATATCTGGAAATGGATGGGGCCGAAAGATTCCGCGCGGCTGGAAATTGATCGCCGTATCGGCTTCATTCCTGATGTAACGACAGCCATGGTTGCTGATGCGGGACATATGCTGCACCACGATCAGCCGGAGCAACTGGCGCTGATGATTGAGCGCTTCCTGGCTGGCGAGCCTGTGTGCGGCTGATGTCATGTGCGATCGCAGCATGGGGGCATAAGGCAGGGTACAATCATCGAACCCCTTTACAAGTTACCGATGATGTCTCAAGCGCACCTGATGAATGTTGATCTCCATTGCCACTCCAATGTCTCCGATGGCGTATTGACGCCGCTGCAACTGGCCGCGCGAGCCAAAGCGAACGGCGTTGCGGTCTGGGCTTTGACTGATCATGATGAGGTCGATGGCATCGCTGCAGCCCGTGCTGCAGCGACGGATCTGGGCATGCATTATGTGCCGGGCGTGGAGATTTCGATCACCTGGGCTGGCGAGACGGTGCATATCGTCGGTTTGCAGATAGATGAAACCAATGCCGTTCTGGTGAACGGCCTGGCGGCAACCCGCAACGGGCGTGAGCGACGCGCCCGCGATATTGCCGCGCAACTGGCTGCACATGGCATTCCCGATGCCTATCAGGGTGCGCTCAAATATGTCGGCAATCCTGATCTTATTTCCCGCACCCACTTCGCTCGTTACATTATTGAATTGGGTGTGCAGCCAAATATCAGCGAGGTGTTCCGGCATTTTCTAGTCGAAGGCAAGCCCGGTTTCGTGCCGCATCGCTGGGCCACGCTGACGGAGGCCGTGGGCTGGATTCGCGGAGCGGGTGGTATCGCGATCATCGCGCACCCGGGGCGTTACAAGTATAGCGACCTTGCGTTTGGCGTACTGTTTGATGAATTCAAGCAATTGGGTGGCACTGCGATCGAGGTCGTTACCGGCAGTCATTCTGTGGATCAATACGAATACTACGCAAAGGTGGCGAACGCCTATGGTTTCCTGGCCTCGCGCGGATCGGATTTTCACGGCCCCGGGGAGTCGCGGGTCGATCTGGGCATGTTGCCGTCGTTGCCCTCCAATGTGCAGCCGGTCTGGCACGATTGGTTCTGATATCAGCTCAATTTTCTACTGTGTATTGCTGTTGCCTGCTTGAAATTCTAGTGTTGACTATCTTGAATTGTTCGCGTGATAGCCTTATCTACAGCATGGTTATAACCATTAGAGGTCTCTGAATGAAACGTATAGTCCTGTTCTTGGCAACAAATCTTGCCGTGATGCTGGTGATGTCGTTGGTTTTGTCTCTGCTTGGGGTGAACCGTTACCTCTCGGGCAGCGGCTTGAATTTGGGTACCTTGATGGTGTTTTCGCTGGTGGTTGGATTCACCGGGGCTATTTTTTCCTTATTGATCAGCAAGCCGATGGCGAAATGGTCAACCGGTGCGCGCGTGATCGATGCGCCGTCTTCGTCGACCGAGTTATGGCTGGTCGATACCGTGCGCCGGCTGGCTGGACGTGCCGGTATTGCAATGCCTGAGGTAGCTGTCTATGAAGGCGAGGCCAATGCCTTTGCTACCGGCGCATTCAAGAATTCCGCGTTGGTCGCAGTATCAACGGGTTTGCTGGAGAGTATGAATAAGGATGAAGTGGAGGCTGTTCTGGGTCATGAAATTGCCCACGTTGCCAACGGCGATATGGTCACCATGACGCTGATACAGGGGGTGGTCAATACCTTCGTGGTGTTCCTGGCGCGCGTGGTCGGTTATGCAATCGACAAGGCGGTGTTTCGCAATAACAACGATAATCGCGGTCCTGGCATCGGCTACATGGCAACCGTTTTCGTTTGCGAGATGCTGTTCGGTTTGCTGGCATCGATCATCGTTGCATGGTTTTCTCGCCAGAGGGAATTCCGTGCCGATGCGGGATCGGCCAAATTGCTGGGCAGCGGTCAGCCGATGATTCATGCGCTGGCCCGCCTGGGCGGCCTTGAACCGGGAGAATTGCCAAAATCGATGGCAGCCTCCGGCATCAGCGACAAGCCCGGTATTTCGGCACTGTTTTCCACCCATCCGCCGATTGAGCAGCGTATTGCAGCCTTGCGCAGTGCCAAATAATCACGTGGTCTTTTTAAACCCCATTTAATTCGGAGCAACGGTCGCCTTATGGGCGGCCGTTGCTTGCATTCATGAGTCAATTCTTTCAAATTCATCCTGATAATCCACAAGGGCGCCTGATCAAGCAAGCGGCGCAAATCATTCACGCCGGCGGCATTGTTGCGTTGCCTACTGATTCTTGTTATGCACTGGTCTGCCATCTGGATGATAAGGCCGCCGTGGAGCGCTTGCGGCGCTTGCGCGGAGTGGATGAAAAACATCATTTGACCTTGCTGTGCCGCGACCTGAGTGAAATTGCGGTCTATGCGCGGGTTGATAACAAGCAGTTCAGGCTGTTAAAGGCGGCTACGCCTGGCCCGTACACCTTTATCCTGGAAGCGACCAAGGAGGTGCCGCGCCGTTTGAGTCATCCTTCACGCAAGACGATCGGCTTGCGTGTGCCAGAAAACCGCATTGCTCACGCATTGCTGGAAGAATTGGCGCAACCGCTGATCGGCACGACGCTGATCTTGCCGAATGCTGAGGCGGCGCTAACTGATCCGGAAGAGATTCGGGAGCAACTGGCGCGGCAATTGGATCTGGTGATTGATGGAGGGGCTTGCAGCCTGGAGCCAACCACCGTAATAGATCTGACTGATGACTTGCCGGTTTTGGTGCGCCAGGGCAGGGGTGACGCGACAGCATTTGGCTTGTGATAGGGCGTGGTCATTGTTCTGATACTCCACTATGTATATTTTTAGTGCGCTTATTATTTGTGCGGCAACGCATGTATTTTTATATATACTCCCTATATTAAATTTATTGTAAGCACTTTTCGGGTGGATTTGACTGTTTTTCCGGAAATTGCCGCCTGACTTGCGCTGCAATCCAATCAGCGCTTAATAAGCCCTCTGTTAGAATTCCCCCATGAACGATCTTATTCAAACCGTTGCGGTATATGCCTTGCCCGTATTATTCGCGATTACCTTGCACGAAGCGGCGCACGCCTATGCAGCCAAGTATTTCGGCGATACGACCGCATATCAGATGGGCCGCATGAGCTTGAATCCGATCCGGCACATAGATCCATTTGGTACGATCCTGATACCGGTGTTGCTGTATTTTGCAACCAGCGGCGCCTTTTTGTTCGGTTATGCCAAGCCGGTCCCGATTGATTTCGGTCGTTTGCGCAAGCCCAAGCGGGATATGGCGTGGGTGGCTTTGGCTGGTCCAGCCGCCAATTTTCTGATGGCGCTGCTGTGGATGATTTTCTCCATCCTGGTCGGAGTCGCTCAGGTTGATGAGGTTTTTTTTGCGCGGATGGCTGAGGCCGGCGTGCTGGTGAATCTGGTGATGTTTGCCTTTAACCTGTTTCCGATCCCGCCGCTGGATGGCGGTCGCGTTCTGACCAGCATGTTGCCGCACAAATATGCATACAAATTTGCACAGATTGAACCTTACGGCTTTTTCATCGTAATGGCGTTGGTGATGTTGAAAGTGCTTCATTTTTGGCTGATGCCGGTCATGTTTGTGGCTATTGCTGCATTGCGCCTGCTGGTTTCCCCTTTGACCATTTTTCTGAACTGATAGACTGACTATGTATCCCGATCGCGTTGTCTCCGGCATGCGCCCAACAGGCGCATTGCATCTTGGCCACTACCATGGCGCCCTAAAAAACTGGATAAAGATGCAGGCTGAGTTGCCATGCCTATTCTTTGTGGCGGACTGGCATGCGCTGACTACGCATTATGATGATCCATCGGTCATTGAAGGCAGCACTTGGGATATGCTGATTGACTGGCTGGCTGCAGGTGTGGATCCATCGCAGGCGACATTATTTATCCAGTCCAGAGTGCCAGAGCACGCTGAGTTGCATCTGTTGCTTTCAATGGCGACGCCGCTCGGCTGGCTTGAGCGTGTGCCGACCTACAAGGATCAGATCGAAAAGCTGTCGCACAAGGACCTCACCACTTATGGCTTTCTCGGCTATCCATTGCTGATGGCTGCCGACGTGCTTATTTATCGTGCCACGCAGGTGCCGGTTGGCGAAGATCAGATACCGCACGTCGAAATAACGCGCGAAGTTGCGCGCCGTTTCAATCATCTGTACGGCAAGGAGAAGGGTTTCGAGGAAAAGGCACAGGAAGCGGTCAAGAAGCTGGGTAGCAAACGTGCCAAGCTCTACAATGAATTGCGTACCGAATTTCAGCAAGAGGGCAAGGAAGATGCTCTGGAGCAAGCCAAGGCGATGCTCGATGATGCGCAAAATTTGTCGATGATCGACCGTGAACGACTGTTCGGTTACTTGGAAGGCAGTCGCAAGCTGATTCTGGTCGAACCGCAAGCACGTTTGACCGAATCATCGCGTTTAGTAGGTCTGGATGGGCAAAAAATGTCCAAGAGTTATGGCAATTCAATTGCCTTGCGTGAGGACAAAGAATCGGTCATTAAAAAAATTCGCACCATGCCGACCGATCCGGCTCGTATTCGTCGGACCGATCCCGGCGATCCCGCTAAATGTCCGGTATGGCAGTTGCATCAGGTCTATTCCGATGATAGTGTCAGGGAGTGGGTTACCAAAGGCTGCACCTCCGCCGGTATCGGCTGCATTGAGTGCAAGCAGCCTGTGATCGATGCTGTATTGAAGGAGCAGGAGCCGATGCGCGAACGTGCGCAGCAATATCTGGACGACCCATCTCTGGTGCGTGCCATCATCGCTGATGGTTGCGACAAGGCCCGCAAACTGGCGCAGGAGACGATGCGTGATGTGCGTGAAGCGATGGGTTTAAATTACAACTAACCTTATCAGCATGATGTCCGCATTGACTTTGCAGTCACAACCGGATGCGCCGTCGGAGTGGGTCAGGCGCTTTGCCCCGCTGATCCCCGCGGGCGAAGTGCTGGATTTGGCGTGTGGCAACGGACGTCACGCGCGCTTGCTTGCTGGTTTGGGTCATCCGGTGCTGGCACTTGATCGCGATCCTAATGCGCTGGCAAATGCGGCGGGAGCGGGCATTGCGACATTGCAAGCAGATCTGGAAGGTGATGGTGACGCGCTGAGCTGGCCTTTTGCCGCCAACCGTTTTTCCGGGATCGTGGTGACTAATTACCTCCATCGGCCCTTGTTTCGGTGCATGCTTGCCGGTCTGGCTCCGCAAGGTGTGTTGATTTACGAAACATTTGCGATCGGCAATGCGCAGTATGGCAGGCCGGCCAATCCGGATTTTTTGCTGGCGCCGGGTGAATTGCTGGGCTTGCTGTACATCCACCAGGAATTTTCACTGCGCATAGTGGCATATGAAGATGGTTATGTCGCTACGCCAAAGCCAGCAATGGTGCAAAGGATATGCGTGATCAAAGCCGCCGATACATTTACTTCTGCAAATTCCAAGTTGTTTTGATAGCATATGCCGTTCAAGATCGCCCCACGGGCACGGCTATCCGCTACAATCAATCCTTTAAATTTCACCGCGCGAATAAAGAGTCAATATGATCCAGGGCAGCTTAGTAGCAATCGTCACCCCCATGCACGCAGATGGCAGTCTCGACTTGCCTGGCCTGCGCAAACTGATTGACTGGCACATCGCCGAAGGCACTGATGGCATAGTCATCGTTGGCACCACCGGCGAATCACCGACCGTTTCGGTCGAAGAACATTGTGAGTTGATCAAGGTGGCCGTCGAGCATACAAACAAACGTATCCCGATCATTGCCGGAACCGGTGGCAATTCAACTTCTGAGGCGATTGCGCTCACGTCTTACGCGAAACAAGTCGGCGCTGATGCGTCCCTGCTGGTAGTGCCCTACTACAACCGTCCGACTCAGGAAGGGATGTACCAGCACTTCAGGAAAATTGCGGAGTCAGTAGAGCTGCCTGTGATTTTGTACAATGTTCCGGGCCGTACGGTCGCAGATATGGACAACGCAACCATTCTGCGTCTGGCGCAAGTGCCGGGTATCATTGGCGTCAAGGATGCCACCGGCAATATCGCACGTGGCACTGATCTCATTCGTCTGGCACCTGAATCTTTTGCTGTCTACTCAGGAGATGATGCAACTGCAATGGCTCTAATGTTCTGCGGTGGCAAAGGTAATATCTCGGTAACAGCCAATATTGCACCGCGTGCGATGCATGAGTTGTGCGTAGCAGCATGTGCCGGCAATATCGCCGAAGCGGTCAAGATCAATAACCGCTTATTGCCATTGCACAATAAACTTTTCGTAGAGCCGAATCCATTGCCGGTTAAGTGGGCAATGACAGCGATGGGGCTGATTCCAGCCGGTATCCGTTTGCCTTTGGTGCCGCTCTCTGCGCAATATCATGACGTGGTCCGGGCTGCACTGCGCGAGTCCGGTGTGCTGCAATAAAGCTTGTTTGAATTTCGCCGGGAACACTCTTCGTGTGTCCCGACACTAAACTTCGCCGTTTCTCATCCAGTAAAGACATGACTATTCGTAAGAACTTACCTATGATTCATAGCAGTATTGCCCAACGTAGCCTGGTTTATGGCTTGGCGCTGGCCGGCTTGACTGGATGCAGTTCTCTTGGTTCGATGCTGGATTCCGATAAGATCGACTATAAAAGTGCAGGGAAAGCGCCGACTTCATCGCTTGAGATTCCGCCTGATCTGACCCAGTTGCAGCGTGATAATCGTTATGTCATTCCGGATGTGAGCAATCGCGGCACTGCAACTGCATCTGGCTACAGCTCTGCAGCAAGGCGCCCGTTCTGATGTGGTCGCCGCAGCGGTGGCACCCAAATCGATACAGACTGTCAGTGTCGAGCGCTCAGGCAATCAGCGTTGGTTGCTTGTCAAGCAAACACCAGAAGCGTTGTGGCCGCAGATCAAGGATTTTTGGCAGGAGTCGGGATTTCTGATTAATGTCGAATCTGCAGAGACAGGGGTGATGGAAACTGATTGGGCCGAGAATCGCGCAAAAATTCCTCAGGATATCATTCGTAATACGCTTGGAAAAGTGTTGGATGGACTGTACTCAACCGGTGAGCGCGACAAATTTCGCACTCGTCTGGAGCGCAGGGCAGATGGTATGACCGAGATTTACATTAGTCATCGTGGAGCGCAAGAGGTTGTTACTGGGCAACATAAAGATTCAACTGTGTGGACGCCGCGTCCTGCTGATCCTGAGCTTGAGGCGGACTTTCTGTCGCGTCTGATGGTACGTTTTGGAGTTGAGGCCGAACGTGCAAAGGTGGCTGTGAGCAATGTTGCGCCAGTCCAGGCGAAGGCTAAGTTGGTCAAAAATGAAAATGGCAAGTATGTGGAGGTTGATGAAGGCTTCGACCGAGCTTGGCGTCGGGTTGGTCTGGCCTTGGATCGTGTAGGCTTCACGGTAGAGGATCGAGATCGTGCGCAGGGGCTGTATTTTGTGCGCTATGTTGATCAGGATTTGGATGCCAACAACAAGACCTCCGCTGACAAGGGGATATTGTCAAAGCTATTTTCGTCCGCTGATAAGGCAAAAACAGCGCAGCGTTATCAAGTTTCAGTCAAGAGTGCTGCTGATGCAAGTCGTGTCGTTGTGCTGAATGATAAGGGTGGCCTTGAGTTATCGTCGACCGCAGATAAAATCCTGTCTCTGCTGACTGATCAACTGAAATAAGTCTGAATGCATGCGCTTGATTCCTAAAGCGTTTTTTTGAAATTCGCCAGCTTGGGCAGCGGCAGTGAGGGGAACTCACTGCTGATCTCTGCTGCGTCCGGTGTGACTACTACGACTGTTATGCTGGATTGCGGTTTTGGGCTGCGCGAAGCTGAATCTCGCCTCATGCGACTCGGAGTCACTCCCTCTGATTTGTCTGCCATTGTTGTTACTCATGAGCATCAGGATCATGTTGGTGGCGTTTTTATGATGGCGAGACGCTATCGTCTCCCGGTATGGCTGACCTGCGGTACCTTTCAGGCGATCAGGCATAAGTGCAAAGACGTTGCCTTCCATTTTTGTCGTGATGGCGAGCAACTTGCTATTGGTGATCTCCAGCTTTCCCCTTATACGGTGCCGCACGATGCGCGTGAGCCAGTTCAGTACACGGCAACGGATGGTGTGCATAAATTGGGTGTCCTTACCGATGCGGGTCGGTCGACGCCGCATCTTGTGCGTGCTCTGGATGCTTGCGATGCACTCATGCTGGAGTGTAATCATGATCGGACATTGCTTGATAATTCCATTTATCCATATTCGCTGAAGCAGCGTATAGGCGGAGATTATGGTCATTTGTCGAACGAC
This sequence comes from uncultured beta proteobacterium, assembly GCA_963837775.1. Classification (GTDB taxonomy): domain Bacteria; phylum Pseudomonadota; class Gammaproteobacteria; order Burkholderiales; family Burkholderiaceae_D; genus CAWIOX01. The sequence goes on along the minus strand of CAWIOX010000004.1, from coordinate 20,127 downwards.
ACATCCGCTGAAATCTTGTCGGCGCTTGATCGTTCACGCCTTCGGCTTGTGGTAGGGGCGCATCTTAGCCTGCAAAACAATACTCCCGAGCTTGCACGGACGGCATTGAGTGGGGCATTGGGCAAGCATGAGGCAGAATTGAGGATCGCTTGTCAGAAGGGCGGCTTTAATTGGTTCTCCCTGAGCGATTAACTAGGGGTGGCGCAATAAAGCTAGCTGTGATGCAGATTGTGTCTTGTTTATGCCGTATAAAAAAACCGACCCGAAGGTCGGTTTTTTTAAAAAGCAATCAATGATTACTTGGATGCAGCAGCGTCAGCAGCAGATTTAGTAGCATCTACAGCAGCGCTTGCTGCAGTAGCTGCATCGGAAGCAGCAGCGCTTGCTGCAGTAGCTGCATCGGCGGCAGCGGAAGCAGCAGCGGATGCGGCAGCTGCAGGTGCAGCAGGTGCTTCAACAGCAGGTGCTGGTGCAGGAGCAGCAGCTTCTTCTTTTTTGCCGCAAGCAGCCAAAGCGATAGCCAACAGGGATGCGATCAACAGGGATTTTTTCATGAATATTCCTTCAATTATTATATAAAAACAAAATTTGGCGATGAATAATTACCGGTAATTATCGCTCTATAGGGTGTTCTCATTGGCATTGCGCACTAAATGATGCATTGCCGCACAACGATAGCTTCCTAGGCAGCGATTATAGCGATTTTTTCTTCCGTTGCAACAGCACCACATGTTTTTTTGTATTATCACAACAATCATTAAGCATTGCTTGTTTAAATGTCGTGGAATGTAGGTGTAGCTGCCTAAATGATGGGCATTTGTTGGTGATGCCGATTTTTATGTGAATTTTTTATCAACAAAGATCGAGCCAGCCATCCTGATACCATAAGTGCAATGCATCCAATACATCTTGTGACGCATTGGCTATTTCAGCGCCATCTAGTCGCCGTGAATTGGCCAGACTTTCCAGTGTTGTTTTGTCGCTCTTGCCAGCCACGAAAGACTCGCCATTGATGAATATGTGCTCATCCCGGTACAGCATCTGGGTTTTGCGTGAAAGGGCGATGCCACGTTTAATTGCTGCTTGAGTAAAACGTGTTGCTGTCAATGGGCGTGCTGGCGGGGTGAAGTAGACATTGGCCTTGGGTTCCGATAGGTAGCCGCCGACAAAAATCGCGATATCATCTTTCGTAAGTTGCACCTTGGTCAATTCGGCAGCGATTTTCGCCAGCATAGGGCGGCCAATTTCAGCCGGAGATTTGCTGTGTTTGAGGTCGGGGTCGGCATAGATGCCAGGCAAATCGATGGAGTCCGCCATAAATTGCAGAAACGCCTCCCCCAGTTCCTGGTAAGTCGGTGAGCGAAAGCCTATCGAGTAAGTCATACATTCGCCGATAGCGACACCGTCATGCGCATATTGCGGTGGCAGATACAGCATATCTCCCGGTTCCAGAGTAAATTCTTCCTCAGGCTGGAAATTACTGAGTATTTTTAACTGCATGCCCTCAATGATCGTCAGGTCTTTCTGGGCGCCTATGCGCCAGTGGCGCTGGCCTTGCGCCTGCAAAAGAAATACGTCGTAGGAGTCGAAGTGGGGGCCGACACCGCCAGAGTCGGTCGCGTAACTGATCATCAGGTCATCCAAGCGGGCGTCGGGAATGAAGCGGAACTGGCGCATCAGCGCATCGGCGTCATCATTATGCAAATTGACGCTTTGGATCAATAGCGTCCAGTCTTTTTTATCAATTGCCGGAAGTTGGCCGATCGGACCGTTTGTCATCTGCCACTTCTGCTTGAAATGGGTGACGAGTCGGGATTCGACATCTTCTTGAGCGGCCAGTGCAAAGAGTTCTTCACGCGAGAGAATGGGTTGAAAGCCGGGTATTGCCTGCCGAATCAGCAGAGGTTTCTTGTGCCAGTAGTCGCGAAAGAATTCGGCGGGCGTCAATCCGCCCAGTAGAGGTAGTTTTTTCATGGGTGCATTATAGTCAAGGTGATTGCGCTGAGCCAGGCAGGTATAATTCGGCTGATATTAAATGAAAGGAATCAACATGAAGATTGCCAAAAATACTGTGGTAACTGTGCAATACAAACTATCAGACGCGCAAGGCAATCTGATCGAGGAGGGACGTGAGCCGATGGTGTACCTGCACGGCGGCTACGAGAATACCCTGCCCAAGATTGAGGAAGCATTGGAAGGCAAAGAGGCCGGATTTGATACGACAATCCAGGTAGAGCCTGAAGATGCCTTTGGTGAATATGATTCAGAACTCGTTAAGGTGGAGCCACGCAACCGCTTGCCTAGTCCGTTGGAAGTCGGGATGCAATTCGAAGGCATGCCGGATGAAACCGAAGGTTCTCTTGATGCAATGATTTTCACTGTCACGGATATCGCTGATGACAAGGTCGTGCTGGACGGAAATCATCCGCTGGCGGGCATGGCGCTGCGCTTCTCCTTGAGTGTCAAGGAAGTGCGCGTTGCTACTGAAGAAGAAATTGCGCATCAGCATGTGCATGGCGCGCATGGGCATCATCATGACGATGATGCAGATGACGACGATGCTGGTGACGAATTCCGTAGCCATCCGATTCATTAATTTCTCCCGAAGCCATGATGCGATGCCATGTATCGCATTTGTTTCAGTGGCTGGATGTGAGGAATTAGATGCCGCCGGGCACGATTGCCGGCGGTTTTTTTATTTGTGAGTGTTTTATATACTCGGGTGGGTATTATATTCTGTGCTTGTGTTAATTGCGCTGGGTACTAATTTTTGATGCATACCCTTGGAATTTTATGTGCGGGGGTGCTATTTTTCAGATCCCTCATCATGATCAATGCTGAATAATGCCGATGATCCTTTCGCTGCGGTCAGCTTGATCCAGCCCGAGTTCAAGTCCACAGTCCCAACCTTTCCTTGCCATGTGATGTCGGTGCTGCCTTTGGGCTTTGCTTGACTTTGCCGGTGAATCAGCAGCACCTTGCCAGAAAATTTGCGGGTCAACTCGTTCATTTGCTGGCGTACTTCGATGAAGCCGTCACGTCGGCCTTTGAGGCTGTTGATTTTCGAGCGAGTCGGTACGAGCAAAGGATTGCCATCGGAAAACAGAACGATGCCTGCCATTTTCTTGCGTTTGGCGATAATGAAGAGTCGCGCCAGCCAGTCGCGATTGGCGATTGCTCTGTCCTCGAACTCACTATTGCGCCCGGCCTCGGGCAGGTAGTGATTGTTGTCCGACGGCAGATGAATGGTTGCGAACAGGATATTGTTTGCTTCCCATCGAGCATTTTCTGGATAGTCGCGGAATTTGGCGATATCAGATTGGCGCGCCAATGTTATGTTATTGACGCCCATTGATGTATCGTCGGCAAAAAACAATTCCCGCAAGCGATTCAGTCTGCCGATTTCGGATGGTTTTCCTTGGGTATTCTTGCAGCCAGCCCAATCGCTGCTGGCAATGGATACGATGAGGCTGTTTTGCGCGCTGTTGAGTAAAGACTTTCGGCGCTGGTACAGGCTGTCGCTGCAGGCCTCTGTGCCGGCCTTGATGCCGTTGGCCACTACGAAAGTGAGCTTGCTTTGATTGCTTTGTGCAATGGTTTCACGTAGTGCAAGCTCGTACGGGGGGGGCAATAATGCCGGGGTGATGATGCCGAAACTGGCTTTATCCGGTTTGGCCCAAGCGGCGAGGCCGTGCATGCTTAGCGACAGGGTGCAGGCAAGCAGAGCCGGAGATAATAAACATCGTCTCATCGCGGCATCAATTATTTTGCAATTGCTTCAGGCGATACAAGGCCTCCAGTGCTTCTCGTGGTGACAGTGAGTCCGGGTCGATATCGGCCAGTGCCTCGTGCAGGGCATCGCTTGTTGCTTCTGCTGTCTTGTCAGTGTCGGCGGATGCATCCTCTGCATTCAGTGCGCTGCTGAACAAGTCGAACTGCGGTGAAGGTTGCACAGAGTGCGCTTCCAGAGCCGCCAAGTGCTTGCGTGCGGCGCGGATCACAGCTTGCGGCACGCCGGCCAGTTGCGCCACTTGCAAGCCATAACTCTGTGAGGCCGGACCGGGCTGGACCGCATGCAGAAACACGATGCTGTCCTTGTGTTCGACTGCAGACAGATGGACGTTGGTGGCGGTCGGGTGCAACTCTGGCAATTGCGTCAACTCGAAGTAGTGGGTGGCAAACAGCGTGAAACTCTTCGTGGTCTCGATCAGGTGCCTGGCGATCGCCCATGCCAGCGCCAAACCATCGAAGGTCGAGGTGCCGCGCCCGACTTCATCCATCAGCACCAGCGACTGCTCAGTGGCACCGTTCAGGATGGCGGCGGATTCGGTCATCTCGACCATGAAGGTCGAGCGGCCGCCGGCCAGGTCGTCGGCCGCACCGATACGGGTAAAGATGCGGTCGATCGGGCCGATCACGGCGCTGGCGGCAGGCACATAACTGCCGACATAGGCCAGCAAAGTAATCAGCGCGACTTGCCGCATGAAGGTCGATTTACCGCCCATGTTCGGGCCGGTGATCAATTGCAACCGGCGTTCGGCATCGAACAGGCAATCGTTCGCGATGAAGCGCTCGATCTGGTTTTCCACTACCGGATGGCGTCCTTGCTCGATCTGGATAGTTGGTTCAGCGACCAGGTCGGGTGCGCACCAGTTGTTGCGTTGCGCATGGTTGGCCAATGCCACCAGCGTATCGAGTTGCGCCAGCGCATGGGCGATGCCTTGCAGAGTGGCGATATGCGGCGCCAGCTGGTTCAGCAATTGTTCGTACAGATGCTTTTCGCGGGCCAATGCCCGTTCCTGCGCAGACAAGGCTTTGTCTTCAAATGCTTTCAGTTCCGGCGTGATGTAGCGTTCGGCATTCTTCAGGGTCTGGCGGCGGCGGTAATCATCGGGTACTTTGTCGGTCTGGCCATTGGTGACCTCGATATAGAAGCCATGCACCTTGTTGTACTCGACCCGCAAGTTGGCGATGCCGGTGCGGGCGCGCTCCCTGGTTTCCAGATCGACCAGGAATTGCCCGGCATTTTCTGACAGTGCGCGCAATTCATCGAGTTCCGCATCATAGCCGCGCGCAATGACGCCGCCATCGCGCACCATTGCTGCCGGTTCCGGCATCACGCCGCGCTGCAGCAGATCGAGGCAGGCGTCGGGCGTTGCCAAGGCATTGTGGATGAATTTCAACAGCAGGGCGCTGGCATCCTTGTCGCACAGTGCGACGTCATTGCGCAGGGCCGGCAGTTGTTGCAATCCATCGCGCAGACTGGCCAAATCCCGTGGCCGTGCCGACATGCAGTGCGATGCGGGTGGTGATGCGCTCGATGTCGGGTACCGCAGCCAGGGTTTTGGACAGCCCGCCGATGGCGTCTTCCTTGATGAGTGCGGCAATTGCCGCATGGCGCGACTGTGCGATGGCCTGATCGCGCCGTGCATGATGCAGCCAGTGGCGTAGCAGACGTGAACCCATCGCAGTGCGGCAATGATCAAGCAGCGAGAACAGGGTGGGCGAGGCCGATGACGCGTCCTGGCCACGTATCGTTTCGCTGATTTCGAGATTGCGCCGGGTGGCGGCATCGAGTCCGATGAATTCATTCTCGGCTTCGACCGTCAGCGAACGCACATGTTGCAAGCCCTTGCCCTGAGTCGATTGCGCATAACGCAGCAAGGCGCCGGCTGCGCTAATCGCCGCGCTCAGGCCCTCGGCGCCGAAGCCGGTCAGCGTCGCTACCGCGAGTTGGTCGAGTAGCGCTTTTTCGCTGCTGGCAAGATCGAAATGCCAGTCGGCAACCCTGACGGCTTTTCCCGCGATGCTGCTGTTGAGCATGAGTTCCGCGCCATCTGCCAGCAGGATTTCGGCCGGTACGATGCGTTCCAGTTCCTGCTGCAGGCGGATGTCAGCGTGTTTTACGTCCTCCGCAAATTCCATCAGCTTCAGCGCGCCGCTCGCCATCGACAGCCATGCGAGGCCGATGGTCGTCGTTTTGCGCTGAGCGATCTTGCATAGTGCCAGCAAAGGGCGCTCCGATTTTTCGGGAAGCAAATCAGAATCGGACAGCGTGCCTGGCGTAATCACGCGCATGACTTTGCGTTCAACCGGCCCTTTGCTGGTGGCCGGGTCGCCGATCTGTTCGCAAATCGCGACCGATTCGCCTTGCTTGATCAGTTTGCCGAGATACTGGTCGGCCGAATGGTACGGGATGCCCGCCATTTTGATCGGCGTGCCGGCGGTTGCGCCGCGTTGAGTGAGCGTAATGCCCAGCAAGCGCGACGCTTTTTCGGCGTCTTCGAAAAACAGCTCATAAAAATCACCCATCCGGTAAAACACCAGCGTGGTCGGATGGTCTGCCTTGATGCGCAGATATTGCTGCATCATTGGAGTGTGTTTTTCCAAATTATTGAGATTGCTTTGTGCGGACTTCAATGCGCGCTTTCTGGTAATGCCCTGAGGGCTGTCTTATTCTTGAATTTTCCGGCGCAATGTAGCACATGTGCCGTCGATTCTGTTGCGACTGGGCGGCAATTTGCGGCGATAAAGATACGCAGATAGTTTTTGGCTGGAAAATTCAGGCAGGTTTGTGGGGGTGATGTATTTTTAAGCAGTTTGTCCATAATTTTACTCGCCAAAATGATAGAATGATCAGTTAATTAAATTCACGATCGTAAAGGCTTTACCAGTGCTTTCTACCGCTAACATCACGATGCAGTTCGGCGCCAAGCCGCTGTTTGAAAATATTTCCGTCAAGTTCGGCGACGGCAACCGTTATGGTTTGATCGGCGCCAACGGCTGCGGCAAGTCCACTTTCATGAAAATCCTGGGCGGCGATCTTGAATCTTCGGCCGGCACCGTCATGCTCGACCCGCATGAGCGCCTCGGTAAATTGCGCCAGGATCAGTTTGCGTTTGAAGACATGCGGGTGCTCGATGTGGTCATGATGGGGCATACCGAGATGTGGGCCGCGATGGCCGAGCGCGATGCGATTTACGCCAATCCGGACGCCACCGACGACGACTACATGAAGGCCGCCGACCTGGAAGCGAAATTTGCCGAATATGACGGCTACACCGCTGAATCGCGTGCGGGTGAGTTGTTGCTGGGCGTCGGCGTTGCCATCGAACAGCATCAGGGGTTGATGAGCAATGTTGCGCCGGGCTGGAAGTTGCGCGTGCTGCTGGCGCAGGCGCTGTTCTCGAATCCGGACATCCTGTTGCTTGATGAGCCGACCAATAACCTGGACATCAATACTATTCGCTGGCTGGAAGATGTGCTCAACGAGCGCAATTCGACCATGATCATCATTTCACATGATCGTCACTTCCTGAATCAGGTCTGCACCCACGTAGCCGACATGGATTACGGCACGCTGAAGGTGTATCCCGGCAATTACGACGACTACATGTTCGCATCGACCCAGGCGCGCAACCAGCAACTGGCCAACAACGCGAAAGCCAAGGACAAGGTTGCCGAGTTGCAGGAATTTGTGCGCCGCTTTGCCGCGAACAAGTCCAAGGCACGCCAGGCGACATCGAGAGCAAAACAGATCGAAAAAATCAAGGTCGACGACATCAAGCCATCGTCGCGCGCCTATCCGTTCGTGCGTTTCGATGGTGAGAAGAAGTTGCACCGTCTGGCAGTCGAGGTGCAGGGCATCTCGAAAGCCTATGACCGTCAGCTGTTCAAGAATTTCAGCATCATGGTGGAAGCAGGCGAGAGGATCGCGATCATCGGCGCCAATGGTATCGGCAAGACCACCCTGCTGCGCTGCATCGGTGGTGACCTGGCCGGGCTGCAGCCCGATAGCGGCATGGTCAAATGGGCGGAAAATGCCAACGTCGGCTATATGCCGCAAGACCCGACCGAAGATTTCGCGACCGATGCAAACCTGACCGAATGGATCGGACGCTGGACCAAGGAAGGCGATGACGACCAGGCGGTGCGTTCGATCCTGGGTCGCCTGCTGTTCGGCGGTGACGATGTGAAAAAATCCGTCAAAGTCCTGTCCGGCGGCGAAAAGGGCCGCATGATGTACGGCAAGTTGATGCTGGGCCGTCATAATGTGCTGCTGATGGATGAGCCGACCAACCATATGGATATGGAGTCGATTGAATCGCTCAACATCGCGCTGGAAAAATACGCGGGCACGCTGATTTTCGTCTCGCATGACCGCGAATTCGTTTCGTCACTGGCGACACGGATTCTGGAGATCAAAGAGAATCAAATCATTGATTTCCAGGGTACGTATGAAGATTATCTGACTAGCCAGGGTATCGACTGATTCAGTTGATCGCAAAAAAACGCGTTACGGAAATTCCGTAGCGCGTTTTTTTTGGTAATCAGCTGTTCGTTGTGCTGTTCTCGACCTTGTCCTGCGCGGCATCTGCGGGGTTCAGCAAGCAATCAAGGCGATCACGCAGCTTGAGCATGAGTTCATTGCCTTTGGCTTTGGCGATGGCATCCAGATATGCCAGTCTTAATTTGCGGAAATCGTCCACGCTGTTCGCGTGTTCGGCCTTGAGCTGCAGGGGGATGCCACGCAAGCCGATGGTGTTCTTGATTGTTTCGTTGAAAAACTGACGCAGCGCTTCAATTTGTATCTTGTCACTGGGTAAAGTTATTTCTTTGACAGGCATGTTTGCACCTGATCCGCCAACTGAATCTGCTGGCAGTGCTTTGCCACGTTGTTCTGAAGCAGCATGAATGAATCCATTTTCCAACAATTCATCTATGCTTTGCTGATTCAAACCTAATCCGGATACTTTTGGAAGCAGATCTTCGACGCTATGCTTGCCATCCATTAATACCAGCAAGGTGCGCAATCTCAATGCAAGGTGATATTTGCGCGTCACAATCTCTTCGCGCCCCTTATCGGTTTTGTCAAAAATGCTGTTTTTCATGTATTCGTCAATTCCCTGCATTCGTCGATAGCCAGTCAATTAACTGGCGGGAATAAGGTTAAAATTGTTTTGAAATGTGGTTTGCAATATAGCTTGATGGTCGCAACTTAATGTGAATCATACTGCCTGCTGCCCTGCGGTGACAAAATAGTTATGATTTTGCGAGTGGTGCAGCGATGAAGGCCAAATGGATGTTGGCAATTAGGCAGCAGTGGCGCTCTTTTCGCATCAGGATATCGTTCTGTATTTCTGCAAAATAGCCGCAGATCAAACCACAGACCTCCGGCCGAAGCTGAATGTTTGGGTGAAATAGAGGGGGTATATGATAAATTATGGGCTTTCCCGCATATATTCAGTGTGGGAAATTTAATACTATGGCGAGTATATTGAAGCCTTGCCGTGCAATCTGGTTTTCATCATTGAACGCATTATGACTACTCAAGAAATTAAAACAGTTGAATTCGAGCATCCGCAAATGGATGTCGGCTCAAGCTGTACCTCCCGCGCCTGGGCGCGCATGCCCGAGGCACTGTCTTCTGACCAGAAGCAGGAACTGAAAGAGCGCATCAAGCGCTTGCTGAAAGAACGCGGCGCAGTGCTGGTAGCGCATTATTACGTGGATGCCGATCTGCAGGATCTGGCCGAAGAGACCGGCGGTTGCGTGTCGGACTCGCTGGAAATGGCCCGCTTCGGGCGCGATCATCCGGCCAAGACGCTGGTGGTGGCCGGGGTGCGCTTCATGGGCGAGACCGCCAAGATCCTCAGTCCGGAAAAAACCGTGCTGATGCCGGATCTGGATGCGACCTGTTCGCTCGACCTGGGCTGCCCGGCAGACGAGTTCAGCGCCTTCTGCGATGCGCACCCGGACCGGACCGTGGTGGTGTATGCCAACACCAGCGCCGCCGTGAAGGCGCGTGCCGACTGGATGGTGACGTCTTCCATCGGACTGGACATCGTCGCCCATCTGCATGCGCAGGGCAAAAAAATCCTGTGGGCACCGGACAAGCATCTGGGCGCCTATATCCAGAAACAGACTGGCGCCGACATGCTGCTGTGGCAGGGTTCCTGCATCGTGCATGACGAATTCAAGGCAACCGAACTGGAGTTGCTCAAGCAGGCACATCCGCGTGCCAAAGTGCTGGTGCATCCGGAGTCGCCGGCTGCAGTGGTGGCGCTGGCCGATGCGGTCGGCTCGACCTCGCAATTGATTGCTGCGACCCAGACCCTGGATGCCGACGAATTCATCGTTGCCACCGATAATGGCATTTTGCACAAGATGCGCCAGGCAGCCCCCGGCAAACATTTCATTGAAGCGCCGACCGCCGGCAATAGCGCAACCTGCAAGAGTTGCGCCCATTGCCCGTGGATGGCGATGAACGGGCTGGCCAATCTGGCCGAGGTGCTGGAAAACGGCAAAAATGAAATCCACGTCGATCCCGAATTGGGGCGCAAGGCGACCGTCTGCATGGACCGCATGCTGGATTTTGCAGCGAAAAAGAAGGCCAATGTGCGTCCCGGCGCAGATCTGGCAAAAGAAGGCAAACTGTTTTCAGGAATCGGACCGGCATGAGTACCTTGATCAATCCTTTTACCCCGTTCGACGCGCCGCTGGTTGCGGCATTCGAGGCCAATTTGCAAGCGGCACTGAGTGAAGACATCGGCAGCGGTGACGTCACCGGAAAACTGGTGCCGGAGCATGAATGGGTCAGGGCACGCGTGATCGTGCGCGAAGAGGCCGTGCTATGCGGTGCACCGTGGTTCGAGGGCGTGATGCAATCGGTCGATGTGCGGATACGGATCGACTGGAGCTATGCCGAGGGCGCTCTGATGGCAGCCGATAGCACCGTTTGCGTGATCGAAGCGCCGGCCCGTGCCTTGCTCACGGCTGAGCGCAGCGCACTGAATTTCCTGCAGTTGCTATCCGGCGTGGCCAGCGCAACCCGCCATTATGTGGAAGTCGCTAGGGGCACACGGGCGCAGATTCTGGATACGCGCAAAACCATACCCGGCTTGCGCCTGGCGCAAAAATACGCAGTGCGCGTCGGCGGCGGCAAGAATCAGCGCCTGGCGCTGTATGACGGCATCCTGATCAAGGAAAATCATATCGCGGCAGCCGGCGGCATCACGGCTGCACTGGATGCCGCGCATGCGCTGCGTGCCGGGGTATCGATCCAGATTGAAGTGGAAACCCTGCAGCAACTCGACGAGGCGCTGGCCGCCGGTGCGACCTCGGTTTTGCTGGATAATTTCAGCAATCAGGCGATGCGCGAAGCGGTACTGATGAATGCCGGCCGTGCGCTGCTGGAAGCATCCGGCGGCATCAATCGCGATACCTTGCGGGCGATTGCGGAAACCGGCGTGGATCGCATCTCGATCGGCAGCCTGACCAAGGATGTGACGGCGACCGACTATTCTTTGCGGATACTGGAGAAGATTCCTGCCATCTGAATTTGGCGGACGGAATGCCGTTGTCGTCTGGGTGGGGGCAGTATTTCTTCCCCCTGCAGGTAAACCGATAAAAAATTAGCTTTTTATCAAGCTATTGCTATTGCGGTGCTGCATTAAATATCCGAATATGTAATTATCGATTCAGGCTTCTCAGAGAGGATTTTTCATGAAAACCGTAGCCCAAATTCTGAGGTCGAAACATGACCTGACCGTTCATACCATCACACCCAAGGCGGCGGTTTTGGACGCCGTCAAGCTGATGGCCGAGAAAGGCATCGGTGCGTTGCTGGTCATGGAGAACGAAGAGGTAATCGGGATTATTACCGAGCGCGACTATGCGCGCAAAATCGTTCTCATGAATCGTTCGTCAAAAGAGACTCCGGTAAGTGACATCATGACATCATCGGTCATGTACGTGCGCCCCGATCAGACCAACGAGGACTGCATGGCGCTGATAACGGAGAATCGCTTGCGCCACCTGCCTGTGATGGATAACGGCAAGCTGATCGGCCTTATCTCGATCGGCGATCTGGTCAAAGACATCATCTCCGAGCAGCAATTTGTGATTCAGCAGCTGGAACATTACATCATGGGAGACCGGGGCTGAGTCTCTGACGGCAAGGTTGGGCATCACTTCAACCTTGCACGGGCTTGGCTACAATTATCGCGGTTCCGGCGTCAATACCGTTGGCAAGGCTTTCGGCAGTGTTTCCGGGTAGTCGCGGCTGAAATGCAGGCCACGGCTCTCGCGCCGCGACAGCGCGCTATTGACGATCAGCGATGCGACACCCACCAGATTGCGCAACTCCAGCAAATCGCTGGTGATGCGGAAATGGGTGTAATACTCATCAATTTCTTCTTTCAGCAGCCGGATTCGGTGCTGGGCCCGCTCCAGGCGCTTGGTGGTACGCACGATACCGACGTAATTCCACATGAAGCGGCGCAGCTCATCCCAGTTGTGTGAAATAACAACCTCTTCATCGGCGTTGGTGACGCGGCTTTCATCCCATTTTGGCAACTCCGGCAGCGTGATTTTCGGCTGGCGTTCAATATCCTTTGCTGCCGCGCGCCCCAGCACCAGGCATTCCAGCAGCGAATTGCTGGCCAGGCGATTGGCACCATGCAGCCCGGTGTAGGCGGTTTCGCCGACTGCATACAGGCCCGGCAAGTCGGTGCGGCCCGACATGTCGGTGACGATGCCGCCGCAAGTGAAATGGACGGCAGGCACGACAGGAATCGGTTGTTTGGTGATGTCGATGCCGAGTTCGAGACAACGCGCATAGATTGTCGGGAAGTGCTCTTGCAGAAATTCCGGCGTCTGATGGCTGATATCGAGATCGACATGATCCAGCCCGCGTTTTTTCATTTCGAAATCGATGGCCCTGGCCACGATATCGCGCGGCGCCAGTTCTTCACGTTCATCATGCTCAGGCATGAAGCGCATGCCGGCTGAGGCACCTGCTTCGGGTGGCAGCTTGAGCAAACCGCCTTCGCCGCGAATTGCCTCGCTGATCAGGAATGATTTTGCGTAAGGGTGGTACAAACAGGTTGGGTGGAACTGGATGAACTCCATGTTGGCGACGCGGCATCCGGCACGCCATGCCATGGCGATGCCGTCGCCGGTAGCGGTATCCGGGTTGGTGGTGTACAGATACACTTTCCCTGCGCCGCCGGTCGCCAGCACCGTATGCTGTGCTGCGATAGTAATGACCTTGCCGCTTTTCGCGTCTTGCACATACAAGCCCATGCACTTTGGCGAATCGTTGGTCTCACCCAGCTTGTCGGAACTGATCAGGTCAATCGCGTAATGATGTTCAAGTACGGTAATGTTCGGGTGCTTGCGCGCTTTTTCTTCCAATGTCATCTGTACCGCATGACCGGTGGCGTCTGCTGCATGGATGATGCGGCGCTGGCTATGGCCGCCTTCGCGGGTCAGGTGATAGCCCAACTCCGCGGTTTCATCGCGCGTAAAAGGCACGCCTTGTTCAATCAGCCATTCGATCGCTTCGCGGCCATGCTCGACGATGAAGCGGGTCGCGCTTTCGTCGCACAAGCCGGCGCCGGCGATCAGGGTGTCCGAGATATGTTGTGCATGGCTATCACCGGAATCAAGCACAGCGGCGATACCGCCTTGCGCCCAATCGCTGGCGCCATCCAGAAGGCTGCGTTTGGAAATGAGCGCGACTTTGCGTGTTTGGGCAAGGTGCAACGCAACGGATAGGCCGGCAAGTCCGCTGCCGACAATGGCGACATCAAATTTCATGGAGAGTTATTTTGTAGGGGAGGTTGCCGAAACTATATTCGATTTCAGCCGATATAGTGTGAGATTGCTTTATTTTCCAAATTAAAAATGTACAAACGGAACGGCTAGGCATAAAAAATGATTTATTGGCAATGTCTACTGCAATGCATATTGCAATGGACTTGCCAATAAAGCAGCTGCCTCAGCCGCTGAAACTGCCGGTGAGAATACAAAGCCCTGGCCCTGGCTGCAGCCCAGTTTCCTCAATTGCTTTATGTGTTCTTCATTTTCAACGCCTTCGGCAATGGTTTCCAGATCAAGCGTATTGGCAAATGCAATGATCAAACGCACTATTTCTGCATCACCCTCATGCTTGCCCAAACCTTGAATGAAAGCCTTGTCAATCTTGATCACATCGATCGGCAGTTTTTGCAGATAAGCCAGTGAGGAATACCCGGTGCCGAAATCATCCAGCGCCAGAAGCAGGCCGAGTTTTTTCAGCATTGCCAGGTTTTCTATCGCTTGCAGCGGATTTGCCATCACGGCAGTTTCGGTAATTTCCAGCATCAGTGAACCGGGCCGCACTTGGCTACTTTCCAGAATGCGTCGTACTTCCGGTATGAAAGTGGTCTGTAATAATTGGCGCATCGAGACATTGACGGCGACCGTCACCTCATCGCTGCAGCGATATTTTGCCTGCCATGCGCTCAATTGCTTGCAGGCTTGTTCCAGTACCCACAGCCCAATCGGCACGATCAAACCGGTTTCTTCTGCGATGGGAATGAATTCGGACGGGGAAATGGCGCCGAATTCAGGATGATTCCAGCGCAGCAAGGTTTCAAAACCAGTCAAGGATCCGTCCTGCAGGCAGGCTTTGGGCTGGTACATCAGGGTCATTTCATTGCGTTCCAGAGCAAAGCGCAGCGCAATATCCATTTGTGCACGGCGCGCGGTACTTTTGCGCATGGAGGCATCGAATGTCTCGGCGCGGTTGCGTCCCGATTCCTTTGCCTGGTACATCGCCGCATCGGCATCCCGAATCAGTTCCATCGGTGTAGCGTGATCCGGGCGCAACAGGGCAATGCCGATGCTGGCGCCGACCTTGACCTCGACCTCGTCCAGAATCAACGGTGCGGTCAATGCATGTAGCAGCGCCTGCGCCTTGATCGTTGCGCAAAACAGGTCTGATTTTACGAAAATGACGAATTCGTCACCGCCGAAACGCGCTGCAAAATCCGAGCTGCATAATTGCGACAGCAACCGTTTTGCTAGTTCCTTCAGGCATTTGTCACCAAACTCGTGTCCATGGGTATCGTTGACGTTCTTGAAAAAATCGAGATCGCAAAACAGCATTGCATATTCATCCGGTGACTGCGGTTTGCTGGCGATCGATTCAGCGACTTTTTCCAGTAGGTAGCGCCGGTTGGGCAGTCCTGTCAGGGTGTCATGGTGTGCCTGATGCCGCAGTTTGCTTTCATATTCCTTGCTTTCGGTAATGTCGCGTGTGGTGTTCAGGATGCCGATTGGATTGCCCCGGCTGTCGTGCAAGGGGTATTTGTTGGTGCGATACCAGCGGTGCACATTGCGTTTCCATAAGCCCTGAATTTCCATGCCGTGCAGAGGTTCACCGCTTTCAATGACGGACAGGTCCTGGCGGTAGCTTTCTGCCGCGAGTTTGTAGGCAGTGGGTTTTTGCGCCTCGGATACTTGCGTCAGCATCACGTCGTAAGTCGTTTTGCCGCGTAATTCCTCCTCGGACGCATAACCGAGGCGGCGCTGAAAGCTGCGGTTGCTGATGGTGAAGCGGCCTTCGGTATCGGTGGCGTAGATCATGGAGGGGTTTTGATCCAGCACTGCGCGCAGCAACGCGTGCTCGTCTTCCAGTTTGCGTTCGGCACTGAGCCGGGCCGAGATATCCTGGGTGCTGAAGACCAGTCCGTTGATGGCGTTGTCGTGGAGCATGTTGTAACCACGCGTCTCCAGCCAGACCCAGTGCCCATCCTTGTGCTGGATGCGATGGCGGAAGAATACTGTGCCGCTGCCGTTTTTTCGCAGGGCATGCAGCTTTTCCTGGTACTCGCTCAAGTCGTCAGGATGGATCACCGGCAGCAGGCTGTGCAGCAGAATATCCTGCGGAGAATGCCCGATGATTTCTTTGATGGCAGGATTGATGAAGAGCACATTGAATTGTTCGTCAGTAATCAGAAATACATTTTGGGTCACCCGGGCGATGGCCTCGAAGCGTGCGTGATGAATGCGCGCCTGTTTTACTGCGGCGAGATTGAAGCGTAAAACTCTGGATAAGAGGATCGCCAACATGCCAACAAGCGCGATCTGAAGCAGGCATGACAGAGTGTCGCCTGATGACATCCCCGTACTGAAGCCAAGGATGACGCCAATCAGTGCGGCTACAGTGACTATTGCAAATCCCAGCATGCTGTGAAGCGCCAGCGGGAATGCGCCACTGATGGCCATCAGCCAGGTCGAAGACAGGGCTGCGGTTTGCGGGTGCTGAGTCAGTACGATCAGCGCGAGCAACAGAGGGAGAAATTCGGCCAGCACCATCGATTGTCGAATCTCGGCTGTGCGCCACCAAAAACAACGGCCCAATGCTGTCAGTAGCAGCGCAGCCAGAATACTGGCGGCAAGCACGCCGCCATAAGGCAGGTCCCAGTGCAGCGAATGGCCGACCACGCCCAACTGCAACAACAGCGCTGCATAGAGAAATGGCGAGGCAGTTCGGAAAATGTCTTCGCCAGAAATAATATCCGTGATTCTGAAAAGCGAAAATTTCATCAGTGTGTGGCAATCGGCTCAATGTTGACAGTACTTGGGCGTGCCAGAGCCATGGTCACGCCGCAATGCTTGGCTACAGCGAAGGCAGCCCTCATGCGCTGTAGTTTAAATAAATCTGGCCTGCAGTTTTCGCCGGGAGTCGAGGGCATCAATTTTGGTGAAACGGGTGATGGCAATGCACTGAAACCTATGGATGTTGTCATGACGAAAGAAGGGCAGGGACTCGCCAGGAGCATCGAATAAAAGCGACGCTGCGACAATACCAAATCTTTAAGCGTTTGGACAGGCAAACTTGAGCATATAATTGGTTTTAAGCAATTTACGGGTGCGATGAGCTGATTTTATCTACCTTGCGCCGATTTTAATTCGGCAATGTTGTCAGGTTCCCGCCGGGCGTGAAGGCGGATCGGACACCGGAATCGGGTAAGCGGCAGGGGTTTGTTTCGGTATTTATTTGCTTGCATACTTGTCTATTGATTTTTTAAATCGTCCCCCGCAGTCCAATAAATTCTGGACCGATGACAGTGACGCATGTCGTCTGCGCCGGCAAAAGTATGATGTAGAATGCAGCTTTACTGAATTGACCAATTCTTACTTTGCCGAGCAAGCGCAATGCGCTTTGAAAAAGCCCTGATTTGCGTTTTCCATTCATGCTGATGCCAGCAGGCAGGACGCACGGGGCTGTAAAACGACCTGATAGGTAACCTATGAATACTTTGCCAGACATAGAATTTTCAGAAGAACTGATACGTCGCTTTGACAAGTTGGGGCCGCGTTACACTTCTTACCCTACGGCGGATCGCTTCAACCCGGAATTTACCGAGCAAACCTATATTGCATATCTGGAACAGCGCGCTACCGATGCAAGCCGCAATCCGCCGCTGTCGATTTACGTCCATTTGCCTTTCTGCGAGTCGCTTTGCTATTTTTGCGCCTGCAACAAGATCATCACCAAAGACCATAGCCGCACCACCGAGTATCTGCGTTACCTGGCCAAGGAAATGGCGCTGGTGGCCGCGCGCATTGGCCCGGACCGGCGCACCGCGCAGCTGCATTTCGGCGGCGGCACACCGACTTTCCTGAGTCCGGCGGAGTTGCGCGAACTGATGGCGATGTTGCGCAGCCATTTCAACTTCTTGCCGGATGCCGAACTCGGGATCGAGATCGACCCGCGCACCGTCAGCGACGACACGATGGCGATGCTGGCCGAACTGGGCTTCAACCGCACCAGTTTCGGGGTGCAGGACTTCGATCCGGCAGTGCAGCAGGCCGTCAACCGGATACAGCCGCTATGAAATGGTAGAGAAGGCCGTCACTGCCAGCCGCAAGGCGGGTTTCGAGTCGATCAACGCCGATCTGATTTACGGCCTGCCGAAGCAATCGCTGGAAAGCTTCAACCGGACGCTCGATAGCGTGATCGAACTGTCGCCGGAGCGCATCGCGCTGTACAACTATGCGCATCTGCCGAGCCGCTTCAAGGCGCAACGCCAGATCATCGAAAGCGATCTGCCGTCCGCCGAGGAGCGCCTGCAGATTTTCCTGATGTCGGTACGCCGCTTGCTCGATGCCGGTTACATCTATATCGGGCTGGACCATTTTTCCAAGCCGGATGACGAACTGAACAAGGCGCGGCTGGACAAGAGCCTGCACCGCAATTTCCAGGGCTACACCACGCGCGCCGACTGCGACCTGATCGGCTTTGGCGTATCGGCCATCGGCAAGGTGGGCACATTCGTACAGCCAGTCGGTGCGCACCGTGAAAGCCTATTACGAACATCTGGATGCCGACCAGTCTGCCGATCGAGAAGGGCTTTTCTTTGAGCAATGACGATGTGTTGCGGCGCCAGGTGATCATGGAGCTGATGTGCAGCGGGCCGGTCGATTTTGCGGCAATCAACAGCGCTTACGGCATCGATTTCCGCAGTTATTTTGCGCATGAACTGTCGCAGTTGCAGCATTACGAGGATGCCGAGCTGATCAAGGTCGATGCGCACAGCATCCAGGTCACGCCGAAGGGACGGATGTTCGTGCGTGCGGTGGGGATGGTGTTCGACAAATACCTGGCGCAACAAACCGGCGCGAAGTATTCGAAATTGATTTGAAGTACAGTCAAAAGCCCCGTTTTCGGGGCTTTTGACTGGCTCTCGCCCTGAAAACATACTCCACCATGTATTTTTATTGACCCAATGAATACGTGCGGCAGACGGTATGTTTTTAATGATACCCCCAGAAAATCAGGTCGATAACGGGATCGCAATCGGGTCCGCAACCGAGTCCGTTGAAGCAGCGGACAAACGCGCCAGTGCCGACTTGAGCGCAGCAAAGCATTCGGCATCGATCGCACTGCCGACTGTTTCGGCCATCATCTCCAGCGTGCGCGGGATCGGAATTGCGCCGCGGTAGGGGCGCTCGGCGGTAATCGCATCGAAAATGTCGGCGGTCGTGATGATGCGCGTCTCCAGGCTGATCGCGTCGGCCTTCAGGCCGCGCGGATAGCCGCCGCCGTCCAGTCGTTCATGATGGGCGGCGGCCACCCGGGCCAGTTCGGAGAAGGCGCCGATGCGCGACAGGATGGTTTCGGTGTAGGTCGCGTGCAGCTTCACCGCAGCCCACTCGGCGATGTCGAGCTTGCCGGCCTTGTCCAGCACACTGTTGCTCACGCCCAGCTTGCCCACGTCGTGCAGCAAGGCGCCGCGCTTGAGCCAGCGGCGGCGCTCGAACGACAGGCCCAGCGCTTCGGCAATCATGTCGGTGTAGAGCGCCACGCGGGCGCTGTGGCCGCTGGTGTAAGGGCTTTTGGAATCGACCACCTGGCCGAAGGCCGCGGCAATATCGTCCAGGTAATCGTCATCGACCGGCACTTCATGGCTGGCCGGTTCCAGCGCCAGCACGGCCTGGCCGAGATCGGCGGCGGCCAGCGTCGACCAGAACGGGCCGGCCTGCGCGACGCGCTCGAATGCCTGCACCAGTTGCGGATCGAACCAGCGGCCGGCACGCTGGCGCACTTCATCGATGGCCGCCTGCGCGCCGTCGGCGGTGTGAAACACATCGATCACCTGCGCCAGCAAGGCGATGCGCGCATACACCGGAATCGCGTCGCCCGCCAAGCCGTCCGGTTTGCCTTGCCCGTTGTAGTGTTCGTCCAGGCTGTAGATGCCGCAGGCCACGCCCTCGGAGAAGCGCAGCAGGCGCGCGATGTCGGCGCCGCGCTGGCAGCGGGTGGCGATCAGTTCGTGGGCGATTTCGCTGCCGTCGCGCAAGATCGTCAGCACGCTGCGAAACCGTTCGGCCAATCCGGCCTTGAGTCCGGTGTGCTTGAGAACGAACTGCAGCACCTGCGGCAGGCTTTCGCCGACGCTCTTGAAGTCGC
Source organism: uncultured beta proteobacterium (assembly GCA_963837775.1). Taxonomy (GTDB): domain Bacteria; phylum Pseudomonadota; class Gammaproteobacteria; order Burkholderiales; family Burkholderiaceae_D; genus CAWIOX01. Next base: position 380 of record CAWIOX010000004.1, on the reverse strand, counting down.
GCTTGAAGTGGAGGTCGTCGGTCAGGTACAGCTCGCAGATGCGGGCGGCATTGCTGCTGCAACCCAGATCCTTGAGCAGCAAGGTGTAGTACAGATCCCATAACTGGTCTGCCGGCAGGCCGATTTCGCGGCCGATGTGCATGCCGATCCAGCAGCAGCGGATGCAGTGTCCCTCGGGCTGGCCTTCGGTGATGTCGAGCGCATGGCTGAGTGCCCCGATCAACTCGGAAAGTCGGATGCCGGCAGCGGCAGGGAACGGTTCCAGTGTGGATTGGAGACTTTGCATGAGGACGCCCATTGCTTGCTAGTAAGTAAATTCATTTTACGCGAAGCAAGAGTAATGGGCGTGACATTGCCAAAGCGGCCCGCTCAGGCAATAA
>CAWIOX010000003.1:0-82946 GCA_963837775.1 uncultured beta proteobacterium | reverse complement strand
GCGGGCCGCTTTATTGTTTAACGACGGTAGGGATTGTCCGGACGGCTGTCGAAACGGTTGGGAACGCCATCGCCATCACGGTCGTGGTCGCGCCATTCGTGCCTGTGCCGTCCATGCCAGCGATGCTCGCGCCAGTCTTGCTGCTCTATATAGACAGGTTGCGGTTGTACATAAACCGGCCGGGGTTGCACGTAGACCGGTCTGGGTTCGACATAGACTGGCCTCGGTTCCACGTAAACCGGTTGTGGCTGCACATAGACCGGTGCCGGCTGGACATAGAGACCCGGTATGCCGATATTGAGATCCACATCGACCCGCGCCATGGCCGGGCTCGCGCCCAGCATCAACGTGGTGCCTATTAGCAATCCGGCTGCAATGGCGTGGTATTTCTTCATGATTGTCGCTCCTGGAATAATGACTTCATTAAATACCAAAGCCCCGGATGCAGCCAGACGGAATCGGTAAAGGATGTTACAAGATGTAACTTTCCGGCTGGGGTGCCGGTCGGTAAGTTCGTGGCGGCCGCGACAGATCATGTTTCATGCGGGGAATATAATGCGCACGCCCAGTCCCTTGCCTTGCAGTCCCGTTTCCAATGCCAGCGTGGCCCGATGCACCTGGGCGATGCGTTCGACGATGGACAGACCCAGGCCGCTGCCGCTGGCGCCATTGCCTTCGGCACGGTAGAAGCGGTGCAGCACGCGCTCCCTGTCCTGCTCCGACAGGCCGGGACCGTCATCCTTGACGGACAAGCTCTTGCGTTCGCCGACAGGCAAAATGCCGACCTCGATGCAGCCTTGCGGCTGGGTGTAGCGGATTGCATTGTCGATCAGGTTGCCGATCAGCGCCTCCAGCAATACCGGATCGCCGCGTATCTGGCACGGCGCCGAGGCGCTGACGCTGAGGTCGATATCCTTGTCGAGCGCGCTGTCGGCATGACGGGCTGCGCATTGCCGGGCCAGTTCGGCCAGATCGACGGTTTGCTGCGATTCCGGGGCCAGATGGTCGAGCCGGGCCAGCATCAGCAGTTGTTCGCTGAGGCGGGTAGTGCGGTTGATGCCTTCGATGATGCCGTGCAATGCCTGATCCCGTTGCTGCCGGTCCTGGGCGGCCAGTGCGACTTCGGCCTGCACCTTGATGGCGGCCAGCGGCGTGCGCAACTCGTGCGCGGCATCGGCGGTGAAGCGGCGCTCCTGCGCCATCGAGTGCGACAGCCGTTGCAGCAAGCCGTTGAGCGAGGCAACCAGCGCCTGCACTTCCTTCGGCACGCTGGACAGCGTGATCGGGTCCAGCTTGTCTGCGCTGCGCGCGGCAATCGCCGCCGACAGCGCCTGCAAAGGTTGCAGGCCGCGCCCGATGCTGAGCCAGATCAGCAGCGCCAGACCTGGCAGCGCGAACAGCAGGGGCGCCAGCATGCGGCGCATGATGCCGCCGGCCAGGTGGCTGCGCTGCTGCGCATCTTCGAATACGCGCACCTGGAAGCCCTGTTTGTGGTTCCATAGCGCCAGCGTGCGCCAGGTCTTGTCTTGCTCCCTGATGGTATCGAGGCCGCTGCCAGCCCGGAAAGGGATGTGCGGCGCGCTGGCGTTGTGCAGCAGCAAGCGGCCGTTGCCATCCCAGACCTGGAACGGCAGCGCCTTGCCTTGCCGGTCCTCGTCGCCGTCGTGGTCTTCGATGACTTCGCTTTCGTTATCGACCAGGCGTTGCAGACGCTTCAGGTCCAGCAGCAGGATGATGTTGGCACCTTGTTGCAGCTGGGCATCGAGCAGTTCGTTGATTTCTTCGTGCGATTCACGGTAGCTGAACACCGCCATGGCGCCCCAGACCGCCAGCAGGCTGGCCATGATCATCAGGGTCAGGCGCTGCCGCAGCGAGAATTGCCTCATGCTGCATCCTTGCGGATCAGGTAGCCGACGCCGCGGATGGTCTTGATCAGCTGGTCGCCGAGCTTCTTGCGCAGGTTGTGGATGTGGACCTCGATCGCATTGCTTTCGACTTCCTCGTTCCAGCCGTACAGGCTTTCCTCCAGCCGCGCACGCGACAGCGCGACGCCTTTGTGTTCCAGCAGATCGACCAGGATCGCGCATTCGCGCGCCGACAGCTGGATGGCCTGGCCGTCTTGCGTCACCTGCAGCGAGGCCGGGTCGAGTTGCAGATTGCCATGCTGGATCAGGGCGGCGCTGCGGCCATGGGCGCGCCGCAGCAGCGCGCGGATGCGGGCCACCAGTTCGGCCAGGTCGAACGGCTTGATCAGGTAATCGTCGGCCCCGGCATTCAGGCCGGCGACCCGGTCCTGCACCGTGTCGCGCGCGGTCAGGATCAGGACCGGAATGTCGCGCCCCTTGCTGCGCAAGCCTTTCAGCAGATCGAGGCCGCCCATGCGCGGCAGGCCCAGATCGAGCACCAGCAATTCGTAATCGACCGCATCCAGCGCCAATCCCGCCGCGTGGCCATCGACTGCGCGATCGACGGTAAATCCGGCCTGTTTCAGGCCAGCCTCGATCCCCTGTCCGAGCAGCGCATCGTCTTCCACCACCAGCAAACGCATGAGTTTTCCTTTATGAACGAGCAGACTGCAGTATGACTGTGCTGCCTTAAGGTTTGCTTAAGATGCAACAGGCAACATTTTCGAATATGCCGCTGCGCCATGCCGATCGCCAGCGGAATATATTATATTTCCCCAAAACAAGGCCGATATCCTGTATGTGTGAATGAGACAAGTTTCTGCCCGTGCATTTGCCTGGTTCCGGAGGCGGGGATATTGTGCGGCACCGTGTTAGTATCCGCGCTTTTCAGTTTTGCAATAAGCACTGGCGCCTCCATCGTCTGGCGCTACGGGCTGAGCTAAGCTAAGCGGCAATAGAGATTGATTTTAAGAAAAGGGAAGCAAAGATGCAGCCTATCGGTGACATCGACGAGCACGATGAGGACACCCCGAGCAAGCATCAGGCGGCCAAGCGCAGCACCCTGGTCAGCGTGGTGGTCAATGTTTTTCTGACGGTGACGCAAGTTTTTGCCGGCATCGTGTCGGGGTCGCAGGGCCTGATTGCCGACGGGATCCACTCGCTGTCGGACCTGGTGGCGGATTTTGTCGTGCTGTTCGCCAACCATCACAGCCAGAAAGCGCCGGACGATGATCATCACTACGGTCATCAGCGCTATGAAAACGCGGCCTCGCTGACGCTCGGCGCTTTGCTGCTGGCGGTCGGCATCGGCATGCTGTGGAGCGCTTTCCGCAAGATTGAGCAGCCTGAATCGATCCAGCAGGTCAAGATCATCGCGCTGTGGGTCGCGCTGGCTTCATTGCTGGCCAAAGAATTGCTGTTTCGCTACATGCTGGGCGTCGGGCAGCGGGTGCGCTCGAGCATGCTGATTGCAAACGCCTGGCATGCGCGCTCCGACGCTGCGGCCTCGCTGGTGGTGGCGGTGGGTATCGGCGGCAATCTGCTGGGTTACACCATGCTCGACCCGCTGGCGGCGATGATCGTCGGTTTCATGGTGACCAAGATGGGCTGGGGCTTCGCCTGGGACGCCTTGCACGACCTGATGGATCGCGCGGTGGATGAGACGACCATCACAGGCATCAGTCAGACCCTGAGGGACACTCCGGGCGTGCTGGGCTGGCATGATCTGAAAACCCGGAAAATGGGGGATCTGATCCTGGTCGATGTCCATCTCGAAGTCGACGCCGGCATGACCGTCGAGCAAGGCCATGACATCGCGCTGGATGCACGCCGGCGCGTGATGGAGCAGCACCCGGTGCTCAACCTGATGACGCACGTGGATCCGGCCAAGCCAGCCGATTATGTTCATCCGGCAAAAGTCACTGACAGTTGAGGTATCAAGCCAGGAGGGCGTGGACAAGCGTGCAATGCATAAGATTCACTTAAGGTTCGGCATGCAACATGACACTGCGTTAAACATAACGACATTGAATTGAAACATCCATCACCTAAAAGGATTCACCATGCAAATGCTTAAAACACTCGCTGCTGCCGCCATCGCCACATTATCGTTGAACGCCTTCGCGGCTGGTTCATCGGATTGCACCAAAGAACCGAAGTCAAAATGGATGGCCGAGAAAGATGTCAATGCCAAACTGGTGGCGCAGGGCCTGAAAGTCAATCGCATCAAGACTGAAGGCAGTTGCTACGAAGCGTATGTGATCGCCAAGGACGGCAAGAAGAGCGAAATGCTGATCAATCCGGTAGATGGCAACGCTGTCGGCACTGAAGGCAACGAATCCAAAGTAGGGAAATAATGGACCGCGCCGTCAATGGCGCCGGGATGGCGCAAACCGTGCAGGTGTGGGACCCGTTTGTGCGGCTCTTCCATTGGTCGCTGGTCACGTGTTTCCTCGGAGCCTATCTGCTCAGCGAGGACAGCGCGTCCTGGCACCAAACCTTGGGCTATGCTGCCTTGGGGCTGGTGACGGCGCGCATTTTGTGGGGTTTTGTCGGCAGCCGGCATGCGCGTTTTTCCAACTTTGTGCCATCTGCGCCGAAACTGGCCCGATATGTGAAGGACGTGTTGGCACGTCGCGAGGCGCGCAGTCTTGGCCATAACCCCTTGGGTGGCGCAATGATCCTGGCACTGTTGCTGGCCGTTGCGACCATCGGCACCACCGGATGGATGATGTCGCTGGATAGTTTTTTCGGCACCGAATGGGTGGAAGATGTGCACAAACTCGTTGCCAATCTGACGCTGGCGTTGGTGGGGCTGCATGTTGCCGGCGTGATTTTCTCCAGCCTGCGGCACAAGGAAAATCTGGTGCGGGCGATGATTACCGGGCGCAAACAGAAATAAGCGCACGAGTAGCTTGCTGAAACAACAAGGGCCGCCATGTGCGGCCCTTGTTATCTTGCCGGTAAAGAATTGGGCCGCGATATTCGATGAAACGCCTGTTTTATGGTTTTTCTGGCATTGCGGTCGTTGAAATATACTCCATCCTGTATTTTATTTATTGCGCTGTTTGTCAGCGGCAATGGCACTGTTTATCCATATACTCCCGATAATTCAACTGTTTTTGTGTTTTTTTCAGCTGATTTTTAACACATAAGTTTCGCTTAAGCTTGGTTTCGCATGATGGCTGCATGGCGGTCATGTTGATTTGACAGCCGGTCCCGTCAAAGGAGAGATCATGAAGAAATTTGTATTCCCGCTCGCACTGCTGATAGCCAATGTTGCCTGGGCCGTGAGCCCGCAGCAGATGCTTCAGGGCTATGAAGCGTCTTCCGGCAAGGCCTCGGTCCAGCGCGGAGAGCAGTTTTTCACCGGCAAGCATGGCCGCGATTGGAGCTGCGCCAGCTGCCATACCGCAACGCCGAACAAGACGACCGAGCACATTCTGACCGGCAAGAGCATCGAGCCACTGGCGCCGGCGGCCAATGCCAAGCGCTTCAGCGATCCGGCCAAGTCTGAAAAATGGTTCAAGCGCAACTGCAATGACGTTTTATCCAGGGAATGCAGCGCACAGGAAAAAGCCGACGTCATCGCCTGGTTGCTGACCATCAAATAATGGAGAAATCATGATGAAAAAATCATTTCAACTGCTGGCAGGGCTGTGCATTGCGCTGGGCTCGATGCAGGCCATGGCCGACAGCATCGGCATGCCGGGCAATATGCCGAAATCGTTCATGGCCGAATGCGCGAGCTGCCATACGCCGTATGCGCCCGGTTTGCTGCCGGCCAAGTCCTGGCTCAGCGTGATGACTTCGCTCGACAAACACTACGGCACCGACGCCAGCATCGATGCCACATCCGTCGCCCAGATTTCAACCTGGTTGCAGAGCAATGCGGCCGGTTCGCGCAAGTTTTCCGAAACGCCGCCCGACAATCGCATCACCCGCAGCGCCTGGTTCGCCAGAAAACATCGCGAAGTCGGGAAAGACGTCTGGTTGCGCGCATCAGTCAAAAGCCGCTCCAACTGTGTCGCCTGCCATCAGCAAGCGGCCAAGGGCGATTTCGATGAAGACAGCGTGAGGATTCCGCGATGAACACACAGCAAAAGCAGGCAGGACTGGTGTGGGATATGCCGGTTCGGGTATTTCACTGGTCGCTCGCATTGTCGTTCGCGGGTGCCTGGCTGACCGCCGAGAGCGAGTACTGGAAGCTGTGGCATGTCAGTTTCGGTTATTCGATGGCGCTATTGATCGTTTTCCGGCTGGTCTGGGGCGTGCTGGGCACACGCTATGCCCGTTTCACGCAATTCGTCCGGGGGCCGTCTGCCGTCAAGTCGTATCTGATGTCGCATTTGCAGGGCAAGCCGCAACACTACATCGGGCACAATCCGGCCGGCGCGCTGGCGATCCTGGCCATCATGGCGACCGTGCTGGTCACGGTGGCCAGCGGTTATGCCACTTATGAAGAGATCGGCGGCGACTGGCTGTCCGAGGTCCATGAAGCGATGGCCAGCCTGCTGATGGGCATCGTCGTGCTGCATATCGTTGCAGTGCTGCTGACCAGTGTGCTGCACAAGGAAAATCTGCTGCGCGCGATGCTGACAGGAAAGAAAATGATCGCACCCGCCGAGGCGATCAACTATTCCTGGTCCGCCATTGCCGTGCTGTTGCTGTGCGCGCTGGCGGGCTTGTGGTGGCTCATGTTCAGGTAGGGTGCCGGTTCTTGCAATTTGATATCGCGTAATGACGGAAGTGCGCGGCCGGATTAGCCTGACAGTGTCTTCATTCCTGACGGGAAATGCATGTCCGACGCCACCGACATTCAGGCCGGCCTGAGCAGCATCGAAGCGCAGCAGCGGCTGCAGGCCGAGGGCTGGAACGAGCTGCCTTCGGCCCGGCCGCGCTCGCTGTTGGCCATCGCGTGGTCGGTAGTGCGCGAGCCGATGTTCATCCTGCTGATCGCCTGCGGCAGTATTTATCTGCTGCTGGGCAGCAAAGAGGATGCGTTCATCCTGCTCGGTTCGGTCGTCATCATCATGGGCATGAGTTTCGTGCAGGAGCGCAAGAGCGAACGCGCGCTGGAAGCCTTGCGCGACCTGTCCAGCCCGCGCGCGCTGGTGTTGCGCGACGGCCGGCAGCAGCGCATCGCCGGGCGCGATGTGGTGCGCGGCGACATCATCCTGCTGGCCGAGGGCGACCGGGTGCCGGCGGACGCGCTCCTGTTCGCCAGCCAGAGCATGACGCTCGATGAATCCTTGCTGAGCGGCGAATCGGTGCCGGTCAGCAAGCTGGCCAGCGCCGTCGTGACGGATCAGGTTGCGCCGCCGGGCGGCGACGACCAGCCTTTCCTGTATTCCGGCACGCTGGTGGTGCAGGGCAAAGGCACGGCGCGGGTGCTGGCGACCGCCGGAAATACCGCGCTCGGGCGCATCGGCCAGGCGCTGTCCACGCTGGAAGCAGGAGCCCAGCCAGGTGCAGACAGAGACTGCGCAGGCGGTCAAGCTGGTCGCGCTGTCGAGCATCGCTCTGGTGATCCTGCTGGCGGTCTGGTACGGCATTGCGCGCGGCGACTGGCTCAACGGCATCCTGGCCGGGCTGACGCTGGCGATGGCGCTGTTGCCGGCGGAATTGCCGCTGATACTGACGATTTTTCTGGGGCTGGGGGCGTGGCGCATCGCCCGGCAGCAGGTGTTGACGCGGCGCATTTCCGCCATCGAGATGCTGGGGGCGGCGACCGTGCTGTGCGTCGACAAGACCGGCACCCTGACCCAAAACCGGATGGCAGTGGCGCAGATCATGGTCGATGAGGAGATCCATGCTTTCCGGGATGCGGCGGCGTCGATGCCGGAAAATTTTCCCGAAACCTTCCATGAAACGCTGGAATTCGCGATGCTGTCGAGTCACCGCAACCCGTTCGACCCGATGGAAATGGCGATTCAGCAGATCGGGCATGCGGCGCTGGCGGGCACCGAGCACATCCACGATAGCTGGACGCTGGTGGAAGAATATCCGCTGTCGCATGAACTGCTGGCGATGTCGCGCGTCTGGCAGTCGCCGGACCGCGCGCATTACGTGATCGCCGCCAAGGGCGCACCGGAGGCTGATCATCGATTTATGCCATCTGGCAAGCGATCAGGTGCAGCGCATCACCGCGCAGGTCAACCAGTTGGCAGCGCAGGGGCTGCGGGTGCTGGCGGTTGCCAGGGCGTCGTTCCGCCAGCATGATCTGCCCGCGATCCAGCATGATTTCAATTTCCACTTTGCCGGCCTGATCGGTCTGGCCGACCCCTTGCGCCCGACCGTGCGGCAGGCGATCGCAGAATGTCATGCGGCCGGCATCCGCGTCATCATGATGACCGGCGACTATCCGGCCACCGCGCTGAGCATCGCGCGCCAGAGCGGACTGGATGCCGACGGCGGCGTGATCAGCGGCGCGCAACTGGATGCGCTGGATGACGCACAGTTGCAGCAGCGCCTGTCCTCAGAGCAATGTGTTTTGCCGCGTGCAGCCGGAACAGAAGCTGCGGCTGGTGACGGCATTGAAGAGCGCCGGCGAAATCGTCGCGATGACCGGCGATGGCGTCAACGACGCGCCGGCGCTGAAGGCCGCGCATATCGGCATTGCGATGGGCGCTCGCGGCACCGATGTGGCGCGCGAATCGGCGGCGCTGGTGCTGCTGGACGATGATTTCAACTCGATTGTGGCGGCGGTCAGGCTGGGCCGGCGCATCTTCGACAACATCCGCAAGGCGGTGGTGTTCATCGTCGCCGCGCATATCCCGATTGCCGGCATGTCGATGCTGCCGGTGATGATGGGCTGGCCGCTGGTGCTGCTGCCGGTGCATATCGTGTTCTTCGAGCTGATGATCGACCCGACCTGCTCGATCGTATTCGAGGCGGAGCAGGAAGAGGCGGACCTGATGCGCCGGCCGCCGCGCCGCACCGATGCGAAGATATTCGATCGCCAGCTCCTGCTGCTGGGCGTCCAGCAGGGCTCGGCGCTGTTCGGCTTGCTGCTGGCGGTCTATCTGCTCGGACAGTGGGCCGGTCTCGCTGTGGAACAGGCGAGGGCGCTGACTTTCAGCGCGATGATTATCGGCGACATCTGGCTGATTTTCATCAATCGCTCGTGGTCGTTGCCCTTGCGCAGCTCGCTCAGACTGCCCAATCCTGCATTGTGGTGGGTCGTCGCCTGCGCGTTGCTGATGCTGGGACTGGCGCTGTTTGTGCCGGTGATGAGCACCTTGTTTCACTTCGGCACGCCGCCGATAGGCCATCTGGGACTGACGATTACGGTGGTCAGCGGCAGCTTGCTGCTGATTGCTTCAGCCAGAATGCGCAGGCGCTGATCATTTTTTGAAAAACGAGGGAGTATATTCGTTTTAATGCCATTTTCCGCACGTATTCATTGGCATTGAAAATATACTCCCCGCAGTTTTGCGGAGGCACTTCTTTCGTGCATCGCAGCGGCCTTCCGGCCTCAAACTGCAATCAACTTGAGGCCTGGCGTCGCGCGCCAGTGCCCGGCCTTGTCCACCAGCAATACATCGGCGTTCCACTGGCGGGCCAGGGCCAGTCCGTGTTGCATGCCGGCGACAAACATCACCTTGGTCAGTGCGTCGGCCAGCGCGCAGCTGGCGGCAGCGACGGTGACGCTGGCCAGTTCCGGCGGCGAATAGCCGGTCTGCGGATCGAAAATGTGATGATTGCGGCAGTCATTGCTGAAGGTGGTCTGATTGTCGGCCGAGGTCGCAATGCTGCGGCCGTCCATCAGCAGGCTGGCAATCAGCACGTTCTCGTCGCGCGGATTGGCGATCCCCAGCGTCCAGCCGTGCCGCACATCGGGCTGGCCCAGCGATGCCCATTCGCCGGTGTTGATCAGCGCGTGTTCAATGCCATTGGCCCGCAGCTGCGCGCGCACCAGATCGGCGGCGTAACCCTGGGCAATGCCATTGAGGGTGAGCGCCATGCCCGGTTTTTTGAAGCGAATCCGGCGCGGCGTAATTTCCAGCGCCTGCCAGCCGACCCGCTCACGGGCCTGCAACACTGCGGCGCTGGTGGGTAACTCTTGCTGGCGTTGCGCTGCTTCGAACACTTTCCATAGCGGTTGCACCGTCACATCGAATGCGCCGCGGCTGCGGGCGGAAACGTCTTGCGCGATACGCAGAATCTCAAGCAAATCCGGATCCGGGTCATGCAGCACGCCGTCGCGGTTGAGCCGGCTCAGCGCACTGTTGGAGTCGAACAGGCTCATCTGCGCTTCGACATGGCGGATCGTGGCGACCACCGCATCCAGCGCGCGCTCGGCGTGCGCGGGATCGCGATGGCCGACGCGCAGCGACAGGGTCGTGCCCAGGCCGAGCAGCGGGCGGTCGCGCCACTGCAGTCCGGCCGCTTCGGCTGGCCGCTGTGCCGACGCGGCATGGATGCCAGCCAGGCTGTCGGCGCCCAGCGCGCCCAACATGCCCAGCCCCAGGCTTGCCTGCAATAAGGTGCGGCGTTTCATTTGCTTGCTCCTTGACGTAGTTCGGCACCAGCAAGCGCCGCAACCGGATGGATCGGGATCACGTTTTTCGCGCGGCGTTTTTCGAGTATCAGCGGCACGCACAGTTCTTCGCTTTGCTCAATGGCGACGCAGTCGAGGCACTGGAAGCATTCTTCGTAGTCGATCGCGCCGCTCTTCTTGATCGCCTGATATTCGCAGTCGTGCTGACAGCGCTGGCAGGGTGTGCCGCACTCGGCGCGGCGCGGCAGCCAGTCAAGCAGGCGCATGCGGCCGAGCAGCGCCATGCCGGCGCCCAGCGGGCACAGGTAGCGGCAGTAACCCTTGTAGACAAAACTGCTGAGCAGCAGCATGGCGAGCGCCCACGCGACAAATGGCCAGGCGCGCTGGAACAGCAGCGTGATGCTGGTCTTGAATGGCTCCACCTCGACCAGACGGTCGGTCCACTGCACCGACAACAAGGCGCTGACCAGGATCACGGCCAGCACCGCATACTTGGCCAGTTTCAGCCGGGCGTCGCTGCGGGTGCTGAGCCGCAGCTGGGGCACCCGCAACAGCTTGGCAAGCTTGCCGACCAGTTCCTGAAATGCGCCGAACGGACACAGCCAGCCGCAGAACGTGCCGCGCCCCCACACAAAGAAAGTGACGATGACGAACAGCCACAACACCACGGTCATCGGATCGTACAGGAAGAAAACCAGGCTGCGACCCGCCACCAGCGCCTGTATCAGCGCGGTCAGGTTGACGATCGACAGCTGGCCCTGCGCATACCAGCCGATGAAGAACAAGCGTAAACAGCAGATAGCCGGTGCGGAAAATCTGCAACCGCCGCGTGTTTTGCGATAGCCAGAGCTGCTTGCGCAAGGCCCAGCTCAGAACGGCAAGGCCGCACACCAGCAGCACCAGTTCCAACGTGCGGTCCGACCAGATCGAATGCCAGCTCTTGTTGTCGGAATGGGCGGCTTCAACATACTGTTCGGGCAACTTCGTGACCAGCTTGAAATCCTTGCCCACGCGCTCGGGATAGATCATGCCTTTGCTGCGGGTCACATGCAGGTCGAATTCCAGCGCCTGCGCCGGATCCAGTCCGGACGGGCCGATCACGCGGAATACCTTCCATTCCGCGGATTGCAGGGGCGTTGGCAGCTTCAGCCCGGTATCGATGTCGAGATCGCGGATTTCCAGCGGCAGGCTGCCCTGATGCAGCGTGATCCGGTTTGGCACCGCGCCCCGCACGAAATCCTCGCCCAGGATCGAATAGCGACCGGAGCCGATCACCAGCAACGCACTGTCGCCGGGGTCCAGGCGGCCTTGCAGGTAGTCCCAGGCTTTCGGCGTGAGCAGGTTGCGGCCCACTGCAGGAAGTTCCAGATGGGCGACGCTGAGTTCGATAAAGTCGGCGTCCGGTGACTGGGTGGACTGCGGGTCCAGCCCTTCGCCCACCGTGCCGGCAAATGCCGCCTCGATTTCCCGATTGCTGAATTTCTTCTTGGTGATCAGGCCGGCTTTCAGCAGGCCATCCCAATCCAGCGGCTGGTACAGATCAGTTTTGATGCGCGCAATCAGATCGGGGTCGCGCCCCTTCGCATAACCCAGCTTGGTGCGCGCTACCTTGAGCGAGGCCGATAACAGGCTCTGGTTGAGAATGCGCACCGAGGCGGTCGCCTTGGCGACGCCATTGATGAAGACATTGGCACTGCTGCCGTTATTTTTTTCGGAGCCGATCTTGATGTTTTGCTTCAGCGACAAGCCTTTGTACTGTTCGACGAAACGCAACATCGGCCCTTCGCCAAGGCCATCCACAAACACCGGTTCGTGTTGCGACAGCACCCTGACGCTGATGAATTCGCCCTTTGGCGTCCAGCGCGACCAGTAGATTGAAGGGCGTGCCGGAGAAGCCGGGAATCGGCGCCAGATCGATCGACTCGAACACATAGCCGATCAGCGGCGTCGAGGTGGCATCCTGCTTGAAAATCGGCCACACCGGCAGTTCGCCTTCCTTGTCCCCGACGATCAATGGCGCAGGAAAGGCGGTGAGCATGCTGGCCTTGGTCATCACTCCGGCGTGCGCGGCCAATGAAAATGTCAATATCAACAAGCCAAGTGCTGCAAGCAGGCGTCGTGCGCTGGTTATTGCCATGATCGCCCCGTCTTGCAAGCGACGGGCGACGGCAATCGCATACCAAGGGCCGGAAAGCTATTCTGCCTGTCATGCGCGGCATTGATCATCAGTGTCTCCATGAATTATTTTTTGTTCATTCATGTCGATCGCAAGTGCATTGCACGAGACCGCAGCATGGATGTTTGTTGTGAAACAAGCATGGAACATGCCAGTCATCATGCAAAGACGGTGTCACATGGCCTTGCCGCAATATCCGGTGTCAGCCATGAAAAGCAATCCGGCGCGAATGCGATGAGGGATGGGGCATTGTTTGATTAATGAGCACTGTTGTGTCGATATGAATCATATTCCGACAAACGTATTTGGACCGGCAAGACGCTTTTTTGCTGTGGCGGGATTGGAATGAAATGGCGTCTTCCCGACTGTGCAAGAAAGAAACGCCCAGCATTTCAATAGGAAAAAGTATCGAGCCTGCACATGCAAAGTAGCTCTTGGTTCTGCAGGCATAAGTCTTGCGTAACCATGTACACCAACAAATTGGTGCTTATTAAAAATTATACGGAGGGGTACCCTGATGAAAAAACGATTGATTGCTGTTGCTGCTTTGGCTCTGGTTTCTGGCATGGCTGCTGCACAAAGTGCTGTGACGATTTATGGCAATGTGGATATCGGCGTGTTGACGCAAAACCATGCACCGGCCGGCACTGCCTCAACTACCCTGGCTAACGGCGGTATTTCACCGAGCATCTGGGGCTTTCGCGGCTCGGAAGACCTGGGCGATGGCCTGAAGGCAAACTTCAATCTTGAAGGTCATTTCAAACCGGATACTGGCGCGCTTGAAAGTGGTGCGAATGCCTCCGGTAACGCCCTGTTTCGTCGTCAATCCAATGTCGGCCTGTCTGGCGGCTTTGGTACCGTTACTATAGGTAACCAGTACAGCCCTGCAATTCTGGCATTTGCTGCGACCGATCCGCGCGGCCTGCGGGAAAATTTCTCCGGCCTGTATTCATGGGCATATAACTCCGGCGCACTCACAGCCGGCAATAACGGCAACAACGATGTCGGCGTGTTCTTGCAGAATGCGATTTCGTATAGCAACACCGTTGGCCCGGTAGGGATTGCAGCCGGCTACAGCCTTTCCGAAACCAAGGGCGCCATATATTCCTTGGGCGCCACTTATTCCGGTCCGGTTTCGTTGTCTGCTGCGTTTCAACAAACCAACAAACCAGGCACTTCCGATCGCCAAAGCAGTATTTACACAGTGGGCGGCGCTTACACGATGGGTGCATTCACCGGCAAGCTGAACTACCTGCGCGGCTTGAATAAAGATATCGCAACCACCGCTGAAACCAAAGTCGGTGTGATTGGTCTGGGGCTGGATTGGAAGACAGCGTCGAACAATACCGCGATGGCGGCTGTTTATTTCGGCAAGGATAAAAATAACGGCGCGGACAAAACAACAACGCTTATTCTGAGCGATGAGTACGCATTGTCCAAACGCACAACGCTGTATGGTCAATTGGCCTATGCTAACGCAAAAGCAGGCGCCACTCTGTTGACGACAGTGGTTGCCGGCGGTACTGCAGCTGACACCAACACCAGTTTGCTCAATGTAGGTATCAAACATTCGTTCTGATTGACGTTTGGCAAGTGTTTTGAAAGACAAAGCCATCGACAACGATGGCTTTGTCTTGTCTTAGACCAGCGTGAAAATCCCATTCGCACTGTGTGTGGCGGACAGGATGGCATCGACTGCCGGGTGCTTGATCTTGCGCTCATTCGAAATTGCGTAAAACTGTTCCTGCACGCCTGACAACACGCCCAGCGGCACAGCCCCGAATTGCGCCTCAATATCCGGAGCCAATGCAGCCGGACCGGGAAATAAGCCCAGCCCGCTGCGACCGAAGGTTTTCAGCAGCGCGCTGTCCTCGAATTCGCCGACTACATCGGGCCGCAATTCATGCGTCTCCAGCCAGTGGTCGATGCGTCCGCGAATCGCGTTATTGCGTGTCGGCAGCAATAGCGGTGCACCATTCAGGCTGGCAGGGTAATCCGCGGCATAGCGTGCCGCGAGGTCCGGTGTGCCATACAACATCATCTCGTTTTCACCCAGCAGATGGCTGAACACGCGCATGCTGGTGCCGGAGCTGACGGGGCGGTCGGTGAGCACCACATCGAGCTTGTGCAGCGCGAGGTCCGCCAGCAGTGATTCGAATTTTCCATCATAGCAAGCCAGTCTGACCCGCACCGGCAAACGCAGCGTGGCTTCCAGCAGTCGGTATGCCACCAGTTTCGGCAGGGAGTCGGAGATGCCGACGGTCAGGCGCATGCTGTGCCCGATGTCGGTGTCGGCCAGCGCATCCTGCATCTGCTCACCCAGCAGAAATATCTGGTCGGCATACCCGAGTGCCATGCGCCCGGCTTCAGTCAGCACCAGACGTCGTCCCTGCTGCGTGAACAAGGACTTGCCGAAGGTCTTTTCAAGCAGCGAAAGCTGGGTGCTGATGGTTTGCACTGCAACGCCCAGTCGTTCTGCCGCTCTGGTGATGCCGCCTTCCTTGGCAACCACCCAGAAGTAATACAGGTGGTGAAAGTTCAGTTCTGTGGATTTCATTGTTCTGTTTTTACGAAGTAACCATCCTATTATCTTCGCTTTTCCATGACTTCGGAAGGCATTATCATGTTGACATTCAATGTGAATACGCATTGAAGGGTGTTTCAAGACGCTGTCATGCACCCATTCATTCCGGTAACAGCTTGAGTCCATAAAGGATATGACCATGAACAATCGCTTCGATACACTCCGCGCCAATCTTGCACGGGCAAACGGCGCCACCACGGTGCTGGACAACTCGGCCCGCCGCGTACTGCGCAACACTTACATGCTGCTGTCGTTGT
Source organism: uncultured beta proteobacterium (assembly GCA_963837775.1). Classification (GTDB taxonomy): domain Bacteria; phylum Pseudomonadota; class Gammaproteobacteria; order Burkholderiales; family Burkholderiaceae_D; genus CAWIOX01. Next base: position 67,522 of record CAWIOX010000003.1, on the reverse strand, counting down.
GCCTGGGATTCAGCGTCGTCACGGCGGGTGCATCGGTTGCGCTGAAATTGCCGCATCCAGGCCTGATCATCACGCTGGCCGGCTATTTCGGACTGTTATATCTGGTGACCAAGTTCCGTGACCGCGGCCTGGGCGTTGCCATGGTTTTTGCGCTGACCGGATTCATGGGCTATACGCTGGGACCCATCGTCAGCCATTACCTCAATATGCCCAATGGCACGCAGATCGTCATGACTGCACTGGGTGGCACAGCGGCCATTTTCATGGGCTTGTCGGCATATGTGCTGGTTTCCAAACGCGACATGTCGTTCATGGGCGGGTTCCTGACGATCGGTATTCTGGTGGCCTTCGTTGCGGCGCTGGCCGGGGTATTCTTGCAAATTCCAGCACTGTCGCTGACGATTTCGGCGGTCTTCGTGCTGCTGATGTCGGGCATGATCCTGTTTGAAACCAGCAATATCATTCAAGGCGGCGAGACCAACTATGTGATGGCGACAGTCTCTCTGTTTGTCACCATTTTCAATCTCTTCACCAGCCTGTTGCAGTTGCTGGGTTTTGCCGGCAGTAACGACTAGTTTTCGCCCTTCCATCAAACCCGAGACTGCCACTTGCCTGCAAGTGGCAGTCGTACGAATGTTTTCATGAAATCACAACTTTCCTACTTCAGCGGCTCGTTTGTTTTTTGCCTGCTGGCTGTCATCGCGGCGTATTTCATCGGCGGTCCGCAGGCCGCCGTCACGGTGCTGTTCCTGACGGTGCTCGAAACCTCATTGTCATTCGATAATGCGGTAGTCAATGCCGGCATTTTGAAGGACTGGGATTCCGTCTGGCGCCGCCGCTTCCTGGTCTGGGGCATGTTGATTGCGGTGTTTGGCATGCGACTGGTGTTTCCACTGGTGATCGTAGGCGTGGCAGGCCATATCGGGCCTATCAGCGCACTCAACCTGGCGCTGCATTCGCCGGATGAATACAGCCGGATATTGTCGTCGGCACATCATCAGATCGCGGCTTTCGGTGGCACTTTCCTGATGATGGTGTTCTTCAGTTTCTTTGTTGCCCGCCATAAAACCGAGCATTGGCTGGGCATCATCGAGAAACCAATGACCCGGCTTGGGAAGATGGAGGCGATCGAGGCCGCGCTGACCATGATGGTACTGATTGCGGCGGCGAGTTTGCTGGATACGCAGCACCGTGGCGAGTTCATCGAGGCGGGGATCTGGGGTGTCGTGACCTTCGTGCTGGCCAAAGGTGCCGCCGCATTGTTGGGCGGCGATGAGGCCGCCGGTGCGCAGCATGTGGTCAAGCAGGGCGTAGGCGGCTTTCTTTACCTTGAACTGATCGATGCGAGCTTTTCTTTTGATGGCGTGATCGGCGCATTCGCGATGACGAACAATCTCTTTGTCATCGCGCTCGGCCTCGGTGCCGGCGCCATGTTCGTGCGCAGCTTCACCTTGCTGCTGGTCGATAACGGCACCCTGACCAACTACCGCTATCTTGAGCACGGTGCGTTCTGGGCGATCGGTGCGCTGGCGGTACTGATGCTGGTCGGCGTCAACTTGCATATCTCGGAGGCGGTCACCGGCTTGCTGGGGGCGGTGCTGATTGCTGCTTCGCTCTGCAGTTCAATCCTGGCCAACAGGAAGGAAGCGGCGGAGAACAGGTAGTATTTTCAGGGTGTTCCGGCATCAGGTGCCGGAACACCCTCGATTTGGCCTGCATGATTCATGTCATCGCTGCATCTGCTGTGCGGTCAGGCGGTTCAGGATGCGCCGTACAACCGGAATCAATTCACTGGCGCTCAGGCCGATCGGCCCGACTTCTTCTGCCAGCAATTCATCTGCCGCCTGTCCATGCATCCAGACTGCGGCCAGCGCCGCTTCCCACGCCGGCCACTCCTGCGCCAGCAGCGCGCCACAGATGCCGGCCAATACATCGCCGGTGCCCGCCGTTGCCAGCCCGGGATTGCCGGTCGGATTGATCGCAACATGTCCCGTGTCGGTCGGCGATCACCGTGCCGGAACCCTTCAGCACCACAACCGCGTTGAACGAATGCGCCAGCCGTCGCGCCGCCTGCAGGCGATCGGCCTGGATCTCGATGCTGCTGATGCCCAGCAGGCGTGCCGCTTCCAGCGGATGCGGCGTCATCAGCGTCGGACTGACGCGCTGCGCCAGTACTGCCTGCAGCGAGGCCGAGCCGGCAATCAGGTTCAGCGCATCGGCATCGATCACCAATGGCGTGGCCGTCTGCAATGCCTGCAACAGCACGTCCTGCGCGGCTGCCGAAGTACCCAGTCCCGGCCCGATGACCAGCACCGCTGAAGCCAGATTGCAGTCGCGGATATTGCCGGCACATTAATTCCGGCTGCATCGGATCATACGCCGGGGGCGCATCGAGAAAAGCGGCGAAAACACGGCCGGCGCCGGAGCTGGATCGCAGCGCGGCCGGACAGAATCGGGGCGCCTGCCATGCCTGCGGCGCCGCCGATGACGACGACATTGCCGTTGCTGCCCTTGTTCGTGTTGTGCCGGCGCGGCCGCAGCGATGACGAAAAAGAGGCGATCTCGCTCAGGTGGGCAGATGCACGATGGTAATGGTGCGCCGCGATTGCCAGGTCGGCCACTTCCACCACGCCGGCATAGTCGCGCCCGAAACAGGTATGCAGGCCCGGCTTGTCGGCGATGAAGGTGATGGTGTGGCTGGCGCGCACGGCGCCGCCTTGTGCGCCGACGATGTTGCCGGTGTCGGCGTCCAGCCCGCTCGGAATGTCGAGCGCCAGCACCGGGCAACGAAGCAGGTTGACTGCGGCGACCAATTCACCCAGCACGCCGCTGATCGGGCGCTGCAAGCCGATGCCGAACAAGCCATCGACCACTAGCAGCCAGGAACTGCTGGCGATGTGAGCTGCAAATGCCGGATCAGCGAATTGGACGGCGCTGCTGCGGGCGCGTGCCAGCGCCTGCTGCGCATCGGCGCACTGGTGCGCGGTGTCGGTCAGCAGCGCCAGCACTTCAATGCCTGCCTGCGACAGTTGAAATGCAACTTCCAGCGCATCGCCGCCATTGTTGCCGGGGCCGACCAGCACCAGCACCCTGGCATCAGATTGCCGGGCTGCATCAGGCGTTGCGCATCAGCGCCAGTGCCGCCTCTGCCGCTGCCTTTCCGGCGCGCTGCATCAGGGTGCCGGGCGGCAAATCGGCCAGCGCAGCCTGTTCGATGGCGCGAATCTCGGCAACGGAGTAGAGCGGATGCATGGCGGTCATGTGGGCGTGGGCGAGTGGATGGGATGCTGAAAGTGTAATCGCAGCAGCCAGAATCGGAAACCAATTCGCACATGAATCAGCTGGGAGCGCCGTCCTGCGCTCCCAGCCGTTCTATATACTCACTGGGGTATTATTTTTACGGCACTGATTCTGTGCGGGGGCTGATGGTTTTGGCAATATACCCCGTCTATTTTTGAAAACGCGCGAGCGTCAGTCCATCCAGATTGATGTCGGCAGTCCGGCCCGAGACAACATCGGATAGCGCCTTGGCGGAGCCGAGCGCCATCGACAGGCCATGCGCGCCGTGGCCGATGTTGAGGTACAGGTTCTTGACCGGGGTCTGTCCCAGGATCGGTGGCCCGTCCGGCAGCACCGCTTGCGTTCCGCTCCAGAATGTTGCGCTGTGATAGTTCGCAGCAGCGGGAAACCAGTCGTTGCCGACCATGCTCAGCGTGCGCTGGGCGGCTGCATTCATCGTGCCGTTGCGGGCGCCCAGTTCGGCGATGCCGGCAATCCGGATCCGGTTCCCCATGCGCGTGATCGCCACCTTGTACGTTTCGTCCATCAGCGCGCCACGCGGTGCAGTATCGAGATCCCTGATTGCGGCCGTTGCGGAATAGCCTTTGACCGGGTAAAGCGGGATGCGGATGCCGAACGGCTTCAGCAGTTGTGCGCTCTCGACGCCGGCCGCCAGCACCACGGCATCGGCAGCAAAGGACTCCGGGCCGATTTTCAGGCTCAGGCCGGCGCCTTCCTGCCGTATTGCATCGACATTGCTGGCGAAGCGGAATTGCACGCCCCGGTTGGTGGCGAGATGTTTCATTTGCTTGGTCAGCAGCGGACAATTCGCGGTCTCCGCTTGCGGGTAATACAGGCCGCCGGCTAACGCAGTAGCAGGCGATAGCGCCGGTTCGATCTGGCGCGCGGCATCGGCATCGATCAGGTAGTGTGCGATATCCAGTTCGGCCAGTATCGCGCGCACCGGCTCGGCCAGCGCAAGGTCCTGCTCGCTGCGCAACAGCTGCAGATAGCCGTTGGTTTGTTCGTGCTCCATTGTCACATGCTGGCGTAAGCGCTGCAGCACATCCTGACTGTATAGCGCGAGGCGCTGCATCCGTTCCATGTTGGTGTGGAACCGGCTCGGCTCGCATTCAGCCAGCCAAAGACGGATCCAGCGCCATAAGGATGGGCTGACGGAACGATTCAGCAGTACCGGCGATTCGCTGCGAAACAGATAGGCCAGCAGGTTTTTTGGCATGCCGGGCCTGGCCCAGGGCGTGATGTAGCCGGGCGCCATGACGCCGGCATTGCCGAAGCTGGTTTCTTCAGCGACATTGCCGCGCCGCTCGATGACGACCACATCGTGTCCTGCCTCAGCCAGAAAATAGGCAGTACAGACGCCGACTACGCCACCACCGATAACCGCTACTTGCTTTTGTGCCACTTTTTAATCCAGTCCTGTTTCATGCGGAAATCAGCCATGCCGGAATCGGCTATCCATTAAAAAGCCGCTGTAACTCCAGCGGCGTCAAGTGGCGTGCGCTTCATTCAATCAGTCACTCGATAGCCGTCGAGCACAAGCGTCATGCTGAAAAACACTTACCATTTATTTTCTGTCAATCTTACCGCATCGGGCCTGCAGTTGGGCCTGAATGCACCTGATTTTGTGCAATGCGTCAATAAATTACTCCCTCCGGTATTAGTCTAAGCCCCTTTGTTTATTTGCGGGAGATGGGTGATTTTTCCATATACTCCCCCTTAAAATCAATCAAGCCAGGGGTGCTCGCAAGAGGGCGATGCATCAAAGATTGAGTTGGCTCAAACGTGCCAAGCGGATCTTAGCGCAACTCCAGCATCTCGCCAAATTCGATTGACTGTAAATACAGGTATTCGACCACCCGCTGGATCGCGATGACATCGTTCGGATAAGGCTCTGCTCCCGGATGGCACATGATCAGCATGCCGGCGTCTGGCGGCCGACAGCCAGTTTTGCATGCAGGCGCCATAATCCGGCTGGTCGAAACCGTACACGCCGCCGAAGCCGTTATTGGTCGGTATCCGTGCAGCTTGCAAGTCGGCGGCAAGCGCGCCGCCGCCCAGGTATTTGAGGATCCGTGGCTTGCCGCGCCATTGCGGATCGGCCGGCAGCGTGTTGCGCACCCAGATCGGCATTCCGGGATAGCGGCTGTCGAGCACTTCCAGCAGCACCTGGCGCACGCCGCGCAACTGATGCACATGCTGATGGCCGTCGATGAAATCCGGCGGCTGCCCGAATCCGGCCTCGAACGCAGACAGTTGCCGATGCAGCGTATCGCGCAACAGCGCCGGGTTCAGACGCGTGAACAGGCTGCGCAGGATCAGGCGCTGCAGGTTTTCAGCGGGAAATGTCTGAAAAACCTTCGGTCAGGTTGAAGTGCAGGCCGAAATCGGCCTGGCCGCGATGCTCGCGCAAGGCCGGCGCCGCCTGTTGCAGCCAGCGCGGGGCGGTGCTGAAGCAGCTGACCGCGCTCAGGCGGGACTGGGCCAGCAGCGTTTGTACCGCGGCATCAATCCCGGGATTCTGCGCATAATCATCGGCGCACAGCGCAATCGGCGTAAAGAAGTGTTCATGAGCTAGAGGCCGGATGAGTGCGAAATGCCCACAGACGGCTTAATGCATACGTCATTACGGCCACCACGACCACCACAATCGCCAGCGAGATGAAGTAGGGCAGGCGCACATGCTGCAGCAACAGATAGAACAGGAACTGGTTCAGGAAAAAGCCGAGCAGGGCGGTTGCCAGAAAGCGCATGAAGGAACTGCCGCCGCTGGCTGCGCTGTGATCGGCAAAAGTCCAGTGCCGGTGGCCGACGTAGCTGAACCAGAACGCGACCGCAAATCCGCCGAAATTCGCTTTCAGCGGCGCGATCTGCAGCAGTTCTACCAGCGCCGATGACGACCCAGTAATGCACCGCCGCCGCCAGCAGGCCGACAGCGCCGAAGCGCAGCACCCGCAGCAATTCGCGTCACACTCATGGCGTCGGATTCTCTGGCGTCGGGCCACTGAGGGCCGGCCCGTTGTCGATGTCATGCGCGACGATATATAAAGGGCGCTTCTTTACTTCATCATAGACCCGGCCAAGATATTCGCCCAGCACGCCGATTGAAATCAGCTGGACGCCGGAAAAGAACATCAGGCCGGCCGCCAGGGTGGACCAGCCGGGGACATCGTTGCCGATGAAGAATGCTTCGCCGGCAATCCAGAATGCATACAGGATCGCCAGCACCGAAATCAACGCGCCGACCGCGCTCCAGATCCGCAGCGGCAAGGTCGTGAAGGCGGTTACCCCGGCCAGCGCCAACCGGCTCAGGCCGCGCAAGCTGAAGCTGGAAACGCCGGATGCGCGCGCCTGCGGCACGAATGGCAGGGCCACGCTGCGGAATCCGACCCAGGCGTACAGCCCTTTCATGAAGCGGTTGCGCTCCGGCAGTTGGCGCAAGGCATTCACCACGCTGCGATCCATCAGGCGAAAATCGCCGGCATTGCGCGGAATATTGATCGGCGAGCCGGCTTCCATCAAATGATAAAAAAGGCTGGTGCCCCAGCGCTTCAGGCGCGATTCGTCGCTGCGGTCGGCTATCACGCCGTACACCATGTCCACGCCGTCCCGCCATAAACGCGCCATTTCCGGCAGCAACTCAAGCGGATGCTGGTAATCGCCGTCCATCAGGATGATGGCATCGCCGCGCGCATGCTCAATGCCGGCCGACAGCGCGGCTTCCTTGCCGAAGTTGCGTGAAAAACCGAGATAGCGTATCCCGCCTTGCGCCAGATGCGGCGCTATTGCAGCTTCCGTATTGTCGGTGCTGCCATCGTTGACGACGATGATTTCATACGATGCAGCAAACGATGCCAGCGTTTTTTTTAGATCGCGCAAAAAATCGGACAGATGTGCGGCCTCGTTGTAGGCCGGTACCACACAGGAAATGCAGGCCCGGGCAGGGCGACTTTTCGGGAGTGCGCTCAGCGCTACCATGGGGGAAACCTTTCTGGGTGCATGGGCGCCGATCGGCGCCGCAAAGGCAATGCATTTTGTTGCTATGCATTGAAAGCCGTGATTTTACCTAAATCCGCTCTCTTTTGAACTGATTCCGGCGGTCTTCCGAGCAATGCATCATCCGACTGCATCAAGTGAGGATGATTACGCCAGCTTGAAAAGATTATAATGCCGCTCCTGCGGCCGATCTGCGATTGGCCTTGTCCTCCTCATGTCGCAAGTGAATTCCTACCGTTATGTCAACACAAGCACATTCCCCATCCCTGACGCAAACAACAGCATGGCAGGCGCTCTGCCGCAAGTTTTCGCCGGACGCGGCTTCCATCATGCCGCTGGTGCTCTTGCTGCTGCTCGGGCATTTACTGTTATGGAGCGCGCTAACAGGGCTGAGCCATCATGCGCCGGATTGGGACAATATGGAGGAACTGGTATGGGCCAGTACATTGGAGTGGGGTTATTACAAGCATCCGCCGCTGCCTTCCTGGCTGTTGCATGGCCTGGTTTCGCTATTCGATCGGCCGGTCTGGCTGACATTTTTCACCGGGCAGTTGAGCGTCGTGCTGTCCCTGTGGTTCGTGTGGCGGCTAGGCTGCGAAATGACCACGCCGCGCCGCGCCCTGATCGCGACCCTGCTGCTGTCGACCATCACCTATTTCACCGTGCGTGGCGTGATGAACAATCACAACACCATTCAGCTCTGGTCGATTGCCGCTGCCATCTGGATGTTTTACCGTGCGGTGCGCCATGACAGCATGCGCGCCTGGGCCGCTCTGGGCGTATTCAGCGGCTTTGCCTTGCTGACCAAATACAGCGCGGTGATCCAGTTCGCCGCCTTCTTTACGTATCTGCTATTGACCGGACGCCTGATGCAGGCGCGGGTCTGGCAAGGCATTGCGCTTGCGTGCGCGATCCTGCTGGCGATGATTGCGCCGCATCTCTGGTGGCTGGCGCATCAGTCGGCTGGCCCGCTGAGTTATGCAAGCCATTCGCTGGCCCCCAAGGCGAGCCATCTGGAGCACCTGCGGGTGTTGTACGATTTTCTGCTGACCAATGTCGGACGCCTGGTGCCGATGGGGTTTTCATTGCTTCTCGTGATGTTCCTGGGGGCGCGCCAGAATCAGTCCGGGCAGTCGCTTGACGCCTAAGGGTTCGACCCTGGCCGGTGAGTTATCCGCCGAAGATCGCTTTTTCCTGTTGATCGTCGGCCTGGGGCCGCTGGTGCTGACCCTGATAGGATCGGCCTTGCTGAAGGCCCCGCTGGCTGCGCCTTGGGCCACGACCTTTTTCATGCTGTTCGGTTTTTACTCATTCTGGTGTCTGCGTGCGGGCGATGATGCGCGACTGTTGCGCAAGGTTATCGTTGTTGTGGTCTCCCTGCAGATTCTGATGGCTTTGGGCTATGCGCTGGCGCGCGGCCCGTTCGCCGACATGACAGGGCGCGCAACTCGGGCCAATTTCCCCGGCGCTGCGATTTCGCGTCAACTGCATGCGGAGTGGCGTTCGCATGTGAATGGCCCGCTCAGAATCGTAGCGGCGGATACCTGGCTGGGCGGCAATATTGCTACCCATATCGGGCGCGAGGTTGACGTGATGATCGATGGCGAGTTGAATAAGTCGCCCTGGCTGAATCCATCGGACGTGATTGCCTGCGGCATGCTGGTCGCAGTCAATCGCAGTCCTGACAATGCCGACGGCATGCCGCCGGCAGTGCTGGCATTGCTGGCGAAGACAAGCTGGAGCGGGACGCTGCAACTGCCCTGGACCTCAAAAGCCGGCGGCCCGCAAGTTATCGTCGATTGGGGCATCATCCCGCCGCAAGGTGGCTGCAGCGTTGCCAGGCAATAACTTCCAATGTTTGCAGGCGCTGCCAGTCGGCGCCTGATCCCGGCTTCACGAACAGAAGCCGGTGTGAATTGTCATTTGCCGGATTTCCTGACTGCGCCATGTCCTGCGTCACGGTATAATGTCGTGTCCATTAATTTGCAGTTTCTCTGCATCAAATCTCCCTCTCGCCATGCTGATTCTTCCGGGTTCCAACGCACTGTCCGCTTTCCGTACACAACGTCTTCTGTCGCAACTGCAGGCCGTTGATGCCAACATCACCGACATCACAGGACGTTTTACCCATTTCGTTGATGCATCCGTAGCCTTGTCGCCAGACGACATCGGCCGACTGGATGCTTTGCTGACCTACGGTGAGCCGTTCGCGGCTAGCACGGACGGCGAAGAATTCGTCGTGATACCGCGTTTCGGCACCATTTCGCCATGGGCCAGCAAGGCGACCGATATCGCCCACAATTGCGGCATGGCGCAGATCAAGCGCATCGAGCGCGGCGTGTCCTACCGGGTGCAGCTGAAATCCGGTCTGTTGGGCGGCGTCAAGAAACTGTCGGAAGCTTCAGTCCGGGCCGTGGCGGCGCTGCTGCACGATCGCATGACTGAAATGGTGTTGCGCTCTGCCAGCGATGCTGCTGGCCTGTTTACCGAACTGGAAGCCAAGCCGCTGGAATCGGTCGATGTGCTGCTGGGCGGCAAGGATGCGCTGGTCAAGGCGAATGCCGACCTCGGCCTGGCCTTATCCGACGATGAGATCGATTACCTGGTCGCGGCGTTCACGCGGGCTGAGCGCAATCCGACCGATGTTGAATTGATGATGTTCGCGCAAGCCAATAGCGAACACTGCCGCCACAAGATTTTCAATGCCGACTGGACCATCGATGGCGTCGATCAGGATAAATCGCTGTTCGCGATGATCAAGAACACGCATATCCTGCAGCCGAAAGGCACCATCGTCGCCTACAGCGACAACTCCTCGATCATGCAAGGCGCGACCGTATCGCGTTTTTATCAGCGTGGCGCGGCCAAGGGCAATGTCTACGAAAGCTCGGAAGAACTGACCCACACACTGATGAAGGTCGAGACGCATAACCATCCAACCGCGATTTCACCGTTTCCCGGCGCCTCCACCGGTGCCGGCGGCGAGATCCGCGACGAAGGCGCGACTGGACGTGGCGCCAAGCCGAAGGCTGGCCTGTGCGGCTTCACCGTCTCCAACCTCAACATCCCGGATGCCGTTCAGCCCTGGGAAAACGACAGCGATGTGACGCAAGCCATCGTCGGTGCCAACGCCGGCGTGTACGGCAAACCGGACCGCATTGCATCGCCGCTGCAGATCATGATCGACGGCCCGCTGGGCGGCGCGGCATTCAGCAATGAATTCGGCCGTCCTACGCTGGGCGGCTACTTCCGTACCTACGAGCAAAACGTCGGCGGCAATGTGCTTGGCTACCATAAGCCGATCATGATCGCAGGTGGCATCGGCAGCATCGCCGATCAGCATACGCACAAGAACGATATCCCGGTCGGCAGCCTGCTGGTCCAGTTGGGCGGCCCCGGTATGCGCATTGGCATGGGCGGCAGCGCCGCTTCGTCGATGGCGACCGGCACCAACACCGCTGATCTGGATTTCGATTCCGTGCAGCGCGGCAATCCGGAGATGGAACGTCGCGCGCAGGAAGTCATCAATGCCTGCTGGGCAATGGGCGGCGAGAATCCGATCATTTCGATTCACGACGTCGGTGCGGGCGGTTTGTCGAACGCTTTCCCCGAAATCACCAATGACGCCAAGCGCGGCGCGATCTTCGATTTGCGCAAAGTGCCGCTCGAAGAAAGCGGCCTGGCGCCGAAGGAAATCTGGAGTAACGAATCGCAGGAGCGTTACGTACTGGCCATCGCTCCGGAAAGTTTGCCGCTGTTCCAGTACCTGTGCGAGCGCGAGCGTAGCCTGTTCGCCGTAGTCGGCACCGCCACCGAAGAGCGTCAGCTGAAAGTGATCGATCCTGAGCATGGCAACAATCCGGTCGACATGCCGATGGATGTGTTGCTTGGCAAGCCGCCGAAAATGCATCGCGACGTCACGCATGCCGAACCTGATTTGCCAGCGGTCGATTTGACCGGCATGGATTTGCTGGAAGTGTCGCAGCGCGTGTTGCGCCTGCCGACGGTAGCCGATAAATCCTTCCTGATTACGATCGGCGACCGCACCGTCGGTGCGACGACAGTGCGCGACCAGATGGTCGGCCCGTGGCAAGTGCCGGTGGCTGATTGCGCTGTCACCAGCATGAGCTTCGAAGGCAATCTGGGTGAAGCGATGTCCATGGGTGAACGCACCCCGCTGGCCGCCATCAATGCAGCCGCCTCCGGCCGCATGGCGGTCGGTGAATCCATCACCAATATCGCTGCCGCACCGATCAAGGATATTTCCGACATCAAACTGTCCGCCAACTGGATGGCTGCCTGCGGTCAGCCGGGACAGGACGCAGCCTTGTTCGATACCGTCAAGGCAGTCGGCATGGAAATCTGTCCGGCGCTGGGCATCAGCATCCCGGTCGGCAAGGATTCCTTGTCGATGCGCACTACCTGGAAAGACGAGGGTGAGGCCAAGGCTGTCACTTCGCCGGTGTCGTTGATCGTTTCCGCTTTTGCACCGGTGTACGACGTGCGCAAGTCGCTGACTCCGCAAATCCGCACCGATGCAGGCGATACCGTGCTGATCCTGATTGATCTCGGTCGCGGCAAAAACCGCATGGGCGCTTCCGCCCTGACGCAAGTGATGCAGCAGATCGGCAACGAAACGCCGGACGTCGATAATCCGCAAGACCTGAAAGCGTTCTTCGCTGCGATTCAGCAGCTCAATGCCGAGAGCAAACTGCTCGCATATCACGACCGCTCAGACGGCGGCCTGTTTACTACACTGACCGAAATGGCATTTGCCGGCCGCTGCGGCTTGTCGATCAATGTCGACATGCTGACGCTGGAAAGCGAGCATGCTGCCGACTGGGGCGATGCGAAGAACTGGGCCGGGCAAGTAGCAGAGCGCCGCAACGAACTGACGCTGCGTGCACTGTTCAGCGAAGAACTGGGTGCGGTGATTCAGGTTCGTGCGGAAGAGAAATCCGACGTGATGAACGTGCTGCGCGCGCACAATCTGGGCGCAATCAGTCACATCATCGGCAAACCGAATGCGCAGGACGTGATCGAATTCACGCGCGACGCGAAATCGATCTACAAGCAACCGCGCGTGGCATTGCAGCGTCTGTGGAGCGAAACCAGCTGGCGCATCGCCCGTTTGCGCGACAATCCGGCCTGTGCCGATGCAGAATACGACCGTATCCTTGACGTCAACGACCCCGGCATCACGCCAGTGCTGAGCTTCGATGCACAAGAAGACATCGCTGCGCCTTACATCGCCACCGGCGTCAGGCCGCGCGTCGCAATCCTGCGCGAGCAGGGCGTCAATTCGCATGTGGAAACCGCTTATGTAATGCATAAATCTGGCTTCACCGCAGTCGATGTCCATATGAGCGACCTGATCTCGGGCCGCGCCCGACTGGATGACTTCAGCGGCGTGATCGCGGTCGGCGGTTTTTCCTATGGCGACGTGCTGGGTGCAGGCGAAGGCTGGGCCAAGACCATTCTGTTCAATGCGCAGCTGGCCGAGCAGTTTTCGCGCTTCTTCCAGCGCACCGATACCTTCGGCCTCGGCATCTGCAACGGTTGCCAGATGATGAGCAACCTGAAATCGATCATTCCCGGCGCCCATGCCTGGCCGAAATTCACGCGCAACAAGTCGGAGCAGTTCGAGGCGCGCTTTACGATGGTCGAAGTGGCGGATTCGCCATCGATCTTCTTCCGGGGCATGGCCGGCACGCAAACCCCGATTGCGATCGCGCACGGCGAAGGTTATGCGGATTTCAGTCAGACCGGCGATATCAATGAGGCTATCGTCGCGATGCGTTTCGTCGATAACCAGGGCCGGGTGACCGAAGGCTATCCGTACAACCCGAACGGTTCGCCGCAAGGCATCACTTCGGTGACTACGCCGGACGGCCGCTTTACCGTGTTGATGCCGCATGCGGAGCGGGTATTCCGCTCGGTGCAACAATCGTGGCACCCTGAGTCATGGGGCGAGGATTCGCCATGGATGCGCATGTTCCGTAACGCGCGCAAGTGGGTCGGCTAACACTGCTTGATAATATGGGGGCGTACCGAATTCAGGTACGTGATCGAGTTGGGGCGGAGTTATCCCCCTCCCTCATAGCCCGTTCGCACCATCGCAAGTGCAATTCCGGAAGGAGTGGCGCCGGCTTGCAATTCCAACAGGCCGACGCCCCTCCCATACCTATCTTGATGGCCGGAGTGCAGGGTTAGCCTTGCTGCTGCGCCATTTGCCGCTTCTTTTCCTGCAACTGTTCCAGCTGTTGCTCTTCCAGTTGCCGTCGTTTTTCCTGCTGCTGCAGCATTTCCTGATGTCTCTTCTCTTCCAGATCCTCTGGCGCTGGCTCTTCATGCATCGACAATGAGATGCCGGAGGCCGATGACGGCTCACCGCGCTCGCTTTTCAACTTGATGTTCAGGCGCAGTTCGTTGGCTGAATCGGCGTTGCGGATCGCTTCTTCATAGGCAATATGGCCGCTGTTGTACAGGTCAAACAGGGCCCAGTCGAAGGTGCGCATGCCGATTTCGCGCGATTTGGTCATAATCGCCTTGAGCTCGTGAAACTCGCCATTGAAAATGCGCTCGGCAATGGTCGCGGTATTGAGCAAGATCTCGATCGCCGCCTTGCGCCCCTTGCCATCGACGGTGCGGATCAGACGCTGCGACACGATCGCGCGCAGGTTCGCTGATAGATCCATCAGCAGCTGACTGCGCCGCTCTTGCGGGAAGAAGTTGATGATCCGGTCCATCGTCTGGTTGGCACTGTTGGCGTGTAGCGTACCGAGGCACAGGTGGCCTGTTTCGGCGAATGCGATCGCATGTTCCATGGTTTCCGCATCGCGGATTTCGCCGATCAGGATCACGTCCGGGGCCTGGCGCAGCGTGTTCTTTAATGCATGCTCCCAGCTATGGGTATCGACCCCGACTTCACGGTGCGTCACCAGCGAATTCTTCGACTGGTGCACATATTCGACCGGGTCCTCGATCGTGATGATATGGCCGGAAGAGGTGCGGTTGCGGTGATCGATCATCGCGGCCAGCGAGGTCGATTTCCCCGATCCGGTGCCGCCCACTACCAGCACCAGCCCGCGCTTGTTCATCACGACTTCCTTGAGAACCTCGGGCAACCCGAGTTTCTCAAAATTAGGGATTTCGGATGCAATCGTACGGATCACCATGCCCACATGCTGTTGCTGGATAAAGACATTTACACGGAAGCGCGACAGGCCGGGAATCGAAACGGCGAAATTGCATTCGAACTCACGGGCAAACTCTGCGCGCTGGCGTTCGTTCATCATCGCGTCAGCCAGCTTGCGCGTGATCTCGCCGGTCAGTTTTTGCGTCGACATCGGTTGCATGTTACCGTGCGCCTTCATACTGGGCGGATAGTCATGGGCGATAAACAGATCGGAGCCGCCGGCTTGGCTCATCACGGCCAGAAGCTTGTGCATGTAGCTTCTGGCTTGATCTTCGGTGAAATTCGACATTGCATTCCTTGTGGGTAAAGCGCATCAATCGTTGCAGACAGCGATCGTCGGAAGTTATTATTGTGCCATAAGGCAACTGTCGGCAGCGGCGCAGGGGGACTCTCCGGCGGCTGGGTGGCGCCTTCTCGCTCATGCGGAGAATGTCTTGATGCGCAAATGTTGCTGGATCCATGTGACGCATCAATAAAAAAGGCGCTCTTCAGAGAGCGCCTTTTTTGACCGTGTCGAAAAACGAAGAATTATTGAACCTTGGCTTTTTTACGCAAGTCCTGCTGGAATGCCTGCAATTTTTTCTGTTGCAGGGATTCGGAAATTTGCGGCTTGACTTCTTCCAGCGTAGGAATCTTGGCGGCGCGCACATCTTCCAGCTTGATCACGTGAAAACCGAACTGGCTTTGCACCGGTGTTTCTGTGATCTGGCCTTTTTGCAGCGCAACCATCGCGTCCGAGAATGGCTTCACGTAGGAAGCAGGCGCTGCCCAGTCCAGATCGCCGCCGCGGGCAGCAGAGCCAGGATCTTTTGATTGCTTGGCCAGGTCTTCAAATTTGCTGCCTGACTTGAGTTTGGCGATGATGGCTTTCGCTTCATCTTCTTTTTCAACCAGGATGTGACGGACATGGTATTCCTTGTCGCCAGCCTGTCCCTTGAACTTGTCGTATTCAGCCTTGATGTCGTCATCCTTGACCGGATTTTTCTTCAGGAAATCGGCAACCAGACTACGGATCACGATCGATTGGCGCGCGATTTCAAGCTGGTTCTTGACCTCAGGAGTATTGCCCAGGCCCATCTTGTCGGCTTCCTGGATCAGGATTTCGCGGTTGATCAGTTCTTCCTTGATCATCGCGCGCAATTGCGGCGAGTCTTGCTGGCCTTGGGCGACCATCTGTTTGACCATCACGTCGACGCGTGACGATGGAACTTTTTTGCCATTCACCACAGCGAGGTTTTGTGCCAAAACTGGTAATGCAACAGCCGCCAAAAGTACCACCAGCAAACGAGCAGGTTTAAAAGTCATTATCTGATCCTAAAAAGGGGAGGGAAAAGCGAATTGAAAACAGGTAAATATTATTTTGATGCCTCAGATGGTGTCAAGGCAACAATAGCCAAAGCGTGTATATCGGAGTGCATCATTTCCTGGAGGGAATCATACACCAGCCTATGCCGGCCGACGCGGTTTTGCCCCTCAAAATGCGCGGAAACGATGCGAAGCCGGAAATGTCCGCCGCCTGATGCTGCACCGGCGTGTCCAGCATGTAGCGCTGATTCATCCTCTAATTGACACTCGAGTGGGGAGAAAGTTTCAATCAGAAGTGCGCGAATCCTGTTTAAACGGTCAGTCATGCCGAATCCTTCATGTATTTTGACAAAAACATGCTTTGAGCGATCACAAAGGCAAACATCAGGCCCATGCCGCCAAATAATTTGAAATTGACCCAGGTTGCGGTCTGAAAATTGAAGGCGACATACAGGTTGATACAACCCATGACGAAAAAGAAGCCGCTCCATGCCAGGCTCAAGCGGTACCAGACCATATCGGGCAACTTGATTTGCTGCTCCATCATTTTGCGGATCAGGTTTTTCTTCAGGAATGTCTGGCTGATGAAGAGTGCCGAGCCGAAGCACCAGTACAGCACAGTCGGCTTCCATTTGATGAATGTTTCATTATGAAAGTAAATGGTCGCGCCGCCGAAAAAACCGATGATGACCAGCGACATCCACAGCATCGGATCGACTTTCTTGCCGCGCACCAATAAATAAGTGATTTGCCCGATGGTTGCAATAATCGCGACGGCGGTCGCCAGCAGGATAGGGGCTTGCGTTGCACTGACCACGCCGCCGGAGACGGCGCCGGATAAATATTGCGTCACAATTGCCTGGGCATCGGCAGCATGGCCTTCGCCCCACTTGAACATGGCAAAAAAGAGGATGACGGGAAACAGGTCGAATAGGAATTTCATTGTTTGATCAGGTTTTCGGTTCGAATCGTAAGGATGCTGAGTTAATGCAATAGCGCAAGCCGGTTGGTGGCGGGCCGTCCGGAAAGACATGGCCCAGATGCGCATCGCATACGTTACATAAAATTTCGGTACGTATCATGCCATGCGCACGGTCAACGCGCTCGGAAACATTGGCCGGGTCGATCGCCTTGAAGTAACTGGGCCAGCCGCAACCGGAATCGAATTTGGCGTCGGACGTAAATAACGGCGTGTTGCAGCAGACGCAAGTATAGGTGCCGTGCTCGTGATGGTCCCAGTAACGCCCGGTAAACGCGCGTTCGGTCGCGGCATGACGGGTCACTTCATATTCGAGCGGATCGAGCATTTGCTGCCACTCGGCATCCGTTTTCTGCACTTTGGCGATGGTCATGATGTCCTCAGGATGAGCAGCTTACTTCGAGATGTCCGGCCCAGTCGGGCGGCAGATCGGCGTAAGCAGCGTGTTCAGGCTGTTCGTCAAACGGTCTTTCCAGGATGCTCAGCAGTTTGGCCACTTCGGAAAAATCTTTATTCTGTGCTTTTTCAATCGCGACCTGGGCCAGGTAATTGCGCAGCACATATTTGGGGTTGACTGCATGCATTGCAAGCCGGCGTGCCGCATCCTGGCTGTTTTCCTGTCGCAGGCGGGCACGGTAGCTGGCTGCCCAGGCATCGAATGCGGGGCGGTCGATGAATAAATCGCGCAACGGCGCGTCGGTATCTGCATCGTCGATCTGCAAATCTCCCAGACGCCGGAAAAACAGCGTGAAATCGGCGTGATTGGCTTGCAGCAGCGCAAACATCGCATCGAACAGCGCGGCATCCTCATCCTGCGTCGTACTCAGGCCCAGTTTGGCATGCAGCAGCGCATCCATTTTCTCGGCGTAAACAGGCTGGAATGTTTCCAGCGCCGCTTTCGTCGCATCGACTTCACCGATCAATGGCAGCAGAGCTTGCCCCAGCGCATAGCAGTTCCATTCGGCGATTTGCGGCTGCATGCGGTACGCATAACGCCCCTGCTGATCGGTATGGTTGCAGATATGGCCGGCGTCGAACGCCTCCATGAAACCGAACGGGCCATAGTCTATCGTCAGGCCGAGTATCGACATATTGTCGGTGTTCATCACGCCATGCATGAAGCCGACCGCCTGCCACTGGGCGACCATGTGCGCGGTGCGTTTGGTCACTTCCGCCAGGAAGGCCTGATACGGGTTGGGCAGTTCGCGCAGTTCGGGGTAAAAACGCTCGATCACATAGTCGGCCAGCGTTTTCAGCTCGGTCATTTTGTTATTGTAAAACCAGTGCTCGAAAGAGCCGAAGCGCACGAAACTGGGCGCCATGCGGGTGACGACGGCGGTGGTTTCCGGCGTTTCGCGCATCACGTACTGGTCGGAGCCGGTGATGCACAGCGCGCGCGAAGTGGGGATGCCCAGCGCTGCCATCGCTTCCGAACAGAGGAATTCGCGGATCGACGAGCGCAATACCGCACGCCCATCGCCCATGCGCGAGTAGGGCGTCAAGCCAGAACCCTTGAGCTGCAATTCCATCGGATTGGCCTGCGCTTCGCCGTAGCCTGCAAGTTCGCCCAATAAAATGGCTCGACCATCACCCAGCTGACCGGCCCAGACCCCGAACTGATGGCCGGAATAGACGGCGGCCAGCGGTACCGAACTGGCAAGCGCGCGATTGCCGCAGAAGGTTTCTATGAAATTCTGCGTAGAAAATTCTGCCGGATCAAGATTGATCAGTGCGGCGGCGGCTGCGCTGGCGCCGACCAGATATGGAGCGGGCAGCGGCGTCGGCATCAGGCGCGTGTAAAAAGTGTGCGGCAGTGCGGAGAACGAATTGCCGAACGCCAGCGTGTCCGTGCGCAACGGTAAATTCAATGGCTCTGGTGCGTTCATAAACTATCCTGGTTGTGAGGCGTGCACGAATCGCATCACGCAAAATGACATTTTGACAGAGATGAGGAAAAATCTTCCGAGCGCCAGTTTTTCATTCGCGCCAGAAATTCGTCCGGCGGATCGGATATTGCCCTGCACAATCGAAAATCGTTGACCTTTTTAGCACAGTCGTTCGAAAATGACTTTTTAAATGTTTTCAATCAGATAATCCGGAGGAGCGATGTCACAACAGCGCACAGGCCCGTTGATGGGCCAGATGATGCATCAGCCTTTATTGATTTCCAGCATCATCCAGCATGCCGACCGTTACTACGGCGGCAATGAAATCGTTTCCCGCCGTGTCGAAGGCGACATCCATCGTTACACCTACCGCGATTGCCACCGGCGCGCCCGCCAACTGGCCAACGCACTGGCCGGACTCGGGGTGCAGATGGGCGAGCGGGTCGCCACCCTGGCCTGGAATGGCTATCGCCACCTGGAAGCGTATTACGCGATTTCCGGTTCGGGGGCGGTGCTGCACACGATCAATCCGCGGCTGTTTCCGGAGCAGATCAGCTACATCGTCAATCATGCGGAAGACCAGTACATCCTGTTTGACATCAATCTGTTGCCGCTGGTCGAGGCGATCGCGCCGCACTGCGGCACGGTCAAGGGCTTCGTGATGCTGTGTGACCGGGCCCAGATGCCGGCCGCCAGCAAGGTCGCCAATCTGTTGTGCTATGAAGAACTGCTCGATGCCAGTCCGGACGATTATGCGTGGCCGGTATTCGATGAAAATGCCGCATCCAGCCTGTGCTATACCTCGGGCACCACCGGCCATCCGAAAGGCGCGCTGTATTCGCACCGCTCCACCTTGCTGCATTCGTATGCTTCAGCGATGCCGGACGGCATGAACGTGTCGGCGCGCGACACGGTGATGCCGGTGGTGCCGATGTTCCATGTCAATGCCTGGGGTCTGCCGTATTCCGCACCGCTGACCGGCGCCAAGCTGGTTTTCCCCGGCGCCGGGATGGATGGCAAGTCCCTGTATGAACTGTTCGAGCAGGAAGGCGTGACCTTCTCGGCCGGCGTGCCGACCATCTGGCTCGGCCTGCTGAGCTATGTTGCGCAGAACAATCTGCAGTTTTCGACCTTCAGGCGCACCGTGATCGGCGGCGCGGCCTGCCCGCCGGCCATGATGAAGACCTTGCGTAATGACTATGGCGTCGAAGTGGTGCATGCGTGGGGCATGACCGAAATGTCGCCGCTCGGCACCACCTGCACGCTGCAAACCAAACATCTGGCATTGCCGGAACAAGCGCAGCAGGCGATCCTGGAGAAGCAGGGCCATGTGATCTTCGGGGTGGACATGAAGATAGTCGGCGATGACGGCAGGGAACTGCCCTGGGATGGCAAGACCTACGGCAATTTGCTGGTCAAGGGGCCGTGGGTGATCAGCAGCTATTTCAAGGGCGAGGGCGGCGAGGTATTGGAAGACGGCTGGTTTCCTACCGGCGACGTCGCCACCATCGATGCCGACGGTTACATGCACATCACCGACCGCAGCAAGGACGTGATCAAGTCCGGCGGCGAGTGGATCGGCACGATCGACCTGGAAAACATCGCGATGTCGCATCCCGCGGTGCAGCTCGCGGCCTGCATCGGCGTATTCCATCCGAAGTGGGACGAGCGGCCGTTGCTGGTGGTGGTCAAAAAACCTGGTGCAACCGTGAGCAAGGAAGAATTGCTGCAGTTCTTCGATGGGAAAGTCGCCAAATGGTGGACCCCGGACGATGTCGCGTTCGTCGAGTCGCTGCCGCTGGGCGCCACCGGGAAAATGCTGAAAAACAGGTTGCGCGAGCAATTCAAGGATTACAAGCTGCCAACCGATTAAGCGGAACCGCCTGATGCCCGTTTTTCGGATGAAAATATACTGGCCGGTGTATTTTTAATGCCCCAATGAATACATGCGGCGCTGCATGGTTTTCACCATATACCCCCCCATTAAACGTGAAAAGAAATAATTTCCCAGGTACCTCGCACGCCCTCACTTACATTCGCACGAGAAATTTGCAAAAGTCGGATTCAATATTGCCATGAAAACAGATTCAAGTCTACGAAGTGCAATTAAATTGTGTTTTTAAGGGGAGTATTTTCAGACCGAAGAATACCTCATGCGGAGTTCTGTAGCCCAGACATTTTCTGGGGCGATGGTTCAGTTTATGTACGGTTCGGTGAATTTGTGCCTGACTAACGTGTTTGAAATTGGTCTTTTTCGGATGATATTGCCGCAGTAAGCCATTGGTGTTTTCGTTCAATCCGCGCTCCCAGGAATGGTAAGGGTGGGCAAAGTACACTGCGGCTTGCAGCTGCGCCGCTATCGTGGCATGACCGGCAAACTCCGTGCCGTTATCAAACGTGATCGTGTGGCATTGCTCCTTGTGCGGCTCCAGCATGCCGTCGATGACGCACCGACCACACTCCCGCTTGCTATCGACTCTTCGGGCCAAGGTGTAACGCGAGCATCTCTCCACCAGCGTCACCAGCGCGCCCTGCTGATCTTTCCCGATCACCGTGTCGCCTTCCCAGTCACCGATGCGTCTCTTCTGGTGACGATTCCGGGCGCTCATCAATGCTGACGCGGTTCTTGATGATGCTGCCGCGTCGCTGCTGACCACTGCCATAGCGCTTGCGATAGACTTTCTGGCAGCGCAGATGTTTGACAAGGTCGCCTCCGTTGCTCTTGTCCGCATAGATGCGCTTGTAGACCGTCTCATGGCTGATGGCACCGGCGTTCCCTCTAGGGCCAGGCGCGCAATGGCTTGTTCCGGCGAGCAATCCAGACGGATGTAAGCTTCCACTGCGACCAGTCCGCCTCGCTGACACGCCGTGCATTACGACTATTTTTTCGCCGCTCCTGCGCTACGTTGTGCGCCCTGCCTGGCTTCCATCAGCCATCGATGGCATTACGCTCGAGCTCACGGCTGATGGCGCTTTCGCTGCGCTTTAGCTCTTCTGCAATATCTCTACCGCTAAATCCTCGTACGCGCAGTGCGTAAATTTGGTATCGTTCTTCCTGAGTCAGGTGTGTGTAGCGCATCTTCGGCAACTTTCGACTGGCTGGTCAAAAAGTCAATACTAACGCATCTGACTCTTCTACCTGGCGCTCAGTTGCATCTTCGTATCTGAAACCGCCGCGTAATATAGCGTATGGTTTTCACATACCCCCGATTAACGTGGAAATGCAAGGATTTTTCAGATGCCGGGAAACTAAAGGCAGCGGGGCGGGAAGGCGTCATTCCCGCCCCTTGATCTGCGCAGGATGCGCTGCGCTCTGGCCGAAACCCTGTGGCACTGGCGTGCTTGCGTTGCACAACTGGCAATTTCAACATTCCCGATTGCTTTCATCATTGGCAACTCTTTTGCAGTCATCCAGAAAAAAGATAAATATTTGATATTTATATATTTTTTGATGCATGCAAGCAACGACACCAATCTCGAGATGCGCCAGTATAATCGCCCCCTTTCATAAATGAGCACCCCGGCGGTACGGCGCCGGGAATACGCTTTAACAGGGGGCTTCAATATGTTTTCAACACTTCGTACAAGGCTGATTGCCATTTGCGTGTCCATCGTAGTGCTGGCCATGCTGCTCGTGGTGGGTGCCAATTTCATTACGACCAAGTGGCGCACGCTGGAGTCATTGAATGAGCAGATGCTGCAGCTTTCGCAGAGCCACTCTGCCGGGATTGCCGAGTGGGTGCGTTCCAAGCAGTCCGTCGTATCGTCGATTGCCCTGGCCGCCGGCGTGCCTGATCCGCTGCCATTCCTGGCGTCTGCCGATAAGGCTGGCGCATTCGACAATGCTTATATCGGCTATGCCGACAAGCACGCCATTTTTTCACGTCCGAATGGGGTTCCTGCCGATTATGATCCGACCCTGCGCCCCTGGTACACCAAGGCGCTTGCGGTCGGCGGGCCGATTCTCACCACACCTTATGTCGATGCGGGAACCGGTAAGCTGGTGGTGACTTTCGCCGAGCCGGTAGGCGCATCGGGCTCCGTCACCGCGGTAGTGGCGGCAGACGTTCTGCTCGATCATGTGGTGGCCAATGTCGCGTCGATCAAGCCGACACCGAACAGTTTCGCTTTCCTGGTCGATGGCAGCGGGACGATGGTGGTCCACCCGGACCAGAAGATGGCGATGAAGCCCTTGTCGGAACTGGGCACCGGCCTTTCGATCCAGGGATTGCTGGCGCTTGAGCAAAGCAAGCAGAGTGACGATCTTGTCGTCAATGGCCGCGCTGGAATGCTGTATGCGAGCAAGATCGCCGGGACTGACTGGATATTGGCGGTCGTGCTGGATCGTGCCGAGGCGACCAAAACATTGAGTGCGATGCTTGCGACATCTGGCGTCACTGCGGTGCTGGTCAGCATATTGGCTGCGTTGATGCTGACTGTGCTGATTGCCAAAGCACTCAGGCAACTGGCGCTGGTGCGCGATGCGATGGATGAAATCGGATCGGGTGACGGTAATCTGACCCGCCGCCTGGATGCCGATGGTACGGATGAACTGGCGCAGATTGCGCGCGCCTTCAATCGCTTCGTCGACAAGATTGCCCATGTGCTGGGCGATATCAGCAGCAGCAGCGAGTCGGTCAGAGTCGCATCGGGAGAAATCGCTGCCGGCAATGCCGATCTGTCTGCCCGCACTGAAGCGCAGGCGGGTGCGCTGGAACAGACTGCCAGTTCGATGGAGGAATTGACCTCCGCCGTCAAGCAGAATGCGGACAATGCGAGCCAGGCCAATCAACTGGCGGCGTCCGCCTCTACGGTGGCGATGAAAGGCGGGCAGGTTGTATTGCAGGTGGTCGATACCATGGGCTCGATCAAGGAAAGTTCAGGCAAGATCGTCGATATCATCGGCGTGATTGACGGCATCGCATTTCAAACCAATATTCTGGCATTGAATGCGGCCGTGGAAGCGGCCCGCGCCGGCGAGCAGGGCCGCGGCTTTGCCGTCGTCGCATCGGAAGTGCGCAGTCTGGCCCAGCGTTCCGCCAGCGCTGCGAAGGAAATCAAATTGCTGATCGATGATTCGGTGGTGAAGGTCGATGCCGGCAGCGCGCTGGTCGATGATGCAGGCCGGACCATGGATGAGGTCGTCAATTCGATCAAGCGCGTGGCCGACATCATGGCCGAGATTACCGGCGCCAGTCAGGAACAGCGCGCCGGGATTGAAGAGGTCAATAAGGCGATCGGGCATATGGACGAGATGACGCAGCAGAATTCTGCGCTGGTCGAGCAGTCTGCCGCCGCGGCCGAAAGCTTGCGGGACATGTCCATCAAGTTGAACGAGGTGGTTGGCACTTTCACGCTGGCGTGACCCAGAATCGCCATTGACGCTGCAGCACGGCAGCTGATCAAGTCAAATCCATCTTCTGGACCGCGAACTTGATCAGCTCGGCCTGGCCGTCAATGTTCAGCTTGCGCTTGATGTTCAGGCGGTGGGTTTCGACTGTGCGCACGCTGATGTCGAGCGCTTGCGCGATCTGCTTGTTGGCCTTGCCGGCGGCAATATGCTGCAGTACCTGCCGCTCGCGCAGGGTCAGCAACATGTCCGGCGCCATCGGTTGCGCCAGCTGGATGGCCAGGCCGGGGCTGTAATAGATGCCGCCGGCAATGACGGTATCGATCGCCAGCACGATGTCTCGTCCCGGCGCATCTTTCAATACATAGCCGCGCGCACCGGCTTGCATCGATTGCATCACGTATTCCATCTTGTCGTGCATGCTCAGAATCAGGACCGCGATGTGCGGGAAAAATGGCATGAAATTGCGCGGTCAGGTCGATGCCGCTGCTGTCGCGCAGGTTGATATCCATCAGCGCCAGGTCAATTTCGCAGGTTTTTGCATGCTGCAATGCTTCTTGCGTGTTGCTGGCTTCGGCCGCAATCCGGAAGTGGGGCACCGCTTCCAGCCGTGCGCGCAAGCCGTCGCGCACCAGCGGATGGTCATCGATCAAAAGAATATTGATAAGTGGTGTTGATTCCATTGACTGCCTCCATGCGCTCAGTCATGTTGCGCAAGCCGATGCCGCATGTCGGGTTGTCGTTGATCTGCGCGTTGCTGCTGCCCGAGCAGGGTGGCCTGATGCCGCACCGCGAGCGCGATCGCGCATAACGCCAGGATTAATGGCGTAATTGCAAGCAAGATGATTTTTTGCCGTAATTTCATGGCGTTACTTTAACCCAGAATCGATTAGCGACCGCTTGTTTGTAGGGATAAGCGCCTGAAATCATTAGGCTATTTGACTGCAAATATTTTCACCATTTGATGCGTTGCTAAACCCGATTGCCAATTTTTGATGGCGAATTGCCGCTTCGGGCCCGAAGCAGTGATAATCATGCGCTACACAAATCCAAATTCGGCGCAGTACTACTCTTTCTTTGGAGCAGGACAATGAATCGTCTTACACGCAGCAGCTTGGCTCAGCACATGGGGCAAGTTCCGGTCATTGCATCACGACTCACAAACCAAAGCGGTCTGCGCCTGAAAAAGAGGCCAAGGCAATTTCTTTCCACGTTGCTATTTGGCTTGCTGTCTTTCAATAGCTGTTTTGCGCTGGCGGAAGGCGGTACGGACAATTCGCTCAGGATCGGCGTGTCCGGTCCTTTTAGCGGCGGCTCCAGCCCGATGGGTGAAAGCATGCGCAATGGCATACGCATCGCTACCGAAGAAATAAATGCCATCGGCGGTATCAATGGGAAAAAACTGGAGCTGATTGAATTCGACGATCAGTCCAATAGCGAGCTTGGGAAGAAAATTGCACAGGATTTGACGCGGCAAAAAGTGGTGGCCACCATCGGCATCGTCAACACGGGCGTAGGGCTGGCCTCGATCGATGTATATCAACAAGCCAAAATCCCGCTGTTGATCGCCGTTTCCACCGGAACCATCCTGACGCGCAAATATGCGCCGCCTGCAGCTGCGGAGAATTACATTTTCCGGATATCGCCTACCGCCGATCTGGAGGCGCAAGCACTGGTGCATGATTTAAATCGGCGTGGATTATTTAAGGTTGCCGTGCTGGCCGATGCTACTGCCTACGGCGATGTGGGCCTGAAGACCTTCAGGGAGCAGGGGAAGTTGAGTGGCCTGGTCATCACGGCCGAAGATCGGTTTAACATCGGTGACAAGGACATGACTACGCAAGTACAGCGGGCCAAGAGCAGTGGCGCGCAGGCCGTCGTCGTATTCGGCATCGGGCCGGAATTGGCGGTCATTGCGAAAAACAAGGAGGCGCAGGGTTGGCGCGCGCCGATGCTTGGCAGTTGGGCATTCTCAATGCGCAATTTCATCGAGTCTGCAGGCAAGGCGGGAGATGGCGTGCTGATGCCGCAAACTTTTGTCATGGACTTCGGCTCTACCAGCAAGAATGGTTTTCTGCTTGCCTATCAGCGACTTTCCAAGTCGGAGTCCATTCCCTCGCCGATGAGTGCAGCACAAGGATATGACGGCATGCATCTGCTTTATCTGGCGTTACGGCAGGCTAAATCAATGGATGGCATCAAAATCAAGGAGGCTCTTGAGCATTTGAATAGCCGCTATCAGGGCGTGATTACCAATTATGACCAGCCATTTTCCAAAGAAGATCATGATGCGATTACATCCAATATGCTGATCATGGGGAAAGTGGCTTCCGGACGAATTGATTATGCGTATACGGAAGACGAGCGGCGCAGCGGCCTGGTGCGCAAAAAAATCAAATAAAAAAGCGCCGGGGACGTTGGCTTGTCTCCGGTTTTTTTTCGACTAAAATAATACGATCGTACTTTTATTGCGTTATAGTGAGCTGTTGCAGTCGACATCACATCCATTTTTATTCCCGCTTCAAGCCGCCGCCCCAACGCTACAGACACTATTTTTACAAAGGAAGAGACATGACCGCCGAATACCAAGTCAATGGTGCCGTTGCCATCGTTACGCTGAACAATCCACCGGTCAATGGGATGGGCCTGGCCACCCGCAGCGCACTGGTTGCAGCAATTCTGGCGGCGCAAAATGATCCTGCGATCAAAGCCATTGTGATTGCCGGGGCTGGCAAGGTGTTTTCCGGCGGTGCCGATATCAAGGAGTTCGATTCACCCAAGGCATTGGCGGAGCCGAACTTGCATACCCTGATCGATCTGGTCGAAGGCTCCGGCAAACCAGTCATCGCCGCGATGCACGGCATCTGCATGGGCGGCGGGCTGGAGTTGGCGCTCGGCTGCAATTATCGGGTGGCGTCGCCTGGTGCGCAGATTGCGCTGCCGGAAGTGAAGATCGGCGTGCTGCCCGGTGCCGGCGGCACGCAACGCCTGCCGCGCGTGCTGGGAGTCGAAATGGCGCTGGACATGATCGTGTCGGCAACCCGGTTGCATCCGAAAAATTGGGCAACAGTGGGCTGTTCAACGAAATCATCGAGGGCGATCTGATGCAGGGCGCGCTGGCATTCGCCAACAAGGTCGCCGCTCTGCGGCCGCTGCCGAAAGTGCGCGACATCGCGATCGATTGTCCCGATCACGCAGCATTCTTCGCATCCGCGCGCAGCCGCGTCAAGGCCGCTGCCGGGCCGTTTCCTGCGCCATCGCAGTGTGTGGAAGCAGTGGCGGCAGCCGTCGGCATGCAGTTCGAGGACGGCCTGAAATTCGAACGTGATCTGTTCATGGCGCTGGTGCAAACCACCGAGTCAAAATCATTGCGGCACGCATTCTTTAGCGAGCGTGCCGCCGGCAGATTTCCGATGTGCCAGCCGATACCCCGCTGCGCGCGATCCGCTCGGTCGCGATCATCGGCGCCGGCACGATGGGCGGCGGGATCGCGATGAATTTCGCGAATGCCGGCATCCCGGTCACGCTGCTGGAAATGACGCCGGAAGCGCTGGAACAGGGCTGTCCGCGATCCGCAAGAATTACGAAAACACGATGCAGAAGGGCAAGCTGACGCCGGAACAGTTCGAGCAACGCATCAATCTGATCGCCGGCACCTTGTCCTATGCGGAGATCGCCGAGGCCGATATCGTGATCGAGGCGGTGTTCGAGGACATGGGCGTCAAGGAAACCGTGTTCAGAAAGCTCGATGCAGTGATGAAGCCGGGCGCGATCCTGGCCTCGAATACGTCGACCCTGGACCTGGATCAAATCGCCGGCTTTACCCAGCGGCCGCAAGACGTGATCGGCACCGCATTTTTTCAGTCCCGCCAACGTGATGAAGCTGCTGGAAGTCGTGCGCGGCGCACAAACCGGCAAGATGTGCTGGCGACCGTCATGGCGCTATCCAAGAAGATCAAAAAACCGCCGTGGTCTCCGGCGTCTGTGACGGCTTCATCGGCAACCGGATGATCGAGCAATACAGCCGCCAGGCCGGCTTCCTGCTGGAAGAAGGCTGCTTGCCGCAGCAGGTCGATCAGGCCGCTCGAAAAATTCGGCTTCGCAATGGGGCCGTTCCGCATGAGCGACATGGCCGGCAATGACATCGGCTGGGCGATCCGCAAGCGCCGTTATCTGGAAAGGCCGGAAATCAGCTATTCCAAAACCGCAGATCGTTTGTGCGAACTGGGGCGTTACGGTCAAAAAACCAGGCCGGCTGGTACGATTACACAGCCGGCGAGCGCCAGCGCGCGCTTCGCGAACTGGTCAATGACATGCTGGTCCGGCATTCCACCGAGCTCGGCATCGAGCGGCGCCAGATCAGCGATCAGGAAATCGTCGAGCGCCTGGTGTATGCCCTGGTCAATGAAGGCGCGCGTATCCTGCAAGAGCGCATTGCGCTGCGCGCTTCCGATATCGATATCGTCTACCTGACCGGCTACGGCTTTCCGCTGTTCCGTGGCGGTCCGATGTTTTATGCCGACACGGTCGGCCTGCAAAACGTGGCGGCGGCGATCGCGCACTATGCCAAAGGGCGTCACGGCGATGCGTGGACGCCGGCCCCGTTGTTGTTAACGCTGGCCGCAGAAGGAAAGTCTTTTAATGCTTGAGCAGGAATGCAATCGTTTTTAAAAAAACGCGGTCAGGCCGCGTTTTGTGCTTATTGGCTCGGCCAGCCGCGCTGAGAAAAAATTAAGCGGCACACGATTGACAGAATCGCTGTCTGGCTGGATGATGTCGGCCGTTTCACCGCAACGCTAGCTGTCGCGCCTTCTCGCCGGTCAGCACGTTGGCGGAGGGTATTGTAGATATTCAAAGGGATGCAAGACGTGCAATTCAAAGAGCAGGGCGGCAAGGTCCAGGTATTGGTCTATGTAGGGTACGACAAGGTGAAATGCCGTGCCATCGTGAAAATGGTCGGATCGTTTGATAAGTATACGTACAAGCCTTCTGCCGGCTTGCTGGACAAACTGACTGTCGAGCAAAGGGATGAACTACAGGCGGAGTGCGACAAAAGAAGGCAGATCGCACTCGGGCTGAACCGCAAACATTACATCAACTCTTTGGCCGTCAATCTGCGTGGTGCTTGCGACGCCCTCAATGGCGACGTGCCCATGACTGCCGATCAAGCGGCAGAGGTTTGGGCCGCAATGGGCGATCTGGTCAAGGCGATGCGCAAGGCCGGGCATGTACGTCCAGCCAAAATCAAGTCTGTCACCGAAAATCCAAGACAGGCATCCTTGATCGAGTGAGGCAAAGGTAAGCGGGTGCATTGAACTTGAATGGCGCCTGCGCCTTCTGGCCAAGCTGCATCCGCACTCAGTAATCATGCATGCCGGCGCGGCCGGACAAGCACATTTGCAAACTTTACAGCCATCACCAGCAATGGCTGCATGCCGGACCGAAATCTTCGGCCCGGCATAGCCGGCTAGCGCTAGCCGCGCATCTGAGCCAGCTCCGCAAATCCCCAGCGATCCAAATTCACATCCCGTTGTATTGCGGGATTGCATTTTATTGCATTAAAAGCATGTATTGTCGCTAAAAATTGGCGAGACTTCTCTTCTGTCGCGCTGGATCGCCGTGAACTACTTCAAATTGACATGCGGCGAAGGGTGATTGTCTGCGCATATTTGATCAAATATATCAATATTTTCATTTTAAAATAAGCTAAATTGAAATAAAACTTCCTTAAATTTTGTAAATATGATCAAATCACGGCCTTACTTACCGATTTGATCACAAATTGCCGAGTCTGCGTGCAGCTTGTCCGTCAGGCAAGCTCTTATGCGCAGCAAGCCAGATGAAGGAGTCCAAATGACACAGGCGATGCATGATTTCCTAAGGAATAAAAACATTCACGAGGTCGAATGCGTGATCCCGGACATGACAGGCATTGCGCGCGGCAAGATCCTGCCGCGCGATCTGTTCATCTCCGCCGGCGAAATGCGGATACCGAAAAGCGTGCTGCTCAATACCGTCAACGGCGAGCAGCCCGACAATGGCCCGTATGTGGGGCCGACCGATCCCGACATGATCTGCGTGCCGGATGCCGGCACGATACGGATCGTGCCCTGGGCCGCCGAATCGGTGGCGCTGGTGATCCACGATTGCCAGAATTTCGACGGCAGCCCGGTCGGCTTGTCGCCGCGCGCGGTGTTGCGCCGCGTGCTGCAGCTGTATGCGGAGCGCGGCTGGCAGCCGGTGGTGGCGCCCGAAATGGAGTTTTATCTGGTGGCGCGCAACAGCAACCCGCATCAGCCGCTGACGCCGCCGCTGGGACGCACCGGCATGCCGGAGTCGGGGCGGCAATCGTATTCGATCGATGCGGTCAACGATTTCGATCCATTCTTTCTCGAACTGTCGTCGTTCTGCAATACCCATCAACTGGGGGTGGAGACCCTGATCCACGAAGCCGGCGCCGGCCAGATGGAGATCAATTTCTCGCATGGCGATGCGCTGGAACTGGCGGACCGGGTGTTCCTGTTCAAGCGCGCGGTGCGCGAAACGGCGCTCAGGCACGGCATCTTCGCCACCTTCATGGCCAAGCCGATGGAGCTGGAGCCGGGCAGCGCGATGCACATCCACCAGAGCATCGTCGATGTGCAGAGCGGGCGGAATATTTTCTCGGATCCGGACGGCGGCGCCAGCACCTTGTTTTTCAGTTATCTCGCCGGTCTGGAAAAATACGTGCCGCAGTCGATGCTGATGTTCGCGCCGTATGTGAATTCGTACCGGCGCCTGTCGCGCTTCATGTCGGCGCCGACCAATGTGCGCTGGGGCTATGACAACCGCAGCTGCGGCATCCGGATTCCGAACTCGGGGCCGGATAACCGCCGCATCGAGAACCGCGTGCCCGGCGTCGATGTCAATCCCTACCTGGCGATGGCGGCCACGCTGGCCTGCGGTTACCTGGGCATGGTGAATGGATTGTCGCCGTCGGCACCGACCGCAGGCAGTGCCGAGCATGTCGATGACGAACTGCCGCGCAATCTGGAAGACGCGATCGTGCGCATGCGCGCCTGCCAGCCGCTGGGCGCAGTGCTGGGCGAACTGTTCGTGAAGGCCTTCTGCGAAGTCAAGGAACTGGAATTCGCGACCTACAGCCGGGTCATCAGTTCATGGGAGCGCGAGCACCTGATGCTGCTGGTGTGACTTATTTTCAAGGTTTATGTGGGGGTATGTCTAAAAACACATGGCTTCCCGCACGATATCATTGGCCTTCAAAAAATACAGGTGGGAGTATTTATTGAGGTCCGGAACGCTAAAAAACAGGATCGGATGACGTGAAATGAGCAATTCAACGACCGGCAATGACATGGAACTCGACAAAACGACCCGGCGCGGCATCGCTTGGGGCCGGGCGCAGGCGCTGCGCGAGCGCGAGCGCGCCGCTTTCAGGGCTGCCAACCCGCGCTCCGAAGCGCTGGCCGGCCGTGCCGCCGAACACATGCTGTTCGGCGTGCCCTTGCACTGGATGAGCGACTGGTCGACGCCGTTTGCGCTGACGGTGCAGGAGGCCAGCGGCGCGCAGGTGACCGATGCCGATGGCCACCGCTATGTCGATTTCTGCCTGGGCGACACCGGCGCGATGTTCGGCCATGCGCCGGAGCCGGTCGCGCGCGCGCTGGCGCAGCAGGCCACGCGCGGCTACAGCGCGATGATGCCGTCCGAAGATGCGGTCTGGGTCGCGGAGGAACTGGCGCGGCGCTTCGGCTTGCCGGTCTGGCAGTTTGCGCTGTCGGCTTCGGACGCCAACCGCTTCGTGCTGCGCTGGCTGCGCGCCGCCAGCGGCCGGCCGAAGATACTGGTGTTCAACGGCTGTTACCACGGCACCGTCGACGAGGTGTTCGTCGATCTGGTCGACGGCCAGCCGCGCCAGCGCGCCAGCCTGCTGGGGCAGGTGGTCGACCTGACTGCCAATACGGTGGTGGTGGAATTCAACGATCTGGCCGCGCTCGATGCGGCGCTGGCGGCCGGCGACGTCGCCTGCGTGCTGGCCGAGCCGGTGATGACCAATATCGGCATGGTGTTGCCGCAAGCCGGCTATTGGGCGGCAGCGCAGGACATCCTGCGCCGCCACGGCACGCTGCTGGTGCTGGACGAAACCCACACCATCAGCTC
Organism: uncultured beta proteobacterium; assembly: GCA_963837775.1. Lineage (GTDB taxonomy): Bacteria > Pseudomonadota > Gammaproteobacteria > Burkholderiales > Burkholderiaceae_D > CAWIOX01. Next base: position 35,348 of record CAWIOX010000003.1, on the reverse strand, counting down.
CGGGCCGGGCGGCTATGCGCGCCTGCACGGGCTGCAGCCGGATGCGCTGGTGGTCGGCAAGCCGGTCGGCGGCGGCGTGCCGTGCGCGGTATATGGCTTCAGCCGGCGATCTGGCGGCGCGGGTCGAGCAGGCCAAGCGGCAGGCGCCGCCCGGCCATTCCGGCGTCGGCACCACCTTGACCGCGAACATGCTGACGATGGCGGCGATGCGCGCCAATCTGGCCGAGGTGATGACCGATGACGCGTATGCGCAGATGTTCGTGCTGGCCGATCGCCTGGCCAGCGGCTTGCGCAGCGTCATCGCACAGACACCGGCTGCCGTGGTGCGTGACCCAGGTCGGCGCGCGCACCGAATTCCAGTTTTCAGAGCAGCCGCCGGCCGATGGCAGCGCCGCCGGACTGATCCTGGATGGCGAACTGGAGCAGATCATCCATCTGTTCCTGCTCAATCGCGGCCTGCTGATCACGCCGTTTCACAACATGATGCTGGTATGCCCGCACACGCAGGCGCAGGACATCGACCGCTTGCTGGCGGCATTCGACGATTGCCTGCAGCAACTGGCCAGTTAGCGATCGATCCGGAGCGGTTAAAATCCCGCCTTTCCCACCTATTTCACGGGGTCTTGTTTTGCAAGAAAAAATGTTTCCGACCATGCAGGACAAAACCTACCAGACGCTGCATCAATGGTTGACGGTAGGGCGGTTCTTGCCCGGCGAACGGCTGAAAATCAGGCAGGTCGCGGATGAGCTGGGGGTCGGCATCATGCCGGTGCGGGCCGCGCTGCAGCGGCTTTCCGCCGAAGGCGCGTTGATCAACATCCCCAACTGCGGGGTGGTGGTGCCCAAGCTGAACCGGGCCCAGTTCGACGACATCCTGCAAACCCGTCTGCTGCTGGAAGGGCAGGCGGCCGAGCAGGGCGCCTATCGGATGACCGATGCCGACATCGCCAGGATGGCGGCACTGACGCAGCAGATGGCAAGCGCGATCGCCGCGCAGGATGCGAAAGCCTATCTGGAAGCCAATGAAGAATTCCACGTCACGCTGTACCGGGCCAGCGGTTCGCCTTTGTTGATGGAGCTGATAGAAACCGTCTGGCTGAAGGTGGGGCCGATTTCGAACCAGCTGTTCGAAGACGGCCGTTTCGCGCTGAAGTTGAATGATGCGCACGAAGACGTGATGGCCGCGCTGCAGCAGCGCGACGGCGCCGCAGTGCGGCGCGCGATCGAGCAGGACATGTTTTATGCCGGGCAGTATCTGAAAACGGTGTGCAACTAGCAGCCAGTCCGGCTGCCAGTTGCGTGTCAGGCCTGCGGTTTACCGGTCGTCGCCAGCGCTTGTTGCATGCATTGCTGGGCTTGATCCTTGCACCCGGCCAGTTTTTGGTTGCGCAGCACGCACAGCAAGTCGGCCGCAATATGCGCGGCAGCCAGTGCGGTGATTTCGCTTTGATCGAACGGCGGCGATACTTCGACGACGTCCATCCCGACCAGATTGACCGGCCCCATGCCGCGGATGATCGCCAGCGCCTGTGCGCTACTCAGCCCGCCGGCCACCGGCGTGCCGGTGCCGGGGGCAAACGCCGGGTCGAGGCAGTCGATATCGAAGGTCAGGTAGGTCGGCCGGTCGCCGACGATGGACAGGATCTTCTCCAGCGTCGCCTGCGGCCCGTTCGCATGCACCCAGGGCGCATCCAGGATGTTGATGCCCATGAAGTCGTCGTTCCAGGTGCGGATGCCGACCTGGACCGAAGTTGCCGGGTCGATCAGGCCATCCTTGACCGCCTTGTAAAACATGCTGCCGTGGTTCAGCGAATCAGGGCTGTCGTCGGGCCAGGTATCGCAATGGGCATCGAAATGGATCAGCGACAGCGGCTTGCCGTATTTTTCCGCATGGGCCTTCAGCAGCGGGTAGGTGATGTAATGGTCGCCGCCGAAGGTCAGCATCTTGGCGCCGCTGGCCAGGATGGTGCGCGCATGTTCGACGATGCTGGCGTGGATCGTCAGCGGATTGTGCGCATCGAACCAGCAGTCGCCGTAGTCGATCACGGCCAGATCTTCAAACGGATCGAAGCCCCAAGGGAAAGCCAGCAGTTCCGACAATTGCACGCTGGCGGCGCGCACTGCGGCCGGTCCGAGGCGGGCTCCCGGCCTGAAAGTGGTCGCAAGATCGAGCGGGATGCCAGACACCGCGACATCGACGCCGCTCAGGTCGCGGCTGTACTTGCGCCGCATGAAGCTGAGCACGCCGGCATAGGTGTTTTCAGTGTGACTTCCGTACAACGAGGTGCTGCGAATGGCGCTGTCGCCCTTGATGATCGAGTTCATTGCTATTTCTCCAGGTTGTTTCATTAATATTTCTAACATTTAATAAATGCTGTGCTGTCGGCTAAGTCATATTGCAGGGGAAAGCTGGCGATGTAAAATGATCGATATCGATTAATTCATTAGTTTTTTTAATATCATGCAAAATCGCTTGCCCCCGCTGCAAAGCCTGCTCGCGTTCGAAGCCGCAGCCCGGCTGGGCGGACTGTCGCGTGCGGCGGTCGAGCTGTCGCTGACGCAGTCCGCCATCAGCCATCAAATCCAGAATCTGGAAGAATGGGTCGGGCAGGCGCTGTTTCGCCGGGTCGGACGCGGCGTGAAGCTGACCTCCGCCGGCGAGCTGTTCAGCGTAACGGTGCGCAATACCCTGAAGACCTTGCGGGAGGGGCGGGAGCGCATCGAACCGTATCGCAATCAGGATTCGGTGATCATCGCCTGCCCGTCGGACTTTGCCGATGGCTGGCTGATGCCACGGCTGCCGGCATTGAAGGCCGTGCACCCCGGCATGGAAATATGGTTCATCACCAAGGAAGAACTGCGGGAAATCGACCGGATCGACGTCGACCTGATCATCTCCGCCACGGCCTTGCAAAGCGACGAGCTGGAAGCCGTGCCGCTGCTGGACGATATTGCGGTTGCAGTCTGCGGACCCGCACTGGCGCAGCGCTTGCAGCATCTGCCGGTGCCGGAGCTGTTGACGACGACGCCCCTGATCATGGATGAACACCGCCCCGATTGGGCGCCCTGGCTGGCCGACTATGTTCCGGACAAGGTCTCGCCGCTGCGCAGCATCACCGTCGACGATCCGCGTTTGCTGCTCAATGCGGCAGAGCAGGAACTCGGCATCGCGATGGTGTCGCTGTTGCTGGCCGACACCGCGCTCAGGCAGCGACGGGTGATGCGCTTGCAGCAAATTCCGACCTTCCCCTTGCCCAGCTTGTGGCTGATGCGCTCGCGACTGACGCCGCGCACGCCGGCAGTCGAAATCGTGTTCAAATGGCTGCTGGCGACAGCTGCCCAAATGCATTGAGTTTGCGCAATGTCTTGCGGGTCTCTTGCATTAGCTGAAGCAGGGCAGTTTATGATCGACAAAGGTTTTTCGGTTGTTATGACATAATATGCATATTAAATAAATCTTTAATTGCCTGGAGGTGGCTATGTCAAAAATCGTCCTACTGGAGAAAATCCACCCGAATGCCACCGCACTGCTGAAGGCGCAGGGCTTTACCGAAGTCAGGGAAATCACGACCTCGCTGGCGGGGCAGGAATTGATCGATGCCCTGGCCGATGCCAGCGCGGTCGGCATCCGCTCACGCACACAAATCACCGCAGCGGTGCTGGATGCGCTGCCGAAGCTGCAGGTCATCGGCTGTTTTTGCATCGGCACCAATCAGGTCGACCTGAACGCCGCTGCAGTACGCGGGATTCCGGTATTCAATGCGCCGTACTCGAATACCCGTTCGGTGGCGGAACTGGTGATCGCGCAGGCGATATTGCTGCTGCGGCGGATTCCGGAAAAAAATGCCAAGGCCCATCGCGGGCAATGGGACAAGAATGCCCAGGGCGCTTATGAAGTGCGCAACAAGGTGCTCGGCATCATCGGTTACGGCAATATCGGCAAGCAGGTGGGCATCCTGGCTGAAAGCGTCGGCATGCGGGTGTGCTATTTCGACCCTGAAAATAAATTGCCTTTGGGTAATGCAAAGCCGCAGGCCAGCCTGGAAAATCTGTTGCGGCAAGCCGATGTGGTGACGCTGCATGTGCCGGGCGGCAGCGCAACCGAAAACATGATCAACAGCGCACGCCTGGCCTGCATGAAGCCGTCGGCGGTGCTGATCAATGCCTCGCGCGGCGGAGTGGTGGACATCGACGCGCTGCACGATGCGTTGCAGCAGAACAAACTGGCGGGCGCGGCGCTGGACGTGTTTCCGGTCGAGCCGAGCGGCGAGAAAGAGGAATTCATCTCGCCCTTGCGCGGGCTGGACAATGTGATCCTGACGCCGCATATCGGCGGCAGCACCGAGGAAGCGCAGGAAAACATCGGCCATGAAGTGGCCGACAAGCTGGCGCGCTTCCTGCGCAGCGGCACCACCCGCTCGGCCGTCAATTTCCCTGAAATCGCCCATCTGGACAAGGAAGTGCAGAGCCGGATTCTGCATATCCACCATAACGAACCGGGCGTGATTGCCCGCATGAATGCGGTGTTTGCCGATCACGGCCTGAACATCGTCGCGCAACAACTGCAGACGCGCGGCGAACTGGGCTATGCGATCACCGATCTGGATGTGCCGATCAGCGAGGAGCTGATCGTGCAGCTGCGCAGTGCGCCGGCCACGATACGCTGCCAGTTGCTGTAAGCGACATGCAAAGAAATGAGAAAGCCGCCGGCATCAGTCATGCCGGCGGTTTTTTATTGCGGGTTTCGACCGGCAGTCGCCTCAGTCGGCAGCGTAGATGTCGTTATCCCTGGTTTCCCTGATGCACAACATGCCGATCACGAAGGTCATCAGCGCGATGATGACCGGATACCACAGGCCGTAGTAAATATCGCCCTTGAACGCCACCAGCGCAAACGCGGTGGTCGGCAAAAGACCGCCATACCAGCCGTTGCCGATGTGATAGGGCAATGACATCGAGGTGTAGCGGATGCGGGTCGGAAACATCTCGACCAGCATCGCCGCAATCGGGCCGTACACCATCGTCACATACAGCACCAGGATGAACAGCAGCAGCAGGATCATGCCCTTGTTGATCTGCGCCGGATCGGCCTTGCTGGGGTAGCCGGCTGCCTTGACCGCTTGCGACACGGTTTTGGTGAAGGCAGCGCCTCTGGCCTGGGCTTCTTCATCCGACAGGCCGCGGGCGTCAAAGCCGTTGATGGTCTGGTCGCCGACGCTGATGGCGGCAAGCGCGCCGGCCGGCCCGGCTTCGGTCGTGTAGTTGACCGAGGCCTTGGTCAGCGCGGTGCGGGCGATGTCGCAGGAGGAATTGAACTTCTTGGCGCCGGTCGGGTTGAACAGGAAATGGCAGTCGTCAGGATCGGCAGTGACGGCCACCGGTGCGCTGCGCTGCGCGGCTTCCAGTGCCGGATTGGCGTAATGCGTCAGCGCCTTGAAGATCGGAAAATAGCTCAGCGCCGCAATCAGGCAGCCCGCCATGATGATCGGCTTGCGGCCGATCTTGTCCGACAGCGTGCCGAACAGGATGAAGAAGGGCGTGCCCAGCACCAGCGACGCCGCGATCAGCAAGTTGGCAGTCTGGCCATCGACCTTCAGGGTTTGGGTCAGGAAAAACAGCGCATAGAACTGGCCGGTGTACCAGACCACGGCCTGGCCCGCGGTCAGGCCGAGCAGCGCCAGGATCACCAGTTTCAGGTTTTTCCAGCGGCCGAAGGATTCGGTCAGCGGCCCCTTCGAGGTGCGGCCTTGCGCCTTCATCCTGGCGAACGCCGGCGATTCGTTCATCGACAGGCGGATCCAGACCGAGACCGCGAGCAAGAACACCGATACCAGAAACGGCACGCGCCAGCCCCAGTCGCCGAAGGAATCCTCGCCGACCGCGCTGCGTATGCTCATGATGATCAGCAGCGACAGCAGCAAACCCAGGGTGGCCGTGGTCTGTATCCACGAAGTGAAAGCGCCGCGCTTGCCGTGCGGCGCATGTTCGGCGACATAGGTGGCCGCGCCGCCGTATTCGCCGCCCAGCGCCAAGCCCTTGCAGGATGCGCAGCGAGATCAGCACGATCGGCGCGGCGATGCCGATCGCCGCGTAGCTGGGCAGCAGGCCGACGATGAAGGTCGACGCGCCCATGATCAGGATCGTGATCAAAAAGGTGTATTTGCGTCCGATCATGTCGCCCAGGCGGCCGAACAGCAGCGCGCCGAACGGCCGCACGATGAAGCCGGCGGCAAATGCCAGCAACGCGAAGATGAAACCGGTATTCTCGTCCACGCCGGAGAAAAACTGCCTGGCGATGATCGGCGCCAGCGCGCCGTACAGATAGAAATCGTACCACTCGAATACGGTGCCCAGCGAGGAGGCGAAAATGACTTTGCGCTCCTCCGGGCCGATGCCGCGGCTGGCAGCAAGCGCTGCCTGTGCCGCTGCCGCTGACGCCGCAGTTGCCATGACTGTCTCCTTGATTTTATTTTTTATTCCGCTTTTTTAGCGGTTTTTTCAGTCTGCGACTTCAAGCTTACGTAAAACTTGCGCAGGGCTGAGTGAGATCAAAGGGCTCAATCAGGAAATATGGTTTTTTATGCGTGCTATAGGCCGATAGCCAAACACCCGGTAAACTGCCTGTCTTCGGAGTGTTAACCTGAGCAGAGCGAAAGAATAATCATGATCAAGCATATTGTGATGTGGCAACTGAAGGACCATGCGGAAGGGGCCGACAAGGCCGCCAACGCCGCGCAGATGAAGGCCTTGTTGGACGGCTGCCGCGACATCGTGCCCGGCATGTTCGCTTTCGAGGCGGCGCTGGCGCAACCGGGCCTGGAAGCGACCTATGACGTGGTGCTGTATTCGGAATTTGCCGACCAGGCTGCGCTCGATGCGTACCAGAGCCATCCGCAGCATGCGGCGATCAAGCCCTTCATCGGCGCGATCTGCTGTGCCCGCCAGTGCATGGATTACGCTGTCTGAGCGCGCATGCGTTAAAAATATACTCCGCCATGTATTTTTTGAATGGCAATGAAATCAAGCGGGGATGCCACTGTTTTTGGTGATACTCCCCGGATAAGGATGGATTATGGGTGTGGAAGAACAGTTTTCGATGCAGCTGCCGACTGCCGCTCGCGGCGCGGGCAGCGTCCGATGAGCGCCGTGGTCCAACTGCCGCGCAAGGCCTTTCCGGTCAATAACCCTTTCCTGGAAGATCTCGGCGTCGAATTTATCAACATGGCCGACGGCGAAGCGCAAGTCGCGCTGGATCTCGCGCCGCGCCATATGAACAGCTGGCATGTGTCGCACGGCGGTCTGACGATGACCTTGCTCGATGTGGTGATGTCGCTGGCCGGCCGTTCGCTGTACCCGGATGCCAAAGCCGCGGTGACGGTCGACATGAACACCAGTTTCGTGCAGCCAGGCGGCAAGCCGGGCGGCCGCCTGGTCGCCACGGGCAAGGCCTTTCATCGCTCGACCACGATGTGTTTTTGCGAAGGTGAAGTCTGGAACGGCGACCAACTGGTGGCGAAAGCGATGGGCACCTTCAAGTACCTGAAGCGGCTCGATGCCGGCAGGAAGCTGTTGCCAGATTAAGACCGCATGGCGCCGATGCCGGCCGCTCCTGTCATGCATCAAGTAAGCTCATCTTGATCCAGAGGGGAAAATCATGCCGCACAATGCCGGTCTGCCGTCGCTCGCCACAGATTTCCCGCTCATCGCCGCCAGCGGCCCCGCGACAGAGTGGCAATGGTCTTCCTTCAGGGAACTCGATATCGATGCCCTGTACGCGCTGCTGGCCAGGCGCCAGCAGGTATTTATCCTGGAACAGCGCTGCCTGTATCCCGACATCGATGCGCTGGATCAGCGCGCTTATCATCTGCTCGGCTGGCAAATGCACGCCGGGGTGCGCACGCTGGCCGCGTATCTGCGCTGCGTCGAACCGGGTGCGAAATACCCTGAACCATCGCTGGGGCGGGTGCTGACCGCGGATGCCGCGCGCGGCAGCGGTCTGGGCAGGGCGTTGCTGGAGCAGGGCATACGTCGCTGCGAGCAGCAATTCCCCGGCCGGCGGATACGGATTTCCGCACAGTTGTATCTGCAGCGCTTCTATAGTGAATTCGGCTTCCGGGCGTGCTCGGAGCCCTATGATGAAGACGATATTCCGCATATCGAGATGCTGCGCTAGGCGGCTCCGACGCCTTCAATATACTCAGCCCTGTATTTTTCAAGCCCCTTTAATATTCGTGCGGCAAGCCACATGTTTTGCCATATACCCCCTGATTTTTATTATTTGCAGGAGGGTGGCCGCGGCGCGCACGGCGGCGCGAAAGCGCATTGGATTCGATGACGCAATCGGGATCGGCATGTTTTGCGCAAAGGGCTTGCCATGCCGGGCGATTGGCGTGCGACAATCACGGCCTTTGAAAACTTACTCCTGAACAGCCATGACACTCCGCGTCTCACTCGGCGACTGGGCCACCCAGCAGCCTGAAGCCCAAGCCATTCGCTATGAAGTTTTTGTACTGGAACAAAAAGTCCCGCTGGAAATGGAGTGGGATGAGATGGATGCCCAGTGCCTGCATGCAGTCGCCTACCTGACAGGCGAAGATGGCAGCGAACAAGCGGTCGGTACCGGACGCCTGCTGCCGGATGGCCATATCGGCCGCATGGCGGTCAAGCAGGCGGCGCGCGGCGCCGGTGTCGGCGCGGCGATCCTGCAGGCGCTGATGCAGCAGGCGCAACTGCGGCGCGACAAGCGGGTGCAACTCAATGCGCAGTCGCAGGCGGAAGCGTTTTACGGTCGCCACGGCTTCGTGCGCGAAGGCGAGGAATTTATCGAGGCGGGGATTGCGCATATCCACATGCAGCGCACCTTCGACTGATACCGGCCATGGCGCTCAATTGGCTTGGGTGTCACTGAAAATAAGTGATGCCTTGCTGGTTGTCCGGCAGATGCAGATGCACAGCCATGTCTTGCCTGACACCCCCTTTGCGAAATGCCATGTTGTCGAATCTAAACGAAAAAAAATTATCGCGCCTGCAGTTGTTCGGGATGCTGGGGCTGGCCTTTGTCCTGGCTGTTTCGATGGGGCTGTATTTCACGCTGCAGCATGTTGCCGAATACGAAAGCAACATGGCGAGCTTCAAGGCGAATACCCTGCGTGAGCAGGAAACCTTGCTGAAAAGTCAGGTCGAGGCGACGCGAAACTATCTCGACTATGTACGCTCGCGTACCGAAACCGTGCTCAAGGCCGATATCAGCAGCCAGGTGGATCAGGTGTTCCAGCTCGCCACGGCGATCTACCAGCGCGAAAAAGGGCGGCGCAGCACTGCCGACATCAAGCAACTGATCGTTGAGGCGATCCGCCCGATGCGTTTTTATCAGGGGCGCGGCTATTTTTTCATCGACGATATGGACGGCAACTGCATTTTGCTGCCGACGGTGCCGAAGCTGGAGGGCACGTCGCTGCTCAACAATCTGGATGACACCGGCTTTCCGATCATGCGCGGCCTGATCGAGGCTGCCGCCAATCCGACCATGGCCGGATTTTCGCACTACCGCTGGTATCCGCCCGGCTCGACCACCGAGATGAAGGACAAGATCGCGTATGTGCGCCTGTTTGCGCCCTTCAACTGGATCATCGGCACCGGCGAATACCGCTACAAGGTGGAAGAAGACCTGCAGCAGGAAGCGCTGGAGCGCTTGCGCAACCAGCATTTCGGACGCAATGGCTACTTCAGCATCATCAGGCGCGACGGCACAGTGCTGCTATTGCCTACCGTTCCCACGTTTGAGGGCAAGCAAGTCGAACAACTGGGCAATCCTGCCGAGCGGACGGTGTTCAAGCAGATTCTCGATGCGGCAGCACAGGGCGGCGGCTTGCTGCAGTATCAGTGGCCGCATCCGGCAACGGGCTTGATGGCGCCCAAGATGTCGATTGTGTCCAAGCTCGACTCCTGGGACTGGATCATCATTGCCGGGGTGTATCTGGACGACCTGCAAAGCACGCTCGACGCACAGCGCGAGATGCTGCACGACAGCGTGCGCAGCAGCATCGTGAGCACGCTGCTGATCCTGCTGGCAGCATTCGCTGTCGCGCTGGTTTTTTCGCTGTATTTTTCGCGCTGGATGGGGCGTTTGTTCGGTCGCTACCGGACTGATATCGAACATCGCAATGCCGCCCTGCACGAGAGCGCCAAGGAACTGTATTTCAATAAATTCGTGATGGACAATGCGGCCGACATGTTCTTTCTGCTCGGGCAAGAGGGGCAGTTCGTGTATGCCAACCGCGCAGCCCGCGAACAGTTTGGCGGCGGCACCTTGCTGGGGCTGTCGTGGACTGCGGTTGGCTTTGCCGAATGGCCGCTGGATGCCTCCGGGCAGGCGCAGGAACGGCGCTTTGAGTCGGCACTGATGCGGGATGGGCAAGCGCCGATGCCGGTCGAGGTCAGCTGCAGCGCGGTGCAATATGAGGGGCTGCGCTACCTGTGCGTGATCGTGCGCGATATCAGCGAGCGCAAATCGCAGGAAGAACAGCTGCAATTGGCGTATTCGGTCTACAACACCAGCAGCGAGTCGATGATGGTAACCGACAGCAACAACATCATCATTGCGATCAACCCCGCCTTCACCCGCACCACCGGTTACGCCGAGAGCGAAATCATCGGCAATAGCCCGAGCATTCTCAATTCCGGCCGTCAGGACAAATCTTTTTATCGGCAAATGTGGGAATCGATCAACAGCAGCGGTCATTGGGAAGGGGAAATATGGAATCGGCGCAAGAACGGCGATGTCTATATCGAATGGCAAACCATCAACACCACCTTCAACGACGATGGCACGCCGCATCGGCGCGTGGCACTGTTTTCCGATATTACAAAAAAGAAGCAAACGGAAGAGTTGATCTGGCAGCAGGCCAACTACGATGCGCTGACCGGGCTGCCTAACCGCCGCCTGTTCCACGATCGGCTGGCGTCGGGGATCAAGAAGGCGCACCGCAGCGGCCTTCAACTGGCACTGATGTTCATCGATCTGGATCATTTCAAGGAAGTCAACGATACGCTGGGGCACGCGATGGGCGATGTGCTGCTGATCGAGGCGGCGCGCCGCATCAATGCCTGCGTGCGCGAATCCGATACGCTGGCGCGCCAGGGCGGGGATGAATTCATCTTGCTGCTGACTGAAGTCGGGGCCGTCGGCGGCGTTGAGCGGGTGGCGCAAAGCATCCTCGATGCGCTGGCCGCCCCGTTTCATCTGGGCAGTGAATTGGCTTACCTGACCGGCAGCATCGGCATCACGCTGTTTCCGAATGACGCGACCGAGATCGACGAACTGTTCAAGAATGCCGATCAGGCGATGTATGTGGCAAAGGAAGAAGGGCGCAACCGCTACAGCCATTTCACGCGCGAACTGCAGGATGCGGCGCAAAACCGGATGCGCATGATCAATGACTTGCGCGGCGCGCTCGACGCGCAGCAGTTCAGGGTCTATGTGCAGCCTATCGTGGAACTGGCGACCGGTCATATTCATAAGGCGGAAGCGCTGATCCGCTGGCTGCATCCGGAGCGTGGCATGGTCAGTCCGGCCGAATTCATTGCGCTGGCCGAGGAAACCGGGATGATTGTCGATATCGGCAACTGGGTGTTCAGGGAGTCGGCAAACTGGGTCAAACACTGGCGAACCTTGTACTGCCCCGAGTTCCAGATCAGCGTCAACAAATCGCCCGTGCAGTTTGCCAATGACGGAAGCAGCCATGAAGAATGGTCGGCTTATCTGCAGGAACTGGGCTTGCCAGGACAAAGCATCGCGATCGAAATTACCGAGGGCGTGCTGCTGCATGCCGACGCCAACATTGCAGAAAAGCTGCTGAAATTCCGTGCTGCGGGCTTTCAGGTGGCCATTGACGATTTTGGCACCGGCTATTCATCGCTGTCCTACCTGAAGAAATTCGATGTCGATTATCTGAAGATCGACCAGTCGTTCGTCAGGGATCTGGCAAGCGACCCCAATGACATGGCCTTGTCCGAGGCCATCATCGTGATGGCGCACAAACTTGGCCTGAAGGTGATTGCGGAAGGGGTGGAGACCGAGCAGCAGCGCGCCTTGCTGGCTGCGGCCGGCTGCGACTATGCGCAGGGTTATTTATTTTCCAGGCCGGTGCCGGCCGAGCAGTTTTTCACCTTGCTCGAGGCTGCAACGGCGTAAGCGGACATGGGCTGATATACACCGCGGTCCAATGCAAATGGCCTGGGCAATTGCCCAGGCCATTTGCATTGGACCGGTATGTGAATGTATTACGCGGTCGTGTTGATGTTGTGTCCCAGATGCGGCGGCAAGTTGTGGGCCGCAGCCGGCGCTGCCGGTATCGCATCGATCAGTGCCGCTGCACTGGAGGCGTCGATGTCCATCGCCTTCTTGAGAACAGCCATGCCGACTGCGTCATTGGTCTGCGTCGTTGCCATTTCAGTGATCTTGCTGGTGATGCCAGATACTCCGCTGATGTCCATCTTGAACTCCTTCAATTAGATAGTTGCTTATCGGCAGCTTTTTCTCTTTCTTGAGTGATTGCCGGATTATTGCCGGATGATCTCGATCAGCTCCGACGGCGCCTGCGCGTGGATGCGCACCAGGCTGGAGGTTCGGGTGCCGTAGTTCGGCGCCTGGATATAGGGCGAGGACAGCAATCGCTCCCATTCGATGCCGACGCCGGTGTTGGGCAGGCGGCAGTCGGAGGCCTGCGTGGTATCGAGCAGCATGTCGAAGTAGGCGTCCTGCGGCGCATTCTGGCATAGCAGGCTGGAAAACTGCGCCTTGGTCCGCACCACCTTGGGCCAGGGCGAGTCCAGCAGCGCATTCGACAAACCGTAGATGCCCGGCGCCAGCGGCTGGCCGTTGCGCTTGTCGTAAGCGCCGCGGTTGGAATACCACAGCAGTTGCTTGCCGTCGCCCACCAGCAGGTTGAAGCCATTGAACACCGCGGCACGTTCGGCCAGCGCATCGATATAGTCTTGCGGCGACATCTGGCCGATCAGGAAATCCGTCACCAGACTGCCGCGTGAGGGCGCATCCTTGCGCACGTCGGCGGCGCTGCGGACATTGGTCAGCGCGGCAAAACGCCCCGACGGCGAGATGCCCAGCCAGGTGCCGCCGGCCAGCAGATCGCGTCCGGCAAAGATCTCCGGATGATCATCCCATTGCATCGCGGGTGCGCTTGGACGATCAAAGAATTCATCGCGATTGGCAGCGGCAATCAGCGGCATGTCAGGCATGACTTGCCATGCAAAAACGATCAGGCACATAGTGTATCTTCCGAAAAATCCATGAAACGCTCGATATGGCGTTCACCGCTTATCAAGGCGGGTATTGCTGTGGCCAGCAGCGCCTGCGCCAGTTGCAGCTCAAAATCCTCCGGCGCCGCGAGGTAGACTTCCATCCAGGTCTGGCAGTCATCGGCTTGCCCCGGTCGCCGTTTCAGCGCAACCCGGCAGCACTTGGATAGCACCGCCTGCATTTGCCTGACCTTGGGCAGCAAGCTCGGCACCTGTTCACAGTGAACGCGATAATAAACGTAGTAATCCATGACTGGCTGTCGGCCTCGCGACTTTTCAGTAAAAATACGGGGTATGATTAAAAATCATGTGTTCCCCGCACGATTTCTTTGGGTTTTAAAAAATACATGCGGGAGTATATTCAGCGCCTCAGGCCGCATCCGGCAGCGCATAGGGCAGCGGCTGGAAGCGCAGCAGCGCTCCGCTGGCCGAACCGCAATGCACCGAGCCATCTTCCAGCGCGGCAATTTTTATTTCAACCAGACACTCGCTATGCTGCGCGCCATTGCTTTCGGCATTGACGATCATGCCGCAAGGCTGCTCGGGGTCGGCGCTGGAAAATACTTCCATGCCAGATGTCACCCCTGCGGCATCAACCACGGCGCGCATCGTGCGGCGCTTGAGCTTGCCCAGATACTGCATGCGCGCAACGATTTCCTGTCCCGGATAACAGCCTTTTTTGAAATTGACGCCGCCGATGAGTTCGAGATTGAGCATTTGCGGCACGAACTGTTCCTGCGTCGGCAGCGTCACCTGCGGCACGCCGGCCTGAATCGCCGACAAGCGCCATGCGCCGTTGCCGACCGCTTGCAGCGCAGCGCTCAGTGCCGGCCACAGCGCCTGGGCGGTGTCGGGCGAGGTCAGCAACTGGTAACGCGGCGCACCGAATGCATCTGCGACCCGGATCAGGCTGCCGCACTCGGCATGTGCGGTCGCATACGGCGCGGCGGGCAGGCTCGGGAACCACTGCGCCAGCACGCCGGCCGCCGCCTGTCCGCCCAGTCCCAGCACCACGTGCTGCGCACTGACGTCTTCCAGCTTGACTTTGGAACGCATCACGAACATCTGCAGCCGCTTCTGGATCGCAGGCTGTATCTCGCGCGGCAACTGCAACACGAGGCCAGCCCCGGCTTTCCACATCAGCAAGGTTGCCAGCAAGCGCCCCTTGGGCGAGCAATAACCGGCCAGGCGGGCTTCGGCCGGCCCCAGATGCAACACATCATTGGTCAGCTGGCTGTGCAGGAAACTGGCGGCATCCTCGCCGCTGGCGGCAATCAGGCCCAGATCCGTCAGCGGCGCAACAAAACCGGCAGCCAGGCTGTCCTGTGTCGCCGGACTGCCGAAGTGCGCTACCTCGCCTGGCTTGTCCTGCGTAAAATGTGCACCATGTTGTGTCAGGAACTGCAACCAACCATCCATAAAATCAATCATAAACGCAGGGGCTTTCTTCAATTGCCATTATCATTACGGGCGGATGATCCTGGAAGCGTCATTAACGCGCATCCTCATCGTTGCCGCGCACCTTGTCGGACAAGGGGAAAACGCTGTCAGCTGGATTCCCGATGATTGTGGCGAGTAGTGCATCGCCGTTTTCAGGATTATAGAGCCCTCATCAAATTTACGTTGGAACACACATCGGGCATGACATTTTTCAAGAAAATACTGATCGGATCTGCTGTGCTGGCGCTGGCTGGCGCCACCAGTTTCATACAATGGGCCAATACCGACATCAGCAGTGCCGACAAGCCGATCGAGTTTTCGATCAAGCCAGGCAGCGGATTAAACAGCGCAACGCAGCAAATTGCAGACGCGGGCGTGCCGGTGCAGCCGACCTTGCTGGCGCTGCTGGCACGGTTGGTCGGCCAGGGCCAGAAACTGAAGGCCGGCAATTACGAGCTGAAACCCGGCACCACGCCGCGCATGCTGATTACGCAACTGGCACGCGGCGAGTTCGCGCAAGAGTCGCTGGTCATCATCGAAGGCTGGACCTTCAAGCAAATGCGCCGTGCGATTGCCGATCATCCGGCCCTGAAACACGATACTGCCGACATGACGGAGCAGGAGCTGCTGGCCATAATCGCCCCCGAGTACCAGCAGGCGGAAGGCTTGTTCTTTCCTGATACCTACCTGTTCGCCAAAGGAGCCAGCGATCTGCAGATTTTCAAGCAGGCCAATGCAACCATGACGACCCGCCTCAACGACGCATGGGCAGTGCGCGACGCAGCGCTGCCTTACAAGAATCCGTATGAGGCGCTGGTGATGGCATCGATCGTCGAAAAAGAGACCGGGAAAAAAGCCGATCGCGACATGATCGCCGGCGTGTTCGTCAATCGCCTTAAAACCGGCATGATGCTGCAGACCGATCCGACCGTCATTTACGGCATGGGCGACAGTTATCAAGGCAACATCCGCAAGCGCGACCTGCTGGCCGACACGCCTTACAACACCTACAAGCACGCCGGCTTGCCGCCGACGCCGATCGCGCTTGCCGGGTGCGGCCTCGCTGGCGGCAGCACTCAAGCCGGCCAAAACGGATGCCTTGTATTTCGTCGCCAAAGGGGATGGCAGCAGCCAGTTTTCCAGCAATCTGGGCGACCATAATCGGGCCGTCAACAAGTTTCAGCGCGGAGCAAACTAATTTGAAACAACATAAACGCGGTAAGTTCATCACCTTTGAAGGCATCGATGGCGCCGGCAAATCGACCCACATCGGATTCGTCGCGGACTGCCTCAGGGCCAGCGGCAAATCCATCATCGCCACGCGTGAGCCGGGCGGCACCGCGCTGGGAGAAAAACTGCGCGAGTTGCTGTTGCATGAAAAAATGCACCTGGAAACGGAGGCGCTGCTGATGTTTGCCGCGCGCCGCGAACATATCGCGCAGGTCATCGAACCGGCGCTGGCGCGCGGCGACTGGGTGATTTCCGACCGGTTTACCGATGCCACCTTCGCCTATCAAGGCGGTGGGCGCAAGCTGGACCTGCAAAAACTCGACATCCTGGAGCAATGGGTGCATCCGCATCTGCAGCCCGACCTGACGCTGCTGTTCGACGTGCCGCTGGAAGTGGCGCGGGCGCGGCTGGATGCGACGCGCGCGCTGGACAAGTTCGAGCTGGAACAGGCGGATTTTTTTGCGGCGACCCGCGCCGAATACCTGCGCCGCGCCGCGCAATTCCCGGCGCGTTTTCGCATCATCGATTCCACCCGTTCAATTGACGCCACGCACGAAGTGCTGGTGGAAATCATCGGCCAGCTGTGATTCCAGTCATTCCGAATCAGATGTTTCACTTTAACAAGCCACTTTAAGTCACTGAATTTGAATGAATAATCCGCTTTATCCATGGCAAATTCCGGCATGGAAACAATTGCAGCAATTACGTGAGCGGCTGCCGCATGCGATCCTGTTTCACGGCATGGAAGGGATAGGGAAAGCCGCGTTTGCCGAGCATTTCGCGCAATCCGTGCTGTGCGATGCGCCCGGCGCCGACGGCCATGCGTGCGGCAAATGCGCGTCCTGCGGCTGGTTTTCACAGTACAGCCATCCCGATTACCGCCGCGTACGCCCCGAAATTCTGGAGGAGGATGGCGCCGACAGCGACGACGCGACTGAGGTTGACGGCAAGAAATCGGCCAAGGCCAGCAAGACCCCGTCCAAGGAAATCAAGATCGATCAGATTCGTGCGTTGGCCGATTTCATGAACATCTCGACCCATCGCCATGGCATGCGCGTGATCGTGCTGTATCCGGCCGAGGCCTTGAATGTTGCCGCTGCCAATGCCTTGCTGAAGACGCTCGAAGAGCCGCCGCCGCATACCTTGTTTTTACTGGTCACGCATGGCATCGACCGCCTGCTGCCGACCATCCTGTCGCGCTGCCGCAAGTTTGCGCTGAACATGCCATCCTTTGACGATGCGCTGAGCTGGCTGAAGACGCAGGGGGTGAAGGATGCCGATGTCTGGCTGGCCGAGCAGGGCGGTGCGCCACTGGCTGCCCACGCGCTGGCGCTGGCCGGAAACCGGGACGAAACGGACCTGTTTTCTGCAGTTTCTCGCTGCGCCCGGTGTGGACGGCGCGCTCAAAACCGCAGATCGCCTGCAAAAAGTGGCTGCGGTGCAATTGGTCGCGTTGCTGCAGCGCTGGCTGTACGACCTGTTTTGCATCAAGCTGAGCGGGAAAGTCCGGTATTATCCACGCCATCAGCCAGCGCTTCAGGCTCTGGCCGCCAAGGTCGAAGTCGCTGCCTTGCTGCAGGCCTTGAAAGACCTGAATGAACGCAAGGCCACCGCCGAACACCCGTTGTCCGCCAAATTGTTCATCGAGGATATGTTGCTGGACTATGCTCAGCTATGCTCCTGAAGGGAATGCCATGAAAAATCCAACTCCACCTGACGCCGCAGCAGAAATCAGCAGTACCGCGGCGATCGCACGGCCTTCGGTGCTGTCGCTGGCGATCAAGGAAAGATCGGCGCTGTATTCAGCCTATATGCCGTTCCTTAAAAACGCCGGCATTTTTGTGCCAACCAACAAGCAGTACAAGGTCGGCGACGAAATTTACCTGATCCTGTCGCTGATGGACGAGCCGAACAAATACCCGATCGCCGGCAAAGTCGCCTGGATCACGCCGGCTGGCGCCAACAACAACAAATCGCAGGGCATCGGCGTCCATTTTCCGGACGACGAGAGCGGCCAGCGCGTCAAGAAATCGATAGAAGACATCCTGGGCTCGGCCCTGCATTCGGCTCGCGCCAACCATACGATATGACATCCCCTACTTACACTCACCGCCTGGCCACTTTCGACGATCTGCCTGCAATCGTCGCGATCTACAATTCCACGGTGGCATCGCGCGAAGTCACCGCCGATACCGAGCCGGTCTCGGTGGAATCGCGCCATGCCTGGTTTGCCGAGCACGATCCCGCCAAGCGGCCTTTGTGGGTCGTAGAGTCCAATGGGCAGGATGGCTTGGCAGCCGGGCAAGTGCTGGGCTGGCTGTCTTACTCCAATTTTTATGGGCGCCCGGCCTATGCCGGTACCGCTGAGCTGTCGATTTACCTGGCTGAGGCGGCACGCGGCAAGGGCCTGGGGCGCTACTCTGCTGACCCGGGCCATCGAATTTGCTCCCGAAATCAAGGTGCATACGCTGCTGGGCTTCATTTTCGGACACAATATCCCGAGCCTGAAATTGTTCGAGGCATTCGGTTTCGAGCGCTGGGCCACCATGCCGCGGGTTGCGACGCTGGACGGGGTGGAACGGGACCTGATCATCGTCGGCAAGCGGGTCGCGTAGCTACCAAAGCAGGCAAAACAGCTCGCCAGCCGAAATATATACTCCCCATAGTAATTTTCAGGAGGCTTATTTCATGTGCGGGAACGCCTGTATTTTCCGACATACCCCGGCAATTTATTCAATTTCAGCGGCCGGATAAGGCGCTTGCGGCGACCCATCAGCCAAACGACTATCATTCATCATGTATATAGATTCTCATTGCCATATCAATTTCCCGGAACTACTGGCCCGGATGCCGGAAATCCTGGCGAAAATGGATGAAAACCAGGTCAGCCACGCGTTGTGCGTGTCGGTCAACCTGCCGGACTTCCCGCAAGTGCTGGCGCTGGCGGAGCAGCACCCGCGCATCTATGCGTCGGTCGGCGTGCATCCCGATTACGAAGACACGCCGGAACCGAGCGTCGAGCAACTGATCGCCCTGTCGGATCACCCGAAAATCATCGCCATCGGCGAGACCGGGCTGGATTATTACCGTCTTGAAGGCGATCTGGAATGGCAGCGCGAACGCTTTCGCACCCATATCCGCGCTTCCCGTGCGACCGGCAAGCCGCTGATCATCCATACCCGCGCCGCTTCCGAAGACACGATACGGATCATGCAGGAAGAGGGCGCGGGCACCGATGCCGGCGGCGCGGGCGGCGTGATGCACTGCTTTACCGAATCGCTGGCGGTGGCCGAGGCGGCGATGGCGATGGGGTTTTACATCTCGTTTTCCGGCATCGTGACCTTCAAGAGCGCCAAAGACCTGCAGGCGGTGGCGCGGGCGGTGCCGCTGGAGCGGATGCTGATCGAAACCGATTCGCCTTATCTGGCGCCGGTACCGCATCGCGGCAAGATGAACGAACCGGGTCTGGTGCGCCATGTGGCGGAATTCCTGGCCGACATGAATGGCATCCCGCTGGCCCGGGTTGCGCAGCAGACCACGGATAATTTCTTCAATCTTTTCAAGATCATACGCTAAGCATCTGATGTCAATTATGAAGAAGAATCCCGCTTCCAAGACGCATGCGCCGCCAGGTTTTGCTGATGCTGGCAGCAGCAGGTGCTGCCATGCTGCTGCCGGCAAGCGCACTGGCCGGCGCCTACGAGGATTACTTCCAGGCAGTCAAGCTCGACAATGCTGCTGGCGTCCGTTCCTTGCTGCAACGCGGCTTCGATCCGAATACCGTCGAGGCTGAACGTGGCGACAGTGGCCTGATCCTGGCGCTGCGTGAGGAGGCGATGCATGTGTTCGAGGTGCTGCTCAATGCCCCCGGCATCAATCTGGAGGTCAAGGCACGCAATGGCGACACCGCACTGATGCTGGCCGCCTTCAAAGCCAATCAACCCGCGGTCGTAGCCTTGTTGGCAAAAGGGGCGGAAGTCAATCAACCCGGCTGGGCCGCGCTGCATTACGCGGCAACCAGCGGCAATAACGACATCGTGCAATTATTGCTCGATCATTTCGCCTATATCGATGCAGAGTCGCCGAACAAGACCACCCCCCTCATGATGGCAGCGCGCTCCGGGCATATCCTGACCGTCAAGCTGCTGCTGGACGAGGGCGCCGATGCGACACTCAAGAATGATGCGGGGATGACGGCGATCGATTTCGCCAACAAATTCAACCACAAGGATATTGCCGAAGGCTTGACGTACCGGCTGAAAAAAGCCGGGAAGCTCTAATCGGATGTGTTATCCGCCATCCACAACGCGCTTTGCTGCCTGACCACATCAGACAAGGCGCCGCTGGTGCGATAAGTTTCACGCAGCCAGTCCGCATCCGAGTGGTTCGCCAGCACCCGCGCACGCAGTAATGCGATTTCATCGGTGGTGCCCAGTTCTTGTGCAACATCGCTGAGCGCATCAAAGGTCTGCAGGATGTCATCCCTGATCGTGATGCCGCCGCGCTGCGGGTCAATCACTGTTCCCGACAAGCCGAAGCGGCAAGCCTGAAAGCGGTTGTAGGAATAGGGCAGATAGGATTCCTGCGCAGGACACAGCGAGCGCTCCGCAAAAAAATATTTGGCGAGGGTTTGTGCATAGGCCGCCAGCGCGACGGCGGTTTCCAGTTCCAGCGGCGTGTCGCATACGCGAATCTCGACCGTGCCGTATTCCGGCTTGGGACGAATGTCCCAGTAAAAATCCTTCATGCTGGCGACGATCCCCAGCCCGGCCATTTTGCTGAAATACACATTGAATGCGTCCCAGTCGGTCACGAAAGGCATGCAGCCGCTCAAGGGGAAGGCATTGATGCTGGTCAGCCGCGAGGATTGGAAGGTGGTATCGACCCCCTGATAAAAAGGGGATGAGGCCGACAAGGCGATGAAATGGGGGATGGTGCGCGCCAGCAGATGCGTCAATCGCACGGCTTCGTCGCCACTGGTGCAGCCGATGTGGATGTGCTGGCCATAGACGGTGAATTGTTTCGCCAGATAGCCATACAATTCCGATACCAGTTGATAACGCTCGGTCTGATAGATGCGCTGATCGTCCCAGTGCTGGAATGGGTGTGCGCCGCCACCGGCCAGGCCCAGATTGACTTTTTCCGCCACTGAGCGCAGCAGGCTGCGCATGTCCGACAATTCCGCCAGCATGGCTTTCATGTCGGTGTGCACCGCGGTGGCAATCTCGATCATGCTCTCGGTGATTTCCGGCTTGATGTCGTAGCCATGCGGCGTCTTCTCCAGCAGCGCCAGCAGATCGCTGGAGCCGGGCGTCAGATTGTAGTCGCGTCGATTGACGATTTGCAATTCCAGTTCGACGCCCATCGTCAGGGCGGATGATTGCGTGAATTCGAGCGTCATGACTTCCCTCCGGTTTGTGCTTCACCCGATGCTATCAGCGCATAGCGGGTGCTAATGGGGCCAAGAATTTCCAGAATCGCTATCACAGACAGCATCAGGGCAGATAGTTCCGGACCGAATTCGGGATAGATGCCGGATACGCGCTGCCCCAGGATGATGGCGACGCCCGACATCGGCAGCAGACCCAGGCCGAGCAATGCCCCCTTGCGGATACTCAGGCCATTATAGGAAGCCAGGGCGCTACTCAGGCTGATCGTAATCATGCAGCGTAAAACGATGAATGCGAGTGCGGCAAACCATACCTCGCGCAGATGGCCCGGCTCCAATCTGGCGCCGGCGTAGACGAACAGGATCACGTACAGCAGGCTGCTGATCTGGCTGAAATCCGGATCGATGATGACGTGCCGGTGATCGCGGCTGCGGCTGATGAGGCCCAATACGAGCAGAGCCATCAGCGCTGACAATTTCAATATTTCGGTTAAACCGACTATCGCCGCTATCATGCCGAATACAACAATATGCTGGCTGAGGCTATCACGACCCAACCAGCGGCTGAGGTAAATCAGCAATTGCCCTCCTAGCCACCCGAGTCCAATCGAACAGCCGATCAGGTAAGGCGGATGCAGCAGGATGGTTTCCCAGCCTGCGCTGTATTCCATATGCTGTGCCGACAGGCACATGGTGAAGATGATGAACGCCACTGAATTGCCGATGGCAACGATATTGAGCATGCGATCGCTGACTTGCCCCTCTGCCCTGGATTCTCGTACTACATTGAGCACCACGGCCGGCGAGGTCGCCATGCCGATGGCCGCGGCCAATCCTGCAACCAGTTTGCTGCTTCCCAGCAGGATCAGAAGGGAAAACAGGCCGCAGAATATGCTCAGGCTGATTACAATCGCCGTTAGCAGCAATGATCGTTCGGATAGCAGCCACTTGTAATCGAGCCGTCGCCCCAATTCAAAAATGATCAAGCCCAGTGCGAAATCGATCAGGAGCCCAATTCCATCGAGGGCAGAGGCGTTGATCAAGTTGAGTCCGGCAGGGCCGATCAGCAGGCCGGCCAATATATAACCGGTAATGGCCGGCACCGGCATCCAGCGCATTAACAGTCTTGCGCCCGCCATTCCGCCGATCAGGATCAAGCCTGTCGCCAGCAAAACATTGAGTGCGCCGGGAAGTGCCGGAAAAAAACTGGGTGCAGTCATTTCACTCCTCCATCATGGAAAAATCCTGCTAGCCGGCTAGCGTCCTTGGCAGTAATGCGTATGCGAAAACCCCATGGAGCTAATCGATTTTTTTGTAAAAATATTTATTTTAATTGTGTAAAACCTGCCGGGCCCGGGGTTTTAGCCATGACAGTCAAGTCGCCCGGCAAAGCATGAGCAACAAACCCCGGTGCAATATCCGCTCATTCCGCTGACATCCATACGGGTTTTTAAACCATTTCAGTGTAGACCAGAACAATATGAATCATCCCACGGGCATGGCCGTGTCAGATTGAATTTATGATGATAAATAGTGAAGATGGGATTGCTGGAAATCAGCAATCCCTGCATTGCCGCTTGCTGGCGCGGCGTTTTTTGTGTTGATTCATTACTACGGCAGTAGTAATGAATATGGCTGACGTGGTGAGCGCTGGATGATGCGATCTCTCAGGATTTTTCAGCAGAGGGCTTTTCCATCCTTTATTTCACACCAGGTGCGGGAATGAATCCCGGATGACGCATTATTTCTTGAAGCGACCAGGCTTTTTCTTATTTGATGCTGCGACTGCTGCCTTGACTGCGGGTACTTCGACTACCGGTGCTGCAACTGCTGCCTTGACTGCGGGTACTTCGACTACCGGTGCTGCAACTGCTGCCTTGACTGCGGGTACTTCGACTACCGGTGCTGCAACTGCTGCCTTGACTGCGGGTACTTCGACTACCGGTGCTGCAACTGCTGCCTTGACTGCAGGTACTTCGACTACCGGTGCTGCAACTGCTGCCTTGATGAATTCGGCTTGGGTGCTGGCAGAGATGCTGCTCAAGTGCCGACCGTAGGCGAGAAATTTTTCAACGTTCGGTTGCATCAGTGTGGTGCTGAGCGTGAAAAACTCTTGCGGCCCTTTTGCGGCAAGCAATTCCTTGGTGGAGGACAGGGAGTCCGTCAACGAGGCACGCACCGTAGTCATGTTTAACGCAATGATTTCCTCCAGCCCTTCGAATGTTTTGCTGGTCAGCGCACTGATGATGTTAAGGGGCGTATCCAAATTGGCTTTGACGCCGGTTGTATATTGCTCTGAAAATAAAAACATAAACTTCTCCTCTGGATTTACTAAATTCTTTATTTGAAGTTAATAAAATGGTGCGCTGCAATATAGATATTCTAATCGCTGAATAGTCGGAAATAAATATTTTTCTTGATGAAGGCCGTATTTGCCCTAACGGCGCAAGCATTGCACGGGCATGTCGCTGCATGGCAGCATTGAAAATTGCCGCTGCAAAGAACAGGTGCTTGCTCACCGCGATTTATCCGGATTTTGTCCCTGCGCGCAGGAATAAGTATCGTTCTGGCGCTTGGCCTGGATGTATACTTGGGCCGGACAGATCCCGGCAGCTGCTCATTGCGCCGTCCATTCGGGCAAGCGGGCGAGCCTTGCAGCCAACAGGCTGCCAATGCCGGACCAAGTGCAGCAAGATTCTTCTATTGTCATCCACATATTTTTTAGCTAAGGCAGTGCCATGCGCATGTATTTCCACTCTATTGAGGTGCCCGTGGCGCCGCATCAAGTCGATTCAAGCAAGCAGTCGGTGTCCTTGTGAGCGGGCGCGAGCAAGTGCATCCCTTCATTCACTGGACCGAGGCCGGCGCGGTGCGCTCTGTGCGCTGGCGCTCTGAAAACGGGACGCCGCCACCCAAGCGCGTCGTCATCGCCGACGACCGCATGACGGCCGACGCCGCCTACCGGCTGGCCTGCGAAGGCACTGCGCTGCTGTGGCGGGGCGATTTCCAAAATGCGCGGCAACTGCTGCAAGCGCTGGCACGACGCGCCGATCGCAAGCCGCGCAAGACGTCCGGGGTGCCGGCCGAAGCCTTTAACCTGCATCGTCAGGCGCAGTCGCAGCGTGCCCGCACGCTGGCGATGGTGCTGCTGCCACTGGATGCCGATTACGGCATCGGGCTGCGACGCGCACCGGATCTCAGGCAGGCATGCGCCGAAGCTTACGGGCCGGCAACAGAGCCATCCGTGGCCTCGATGCGGGAGGTGCTGGGCTTGATTGGCGCGCACGAGTGGCGCAAGAAGGGGGTTGAAATCCCGGCACTGGGCGAGCGCATTCACCCGCACTACGGCGTGTTTTCGCCAGTGCGCGGCGAATATGTCGGGCTGGTGGCCGAAGCGCCCTTGCCATCCACTGCGCTGGCCTTTGATATCGGCACCGGCAGCGGCGTGCTCGCAGCGGTATTGGCACGCAGAGGCGTCCAGCGCATCATCGCCACCGATCAGGATCCGCGGGCGCTGGCATGCGCGCGTGAAAATATTGCGCGTCTGAATCTGGCCGGCCAAGTGGAGGTGCGTGCAGGCAGATCTGTTTCCGGAAGGACGGGCGCCGCTGATTGTCTGCAATCCGCCATGGCTGCCGGCGCGCCCCAGCTCATCCATCGAGTATGCGATATATGACCCGGAGAGCCGCATGCTGCGCGGCTTTCTTGGCGGGCTGGCCGCACATCTGGCGCCGGGTGGCGAGGGCTGGCTGATCCTGTCGGATATTGCCGAACACCTGGGCTTGCGTTCGCGTGCCGAGTTGCTGGCTATCATCGAAGCAGCCGGGCTGACGGTCATAGAGCGGATGGATGTCAGGCCAGATCACCCTAAGGTCATGGATGCCGCCGATCCGCTGCACAAGGCGCGTGCAGCCGAAGTGACGTCGCTGTGGCGGCTGGCAGCCGGCTGATGATCGGCGCGCCTGGACACCGCGCACAGGCTTCGCAGCATCCTCAGATTAATGAAAAACAGGGGAGTATCATCAATTTCATGGCATTAGCCGCACGTATTTACTGGGCTTAAATAAATACTCCAGCCAGTAATAACTATGCTGCAAATGCCTGTTCCAGCGGTGATCGATGCCATTTTTTGCATTTCTTCGTGGCTCATGCGTCGGCCATGATGGCAGTTTTGGTTTCAGTGACTGAACAAATGCGGTGCCGCCACCTCAAAAACCTACTACTAAAGGAAATATATGAGCAACAAACCATCCCGGATACTGACGTTCAAGTGTGAAAAGTGTTCCAAGCCAGTCAAGGTATTTTTGCAGAAAGTATCTGCCTGCTCGCATATCCAGCCGTATCAGGGGATCTGTACCTGCGGCGAACTCAAGCGCCATGCGACCGGGCAAAAGGATGCGGTTGAATCCTACCTCGCGTCGCCGGACGGCAGTTGGTCGCACCATCACTGAGTAAGGAAAACGAGGCAAGATAGTCCGCAGCGCAGTGCGGACGGCTTGCTACAGAAAGCGATCGAGGATCTTCCGGCTATGCTTGTCCAGGGACAGCAAATCGCGGATCAGGAAATGTATCCCGTGAATGTCCACCAGCAGCAGGGTGGCTGGCCCGATCCGGCGAATATCCTCTTCGCCGCGCAGCACGAATTCAGTCTCGCCCCGATCCGTTTCCACACCCCAGGTGCACGGCGTGGCAAAGCTGGTCACATGCGAGATGCGGCGGATTTCCGGCATGAATTCGCGACCTTCCAACTCTTCTTCCACCAGTGCCCGCGCCGGGCCGGGCAAATCAGACAAGAGATCGATCCACGCCACTTCCCGTCCGTCGGTGCTGACCATCGCAATGCCGTTATCGGGCGCCTGGATGGGGAATGCACGCACCGGTGCCACGCTCTCGTATTCCTGTCCATCCGGGGTTGTCAGGATGAGGCGTCCAAACGGATTGCGGATCAGTTGAAATTCAGTCGTTGCCATGGTTATTCATCATCCTGTTCTTCGTATTTAGCCTCATCATCATCCATGTCGGTATCGACATTGCGTGCTTGCGCCTGATACAGGCGGAAATAAGCGCCCTCGCGGGCCATCAGGTCGGCGTGACAGCCTTCCTCGACCACTTGTCCGCGATCCAGCACCACCAGGCGGTCAGCGCGGTGCAGCGTGGAAAGCCGGTGCGCAATGGCAATCGTGGTGCGCCCTTGCACCAGGTTTTCCAGCGCTTTCTGGATTTCCTTTTCAGTCTCGGAATCGACTGATGATGTGGCTTCATCGAGAATCAGGATGCGCGGATCGATCAGCAGCGCGCGCGCGATCGAGATGCGCTGGCGTTCGCCGCCGGACAGACCCTGACCGCGTTCGCCGACCATCGAGTCATAGCCCTGCGGCAGGCGCAGAATGAATTCATGCGCGTGTGCGGCGCGGGCCGAGGCAATGATTTCGGCGCGGCTGGCATTGGGTTTGCCATAGGCGATATTCTCGGCGATGGTGCCGAAAAAGAGGAATGGCTCTTGCAGCACAAGGCCGATATTGCTCCGGTAGTCGGCCACCGCCAGGGACCGGATATCGACACCATCGATGCGAATTGAGCCTTCTGATACATCATAGAAACGGCAGATCAGATTCACCAGCGTACTCTTGCCCGATCCGCTATGACCGACCAATCCGATCATCTCGCCCGGCTCGATGGTCAGATTGATGCCGCGATTGACAGCGCGGTTACCGTAGCGGAAACCGACATCGCGGATTTCAATGCGTCCCTCGACATGTTCCAGATGCACCGGCTGGATCGGCTCGGGAACACTGGACACGTGATCGAGAATATCGAAAATGCGCTTGGCGGCCGAAGCGGACTTCTGCGTCACCGAAACGATGCGGCTCATGGAGTCGAGGCGCCCGTAGAAACGGCTGATGTAGGCAATGAACGCGGTCAGCACACCGACCGTGATCTCGCCGCGCGATACCTGCCAGATGCCAAAGCCCCAGACCACCAGCAGGCCAAGCTCGGTGAGCAAGGAGACACTTGGAGAGAATAAGGACCAGATCTTGTTCAGGCGGTCATTGACTGCCAGGTTGTGCTTGTTGGCATCGCGAAAACGCGTAGCTTCACGCTTTTCCTGCGCAAAAGCCTTGACCACGCGGATCCCGGGAATGGTATCGGCCAGCACATTGGTCACTTCGCCCCAGACCCGATCGATTTTTTCAAAGCCGGTGCGCAATTTGTCGCGCACCGCATGGATCATCCAGGCGATGAACGGTAACGGCACCAGCGTCACCAGCGCCAGCCAGGGATTGATCGAAAACAGGATCGCTGCTGTCATGATGATCATCAGCACGTCGGTGGCAAAGTCCAGCAGATGCAGTGACAGGAACACGCAGATGCGGTCGCTTTCGCTGCCGATGCGCGACATCAGATCGCCGGTTCGCTTGCCGCCAAAATACTCCAGCGAAAGGCGCATCAGATGTTCATAGGTAGTGGTGCGCAGATCGGCGCCGATACGCTCGGATACCAGTGCCAGAATGTAGGTCTTTGCCCAGGTGAGTGCCCAGGCCAGCAGCGCCGAACCAAGCAGGCCGGACAGATAAAGTGCAACCAGCATCGGGTCGATATGCTGCCCATTCTGATAAGGAATCAGCACCTTGTCCATCAGCGGCATGGCCAGGTAGGGCGGCACCAGATTGGCCGCCGTGCCCAGCAAAGTCAACAGGAAACCAGCCAGCAACTGTGCTCGGTAGGGTTTGGCAAAACGCCACAGGCGAAACAGTGTCCAGGTCGAGGGCGGCGTATGGATGACCTTGGTGCAAATCGGGCATTCATCCTGATCCGGCTCCAGCGGCGCCTTGCAGCTCGGGCAAATGCTCCGATCTTCTTGCAGCACCGGATGGCCGCTGACCCGACTTTCCAGCTGCAGCTGGAACTGATCCATCAGGCGGATTGCCAACAGGTTCTGCCCGAGCGTGAAGCGCCAGTCTGCCAGACGCCCGGCATCATCTGAGACTTCCAGGTGACCCACGCCGGCATGATCATGATGCTTGAGTTGCAAGCCTTTGCGGTAAGGCCAGTCGCGCCATGTCGTTTCACCCGGCGCACGCGCCAAAAGACGTTGGTCGGTGACAATCACCAGTCCCTTGTTAAAGTGAAGCCTTGCATCAAGATCAATCTCTAGCGAGGTTATGACATTTTCGCCAGATGCCAGACGCGACTCAACATCGGCACGCCAGGCAGCGGGAACTCCAGTTTGTAAAATATTTGAAGAAAGATTTTCGGTTGTCATCGTGAAACAAGAATTCTGGGAATAAGGATGCAAAAACGACCACTACTCATCCCGCACTGCAATATAAACACCGGCGGCACAGCGGGCATTTAGTCACGGAAGTAATAATTTGCGGTATTCTGTCGGAAGTACATAATCTGACGGAAACCTGATCAAGAGGACGAACTGCGTTGCAGTAAGTATACCGCAAGAGGTTCGGAAAGCCCTTGTTCAAGCCATAATCCTGTCGCACCGAACTAGAAATTAGAAACATGATGAAGAAGAAAGACATCGAATTCCTCCGTGTGACGCATCTGCGCGGCCCCAACATCTGGACCTACCGCCCCGTCATTGAAGTGTGGGTCGATATCGGCGCCCTGGAAGACTATCCCTCCAACACGATACCCGGTTTTTACGAGAGGCTTACCGGCTGGCTGCCGAGTTTGATTGAGCACCGCTGCGGCATAGGCGAGCGAGGTGGTTTTCTTGAGCGTTTGCGCGATGGCACATGGGCCGGACATATCCTGGAACATGTAGTGCTGGAACTGCAAAATCTGTCCGGCATGCGTACGGGATTTGGCAAGGCGCGTCAAACTTCGGAGCGTGGCGTATACAAAGTCGCTTTCCGCACCCGCCAGGAACAAGTTGGCCGCGCCGCACTCAATGCAGCGCGCGATCTGGTCATGGCCGCAGTAGAAGATCGCCCGTATGATGTCGCAGCAACCGTCGCAACGCTTAGCGACATGGTCGACTCGTTATGCCTTGGCCCGAGTACAGCACATATTGTCGATGCTGCAACAACGCGGGGAATTCCGGCCATTCGCCTGAGCGAAGGCAATCTCGTGCAACTCGGTTATGGCGCACATCAGCGCCGCATCTGGACCGCAGAGACCGATCAGACCAGTGCTATTGCCGAAACCATTTCGAGCGACAAGGATCTGACCAAATCATTGCTGCGATCCTGCGGTGTGCCGGTGCCTGAGGGACGCATGGTCGATAACCCAGAAGATGCGTGGGATGCTGCGCAGGACATCGGACTGCCTGTTGCCGTCAAGCCCTATGACGGCAATCATGGTCGCGGCGTGTCATTAGACCTGATGACACAAGAAGACGTAACAGCGGCTTACCATTTGGCCGACCGCCAGGGTAATGGCGTCATTGTCGAACAATTCATCACTGGCAACGAGCATCGTCTGCTGGTCATCGGCAAACATGTAGTCGCCGCTGCATGCGGCGAAACCGCATGGGTACACGGTAACGGCAAGTCAAACATTATTGAACTGGTCAATAATCAGCTCAATCAAGATCCGCGGCGCGGCGCGGGCGAGGAATTCCCCCTTAATGTGATTAAGCCCGAGTCAGCTGCCGAAATCATTCTGGAGCTGGAGCGTCAGGGTTTTACAGCCTATTCAGTACCTGCAGCGGGCCAAAAGGTCTTGATTCAGCGCAACGGCAACGTAGCTTTCGACGTGACCGACAGCGTGCATCCGCGTGTAGCTGCTACCGCAGCACTTGCAGCACGTATAGTGGGCCTGGATATTGCCGGTGTGGATCTGGTGGCGGAGGATATATCACGCCCGCTGGAAGAGCAGCGCGGCGCCATCATCGAAGTCAATGCAGGTCCCGGCCTGTTGGCGCATCTGAAACCGGCCAGCGGCAAGCCGCGCCCGGTAGGCGCCGCCATTGTCGACCACCTGTTTGCCAAGGATGAAACTGGTCGCATGCCTATTGTCGGTGTCGCCGGCACCCGCGGCACGACCTTGATTGCCCGTTTGATTGCCTGGTTGGTGCAGATCAGCGGCAAGCACGTCGGACTGGCCTGCGGAGAAGGACTTTACCTGGATAGCAGGCAGGTCGCAAAAGGCAATTGCGCCAATTGGGAGGCAGGACAGCGACTGCTGATCAACCGCTCAGTGGAGGCTGCTGTATTCGAAAATAGCAATCGAATGATCCTGACGGAGGGATTGGCCTATGATAAATGTGCAGTGGGTGTCGTCACCGATGTCAGCAATCACGAAGAACTCAATGAGTTCCATGTACACGAACTGAGCCAGGTTTACGCCGTATTGCGCACCCAAGTTGATGTCATCCTGCCAGACGGCGTGGCAGTTCTCAACGCAGCTGACTTGCAAGTAGTTGAAATGGCTGCGCTGTGCGATGGCAAGGTTATTTTTTATGGCCTTAATCAGGAACTTGACGCAATTGCTCACCATCGCTCCAATAATGAACGCGCAGTTTTCCTGAGCAAAAACAACATCATTCTCGCCGAAGGTAAGGAAGAAACGTCATTAATTGCGCTATCTTCCCTCACGCCGATCATGGCGGGACAGCAAGAAAGTGCATTGGCAGCAGTAGCCGCAGCCTGGGCGCTTGACATCCCCCTGGAATTGATCGTCGCCGGACTTAAAACATTTGAATCGACGACAAAAAATAAATAACCGAACGAACGGCTATGGCTGGCGCAAAGACGCCATTTATTTTGCAAAATTCACTGGAATGCTGCGGGCAAGGCAAAGCATGAAAATGCAGCCTGCGCGAATTACGTATTTTTCAGAGATTTAGATAACAAAACAGGACAATTGGTTTATGGAAGTATCACGCATCCGGGCTTTACGTGGCCCCAACCTCTGGAGCCATCACACCGCAATAGAGGTGGTTGTTGCCTGCGATAATGCCGAATGTTGTATTGGCAATCTGGCTGGTTTTGAAGTTCGCTTGCGCGAGCTTTTCCCTGAAATGAGTCCGCTTCAGCCGATCGGTCACAATGATGCGATTCCGATGGCCCATGTACTGGAACTGGCAGCACTCGGATTGCAGGCGCAAGCCGGTTGCCCTGTCACATTTAGCCGTACCACCCAGACTCTTGAGCCCGGTATTTTTCAGGTTGTATTTGAATATACCGAAGAAGCGGTCGGCCGACTGGCATTGGAACTGGCAGAAATGCTATGCCGTGCAGCGATCGAGGACACCTCATTCGATCTGGTCCGCGCACTCACGCAATTGCGTGACCTTGATGAAGATGTTCGTCTTGGCCCCAGCACAGGCGCCATTGTTCAGGCTGCATCTGCACGTAACATCCCATATCGTCGCTTGACAGATGGCAGTCTGGTTCAGTTCGGCTGGGGTAGTCGTCAGCGCCGCATCCAGGCTGCTGAAATGGATAGCACCAGCGCTATCTCGGAAGCGATCGCACAGGACAAGCAACTGACCAAGAAGTTGCTGGATGCGGCAGGCGTGCCGGTGCCGGCAGGGCGTGCCGTTGAGAATGCTGAGGATGCATGGATTGCCGCTTGCGAAATTGGCCTGCCGGTAGTGGTCAAACCCAAGGATGGCAATCAGGGCAAGGGTGTTACGGTCAATGTCACTACACGCGAACAATTACTGAGAGCCTACGCTGCTGCTTCCGAGTTTCGCGATAATATTCTGGTTGAGCGCTATATGCCGGGCAATGATTTCCGCCTGCTAGTGGTCGGCAACAAACTGATCGCAGCCGCACGCCGCGACCCACCCCAAGTAGTGGGAGATGGAGCGCAGACCGTGCGTCAACTGGTCGAGCAAGTCAATAAAGATCCTCGTCGTGGCTCTGGGCATGCGACCTCGCTGACCAAGATACGCTTCGACGATATTGCATTGGCGAGCCTCGCAACACAGGGTTATAGTGCCGATTCAATTCCATCCAAGGGGCAACGCGTTGCACTGCGCAATAATGCTAATCTGTCTACCGGCGGTTCAGCTACTGATGTGACCGATGATGTCCATCCTGAGGTAGCGGCTCGCGCTGTGGCAGCGGCTCAAATGGTTGGACTTGACATCTGCGGTGTAGATGTTGTCTGTGACAGCGTACTCAAACCGATTGAAGAGCAGGGTGGCGGGGTGGTTGAAGTTAATGCCGCGCCAGGTCTGCGCATGCACCTTTCTCCATCCTACGGCAAAGGCCGCTCGGTCGGCGAGGCCATCATTTCAAATATGTTTGCCGATGGTGGCGATGGCCGTATTCCGGTGGTTGCAGTGACAGGCACCAATGGCAAGACGACTACCGTGCGCCTGATTGCCCATTTGCTGACGCAGAGTGGACTACGGGTTGGCATGACCAATACCGACGGCGTTTACATCGAAGGTCAGCGCATTGATAGCGGTGACTGCAGCGGACCACGTAGTGCCAGAAATGTTCTGTTGCACCCGGATGTTGATGCCGCAGTTTTTGAGACCGCCCGTGGCGGTGTGCTGCGCGAAGGCCTGGCCTTTGATTATTGCAAGGTCGCGGTGATTACCAACATCGGAACTGGCGATCACCTGGGACTCAATTACATCACTACAGTCGAAGATCTTGCTGTACTGAAGCGAGTGATTGTTCAGAACGTAGCCGATAACGGGGTCGCGGTCCTCAATGCGGCCGATCCAATCGTTGTAGAAATGGCTACTAATTGTCGTGGTGCGGTGACATTTTTCACTGCTGATCGCCAACATCCGGTGATGGCCGCCCATCGAGCTCAGGGGCATCGTACAGTTCATGTGGAAAATGGCACTTTAGTAGCGACTGATGGCAAGTCCCGGCATGAGGTCAGCCTGGCCGATGTTTCCATCACGCGCAACGGCACCATCGGCTTTCAAGTTGAAAACGTGATGGCCGCCGTTGCTGCAGCATGGGGCGTAGGTATCGATTGGGATGCGATCCGGGCCGGCCTGAAGACATTCGTCAACGACAGCGATAACGCGCCTGCTCGCTTTAATGTTTTTGGCTATCGCGGCGCCACCTTGATCGCTGACTACGGTCACAATCCAGACGCCATTCTGGCGCTGGTTCGCGCTGTTGAAACCATGCCGGCCAAACGCCGCTCGGTAGTTATCAGCGGAGCAGGAGACCGGCGCGACGAAGACATCCGTCAGCAGACCCAGATTCTGGGTGAGGCTTTTGATGAAGTCGTGCTGTATCAGGATCAATGCCAACGTGGCCGAGCTGATGGCGAGGTCCTTGCACTGCTTCGTGATGGGCTTTTGAATGCGAAGCGCACCACGATCATCAAGGAGATCCGCGGTGAATTCCTGGCCATTGATACAGCCATGGCCAATTTGGCCTCTGGAGATTTATGCTTGATCCTGGTGGATCAAGTAGAGGAGGCGCTGGCACATATTGCCTTGAGGATTGCCGAGGCATAAAAATCCATTCACCGGCGCTTCATTAAATCGGCGCCGGTGATTTAACGGACATGTCGTTCGTGAATTGTACTGGTGCTTACGTCAAGTTCTGCGTGGTCTTTTCAGGCTGATCTACCGGCAAGTGCAAAGTAAAGGTGGTGCCCTTGCCCAGTTCACTCACCACTTCGATTTTTCCACTGTGTTTACTGATGATCCCGTAAGAAAGCGATAGGCCAAGTCCTGTGCCGCTACCGATAGGCTTGGTCGTGAAAAATGGCTCAAAAATACGCCTCAGGTTTTCAGGGTGAATTCCGCTACCCGTATCACCAATTTCAATCCATACCCATTTGTTTTCACAGCCGGTGCGGATGGTAATGGTTCCGAAGTCTTTAATAGAGTATGCGGCATTAACAAGCAGGTTCATGAACACCTGGTTGAGTTGCGATATCAGACATTTGACCAAGGGCAGCGTCCCGTATTGCTTAACGATATTCGCCTTGTACTTGATTTCATTGTGGGCAATATTAAGAGTGCTGTCGATGCCGTGATGCAGATCCGCTGCCTGCCAATCCGTTTCGCCGACATGGGAAAAATCCTTAAGTGACTGCACGATATCTTTGACGCGCTTCAGCCCATCCATGGACTCATTGACCAAGTCTGTTACGTCATCCCTGAGAAATTCAATGTCGGCCTGTTTTTTCTGGGCTTCTAACTGTGTAGCAACCTCCTCGCTTAACGGCTGCGTCTTTATGGCTTGTTCGTAAGCAGTAATTAATCCAAATAGTGTTTCAACATAATTTCGCAATGAACCCATATTGGAATTAACAAAACCGACCGGATTATTGATTTCATGCGCTATTCCAGCCGCTAGCTGACCGATCGAGGCCATTTTTTCTGACTGCAATAATTGTGCGTGTGCATCTTGCAACTTCGCAATCAACAATTGCTGCTCCGCAGCTTCTTTTTGCAGTGCCTCCTCCATTCGTTTGCGGTCAGTAATGTCGGTGAGTGAGCCAATCACTTCCAGCGGCTGTCCGGCTGCATTTCTAATCAGGCGGAGCGTGTCGTGCATCCACACATATTGCCCGTTTCGGCTTCTGAAACGATATTCGTAGGTACGCTGCCCCTCGCTGAATAACTGTGCCAAGCTAGAAAATATCTGAGGCACATCGTCCGGGTGAATATGGTCAAACCAAAAATTGGGATCAGATACCATTTCACCAGGCTCATAACCCAGAACGCGGCATGCATTATTGCTGACGAATGTCATTTTGAAATCGCCAGTAGGCACACTGCTATAAATGATAGCCGGCGTATTATCAATCAAATATTGCAGCCGTAAATTGGAAGAAATGACGGGATCTGCATCAATGACAGGAGAGTTTTCTTCGAGCTGAACGGTGGTCGGACCGTACTCTTCGAATTGCATACTCATGATTGCCTTATCTGGTGAAGAAGGGAGGGTATGCAGTGAGGCATTTTGTCAAAATAGGGGCAGTGGTGAAATGTATGTGGGAAATCAGCATATCTGGCCCCATCGTTAATGGTATTTGAAAAAATAAACTGTTGATTTGAATTCGAACATTCCAAATC
>CAWIOX010000002.1:0-65172 GCA_963837775.1 uncultured beta proteobacterium | reverse complement strand
AGTTGCGCCGGGATTTCCAGCCCGTCGGTGAAGCGGATCGCCTTCACATGATCGTTTTCGTCGCCGATGATGGCTTCGGTGTTTTTGCCCAGCAGGAAATTCAGGCCGCGGTCTTCCAGCGATTTCTGCAGCATCTTGCCGGCGACTTCATCCAGCTGGCGCTCCATCAGCCATTTCGGCAAATGCACGACGGTGACATCCATGCCGCGCAGTTTCAGGCCGTTGGCCGCTTCCAGCCCGAGCAGGCCGCCGCCGATCACGATCGCGTGCTTGTGCTTGGTCGATGCTTCTATCATCGCATTGGTGTCGGCGATGTCGCGGTAGGCGATCACGCCCTGCAGGTCCTTGCCCGGCACCGGCAGCATGAACGGGTTGGAGCCGGTCGCCAGCAACAGGCGGTCATACTCGGCAGTGGTGCCGTCTTCCGCGATCACCTGGCGCTTGACGCGGTCGATCTTGACGATCTTCTTGCCCAGATGCAGCGTGATGTCGTTTTCTGCATACCAGTCGACATCGTTGAGCATGATGTCCTGCACGGTTTGCTCGCCGGCCAGCACCGGCGACAGCAGGATGCGGTTGTAATTGGCATAGGGTTCCGCACCGAACACCGTGATGTCATAAATGTCGGGAGCGATCTTGCGCAGTTCTTCCAGTGCACGCACGCCCGCCATGCCATTGCCGACCATTACCAGTTTCAACTTCTTCATCGCGATCCCCAAATAAATGTCTTTGGCTTTACTTGAGCAAAATTGATGCCAGTGCATTGCGTGGTGCACGGCTGCTGCGAAATGAGGATACGCACTATTAAAGTGCGTTTATCGCACTCAGCCACACTGAAATAGTGCGTCGCACAAAAATAACACTTATTTAGATCAAGCTTTTTGAAAAAAACCGCTGCAAACCGACAACAGGCAGGCAAATCGTCGCTACCGGCAGAACCAGGAACGCCTATCCATCTCCCTATATACGTATTGACAGACTGCGCCGATATTCCGGCAGCAGCGGCACCGGATACGACCCGGATGATCCACCCCTGTCCTGATGGATGGCATGGCGCTTGCATTGATGACCCTCATTCACATCAGGAGGCATCATGCAAAAAACATCATTCTGGAAGGCGGGACATACACCGACCCTGCTCTCGGCATTCTTTTACTTCGACCTCAGCTTCATGGTCTGGGTCCTGCTCGGGCCGCTCGCGATCCTGATTGCCAAGGACCTGGGCCTGTCGGCCGCACAAAAAGGCTTGATGGTCGCCACCCCTTTGCTGGCCGGCGCGCTGTTGCGCATCGTGATGGGGGTGCTGGTCGACCACCTGAAACCGAAGAAAGCCGGCCTGATCGGCCAGTTGATCGTGATCGCCGGACTGACCTGGGCCTGGCTGGGTGACCTGAGTCATTACCAGAGCCTGCTGATACTGGGCGTCATTTTGGGCGTGGCGGGCGCCGCTTTCGCGGTGGCGCTGCCGCTGGCATCGCGCTGGTATCCGCCCGAGCATCAGGGCACCGCGCTCGGCATCGCCGGCGCCGGCAACTCCGGCACTGCATTCGCCGCGCTGTTTGCACCGTCGCTGGCGATCGCCTACGGCTGGCAAAACGTGTTTGGCCTGGCGCTGATTCCATTGGGCGTGGCATTGGCGGTGTATATGATCTACGCCAAGGATGCGCCATCGGCGCCGCCGGCCAAGTCGCTGGTCGAGTATCTGCACATCCTGAAAGACAAGGATGCATGGTGGTTCATGTTCTTTTACAGCGTCACCTTCGGCGGCTTCTCCGGCCTGGCATCGTCGCTCGCAATTTATTTCAACAGCCAGTACGGCCTGTCGCCGGTGACTGCAGGGTATTTCACCGCCGCCTGCGTGTTCGCCGGCTCATTGGTGCGCCCGATGGGTGGCCGCCTGGCCGACCGCATCGGCGGCATCAAGGCCTTGTCGTTCATGTATGTGCTGGCGGCAATCTTCCTGCTGATCGCCAGCTTCGGCCTGCCGTCTGCGGTCTCGGCCGTCATCGTGTTCACCTTGGCGATGCTGGCGCTGGGCACCGGCAACGGCGCGGTGTTCCAGCTGGTGCCGCAACGCTTCCGCAAGGAAATCGGCGTGATGACCGGCCTGGTCGGCATGGCCGGCGGCATCGGCGGCTTTTACCTGGCGTCCAGCCTCGGCTATTCGAAGCAACTGACCGGCAGCTATCAGCTGGGCCTGACCATCTTCGCTTCGCTGGCGATCGTCGCCCTGCTCGGCCTGTCGATGGTCAAGACCCGCTGGCGCACCACCTGGGGCAGCGCGGCGCTGACCTCGGCCAAGATCTGATGGCGCCAATCATGTAATTCAGACACAATGCAGGGCGCAGCGAATAGCAGGAGCGGGCCATGTCTGCTCCTGTTTTTTTTGCAGCGCGCGCTGATGCTGTTCATGGCGCCCCACTATACTGAGCTTCACAGACCTGCTAAGGCAACACCATGCCACTGATCATCGCCGCCAGCCATGCGACATCCGCCGGGAAACGTGAACGCAATGAGGATTTCCTCGGCATGGTCACGCCCGACGAGCCGGAACTGTCGAGCAAAGGCATGCTGGCCGCGATCGCCGACGGCGTGTCCGGCAACGAAGGCGGGCGCGAAGCGTCGGAATACGCGGTGCGCGGTTTGCTGGCCGATTATTACGCGACGCCCGATACCTGGCCGGTGACGCAGGCGCTGGAGCGCGTGATCAAGGCCACCAACAGCTGGGTCCAGCAACAGGGTTCGATCCGCAAGGAACTGGCCGGGATGGCCACCACGCTGACGGCCATCGTGCTGCGCGGCCGGTTTTACTATTTTTCCCATGTCGGCGACACCCGCCTGTACCTGCTGCGCGGCGGCGTGCTGACCCGCCTGACCACCGACCATGTGTGGGACCGGCCGGAGATGCAGCATGTGCTGACGCGGGCGATCGGCCTCGATTCCCAACTCGCGATCGACCACGGCATGGGGGAGCTGCAGCAGCGCGATGTGTTCCTGCTGGCGACCGACGGGGTCTGGGCGTCGATGAGCGAATACGACCTGACCGCGCTGCTGTCGGAGGCGGCGCAGGAGCACGGCAGCATCGAGCGCGCCAGCCAGGCCTTGCTGGAGGCGGCGCTGGCAGCCGGCTCGCAAGACAATCTGAGCGCGCTGCTGCTGCGGGTCGATGCGCTGCCGCAGGAAAACCTGCGCGATGCAGTCTCGCTGTCGCGCGACTTGCCGGTCCCGCCCAGGCTGAAACCCGGCCAGAGCATCGACGGCTATCTGGTCGAGGAACTGATCCATGCGTCGCAGGCGACGCTGCTGTACCGCGTGCTCGATCCGGCCACGCAGCGCAAGCTGGTGCTCAAGACGCTGCATCCCGACCATGCCGATGACGAACAGGAGCGCTCGGCGTTCGCGCATGAGGAATGGCTGGCGAAACGGGTGGTCGCACGCTTTTTCCCGCAGGTGATCACGCCGCCGCACAAGAGCGCGCTGTATTACCTGAGCACCTGGCATGCCGGCAGCAACCTGCAGCAATGCCTGGATGCCGGCCAGCACTTCACGGTGCCGGAAGTCGTCCACCACGGCGAGTTACTGGTGCGCGCAATCGGCGCGCTGCACCGGCGCAGCATCGTCCATCGCGACATCAAGCCGGCCAATGTGCATCTGGGCGACGATGGCGAGTTGCGCGTGCTGGACCTGGGCGTCGCGCAATCCGGGCTGGAAGCCGAACAAGGCAATCCCGCGCCGCAAGCCGGCACCCCGTCCTTCCTGGCGCCGGAACAGTTCGACAATGCGCCGCCATCGCGCCAGACCGATGTGTATGCGGTCGGCGTGACGCTGTACTACCATGCTGACCCGGCATTACCCTTACGGCGAGATCGAACCGTTCCAGCATCCGCGCTTCGCTGAACCGGTAGCGCCGAGCCGCTACCGGCCCGACATTCCGTTGTGGCTGGAAAACGTGCTGCTGAAGGCGGTCGCGAAGGATGCCGCCAACCGCTTCGAAACCGCGGAAGAATTCCTGCTGGCACTGGAGCGCGGCGCGGCGCGGCCGCTGGCCACCGCCGGCACCCCGCCGCTGGCAACCCGCGATCCGGTTTCGGTCTGGCGCACCATCGCGATCAGCGCAATTGTGTTGAATATATTGATGTTGTATCTGCTGGTGATCCGCTGAGGCCTGATACGAGGCCGAAAATATACTCCAGCAGAGTATTTTTAGAAGCCCAATGAAACCGTGCGGCAATGGCACATTTCATAGCTAATTGATGGGGAGTATATGAAAAACGGCGCCGGGACACTGAAAGTCCGGGCGCCGTGAATGACTTTTAAAACTCTTCCCAGTCGTCCGTCGCTGCTGTTGCGCCATTCGCGATTTTTTTCTGCTGCGGCGCACTGGCAAGCTTGCCGATCGCGGCGCGTTTGACTGGCGCAGAAAATTGATGGACCCGGGCCGTCGGCGCCAGTTCCTGCATGCCGTCGAGCTTGAACACGCTGACCACCTGCGCCAGATTGCCGGCCTGATCCTGCAGCGATTGCGAGGCTGCGGCCGCCTGCTCCACCAGCGCCGCATTCTGTTGCGTGGCGTCATCCATCTGCGCAATCGCCTGATTGACCTGCGCGATGCCCTGGCTTTGCTCGTGGCTGGCGGCGGTGATCTCGGTCATGATGTCGGCCACCCGCTTGACGCTGGCGACGATCTCGTCCATCGTCGCGCCGGCCTGGCCGACCAGCTTGCTGCCGGCATCGACCTTGTCGACCGAATCGCCGATCAGGGTCTTGATTTCCCTGGCGGCGGCCGCGCTGCGCTGCGCCAGATTGCGCACTTCGCTTGCAACCACCGCAAAACCGCGGCCCTGCTCGCCGGCCCGCGCCGCCTCCACCGCCGCATTCAGCGCCAGGATGTTGGTCTGGAACGCGATGCCGTCGATCACGCCGATGATGTCGGCGATTTTCACAGATGAGGCATTGATGCCATGCATGGTGTCGACCACCTGCGCCACCACCGCGCCGCCCTTGGCGGCGACCTCCGAAGCCGATGCGGCCAGCTGGTTGGCCTGGCGCGCATTGTCGGCATTCTGCTTGACGGTCGAGGTCAGTTCTTCCATCGAGGCGGCGGTTTCTTCCAGCGAGCCGGCCTGGGCTTCGGTGCGGGCCGACAGGTCGAGGTTGCCGGCGGCGATCTGGCCGGCAGCGGTGGCGATGGTGTCGGTGCCGCTGCGGACCTGGCCGACGGTTTTGACCAGGCTGCTGTTCATGTCTTGCATCGCTTGCATCAGCTTGCCGGTTTCATTGGTTGATCTGACGTCAATCCGGCTGGTCAGGTCGCCGGCCGCAACCGTCTGGGCCACCTTGAGCGCCTCGCTCAGCGGGTGGGTGATGCTGCGGGTCGTCAGCACGCCTGCCAGCACGCTGATGATGCCGGCACTCAGCGCCAGCAGCAGAATCATCAGTTCGGCGTTCTCGGCTTGCTGGATCGACTGCTTGCCGGCCTGCGCCATCAGGCTGTCCTGGAAATGCAGGAATTTTTCCAGTTCTTCCGTGTATTTTGTTTCCATCGGACGTATTTCCGTCTGCAGAAATGCTGCCGCTTCGTCTTTTTTACCGTCATTGACGAGCTGGATGAAATTGGCCTTCAACAGCAGGTAGCGCTGCCGGAACCCGGTCAGTGTCTGGATGAACTCGCGGCTTTTTTCCACTGTCACCATCTTGTCGAGCTTTTCGAAAGCAAGGCCGGCCGCTTTGCCGCTGTCGTTGATGCTGGCCAGCTCTTTCGCAATGTCTGCCTGATTCGTCATCAGCAGCGCATTGCGCATGTAGCGCGCCTGGGCATTGATTTCATGGATGATCTGATTGGCCTGGACCGTCATCGGGTAACGGTTGTTGGCGGTCAGCACGATTTCATTTTTAAGACTTTCAACCCGATTCCAGCTGAGTATCGACAGCACGACCAATAACGCAATCACACCGCCGAAGGAAAGTGCCAGTCGCTGGCCGATCCTCATGTTTTTAATATGCATTCCAGATGTCCTTATCGTAGATTTTTTAACAATGAAATCAGGCTTGCCTGGCTGACGATGCCAGACCTGCGGCCAGCTATCGGCAAATCAAAAATACCTTGGAAGCTCTTGAAAATCCTGATGCAACTTCTGTGTTTAAGTTTTCTAATTGCAAGTATTTCCAAAATTAAACGTTGCCATTATGCATTATTTAAAATATAAGATATACATTTTTTACATGTCAGACATTTCCAAAACAGCACCCGTCAAAACCGTGCATAACATCGCTGCACGCCTTATTGGAATTTTTGCATAGCCGCAGTCTGAGCAGGCGGCAGCACTGCTCCGGATCGCAATGATGGTTTCTTGGCGGCGAAGTCAGCACGCTGCCGCGCCGCACGCCAGCCATCCATTTCAAACCGGGGAACATCGTTACCGGCATCTGCAAAAAAAAAGCGCATGTTCTGCATGCGCTTTTTCGATCAATATTGAGCGGATTCAGGCCGCTTCTTTCGCCGCCGGATGGGCCTGGCGGTGGTACAGGAACTCCAGCACCGAGTCCGGTATTCGCTGTACAACGCATCCTGCGCCAGTGCGACCCGGTCGCGCGGGCGCGCCAGCCGCACCTCCAGAATCTCGCCGATGGTCGCCGCCGGGCCGTTGCTCATCATCACGATGCGGTCCGACAGCAATACCGCCTCATCCACATCGTGGGTGACCATCACCACCGTCGACTGGGTTTTTGCGACGATCTTCAGCAACTCGTCCTGCAGATGGGCGCGGGTCAGCGCATCGAGCGCGCCGAACGGCTCATCCATCAGCAGCACTTTCGGCTCCATCGACAACGCGCGGGCGATGCCGACGCGCTGCTTCATGCCGCCCGAGATCTCGTTCGGGCGCTTGTTTTCGGCGTGCGTCAGGCCGACCATTTCCAGCGCCGCCCTGGTGCGCTGCTTGAGTCTGGCTTTCGATTCGGTCGCGCCGAATACCCGCTCCACCGCCAGATAGACGTTCTCGAAGCAGGTCAGCCACGGCAGCAAAGAGTGGTTCTGGAACACCACGCCGCGCTCCGGCGAGGGGCCGGCGATTTCGCGGTTGGCGCAAATCAGCACGCCGCCGGTGGCCGTGGTCAAGCCGGCGAGCAGGTTCAGCAGCGTCGATTTGCCGCAGCCGGAATGGCCGATCAGCGTGACGAATTCGCCTCGTCTGATGCTCAGGTTGATGTCGCGCAAGGCGTGGAAATTGCCCTTCCTGGTGTGAAATACCATTTCCGCCTGCTGCACATCGATGAACTTGAGATCTTGGTTTTCCATGATTTTTCCTTATGGCGATCAGTTGCCGCTGTCTTCAAAAGTGAATGCCTTGGCGACCGCGACCAGCACCTGTTCCAGAATCAGACCGACCACGCCGATGACGACGATCGCGATGATGATGTGCGCCACGTTCAGGTTGTTCCACTCGTCCCAGACCCAGAAGCCGA
The DNA here is from genome assembly GCA_963837775.1 of uncultured beta proteobacterium. GTDB lineage: Bacteria > Pseudomonadota > Gammaproteobacteria > Burkholderiales > Burkholderiaceae_D > CAWIOX01. The sequence continues at coordinate 57,708 of CAWIOX010000002.1, read as the reverse complement.
TACCGACGCCGCCGGTCAGCATTTCCGCCGCGACGATCACCAGCCAGGCGGTGCCGATGGCCAGCCGCACCCCGGTCAGCATGTGCGGCAACACCGATGGCAGCAGGATCTTGGTCAGGATTTTCCATTCCGACAGATTCAGCACCCGCGCCACGTTCATGTAATCCTGCGGCACGCGCTGCACGCCGATCGCGGTGTTGATGATCATCGGCCAGATCGAGCAGATCAGGATCGACCAGATCGCAGCCGGATCGGCCGCCTTGAACACCAGCAGGCCGATCGGCAGCCAGGCCAATGGCGATACCGGTTTGAGCAGGCTGATGATGGGACCGAACATGCGCGACAGGAACGTGAAGCGGCCGATCATGAAACCCAGCGGGATGCCGATCGCCGCCGCCAGGCCGAAGCCGACTGCGACCCGCTTGAGCGACGCATACACGTTCCAGCCTATGCCCTGGTCATTCGGGCTGTTGCGGTAGAACGGATCGGAGAACAGCACGACGGCTTCCTTGAAGGTCGCCAGCGGCGACGGGATGCCGCTGTTCTTGAGCGCGATGATTTGCCAGATCAGCACCAGCAACGCGATGCCGATCAGCGGCGGCAGCAGCGCCAGAAAAAACGGCTGCAACGACACTTTGCGGCCTGCGGTCTTCTTCGCCACAACCGGGCTGGCGCTGGCAACCATCGTTTTCTCCGCTGCTGATTTTGCGGTCGTAGTGGCGGCCGGCTGATCTGAGGTGGAATCCATTACTGCAATCATGATGACTCCTTAAGCTTTGATCTTGAACGAAGCGGCGTAGGCTTTCGGGTTCTTGCCATCCCAGACGGTGCCGTCCATCAGCTTGCTGCTGCGCATCAGGTCCTTCGGCACTGCCACCTTGGCCAGCGCGGCGGCATCCTTGTAGACATCGATCCGGTTCACCGCCTTCGCCACGCCGAGGTAATCCGGCTCGTCCTTGAGCAAGCCCCAGCGCTTGTGCTGCGTCATGAACCACATGCCGTCGGACAGGTAAGGGAAAGTCGCCGCACCGTCATTGAAGAACTTCATGTGGTTCGGGTCGTCCCAGGTCTTGCCGAGGCCATTCTGGTAACGGCCGAGGATGCGCTGGTTGATCGCATCGACCGAGGTATTCACATACGATTTGGCGGCGATGGTTTCGGCCATCTTGTTCTTGTTGCCCAAAGACGCATCGATCCAGCGGCCGGCTTCCAGCACCGCGGCCACCAGCGCACGCGCGGTATTCGGGTATTTCTTGACGAAGTCGTCGCTGGTGCCCAGCACTTTTTCCGGATGGTCTTTCCAGATGTCCTGGGTGGTGGTGGCGGTGATGCCGACCCCGTCCATGATCGCGCGATGGTTCCATGGCTCGCCGACGCAGAAGCCGTCCATATTGCCGACCCGCATATTGGCCACCATCTGCGGCGGCGGCACCACGATCGCGCGCGCATCCTTGAACGGATCGATGCCGCTGGCGGCCAGCCAGTAATACAGCCACATCGCATGGGTGCCGGTCGGGAAGGTCTGGGCGAAGGTATATTCGCGCTTCTCGGTCTGCATCAGCTTGGCCAGGCTGGCGCCATCGACTGCGCCCTTGTCGGCGATCTTTTTCGACAGCGTGATCGCCTGGCCATTGTTGTTGAGCGACATCAGCACCGCCATGTCTTTTTTCGGGCTGCCGATGCCCATTTGCACCCCGTATATCAGGCCGTACAGCACATGGGCGGCGTCCAGCTCGCCGTTGACCAGCTTGTCGCGCACGCCGGCCCATGACGCTTCCTTGCTGAGCACGATCTTGATCCCGTACTTCTTGTCGAAACCGAGCACCGATGCCATCACCACCGAAGCGCAATCGGTCAGCGGGATGAACCCGACCTTGACCTCTTCCTTCTCCGGCTTGTCCGAACCGGCGGCCCAGACCCCGGCGCCGGATAAGCCGAGCAGGCCGGCGCCGATCGCGGCGCCGGCGGTTTTGATGATGCCACGGCGCTTGCTATCGACGACCTTGTATTCGGTTGCGCTCGGTTGATGGTTCTTATCGCTAAACATGGTTCGACTCCAAATGTTTTGAACAAATAAAAAAGGTGCCTGTCCGTCATGAAATTCATCATGCGGAGAGACACCTTTGTCTTGGCAGAACCGACCGCCGTTGGCCGGATCCACACAAACGCCATCGTTAGCGCTTAATACTTATTGAGCAATTGCCGTGCCAGCTTGTAAGCAGGAAAAACCGCCCATCCTGATGCATTTCCGGCCGTTTTATCGCACCAGCTTTGTGCGATGCACCAATATCAAGCCAGCAAATCGGCCACATCGAGGATGCGCTGCGCGATGTCCGCCACCTTCAGATTCTTGTCCATCGCCAGCCGGCGCAGCTTTTGGTACGCCTCCTCCTCCGACAGCTTGTGACGCTCCATCAGCAAGCCCTTGGCGCGGTCGATGGTCTTGCGCTCGGCCAGCTTGGCCTTGGTATCGGATAAGGCGGAGCGCAATTTCTGATCGGCATTGAAACGCATCATTGCAACGTCCAGCACCGGCTTGATGCGCTCGGCCTGCAAGCCGGCCACCACGTAGGCCGACACGCCGGCATCCATCGCCACCTTCATATGCGATTCGCTGGCATCTTCGGTAAACAACGCGATCGGGCGCGGCGCATCGCGGGTGGCGATCACGATCTGCTCCAGCACGTCGCGCGCGTCGGACTCGGCATCGATGATGATGATGTCCGGCTGCAGCTGCGCGATCCGCTCCTGCAGGTAAAAATCGCCCGGAATCGCAGCGACGATGTTGTAGCCCGCCTGCAGCAGGCCGATGCGCAACGCGCGCGAACGCTCGGAATGGGCGCGTGCCGCTTCATCATCGGCATCTTCCGAGGACCAGACGGTATTGACGACGACGATGCGCAGCTTTCCTAATTCGGACGGGGTAGTTTTAGTCAGCATGGTCAAAATCCAATCCTTAAATCTGCACTGAGTTCGGGCCGAACAGCACAATCCCCTATAATGCAGGCAAGAATCACACCACCCACTTACCCTATAGACACCCCATGCTTGTTCTAGGCGTTGAATCCTCCTGCGACGAAACCGGTCTTGCCCTGTACGACACCGAAAAGGGCTTGCTGGGCCATGCGCTGCACTCCCAAGTCACGATGCACGAAGCCTATGGCGGCGTGGTGCCCGAACTGGCGTCGCGCGACCACATCCGGCGCGCGATCCCGCTGCTGCAGCAAACCCTGCGCGACAGCGGCTGCGCGCTGACCGACATCGATGCGATTGCGTATACCCAGGGGCCGGGTCTGGCCGGCGCGCTGCTGGTCGGCGCATCGGTGGCCTGCGGTCTGGGGCTGGCGCTGGACAAGCCGATGCTCGGCATCCACCATCTGGAAGGCCATTTGCTGTCGCCGCTGCTGGCCAGCAAGCCGCCCGCCTTCCCGTTCGTGTCGCTGCTGGTGTCGGGCGGCCACACCCAGCTGATGCGGGTCGATGGCGTCGGTCTGTACACGCTGCTGGGCGAGACGCTGGACGACGCCGCCGGCGAAGCGTTCGACAAGTCGGCCAAGCTGCTGGGACTGGGCTATCCGGGCGGGCCGGCGATCTCGCGCATGGCCGAATTCGGCGACCCCGGCGTATACAAGCTGCCGCGCCCGATGCTGCATTCGAAGGATCTGAACTTCAGCTTCTCCGGACTGAAAACCGCGGTGCTGACGCTGGTCAAGAACAAGATCACCAATATCTGCGAACAGGACAAGGCCAACGTCGCGCGCGCGTTCGTCGATGCGATGGTCGAGGTGCTGGTGGCCAAGTGCATCGCCGCGCTGCGCGATACCGGCCTGAAACGGCTGGTGATTGCCGGCGGCGTCGGCGCCAACTTGCAGTTGCGCGCCGGACTCGATGCGGCGGCGCTCAAACGGCGCTTCCAGGTGTTCTATCCGGAGCTGGAATTCTGCACCGATAACGGCGCGATGATCGCGTTCGCCGGCGCGCTGCGGCTGCAAGCCAATCCGGATGCCGCCAAGCGCGACTATGCGTTCAATGTGCGGCCGCGCTGGCCGCTGGATGAGCTGCGGGCGGCGTAGCTGAATGGCGGCTTGCTCCCGCCCTACCCGCCGACTCTCCTCATGTCTTGGGTGCAGGCCACAGGCCGGCCGGACGCGCCAGCATGATGACCACCATCGACAGACCGTACAGCAATTGGCGCAATACCTCGGCCGCGACAATCACATGGCCGAACAGTGCCAGCTGCACCGGCTCGACCACATGGCGCAATACTTCCGGCAGCCCGGCCAGCAGGATACTGCCCAGTATCACCCCGGGGATATGGCCGATGCCGCCCAGCACCACCATCGATACCACGATAAACGACTCGGTCAGGGAAAACGATTCCGGCGAGATGAAACCCTGGAACGACGCAAACATCGCACCCGAAACGCCGCCGAACGATGCGCCCATGATGAACGCCAGCAGCTTGATGTTGCGGGTATTGATGCCCATCGATTGCGCGGCGATTTCATCTTCCCGGATCGCGACCCAGGCCCGCCCCAGGCGGGAATCCTGCAGACGCGAAGTGACGAAAACGATGACGATGCACAATGCCAGGAACAGGAAGTAATAGGCATTGACGGATGGCATCGAGAAGCTGCCGATATGCACGGTCGCATTGGAACCCGACTCGCCCGACAGCGACACGCCGAAGATCCGGACCGGATCAATCAGATTGATCCCTTGCGGACCGTTGGTGAAGTTCACCGGCGCATTCAGGTTGTTCATGAAAATGCGAATGATCTCGCCGAAACCCAGCGTCACGATCGCCAGATAGTCGCCGCGCAACTTGAGCGTCGGCGCACCCAGCAGCGCGCCAAAAAAACCCGCCAGTGCGGCGCCCAGCGGCACGATGAGCCAGACCGACAGGTGAATCCCGTGCTGCGCAATCTCCGGACCGAATACCCGGACCAAGAAATTGCCGACGGCAGGATATTGATTGACGAACGACTCCAGCACCACCGCGAACTGCGGCGATGCCAGCAAGCCTGTCATGTAGGCGCCGACCGCATAAAAGGCGATGTAGCCCAAGTCCAGCAAGCCGGCAAAGCCGACCACGATGTTCAGGCCCAGCGCCAGCATGATGTACAGCAGTGCGAAATCGACGATGCGCACCCAAGAATTACCGTAATTGGCCGCGATGAAGGGGAAGATGATCGCGATGACGGCAAGGATGGCAAAACTGGCGTATGCCTTGCGCGGATTGCTTTTGATGTCGAAATTATTGGACACGCAGATCTCCTTGACGCCTGATCGCCACGCATTCGCCCATCAAGCATGGGCGGACACAATCCATGCACCATAATTGATGTTATGCCGCTTCTGGCAAATTGCTATCGTTTTCAACGATAAAAAAACGCCGGCGGGTTTCACCGGCCCTTGCCGTTTTTTTAAGACGCTACAATGGCGCCCATGCGCCTCTATCTGATCCGCCATCCCAAGCCCGTCGTGGCAGCCAATACCTGTTACGGCCGCACCGATCTGGCCGTAGCGCCGCCAGAACTTGCACGGGTGGCGGCGGCTTTGCTGCCGCTGTTGCCCAGGGGCGCGCCGCTGTTCTCCAGCCCTTTGCGGCGCTGTGCCGCACTGGCGCAACAGCTTGCCGGGCCGCTCGCATGCAGCTCGATCTTGTTTGATGAACGCCTGGCCGAGATCGATTTCGGCGCCTGGGAGGGTTGTTGCTGGGACACGATTGCGCGCGCTGAAATCGATGCCTGGGCCGCTGATATGGCGGGCTACCGGCCCGGCGGCGGCGAGAGCGTGCTGCAGATGGCGCAGCGGGTGTGCGCATTTCAGGCTGAATTGATGCAGTCGGAACAGGATTGCGCGATCGTGGTCTGCCACGCCGGCACGATCCGCCTGTTGCTCGCGCAGCGGCCCGGTTTGACTGTGCCGGAGTTGGCACTGCATGCGGCACAGACGCCGCATGCGCTTGATTACGGCGCGGTGATTACGCTCGATTGCTGAGGCAGATTACTTCTTCTTGCTGCCGATCCGGCCTTCCTTGCCGGCCATCAGGTTGGCGATATTCTGGCGGTGACGGTAGACCAGCAGCCCGCTCATCAGCAGCACTGCCAGCAGTTTCATGTCGGTGCCGAACAGCAAACCGTAGTAAAACGGCGCGAATACCGCGGCCACCAGCGCCGCCAGCGACGAATAGCGGAACGCATACGCGACCACCAGCCAGGTAACCATGGTCGCCAGGCCCAGCCACGGATTGAGCCCGAGCAGCACGCCGAGCGCGGTGGCCACCCCTTTGCCGCCGACGAAGCGGAAAAATACCGGCCACAGGTGACCGAGGAAGACCGCCAGCGCGACCAGCGCGATGCCGTTATCGCCGACATCGAAGCGCTGCGCGAAGGTTTGCGCCAGCCAGACGGCAAGCCAGCCCTTGAAGCAATCGCCCAGCAGCGTCAGCACGGCGGCCGCCTTGTTGCCGCTACGCAGCACATTGGTCGCGCCGGGATTGCCCGAGCCGTAGGTGCGCGGGTCGCTCAGGCCGAACAGTTTGCTGACCACGACGGCAAACGAAACGGAGCCGATCAGATAGGCGGCGATTGCAAACAACATGCTATTCATTATCAATTCTTTCTGGTTGAAACCATTGGCGGCGCATCCGGCGGCATTTTTTGCCGAAAATATACCCCACCCTGTATAAAAAACAGCCCAATGAAACCGTGCGGCAATAGCCGGTTATTTAGCCATACTCCCCTATAAATTCAGAAAAAAGGGGATTGTTCAGTCTTCCAGCGCACAGTTGACCGGCTTGGCCGGCAGCACTGCAGTCAGCACTGACGGCGCCAGCCCGAGCAGGTAGCCGCGCCGTCCGCCGTTGATATAGATTCTGTCGAGCGACAGGATACTCTGCTCGACATATACCGGCATCGCCTTTTTGGTAGCGAACGGCGACGTGCCGCCGACCAGATAGCCGGAATGGCGGTTCGCGACTTCCGGCTTGCAGGGTTCTACCGACTTGCAGCCGATCTGGCGCGCCAGGTTCTTGGTCGATACCTTGCGATCGCCGTGCATCAGCACGATCAGCGGCTTGGCTGCCTCATCCTGCATCACCAGCGTCTTGACCACGCAGTGCTCGTCGACCCCCAGTTCGCGCGCCGAAACGGCGGTGCCGCCATGTTCTTCATAGCCGTAAGGATGTTCGCTGAACGCGATGCCGTGCTTGCGCAGGAACTGGGTCGCCTGCGTTTCGGAGATGTGCTCTTTCTTGGCCATGCGTGATACGCTAATCTGAAAATCGAGGGGAACATATTATGCAACAAGAAATCCGCTTTGCCACCTTCAATGTACGCAATCTGGCGCTGCCGGGCGCGCTCTATTACGACAATCTCGCGCCCTGGACGGAACAGGAATATGAGGCCAAAACCAGCTGGATTGCACAGCAGATGGACCGGCTCGATGCCGACATCATCGGTTTTCAGGAGATTTTCTCGCAGCAGGCGCTGCAGGATGTGCTGGCCAAAACCAAGACCTACCGGCAGGCGCACCATGCCGGCTTCGACCCGGTGGCGCGCGACGGCCAACTGACCCCGAGCGTGGCGCTGGTGTCGCGCCACCCCTTGCATGGCGAGGTGAAGGCTTACAGCGAGCTGCCGCGCAACTTGTCGGTGACCCTGCCCGGCTCCGGCGAAACCTCGACGCGATTCACGCGCCCGGTCCTGCATGCGCAGGTGGCGCTATCGGATGAACTGGTGATCAATGTCTTCGTGGTCCACCTGAAATCGCAGCGCCCCGATTTCCTCGATGGCGAGCAGCAGGATGACCCTTACCAGTTCGGCCTGGGCACCTTGCGCTCGCTGATCCGGCGCGGCACCGAAGCGCTGGGCTTGCGCTATCTGCTGGCCGATTTCGTCCAGCACAGCCGCGTACCGCTGGTGACGATGGGCGATTTCAATGATGTCGTCAGCGCGGTGACCAGCCGGATCGTGATGGGCGACGGCCGCTACGGCAAGAGCGCTTTCGATGACCGTCTGTTCGACAGCTACCGCATCCAGTCGCGCCACGACCCGCTGCGCAATGTCGGTTACAGCTATATCCATGAGGGGCAGTATCAGACCATCGACCATATCCTGGTGTCGGAAGAATTCAACCCTGCCTCGCGCTTTGCCATCGGTGAAGTGCTGGACGTCGCCTATCTGAACGACCACATCGTGCTGCAGCAGCCGGAAGCCTCAGATCATGGACAGGTGCTGCTGCGGGTCAGGCTGTACGTCGTGCAACAATCCAGCTAAGGCCTAATTTCTTCGCCAGTTGCGCCACATGCTCACCCTGAAAACGGGCAATCGCCAGTTCGTTGAGGCTCGGCTGGCGACCGCCATCCGCGCCGGTCAGCGTGCTTGCGCCATAGGGCGAGCCGCCGCTGATCTCGTCCAGCGTCAACAAGCCCTTGCATGAATAGGGCACGCCGACGATCACCATGCCCTGATGTAATAAGGTCGAATGAAACGAGGTAATGGTGGTTTCCTGCCCGCCGTGCTGGCTGGCGGTCGAAGTAAATACGCTGCCGAGCTTCCCGATCAGCGCACCGCTCATCCATAAACCACCGGTCTGATCCAGGAAGTTGCGCATCTGCGCGCACATATTGCCAAAGCGGGTCGGGTGCCGAAGATGATCGCATCATAATCAGGCAATTCATGGACAGTGGCAATGTAGGCTGGCTGATCGAGCTTGGCGCCGGCCTTGCGCGCGACCTCTTCCGGCATGATTTCCGGCACCCGCTTCAGGCTGACTTCAACGTCATCGATGCTGCGCGCACCGGCCGCCACCGCTTCGGCCATGATTTCCACATGTCCATACATGCTGTAATACAGCACCAGTATCTTCGTCATCTTAAGCTCCACAGTGTATGACGCAGATACTGTTGGCATGCTTCCAAGCCAGACATCCAGTACAGGCGCCGATCAAAATCAATTCATGATTGATCGCATCGACTGAAATGAAAAGCCGAGAAGCGTCAAGCCTTGCGCCAAATCCGATGAAGAGACCATCAGCCGCGCGGATGGTGTTCGGCATGCAGCTTCTTCAGGCGCTCGCGTGCAACGTGGGTGTAGATCTGCGTCGTGGAAATATCGGCATGGCCCAGCAGCAACTGCACCACGCGCAAATCGGCGCCGTGATTGAGCAAATGGGTGGCGAACGCATGCCGCAGCGTATGCGGCGACAGCGGCGCGTTGATATCGGCCTGCAGCGTGTATTTCTTGATCAGGATCCAGAACATCTGGCGCGTCATCGCGCCGCCGCGTGCGGTGACGAACAGCGCATCATCGGCCTGGCTGCCCAGAATCTGCGCGCGCGCCTGCCGCAGGTAACGCTCGATCCAGAATCGCGCCTCCTCGCCGAAGGGCACCAGCCGCGTCTTGCTGCCTTTGCCGGTCACCCGCAGCACGCCGTCGTTCATGCTGAGCTCGACCGTTTTCAGCAACACCAGTTCCGACACCCGCAGCCCGCTGGCATACATCAGCTCCAGCATGGTGCGGTCGCGCAAGCCGAGCAGCGTGTCCACATCGGGCGCCGCCAGCAGAGCCTCGACTTGCGCTTCGGACAGTGTCTTCGGCACCCGCGCCGATTGCCTGGCCGATTTCAGTTTCAGGCAGGGGTCGGTGTCGATATGTTTTTGCCGCAGCGCCAGCTGATAGAAGCGCTTCAGCACCGCCAGACGGCGATTGGCCGAACTGGCCTTGGTGGTTTCATGTTTGGCAGAAAAATAGGCCTCGATGTCGCTCGCCTGCACCGCATACAGGGCTTTATCGCAACTGGCCTGCAGCCAGTTCGCAAATAGCTGCATGTCGCGCCGATAAGCTTCCAGCGAATTTTTCGCCAGGCCGTCTTCCAGCCACAGCGTATCGCAAAATTCATCGATCTGATCCTGGCTGGCGCCAGGCAACACGCTGCTGGCCATCAATAGCCCTCGACGCCTTCATGCGCCAGCAACCAGCGCTTGACGCCGACATGGAAGCCGGTTTCATCGTCGTGATGGGAAAAGCCGCCCAAGCCGCCGGCGGCAGTCACCCGGTGACACGGGATCACCAGCGGAAACCAGTTGGCGCCGCAAGCCTGCCCGACCGCGCGCGGCGCTGAGCGGATGTGCTTGGCGACCTGGCCGTAGGTGCGCACCTCGCCGCGCGGAATGGCGGCGATAGCCTGCCATACCCTGCGCTGGAAATCGGTCCCGACCCCGGCCAGCGGCAGATCGAAGCGAAAATCCGCTTGCGCCAGGTAATGCAGCACTTGCTGTGCGGCCCGTTCGGCCAAGGCGTCGGCCGGCGCTTTTTCTGAGAACGTGGGCGGCAGATAGACCAACTCCTGCACCACGCCTGCGGCAGTGCGGATGCCGATCGCGCCAAAAGGCGCTTCGACGATGGCGGAGAACAATTGCGTGGCTTGTACATTTTTCATGCCGACAGCATAAAACAAAAAAGGCGCATCTCACGATGCGCCTTCAAATACTTCTTCGCGTTCCAGGCTGTTATGACAGCTCGATTTGAAACGCGTGTCTCCTCGTTATAGCTCGGTATCGATACCGCTTTTTATGTGCAACTCCCCCGAAATTCTTGCAATATTCATTGCGCGGCAGCATCACTTCTGCTGCCATCCTGACGGCGTGCCAACCAGAATTTGCGCAATAATAACACCGGTTTAAACGATTGGCATTAAAAAAATACGGTGATCGTATGTTGTTGCTTTTTTTGCCGTTTCAAGACCTTTGCAAGAAAAGAACCGCATGCGCCAAATTTAATTTCGACTTAAATGCAAAAGATCGCCAAACCTCTCAGTGATCCGGCGACCCGGCAAAATCAATTGAAGATCAGGTTCGGCAACCACAAGGTGATTTGCGGCACGTAAGTGATCAGCAGCAGGAAGCCCAGCATCGTCAGCAGCCACGGCATCACAGCGATGGTCAATTCGGTGATCCCCATCTTGGCGATACCGGACGCCACATACAGGTTCAGGCCGACCGGCGGGTGACACATGCCGACTTCCATGTTCACCACCATCATGATGCCGAAATGAATCGGGTCGATGCCGAGCGTCATCGCGACCGGGAACAGGATAGGCGCCATGATCAATACGATCGACGACGGCTCCATCACATTACCGGCCAGCAACAGCAGCACATTGACCACCAGCAAGAAGCTGACCATGCCGAAACCCTTGTTCATGATCCAGGCCGCCATCTCTTGCGGGATGTGCTCGCTGGTCATCAGGAACGAGAACAGTACCGCATTGGTGATGATGTACAGCAGCATCGCAGACATCGATGCCGAATCCAGCAACACTTTCGGCACCTGCTTCATCCCCATGTCCTTGTACACGAACACCGCGACGATGAACGCATACACCGCCGACACCGCAGCCGCTTCGGTCGGCGTGAAGATGCCGGTATAGATGCCGCCCATCACGATCACGATCAGCAGCAGACCCCAGGCGCTCTTGCGGAACGCCTTGAGGCGCTCACCCCAGCTGGCCTTGGGCATGCGCGGATAGTTATGCTTGCGTGCCAGCACCCAGGTCGTCATTCCCAGAAAGAAAGCCAGCAGCAAGCCTGGAATCACGCCCGCCATGAACAATTTTCCGACCGAGGTATTGGTCGAAACCGCATACATCACCATCACGATCGACGGCGGAATCAGGATACCCAGGGCGCCGGAGGTGGTAATGACACCCGCGCCGAAGCCTTTTGGATAGCCCTGCTTGACCATTGCCGGCATGATGATGGAGCCGATTGCGACCACGGTTGCCGGCGAGGAGCCGGAGACAGCTGCGAACAGTGCACAAGCCCCCACTCCCCCCAGCGCCAGGCCGCCATGCCAGTGGCCGATCATCGAAGTGGCGAAGTTGATCATGCGCCGCGCCACCCCGCCATGCGTGAGAAAATTGCCCGCCAGAATAAAGAACGGGATCGCCATGATCTCGAACTTCTCGATCCCGGTAAACAGTTTCAGCGCGACCGACTCGATCGGCACGCTGGTCATCGTAAACAGGAAGGTCAGCACCGTCAGGCCGAGCGAAATCGAGATCGGCATGCCGGTCAGCATCAAGGCAAACAGCAGAACGAAAATAATCAGCGCATTCATGCTTTGGCTCCTTCAGTCTCTTGCTCCAGGCCTTCGACATGCGTATGGTCATGTTTGGGCAACTCGCCGGTCTTGATGAATTGCCAGGTCACCTGCAGGAAACGGAACGACATCAGGTAAGAACCGAGCGGCACCGCCATGTACACGATCCACATCGGGATCTCCATATCGGCCGACACTTGATCGGTATGCCCGATTTCCCAGACGAATTTGGCGCCCAGGGTGCCGACAGTGGCGGTGAAGAATGCACCTGCCAGCAGGCCGAAGATGACGAATTTATTGCGCCACGGCGTGTCGAGACGGTTGATCAGCACGTCAACGCCGACGTGGATACCGGTGCGCACCCCGTAGGCGGCACCGAATTTGGCCATCCAGACGAACAGGTAGATGGTCAATTCCTGCGCCCAGCTGGTGTTGATCTGGATTAACACATCCTGTATGGCGGGAATCGGTATGCCTGATGCATAGCGATGCAGTACGGCGGCAAAGGTCACGATGGTGGCCGCCGCCATCAAGAAGGCGATCAGCCATTCTTCGAGGTGGTCAAGAATTTTCATGGGGAGATTCCCTTGGTAAGAATGGAAACGATACGGGTCCGTCCAAAAAAATATGCGGCTACAAGTTGCGATACTTGCAAGCCGCATATTCATCAGGCTGGCAGGGCGATTACTTGAAACCCAGCGCCGCTGCTTCCTTGTTGACCGAGGCAATCAACTCCTTGCCGATGCGCCCTTCCATCTGTTTCTGGACCGGCAGCAAGGCTTTGCGCCATTCGGCCTTTTCCTTGTCGCTCAACGCATAGACGGTGGTCTTGCCGGATTTCCTGACCGCGTCCAGTGACTTGTCGTTTTCTTGCTGCGCAATCGCATTCGCGTATTTGGTCGACTCCTTCATTGCGGCTTCCAGCGAGGTGCGGATATCGGCCGGCAGGCCATCCCAGAATTTCTTGTTGACGATGACCGCATAGCCCAGATAACCATGATTGGTCAGCGTTACGTGCTTTTGCACTTCATGCATCTTTTGCGTGTACAGATTCGATGGCGGGTTCTCGGTGCCATCCACCACGCCGGTTTGCAGCGCCTGATACACCTCGGAGAATGCCATCACCTGCGGGTTCGCACCCAGCGCGCGCATTTGCGCATCGAGCACCTTGGAAGACTGGATGCGCATTTTCAGCCCCCGCATGTCGGCTGGCGAATGCAGCGGCTTGTTGGCCGACATGACCTTGAATCCGTTATCCCAGTAGGCCAGGCCGGTGATGCCCTTGGGCTCCAGTTTCTTCAGCAAATCCTTGCCGATCGGGCCTTCGGTCACGCGATACAGCACGTCCTTGGACGGGAAAATGTACGGCAGATCGAACACTTCGAATTCGCGCGCGCCCAAGGGGCCGAACTTGGCCAGCGACGGCGCCAGCATCTGCACCGCACCGAGCTGCAACGCTTCCAGTTCTTCCTTGTCCTTGTACAGGGTGCTGTTCGGATACAGTTCGATCTTGACGCGGCCTTTGGTGGCTTTTTCAGCCAGTTCCTTGAAGCGTTCGGCCGCCTTGCCCTTCGGGGTGTCGTTGGCAACCACGTGGCTGAACTTGATGACGATCGGCGCTTGCGCGAATGCATTGACGCTGACGACGGCGGCGACGGAAAGCGCCAGCAATAATGTCTTGAATTTCATGCTTGTCTCCGGATGTTGGAAAAATAGTATTTTTTGATTACCAATTCATTTTGTGCAATGTCCGGCACTCATCCGCAATTGTGGATAACCACATTTCATCATTTATTTTTGACTGCATGACGCTGCAGTGATCCACTTGCCACTCGCACGCGCTGAAAATGATGCAAAGGCTGCCCATCAAGCGGCTCTGACGCAGCCATATCAGGCCCACGCCAGCGGCTTAAAATCGGTAAAATCAATATCCGCCCGCTATTTTTTCCAACCCATCCACATCGCCTGAAAGACGCCGCGTGCCAATGAACATCCAGGGAATCAAGAGACTCAGCGTTCCGCCGCTGGCCCGCAAGCAGGCATGGCGCTGGCTGCTGCCGGTATTGCTGGTGCTGCTGTTTCTCTCCATCTTGCTGTGGCTGCCGTGGCAAGTGCAAAGGATGGAGGTCAACGAGCGGCAGGAACAGCTGATCGCAGACACGCTGTGGGTGGAACAGGCGATCCGCTTCCAGCTGGACCGCAATGAAGAAACATCTTCGCCAGATCGCCAACGAAATTTCCTCCGGCACCCTGGGTCCGGACCAACTGGGCCAACGGGTCGCGCTCCTGCTCAAGAACGACCGCGAGATCAGCCGCGTCATCTGGATCGATGCGAGCGGCGTGCAGCTTGCATCCAGCCCGCAGACCACGCTGGCGCCGGCCGACCTGCCGGCCGCCTCCAGAGCTGGCCGCCGCCAACGCGCGCAGATTGAAGAGCGCCCAATACAGCCAACCCGATGACGCCAGCGGGTCAGGACGGGCCGATGTCGATGGATTACCATGTGCCGCTGTATGCCGGCAAAACATTACATCGGCGACCTGGCCATCAGTTACTCGCTGCCGAGCATCCTGGAAGAAATGGTGCCGTGGTGGTTTGCGCAGGACAATGAAATTGCCTTTACCAGCAACGATGACGCGGTGTTCGCCAAACGCGCTGCAGGCGGCCCCGGGCGCAATGTATATGTCCATCGCCACATGCTGGAACTGCCGGGTGCGACTGTCTATTTGCGCACCAACAGCGTCAAAAGCGCGCCCACCCTGCTGCCGAACCTGCTGGTCGGCTCCATCATCCTGCTGTCGCTGGGCCTGATCTGGAGTCTTTGGGCGTTGTGGCGCGACATCAACCGGCGGCTGGCGGCAGAAGGCGCGTTGCGCCAGCAAGTCGCGTTCCGCATCGCGATGGAAAACTCGCTGGTCACCGGCCTGCGCGCACGCGATCTGGTGGGGCGGGTCACCTATGTCAACCCGGCGTTTTGCGAAATGGTCGGCTTCCCCGCCGATCAATTGCTGGGCCGGGTGCCGCCGATGCCGTACTGGGCGCCCGAAGCGATGGAGGATTACCAGCAGCGCTTTGCCCAGGTGCTGGCCGGCACCGTACAGCAACAGGGCACTGAAATGGTGTTCCAGCGCGCCAATGGCGAGCGTTTCCCGGTGCTGATATTCGAGTCGCCGCTGGTCGACGACAGCGGCCAGCAAACCGGCTGGATGGGTTCCATCCTGGACATTTCCGACCGCAAGCAAGCCGAAGAGCTGAACCGCCAGCAACAGGAAAAGCTGCAAGTCAGCGCCCGCCTGGCGACCATGGGGGAAATCGCCTCCACGCTGGCGCATGAGCTGAACCAGCCGCTGGCAGCCATTTCCAGCTACACCACCGGCGCGATCAACCTGATGCAATCCGGCGTGGTCGACCCATTGATCCTCAAGCCGGCGCTGGAGAAAGCCAGTGCGCAGGCGCAACGGGCCGGGCAGATCATTCGCAGCGTGCATGAATTCGTGAAGCGGCGCGAACCGACCCGCGAACCGGTGACCATCGAAGCGCTGATCGAAAGCGTGATTCCGCTGGTCGAATTGCAGGCGCAACAATTCTTCGTCGCGATCCAGACCAGCATCGCCCCCAAGCTGCCGCGCGTGCTGGCCGACCGCGTGATGCTGGAACAGGTATTGCTGAACCTGACGCGCAATGCGATCGAGTCGATGCAGAACATCCCGTCCGAACGGCGCATCCTGCGCATCGTTGCCAGCCTGGACGATACGCCGTCAACCGTCGACGCGCCGCCGAACGTGATCATCGCGGTCATCGATCAGGGCCACGGCATCCCGCCTGAAATCGCGGAACGCCTGTTTTCGCCGTTCTTTTCGACCAAGGCCGAAGGCATGGGCATCGGCCTGAGCATTTGCCGTACTACAATCGAGTTCCATGGCGGCACGCTGACCCATGCCAACAATCCGGCCGGCGGCACGATTTTCCAATGTTCGTTACCGTCGCTACCCTGACCATGGCGAACACTCTAGTACATTGAAAGCGCCATGGCCGCCTCCCTCACCCCCAACCCCTCTCCCGCCCGCGGGAGAGGGGAGCGAAGTGAATCGCTACGCGATTTTCACCTTAAAGCACAGGAATCCACATGCTCCATATAGTCGATGACGAAGAAGTGATCCGGGATTCGCTGTCCTGGCTGGCGCAATCGCGCGCGATCAGCGCGACCTGTTATGAAAGCGCCGCGCAATTCCTGGCGATGCTCGATGCCAAGCTCAAATTCGATCCGCAGGGCGAATGCGTGCTGCTCGATGTGCGCATGCCCGGCATCAGCGGCGTCGCGCTGTTCGATGCGCTGGCCGCACGCCAATTGACACACCGGCTGCCGGTCATTTTCCTGACCGGACACGGCGATGTGCCGATGGCGGTCGATGCGCTGAAACGCGGCGCCTTCGATTTCTTCGAAAAGCCGTTCAATGACAACAAGCTGATGGACCGCGCGCAGGAAGCGCTGGCCGCATCGATGCAGGCCGGCGTGCAGGCCGCGATCCATACCCGGCTGGAATCGCTGTCGGCGCGCGAACGCGAAGTGCTCGACCTGATCCTGCTGGGCAAGATGAACAAGGTCATCGCCGACCAGCTCGGCATCAGCATGCGCACGGTCGAGGTGCACCGCGCGCATATTTTCGACAAGATGAACGTCAAGACCGCGGTGGAACTGGCGCGGCTGTTGAAATAATTCCTTTTCTACATCAATCGTGAACGCGAAGGCGAAGCGCAGACAGTACGCAGGTACGGCAAGCGAAGCCGACAAAGTGCACGGTTGATTTAGAAATGGAATAAAGCGCAATTACTCGCCGCCCTCACTGAGCGCACGCTCGATGTCGGCGCGCTGCAGTTCCGGCGCGAACTGCCGGATGAACTCGTAGGTATAGGAACGCAGGTAGGCGCCACGACGCAGCGCCAGCCGCGTGACATTCGGCGCAATCAGGTGCGATACCTCGATCGCGCGCAAGCCCTTGTCGCGGCCATGGTCGAACGCCATCGACGCGACGATCCCCACGCCCAGCCCGAGCGTCACATATTGCTTGATCACGTCCGAATCCATCGCAGTCAGCACGATATCGGTCTCCAGCCCGGCCTTGGAAAACGCGTCATCGATATGGCCGCGCCCGGTGAAACCGACGTCATACGTAATCAGCGCATAGTGCGCCAGATCCTGCAGGGTGACCGGGGTGCGCGCCAGCAGCGCATGGCCGTCCGGCACCACGATCACATGGTTCCAGCGATAGCATGGGAAAGACACCAGGCCGGGGAACTGGCTCAGGCCTTCGGTGGCGATGCCGATATCGGTCTTGCCGGACAACACCCATTCCGCGATGTGTTCCGGCGCGCTTTGCTGCAAGGCGATGCGCACCTCGGGAAAATTGCTGCGAAACGCCTGCACCACCTGCGGCAATACATAGCGGGCCTGGGTGTGCGTGGTCGCGACGGTCAGGGTGCCGCTGCTCTTGCCGGCATATTCCTGGCTGGCGCGCTGCAGATTTTCGCCCTCGATCAGCAGGCGCTCGATGATCTGCAAAATGCCCTTGCCGGGTTCGGTCAGGCCGGTCAGGCGCTTGCCGTTGCGCTCGAAAATATCGACGCCCAGCTCTTCCTCCAGTTCACGGATCTGGCGCGAGACGCCCGGCTGCGAGGTAAACAGCACGTTGGCCACCTCGGTCAGGTTATAGCCGCGCCGCGCTGTTTCGCGGATCGAACGCAGTTGCTGGAAATTCATGGTGAGTCCTAAAGCGGTGCATCGACAAAAACGTGCAGCCGTTTCGGCCGCACGACCAGGGTTTCCCCTTCTTTCAACTGGAGCTGGGCGAAGCGCTCATTCGACATCACCGCTTCGATGATCTCCGCATTGTCATCGCGTTCCAGTTCCAGTTGCGCCAGCGGGCCGATCGCATGCGCGCGCTTCAGCTGCACCACGATCCCTTCGGCGCCGGTCGCATAGCGTTCGACCTCCAGATCATGCGGCCTGACATAGCCGATCCCTCTGGCATCCTGCGCCTGCGCATGCTCGGGCGCATCGAATGCAACGCCGCCCGCGTCCAGCACGCCTTCATGCACGCGGCCATGGAACAGATTGACGTTGCCGAGGAAGCCGTACACGAAGGGCGAGGCCGGCAGGTTGTACACATCCCCGGGCGTGCCGACCTGCTCGACCTGGCCCTTGTTCATCACCACGATCCGGTCGGCCACTTCCAGCGCCTCTTCCTGATCGTGCGTGACGAAGATGCTGGTGACATGCAATTCGTCGTGCAGGCGCCGCAGCCAGCGCCGCAACTCCTTGCGCACCTTGGCATCGAGCGCGCCGAACGGTTCATCCAGCAGCAGCACGCGCGGCTCGACCGCCAGCGCACGGGCCAGCGCGATGCGCTGGCGCTGGCCGCCTGACAGTTGCGGCGGATAGCGGTCGGCCAGCCAGTCGAGCTGCACCAGTTCCAGCAATTGCCTGACCTTGTCGCGTATCTGCGCTTCGCTTGGCCGTATATTGCGCGGCTTGACGCGCAGCCCGAACGCGATGTTCTCGAACACCGTCATGTGCTTGAACAGCGCATAGTGCTGGAACACGAAACCGACCTGGCGCTCGCGCACGTGGCGCGCCGACGCATCCTCGCCGTCGAGCAATACCTGGCCGCGATCCGGCTGCTCCAGCCCGGCGATGATGCGCAGCAGCGTGGTCTTGCCGCAGCCCGACGGCCCCAGCAGCGCAGTCAGTTCGCCGGCCGCAAACGCGAGCGAAACATCATTCAGTGCTACAAAGCTGCCGAACTGTTTTTGGATATTGCGTACTTCGATGCTCATGATTGCTGCTCCTGAAATTGTTCGGTGCGTGCTGCGGTTTCATCGTGCAGCCGCCACTCGATGAAGGACTTCAGCGCCAGCGTCACCAGCGCCAGCAAGGCCAGCAGCGATGCGACTGCAAATGCCGCGGCAAAGTTGTATTCGTTATAGAGAATCTCGACCTGCAGCGGAATCGTGTTGGTTTCGCCGCGGATGTGGCCGGACACCACCGATACCGCGCCGAACTCGCCCATCGCCCGCGCATTGCAGAGAATCACGCCATACAGCAAACCCCACTTGATGTTCGGCAGCGTCACATGCCAGAAGGTCTTGAAGCCGGATGCGCCCAGCACCAGCGCGGCTTCTTCCTCTTCGCTGCCTTGCGACTGCATCAGCGGGATCAGCTCGCGCGCAACGAACGGAAAGGTGACGAAGATGGTTGCCAGCACGATGCCGGGCACCGCGAACAGGATCTTGATGTCATGCGCGGCCAGCCAGGGGCCGAGCCAGCCTTGCGCGCCGAACAGCAACACGTAGATCAGGCCGGAAATCACCGGCGACACCGAAAACGGCAAATCGATCAGCGTCAGCAGCAGGCTCTTGCCGCGAAACTCGAATTTGGCGATGCACCAGGACGCCGCAATCCCGAACACCAGGTTCAGCGGCACCGCGATCACCGCGGTCAGCAGCGTCAGCTTGATGGCCGACAGCGCATCCGGCTCGGTAATGGCGGCCAGATACGCTTGCCAGCCCTTCTTGAACGCTTCGGCAAACACCGACAGCAGCGGCACGAACAGGAACAGCGTCAGGAAGGCCAGCGCAATACCGATCAGCAATGCACGGACCCAGAGCGGCTCCAGCGTCGCCGCAGGCGCATAGGCCGGCTGCGTGCGCTGCGCATCGATAGCGGGCGCATTGGCCAGCGGCGCGGCGGAAGGCGCGGAAAATGCGGTGGCAGGCATATCAGGCTTTCTCGCTCTGGCCGCGCTTGCGCGACCAGGCTTGCAACAGATTAATCGTCAGCAGCATCAGGAACGACGCGCTCAGCATCACCACCGCAATCGCGGTCGCGCCCGCATAGTCGTATTGCTCCAGCTTGGTGATGATGAACAGCGGCGTGATTTCCGACACCATCGGCATGTTGCCGGCAATGAAGATGACGGAACCGTATTCGCCGGTGGCGCGCGCAAACGCCAGCGCAAAGCCGGTCAGCAGCGCCGGCAGCACGGTCGGAAACAGCACCCGGGAAAAGGTCTGCAGGCGGGTCGCGCCGAGGCTGGCGGCGGCTTCTTCCAGCTCCTTTTCCGCATCTTCCAGCACCGGTTGCACGGTGCGCACCACGAACGGCAGGCCGATGAAGGTCAGCGCGATCAGCACGCCCAGCGGCGTGAACGCGACCTTGATCCCGAGCGGCTCCAGAATGCGGCCGATCCAGCCGTTGTGCGAGTACAGTGCGGTCAGCGCGATGCCGGCCACCGCGGTCGGCAACGCAAACGGCAGATCGACCAGCGCATCGATGATCTTCTTGCCCGGAAAACGGTAGCGCACCAGCACCCAGGCCACGACGCCGCCGAACACCACGTTCAGCGCGGCGGCCAGCAGCGATGCGCCGAAAGTCAGCTGGTACGAAGCGACCACCCGCTCGGACGTGACCGCGGCCCAGAAAGCGCCCCAGCTCAAGGTGAAGGTCTTCAGGAACACCGCCGACAAGGGGATCAGCACGATCAGCGCCAGATACAGCAGCGTGAAGCCGAGCGAAAGGCCGAAGCCGGGCATGACCCGGAACGGCGTTCTGTTGGAGGTGGTGATGGCAACTGGCATGACGCTCTCTTTATTACTAATTCAGCTAATGAATAGCAATAATTGCACTTTAAAGATATAAAGAGAACGAATTTTTTCGCATGTCGATAGAACGTTTTCGAATAAAGACGCAGGAAAACGTCAAGTGACACGAAAGGCGGGATGATTGCCACGATAGATGCGCTTGGCTTATCGAACAAGCGCCGTTCGCGGAATCGATCCCAATGGCAGCCGCCAGCACGCTCGTCATGGTGAAAGTTCAATGCCTGGGATACAAATAAATCAATCTGATGTTCCCCTTCCGGGAAAGCGCACTGCTGTGGGCGGCCACGCCGGAGGGCTTGCGTTGAGGCATAATCAACGGCTTTTCCATTGGGATATCAAATGCGGGTTCAGAAAAATTCAGAAGATATCGGTCGATGCGGTTGTGGTCGTCGCGATTACTGCGATGGCAGTCATGGGCTGACAGAAGCGCAGTGGCAAGAGGTCCGGGCTAAAGAGCTGGAGGCCGCTCAGAAAAATACCAATATTGGCAACCAGGAAAGAGGCGAGTGATCTTGGCACGGCCTCTGCTATGGAATCTCGCTTCAGTTGAGCACGGGTTCGCACCGATAACGGCCTGTCGCGAGCGCCCGGTAGAGACTGAAAGGAGACGATCAGGTTTCGTATTCTTGGGATTTTTAACGCTCAAGCTCAGGACGCGGCTCGGCTTTATCGCGCAGCGTCCTCGACCGAAGGGTTAGCGCAGGCGTCAGCTTTTTGGACGCGTCCTTGTTCGCGACAAGTAGGCTTTGCGAGTCATTTGCACTGCAAAGTCGACTGGCAGCTTGCGCCATAAACGTTACATCGAGCGTTGATGGCGAACCAAGCAGTCCAACTCATGGGAGTACTTGTCGCCATCCACTCGCAGCTGATAATTGCACCGCGCGACATCTTCATTGCTTTCGCGTCAGAGATTCTGACCTGAAGCATTGGTCGATAGTTACCTGCAGAAAACTTGCACCTTCGACTGAACGTCGAAGCCCTTGTTTGAAGTCGCTTGCGCGCGTCTGAGACGCGAAACTGAGCAGCGATCGATACTTCAAGACTCGGAATATGCTTACTTAAAAACTTCAAGCTTGCCTTCGAGTTGCCTGATAGGTGAACTGCGGCTTGGTATACTCTGAATTCGAATCAAGATGACCATCGCATAATTTACCAAGCTTCTTCGATATGACCTTCGTTAATTCGACTTATATGTGCTCCGATCATGAACGTGGCTACGTTACGTCTCGTCAACGAACATCGTCATCGACTTTCACAATTGCTCTCGTACTTATTAATCTGCATTGTTCGAGTATGCTCGCTTCATAAAGCAATTTGGTTCGCTCTTAGTGTTCCAGGTCGGTGATTTATTCAAATATGGCTGCACTCATAGTTGCCACTGAATACTCAATTGGCGGTCTGCGACAAGCTTTGGAATCGATAGTGTTCGAAATGCGCCACTTGCAAACGCTCCAAGGCTACTTGCTGACAGACCACCGAGTGCGATGAACGCGTACGGGGCTCGAATAGTCAATGAGTCGCCAGAACATGGTCTTCGTCGAAGTTCGTACTGCAGCTTAAACCGACTCTTCGAGTTCGGATGGCTGCAGCGATCAATCGTCACTACTTCGTGGGATACTGACCGGAAGCATATGTTGTGCGCATTCATCGGCTTGCCAGATTCTGAAGCGCATGTTTTCAACTGTGAGCGAGTGTCGCCAGCTCTGCAAATGCACTATCGATCGCTTCGCTGCAAGGCGACTGTCATTGCAATAAGCGCGCAATGAAGAGTGATACGTTGCCCGAGACGCCATGAATAGCTGTTGCACGTCAAGCGTGCTTCGAGGTGCGAAGACGGCTCAGAGCAGTCGCACGCGACCTTGTTACTGACATAGATCAGCTGATAGATGATAGTCGATCAATGCGCACTAGGTGTGCAAACGTCAATCGCCGCCGCAGATCTTCGTGCAGACTGCTGATCGTCGATCAGAAGCCGATACCTCGATGTTGTGCATGCGCAGTCAGGATCGATTGCGAGCCTAACGTGATTTAATTTTCATTTTGCAAAATTAACCGGTGACCAAGACTGGGTCACAAGTTTCTTTTCTCTGGAAAGCCTTATGGAGCCTGGCTCAAATCAGTTATACCCAGAAACAAAAGGTATAAACGAATCGACAAAACGCTCAGCAAGATTCATTTGCATTCTATCAATTACTCAGGCATCGGAGTGAAAACTTGACTGGCCGGCAACGCCGATTGCAGACGATCAGGGGACATGCTGTTGCACGGTCGCTGCGCCGCCAGCGCGAACTGCCGTTGATTGGGGGAAATATGGCCGGGATGGCGGCCCGGCCGCCGTTGCGCACGCCACCGGCATGTCCAGGCAGCATTTATTTACTGGGTGGGGTATTTTTAACAGGCCAATGAAACTGTGCGGGAACACCAGTGTTTTTCATCATACTCCCCATAAAATCTTGAAAATAAGGTTTTTCAGGGGGCCGAAACGGCGCAGACAGCCGGCTTGCGCTGCGGCCCCGTCGCGACCATTCGTTGAAATCATCTTTCAAAAGCACGCGTTGCGCCTATAGTAAAAGTGTTCCGGCAGGCAAGCGCCGCGTCACTGCCGGATGATTTGCCGTCCTTTTCCCGTTCACCGGAGGATGCCATGCGAAACCAGTCGAAACCCGCCATATTCGCGCTGATCGGCAACACGCCGCTGGTTGAAGTGACACGGTTCGACACCGGGCCATGCCAGCTGTTCCTGAAACTGGAATCGCAAAATCCGGGCGGCTCGATCAAGGACCGGATCGGGCTGGCGATGATCGAAGCGGCAGAGGCCGACGGACGCCTGCAGCCGGGCGGCGTGGTGGTCGAAGCCACCGCCGGCAACACCGGCCTTGGGCTGGCGCTGGTGGCGCGGGTCAAGGGCTACCGCGTGGTGCTGGTGGTGCCGGACAAGATGTCCACCGAAAAAATCCTGCACCTGAAGGCGCTCGGCGCCGAAGTGCATCTGACCCGCTCGGACGTCGCCAAAGGCCATCCCGAGTATTACCAGGACTATGCGGCGCGGCTGGCGCGCGAACTGCCGGGCGCATTTTTTGCGGACCAGTTCAATAATCCGGCCAACCCGCTGGCGCACGAAACCACCACCGCGCCGGAAATCTGGGCCCAATGCGGTCACCAGCTCGATGCGATCGTGGTGGGCGTCGGCTCGTCCGGCACGCTGACCGGTTTGACGCGATTTTTCCGCAAGGTGCAGCCGGCGCTGGAATTCGTGCTGGCCGATCCGCAAGGCTCGATTCTGGCGGAATACGTGAAGACCGGGCACGTTTCCGAGACCAGCGGCTCGTGGGCGGTCGAGGGCATCGGCGAGGATTTCATTCCGGCCATCGCCGACTTCAGCAGCGTGCGCCACGCCTACACCATCGGCGACGAAGAAAGTTTCGCCTGCGCGCGCACCCTGCTGCGCGAGGAAGGCATCCTCGGCGGCTCCTCGACCGGCACGCTGCTGGCGGCTGCGCTGCGGTATTGCCGCGCGCAGACCACGCCCAAGCGCGTGGTCAGCTTCGTCTGCGACACCGGCACGCGCTATTTGTCGAAGCTCTACAACGACGCCTGGATGATCGACCAGGGTTTGCTGCAACGGCCATTGTTCGGCGACCTGCGCGACTTGATCGGACGCCGCTTCGATGAAGGCGACGTGATCAGCGTCGCCTCGTCCGACACCCTGATGACCGCCTTCAACCGGATGCGCAGCGCCGACCTGTCGCAATTGCCGGTGATCGACGACGGCCACCTGGCCGGGATTCTCGACGAATCCGATCTGTTGCTGCACGTCTCCGCCGACCCGGCCGGATTTCACAGCCTGGTGGACGGTACGATGACCACCCGCATCGAGACCCTGGCGCCGGATGCCAGCCTGCACATGCTGCGCGACACGCTCGACCGCGGGCTGGCGGCAATCGTCGCCGACGATACCCGTTTCTACGGCTTGATTACCCGCTTCGACCTTCTCAACCACTTGCGCAGGACATTACCGTGAGCCAGATTCCTTCCGGACCGCCCGCCGCCGGGCACACCTGAAACCCATATCGCGACCCGCGTGATTCATGCCGGACAATCGCCCGATCCGTCGACCGGCGCGATCATGCCGCCGATCTATGCGACCTCGACCTATGTGCAGGACAGTCCGGGCGTGCACAAGGGACTCGATTACGGCCGCTCGCATAACCCGACGCGCTGGGCGCTGGAGCGCTGCGTCGCCGATCTGGAAGGCGGCGCGCAGGCGTTCGCGTTCGCATCCGGGCTGGCGGCGATTGCCACCGTGCTCGAGATCGCCGATGCCGGCGCCCACATCATTGCCGGCGACGACATGTACGGCGGCACTTACCGCCTGTTCGAACGGGTGCGCAGGCGCAGCGCCGGCTTGAACTTCACCTATGTCGACCTGACCGATCCGCAACAACTGCTGGCGGCGATCCGGCCCGACACGCGCATGGTCTGGGTCGAGACGCCGACCAACCCGATGCTCAAGCTGGCCGACCTGCAGGCGATCGCAACAATCTGCCGCGCGCGCGGCATCATTGCGGTCGCCGACAATACCTTTGCCAGCCCGTGCGTGCAGCGCCCGCTGGAATCCGGCTTCGATATCGTCGTGCATTCGACCACCAAATACCTGAACGGCCACTCCGACATCATCGGCGGCATCGCGATCGTCGGCGGCGAACCGCATCAGGCCGCATGGCGCGAACAACTGGCGTTCCTGCAGAATTCGGTGGGCGCGATTGCCGGGCCGTTCGACAGCTTTTTGACGCTGCGCGGCGTGAAGACGCTGGCCCTGCGCCTGGAGCGGCATTGCGCGAACGCGCTCGAGCTGGCGCAATGGCTGGAACGCCAGCCGGAAATCAGGCGGGTGTTCTATCCGGGGCTGACATCGCACCCGCAGCATGCGCTGGCGCTGCGCCAGATGGAAGGTTTCGGCGGCATCATCTCGCTCGAGCTGAACACCGACCTGGCCGGCGCGCGGCGCTTCCTGGAACGCTGCGAGATCTTTTCGCTGGCCGAAAGCCTGGGCGGGGTCGAAAGCCTGATCGAGCACCCGGCCATCATGACGCACGCGACGATCCCGGCCGCGCAGCGCGCGGTGCTGGGCATCAGCGACACGCTGGTGCGGCTGTCGGTCGGGATCGAGCATGTCGAGGACTTGCGCCGCGATCTGCGCAATGCGCTGGACGCGATCTGACGGAAATTTGCATTCAGATCGGGTGCTTCCCGCTTGCGGCGAGTTGGGCGTCCACATCTTCACCGCAACCGAAAGCGTCCGATGCCTGCATGGCCTGCAGCAGGCGCTCCAGCTGGCCGAGGCCGAACGACCAGTCTCCCAGCCCGGACTCGGCATTGATATGGCCTAAGGCACCCGCATTGACGAACCCGCAACCCCAGATATCGGCCCAGTCGGCAGCGCGGGAACTGGTCATCCACGGGTCATTGGTGCTGCCGATGACGACCGCAGGACAAGTTAGCCGGGCCTCGCGCAGCGCGTGCGCGACGCCGAATTTTTCCGGATCGGCCGGGGCTACCAGCAGCGCACCGGCCAGATTGAACTCGCCAAGACCGGCGGCGTGCAGCGTGGTCAGGCAGCCGAAGCTGTGCGCAACGATCAGCGTCGGCCGGGAAGACTGGCGCAATACCTGCGCCAGCCGCGCGGACCAGATTGGCAGTTCGGGCCGGTCCCATTGTTCCTGCTCGACCCGTTCGAAGGCCGGATAGCGTTGCTGCCAGCGGGTCTGCCAATGGTCGGCGCCGCTGTTGTGCAGCCCGGGCACGATCAGCACCCGATAATCTGCCAGGCGCAGCGGCGTCATCCTATGACACCGGCGCGCCAGAGAGAGCAAGGACATCGCGTTTTCTCCAGTCGTGTTGGCGAACGGTCAGAGTTTGGCGATCGATACTTCGGTCGCCTTCACCAGCGCGACGACCTCGGTGCCGATGACCAGGCCCAGATCCTTGACCGAACGGGTGGTGATGACCGAAGTGACGATGCCGGCCGGAGTGTCGATATCGACTTCGGACACCACCGAACCTTCGATGATGGTCTTGATCTTGCCCTTGAATTGATTGCGGACGTTGATGGCTTGGATGCTCATGGTGTTTTCCTCATGGTGCTGGTTAAAATAATAAAAATGATGGGGTATCGTGTTTTTCATGCCATTTCCCGCACGATTCCATTGGGATGTTTTAAATACTCACCCCCAGTATAAAATCGGCATCGAAGCCGGTGGCAGCCGCATGCAAACGCATTTCCGGCCATTTCCGCGCTGCCCGAACAAGTCCTGGGCGGTGCTCGGATCGCCGCTTAAACGGCCCACAGCACCTGGCTGACGGTCCTCTGCAGCGAGATGTCGCCCAGCGCCGTATCCGGCCCGGATGGCGGATGCTGCAGCACCCGCGCCAGAATCCGTTCTTCCAGCTGGGCAAAGGCGGGATTGCCGCGGGCCCGTGGCCGCGCCAGCGCGATGCGCTGATCGAGCGCGATGCGGCCGTCTTCGATCAGCACCACGCGGTCGGCCAGCGCAATCGCTTCCTGCACATCGTGCGTGACCAGCAACGCGGTAAAGCCGCGCTGCTGCCACAGCGCTTCGATCAGCTGCTGCATCTCGATCCGGGTCAGCGCATCGAGCGCACCGAGCGGCTCGTCCAGCAGCAGCAGTTGCGGGTCGTGCACCAGCGCCCGCGCCAGCGCCACCCGCTGGCGCTGGCCGCCGGACAGCACCGCCGGCCATTCGCCGGCGCGCTGTTCCAGCCCGACCCGGCGCAGCGCATCGGCAGCGGCAGCGCCGGCCTGCGGCAAGCCCAGCGCGACGTTGTCCAGCACCCGTTTCCAGGGCAACAGGCGCGAGTCCTGGAACATGATGCGGGTCTCGGGCCGCTGCCCATTGTCGGCAAAAACGATGCTGCCGCTGTCGGCCGGCTCCAGTTCGGCGATCAGCCGCAACAGCGTGCTTTTGCCGCAGCCGCTGCGCCCGACCAGCGCGACGAATTCGCCTGCTGCGATGGTCAGCTCGACCGCCTTCAAGACTTGACGGCCGCCGTAGGATTTCGACAGGTGCTGCAGCGCGACGCGGATGCCGCGCCCGGCGGCAGCAGCCTGTACCTGGGTGTGTTCGATCTGGCTGGTTTGCATAGTCATTCCTTGTTATCGATAGCCGGGATGCCAGCGCAGCCAGTAGCGTTCCAGCGCGCGCGACAGCGCATCGGCCAGTTTGCCCAGCAGCGCGTACAGCAGAATGCCGACCAGCACGATGTCGGTCTGCAGGAATTCGCGCGCATTCATCGTCATGTAGCCGATGCCGGCCTGCGCCGAGATGGTTTCCGCCACGATCAGCAGCACCCATACCAGGCCGAGCGAAAAGCGCACGCCGACCAGGATCGACGGCAGCGCGCCCGGCAGGATCACGTCGCGATACAAGGGCCAGCCCGACAGCCCGTAGCTTTTCGCCATCTCGATCAAACCCTGGTCGACCGCGCGGATGCCGTGGAAGGTATTGAGGTAAATCGGGAAAAACACCCCGATCGATACCAGGAACAGTTTCGCGCTTTCCTCGATGCCGAACCACAGGATCACCAGCGGAATCAATGCCAGCGCCGGGATATTGCGGATCATCTGCAGCGTGGTGTCGAGCAGGGTCTCGGCCGTCTTGAAGGTTCCGGTCAGCAAGCCGAGCAGCAAACCCAGACCGCCGCCGAGCGCAAAACTGCTGACGGCCCGCCACAGGCTGACGCGCAGATGGGTCCACAGCTCGCCCGATGCGGCCAGGGTCCAGGCCGCTTGCGCGACCGCCAGCGGCTGCGGCAGGATGCGGCTCGACAGCCAGCCGAGCTGCGCGGCAATTTGCCATGCCAGCAGCAATGCGGCCGGCACCGCCCACGGCGCCAATAGCGTCAGCCACGCCAGCCGCGGCCGGCCGGCAACCGGCTTCGCGTTGGCAGCCGGCGCCCTGCCGTCAAGCGCGGCCGCCGAAGTTGCAATCACTGCACTCATGCTGTTCTCCTTTTCATCGGAATTAGCTTTGCGCTGCCTTGGGCAGGATATCGACCGCGATGACTTCGCCAAACGGCCCGGTCAACGCCTGATCCGTTGATCTGGCCTTGCCTTTGCCCAGCAGCGGGAACACCAGTTCGGCGAAGCGATAGGCTTCTTCCAGATGCGGATAGCCGGACAGCACGAAGGTGTCGATGCCCAGCGCCTGGTATTCCTTCATCCGCGCCACGATGGTTTCAGGATCGCCGACCAGCGCGGTGCCGGCACCGCCGCGCACCAGGCCGACCCCGGCCCACAGATTGGGCGACACTTCGAGCTTGTCGCGCTTGCCGCCGTGCAGCGCACTCATGCGGCGCTGCCCTTCGGATTGCATGTTGCCGAAAGCCGCCTGGGCACGGGCGATCACCTCATCATCGACGTGGCTGATCAGTTCTTCGGCCGCCTTCCAGGCGGCGTCATTGGTTTCGCGCACGATCACATGGAGCCGGATGCCGAAGCGCACGCTGCGGCCATGCGTGGCGGCGCGGGCGCGGATATCGGCAATTTTTTCCGCCACCGCGGCCGGCGGTTCGCCCCAGGTCAGATACACATCGACCTGCTCGGCGGCCAGTGCGTGCGCGGCCGGCGACGAGCCGCCGAAGTACAGCGGCGGATGCGGTTTTTGCACTGGCGGATACAGGGTCTTCGCGCCCTTGACTTGCAGGTGCTTGCCATTGAAATCGAAGCCGGCTGCACCGCCCTCCCCGGCCAGCGACGCGCGCCAGATGCGCAGGAACTCGTCCGAAATTTCATAGCGCTCCGCATGGTCGGCATGCAGGCCGTCGGCTTCCATCTCGCCCTGATCGCCGCCGGTGACGACGTTGACCAGCAGCCGTCCGCCCGACAGGCGATCGAAGGTGGCGGCCATGCGCACCGCCAGGCCCGGCGTGCTCAGGCCGGGGCGGATCGCGACCAGAAACTTCAGCTTTTTGGTTTCGCCAATCAGGCTAGCCGCCACCACCCACGCGTCTTCGCAAGAGCGTCCGGTCGGGATCAGCACGCCGTCATAACCCTGGGTATCGGCGGCCACCGCCACCTGCTTCAGATAGTCGTAATCGACAGTGCGCGCACCCTGCGTGGTGCCCAGATAACGGCTGTCGCCGTGGGTAGGTAAAAACCAGAAAACATTCAAACTCATGATGGTTCCTTAATGTGAAAGTTGCATAGCAACTCACTTTGCTCCCCTCTCCCGCTTGCGGGAGAGGGGTTGGGGGTGAGGGAAGCGCTGAAGGAGCGCGTTGATTACTTGATGGCGAGCAAAGCGCTGCTGACGCTGATTTTTTTCGGAATCAGCTTCAGGCTGGCGAATGCATCGGCGATTTTTTGCTGCTCCTCGATTACCGCCTGGGTGATCGGCGTCACGCCATACGAATAGCGTTGCGCGGCCAGTTCGACGATGGCCGGCGCCAGCCCGATCTGCGCCGACAGGATGGCGGCCGCTTGCGTCAGGTTGTGGCGGCTCCACTGGTCCACCTGGTCGAGTTCGTCGATCAGTATCTTGATGATTTCCGGATTTTTTTCCGCATACGGGCGCGTCGCCAGGAAAAACTGGTGGTTGCTGACCAGGCCTCTGCCGTCGGCCAGGATGCGGGCGCCGATCTGCTTTTCTGCGGCGGCCAGGAACGGGTCCCAGATCACCCACGCATCGACGCTGCCGCGCTCGAACGCGGCGCGGGCATCGGACGGCGGCAGGAAAATCGTCTCGACATCGGTGTACGCCAGGCCGGCTTTTTCCAGCGCCTTGACCAGCAGGTAATGCACGTTGGAACCCTTGTTCAGCGCGATTTTCTTGCCCTTGAGGTCGGCCACGGTTTTCAGCGGCGACCCTTTCGGCACCAGGATGGCTTCGCTCAGCGGCGCTGCCGGTTCGTTGGCGACATACACCAGGTTGGCGCCGGCCGCCTGCGCAAAAATCGGCGGCGCTTCGCCGACGGTGCCGAAATCGAGGCTGCCGACATTCAAGCCTTCGAGCAGCACCGGACCGGCCGGAAATTCGGTCCATTTGACGTCGATGCCGTGACTGGCAAGGCGCTTTTCCAGCGTGCCGCGCCCTTTCAGGATGGTCAGCGTGCCGTATTTCTGGTAACCGATGCGCAGCGTTTTCTTGTCCTGGGCCTGGGCAAAATTCGGGATGGCTGCCGCGATGGCGCCGGCTGCCGCGGCAGACAACAGGCCCAGCGTGCGGCGCTTGGCCTGGCGTTTTTGATTTGAGATCGTCATGTTTTTTCCTGGCTATTCGAAAATTAAGTAAAAGCGTCCCCGCCGGCCCAAACGAGAGCCGTTTTCGGTGCAGTGGGGATGCCGGAGTGCGGCAGGTTTTGCGCGATGCGACGGTGCAAGCGTCGCGCCGGAGGTCAAACGTCAGACGCTACATCGCACCTGGGAAAACGGCACCGCAGCGAAGCTTGAGGTCGGCAGCGCCAGCAGGCTGGCCGACAGCTGCTCGACGCCTTCGACCACGCGCCGGGCGATGCCGGCCTCGATTTCCAGGCCACGTTCCTGCGACCATTGCAGCTGCGCATCGGTGGCGTAAATGCTCGGCAATACGTGCCGGGCGGACAGCGCCGACAGCACCGGACGCAGCGCGTAATCGAGCGCCAGCATGTGCGACTGGCTGCCGCCGGTGGCCAGCGGCAGCACCAGCTTGCCGGCCAGTCCATCCTGCGGCAGCACATCGAGGAAGGCTTTCAGGATGCCGCTGTAGGCGGCCTTGTAGACCGGGGTCGCAATCACCACCGCATCCGCCTGCTCGACCAAGCGCTGCGCCAATTTGAGGTCGGCATTGCCGAAAGTCCGCATGCAGCAAGGCTTGCGCCGGCAAGTCGCGCACCTGCAGCTTGACGGTGCGATGGCCGCGCAGCGCCAGCTTGTCGCCGACATGGTGCAGCAGCCGGCTCGAGCGTGACGGGTTCGACGGGCTGCCGGAGAGCAAGAGGATATGCATCATTTTTTGCCCGGCTGGTAGATCTGGTCGAACACGCCGCCATCGGCAAAATGCGTTTTCTGCGCCTTGGTCCAGCCGCCGGCCACCTCATCGATGGTGAACAGTTTGACTTTCGGATATTGCGCCGCATATTTTTTCAGCTGCGGCGCCGGCGGTCGGACGGTAGTAATTCTTGGCCGCGATGTCCTGCCCTTCTTCGCTGTACAGATAGTTCAGGTAGGCTTCCGCCACCTTGCGGGTGCCGCGCTTGTCGACCACCTTGTCCACTACCGCGACCGGCGGCTCGGCCAGGATGCTGACCGAGGGCGCGACGATTTCGACCTTGTCCGGGCCGAGCTCCTTGATCGCCAGCAAGGCTTCGTTTTCCCACGCCAGCAGCACGTCGCCGATGCCGCGCTCGACGAAGGTGGTGGTCGCGCCGCGCGCGCCGGAATCGAGTACCGGCACGTTCTTGTACAGCTTGCCGATGAATTCCCTGGCGCTGGCTTCGCTGCCGCCCGGCTGTTTCAGCGCATAGCCCCAGGCCGCCAGATGGTTCCAGCGCGCGCCGCCGGAGGTTTTCGGATTCGGCGTGATCACCGCGACGCCCGGCTTGACCAGGTCGTTCCAGTCCTTGATGTGTTTCGGATTGCCCTTGCG
The DNA here is from genome assembly GCA_963837775.1 of uncultured beta proteobacterium. Lineage (GTDB taxonomy): Bacteria > Pseudomonadota > Gammaproteobacteria > Burkholderiales > Burkholderiaceae_D > CAWIOX01. The sequence goes on along the minus strand of CAWIOX010000002.1, from coordinate 25,303 downwards.
CACCAGGAACACGATGGTCGAGGTGTACGGCGCGCTGTTGTGCGGCAGGCGTTTTTGCCAGTCTTTCGCGAGCAGGCCGCGCTCGGCGATCGCATCGATGTCATATGCGAGCGCCAGCGTGACCACGTCCGCTTCCAGGCCGTCGATCACGCCGCGCGCCTGCTTGCCGGAGCCGCCATGCGACTGCTTGAGCTTGAGCTCGTCGCCGCTCTTGGCTTTCCATTGCCTGGCGAAAGCCGCATTGAAATCCTGATACAGCTCGCGGGTCGGATCGTAGGACACGTTCAGCAGCGAGATCTCGGCCGCAAACGACGCTGGCGCAATCAGTGCGGTGGCAAGCGCCGACAGGATGATTTTCTTGAATGACATGGCTGGTTCCTCTGCATGGTTTGTTTCTGGAACTTGCAGATTAACGGCGCCGGCATGGATCAGGAACGAATGCTTTCACGCTTCGATATGCATATTTCATATATGGCGCCGGCGCGGGTCATCAAAAATGGAATTTATGTACTGGGTGGGGTATTTTTAAACAGCCAATGAAACCGTGCGGCAATCGACCTATTTTTGACGATACTCCGCCAAAAAAACATGTCATAATATGATGTATTTCATTAAAACAATACAATCAGACTTTATGCAGCGCGCTTTTCATGGAAACAATTGTTATCGGGAAAAAATATCGATGTCAGGTTCGGCCGCTTGACAAAGCAAAATGCAAACCCTTCCGGCAAACAATCCGCCGGCGCGACAGCATGAGTACAAGCACCAGCAAAACCGCAGCATGATGGATCCGTTCTGATGATGACCCCAGTTGCCGATTGCCCATGCCGATCACTTGCAAAATGGGGGAAAAACAAAATTTTATTTTGCAAGATCAATAGTAATATGCGCCCCGCGTACAAGTCTGTATGTGCGCCATAGCTCGGCCATATTGCGAGTCAGTTTTAAGGCCTTTGCCTCAGTAATTCTGCCTGACTCCCCATCATTCGCAGCATCTTTTGAACTGTTAATGATGTGCAAAAAATGCCTCTTAAGCATCTTTGCACGGGCTCTTCGCAACAGAAAACACCCGTCTTTACCATCAAGCCGACAATTTCAAAGATGAGAACCAAATGAAGAAGAAACGCCCGCTAACCCTGTACATCCTGTTTGCGATGATCCTCGGAGTCATCGTCGGTTATATCTGTCACCAAGCCTTTCCCGATAAGGGAGTTGCGTCCCAGATCGCCGGTTATATCTCGATCGTGACCGATGTGTTTCTGCGCCTGATCAAGATGATCATTGCGCTGCTGGTGTTTTCCACGCTGTCGGTCGGCATCGCGCACATGGGCGACACCAAAACCGTCGGCCGCATCGGCGCCAAGGCAATGGGCTGGTTTGTCTGCGCGTCGCTGGTGTCGCTGACGCTCGGGATGATCCTGTCCAATCTCATGCAGCTCGGCGCCAACCTGGGCCTGCCGCTGCCGGATGTCGGCGCCGCCACCAACCTGAAGACGGCTGCCTTCACGCTGAAGGATTTCGTCACCCATCTGGTGCCGAAATCGCCGATCGAGGCGATGGCGAACAATGAAATCCTGCAGGTGGTGGTGTTCTCGATTTTCTTCGGCACCGCGCTGGCGGGACTGGGGGAGTCGGGCAAGAAGCTGGCAACCATCATCGACCAGTTGGCGCATGTGATGCTGCGCATCACCGGCGCCATCATGCTGATGGCGCCGCTGGCGGTATTTGCGGCGATTGCCTCGGTGGTGACCACCCAGGGCCTCGGCGTGCTGATGACCTTCGCCAAATTCATGGGCGGCTTCTACTTTGCGCTGTTCTGCCTGTGGGGGCTGCTGATTGCCGCCGGTTTTGCATTCCTGGGGCCGCGCGTGTTCAAGCTGGTGGTGCTGATTCGCGAACCGTTCCTGCTGGCGTTCTCGACCGCCAGTTCGGAAGCCGCTTACCCGAAAATACTCGATGCGCTGGATAAATTCGGCGTCAGGCGCAAGATTTCCAGCTTCGTGCTGCCGATGGGGTATTCGTTCAACCTGGACGGCTCGATGATGTATTGCACCTTTGCGGTACTGTTCATCGCGCAGGCTTACGGCATCGACCTGCCGATCAGCACCCAGATCACGATGTTGCTGCTGCTGATGCTGACCTCCAAGGGGATGGCGGGCGTGCCGCGCGCCTCGCTGGTGGTGATCGCCGCCACCCTGAATCAGTTCAACATCCCGGAAGCGGGTCTGCTGCTGATCATGGGCGTCGATCAATTCCTGGATATGGGGCGCTCGGCAACCAACGCGGTCGGCAACTCGATCGCCGCCGCCGTGGTGGCGAAATGGGAAGGCGGCTTGATGAGCGAAGAGGAAGCCGAACACGCCAACAATGCCGCAGAGCCAAAAATTACCGCTGTCGGCTAAGGGATGTGCCGGCACGGCACGCCCTTGAATTCGAACTTCATGCGCCACCCAGCCTTGATCCGCCCAGCGACAGATGCTACGCTTGCCGGATCAGGCGGTGGCGCATTTTCATAACGAGAGAAAAAGCCATGAAAAAAAACGGAAAGCGCTGGCTGCTGAGCTGCGCACTGATGCTGTTGTCGGGCCTGGCCGCAGCACAGGGCGACGATCAGCTGCGCGGCACATTAAAGAAAATACGCGACACCGGCACCGTGACGCTGGGCATACGCGCATCCTCATCGCCCTTTTCGTACCTGAATGCGCAGGGCCAGCCGATCGGCTATTCAATCGACCTGTGCCGCGCCATCGTCGATGAAATCAGCAACGAGACCGATGGAAAAACCCCAGCGATCAAATACCTGGCGGTGACGCCCGAGAGCCGGATCGGGGATCTGCTCTCGGGCAAGATCGATCTCGAGTGCGGCTCCACCACCAACAACCTGGAACGGCAAAAGCAGGTGGCATTTTCACCGGTGATTTTTGTCTCCGGCACCAAAGTGATGGTGCGCAAATCGGCCCCGATCAAGTCCTTCCGTGACTTGAAGGGAAAAACCATCGTTGCCACCGCCGGCACCACCAACGAGGCGACGCTGCGCAAGCTCGATGAACAGTTCGGCCTTGGCCTGACGCTGCTGAGCGCCCGCGATCATGCGGAATCCTATGAGATGCTGGCCAGCGGCAAGGCCGATGCCTTCGCGCTGGATGATGTGTTGCTGTATGGCTTGATTGCGAAAAACAAGGGGCAGGCCGAATTCACCGTGATCGGCGATTTCCTGTCTTACGACCCGTACGGCATCATGTACCGCAAGGACGATCCGCAAATGGCAGCGCTGGTGAATCGCACGTTTCGCGAGCTGGCGGAATCGCGCGAACTGGAATATGCGTACCGCCGATGGTTTCTGCGCAAGCTGCCTGGCGGCGAACGGCTCAAGCTGCCGATGAGCGCGCAGTTAAGGGAGCTGTTTGAAATGCTGGGGTTGCCGGAATAACGCACGGCTTTCACCGCAGGCTGAGCGATAAATGCAAAACGGCGCGTTGAACAACGCGCCGTTTTGCATTATCGCTTAACCGCGATCTTAGCTTTTATGCTGGGCATCGACCACCGCCAGCGCAGTCATGTTCAGCAGACGGCGTGCAGTGCTGTTGGAGGTCAGGATATGCACCGGCTTGGCAGTGCCGAGCAGGATCGGCCCCACCGTCACGCCGGCCGAACCGGTGATCTTCAGCGCATTGAAGGTGATGTTGGCCGCATCCAGCGTCGGCATCACCAGCAGATTGGCCTCGCCCTTGAGCTTGCTGCCGGGGAAGGCACGCAGGCGCAACTCCTCGTCCAGCGCCGCATCGATATGCATTTCGCCGTCGACTTCCAGCGCCGGGTCCAGCGCCGCCACCAGGCTGCGCGCGACCCGCATCTTGGTGGCGCTCGGCCGGTCGCTGGTGCCGAAGTTGGAGTGCGAGATCAGCGCGACCTTCGGCTGTAGGCCGAAGCGGCGCACTTCATCGGCCGCCAGCAGCGTCATCGCGGCGATTTCTTCGGCGCTCGGGTCGGCGTTGACATAGGTATCGCAGACGAACAGGTTGCGCCCCGGCAGCATCAGCAGATTCATCGCGGCCAGCAGATTGACCCCCTCTTGTTTGCCGATGATGTTTTGCACGTGTTCGAGGTGGGATTGATAGCGCCCGACCAGGCCGCACAGCATCGCATCGGCTTCGCCCGCACTCAGCATCAGCGTGCCCAGCAGGGTGTTGGAACGGCGCACCGCAATCAGCGACGCCTCGGGCGAGAAGCCGCTGCGTCCCATCTGCTCGTGGTAGGCCGCAGCGGCGGCTTCCAGGCGGCTGTCGGTTTGCGGATCGATCAGCTCAAAATCAATCCCGGCCCGCATGCGCAGGCCGAGCTCATTCAGTTTTTCGCTGATGATCGCAGTGCGGCCTATCAGTACCGGCTTGGCCAGCGCCTCGTCGATCACGGTTTGCGCGGCGTGCAGCACGCGCTCGTCTTCGCCTTCGCAATAGATCACGCGCTTCGGGCTGTCGCTGTGGATTTGCTTGGCGGCAGAAAACACCGGACGCATGATCATGCCGGTGTGATAGACGAAGGATTCCAGCTTGGCGCGGTAGGCGGCCATGTCGGTGATCGGCTGGGTGGCGACGCCGGAATCCATCGCGGCTTGCGCCACTGCTGGCGCGATGCGCACGATCAGGCGCGGATCGAATGGACGCGGGATGATGTAGTCGGGGCCGAACTCCAGCTTTTCGCCACCATACGCGCGCGCGACTTCGTCGTTGCCGGCTTCTTCGGCCAGCGCCGCAATCGCTTTGACGGTCGCCAGTTTCATCGCTTCGTTGATGGTGGTGGCGCCGACGTCGAGCGCACCGCGGAAGATGAACGGGAAGCACAGCACGTTGTTGACCTGATTCGGGTAGTCGGAACGGCCGGTGGCGATGATCGCGTCAGGGCGCACCGCTTTGGCGTCTTCCGGGCGGATTTCAGGCTCCGGATTGGCCAGCGCCAGGATCAGCGGCTGGCGCGCCATGCCTTTGACCATCTCCGCTTTCAGTGCGCCGGCAGCGGAGCAACCCAGGAACACATCGGCGTCCGGCATCACGTCGGCCAGCGTGCGCAGTCCGGTATCGGCTTGCGCATAGCGCGCCTTGTTGGCTTCCATCTTTTCATCGCGGCCGACGTAGATCAGGCCTTTGGAATCGCAGACATAGACGTTTTCACGCTTGATGCCGAGATCGACCATCAGGTTCAGGCAGGCAATCGCGGCCGCACCGGCGCCGGACGCGACCAGCTTGACGTCGCCGATATTCTTGCCGACCACTTTCAGGCCGTTGATCAGGGCGGCCGATGAAATGATCGCGGTGCCGTGCTGATCGTCGTGGAACACCGGAATCGACAGCCGCTCGCGCAGTTTCTTCTCGATGTAGAAGCACTCCGGCGCCTTGATGTCTTCCAGGTTGATGCCGCCCAGCGTCGGCTGCAGCGCAGCGATGATGTCGACCAGCTTGTCGGGGTCGCGCTCATCGAGTTCGATGTCGAACACATCGATGCCGGCAAATTTCTTGAACAGGCAACCCTTGCCTTCCATTACAGGCTTGGATGCCAGCGGGCCGATATCGCCCAGACCCAGCACCGCAGTACCGTTGGTAATCACGCCGACCAGATTGCCGCGCGAGGTGTAACGGGCGGCCAGCAGCGGATCTTTCTCAATTGCAAGACATGGTGCGGCGACGCCCGGCGAGTAGGCCAGCGACAAATCGCGCTGATTCGCCAGACCCTTGGTCGGGGTGACCGAGATTTTCCCTGGGGTCGGGTATTCGTGATAGTCGAGCGCGGCGTCGTGTAGTGCTTGATCCATGCAATTCTCCTGCTTGTCAATTTTTGGGCATCACATTATAAATTGCGATGAAAATAAAAACACAAAGCCAAAACTTCGTGCATGCGTATAACGCCTTTATAAAACAACACTCAAGTCTATTCCTGCTTGCAGAATATATAACTACGTAATTTCACGTAACAACCGAATTTTCAATCACTTTCCGCCCACCTTATCGACGCTTGCAGCAACTCGCCATTGCCACCCATGAAAAGCGCGCTTGTCAGGCATTGCCTCAGGCCCCCAACATGAAGGTCCGCACACCAGAACCAACGAATTGCACGCCGATACAAATCATCACAAAACCCATTAAGCGGCTCAATGCATCCATGCCTTCCGGACCCAGCCAGCGGGAAAAAAGTTGTGCGAAGCGCAGGGTGAACCAGATCAGCAGGCAGGTCAGCAGAATACTGGCGACCGTCGCGATATACGCTGCAGCTTCGCGTATGCCGACTTTGAGTTCAGCGATTTCGGTTGAAATGCCGATCACCACCGCAATCGCACCCGGCCCGCTAATCCCCGGCATCGCCAGCGGGAAGAATGCGATATTGTGCGTGGCTGTTCCGCTGGTGGCGCGCGCATCGGCGCTCTGGAACAGCATCCGGTAGCCGAGCAGCGCAACGGTCAATCCGCCGGCCACGCGCAGCGCGCCATATGAAATCCCGAATCCCTTCAGAATAAGCACGCCGCCGAACAGGCTGACGGTCAATATCGCAAACGCATAAGTGCATGCCTTGCGCGCCTGCCGATGGCGTACCGCATCGTCCATTTCGCTGGTCAATGCCAGAAACAGCGGAATCTTCGACAAGGGATTGGTAATGATCAACAGACTCACCAAACCGCCCAGAAAATAAGAGGCGATGGTTTGCCAGATAAAGCTGTTAAATAGCATGCTTGATCCCATCCTGATCAGGTCTAGCGGGCCGCAATAATTTTCTGAAATCAGGCATGTTGTTCCGTACTTTGATTCGAGGGAGGGAAAGTTTAGCCGAATTCCGTGCGCGACGGTTAGGGACGTACACGAGATAAGATCCTGATTTGGACGCGTCTGATGGGATGCGATGCAAGGCGGGAGGAGGAGTCATAGCGAGCTATGGCGACGACGAGCAACGCCGCAGTGCGCCCATCAGAGGTGGAACACATCGGGAGATTATTTCGTGTACGTTCCTTAGAGCCTGAATGGACTGAGGCGACGATCACATATCGTCACCTCAAGTGTTCTTTGCCATTAAAGTCTGGGACAGCGCATTAAAGTCCGGACAGAATGTGAAATCTTTGTATTTTCGCGCTTAACGATTCCAGTTCTGCGTCAGTTGCAGTTTCCGGAAGACACATGTGACGTGTGGCCACTTTCGGGGCATCTTGTAATAGCAGCGCGCAGATACAGAACGCCATGCAAGCGGGTTGACCCGCCATCCAGATCTATAAGCATCAGGTTTCGCTCCTCAAATCTCTTCGGCCGCCGCATGGAAATCCGCGATCTCTTCCCACATAGCCACTGGGTTGGAATACATGGGGAAATGACCACATTTGGGGATCTCGGCCAGTCGGACACCGTTCGTCCCGATGTGGTTCAAATATGAGAGCGATCGGTTCTGTTCGCCGTACATGAACATTTTGGGACAAGGAAGACCGAGGAACTTGTTCATCAGGTCACCGTTGTCAGACAGTTCGACCATGGATTGGAATATGCCGCGAACGGCACCGGCTCGGACTTTGTGACGCAGGCTTGATGCGTACAAGGCACTGGCATAGGCCGGCGCGTGAAGAGTCCGCTCAATGAACTCGTCAAAGAATCGCTCCGGATCCGCTTCCGGATAGTCGACAATTTGCCTGCTCAGGAAGCAGTCCTCGGGCGTGATATTTCCTTCGATATCGACAAAACTGAGCACTCTTCCCGGGCTCTGGTGTGCCAGCATCAGGGCAGTCAATCCTCCCATCGAATGGCCGACAAGGTGGAAGCGTCCTATCCCGAAGCGGTCAAGCACTTCCAATGCAGTGTTCACCAGAAAAGGGAATGGATATCTGTGAAAGGTCAGAACAGGTGCTTTCACCGCAGCCGGGCGCGTCGTAGGCAACGAACGGACGGCCGGTAAAAGCGGTGTGCCGAACGATATCGGCATAGTCTTCTTTGGTAGAGCCAAAGCCATGCAGAAACACGATTGGGGCGAGGTCGCCATTGCGGTGAATAGTTGCAACGTCGACTTCAACACCAGCCATGGAAAACGGCAGGTTGGTCTTTATGAATTCTTTTTGCGCTGGCACGTACTGCTCCTAAGGTGAGGAAAGACCGATGATGCGAAAGCGCAAACGAGGGATTTGCCTGTGCTGGAAAGTAATCGCATATTCCACATTCTTTCGTTGATTGCCCTCTTGTCTTGACGCTTACCGCAGTGTCTGGCAGAACCGGTTGATCGCCGCACACGCCTGGCGCAGAGATTCATTGTCCAGCGCGTAAGCGATGCGAATGTAAGGCCCCAATCCGAACGCGCTGCCATGGACCACAGCCACGCCGGCTTCATCGAGCAACGCATAGGCGACATCCTCATCGGTCGACAGCATGGTTCCAGCCGCCGTGGCCCTGCCGATCAGTGCCTCGCACGGAGGTGAACGCGTAGAACGCGCCGCCAGGGTTTTCACATTTAAAACCCGGCGTATCGTTGAGCATCTGCACCATCATGTTGCGCCGCGCTTCAAATACCGACCGGGATTTCTGAATAAAATCCTGCGGCCCGGTAAGCGCGGCGAGCGCCGCATGCTGAGAGATCGAAGAGGCTCCCGATGTCTGCTGCCCCTGGAGTTTTTCCATGGCCTCGATCAGCCACCGGGGGCCGGTGCCGTAGCCGATCCGCCAACCTGTCATCGCATAGGCCTTGGATACGCCGTTCATGGTCAGCGTCCGGGCGCGCAGGCGCGGCTCGACCTGAGCCATCGTATGGAATGCAACACCGTCGAAGATCAAGTGCTCATAGATATCATCCGAGAGCACAAGCACATGCGGGTGAGCGAGCAATACTTCAGCCAAGGCGGCGAGCTCATCCCGGCTGTAGACGGCGCCTGTGGGATTGGACGGAGAATTGAGGATCAGCCAGCGCGTTTTGGGCCCAATCGCCTCGTGCAAGGCTTCAGGCGTGAGCTTGAAGCCGCTTGTGCTGTCACAAGGAACAATGACAGGGACAGCGCCACACAGCTGCACCATCTCCGGGTAACTGACCCAGTACGGCGCCGGAACGATGACTTCATCGCCGGTATTGAGTGTCGCTGCCAATGCGTTGTAGATCACCTGCTTGCCGCCGCTGCAGACAATGGTGTCCTCCCAGGTCGCATCGATGCCGTTTTCGTTGCGGAATTTGGTTGCGACTGCCTCGCGCAGCGGTCGCATGCCGGCTACCGGGGTGTAACGCGTGTGCCCGGCGCGAATCGCGGCGATGGCAGCCTCCCGGATATGCGAAGGCGTATCGAAATCCGGCTCACCAGCGCTCAAGGAAATGATCTTGGCGCCTGACGCCCGACGTGCGGCGACGCGGTCGATCATGCGGTAGGTAGCCGAGGGCTGCGCCTGGGCCAGGTTGACGTTCAAAGTTTGTAAAGAGCTGTTCACGAATGTGTCCTCCATGCAGAAAGCCCCAACAAATCAAGCGTCCTCGCGCCCTGCGACAATTGCTTCATCATGTCGGCTTCCTTGCTCGCCCTGGCTTCTGCCGTAGCGATGGTGCGCTCAATATCTCCGGCGGGGATGATGATGACGCCGTCGTCATCGGCAACTACCAGATCGCCCGCAGCAACTGGAACGCCGCCGAAGAGCATCGGTTGTCCGACAGAAGGGCTGCTCGCCTTGATTGTTCCACGCACGGTCACTCCCCGCGTGAACACTGGAAATTGGCGCTGGGTCATGGCGGCTACATCCCGCACTCCGCCGTCGATAACAAGTCCCGTAATCCCAGCCGCTTCTGCAGCGACGGTCAGCACCTCTCCCCAATACCCGGCAACGAAATTGCCCGTGCCGACGACCAGCACGCTGCCTCGCGGCGCACGTTCCATGGCGAGGTGAATGGAGAGATTGTCGCCGGGCGAGCAGACCAGGGGAAACGCCGGTGCAGCAATGACAGCGCCTGCCCAGATGCTGCGGATATCAGGGTCGACCGAACAAGGCAGGCCAGAAGCCTCGTAGAGTGTTGAACTTCCGAGTTGTTTGCAGCGCTCGGCAACGCTTGCAGTGATAGGCATCATGATTCCTTCCTTTGCAATGTGTGATAGCCCAGTGCCTCGCGGGCCTCCCTGAGAGTCTTTCCCTGATCAAGCTGAGCCCGAATGTTTGCTTCCACCTGCTCGATCTTGCGCGCCGTCTCGGCAACCTCCCTGGCGCGTGCGCGGGGAACGACAACCACGCCGTTGGCATCAGCGATGACGATGTCGCGCGGGCAGACGCGCGCCATGCCAACTGACACCGGCAGGTTCGTGGCCTCGACCTGCACTCTATCCTTCCCGGTACGCATGAAGCGACCCCGGCTGAATATCGGGTAGGCGTCTCCGAGGGCTTTCGAAACGTCGCGGCAGACGCCGTCGATAACGGTGCCGGCGATCTTTCTGGCGCCGGCATACTGGGTCATGATGTCGCCCCAGACCGTGCAGTCGGTGCGACCGTCGTTGTCGATCACGACCACGTCACCCTCGGCGACATCATCGATGAAATCGCCCACCGTCCCGGGCGGTGTGCTGGCCGAGACGTACTTGACCGTGAAGGCCGGGCCGACAACGACGCTCTTGTAATTGTCCAGGGGCGCGATGCCAAGGCATTGACCGGGCAAGCCCAGCTTGTCCATGGCGTCCGAGACTCCCGGCGTGTCCAGGCCTTCGAACAGGGCGGCGATTTCCTTGTCCTCGTGAGTCATTTCGCGCTCCCCGACTTGATGGCCTCGAATTCCTTGTCGTGCATGACGTCCGCCACAGAGCGTCCCGATCGCACTGCCTGGACCATGCCATCCTGGCGCCGCACAATACGCTCGCCGAGATCAACAACTTCGGCAATGCGGTCTGCTGGTACGAAGACCGTGCCGCAGCGGTCGGCGATCACGTAATCGTTCTCCCGCACTGTGACTCCCGCTACGTCGACCGGCCGACCTGATGACATTTGCACGACACGGTTGCGGGCACTGATCATCGTCACCCCGCGGCCGTAGACCGGATAGGCAATGGATTCACTTCCTTCGATGTCTCGGCTGTTGCCATCGATAACGGAGCCACGAATGCCCTTCACCTGGGCGGCGTTGGCAAGGATGTCGCCCCAGCAGGAAATTCCGTCGATGCCGCCGGCAATGACCAGGATGCGATCATCGGTGGTGATTTCTGCGATGACGGGCGAGATCAGGTGGACCGTGGGCGCCGAGTCGGTCTTCGGCCCCAACTGAATCGTACTGGCGCGGCCGACGATTTTCGGGCAGTTCCACAGGGGGCGAATGCCGAAGGTCGCTCCCGGAAGGTTGAGAAAGTCCAGGGCATCCGACACCGTGTTGGTATCAAGAGCCGCCAGGCGTTCCAGCAGGCTGGGTTGGGTCATGGGTGATCCTCAGGTTGGTTGCGTAAGCCTTACTCTGAGGTATAAGATTTGATACGTAAATTCCAAAGAACAGATCGCATCATTATGAAAAACCTATCACTGCCATGATCAACTTCCGCCTGATCCGCCACCTATGGCTTTTTCTCGTTGTTGCCGAAGAGAAAACTTTCAGAAAGGCCGCAGAGCGCTCTGGGGATGTCTCAACCGCCGCTGACCGAGCAGATTCAGATCCTCGAACAATCCCTCAAGGTGAAGTTGTTTGAACGGTCGCGGCGCGGCGCTCAACTCACTCCGGTCGGAGCCGCGATTCTCCCTGCCGTGCAGAAGCTGGCCGAGCAGCTGGAGCGCCTCGAGTTCGTTGTACGGGAAGCAGCCGCCGGACAATCCGGCGTATTGACCATCGGCGCCATCACCTCCGCAATGCTGGAGGTACTTCCCGACATCATCGCAAAACTCAAGTCCGAGTATCCGCAGCTCACGGTTTCAGTAAGGGAAATTGATAGCGCGGACGCGGTTCCGTCATTGCTTGCGGGCGAGATCGATTTGGCTTTCGCCCGTCTGGAGGGCGACTTGGGTGAGACGGTGCGAGCCTTGCCATTGATCCAGGAACGCCTCGCAGTAGCGCTTCCACGCACACATCCTTACGCTGAAAAACCGCGCATCAGTCTTGCGTCGCTCGCCGAAGAAGACTTTGTGATGTTTGCGCGCCGGGTAAGCCCGGTCTACTTCGATCACTTGATCGCGTCGTGCCAAGCGCGCGGTTTTTCACCGCGCATAGTGCACGAAGTCAGTTCGGTGGCTTCTCAGATTGCTTTCGTCGGATGCGGGCAAGGCATAGCACTGGTGCCAGCGATATTGAAGAAGCTGGCTCCGGAGAATGTGGTGGTCCGACCTCTTCAAGAGAGGTTGGACGTTGTAACCACAGCTATTGCATGGAATACAACGAGATCGAATCCTTTGGTAGATGCAGTGATTGCCCAAGTTCGGTCGCGCTAGGGATGCACGCTATCGGTCAGGTAGGACAGCAGCTGGCGCGCCTGCACCGATAGTCCGTCCAGGCTGCGCACGCACAGCCGCAATTCACGCGTTGCCCAGGCATCATCGAGCGTCACGATCCGGGCCGACAATTCGCCCGCATGACGCTGCGCCGCAGCTGCCGGAAGCATGGCGATGCCTGCTTCTTGCGCCACCAGTTGGGCCATGGCAAAAAAACTCGGCGCCCGCACCCGTATTTTCAACGGCTTGCCGTTCTGCATCGCCATATCTTCCACGAAACGCTGCATCGCCCGCTCCGACGGCAGGCCGATGAAGGCATAGCCAAGCGCGTCACGCAGCAGGCAATGGCCGCGTGCCGCAAGCGGATGACTCGACGGCACCAGCAGCACCAGCCGGTCATGGCGAAACGGGAGCGAGACCACGTCGGCCAGCGACAGATTGCCGTCCAGCACGCCGATGTCGACTTCCTGCGCCTGTACCGCCAGCAGCACATCGCGGCTGCTGCGTTCTTCCAGCAGCAGGTCCACCTCCGGATAGTCGGCCAGGAAAGGGCCGAGCGCCGCCGGCAGATAGGTATTGTTGGCGACGGTCGTCGCGGCCAGCCGCAGCTGGATGCGGCGCTGGCCGGCCAGATCCTGCAGCGTGTCGCGTAGCTGCTCCGCTTCGGCCAGCACCCGGCGCGCATGATCGAGCGTGATGCGGCCCGCCGGCGTCGCAATCATGCCATCGGCGGTGCGGGTGAACAGGCTGACGCCGCAACGCTGCTCGAACTGGCGCAGCCGGTTGCTGGCGGCCGACAGGGCGAGCGGGAATTGCGCCGCCGCGCGGCTCAGACTGCCGGCGTCGGCAATCGCCACCAGCAGCCGCAGGTCGATCAAGTTGAAATGCATGGCTTCTCCCGCCGCGAAGGCTAACTGCACAAATAGAGCATTTTAAGCATTTTGTCTTCGTGCCAGAATAAGGCAACTTCTTCTTATCCGATGGAACACGATGAAATCTCTCTGGTCACGATGCCAGCGCTGGGCGCAAGACGGCCGCTTGTACGCGGTGCTGTCCGCAGCAGGCTTTGCGCTGAAGGCAATTTTCGTGAAACTTGCTTATGCGGCCGGCCCGGTCGATGCGTTGACGCTGCTGGCATTGCGCATGGGCTTTGCGCTGCCGCTGTTTCTGTGGCTGATTTGGCTTGAGCCGCAAATCCGGACCAGCACGGCTGAGCGCCGCCGATGTCTGCCGTGTCTGGGTGCTGGCGCTGCTCGGCTACTACCTGTCGAGCCTGTTCGACTTCTACGGACTGCAGTACATCAGTTCCAGTCTGGAGCGCCTGATCCTGTATCTGTATCCGACGCTGGTGCTGGTGTTTCAGGCTTGCTTCTCGCGCCGTTTGCCGAGCGGTCGCACCGCCCAGGCGATGGGGATCTGCTATGTCGGACTGGGAATTGCCTTTTTGCATGACCTGGGGCAGACCGGCTATGGCGCGCAGGTGATGACGGGAGCGGCATGGGTGTTCGCCAGCGCGGTGACCTATGCGCTGTATTACCTCGGCACCGGGGCCGTGGTGCAGCGGATTGGCTCGATGCGCCTGGCCGGACTGGCGGGCAGCGCTTCGTGCGTATTAGTGCTGGCGCATTTCCTGTTGCTCGGCCATCCCGCCGTGCTGCCGCAGCTGCCTGTCGGCGTCTGGGCCAACGGGGCGCTCATGGCGCTGCTGTCGACCGCGTTGCCAATCTACTGGATGGCGCTGGCAATCCAGCGCATGGGGGCCGCTCAGGCAGCAGCCGTTGGCAGCCTGGGACCGGTGCTGACGGTGTTCGCCTCCTGGACGCTGTTGAGCGAGCCGCTATCGTATTTCCAGTTGGGCGGACTGGGGCTGGTCATGCTCGGCGTGGCGCGGCTTAAGCCTGGCACTCATCCCCGGAGGGACACGGCACCTGTCGTGGCCAAGGCAGCTTGAAGGCGCGAATTCGGCAAACCAGGGCGATGCTTTGAACCACGTTCCTCGAAGGCAAAGGATAAGATGTATCCGCTTTTGAGAAAGGTAAGTGATGGCTTTGGGTCGATACCTGCCTGTTGGCTATGCCGCTAAGAAGATGGTGGAGCGTTGTCCCAGACTTTAATGGCGAAGAACATCAAGACCTGAACCAACGCTCGACGGGAAGCATTCCCGCCAAGCTAATTCCACACTGGCATTACTGCATCATCAGGAAGTACATCAGGAAAATATTCACGAGCAACAAGGTCAGTGCGGTCGGGATTTGCGCTTTGATCACGTCGTTCTTGTCCGGCAGGCCGAGCAAGGCAGCAGGAACGATGTTGTAGTTGGCTGCCATCGGCGTCATCAAGGTGCCGCAATAGCCGCTGAACATGCCGATTGCCGCCATCACTGCCGGATTGGCATGGTAGACGCCGACCAGGATCGGAATCCCGACCCCACCGGCCATCACCGGGAAAGCGGCAAATCCATTGCCCATGATGATCGTAAACAGCGCCATCCCGACGCAATACACCACCACCGCGGCCAGCCGGTAATCCATATTGATATACGAGGTCGTCAGGTGGGCGACCGCCTTGCCGACGCCGGCATCGGAAAACAGCAAGCCGAGCACCGCCAGCATGTGCGGCAACACCACGGCCCATCCCATCGAATCGATCAGGCGACGCGATTCGCGCATCGATTGCGCCGGTGTCGCCTTGGTGATCCAGCAGGCGGCAAGCAAGGCCAGGATGCAGCCGAAACCCAGGCTGACCAGCGTGAAGTTCTTTTGATCCAGCAAGAACATGTCGCCGATTTTCACGTTTTTGAATACGACCGAGCCGATCATCGTCGCGACCGGAATGATCAGGGCCGGGATGAACAGCCGGTTGCCCAGTTTTTGCGCGCTGCTGCGGCGCTGCGGCCCCGACAGTTCGCCGTATTTGCCCAATGCGACCCCGCCGAAACCGGCGATGATCGCCATCACGATCACGATGATGCCGACCAGGGTAGGAGGCAGGCGCTCCCCTGCCAGATACACGACCGCATACAGCGCCCAGAATAAAGCTGTGGTCAAGCGCCGGGGATTGGCCTGATCCATGAACGACATCACGGCAATCGCCGACAACATCAAACCCAGCAGAATGAAAAAATAATCGAGCGTGAAAATCATGCTGCTTCTCCTTTGATAGCTGGATTCTGATTCATTGCTTTTTGCGCACCCAGCTCGCGTTCAATCTGCACATCGAGACGCCGCAAGCGCCAGGCATGGATGATGAAGGCGGAGATGGCGGTCGGTATCCCCCACAAGGCCATATGCAGCGGATTCACCTCGATCCCCTCGCCGCGCAGGATGGTCTGCATCAGCACGATCGCACCGAACGCGACGAACACGTCCTCGCCGAAAAACAGCCCGACGTTATCGGTCGCGGCGGCCATCGCACGGATCTTGTAGCGCAGTTTGTCAGGGATCGAACCGTAACGGTTTTCGGTCGCACCTTCGGCCATCGGTGCAATCAAAGGACGCACCATTTGCGGATGGCCGCCCAGACTGGTCAAGCCCAGAGCGGCAGAAATCTCGCGCACGAACAGATACACGATCAGCAAGCGCCCGGCAGTGGCGGAGTGGATGCGGGCGATCGACGCTTGTGCGTGCTCTTTCAAGCCGTAACGCTCGAGCAAGCCGATGACTGCCAGCGGCAGCAGCAAGATCAGCGGCAGGTTGCGGGTCTTGATGAAGCCGCTGCCCAATGTCGCCAATATCTTGTCCAACGGCATTGCCGCAGCAATCCCGGTAATGATGCCGGCGACGATAACGACCAATACCGGATTTGCGCGCAGCACAAAGCCGGCGATGATGATGGCGACGCCGATTAGCGGCCAAAGGTTTACAGCAGTTTCCATGAGTATGTCTCCTTCTGGATGATTGAAATTACTTGCGCCGGTCATTTTTTATTTTTTTACGAGCAGCACCGGGCCAGTACCACACATCGTCTGCAAGTCATCTGTTTAGCTCATCCACCGATTGATTTCCAGTCATTCCGAAAATCAATATTCGTGTATTTCGAAGAAAAACAAAATCATTTATTGACAATTTGCAGATAAATTATCTACATTATGTGAACGATATGCCAGTATTAATTTAAATATCTTTAGTGCAGTGCAACATAACGGAGACAAAATGAACAGCAACACGACAAATCAAGCAAGCAGCAAAAAATGGCAATTCTGGGTCGATCGCGGCGGCACATTCACCGACATCGTGGCGCGCCGTCCGGACGGCTCACTGATCACGCACAAGATGCTGTCGGAAGATCCGGCCCATTACCGCGATGCAGCATTAGCCGGCATCCGCGACCTGATGGGCGTGCCGCGCGACCAGCCGATTCCGACCGCAGAGATCGAAGCGGTCAAGATGGGCACCACCGTGGCCACCAATGCCTTGCTTGAACGCAAGGGCGAACGCTGCGCGCTGGTCATCAGCCGCGGCTTCGGCGATGCGTTGCGCATCGGCTACCAGAATCGCCCGCGCCTGTTCGACCGCAATATCGTGCTGCCGGACCAACTCTATGAAACCGTGATTGAAGTCGACGAGCGCATCAATGCGCAAGGCGAGGTGATCTGCGCACCGGACGAGGACGCCATCAGCGCTGCGTTGCACACCGTTTTCGAGAGCGGCATCCGCTCGATCGCGATCGTGTTGATGCATGGCTACCGTTACACCCAGCATGAAAAAATCATCAAGAAAATTGCCAGTGCCATCGGCTTCAGCCAGATTTCGGTATCGCACGAAGTCTCGCCGATGATCAAGCTGGTCGGACGCGGCGACACCACCGTGGCCGATGCTTACCTGTCGCCTATCCTGCGCCGTTACGTCAACCAGGTCGCGTCGGAGCTGGGCGATACGCGCCTGATGTTCATGCAGTCGAACGGCGGCCTGACCGACGCCCATCTGTTCCAAGGCAAGGACAGCATCCTGTCCGGCCCGGCCGGCGGCATCGTCGGCGCGGTGCGCACCGCCGAGATTGCCGGTTACGGCAAGATCATCGGCTTCGACATGGGCGGCACCTCGACCGACGTGTCGCATTACAACGGCGAGCTGGAACGCGTATTTGAAACCACCGTCGCCGGTGTGCGGCTGCGGGTGCCGATGATGAGCATCCACACCGTGGCGGCCGGCGGCGGCTCGATCCTGCACTTTGACGGTTCGCGCTTCCGTGTCGGGCCGGATTCGGCCGGCGCCCATCCCGGCCCTGCCAGCTACCGCAAGGGCGGGCCGCTGACCGTCACCGACTGCAACGTGATGCTGGGCAAAATCCAGCCGGCGTTCTTCCCGAAAGTGTTCGGGCAACATGCGGACCAGGCGCTGGACCGCGATGTCGTGCGCAGCAAATTTGAAGCGCTGGCCGACGAAATTGAAGCCGCCGGCCTGGGCCGGCGCTCGCCGGAACAAGTGGCGGAAGGCTTCTTGCAGATCGCCGTCGAAAACATGGCCAATGCGATCAAGAAAGTGTCGGTGCAGCGCGGCTACGACGTGACCGACTACGCGTTGTGCTGCTTCGGCGGCGCCGGCGGCCAGCATGCGTGCCAGGTGGCAGATGCACTGGGCATGAGCCGCGTGCTGCTGCATCCGTTTGCCGGCGTGCTGTCAGCCTTCGGCATGGGACTGGCGAACCAGCGCGCACTGCGGGAAACCTCGGTCGAACAGCCGCTGATCGTCGACAATGTCGGCCTGATCCAGAACGCGTTGAACACGCTGGCCGACAAGGCCGAACAGGAATTGCTGTCGCAAGGCATCGCTGCCGGCGCGATCCAGACCATCCGGCGCGCCCACCTGCGCTACAAGGGCACCGATTCGGCGATGATCGTCGGGCACGACTCCGTGACCTCGATGCGCGCGCAATTCGAGGCCCAGCATCAGGCCCGCTACGGTTTCGTGATGGCTGACCGCGAATTGGTGGTGGAAGCGGTGTCGGTCGAGGCGATAGCCGAAACCGATGACGTGCTGGCCGACGGCGCATTCCGCACCCAGAGCCGCGACCACGCATGCGCAGCTGAAACGACGGCGCCGATGTTCTCGCAGCAGCAGATGCACCAGACGCCGATCTACCGGCGCGACAAACTGAGCACCACCGACCGCATCAAGGGACCGGCCATCATCAGCGATGCGGTCTCGACCACCGTAGTCGAGCCGGGCTGGGCGGCGCACGTGACCGAACGCAACGACCTGATCGTGGAACGGGTGGAAGCGCGTCCGTCACGCAAGGCGGCCGGCACCGATGTCGATCCGGTACTGCTGGAAGTGTTCAACAACCTGTTCATGTCGATTGCCGAACAGATGGGCGCGACCCTGGAAAATACCTCGCACTCGGTGAATATCAAGGAGCGGCTGGATTTCTCGTGCGCGATCTTCGATGCCCGCGGCAACCTGATCGCCAATGCACCGCATATCCCGGTCCATCTGGGTTCGATGAGCGACTCGATCAAATCGGTCATTGCGCGCAACAGCGGCAAGATGCAGCCGGGCGATGTGTATTGCCTGAATGCGCCGTACAGCGGCGGCACCCATCTGCCGGACATCACGGTGATTACGCCGGTATTCGATGAAACGCAGCAAAACGTGCTGTTCTACCTCGGCGCACGCGGCCATCATGCGGATATCGGCGGCATCACGCCCGGCTCGATGCCACCGCGCAGCACGCATGTGGATGAAGAAGGCATCCTGATCGACAATTTCCTGCTGGTCGATGGCGGCCGCTTTTGCGAAGCGGAAACCCGCGCGCTGCTGGCCAGCAGCCAGTGGCCGGCGCGCAATCCCGAGCAAAACATCGCGGACCTGCGGGCCCAGATCGCCGCCAATGAAAAAGGCGCGCAGGAACTGGCGAGGATGATGCAGCAATATGGCAAGGATGTGGTCACCGCCTACATGCAGCACGTGCAGGACAATGCGGAAGAAGCGGTACGCCGCGTGCTGGTGGGGCTGGAAGACGGCGACTTCGCTTATCCGATGGATAACGGCGCAGTGATCCGGGTCAGCATCAAGATTGACCGTCAGCAGCGCAGCGCCCGCATCGACTTCAGCGGCACCTCGGCGCAGTTGCCGAACAACTTCAACGCACCGGCTTCCATCAGCCGCTCTGCGGTGCTGTATGTGTTCCGCACCCTGGTCGATGCGGAAATCCCGCTCAACGAGGGTTGCCTGAAGCCGCTGGAAATCATCATTCCGGAAGGCTGCATGCTCAATCCGCGCTATCCGGCAGCCGTGGTATCGGGCAATGTCGAAACCTCGCAATACGTGACCGATGCGCTGTACGGCGCGTTGCAGGTGATGGGTGCGGCACAGGGCACGATGAACAACTTCACCTTCGGCGACGAGCAGTACCAGTACTATGAAACCATTGCCGGCGGCTCGGGTGCAGGCCCGAACTTCGACGGCGCATCCGGGGTGCAAACGCATATGACGAACTCGCGCCTGACCGATCCGGAAGTGCTGGAATTGCGCTTCCCGGTGATGGTGGACGACTTCAGCATCCGCCAGGGCAGCGGCGGCAGCGGCAAGCACAAGGGCGGCAATGGCGTGGTGCGCAAGATCCGCTTCAAGAAACCGATGACGGCCGCCATCCTGTCAGGCCACCGCATCGTGCCGCCGTATGGTGCAGCCGGTGGGCAGGCAGCGCAGGTCGGCAGCAATTACGTGTTGCGCGCAACGGGGCAAATGGAGCCGTTGGGGCCTACGGCCGAAGTGCAAATGGGGGTCGATGACATCTTCGTGATTGCCACGCCGGGCGGTGGCGGCTTCGGAGTCGCATAGCGTAAAATGGGCCGGTGCAATTCGGAGCGAAGTATGACCAACACCACCAAGAGCAAAGCATCCCTGGCCGGCCCAACCCAGCCCCTCAGAACGCCGATCGTCTCATCGGCGCATCTGGCGGCGGGTAAAAGTGCGGAGATGAGCGAGTTCGAATTCGGACTCATCATCGCCGGCAACGCGTTCGATCGCTGGATCGTGCGCTGCATGTCGGCAGCCGGGATCAAGGACATGACCACCACCGAGGTCCTGGTGCTGCATCACATCAATCATCGTGCCCGCGAAAAGAAGCTGGCCGATATCGCGTTCATCCTCAATATCGAAGACACCCATGTGGTGAACTACGCGCTGAAGAAACTGCAAAACCTGGGCTTGGTGCAGACCGAAAAACGCGGCAAGGAAGTCCTGTATTCGACCAATGAAAAAGGCCAGGACGTCTGCAAGCGCTACTTCGAAGTGCGGGAACAGGTATTGGTATCGAATCTCACCGGCAGCGGCACCGAATCGTTTGAACTGGCTGAACTGGCGCGCTTCTTGCGCATGCTGTCCGGCCTGTACGACCAGGCATCGCGTGCGGCAGCCTCGCTGTAATGCATGTTTGCAACAACTCCCCGCTTTTTGACACCCTAATCCATCTTAGACTGGAAAACAATTGAACCTACCGAGACACCAGCTTGCCATGACCGTATTGATGACGCCGGACATGGCCAACTTCTCCGGCAATGTGCATGGCGGCGCGATCCTCAAGCTGCTCGATCAGGTCGCCTATGCGTGCGCCAGCCGCTATGCCGGCAGCTATGTGGTCACCCTGTCGGTGGACAAGGTGACCTTCCTGCAGCCGATCCATGTCGGCGAACTGGTGACCTTCCTGGCCGCCATCAACTACACCGGCACCACCTCGATGGAGGTCGGCATCAAGGTCATCACCGAGAATATCCAGACCCAGACCGTACGCCACGCCAATAGCTGTTTCTTCACCATGGTGGCGGTCAACGAGGAGCGCAAGGCGACTGCCGTGCCGCCTCTGGCACCTTCGACGCCCGACGAAGAGCGGCGCTTCGTCGCAGCACAGGCGCGCAAGGAATTACGCCGTCAGTAAGCAAGGACAGCAACTTCTGCAAGAATAAAAAAAGCCCGCAAACCTTACGGCTGCGGGCGGAATCCAAATCTAAGGAGATGTTGGAAAATCAAGGAGACAACTCCACTGTAGCCATGCAGCACCAGCAGCACCATGTTTATTACAGCCGCTTACAAGTTTGCACAATTCGACACACTGGTTTTATCCCGCTGTTTTTATCCCGCATTATCCAGCCAGCAGTTCGCACTCCGCATAGGCCGCGATGACCGCTGGCGGCAGCGGCGCCTCCAGCGCGGCGCAGACTGCACGCAGCAGATCGGCGATATCCATCGGCAGCACCGCGTTGCCATCCCGCACGGCGACGGCCACCAGCGCCTTGATCAAACCCGGCTTGGCCAGCGGCGCCAGTTGATTGGCGCGGTCCAGCGCCGCCTTGACCTTGGCAAATCCGACTTCGGCAATGCGGCACAGGTCGGCCGGCTTCAGCAGCAGTTCCGGACACAGGGCCGCACCGCGCATGAATGCCTGCGCCGCCGTTTCAGTCTGATCCTGCGCCTGCCGCGCCGCCATCACCGCCACATGCGCCACCAGCGACAGCATCAGCGCGCATTCCTGTTTCAGCGGTAGCCAGGCTGGCAAATCTGACCGGCACCGCCCGCCCGGCATGTGCGGCAAGGCGGCGCGACAAGACTGTTTCCAGAACGAATTCGGCCAGCGTCACGCGCTGGTCGGCGGCGATCAGATGCCCGACCACAAGCAGCAATCTGTCGCGCTCGGTTTGCGTCAATTGGCGCAACGCCGGCATCGCCAGATCGAGCAGCGGCAGGCGCGCGCCTGGCGGCAGCCGGCCGATCGCCTCGGCCAGATATGCGACAAAAACCGCCTGTTGCGGCGCCTGCGCCTGCAGCACTGCGGCTTGCGGATTATCCGGAATCGCGGGTTCAAACAGCAACGCATAGACGACTGCGCAGGCCGCCTGCGGCTCGTGCAGCGCACTGTTCAATTCCGGCGTCAGCCGGGCTTGCTGCACGATGCTGCGCCCGGCAGCCGTCTGACGGTGCTCCGCGGCGGCATGGCGGCCGGCGCTGCTACCGGCCACAGTGCGGCCTCGGTAAATCCGCAGGCGACATACGGAATGTCGGGCAATTGCTCGGCGCTGGAAAATTCGACCGGCAATTCCGGCGCATCGAGCAGGTCGATGCTTCTGCCGTAAATGCGGCGCAGCCGTTCGGCAATCGGCGGATGGGTCGCGAACAGGCCGGACCAGAGATTCGGTCTGGCCGCGCTCAAGAACAGATGGGACAGCATTTCCGCATTCGGATGGTGGATGCTGGCAGCGGCTGCGTCGCTGCGCGACAGGCCGCCGATCTTGCGCAGCGCATTGCCGATGCCGTCCGGATTGCGGGTGAACTGGATCGCGCTGGCATCGGCCAGGAATTCACGCTGGCGCGACACCGCCGACTTGATCAGACGCCCGAAGAAAATGCCGATGTAGCCGATCACGAACAGCGCCACGCCCAGCACCAGCATCACGACCTGCAGCGACGGTCCCTTGTCGTCGCGGCTGCGCGCGCCGCCCGTTCTCGCTGCAAAATCGAGCAGATGCTGGCCGAAGCCGGCGATCATCTGGATCCCGAACAACACGCCGATCAGACGCACGTTCAGGCGCATGTCGCCGTTCAGGATATGGCTGAATTCATGGCCGACCACCCCCTGCAGTTCGTCGCGCGTCAGGCGCCGCAGCGTGCCCTGCGTGACCGCCAGCACCGCTTCGTTCGGGTTGTAGCCGGCGGCAAACGCGTTGATCGAGTCTTCGCGCTCCAGCAGATACACCTTGGGGCAGGCGATGCCGGCGGCCAGCGCCATTTCCTCGACCACGTTCAGCAAGCGGCGCTCCTGCACGTCTCTGGTGGCCGGCGACACCTGGCGGCCGCCGGCCATCTTCGCAACCGCTTCGCCGCCGTCGCGCAGATTGACGATTTCGATCAGCGGTGCCGCCGACAATCAGGCCGATGGTGATGCCGGTATTGGCCAGGAAAAAGCCGCGCGGATACAGCTGCGCATTGATCGAAGGATGGCCCCAGGTCCACAGCAGCGCCGCCACCAGATTGACGGCCAGCACGATCGCGATCACCGCCAGCACGAACAGGATCACCAGCGTTCTGGTCTGGCGTCGCGCCTGGTCTTGTTGTTCGAAGAAATTCATGCAGTTGGTTCAGTTCGTTCAAAAAACCGCGCGCATCGCACGCAGCATCAGAACGAAACCCGGATCGCCTTGCGCTCTTCCGGCGCCTCGGTCGCTTCCAGCAATTCGGCCGCCCTGAACGCAAACATGTTGGCAATCAGCGAACCGGGAAATTGCTCGATCGCGGTGTTGTACTGCATCACGCTATCGTTGTATGCCTGGCGCGAAAAGGCGATCCGGTTTTCGGTGCTGTTCAATTCCTCGGACAACTTGCGTCATGGTCTGATTCGCCTTCAGGTCCGGATACGCTTCGGACAGCGCCGACAGCTTGGAGCGAAAAGACAGCGTACCTTCGGCGGCGGCCATCTGATGCACCGCGCGGGCATCGGTCGGATCGAGCGCCGCCCTGGCATTGGCCGTGACAGCCTGATTGCGGGCGGCAATCACCGCTTCCAGCGTCTCGCGCTCATGCTTGATGTAGGCCTTGGCGGTTTCCACCAGGTTCGGAATCAGATCATAGCGGCGCTTCAGTTGCACATCGATTTGCGCAAACGCGTTCTTGAAGCGGTTGCGAAAACTGACCAGATTGTTGTAAGCGCCGACCACCCACAACACCGCCAGAAAAATAATACCCAGGAAAATAAAACCTGCAATCATGGTTCCCCCAATAACAAAGCAGCAGGACACATGTCCAGCGGACAAATATAGCATTACCTTATTGCACTGCTGCAAAAAAATGAGTTCGACCAGGTTGACATCATCTTCGCCGAACAGCCTAGAATGAGTCCCTTCGCCGTTTCCAGCCATTAACGCACGCCCCCCATGTCGATCATCACCCTGCTGTTCCCCGATTTCGCGCTGATCCTGATCGGCTTCCTGCTCAAGCGCCGCACCAACTGGGGCATCGAATTCTGGGCCGGGATCGACCGGATCGTGTATTTCGTGCTGTTTCCGGCGCTGCTGTTCTACTCGACCTCGCGCGCGCCGTTCGATTTCAACGCCACCGGCAAGCTGCTGCAAATCGGCATCATCACCTGCAGCAGCGGCATCGCGCTCGGCTGGCTGGCCAGGCCGCTGTTCAAGACCGGTCCGATGATCTTCGAGTCGGGGGTGCAGACCGCATTCCGCTTCAATTCCTACATTGCGCTGGCCGTCGCCTCCCGTCTGGCCGGCGAACAGGGCACCTCGCTGATGGCGCTGATCATCGGCTTCGCGGTGCCCTTGTGCAATATGGCGGCGGTGCATGCGCTGGCGCACAGGAATGGCGGCGTACTCAAGGAACTGGCGCGAAACCCGCTGCTGATCGCAACCGCCGCCGGCACGCTGTGCAATGTGCTCGGGATCACCGTCCCCGAATTCATCGGCGCCACGCTGCTGCGCCTGGGCAACGCCTCGATCGCGCTGGGTCTGATCGGCGTCGGCGCCGGCCTGCAACTGTCGGCGCTGCATGCGTCGAAGGGCATCGCCGCCTATTTTCTGGCGGTCAAGCTGCTGGCGCTGCCGCTGATCGCGTTCGGCCTCGGGCGCTGGTTCGGCTTGCCGACGCTGCAATTGCAGATCGCGGTGATGTTCTCCGCGCTGCCGACCGCCTCCAGCGCCTATGTGCTGGCCAACCGCATGGGCGGCAACGGCCCCTTCGTCGCGTTCATCATCTCGGCCGGCACCCTGCTGTCGGTCGTCACGCTGCCGTTCTGGCTGGCGCTGTCGCGCTGATTGCGGGCGACTCCGGATCACCACGGAAACCGGTAGCGCAGGGCGGAAATCGAGCGGTATATTTTTGGCGGCCAGGATGCCGCTCAACGCGCCACTTGGCATATATTCACTTATTAAAAAATATCTTCATACTATTGACGATTTTTTATCCGTATCCAACCATTTCAACGAA
>CAWIOX010000001.1:0-176218 GCA_963837775.1 uncultured beta proteobacterium | reverse complement strand
ACAAGGAATTGATTCATGACTACTGCTGACCAACCCGCGCTGCAAGCCTACCGCGCCGGCATCCTGCATTTCACGGGCCGACCCGGCGGTCGACAACGATGCCTATCAATGGCATGAAGACGGCCTGCTGATCGTCAACGATGGCCGGATCGAGGCCGCCGGCGACTATGCGCAGCTGCATCCCGGCCTGGCGCCGGATACGGTGGTGACCGACTACCGCGGCAAGCTGATCGTGCCCGGCTTCATCGACACCCATCTGCATTACCCGCAGACCGACATCATCGCGTCGCCCGCGCCCGGCCTGCTGCCGTGGCTGCAGCAGTACACCTTCCCGGCCGAGCGCCGCTTTGCCGAGCCGGAGCATGCGGCCGAAGTGGCCGAATTCTTCATCGACCAGCTGCTGCGCTGCGGCACCACGACCGCGATGGTGTATTGCACCGTGCATCCGGCCTCGGTCGACGCGTTTTTCAGCGCCAGCGAACGGCGCAACCTGCGCATGGTGGCCGGCAAGGTGCTGATGGACCGCAACTGCCCGGAATTCCTGCGCGACACGGCCGAGGGCGGCGCGCGCGACACCGAAGACCTGATCAAGAAATGGCATCGGCGCGGCCGCCAGCTGTACGCGATCACGCCGCGCTTCGCGCCGACCTCCAGCGACGCGCAGCTGCAGCTGGCGGGCGAACTGGCGCGCGCCTATCCGGACACCTATATCCAGACCCACGTCGCCGAAAACACCGACGAAGTGGCGTGGGTCAGGCAGCTGTTTCCCAGCGCGCGCAGCTATCTGGACGTGTACGACAGGGTCGGCCTGCTGCGCCCGCGCGCGATGTACGGCCACGGCATCTGGCTCGACGACGCCGACTTCAGGCGCATGGCATGAGACCCAGGCCGCGATTGCGGTCTGCCCGACTTCCAACCTGTTCCTCGGCAGCGGCCTGTTCGATTTCGCCCGGGCCGACGCGGCGCAGGTGGCGCTGTCGCTGGCCACCGATGTCGGCGGCGGCACCTCGTTCTCGATGCTGCAGACCATGAACGAGGCGTTCAAGGTCGCGCGCATGGGCGGCACTGCGCTGTCGGCGCTGCGCCTGTTCTACCTGGCCACGCTGGGCGCGGCGCGCAGCATGCAGCTGGCAGGCACCATCGGCAACTTCGCGCCCGGCGCCGAAGCCGACTTCATCGTGCTCGACCCGCAGGCCACCCCGCTGCTGGCGCGCCGCAGCGCGCGCGCCGACAGCCTGGAAGAATTGCTGTTCGCGCTGGCGCTGCTGGGCGACGACCGCAGCGTCGCCGCGACCTATGCGGCCGGACGCAGCGTGCATCAGCGCGAGGGCTAAAACGGGGTGGAAAACCCGCCGCAAGCACGCCACAGCGGCGCAAAAACGCGCTCCGGGGCTAAAAATATACTGACCGGTGTATTTTTAACAGCCCAATGATTACCTGCGGGTATCCACGCTTTTCATCACATACCCCCAATATTTTCAAAAATCCCGGCGCCGCACGAGGCAAACGCCGGCAATACGGCAGCGGGCGCCGCGCTGGCAGCCGAACTCGCCAGCGCGTAAGCAATCCGGCCCGAGATCGACCAACAGACAACTCAATAAAAAGGACACGCCATGAAAAGCTATCAATGCATCGTATGCGGCTTCATCTATGACGAAGCGCTGGGCATGCCGGAAGAAGGCATCGCCGCCGGCACCCGCTGGGACGACATCCCGGCCGACTGGGCATGCCCGGATTGCGGCGTCGCCAAGGCCGATTTCGAGATGGTGCCGCTGTGAGCGATGGCGCTGGCTGCTAGCGCGGACAGGGGCCGTCCGAGGTGCCGACCTGGATTGCCGGCTGCCATAACACCTGCAGGCGAGTCGGGTCTTCGCCCGCCAGCAGCGCCAGCATCATGTCCGCCAGCTGCTGCCCGACCTTGCCGGGTTCGGGCTGGATGATGGCGGTGACGGTGGTGCCGACCAGCGTATCGGGCGGCAGGCCGTCGTAGATGATCACCGACAGATCGCGCCCGGCCACCACGCCGGCATCCAGCAAGGCGCGCATCACGCCGATGCCGCCCAGATTGTTGTCGACGATGACCGCGGTCGGGCGCTGCGCCAGCGCCAGCAATTGCTGCATCGCGCTATAGCCGCTGCGCCGATCGAATACATCGTCCACGATATACGCCGGGTCGGCCGCAAGCGCGGCGCCGGCCAGTCCGTCCAGGTAGCCGGTACGGCGCTGCACGGAAAAATTCAGCGTGGTCGACGCGCTGATCAGCGCAATCCGGCGATGCCCGAAAGACAGCAGCCGGTCGACCGCCAGTTTCAGGCCGGCCCGGTTGTCGACATCAAACCACGGGTACTGGTCGCAAGACGCGCTGCGGCCATATGCGACAAACGGAAATTTTTGCTGCTGCAGGAAATCCAGGCGCGGGTCCTGCACCAGCGTCTGCGCGACGATCAGGCCATCGACCCGGCGCCGGCTGAGCATGCGCCGGTACGCGCGCAATTCGTCGCCCGCCACCGCCGACGTAATCACCAGATCCATGTCCTCCTGATCCAGCCGCAGCGCAAGACTGGCTATCGTGTCCAGAAATGCCGGATCGCCCAGGTCGTTGCGGCTGATCGGATAGATGATGCCGACCGCATCCATTTTCCCCGTCACCAGGCTGCGCGCCTGCGGGTTCGGGCTGTAACCGCCGGCCTTGGCGGCCGCCATCACCAGGCTTCTGGTTTTCTCCGACACTTCCGGATAGCCATTCAGCGCGCGGCTCACCGTCGTGATCGAAAGGCCTAAGGTCTTTGCAATTTCTTTGAGTGACATGTCGCTTATTTACCTAAACTGCATTGAATGCGTACTTGTGCCGCACTGATAGCGATGATACTCAGAATCAGTCCGAATTTGCGCCCGCGGAGCGGAAAATAAAACTTTTTTAAAAATTTATTTACCATCCAAAGCGTTTTGGTTATTATCCATAACGTTTTGGATTTAAAAAAACGTCAATAAATAAGAGTCCGGTTCCAGTCTGCAGTCGCGATACTGCCCGGACACTCAAAAAAATTACATTTGGCTCAATTCCTTGCCGAGCCTCAGGAGACAGAAAATGATTGCATTACAACAATTGATGAAACGCTCTGCCTACGCTACCGCCGCCGCAGTGGTGCTGCTGGCCGGCGGCGCGCAGACGGCGGCCGCGGCCGAGCTCACCATTTCCTGCGGCTCGGTAGGACAAGACTTTGAAATCTGCAAGAAACTGACCGACGAATGGTCGGCCAAGACCGGCAACAAGGTGAAGCTGTTCACCGCGCCCAATTCGACCACCGACATTCTGGCCCTGTTCCGCCAGCAATTCGGCGCGCAATCGAGCGAAATCGACGTGGTGATGGTCGACGTCGTGTGGCCCGGCGTGATCAAGCAGCACCTGCTCGACCTGACGCCCTACACCAAGGGCATCGAGAAAACCCATTTCCCGGCGATCATCGCCAACAACACGGTCAACGGCAAACTGCTTGCGATGCCGTGGTTCACCGATGCCGGCCTGCTGTACTACCGCAAGGACCTGCTCGAAAAATACCAGGAAAAAGCCCCGACCACCTGGGAAGAAATGACGGCGACCGCGCAAAAGATCCAGGACGGCGAGCGCAAGGCCGGCAACAAGGGCATGCAGGGCTATGTGTTCCAGGGCAAAGCCTATGAAGGCCTGAGCTGCAACGCGCTGGAATGGGTGTCGAGCTACAAGGGCGGCAGCATCATCGAGAGCAACGGCAAGATCAGCATCAACAACCCGCAGGCGGCCAAGGCGCTGGACATGGCGGCCGGCTGGGTCGGCAAGATCTCGCCCAAGGGCGTGCTGAGCTTCGGCGAAGAAGAAGCGCGCGGCGTGTTCCAGAACGGCAATTCGGTGTTCATGCGCAACTGGCCTTATGCGTGGTCGCTGGCGCAGAAAAGCGACAGCAAGGTGAAGGATAAGGTCGGTGATCGCCGCGTTGCCGAAAGGCGGCGCCGACGGCCAGAGCGCAGCGACGCTGGGCGGCTGGCAGCTGGCGGTATCGAAGTATTCGAAGCAGCCGGCGCAGGCGGTCGACCTGGTGCTGTACCTGACCAGCAAGGAGGTGCAGAAACGGCGTGCGATCGAGGGTTCTTACAATCCGACCATTCCTGAACTGTACAAGGACAAGGACGTGCTGAAGGCGGCGCCGTTCTTCGGCTCGCTGTACGAGGTGTTCACCAATGCGGTCGCGCGTCCGGCCACCGTGACCGGCGAAAAATACAACGAAGTGTCGAGCGCGTTCTGGAACGCCGCTTACGCGACCCTGTCCGGCAAGGCCAGGGGCGCCGACAGCGTCAGGAAACTGGACGGCGACCTGAGCCATATGCGCCGCGGCGACAAGTGGTAGGAAACAGGCTAGGAAAAGCCGGCCCATGAGCGGGCCGGTTTTTCAGACGCCATAGCGGGCAACTTGATCCGCGTTGCACCATCCATCCGAACCGGAGGAGACATCGAATGAGTGCCGTACCCATCAGCGTTCCACAGGACGCCGTCAGCGCCGCAGCAGAAAAAGTGCCGCCCAGCGCCCTCACCAAACAACGCATCCGCAGCGCCTGGATTTTCCTGGCGCCGATGCTGATCATTCTGGCGCTGGTCGCGCTGGAGCCGCTGGGGCGCAGCATCTGGCTCAGCCTGACCGATGCCCGGCTGGACCGGCTGGGCGGAGAAGGCGTCAAGTTCGTCGGGCTGGAGAATTATGTCGGCGATTACGGCCTGTTCTTCAACCGCGGCAATCTGCATCGATCCGGCCTGGGCCGCGGCCGTCAAGAACACGCTGTTCTTCTCGGTCTGCTCGGTGACGCTGGAAACCGTGTTCGGCCTGGTCGTCGCGCTGGTGCTGAACGCCCAGTTCAAGGGCCGCGGGCTGGTGCGCACCGCGGTGCTGGTGCCGTGGGCGATTCCGACCATCGTCTCGGCCAAGATGTGGGGCTGGATGCTGCACGACCAATACGGCATTTTCAACATCATGCTGGCCGCGCTGAACTTCGACAAGATCGCGTTCACCACCGACCTGCCGATGTTTTCGGTGCTGCTGGTCGACGTCTGGAAGACCACGCCGTTCATGGCGCTGCTGATCCTGGCGGCGCTGCAGATGCTGCCCAAGGATTGCTACGAAGCGGCCCAGGTCGACGGCATCCATCCGGCCAAGGTGTTCTTCAAGGTCACGCTGCCGCTGATCAAGCCGGCGCTGATGGTCGCGATCATCTTCCGCCTGCTCGACGCGCTGCGCGTGTTCGACCTGATCTACATCCTGACCGGCACCAATGAAAGCACCATCAGCATGTCCGGCTTCGTGCGCGAAAAAATGATCGCCAACGGCTATGTCGGCTAAGGCTCGGCCGCCTCCACCGTGCTGTTCCTGATCATCGCGCTGTGCACGCTGATCTACATGAAATTCAGCCGCACCAATGCCGAAGGTTAATTTAAACGTGCAGCCCATCGGGCCTGCAGGAGAACTATCGTGATAAGAAATATGTGGTGGCGCATCGCATTCCGGATGCTGGTGACGGTGATCGTGGTGTTTTCGCTGTTCCCGTTGTTTTACGCAATCCTGACCTCGTTCTTGACCGGCAGCGCGCTGTTCGACGTGACCGAAGTGCTGCACGGCGGCCTGAGCCTGAAAAACTACGCGTCGCTGTTCGACCGCACCCAGCACTTCGGCGAAAGCATCGTCAACTCGCTGATGGTCGCGCTGTCACGGTGGTGCTGGTGTCGCTGTTTCTGGGCGTGACCGCCGCGTTTGCGCTGGGGCGCGTCAAGTTCAGGGGCCGCGGCCTGTTGCTGATGGCGATACTGGCGGTGTCGATGTTCCCGCAGGTGGCGGTGCTGGCCGGCATGTTCGAAATGATGAAGGCGCTCGGCCTGTACAACAAGACGCTGGGCCTGGTGCTGCCTTACATGCTGTTTACGCTGCCGTTCACGGTCTGGGTGCTGACCACCTTCATGCGCGACCTGCCGAAGGAGCTGGAAGAAGCGGCGATCATGGACGGCTGCAGCTCGTGGCGCATCATCAGGGATGTGTTCCTGCCGCTGATGTGGCCGGCGCTGGTGTCGACCGGCCTGCTGGCGTTCGTCGCGGCCTGGAACGAGTTCCTGTTTGCGCTGACCTTCGTGACCCAGGATGCCGGGCGCACGGTGCCGGTGGCGATCTCGCTGATCGGCGGCGGCGCCAGTTCGCAGGAACTGCCGTGGGGCAAGCTGATGGCGGCCTCGGTGCTGGTCACGCTGCCGCTGATCCTGATGGTGCTGGGCTTGCAGCGAAAAATCGTGTCCGGCCTGACCGCCGGCGCGGTGAAAGGCTGAGCGGCAATATTCCCCCTCTTTTTCCTTACATTTTTATATGAATGATGTCGGCTGACCCGGCAAGGGTGGCGCATTTTTAATACTGAATTTAATTCTGGAGCAAGTCGTAATGAGCGAGGCGCAAACCTTCAAGCAGTTTTCCGGCAACCTGAGCCAGCCCGACTGGTGGCGCGGCGGCGTGGTGTACCAGATCTATCCGCGCAGCTACCAGGACAGCAACGGCGACGGCATCGGCGACCTCAACGGCATCACGCAGCGGCTGCCGTATATCGCCGCGCTCGGCGTCGATGCGATCTGGCTGTCGCCGTTCTTCAAGTCGCCGATGAAGGATTTCGGCTACGACGTCAGCGACTACTGCGCTGTCGATCCGATGTTCGGCACGCTGGACGACTTCACCGCCATGCTGGAACAGGCCCATCAGCTGGGGCTGCGCGTGATGATCGACCAGGTGCTGAGCCACACCGCGGACAATCATCCGTGGTTTACCGAGAGCCGCGCCAGCAAGAACAACCCGAAAGCCGACTGGTATGTGTGGGCCGACGCCAAGGGCGACGGCACGCCGCCGAACAACTGGCTGTCGATTTTCGGCGGCTCCGGCTGGCAGTGGGATACCGCGCGCGAGCAGTATTACCTGCACAATTTCCTGACCAGCCAGCCCGACCTGAACGTGCACCATCCGCAGGTGCAGCAGGCGCTGCTGGACGCGATGCGCTTCTGGCTGGAGCTGGGGGTCGACGGTTTCCGCTTCGACACCGTGAACTTTTACATGCACGACCCTTTGCTGCGCGACAATCCGCCCCGCGGCCGTCCGCAAGGCATCGACGGCGCGGTCAACAGCGTCAATCCGTATGCGTGGCAATGGCATCAGTACGACAAGACGCAGCCGGAAAACATCGCGTTCCTGCAGCGCATCCGCGCCATGCTGGACGAATATCCGGGCATCACCACGGTCGGCGAAGTCGGTGCCGATGACTCCTTGGGCGTGATGGCCGAATACACCAACGGCGGCGACAAGCTGCACACCGCGTACAGCTTCGATCTGCTCAGCGAAGCCTGCTCGGCGCCGCATTTTCACCAGACCATGAGCGATTTCGAGCAACGGGTGACCGACGGCTGGGCCTGCTGGGCGATTTCGAACCACGATGTGGTGCGGGTCGCGACCCGCTGGGGCGGCGCGCACGCCACGCCGGCCGCATTGAAGCTGTATGCGGCTATGCAGCTGTCATTGCGCGGCAGCCCGTGCATCTATCAGGGCGATGAACTGGGCCTGCCGGAAGCGGACCTGGCCTTCGAGCAGTTGCAGGACCCTTACGGCATCACGATGTGGCCGGCGTTCAAGGGGCGCGACGGTTGCCGCACGCCGATGCCGTGGTCGGGCGCCGCGCCGCAAGCCGGTTTCAGCAGCGCCAGCCAGAGCTGGCTGCCCGTGGCGGCGCCGCATCTGGCCTTGGCGGCCGATGTGCAGCAGCGGCAAGCCGACAGCGTGCTCGCGCATTACCGCACCTTTTTGAAATGGCGCAAGACGCAGCCGCTGCTGATCGACGGCGACATCAGCATGCTGCCGGTCGATGACGCAGGTGCTGGCGTTCATCCGCAAGCAGGACGGCAAGCAGCTGTTGTGCGCATTCAACCTGTCGGACTCGGCCGCCAGCTATGCGTTGCCGGCCGGGACCGGCGCACTGACTGCCTGCGACGGCCACGGTTTCAGCGCGGCCGGCATCAGCGGCACGCAGCTCGATCTGGCCGCCTGGG
Organism: uncultured beta proteobacterium; assembly: GCA_963837775.1. GTDB lineage: Bacteria > Pseudomonadota > Gammaproteobacteria > Burkholderiales > Burkholderiaceae_D > CAWIOX01. The sequence goes on along the minus strand of CAWIOX010000001.1, from coordinate 168,129 downwards.
GCGCCTGCTTTGCGTGGATCGGACCTGTCATGTGCAGCGCCGGGACGGCGCTGCACATGCCGATTTCCTGATTGACCTTTTACTTCAGAAGAAAGAATGCGATGGCTGACTTAATCTTTAAAGGTATTCACAAGCGTTACGGCAACAGCCCTGACGTGATCCGCGATGTCAACCTGACCATCAAGCAGGGCGAGTTTTGCGTGTTTGTCGGGCCTTCCGGCTGCGGCAAATCGACGCTGTTGCGCATGGTGGCGGGGCTGGAAGATATTTCCGGCGGCGAATTGCTGCTGGGCGGCCAGCGCATGAATGAAAAATCGCCGACCGAGCGCGGCGTCGCGATGGTGTTCCAGAGCTATGCGCTGTATCCGCACATGAGCGTCTATGACAACATGGCGTTCGGCCTGAAAATCCTGAAAACCAGCAGCGATACCGTCGACAAGAAGGTGCGCGAAGCGGCGCGCATCCTGCAGCTGGAACCCCTGCTCCAGCGGCTGCCGAAGGAATTGTCGGGCGGCCAGCGCCAGCGGGTCGCGATCGGCCGCGCGATCGTGCGCCAGCCGCAGATTTTCCTGTTCGACGAACCGCTGTCGAACCTGGATGCATCGCTGCGGGTGCAAACCCGGCTCGAAATCGCCAAGCTGCACGCCGACATCGGCACCTCCAGCATGATCTACGTGACCCACGACCAGGTCGAGGCAATGACGCTGGCCGACAAGATCGTGCTGCTCAATGCCGGCGAAGCGGTGCTGCGCGATGGCAGCGTCGCGCAATGCGGCGCGCCGCTGGAGCTGTACCACTATCCGGTCAACAAGTTCGTGGCCGGCTTCATCGGCTCGCCCAAGATGAACTTCATCCCGGGCGTGCTGGAAACGGCCGGGGCCGGCGTCGCCACGGTGCGCGTCGCCGACGCGCTGCTGAGCGTGCAGGTCGATGCGCTCGACCTGGCGCCAGGCACGCCGCTCGAACTGGGGATCCGCCCCGAACATACGCAGCTGACCAATGGCGAGCGCCGCGCCAACACCATCCACGGCAAGGTCGCCTTTGTCGAAAAACTGGGCGAAGCCTCGTATCTGTACGTGCGCCTGCCGGACGGCAAACTGATCACGCTGCGCGAAAGCGGCGACACTGCCAGCCGCATCGACGATCCGATCTCGGTCTATCTGGCGCCCGACAGCCTGCATGCGTTCAAGCCGGACGGCCGCGCGTGCCGGCGCACGGTGCATATCGATTCGGTCGCCTCATTGCACGCTGCGTCGGCCTGATACGACATCGTTTTCAACCCTGCATTCAATCAAGCCCTTATGACAGTTCCATTTATAGCGGCCGCAGATCCCGCTGGCGGCCACAGCCTCTTTCAGAGACGGGCCGCGGCTGCTGGCCGATGTCGGCGGCACCAATGCGCGCTTTGCGCTGGAAACGGCAAGCGGCCGGATCGAGGCGATTGCGGTGTTGCCGTGCCGGGACTACCCCACTTTCACCGATGCGGTGCGCGCGTATCTGCGCGGCCGCCGCAGCGGCCGGCGCGCAGCCGGTGCGGCATGCGGCGATCGCGATCGCCAACCCGGTCGATGGCGACCAGATCAGGATGACGAACCACGACTGGCAGTTTTCGATCGAGGCCGCGCGCCGCACGCTGGGACTCGACACGCTGCTGGTGGTCAATGATTTCGAGGCGCTGGCGATGGCGCTGCCTCACCTGACGCCGGAGCAGAAGCAGCAGGTCGGCGGCGGCAGCGCGCGCGCCGCCAGTGCGATCGGGCTGATCGGCGCCGGCACCGGCCTCGGCGTGTCGGGCCTGATCCCGTCCGCAGGCAGCTGGATCGCGCTCAGCGCCGAAGGCGGGCATGTGACGTTCGCGCCGTCGGATGAGCGGGAAATGGACATCGTGCGCTTTGCATGGCAGGAATTTCCCCATGTGTCGGCCGAGCGCCTGCTGTCCGGGGCCGGGCTGGAACTGATCTACCGCGCACTGGCCGCGCGCGCCGGCCAGGTGACGCCAGCGCTGGCGGCGCCGGAAATCACGCGCCGCGCGCTGGCAGGCGAATGTGCGGTCTGCGATGAAAGCATCGAATGCTTTTGCCTGATGCTGGGCACGATCGCCGCCAATCTGGCGGTCACGCTCGGCACGCTGGGCGGCCTGTACATCGGCGGCGGCATCGTGCCGCGCCTGGGCCAGCGCTTTGCGCAGTCGGGTTTCGCCGCCGCTTCGAAAGCAAGGGCCGCTTTTCGGACTATCTGGCCCGGATCCCGAGCTTCGTGATCACTGCCGAATACCCGGCTTTTTCCGGGGTGGCGGCGATCCTGGCCGAAAAACTGAAGGCGGGCGGCGCCTGACGCGATCTCGCTGCGCCCCCGGGACTGAAAATATACTGGCCCGTGTATTTTTAAAAACACAATGAATCTGTGCGGGAAGCGCCATGTTTTATCACATACTCCCCTAATTTATCAGAGAATAAGGAGGCGCAATCGACGCCGCATCAAGTGCGTCCCGGCGTCTGGCCGCACCACAGGCCGATGCCGGTCAGCGCCGCAATAGCCGCAATGCATGCGCGCCAAGCCGCTCCGGCAGGCCGGCGTTACACACGCTTACACTTCAATAAAATTGTTTAAATTCAATGGCATAGAGGGACATCCGGCCGCATTTCAGCCCGCCAAAGCAGCGCCGGCCGAACTAGTCGCGCCTATCCGCATCGAAATTCCTGCATCCATGATGCGTTTTTCCACTTCAGGAGTTTTGTATGACTTTCAAAAAAACCGTAGGCTCATTGTCTTTCGTATTGGCTGCAACCGTTTCCTCGATCGCGCTGGCGCAAGGCCTGGGTGTCGGCGCCAATGCCAACGTCGGCATCGGTAGCGCGCCAGTCTCCGCAAACGTACAAGCCGGCGGACAAACCAATGTGGGGGCGCAAACCGGCGCCAATCCGGACTCGGGCATGAATAAGCGCAGCGAAACCACGCTCGGCAGCGACCTGAAAGGCACTGCAGGCGCAGCCTTGGGCGGCGCAACGCAGGCCACGGAAGCCGCCGGCAAATCAAGCGCCGGCATCGGCTTGGATACCGCAGCAGCGGCACCGGCAAGCGCGCAGGATGCCCCGCTCAAAGTCGCCAAAGCCAGGAAGTCCGTGCACGCCAAAACCTCGACCAAGGCAAAAGCTGATCTGGACGCCGGCGCCAAGCTCAAGGCACCGAACCCCAACTGAGTGATGTGAGCGCGTAACACCCGGCAGTAACTCACAGCAATGAAATGAAGCACAAGAGACGGTGCATCACGCGCGGCAATGCCGGGCGCGATGCGCCGTCTCTTGCATGTGTGCGACAGCAAGGGGCCGGACTGCACGCGCTGCGAGCCGCCCAAAGCGCCGCCTGGCCGGCCTCCAGCACGCCTCCTGCAGCGCCAACATACCCACCCATGTATTTTAAATTGGCCAATGAATACATGCGGCAAACTGCATTTTTTGTCACATACTCCCCTGTTTTAATAATATTTCCGGGGTTCGCCCGCGGCCGCCAGGCAGGCAGCCGCCAACGCCGCCCTCCGGCGCCGCTCGCCGCGCGTGCCGCGCCCTGTTTGCGCAGTGATAACGTAGCCATATGACAAGATATTTCCTGCGCAACAGCCATTCCAGGAGTAAAGTTGAGTCAGGCGCTGACAGCATGCCAGTACCATACCGATGCTGGTTCGCGGCGTTCTACACGTCACCAAAGACTTTATGCCCAACACATCCCCATCGACACGACAGAGACTCCGGCAAGCGCGCCACTGGATCCCGCATGGCGCCGCATGGCTGGTGGTCGCCCTGCTGATCGCAGCCTGCTGGCTGCATGTGTTTTCCCTGATCGGGGCCGACCGCGCCAGGACCGGCGCCGATGCCGAACACAATCTCGCCAACCTGACCCGGGTGACGCAGGAACATGCGGCGCGCACCTTGCGCAGCGCCGACCAGACGCTGCGTTTCGTCAAGGCGCGCTATGAAGAAGCCGGCACCGGACTGGACCTGAAAGCGCTGACGCAGCAGGGCGTGATCGATAGCGAGATCTTCAATCAGGTCGCGGTCATCGATGCGCGGGGCATGCTTCAATTGAGCAACCTGCCACTCGGGGGATCGCTGGATCTGTCGGACCGCGAACATTTCAAGGTCCACCAGGCTTCGGACCAGATCGGCTTATTCATTTCCAAACCGATGATCGGGCGGGCATCGGGCAAATGGTCGATCCAGCTGTCGCGCCGCATCAACCGCAAGGATGGCAGCTTTGGCGGGGTCGCGGTGGCGTCGCTCGATCCCGGCTATTTCACCGGCTTCTATGGCAATCTCGACCTGGGCCAGGGTGGCGTGACGGCGCTGTTCGGACTGGACGGCGTGATCCGCGCCAGACGAGCGGGCGACCGTGAAGATTTCGGCATCAACGCCGCTTCGGCCGCGCTGTTTGCGCACATCGCACAGGGCCAGGAGATCGGCGCCTTTACCAGCCGCTCGGTGGTGGACGGCATCGAGCGCATTTTTTTCTTCCGGCGGGTTACGCCCTATCCGATTGCGGTCGCGGCCGGAATTGCGACTGCGGACGTATTTTCGGCCCACCGGCAGGCCAGCGATGCGCTGGTATGGCAGGCATCCCTGGTCAGTCTGCTGTTGCTGGCTTTGGGCATTGCATTCTCGCTGCACCACCGGCAGATGCGACGCGACATCACGCAGCGCACGCTGGCGCAGCAGCAGATGCGCATCGCCGCAGCGGCCTTCGAAGCGCAGGAAGGCATGTTCGTCACCGATGCCAGCAAGACCATCCTGCGCGTCAACCAGGCTTTCACGCAGATCACCGGCTACAGCGCCGCAGACGCCGTGGGCCAGACGCCGAAACTGCTCAGTTCGGGGCGGCACGATGCGGCCTTCTATGCGGCAATGACGGAAAGCATCGCGCGCAGCGGCTGCTGGCAAGGTGAAATCTGGAACCGCCGCAAGAACGGCGAGCTGTATCCGCAATGGCTGACCATCACCGCAGTGAAAAATCCCGCGGCAGAGGTCAGCCACTACGTCAGCACGCTGACCGACATTACCAGCCGCAAGGAGGCGGAAGACGAGATCCGCAATCTGGCTTTCTTCGACCCGCTGACCCGCTTGCCGAACCGGCGCCTGCTGCTGGACCGGCTGCGTCAGGCGCTGGTGGCCAGCGAGCGCAGCGGGCATGAGGGCGCGCTGCTGTTCATCGACCTCGACAACTTCAAGACCCTCAACGATACGCTGGGCCACGACAAGGGCGACCTGCTGCTGCAACAGGTCGCGCAGCGCCTGTCCACCTGCGTGCGCGAAGGCGACACCGTGGCGCGCCTGGGCGGCGACGAGTTCGTGCTGATGCTGGAAGACCTGAGCGCGCTGCCGCAGGAAGCCGCACCCCAGGCCAAAGCGGTCGGTGAAAAGATTCTGACCTCGCTCAACCGCGCCTACCTGCTGGCCGGCCATGTCTATCACAGCACCCCAAGCATCGGCATCAGCCTGTTCAACCATCACCAGAGCAGCGTCGAAGAACTGCTGAAGCGGGCCGATCTCGCGATGTACGAGGCCAAGGCGGCCGGCCGCAACACGCTGCGCTTCTTCGACCCCGAGATGCAGGCGGTGGTCACTGCGCGCGCCACGCTGGAGGCCGATCTGCGCGAGGCGCTGCAGCAGCACCAGTTCGACCTGCATTACCAGGCCCAGGTCGATGCCGATGGGCGCCTGACGGGCGCCGAAGCCTTGCTGCGCTGGCAGCATCCGCAGCGCGGCCTGGTCGCGCCGGCCGATTTCATCCCGCTGGCCGAAGAGTCGGGGCTGATCCTGCCTCTGGGCCAGTGGGTGCTGGAAACGGCCTGCGCCCAGCTCGCAAGCTGGGCGCAGCAAGAGGCAAGCGCGCACCTGACGCTGTCGGTCAATGTCAGCGCTCGCCAGCTGCAGCAGCCGGACTTCGTGCTGCAGGTGCTGGCCGCGCTGGACCGCTGCGGCGCCAATCCGCATCGGCTCAGGCTGGAACTGACCGAGAGCCTGCTGCTGCAAAATGTGGAAGACTGCATCGGCAAGATGCACCTGCTGAAAGCGCGCGGCATCCATTTCGCACTGGATGATTTCGGCACCGGCTATTCATCGCTGTCTTACCTGAAGCGCCTGCCGCTGGACCAGCTGAAAATCGACCTGTCCTTCGTGCGCGATGCATTGACCGACCCCGACGATGCGATCATCGCCGGCGCCATCGTGGCGCTGGCCCGCAGCCTGGGCCTGGAAGTGATCGCGGAAGGGGTGGAGACTGAAGCGCAGCGCCACTTTCTGGCCGGCCGGGGCTGCCTTGCGTATCAGGGCTACCTGTTCGGCGCGCCGCTGGCGCCGGCAGAATTCGCGCAATTGCTGAAATCTCCGCTGCTCACCGGCTGAGTTCTGCCTCGGCTGACGCCGCTGAAGACACTGCGCAAATCGCGCGCAACGGAATGTCGAGCTGTATGCTGGCACCGGGGCCGGACAGCCCGATGCCCAGCGTGCCGCCGATTTTCCGGGCCCGGCTGCGCATGTTGCCCATCCCGCGCCCGAAAGGTTTGACCTCCCCGGCAAAGCCGATGCCGTTGTCCCTGACCTGTATCCGCAGATATTCGGCGCCGAATATCACATCCACAGTCACCAGCGTGGCCTGCGCATGCTTGAGCACATTGCTCAGCGCTTCCTGCAGGATGCGCAAGATCTGCAAGCCGGCATGCGGCACGATCTCCAGCGCATCCGGCATGCTGTGGTTATGCCACTGCAAGGTCAATCCGATGCGCTTGAAGCGCGACTCCATCCGGTAGCGGAAATTGCCCAGCGCCGGCAGCATGTCGGGCTCATCGGGCGACATCGCATCGATCACCAGCCGCATGTCGTCCAGGCAGGCTTGCAGCAGGTCGGCCATGTCTTTTTGCGCGACCTGCCCTTCCTGCACCATCACCAGCGTGGTCAGCAGCTGCGAGCCGACCCCGTCATGCATATCCTGCATGATGCGCTGGCGCTCATCGGTGGCCGCATGCTCGCGCTCGAAACGGCGCAGCTTGTCGTAATTGGCGGCCAGTTCCTGTTCGCGCCGGGCCACGCGCAGACTCAGTTGTTCATTGACCGATTCCACCTGCGCCAGGGAATCGATGAAACGGTCCAGCAACATGCTGCCCATCACCAGCAAGAATGCCGGTATCCCCAGATGCAGCAGATACACTTCCTGCAGATGGAACAAGCCGTGCTGCACCGCAAAGTCATGGATTGCCAGCCCCAGCGAGAACAGGATCGCCAGCAGCATCGCGACCCCCGAGCGCGTGCGCTGGCGCATCACGAAAATCACCAGTCGCAGCAGCGCATACAGCACGAATGGCAGGAAACTGCCGACCCAGAAAGTGTCCATGAACGGCCGTGCCGGGGTGCCGAGCAACAGGAACAGCAGCGCACCCAGCAGCCAGTTGAGTATCAGGAAGCGCTCCAGCAAATGCATCCGCAGCGTGCTGAAGCGCAGCAGGAAAATCGTGATGCAGACAATGAAGCCGCAAGTGGTCAGGTAATAGAAAAAGCGCCACACGACCCAGTACGCCATCGGCACTTCCGGCATCAGCAGGATCGGTGTGCGCAAGCCCCACATCAGCACGCACAGGCCGAACACCGCGTACAGGGTTTCTTGCCGCCGGCGCCACCACAGCACCAGCATCGCGCTCCCCATCAGCAGGCAGATGACGCTGGCGATATGGGTGCTGGTGTATTCCCAGAAAAAAAACATGTCATAGCTGTCGCGCAAGGCCTGCTCCGGCCCCAGCGCGACGCTGCCGAAACTGGTCAGCGGCTCGCGGATGGTCAGGCGCACCGTGATCACGTTATCCCCGGCCCGGATGGTGGACGGCGGCAAGTAAAACAGATACGGGCGAAACCAGCGGATCTGCACCATTTCATCGGCGCCGCGGATCTGGCCGACCTGATGGCCGTTGACGAAAATCGTTCCGCCGCTGCGCAGTTTGGGGAAAAACAGCCATTGCTGGCGCAGGTTGGTCGGCTGGAAATGCAGCCGGTACCAGTAGCTCACCAGTTCATGCTCGGTCGGTTTGGCGGAACGGTGCGGCAGCGCGACCGATTGCCAGCCGGCATCATCCGGCGGCGTCGTCAGCGCACCCGAAATCACCATCTCGGCGCGCTCGATCTGGACGATATCGGCTGCGTCGGCCCAGGCATTCCCGGCGCACAGGGACCACAGAAAACAGCAGGCTGCGATCAGGATGCGTGCCGTCATGCCGGGGAATTACTGCAGGATGCCCATTTGGGTAGCCTCATAGACAGCCTCCCCGCGTGAATGGACTGCCAGTTTGCGATAGATCTTCTTGATATGCTGCGCCACCGTGTGCGACGAGATGTGCAGCGATTCGCCAATTTCGCTGAAACTCAGGCCTTTGCCGAGCAGGCTGAGGATTTCGGTTTCGCGCTGGGTCAGCGCCGCCTTGGTGCTGCTGGCGGCGACCGGGACATTGAGCGCCGGCGCAGCCAGCTGGCTCTCCAGACGGAAACGCTGCAGCAGCTTGCGCGCAATCACCGGGCTGACCGGCGAACCGCCGGCCCGCAGGGTGCGGATGCAGTCGACGATCTCGGCCGGGCTGCTGTCTTTCAGCACATAGCCGGTCGCGCCGGCCTCCACGCTCTCGATGATATGCGCATCATCGCCGAACACGGTGATGACCAGCACATCGCTCTCGGCGCAGGTCTTGATCGCATGCTTGATGACTTCGGTGCCGCTCATGTCGGGCAGGCCGAGGTCGACCAGATACACATCGGCGCCGATGCGATCGACCAGCGCAATCCCGTCGGCGCCGTTGCTGGCGGTGCCGACCAGGGTGAATTCGGCTTCCGCACGGATGATTTGCGCAAAATGGGCCAGAAACTCAGGCTTGTCTTCAATGATTGCGACGGTAGTCGTCATGCTGTTCAGTCATAGCCATTCAATTGGCTTACAAGTTGATGGGCTGGCTACTGAGAGTAGCATGAACCATCTACAATTTGTTACAAAGTGCCGATACAGCCGGCAAACCCGCCAAACACATAGATTTTAATGCGATAAGTTTGCGTCAAATCAACATCATGTTGCCTTTTCTCCAGCTATCCCTACGACATCCCGATACGCATGCCAGGTCGCATGGCCGATCAGCGGCATCGTCACGATCAGGCCGAGATACCAGGTCGCAAAGCCGATCACGGTGCAGACGATGATGAGCAGGCCCCATACCAGCGCCGCCGGAATATTCTTCAGCAACGCGCCGATACTGATGATGATGGCGGTGACCGCATCGGTATCGCGGTCCAGCATCAGCGGGATCGAGACCCAGCTGACGGCAAACACCAGGCCCGCGAACAGGCCGCCGACGACGATATAGGCGGCGATGAAACGCAGGTTGTCGATCGACAGCAGTTGCAGCAGAAAACCCTCGATCGACGGCATGCCGCGGTTGTAGAACAGCGCGAACACGATCAGCGAGGCGCGCGCCCAGACCATCATCACCACCGCCAGCACCAGCGCCAGCACGCCGATATTGCTCCAGCGCCCCTGTAGCGAGAGCAAGGTCGGCAGCAGGCCGGATTGCTGCTGCTCGAGCCGGCGGCTCATGTCATACAGGCCCAGTGCGAGGAACGGGCCGAGCAGCAGAAAGCCGCAGGTCAGCGCCGACAGGTAAGCCGGTGCATGCGCCAGCACCACGCTCAGCAGCAGGCCCATGGCGGCGAAAAACAGCCCGTAGAACAGGCTGCGCCCGCCAGTTGCACGCAGGTCGCGCCAGCCGAGTGCGATCCAGTGCAAGGGCCGCAGCATCGGTATCGTGCGGATCGGCGGGAAAGGCGATGGCGGGGTCTGGTCGCTGCCGGCCGGCTCATCATTTTCCGGCAACAGCTCGCGGCTGGCGGCCGCGTCCACTTCATCATTGTCAGGCATCGTTGTCTCCGTTTTTTTATGTATCGATGGCATGAAGCTGATGTGATCTTATTCGATTTATCGATTCAAGGTGCAGACCGGCCAATTTCCCGGGAGCGGCCCGCTCCGCGGCGCTTCAGTCGGCACGAATAAGGCCGGCCAGCAATCTGCAGCTCTTGCTTGATTTTAAAAATATCTGGGGTATATGCCAAAACCGTCAGGTTGCCGCACTGTTTCAGCGGCACATTAAAAATACAGGGTGGTGTATATTTTTTGCTCGGGAACGCGCATGGCGCGCGCCGCTATGCGGCATCCCGGTTTTTAGCGCGCACGAAGGTCTCGAACTGCGCGGCCGGCAAGGGCCGGCTGAAATAATAGCCCTGCACTTCGTGACAGCCCTGTTCGCGCAGGAATGCCAGCTGGGCTTCGGTTTCCACGCCCTCGGCGATGGTTTGCATGCCCAGGCTGTCCGCCATGTTGATGATGGCGCCGACGATCGCCTTGTCTTCCGGGTCTTCGGTGATGTCGCGCACGAAGGACTGGTCGATCTTGAGCTTGTAGATCTTGAAGCGTTTCAGGTAGCTCAGCGAGCTGTAGCCGGTGCCGAAATCGTCGATCGACATGCGGATGCCGCGTTGCGTGCAGCTTGTCCATGACCGCAATCGCCGCCAGCGGATTGTCCATCGCCACCCCTTCGGTCAGCTCCAGTTCCAGGTATTGCGGCGCCAGCTGCACTTCGTCGAGGATCTGCATCACCAGTTCCGGCAGGCGCGGATGACGGAACTGCACCGCCGACAGGTTGACCGCGATCGTCATCGGTCCCAGGCCGCTGGCGAGCCAGTGCTTGCACTGGCGTACCGCCTGGCGCAACACCCATTCGCCGATCTGCAGGATCTGGCCGCTCTCTTCGGCAATCGGGATGAAGTCGGCCGGCGACACCATGCCGAGTTCGGGATGCTGCCAGCGCAGCAGCGCTTCGGCGCCGATGATGCGGCCATCCTTGAGGCAGACCTGGGGCTGGTAGTGCAGTTCCAGCTGATTGCGCTCGAGCGCACGGCGCAGCGCATTTTCCAGTTGCAGCGTATGCACGGTGCGGGCCTGCATTTCGGCAGTGAAAAAGCAGTAACTGTTGCGCCCGCTCTGTTTGGCGCGGTACATCGCGGCGTCGGCCCGCTTCGACAGCGTGTCGAAATCGTCGCCGTCGCCGGGATACATCGCAATCCCGATCGAGGGCGTGATGGTCAGCTCATATTGCTCGATGTGGTAAGGCTGCTGCGCCGATTCGAGCAATTTTTCCGCGACATGGGCGGCGCCGCCGGCATCGGTATTGGGCAGCACCAGGATGAATTCATCGCCGCCCAGACGCGATACCGTGTCCTGTTCGCGCACCACCAGGTTCAGGCGTCTGGCCAGCGCGATCAGCAGTTCGTCGCCGATGCGGTGGCCCAGCGAGTCGTTGACGTTCTTGAAGTGATCGAGATCGAGGAAAATCAGCGCCAGCGGCTCATGGCTGCGTTGCGCGCTGCTGAGCGCGTGGCTGATGCGGTCCTTGAGCAGGCTGCGGTTCGGCAGCCCGGTGAGCGAATCGAAATGCGCGAGCCGCTGGATATGCTCCTGCGCTGCCTTGTGCTGGGTGATGTCGCTGAAGATGCCGATATAGTGGCTCAGCGTGCCGCCGGCATCGCGTACCTGGCTGATCGACAGCCACTCCGGAAAGATGCTGCCGTCCTGGCGCCGGTTCCACACCTCGCCCTGCCAGTGGCCCTGGTCATTGATGGTCTCCCACATGGCCCGATAGAACGCCTGATCCTGGCGGCCCGAGGACAGCATGCGCGGATTTTGGCCCAGCGCATCGGCCTCGCTGTAGCCGGTGATCTCGGTAAACGCATGGTTGACCATCACGATGCTGCTGCCGGCTATCGGTAATCATGATGCCTTCGCCGCTTTGCTCGAATACCTTGGCCGCCAGATGCAGCTGGGCTTCATGCTGTTTGCGCATGCTGATATCGCGAATGGTGCCGGTCATAAACCAGCCGCCGACAACTTCGCACCTTGCCAGCAGGAGCTCAAGCGGAAACTCGCTCATATCTTTGCGCAAGCCTGCCAGCTCGACAGTTTTACCTATGATGCTCGGCTCGCCGCCGGACTGAGCCCGCTGCATGCCCGCCAGATGCCGGTGCCGGTAGCGTTCCGGCATCAACAGCGTCAGCGGCTGACCAAGAATCTCGGCCTGCGTGTAGCCGAAGATCGCTGTGGCGCCCCGGTTCCAGCCCACAATATGGCCCGCGTCATCGGCGGTGATAATGGCATCGCTGGCAGAATACGTCACTGCGCGATAGCGCTCCTCGCTAGCGCGCAGCTCTTGTTCTGCCTGCCGGCGTGCCGATTCACGGGCAAAGTTATCGAGCGCAAAGCTGATATCGGTCGCCATTTCCGTCAGCAACTCACGCGCGGCATCATCGAAGGGATGGACCTCGCTGGTGTACAGCGAGAAATTGCCGACCACGACACCGTTTCGGTACAGCGGCAGCGCGGCCGAGGCGCCCCAGCCGAAACGCGCGCCGCGCTCGTGCCACTGCGCATTGGCCGGATCATGCTGGAAATCCTGACACCAGACCGGCTGTTGCTCGCGTAGCGCGATACTGGTCGGGCCGCGTCCGCCCTCGCCATCGGCCGCCACCGCAATCCGGATGTCGTCCAGATAGCCGGTGCCCTCGCCGTCTGCGGCGACCGGCCTGACCTGTCCGCTGGCCTGATCGAGCAGTCCGATCCACGCCATTTTTATGCCGCCGAACTGCACTGCATCGCGGCAGATTCTTGGAAACAGTTCTGCCTCGCTGGTGCAGCGCACGATCGACTTGGTTGCATTGGCTCAAGGCGGCGTAGAGCTGGGTCAGGCGCTGGATTTTTGCTTCGGCTTCCTTGCGTGCGCTGATGTCCTGTACCGTTGCGACAAAGAAATCCACGCTGCCATCGGCCTGACGCACGCAGCGCACATCAACCGCAGCAAATACCATGGTGCCGTCCTTGCGCACGAAGCACTTGTCGATCGCATAGCCTTCGGATTGTCCGGATTGGATGCGCTCGGTTTCAGCAGTTTCGGCGGCGATATCCTGCGGATGGGTCAGTTCCGTCCAGTGTTTCTGCATCAGTTCTTCGCGCGTATAGCCGAGCAGCGTGCACAGGTAATCGTTAATCTGTATTGCGCATCCGGTTACAGGTGACAGCAGCGCCATGCCGACGAAGGGCAAGTCGAAGAACTGCCGCAACAGACGATCCGACTTGCTGGTCTGCGCCAGCAATGCCAGCCGATACATCTGCCGTTGCCCGCGCCAGCGCAACAGGATCGCCACGCTGACCGCAATGACGGCGACAAAAGCGATCAGGCTGACCCACAGCACCAGCGTGCGTAGCGGTGCCAATACCTCTTCGCGGTCGATCTTGGCAACCAGATGCCAATCGGTGCCCGCCACCGGACGATAGGCGGCCAGTACCGCAACGCCGCGGTAATCCCTGCCTTGCATCGTGCCGGGCCGGGTCCCGCGCAATGCGACGGCCGCCGGCAGCTCCGGATCAGCCGCAGAATAGGTCCGGTTCAGCACCATGCCCTGGCGATGGCGCAGCGTGTTGAGGAAGACGACGGATGTGCCTTCGCGCCGTACCAGCACGGTTTCGGCACTGGGGCTGGCCATCGGCCAGGTCTGGATCAGCGGAAACAGAAAATCCCCGGACAGCACGCTCAGCAGGACCGCCGCCACCGGACGTTTGCCTTGCGGCCCTGAAACGGTGATCGGCACCACCCAGTCGAGGCGGATCTGGCCCGCCGCGTCACGGTAAATGTCGCTGCGCAGCACCTCGGCGCTGCGCAGCGACAGCTGCAGCAGGGGCCGGAGATCGGCAGGCAGGGCCGGGTTCCGGCCCGACGCGGTCAGCAAGCGACCCTTGGTATCGAGCAACAGGACGCGGTCGTAACCATAGGCCTGGCGCAAATTGTCGAACTGATCGAGGATGGTCTGCGGCAGTTCGGCAGCGCGCTCCTGACGCATGAACTGATCGACCTGCGCCGCGAAGCCGGTGTTGGCAGCCAGCGCCATGCCGTCACCGCGCCGCTCGGCCAGCCAGTTTTCAACCTGTTCGACCTTGAGCCGGGCCAGAACCTCCAGATTGACATAGGCTTTCTGCTCCAGCTGCGGGCCATGCAGCTTGACGACCGCCACCCCGATCAGCGGCACCACCATCGCCAGGATCATGAACAGGACCACCAGCCACCGCGTTTCAGGCAGCCTGGATGTCGCCTTGCTGCAGCGCCGGCAACATGCCAGCCGGTTCGCGCCACACCTTGAGCAACAGATACAGCAAGCCGCTGGTCACGATCACGAATACCATGCCCTTGGCCATCTCGATGCGTCCCTGCAGCGCAGGATCGGCCACCGCGAACGTCAGCAGCGCACCTGAAGCGATGATCCACAAGCCGGCAAAGAGCGCATACAGAACAGCGATCACGGCGGGAGTGAGTCGGTCGGGCAGTAGTTGCAGGCGGGATGGCAAATGAGTCATCGGAAATATTTTGGTCATGCCAGTCAAGAAGCCGGTCGGAGTAAGGCGCCGAACAAGAAACGGCGGCAAAACTGCCTGAACCATCCCTGCGTCACTGCTTACTGATCAATAGTCCCACTATGCACGCTGAAAAACTGGAAAAACCGCCTTCCTCAATCAGACAATGTTTTGACGATTATGCGCCCTCTTATGTTCTCACGGCAACACTTGCCGGACCTGCGCCTTGTGGCGGCGCTTCCAGCAGCGTGCGCTCGCTGGCAAAGTAGCGCGCCTGCCCGCTGATCGGATCAATGAAGGCAATCGCACGCGCCAGCAGCTGCAGCGGCTGCGACATGTCGTCGGCCTTGCACGGCAGCGCTTCCGGATAAAACGCATCGTTGACGATCGGGATCCCGAGCGCGGCCAGATGGACGCGCAACTGGTGCTTGCGGCCGGTGACCGGCTGCAATTGATACAGGCTGAGCGCGCCGCGCTGCTCGATCAGATCGATCCGGGTCTCGGAATTGGGTTCGCCCGCCACTTCCTGCATGCGGAAGAACTGCTCGCCATCGACCATCCGGCTGCGGTAGACCAACGGCAAGCTGCGCCCGTGCAGGGTCGGCGCCAGCGCCTCGTACACCTTGTGCACCGCGCGCTGTTGAAACAGCGACTGGTAGGCGCCGCGGCTGGCCGCATTGTGCGAAAAGATGATGACGCCGGCGGTTTCGCGGTCGAGCCGGTGGATCGGCGTCAGGTCCGGCAGTTGCAGCTTCTTCTTCAGGCGCACCAGCAGGGTTTCATGCAGGAAGCGCCCGCCCGGCGTCACCGGCAGGAAGTGCGGCTTGTCGGCCACCAGAATATGCGCATCCCGATACAGCACGCGCTCCTCGAACGGGATCGGCGTCTCGCCTTCCAGCTCGCGGTAATAGAAGATGCAGATGCCCCAGCGGTACGGGCTGTCGGGCTGCAGGCGCACGCCGGCGTCATCGACCACCTCGCCGCGCGCCATGCGCGCCAGCCAGGTGGCGGGCGCGACGTCCGGAAAGCGTTCGGTCAGGAACGCCAGCATGTGCGGCCACACGCCCTTCTGCAGCCACAGATAACTGGGGGCGACGCCGTCGCGGATCGGTAACGGGGATTTCACGGGAGCGCTTTTCGGGGTGGACGCGGAAACGCTATTTTAAAGCAGTCGCGCCACATGGTTACGCCCCCGTCAAAAACCATAATGACGGGAGTATCATCAAAAACATGGCGCTTGCCGCACGGTTTCATTGGGTTATTAAAAATACCCACCCCAGTATAAAAACAGTCAAGGAGCCGCCAGAAAATCCAGCAAGGTCAGCGCGACCACCTTGGTGGCGCGCCGCAGGTCTTCCAGCAGCAGGTTTTCATCGGCTTGCTTGGCGTTGGCTTCCGGCACCGTGCGCGGCCCGGCGCCGTACAGCACGGTCGGAATCCCGTGCTCGCCGTACAGCCGCGCATCGGAATACAGCGGCACGCCGACTGCCGGCAACTCCTCGCCGATCACCTCTCTGGCGTTCTGGCGCAGGCTGGCCACCAGCTTTTCATGTCCCGGCAAGGGGCGCAGCGCCTGCGACAGCAGCAGGCGCCGGATCTCGACCCGGATCCCGGGCAGGCCGGCCACCGCGGCTTCGATCAGCGCGCGCAATCCGGCCTCGACCTGCGCCGGATCTTCTTCCGGAATCATGCGCCGGTCCATTTTCAGCACCACCTTGCCGGGCACCACATTGGTGTTGGTGCCGCCCTCGATCCGGCCCACCAGCATGGTCGGATGGGTGATGCCGGGGATCGCGGAACTAATGCTCTGCAACGCCGGCAGCTGCGCATAGATCGCCTGCAGGATCGCGCTCGCGGCCTGCAGCGCGTCATGGCCGGTTTCCGGCATCGCGCCGTGGGTGGCCTTGCCGTGCACGGTGATTTCGAGCTGCAGGCAGGCATTGTGCGCGGTCACGATCTGGTAGCTGAATCCGGCCGCGATCACGTAGTCCGGCTTGGTCAGTTTCTGCTCCAGCAAGCGGCCCGGCCCCAGCAGCCCGCCGAATTCTTCGTCGTAGGTGAAATGCAGTTCCAGCGCGCCCTTCAGCGCGACATTCAGCGCTTCGAGCGCCCGCGCGGCGAACACGAAGGTGGCGAAATCGGACTTGGACACCGCCGCCGCGCGGCCGTAAATGCGGCCGTTCTCGATCACGCCGCCATACGGCGGCTTTGTCCAGCCTTCGCCCGGCGGCACCACGTCGCCATGCGCGTTCAGCGCCAGCGTCGGCCCCGGCTGCGCATACTGGCGCCGGATGATCAGATTGGTGAGGCTGCTCAGGCCGTGATCGCTGACCAGTTGCGCCGGCACCGGATGCTGCTCCGCATGCCAGCCGAACGCGGCGACCTTGTCGGCCACCATCTCCGCATGCGGCGCATTGTTGCCGGGCGGGGTGTCGGTCGGAATCCGGATCATGTCTTGCAGGAACGCCACCTCCTCGTCGAAATGGGCGTCGATCCAGGCGGCAAGCTGGCTATGCAGGGCGGTGTCGGTCATGGCGGGATCCGGATGATGTTGATGGATGGCCTATTGTGCGCCGCTAACGAACCAGCTGCCAAGCGCGGCGCGCTCCTCGTCGGTGATGGCGGTCATGTTCCCCAGCGGCATCGCCTTCAGTTGCACCGCCTGCTGGTAGATGCGCGCAGCGTTCTGCCGGATCGATTGCGGCGTATCGAGCAGCACGCCGGCCGGCGCGGCGGCGAAGCCGGGCTGGCGCGGTTGCGCCGCATGGCAGCCGGCGCAACGCTGGCCGACGATCGCCTGCACGCGGGCGAAATCGGCGCTGGCAGCAGCTGCTGCCGGCGGCTGCGGCGCAATCGCCACCGCGACCGCCAGCAGCAGCGCGACGCCGGCCGCCGGATAGCGCCACTCGACGCGCCCCTTGTGACGCAGGTTGAAGAAATGCCGGATCAGCACGCCGGCCGCCATGATTGCCGCCAGCACCAGCCAGTTGTACGCATGGTTGTAGGTCATCGCGTAATGGTTGCTGATCATGATGAACAGCACCGGCAGCGTGAAATAATTGTTGTGCACGCTGCGCTGCTTGGCCTTCTGGCCGTGGATCGCATCCGGCGTCCTGCCGGCCAGCATCGCATCGACCATCTTGCGCTGGCCGGGGATGATCAGCATCAGCACATTGCCCACCATCATGGTGCCGATCATCGCGCCGACATGGATGTAGGCGGCGCGGCCGCTGAGCCATTCTCGACAGCAGATACCCGACCGCGACGATGAAGACGAACATCACGAGGCCGAACCAGCCGTCGCGTTGGCCCAGCCGGGAGCGGCACAACAGGTCGTATACGGTCCAGCCAACCACCAGCGTGCCGAGGCCGATCCCGATCGCCTGCCAGCTTGCCAGATCGGCCACCGAGCGGTCGATCATCATCGCCGCCGCATTGACGTAGTACACGATGAGCAGCAGCGCGAAACCCGACAGCCAGGTCGCATACGCTTCCCACTTGAACCAGTGCAGCTCGGGCGGCAATTGCTGCGGCGCGACCAGGTATTTTTGCGGGTTGTAGAAGCCGCCGCCATGCACCGCCCACAGCTCGCCGGCGACGCCCTTGGCGGCCAGCTCCGAACCCGGTTGCGGCGGGCGTATCGTGTTATCGAGCCAGACGAAGTAGAACGAGGCGCCGATCCAGGCGATGCCGGTAATCAGGTGCAGCCAGCGCACGATCAGATTGAGCCATTCGACCCCGTATGCGAGCAATAAGGCTTCCATGCATTCCCCGTGATTGAGCAAGCGAGCAGTCCATAAAGCATAACAGCAGTACCGGCACAAAGGCCGGTACTGCTGTCATCTTGCCGCGCAACCGAGGAAAAATATCAGGCGGCGGGCGCCGACGAGCGGATCAGGTGATCGAACGCGCCGAGCGCGGCCTTGGAGCCTTCGCCGGCCGCAATCACGATCTGCTTGAACGGCACGGTGGTGACATCGCCGGCGGCGAATACGCCGGGCACCGAAGTCTGGCCGCGCACATCGACCTCGATCTCGCCGTGGCGCGTCAACGCCACCGTTCCCTTCAGCCACTCGGTGTTGGGCACCAGGCCGATTTGCACGAAGATGCCTTCCAGTTCGACCTGTTTCAGTTCGCCCGAGCGCAGATCCTTGTAGCTGATCGCGTTGACCTTGTGGCCGTCGCCGTGCACTTCGGTGGTCTGCGCGCTGGTGATCACGGTCACGTTGGGCAGGCTGTGCAGCTTGCGCTGCAGCACCGCATCGGCCCGCAGTTCGGCGGCAAATTCCAGCAGCGTCACGTGGCTGACCAGTCCGGCCAGGTCGATCGCCGCCTCGACGCCGGAGTTGCCGCCGCCGATCACCGCCACCCGCTTGCCCTTGAACAGCGGGCCGTCGCAGTGCGGGCAATAGGCGACGCCGCGGTTCAGGTATTCCTGCTCGCCGGGCACGTTGACCTTGCGCCAGCGCGCGCCGGTGGCCAGCACCACCGATCTGGCTTTCAGCAGCTGCGCCGCTGGCCAGCCTGATTTCGATCAGATCGCCCGGCACCAGTTTTTCCGCGCGTTGCAGGTTGATGATGTCGACATCGTAGCTGCGCACGTGGCGCTCCAGGTCGGCGGCAAAGCGCGGCCCTTCGGTTTCCGGCACCGAGATGTAATTCTCGATCGCCATCGTGTCCAGCACCTGGCCGCCGAAGCGCTCGGCCACCACGCCGGTGCGGATGCCCTTGCGCGCCGCATACACGGCGGCGGCGGCGCCGGCCGGGCCGCCGCCGACGATCAGCATGTCGTACGGCGCCCTGGCATTGATTTTTTCCGCTTCGCGGCTGGCCGAATTGGTGTCGAGTTTGGCCAGGATTTCTTCCACGCCGAGGCGGCCCTGGCCGAATACCTGGCCGTTCAGGTAGATGGTCGGCACCGCCATGATCTCGCGCTGCGCGATTTCGTCCTGGAACAGCGCGCCGTCGATGACCACGGAACGCACATTGCGGGTTCAGCACCGCCATCAGGTTCAGCGACTGCACCACTTCCGGGCAGTTCTGGCAGGTCAGCGAAATATAAGTCTCGAACAGGTAATCGCCTTCGAGCGCGGCAATTTGTTCGATGGTATCGGCATCCACTTTGGGCGGATGGCCGCCGGTCTGCAGCAGCGCCAGTACCAGCGAAGTGAATTCATGTCCCATCGGAATCCCGGCGAAGCGGATGCCGACGCCGCCGGCGGGGCGGTTGATCGAAAACGAGGGCTTGCGCTCGGCGTCGTCGAAGCGTTCGATCAGCGTGATTTTGTCTGACAGGGTGCTGATTTCCTGCAGCAGCGATTGCAATTCACGCGATTTCTCACTCGCATCGAGCGAAGCGACCAGCTCGATCGGCTGCGTGATCTTTTCCAGATAAGCTTTCAACTGGGTCTTGAGATTGCTGTCTAGCATGACTGCCTCACATTTCACTACAGGGGTTCGGGTGATGCTTCGTAGGATGGGTGCAACCCATCTTGCAAGTTCGATACGCAATGGGTTTCACCCATCCTACGGCGCGATGCAGCTAATTAGATCTTGCCGACCAGATCCAGCGATGGTGTCAGTGTGGCTTCGCCTGGGGTCCATTTTGCAGGGCACACTTCACCCGGATGGGATGCGACGTATTGCGCTGCCTGCACTTTGCGCAGCAATTCCTTCGCATCGCGGCCGATGCCGAGGTCGTGCACTTCGATCACTTTGATCTGGCCTTCAGGATTGATGACGAAAGTGCCGCGCAGTGCCAGGCCTTCTTCTTCGATCAGCACTTCAAAATTGCGCGACAGCGCCAATGTCGGATCGGCCAGCATCGGGTATTGAATCTTCTTGATGGTGTCGGAAGTGTCGTGCCACGCTTTGTGCGTGAAGTGCGTGTCGGTCGAAACGCTGTAAATTTCAACGCCCAGCTTCTGGAATTCAGCGTAGTTGTCAGCCAGGTCGCCCAGTTCGGTCGGGCAAACGAAGGTGAAATCGGCTGGATAGAATACGAATACAGACCATTTGCCTTTCAGGTCTTCATTGCTCACTGGCACGAATTTGCCGTTGTGGTAAGCAGTTGCCTTGAATGGTTTGATTTCGGTATTGATAAGAGACATGTCGTTTTCCTTCATGGGTTGAAATGTGGAAATTGAATGATAAGGCGATATTGGTAATTTGTGAAATTGATTAATTATATTGTTTCGATTGTTTATAACTATCAAAATAACGCGTGTGCGATTACCAACATTGACATAGTAGTCAATGGGCTGAAAGATTTCGATGAATGTGCTGGCTACTGAGCGGTTTGCAAGGTTTGCGCGGTTGATGTACTCGGGCAGATGAACGCAAACCGGGCACCGCGACGGATCATGCTGGCATTGAACTCAAAATCAAACGGGATTGCAGTGCCGCCACGCACTGCAATCCCGTCAAAAGAAGACACCAGGCCAACTACCCGGCCCAACCATTAAATTGCCTTGTATTGCACCGTCACGACTTGCGTCGTTTCCAAACCATAAGGCGTGGTCAGCACCAGCGTCAAATTGCCGTTCACGGTGCGGGTTCCTGCCACATTGCATGGGATGGCACCGCCAGGAGTCACCTGCAGAGCATGCGTGGTCCCGCCGGTAAGCGAGCCCTGATACTTGACCGTATCATTGACCAGCACGCCGCTCGCATTCAGCGGCGCCAGGATGCTCAGTTTGGTGCCTTCGGGCATGATGTTGCCGTTCACATCAGACAGATTGAAGGCAATCGTCTGTGTATCGCAACTAGCGGCGGGCCAGTGAAATCCACGTGAAGCCGCCTGAAAACGCGGCGAACGAACCGCTCATCGCCACAAATACGTGTCTTGTGACGATGCTGCCATTGAGCTGAACCGAGGCGATGACATCTGCAATACCCAGCGGGGCCCGTGGATTTTGGCCCACCAGCTTGACGGAACATGCACCATCCTTGGTCGTGCATTTGGCGCTATTGTTTTCGCCGGTAATCGCCCCGCCATTGGTCGTGAAGGTAACTGCGGTGCCGTCGGTAATCTGACCACCCTGCAAGTCGGTCAAGCGGACGGTAATCGTGGAGAACAGGCCATCAACATTCCATCCCTCAAAGGCGTGCTTATCCACTGAAAATGAAATGCCGTTTGCATTCAAAGTCGTGTTGGTCACCGTAATCTGGTCGGATACCGCACTGATAGGCAGCCCATTCTGGTCCAGAACCGGATTATCGCTTTGATCAACCACAGTTACCTTCACGGCTGCCACAGTCACGGTACTCCCGGAATTGACGATGGCAGTAACTTCGCCGTTTAATCCGGACACTCCGTTATCGCTGGCAAATGTCAAATCGGCCGATGCAGGAACGAATGCAAATTTGACTTTTTGGCTGGCGATTGCCTGCCCATTTTTGCCGGTCACTTTGAATGTCACTTGTGCGGTTTGCACGCGTCCCGTGCCGATTGCGCCTTGCAACAGAATGGATTTGTCAGCAGGACTGATCGACTGCAGCAAGATACTTGCCGGTGCATCCTGAGAATCTAACACCCACCTTGAAATTGGCGCTGCCGGAAACGGAAATCTTTGTACCGGGATTGGCGGGATCATCAAAACTGGCGGATGCATTGATTGTCGTTGCGCCCGCAGCAGAAGGCGACGCCAATGTAATGGTGACAAGTGCAAAACCATTGCTATCGGTCAGATCGGATGCAGGGCTGAGGGTCGCCAATGTGGCATCACCGATCGATGAACAGCACGACAGCGCCGGACACCGGCTGCCCGGCGGCATTCGTAACGCGTACCTTGGCACTCAAAGCCGCAACGCCGGTCAGCAAATTGGCAGGGCTGCCGCCTTGATCCAGCAAGGACACCGTCATCTTGGCTTTGCTTGCAGTCGTTGTAGCGCTGGTATTGAGCCCGCCACCACCGCCGCACGCACTCAAATTCGACGTCGAACATAATGTCGGCGCCAGTGAGTCGGCACTGCCACTTCCGCCGCAAATGCAGTGAGCGCCAATGCCACAAACAAGGCACAGTTTTAATCAGCCATATCGCTTTTGTTTTCACAATTGCACCTTTGATCAATTTCGGCAGAAATGGCGCCACCGTCTCGCCTTTTTTAGTCGGACATGCATCAAGAACAATGAATACTTGCCCGCTCCCTATTGCTTGCAACACCCTGCTGTCTCAACTTGCGTCATCCCGTGTCACAACATCTTTCGCCAGCTTTACCGTGCCGCTGTCGGTGCGGAACAGGGCCATCGTGCTGGTGGCATCTTTGCCCAGCACCAGTTGCACGTCTGCGCTGCCGCGCAAGCGGTCATTGCTGACCAATATCGGCGGCTTGATCAAAGTCCGGCCCAATCGCAACGCTTCGTCGCGGAAGCCGCTGCGGTACTGGATCGTGGTTTCCAGTGTCCGGTAAGGTTTCAAATTGCTCAGATAAGACACCGGCAAGCCTTGCTGCGCCAGCGTCGCGCGGACTTTTCTGGCCAGGCCGGTGACACCATTGCCGTTGGCGACTTCAAGCCGAAAGACTTTGTCGTCGGTGCCGGCGCTGCCTGCCAACAGCCGCGCGCTGATTGCCCCATTGGTTTCAGTGAGCACGCCCTTCGTGCTCCAGCTGATCGAATCCATAATCTTCAGCGCCAGCGAGGCCGGTGCCGGCAGGGCAGCGGCAGGACTGGCTGTCGTTAGCGTTACCGCGTCGCCGCCAATCGTGTGAAGATACGCTGGCAGGCGGGGCTGGCAGGTCAATGCCGGGCGCATCGTTCTTCAGCGCAATCGATGGTGCAATATTTTCTATGCTCCCTGCCGCTGCCCGTGTGGCGGCAGGTGCGGCAATCGCTGCGACCGGCGCGACTGCCATGGCGCCGTTACTATTCAATTCGGCAGCACGGGCGAAAGCCAGGCGCGCTTTTTCCACATCGCCCATCTTCCGGTACGCCAATCCCAAGTTGTTGTGCGTCCTCGGGTTGTTCGGCTCCAGCGCGGCCGCTGTCTCGAACGCGGCAATCGCCTTACTGAAATTGTTTTGCAGATAGTAGGCGTAGCCCAGATTGTTATGCAGATGCGCGAGTTGCGGCGTGACTTTCAGAATCGTCTCGAACTCGGCAATCGCCTCGTTGAGCTTGCCTTGCGCGGAATAGGTGGTCGCCAGCGCATTGCGCGCCTCGATATTGTCCTTGTGATGCTCCAGCGCCTTGCGATACGCTTCCGCGGCCTGCGCAAAGCGATTCTGGCCCTGGTAAAAACGACCCAGCTGATAATAATCGCGTGCGCTGCCGGCAGAATCCCTGATCCGCAGCAAAGGCTGCACCGTCAGCGCCACCGCGCCTTTTTGCGGGGCATTGGCAGGTGTCGCACAACCGAGCAATACCGGAACGCTGCATACCAGCGGCAGCATGATGCGTGCAAATTTCATGATGATTCTCCCTTGTGCCGCTTGGGTCGCGGCTTATTGCAATCAAATCATTTGGTAATGCGCAAAATCGCCGAGGCCAGTTTTTCGAAACAGGGTTTCAGTCATTGGCATCCACCGCGTGGCAGTAGATGCCGACCGGCTGGCCGGCGCCGGCATCGGTACAGCGCTTTGGCGCATCGGCGGTGTTGGCCATGCACTTGAGCATATCTCGCTTTTTTCCCCGTCCGGCCCACCCGATTCGTGTCGGTCAAGTGCTCCGCCCAGACCTAAGGTAAATACATATATCCCTTCTTCTGCGCGCTTTCGCGGCCATCGCCTCCAGCAGGTTTCTGGAGGCCCGGTTCACGTTGCGACGCCGTAGCTGTGGACTCGTGTCGCTGGTGACCGCGCGGTACGCGTACTTCGGCGACAAGGCGGAGACTATCGGAAATTGACTGTTAGTTGCCAGATCGTTGTGCGCGGTATACCAATCTGGCAGCGCGTCGCTGGCAAGTAGCCACCGAATTATTTAGTGTTGACGTATGACAGTGTCCTGCCAGCACGTTCCGTGCCAATTGGCGCGTTGATGCTGCCAAAGGGTCACGCAAGCCGCTGGCGTCCAGTTTCCCCTCGAGATGAGCGAACCCGGCAGACGATATGTGTCGCCGCCATTGCGACAGCGCGTGTCGGGATTGAACTTGAATTGGGAAGAAAAAGTATTCGGCGCGCCGTCGGAAAAAAACACGATGACGCGCAGGCTGGAGCGGTCGGTCAGCGCAATGCTGTTGAGCTGATCGCGCGCATGCCAGATACCCTCAGCGGAATTGGTCAAGCCGTTAAAATCCGTAACGCATCGATATGGGTATTCATGCTGGTGCGATCAAATCCCCGTGTCTTCACTGTGCCGGATCGGTCGTCCACCTCGGCACCATAGGAAAAATGGATCAATGCCATCCGGTCCCCATTCCGGCCCGGCGTGACCGGTCCCGGATTGAACTTCGTCAGGAATAATTTTGCGTTGGCCTTCACTTGCGTCCTGGATGGATTCATCGAACCCGAGGTGTCAATCACAAACGCCATGTCGAGATCCTGCCTTACGTCTGGGCAGACGCGGCGACATTGAGCAGATTGAAGTTCAGTACCCGCATGAAGGTCACCGGCACGGCACGCGCTGGCGCTGGCATTGATGGTCACTGCCCGGCTTCCATGATCGAAGGTGACGGTGGGATTGGGAAACGCTGGGCGTCGATCCCAGATAGCCGGCAGCGGGATAGTTGGCGGCGAAAAATTTCCTGTGCCGCCTTGCTGGGCATTGGCTCTTTGCTCTGCTTGCGTGTTGCCCTTGAGTCACCGCCCTGGCAGCGGCAATGCTGGCCGAATCGACTGCGGCGTTGAGCTTGGCCTTGACCATGTAACCCAGGCCGGAATCGACCGCCAGCCCGACCGAGCCGATCAGCGCCACCAGCGACAGCGCGACAATGATGAAGACCTGGCCTTGTTGTTTCCTGAATTTGCATACATTGAGCGGTCGCATGACATTCTCCGAATCACCACGTTAAATTCACCGCATCAAAATATCGCTCTACTGGCAAATATCGTCTTGCTTACAACTTTGGACTGAACTGCGGCGTGCTAATGCCAAATCCCAGATTCATCGCACTGAACAATATGCTGAAGCTTGATAAAACCCCTCCACCACATAAATCACCTCGCCATCCTCAGCTTCCCGGTCATCACGTTGGCAACTGGCGCGTTATTCGGGTCGCTTGAAATGCCGTTGCAACTGCCATCAACCCAGCCGCCAGCTGCAGCTCCAGAGCTGTGCTGGCTGTGCATACGAGCCCTGCAGCCATTTGTCCTGGCGCAGAATCCTGTTCTGGATGGTGCCGCCTTCGTTGTTTCCCATGACCTTGGTGATGTAGATCATGCCCTTGGCTTTCATATCCAGCGGCGGCGCCGTCTGTGCAATCGCGTCCATGATGGCTTGCGGATCATCGGTATGTCCTGGAGGCCAGATTGGCTCCTTCGCGGCTGATATTAATCAGGATCATGTTGGCCTGTATGATCCGCGCCAGATCAAAAATCGGGATCGCCAGCAACACCAGCAAGGGCAGAATGAAGGCAAATTCCACCGCAGCGGTTCCTGCCGATTTTTTTCTGTTTTTCATGCGCTGCCTTGTTTGCAGCACTGCGCGCTGATTGGTATTCATCAGAAGGCCTCATTACGCATGGTGGCGGCAACGCTGAACGCGTATGACCCCGGGGAACTTGTTTGAGTGCTTGGATTGAGCAGTGCCATCAAGCGCCAGGCGGGGGTCACGACCGGCCAGGTGCAGTTCAGTTGCAGCACGATAGTTTCGCTCGGCTGCGCCGAACATCGCATTGCCATACGTGCCGGGCGCCTGTGCAACCTTATTGACGACGATGGTCGGATTGACCCGGTCATACAGTCCCATCGAGCTGTCCTTGATCTTCTGGATCACGGCCAGATAACGCTGCTGGTTTACCGTGGCCGGGTCCAGATTGCTTTGCCCGGTAACCGAGTAGCGCGCGCCTTCCCTGACCGCGTATTGCATGGTCAGATTGACCCAGAACATCAGGCTAAGCTCGATGATGATGAACATCAGGAAGAACAGCAGCGGTGCGAGCAATGCGAACTCGACCATGGTTGCCCCTTTTTCCAGTCCTTTTTTTGCCTGCCTTGCTCTACAGCGCATGTTCGCCCACATGATGATCTCGCTTGTCCGTGTAAGCCTTGGGGCACAGAGAAAAATTCGGAAAATCGCAGACTGTTTTGGGACCCAGGCTGCAATTGCCTTACTCTCTGCGACTGGTTTTTATAACTGCACCACCTCTCTTGCCTGAAGCATTGTGCCAATCAATAGCGACCTGCACACCACTCACTGGCCTGCCATGGTCGGCAGCAAAACGCGGTAGATCTGGATCATGGCCGGGCCAAGCAACACCAGCATCAAGGCTGGGAAGATGCAAAAAATCAGCGGAAACAGCAGCTTCAATGCAATTTTTGCGGCGGTTTCTTCGGCTCGCTGGCGGCGCTTGGTGCGCAAGCCTTCCGAATGCACCCGCAGCGAGTCGGCGATGCTGGTACCGAAGCGTTCGGCCTGGATCAGCATTGCCACCAGCGTGTCCACATCCTCGACTCCGGTGCGCATGGCCAGATTGCGCAGCGCTTTTTCCTTGCTGTTGCCGGCGCGCAGTTCCAGCGTCACCATGCGCAACTCTTCGCTCAGTACCGGCGCAACCGGCATCATTTCATCGGCCACCCTGACAATCGCGGCATCCATCGCCAGACCGGCCTCGATGCAAATCGTCAGCAAGTCCAGCACATCGGGGAAAGTCTCGAAAATCTCCAGCTGGCGTGCCGCCACGATGCGCGCCAGAATGAGATTCGGCAGATAAAGGCCGATCGTGGCGGCAAGCAGCAGGAAAAACATCATGTCATTGGCGCCCAGCTTCACGCCGGACACGGTGAGGATCAGCCACAGCAGAATCGGCGCAGCAAGCGCGAGCAGCGTTTTGGCGCCGAAGTAAATCAGCGGTGCGTGCTCGCCGCGCAATCCTGCGTTCATGAAACGGGTGCGCAGCGCCGATTTTTCCCAGCCTTCATCCGGCACCGACAATTTTGCCAATGGGCCGGACAGCTTGGCGATCCGCGCGACCCACGTGTCGGCCGTTCTGGTTTCAGCCGCGCCGGGATCGGCTACAAAGCGTTGCAGTCTCTGCTGTACCGGATTGGGCAACCAAAAACGCATCAGCAGCAGGGAAAAACAAAATACGGCCAAAAAGACCAGTGCAAGAAAAATCAGGTTCAAGCCGGGCATGATATTCGTCCTTTCTTTCCAATGGTGCGGGCAAACCTCCGATTACGAACCCGCTCACACTCTGATACGAATGATTTTCCGCATCCAGAACACTCCCAACACCATGAATAAGGCCATGATCATCATCATTTGTCGGCCAAAGGGGTCGGTCCACAGCACTTCCATGTAATGCGGATTGATCACCTGCAGCACCAATACCAATCCCACCGGCAGCAAACAAAGAATCCAGGCCGAAAGCCGCCCTTCGGCAGAAAAGGTACGAATCTGCCCGAACAGCTTGAGCCGCTCGCGCACGATGGCGGCAATGTTGCCAAGCAATTCGGTCAGGTTGCCGCCGGTCTCGCGCTGGATCAGCACCGCCACCACAAAGTAGCTGACGTCGGTGCTGGGTACGCGGGTGGACAGGTTTTTCAAGGCGTCCGGCATCGGAATGCCATAGTTGACCTCGTCGAAGACGATACGGAATTCGCCCGCCACCGGATCGGCCATTTCGTCGCCGACCATGCTCACTGCCGACGGAAAGGCGTGGCCGGCCCGCAAGGCGCGGCTCATCAGGTCGAGCGCATCCGGCAACTGCGCTTCGATCCGCGCCAGCCGCTTGCGCTTCCTGGCCAGCACCATCAGCAAGGGAATGACGGCTGCCATCGCTCCCGGCACCACGGCCAGCATCAGCGGCACGCCAAGCAAGGTCAACATGAGCAGGGCCGCTACACTACAAGCCAGCGACAGCAGGCAGAACTGGGCGACATTGATGCGCACGCCCGATTGCAGCAGCAATCGATCCAGAGAGTGGACGCGCGCCACACGCTGCAGCATGCGCTGGAGGCCGGGCGCTTCGCTGAGCAGCCGTTTTTTCAAGATCGAGGTGTCCTGCTGGCCGTCGTGGGCGCCGGCCGACATCGCCTGCAAACGCCGCGCAATACGCCTGGCCTCGGGCCCGCGCGAGGTATTCCAGGTGGTGTAAATTCCGCTCAGCAGCAAGACCACCGCGATGAAGATCGCCAGTCCGAACAAGATATAAAGAGTATCCATCACTGGCCTCCCGTGGCTACCTTGATTTCGTAAAGATGGCTCGGGTCGAATAATCTGTCCGGCAACTCGATGCCCTGCACATGCAAACGGTTGGCAAAATGCGGTCGCACGCCGGTGGCGCAATAATGTCCGGCCACCGCACCGCCATCGCCGACGCCGGTTTGGCGGAACGAGAATATCTCCTGCATGGTGATAATGTCGCCTTCCATCCCGGTGATTTCCTGGATGCTGACCAGCCTGCGCTTGCCATCCGACAGGCGGGCGATCTGCAGCACTACCGTAATGGCTGAACTGATCTGATGGCGCGCCACCTTGGTTGGCAGGTTCATCCCGGCCAGACCGATCATGTTTTCCAAGCGGGTCAGCGCATCCCGCGGCGTATTGGCGTGGATCGTCGCCAGCGATCCTTCATGACCGGTGTTCATCGCCTGCAGCATATCGATCGCTTCCGGGCCGCGCACCTCACCCAGGATGATGCGATCGGGCCGCATCCGCAAGGCATTGCGCACCAGCGAACGCTGCGTGATTTCACCCTTGCCTTCGATGTTGGGCGGCCGTGTTTCAAGCCGCACCACATGCGGCTGTTGCAATTGCAGCTCGGCCGCATCCTCGATGGTGACGATGCGTTCGGTGACGCCGATATAACCGGACAGAATGTTGAGGAGAGTGGTCTTGCCGCTGCCAGTGCCGCCGGAGATGATCATATTCACCTTGGCCTGGGCCAGCCCTTCGATCACCAGCGCCATCGCCGGTGTCAGGCTTTGGTACTTGATGTAATCGTCCATCGTCAGCGGCTTGGCGGCAAAGCGCCGGATCGACATGATCGGGCCATCGATCGCCAGCGGCGGGATGATCACGTTGACCCGCGAGCCGTCGGGCAGACGGGCATCGACCATCGGACTCGACTCATCGACCCGGCGCCCGACGCGCGATACGATCTTGTCGATAATTTTCATCAGATGCGCATTGTCGTTGAAGCTGATATCGGTCATTTCCAGTTTGCCGAAGCGCTCGACATACACTTGCTTGTAGGTGTTGACCAGGATGTCGGAAACGGTCGGATCGGCCATCAACAATTCCAGCGGCCCCAGGCCCAGCATCTCGAACTGGATGTCGCGCACCAGGTTCTTGCGCTCCTGATCGTTGATCACGACGCTCTCGGCGCGCAGCAGTTCTTCGACCAGGAGTTTCAGCTCATCCTTGAGCTGCGGCTGGGTCAGGCTGTCCATCACCTGCAGATCGATCCGGTCCAGCAGGATCTGATGCATGCGCATCTTCAATTCGCGGTAAGCACGGTTGTCGATGCCTTTAGCCTTCAACGTAGGCGCATCGAAAGCGCCGTTATCGTTGCCGGCCCCGCCGTGGCTGGTTTCCAGTCTGTCTCGCAGTGACATGATGCCCCTCCTTGGTTCGATCATCCATGATGCAGAATTCGTCAGGCAGCTTGATTTAGTCATGCGGCGCACCATGCTGCGCTATGAAGCTCCGCCAAAGTTATTTATATACACCACCATGTATTTTTAAATGCCCAATCAATACGTGCGGCAAATATCGTATTTATAGACATACTCCCCCCATTAAGCATGCTTGAACACGCGTCTCATCCAGCTCACGCTGTCCTGTTGCGGGGCCCGCACCAGTGCTTCGCTCCATTCGCCCAGGGCCTTGGTCACCGGGCTGTGGCGCGCCAGCAGGGCGATCGGTATACCCTGGTTGACCGATGCGGCCACCGCTTCATAATGATTCGGGATAGCGTGCAGCACCTTGCTGCCGATTGATTTTTCCAGGTCGCTGATGCTGATATCGCCGCCTTTTTCATAACGATTGACGACCAGTTGAATCTTGTCGGACGGATAGTCCAGCGTGCGAAACACCTCTAGCAGGCGCTTGCCGTCGCGGATGAACGGCATGGTGGTCTGCAGCACGGGAAAAATCATGTCCGCATGATCCAGCGCCTTGATCGTCTGCGCGTCGAGATTGCGGCCAACATCCAGGATCACGTAATCATATTGACTACGCGCCAGCTTGAGCAGCACATCGATGTGCTCCGGCTTGACCTCAATTCCGTGCGCCGGATCTTCCGGCGCCGCCAGCACGCTCAGGTTGAGTTCCACCCGCACCATGCTCGACGCCAGCAGCGCGGCATCGAGTCGGTGGATGCCGCGCGCTACATCGGACAGCGTGGTTGCCGGTTTCTGGTCGGACAGGAACAACAGCGTGTCGCCGAACTGCAGATTAAAATCGAACAGCGCGACCTTCTTGTGGTCCTGCACCGCCAGCGCATACGCCAGATTGGCGGCAAGGAAGGTGGCGCCGCTGCCGCCCTTGCAGGAGATGAAGGCCAGTATCTGGCCCTGCCTGCTGGAAGAACGGCCCAGTTTTTGCCGGATGCGTTCCAATGCGGCTTTGAGTACGTCAGCCTTGATCGGCGACAGCAACACCTCGCGCACGCCGACCCGCATGGCCTGGATCAGCAATTCTGGCGATTGTTCCTCGCACAACACGATGAACGCCAGGCTCGGAAACATCTGGCCCAGCCGTTCCAGCGGCGCCAGGTCGCCGCAGCCTTCGCTGGCGCTGTCAATGATCAACACATCCGGCACCGACTGGCTGGCCAGCATGTCCAGCTGTTGCAGCGTGGCCTCGATGATCGAGAGTTTCGCGCCGCCGGCCGCGCCCTGCACACTGCGCACGATCAGATCCAGATTCCGCTTGCTGGTGGAAACCACTGAGATGCGCAACGCCTCCATGCCGTTCACCTGATCAGCGTTTTCCTGGTCAACGATTGATAATGTGGGCTTGTTCATTTAATCACCTGATCATGTCATCCGTGCAATCGGCATCCGCAATGTCGCAATGGCTAACTGCCGCCGCTGCCCACGCCGATGGTGAATACGTTCGGCTGCGGCGCTGGTTGCTTGAACGATTTCTGGTAGCGGTCCATCGTTTCACGCGCGGCGCGGCCATCCATGCCGCTGACCGGATCGGGATTCTGCGACGCATCCGGATCGATGATCTGCTGCGCGAATGCCGCCCTGACGGAGTTGCCGAAATTGGCGTCCCATTCCGGCGTGGTGGATGCACAGGCCGACAGCAGGCAGGCTGCGCTGGCGGCGAGCAGTTTCAGCGAGAGCCCTTGAAGGCTGGCTCTGGCGGCATCATGGTTGAAGTTGCGCATGGCGATCTCCTTATTTCAATTCAAAGCCGGATGGGCCGTTTGGTTGCGCCTGACTCTGATCCATGACCGGGGCCGGGGCTGCTGCTGCACTGGCTGGCGCAGCAGGTTTGGCGCCTTCCAGGCGGCCGCCCAGAAGCACATCGGCACGGCTAGGGTCGGTAAAGTTATCGGTCGGCAGCGCATAGTTCGGTGGCAAGGGCTTGACCAGATGCGGCGTGATCACGAACAGCAGTTCGGTCTTGTCCTGCTGGAAGTCGGTGCTGCGGAACAGCGCGCCCAGTACCGGAACCTCGCCCAGCACCGGCAGGCCCTTGATGTTGGCAGTGACGTTATTCTTGATCAGGCCGCCGATCGCAAAGCTCTGGCCGTCGTTGAGTTGCACCGTGGTGGCTGCGCGCCGGGTCGTGATCAACGGCAGGATATTGTTGCCGGAGATGCCGGTGGCGCTGATGCCGATGCCTTCGCGCGACAGCTCGGAGACTTCCGGCGCGACCCGGATATTGATGCGCCCGCCGGCCAGCACGGTTGGCGTGAACTTGAGGCCGACCCCGAAGTCTTTCTCTTCCAGCGTGATCCTGCCGCTGATGTCTTGCGCTACAGGGATAAATATCTTACCGCCCGCCAGGAAGCTGCCTTCCTGGCCGCTGATCGCCATCACGGTCGGCTCGGCCAGTATCCGCACCAGGCCGTCGCGTTTTTCCGCCTCCAGCGTGACCTGGGTGCCGTTCGACTTGGTCGCATCGAGCAAACCGCCTGCCGTGCCGGACAGAAAATTGGAGAGCAGCGTGTAGGCCCAGCTGCCGCTGGTGGTGCGCATGGTGGCGCCGACACCCAGTTTGTCGAGCAGCGACTTGGACACCTCGGCAATCTTGACCTCCAGCATCACCTGCTGCGGCGCAGTGACCGACAGCATATTGACGATGTGATCGCCACCGTTACCGCCACCGGCGACAGCCATGCCGCCTTTGCGCACGAAGGCGCCGGCAATGGCCAGCACCTGATCGACCGCCATCGCATCGGACACCTCGCCGCTGAGCACCAGCGAATCGGCTGCGGCGCCAATTTTGATATTTTTTTCACCCGGCATCAGTTGCGACAGTTTCGCCTGCACCGAGGCAGTATCGACGCCGACCGATACTTCGACCATCGCGCAGCGCCCATCCCGGTTCTGGAACATCAGGTTGGTGGCGCCGACCTTCTGCCCGAACAGGTAATACACATTGCGCGCCTCTTTCGAGGTCAGCGGCTCGATCCTGAGGATGTCTGCATTGCCGATGGTGCGTAACCATGCCGGCGTGGGCAGCTTCAATTGCTGCAGGTCGAGCAAACCCGATTTGCCTTCCGGCAGATTGACATTGACGGTCGGCGGGAACTCGCCGGTGCACACCGGCGCGACGACGGAACGGGGCGCTGCGGCGGCTGTTTTTGCGGATGCGGCTGACTTGCCGTTTGCCGTTTTTGTCATCGGCTTCTTCCCTTCGGCGGCGTCGGGCGCAGCGGTAGTCAGCACCGCCGCTTCAGCGGCAACCTGCGCCTGAGCGGAAAACGGCAATGTGATGAACACCACGGTGGCGCCCATCACCACCGAAAACCCAACCCGCCGCACCGCCACCGCAGCACCTGAACCTGGCCTGTTCTTGTTCATGTTATTCCCCCTGTTCCAGCGATTAATTTATTGTTCTGTTACTTTTCAGGTTGATGCAAAATGCTGTGTAGTGCAGGCGTGGAGGCCCGCACCACTCCATCTAATAACATTGGGTAATGCGTCCGGAGCCCGTCATGATTTGCTGACACAGCTCTTCCCTCGGTTCGCTGTACGCCATTTTTTTTGCGGCCGCCCTGACGGTGATTGTTTTCACGACAACGATTGTTTTGGCCGGTGCTGCCGCGAGCACCACAGCAGGTGCTGCAGCCTGCGTATAGAGCAAGGTTTGCTTGGTCGCGCCGTCAGTCAGCGTGGGTTTCAGATCGACCTGGTTACGCAGCACCAGCGAGAGCTGGCCTACGCTGCGGGCGAGGTCGAGTTTTTCCGCCTGCTCGGGTGTCACTTCGAGCGTGACCGCACTGACGACCTTCGGCTTGGTGTCGTTCTGGCTCGATTCCTGTGCGACGGCCAGCACCAGAATCCGCTCCAGCACCAGCTTGGAGATGTTGAGGTCTTTATTGCCGTCCGCTTTTTTGTTGTTTTCTTCCTGGGTGCTGACCAGGATATCGACGAAGTTGCCCGGCAACGCGAAACCGGCGACACCGATCACGTCATTGACCCGCACCGTCATCGCGCGCTTGCCTTCGGCCACCACGGCAGACAGGCCGCCGGTCGCGCCTACCGGCGCCAGCTTGGATTCCGTCATCGGCTCGCCGCGCTGCAGGCTGACCTTGGTGACGCGGGTGTCAAGCGCCTTGAGATCGGCAAAACTGTCTTTCAGCGGGCTGCCGGCAGGCCAGTCGGTCAGCCGGATCATGTCCGGCGTCAGGCGGGTGCCGAGATTGATGTCGATGGCGGCTACCGCCACCTTGTTGGTCGTCATATTGCCCTGCTGCGTGATCCAGCGCGAAGCAAGAATAACTGCTGCAAGCGCCGCAATGATCGAGATGCCGATCATGACTATGGCTCTGGTATTTTTCATGATTCCCCCTGCTGTTTTGCTTCGAGTAGGACTACATAAAATACTGCGCTCTCCGGTAGGGCATTGCTGGCTCATGCCTCTCTCTCGGCTGTGGTGAAAGACTTGCTCATTTCCTGCTGACTGGGCGTGAAATAGTTGTTCCATGCCCAGTCCAGCAGTTCGGCGCTCAGCACCGGCGCCCGGCCCTCGTAGATCGCAAGATCCCTGACCTGCCCCAGCAGATCGCGTGGATAGCAGGCCAGCAACGAGCGGCCTTCCTTGTAGTGATAGTTCTGCAACAGATGCTGGAAGCCGTCTTCGGCAAACGGTATCGACCATTGCTCGCACACCTGACGGAACACCTGGCGATACTGCTCCTCGTTCAGCGGCCCGATATGAATCTTGTAGCCGAGGCGGCGCAGGAAAGCTTCATCGGCCAGCTCAACCGGGTCCTGATTGGAGGAGAAGACCACGATCACGTCGAACGGAATCTGGAATTTGTAACCGGTATGCAGCGTCAGGTAATCGCGGCGCCGGTCCAGCGGCACGATCCAGCGGTTCATCAACTCTTGCGGCGAGACCAGCTGGCGTCCCAGGTCGTCGATGACGAACAAGCCGTTATTGGCCTTCACATGCGGCGGCGCCTGATAGAAGCGGGTGCTGTCATCGAAATCCAGATCCAGGGTTTCCAGCGTCAGTTCGCCGCCTGAGATCGCGATCGGCCGCTTGCAGGCCAGCCAGCGCGTATCGACCATATTCTTGCGGCCGAGATTGGCAACCGTGTTTTTGGCGGGCAGCTCATGATGGACATGCGGATCGAAAATCTGGATGACTTCGTTATCGACGGTGATCGCATACGGAATCGCGACATAGTCGGACATCAGGCGCGTCAGGTTTTCTGCAATAAAGGTTTTGCCGCTGCCGGGCTGGCCGTAAATCATGATGGCCCGGCTGGAGTTCATCGCTGCGCCCAGCTGATCCAGGACCTTGTCATGGATGATGAAGCCGTCGAACCCGGCTGCCATGATCTCGCGGGTGTATTGCACGTCGCGGATCGACTGGCGCTGGATTTGGGCCGCATAGGCATCCAGGCTGACCGGCGCCGGACCCGCATACTGGCAGCGGTGCATATAGTCGACGGCACGCAGGCGGCCGGTATCGGATAACTGGAAAAAAGTACTGGCGCTATTGTCGCCGCGGCTGACCAGCTCGCACAAATGCTCGGCACGCATGAAATCGAGGATGCTTTCCAGCACGCTGACCGGCAGCTTGACGTGGCTGGACAGGTCGGCCAGGCTCATCCTGCCGCGCAGGAACAAGATCTTGGATAAGAGTTCGGTCAGGAACAGGAAGTCCAGCCCGGTTTCTTCGACCGTGTGGGGTAGTGGCGGCAACACGCGATGTGTCTCGTCCACGACGACGTCTTCCAACAAGCTGATCGTTGCCATGACAACCTCCCTGGTTGGTGGCTTTTCAGCTGCGGATTATCCGTCTGGCTGAGCCACTTGCTTTATTTGGGACTACCTAACTCATCGTTACCTTGCACGAACCTTTTTGCCAATATGCATCTCTGTGCATGTTGCAATCTTGTGTTGCATCAAAAGAATTTCAGGAAATCCATGTGCCCGCCATGTTCCAGCGCGATGTAGCTGAACGTCCCCAGTGCAATCGCTACGCCGTAGGGCAGCTTGCCTGCTGATACCGGCGCCGCATCGATGGCAGGCATCTGGTGCAACACCGTGCTCTTGATAAAACTGACCATCAACATCGTGCGCAGGTTATCCAGCAGCAGGCCCAAGCTGCCGTTGCGCACCACCACCACCAAGGTCAGCACGCCGCCGACGATAAAGGTCACCAGAATCGCGCCGATGATCGCATTCGGCCCCAGAAATGCGCCCACCATCGCCATCAGCTTCACGTCGCCGGCCCCCATCGCCCGCAACAGATACATCGGCAGCAGGATGACGAAACCCAGACCCAATCCCGCCAACGCCTTCCAGAAACCGAGCGCGCCGGGCAGCGCACTGATGAAGCCATAACCTTGCGGCAATACAGTATTCAACAACAGCCCCGACACCACGCCGAGCAGCACCAGCCGGTTCGGAATGCGGCGACTCTTGACATCGGTCCGGACCGCAACCAGCAACAGCGCGCACAGCAGGCTGATGACGAGTGTTGCAATCATGTCGGGCGTCAAGTTGTCCATGTCTTGCTCTGAAAATGTGATCGATCAATGCGGTAATTCACGCATCCAGGGTATTGAGTAAAATTCTCCAGCACCGCTTTTGCTAACAGGAGGCATTTCCATTCGAAGCCGCGCCGCCGAACATGGCGCTGATATTGGCAAATACGCCGCAGAGCTGCAGACCCAGTACCCCGACGGCAATAACGATGGCCACCGCAATCAACATCGCCAATAATGCGTATTCAACAGAAGCTGCGCCTTGTTCCTCCCGCAACAACGATTGCCAAATCCGGCGCAGCTTCTGTCTCATGACTTCTCCCCTTGCTTGGAACCGGCCTCACCTGTCACCCCGCCTGCTTGTGAGTGAACTCTCAAACGGGCGGGGTTTGTCAGCTATATGACTTAGAGTGCTGACAGCCGCCAATGCGTCTGAACTGTTCTCAAATACAGTATTTAGATTCGTTCCAATAGCTGTGACAGTAGCAATAATGACAACTGCAATCAGCGCAACCATCAGCCCATATTCGACAGCAGCAGCACCTTCTTCATCCCGCATAAAATTTTTGATGGCATTCATGGCAAACTCCCTTTTCGTTTAAAAAATGAATCACATGATGTTGCTTTTAGTCATGACTACTATTTTTTTGCAGGACTTAGCTTGATCACAGAGGCCGGTTTAACATTCCGTTCATTCTGTTTTCACCTCCCCGCAAACCCAGTATTTCACTTAACAAAACTTGTATATTGATCAACATCAATAAAATGTTGCCAATTCGATATTTCTTATTGGAAACTATGCGGGCGGGGCTGCGGATCGGGCTGATGGTTCAAATAAAATGCATTAATTGCAGGGGTATATGCATAAAATGGTTGATTAGCGCAGGATTTCATTAGATGTTGAAAATATACTGCACCCTGTATATTTTTACGGCAAAAACGATAAGATCGCGTAATTTATCTATCGCAACACAATGATTCTTTTTCTGGCCGTTAAATTACCGCCATGTGATCAGGTAAACATCATCAGCAGTTGTTCAAGGTCTCGCATCTATTTCCTGTCGCAACATGCAAAAAATGCAAAACGGAATGCTTTTCTGCCGCAATGATTGTGCATGATCAATAGAAGTTGCCGGACAAATGCCAAACTGCCGACAGAGTTAATCAATCGACAATTTTCAGGACATTTAGCCAGGCAGATCGGCAACAAGCTGGTGGACATCCGCTCTAACCACTCATCCAGGAGAACGCGGATATGAGTTCATTATCAGAGTTCCTGCAATCGAAGCGCGCCAATGTTGCACAGCGGCATTATCCTGGCGTCGATCTGGGGCATCTTCGCCTACGCGCATCTGGCGCAGTTCCAAAAAACGCAAAACTGGTCGCTGCTTTTGTTCTGTTTTTCCGAAACGCTGACCGCCGGCTTTTATGTTTTCCGCAGCGACCCGAAAACCGTTTCAGTCGATCCGTTTGACTGGCTGGTCGCGATCGGCGGCACCTTCGCGCCCTTGTTTTTGCGCCCGACGTCCTGGGGCATACTTCCTTTGGCCAGCATCGCCATCATGGCAGGCGCCTGCATACAGATACTGGGGCTGCTTTCACTCAATCGCAGTCTTGCGATTGTTGCCGCCAAGCGGGAAATCAAGAGCGCCTGGATGTACCGCATCGTGCGCCATCCGATCTATGCCAGTTATTGCCTGACCTTTACCGGCTACCTGCTGGCCAACACCTCGCTGGCCAATCTGCTGATTTATCTGGCATCGATAGTTTTGCTTTGCATACGGATATTTCGGGAAGAAAAACACCTTGCCCTCGACTCCCTGTATCGCGACTACATGGGCAAGGTGCGTTACCGGCTGGTGCCATTCATATTTTGAAAACCGATAAGCAAGCTTGCGCTTCAACGGGGAAATATCTGTCCGTGCATCAACTGCCGCGATACGTCGAATACGCCCACGGCGACAGCAGCAACGGCACGTGGTAATTCTGGCCGGGATCGGCAATGCCGAACGCGATCGTCACGCGGTCGATGAATTTCGGCTCGGGCAAGACTATGCCCTGCGCATCGAAATAGGCGCCGGCGGCGAATACCAGTTCGTACTGGCCGACGCGCAGCGCGTCGCCTTCCAGCAGCGGCGCATCGCAGCGGCCGTCCTGATTGGTGACGACCGATTTCAGCAAGGTTCTGTTGCCGCCATCGAGCGCATACAGCTCGACCCCGACGCCGTGGCCCGGCCTGCCTTGCGCGACATCCAGCACATGCGTACTGAGCTTTCCCATGGTGACTCCTGATATTCAATGAATGCAAACGGTGATGCGTAAATCATATACCGCTGCGGCCGCTGCGAGATACACTGTCCGATATCCCAACCATGCTTGCTACGACCCGACAGGTGATGCATGACCGACACTGATCCCCACTATCCGCGCGACCTGACCGGCTACGGCCGCAACCCGCCCCATGCGCAATGGCCGGGCGGCGCACGGGTGGCGCTGCAGTTCGTGCTGAACTACGAGGAAGGCGCGGAAAACTGCGTGCTGCACGGCGACCCGGCGTCGGAGACCTTCCTGTCCGAGATCATCGGCGCGCAGGCGTTCGCGATGCGCCACATGAGCATGGAGTCGCTGTACGAATACGGCTCGCGCGCCGGATTGTGGCGTGTTTTGCGCCTGTTTGAAGAGCGCAAGCTGCCGTTGACGGTGTTCGGCGTCGCGCTGGCGCTGCAACGCAATCCTGAGGCGGTGGCGGCGTTCCAGTCGCTCGGCCACGAGATCGCCTGCCACGGCCTGCGCTGGATCAGCTACCAGCAGACCGACGAAGCGACCGAGCGCGCCCACATGCAGCAGGCGGTGCAGATTTTCACCGAACTGACCGGCGCCGCGCCGGCTCGGCTGGTACACCGGGCGCGACTCGCCCAACACCCGCAAGCTGGTGGTCGAGCACGGCGGCTTTTGCTACGACTCGGATTATTACGGCGACGACCTGCCGTTCTGGCAACAGGTCGCGATCACCGCCGCCGACGGCCAGCCGGCAACCAAGCCGCATCTGGTGGTGCCGTACACGCTCGATACCAACGACATGCGTTTCGCCGCGCCGCAGGGCTTCAATTCCGGCACCCAGTTTTTCGATTATCTGAAAGATGCATTCGACGTGCTGTATGCGGAAGGCGATCCGGACGGCCTGAACCGGCCGAAGATGCTGTCGGTCGGCCTGCACTGCCGCATCGTCGGACGCCCGGCGCGCGCCGCAGCGCTGGCGCGCTTCCTCGATTACGTGCAAGCGCACGACCAGGTCTGGATCACGCGCCGCATCGATATCGCGCAACACTGGCGCGCGGTGCATCCGTTTTCTGCATAAGTGAGATGCACATGACCACCACCCTCGCCCAGCTCAATACCTGCGACGCTGCCAGCTTTGCCTCGACCTTGCACGGCATTTACGAACATTCGCCGTGGATAGCGCAACGCGCAGCGGCGCAGCGCCCTTTCGCCACGCTGGCGGCGCTGAAACTGGCGCTGCAGGCGGTGGTCAGGAACGCAAGCGCAACCGAGCAGCTGGGCCTGATCCGCGCCCATCCGGAACTGGCGGGCAAGGCGGCGCTGGCCGGTCAACTGACCGTGGAATCGCGCGGCGAACAGGCCAAGGCCGGACTGGACCAGTGCAGCCCGGAAGAATTCGCGACGCTGCACAAACTGAACGCCGCATACAACGCCAAATTCGGCTTCCCCTTCATCCTCGCGGTCAAGGGGCCGGATGGCAACGGACTGTCGCGCCAGGCCATCATCGGCACCTTCGCCCGCCGCCTGCGCAATCAGCCGGCCGACGAGCTGGCCGAATGCCTGCGCCAGATCGGCCGCATCGCGGAATTGCGCCTGAACGCATTGCTGGGCCATGTGCCGCAGCTGGGCAACACGATCCTGGCCTGGGCCGAAACCCTTGCCGGCTGGAGCGACGACGACCGCATGCTGACCTGCGCCTATATGACCGACGCGCACCGCAACACCGCCCGTCAACTGGCCGACTGGATGACGGATGCCGGCATGCAGGTCCGGATCGACGCGGTCGGCAACGTAGTCGGACGCTACCTGTCCGATGATCCGCACGCCAAGACGCTGCTGACCGGCTCGCATTACGACACCGTGCGCAACGGCGGCAAATACGATGGCCGCGAAGGCATCCTGCTGCCGATCGCGGTGGTCGGACAGCTGCATCAGCGCGGCGAACGGCTACCGTTTCACCTGGAAATCGTCGCGATTCTCGGAAGAGGAAGGGGTGCGTTTCAAGAGCACTTTCCTCGGCAGCAGCGCGCTCAGCGGCCAGTTCGACCCGGCGCTGCTGGAGCGCACCGACGCCGATGGCGTGACGCTGCGCGCCGCGCTGAGCGCAGCCGGGCACGACGTGTCGCAGATCCCGGCCATCGCGCGCGATCCGGCCGATGTGCTGGGCTTCGTCGAAGTGCATATCGAGCAGGGGCCGGTGCTGCTCGGGCGCGACCTGCCGCTCGGCATCGTGAGCTCGATCGCCGGCTCGGTGCGCTACCAGGTCGCGCTGACCGGCGTGGCCGGCCATTCCGGCACCACGCCGATGACGATGCGCAAGGATGCGGCAGCGGCGGCGGCAGAAATCATCCTGTGCGTCGAACGGCGCTGCGCGACCGCGCCGACGCTGGTCGGCACCGTCGGCCAGCTGCAGGTGCCGAACGGCTCGATCAATGTGATTCCGGGCGCCTGCCTGCTGTCGCTCGACATCCGCGCCGCCGATGATGCGACGCGCGATGCGGCGGTGGCCGATGTGCTGCAGGAGATCGCCGCCATCTGCACCCGCCGCGACATCGATGTCGCGCTGGACCGGGTCGAGGTGTCGGCCGCGGCGCCATGCGCGCCGTGGCTGATGCGGCAATTGTCGGCGGCGGCCGAACGGCTTGGCGTGCCGGCCTTTGCGCTGCCGTCCGGCGCCGGGCATGACGCGATGATCATGGCGCAGATCACCGATGTCGCGATGCTGTTTACCCGCTGCGGCAATGGCGGCATCAGCCACAATCCGCTGGAAACCATGAGCGCCGACGATGCCGAACTGTCGGCCCAGGTTTTTCTGGAATTCCTGCGCGCATTCAACCCGGATCACGACTGATACTGCATGGGAGTATGAAGCAAAAATGAGCAGTTCCCGCACGGTTTCATTGGACTTAAATTAATACTCCCTGCCATGCATTATCCTGTCCGGCAGGCGTAGGGCGGGTGCAAGCCGCGCTATCGGTCAATGGTGGGTTGCACCCACCCTACAAGAACAGCCGCACAGCCATCTCATTCCGTTTCTAAATCAATCGTGAACGCGAAGGCGAAGCGCAGACAGTACGCAGGTACGGCAAGCGAAGCCGACAAAGTGCACGCTTGATTTAGAAATGGAATCACAGGATCAGGATCGCCCGGAAGTCATTCACATTGGTGCGGGTCGGGCCGCTCACCACCAGGTCGCCCAGCGCCGCGAAGAAGCCGTAGCCGTCATTGTTTTCCAGCAACGCCTTAGCGCGCAGCCCCAGCGCCGCGGCGCGCGCGACCGAGTCCGGGCCGTACAGCGCACCGGCGTTGTCTTCCGAGCCGTCGATGCCGTCGGTATCGCAGGCCAGCGCGTGGATCTCCGGCGCACCGTCCAGCGCCACTGCCAGGCTGAGCAGGAATTCGGCATTGCGCCCGCCGCGCCCGCTGCCGCGCACCGTCACCGTGGTTTCGCCGCCGGAAATCAGCACGCAGGGCTTGGCGAACGGCTGGTTCCGCAGCGCCACCTGGCGCGCGATTGCCGCATGCATGGTGCCGATATCCTTTGCCTCGCCTTCGATCCCGTCCGACAGGATGTAGGGCGTGATGCCGGCTGCGCGCGCATGGGCGGCGGCCGCTTCCAGCGCGTGCTGCGCGGTGGCGATCACATGATGCGCTATTGCGGGCGAAGCGCGGATCGTCCGGCTTGGGGGTTTCGCCGGCGCCGCTTTCCAGGTGCTGGCGCAGCTTGTCGGGGATCTCGATTGCGTATTTGCGCAGGATCGCCAGCGCCTCGGCGCAGGTGGTCGGATCCGGCAGCGTCGGCCCGCTGGCGATGATGCCGGGCTCGTCGCCCGGCACGTCGGAGATCAGCAGCGTGACCACCCGCGCCGGCGCACAGGCCAGCGCCAGGCGGCCGCCCTTGATCGCCGACAGGTGCTTGCGCACGCAGTTCATCTCGCCGATCGCCGCGCCGCTTTTCAGCAGCGCCTTGTTGATCGCCTGTTTCTGCTCCAGCGTGATGCCGTCGGCCGGCAGCGCCAGCAAGGCCGAGCCGCCGCCCGAAATCAGGCACAGCACCAGGTCATCGGCGCTCAGGCCGCGCACCATGTCCAGCATGCGGCCGGCGGCGTCGCGACCGGCCTGGTCCGGCACCGGATGCGCAGCCTCCACCACCTCGATGCGCTTGCAGTCGGCGCCATGGCCGTAGCGCGTGACGACCAGGCCGCTGAGTTCGCCCTGCCAGTGCTGCTCGACCACGCTGGCCATCGCCGCCGCGCCCTTGCCGGCCCCGATGACCAGCGTGCGCCCGCGCGCTGAAGGCTGCGGCAGATAAGCTGCCAAATAAGCGGGCAGACATTTTTCGGCGCTGACTGCAGCGACTGCGGTGTCGTACAAATCGCGCAGGAACTGCTGGGGCTGAATGGTGTTCATGGCATGAAATCTATTTGATGTGATGTCAAAGCTGCCCGGATACGCAGCGGGCAGTCTCCTATTGCAGCAGGCAAATCGTCAGGCGTCAGTCATCCGTCAACAGCAGCATCAGGCTGGAGGTATCGAAACGGCTGCCGCCTTTTCCCTGCACTTCTGCATAGAACTGATCGACCAGCTGCGTGACCGGCAGGCGGCTGCCGTTGCGCTGCGCTTCGGCAAGGCAGATCGCCAGATCCTTGCGCATCCAGTCGACCGCGAAGCCGTAATCGAATTTACGCTCCAGCATGGTACGCCCGCGATTTTCCATCTGCCACGATTGCGCCGCGCCCTTGGAGAGTACGTCGATCACCCGCTGCCCATCCAGACCGGCTTTCTCGGCGAAGGCCAGGCCTTCGGCCAACGCTTGCACCAGGCCCGCGATGCAAATCTGGTTGACCATCTTGGTCAGCTGCCCGGCGCCGGCCGGTCCCATGTAGGTGACGGCGCGGGCAAAAGCGGCGATCACCGCTTCG
Source organism: uncultured beta proteobacterium (assembly GCA_963837775.1). Classification (GTDB taxonomy): domain Bacteria; phylum Pseudomonadota; class Gammaproteobacteria; order Burkholderiales; family Burkholderiaceae_D; genus CAWIOX01. The sequence goes on along the minus strand of CAWIOX010000001.1, from coordinate 124,231 downwards.
GCGGCGGCATAGCCCTCCTCATCGCCGCCGACCATCACCGTCAGCTTGCCGTTTTCAGCGCCGGCCTGACCGCCGGACACCGGCGCATCCAGAAAGTACACGCCACGCTCCCTGGCCGCCTGATACAGGCGGCGGGCGGCGTCGGCCGACGCGGTGGTATTGTCGATCAGCACGCTGCCGGGCGACATCGTCGCCAGCACGCCCTGCGCACCCAGCGTCACGTCAAACAGATCCTGGTCATTGCCGACACAGGTAAACACATACTCCGCCCCTTGGGCTGCCGCCGCCGGCGTTGGCGCTGCGCGTCCCTGGTGCGTGCCTAGCCATAACTCAGCACGCGCCGGGGTGCGATTGTAGACAGTCACCGCATGACCCTGCGCCGCCAAATGACCCGCCATCGGAAATCCCATCACGCCCAGCCCGATAAATGCCACCTTTGCCATCGCTCTACCTCTTTCATCTATGAATAATGAGTGTCCCGGAGAATCATACGACAGTTTGACGGCGTGCAAGCCAGGGGCGTCGGCACTGTGAAAATCCAATTCTTGCGGAAGAAATTGTGATCGGAAAAGTGATGTAAGCGCCATAACTAAATGGCATGTTTGCGCGCATCTTTTGATTTGGCGCAACATCCGGAGTGATGGCGTCTTTACCATCGCAATACAAGTAGCCGGATTTGATGACATCCAGAAATACGCGCTGGCGCTGATGGTTTTTCCGCTCTTGGCAGTCACTGACGTCTGCAGCGCCAGTTCGATGCTGGTCTGCGCTTCAGGATTGCGGCTTGCATGCATGACAGTCACCGGGGAGAAAATTCATGAAACAAAAACAATTACAACGTATCGGCTCAGTGGGTTGCTCTGCTCTTTTTCTGCTGGGGGGGGTCGCCCATGCCCAGCAACTTACCGGCACACCGGAAGAACTGAGCGCACGACTGGAGTCGATGAAACAACAACTTGCCGAACAAAAAGAACTGCTGGAATCCCTGAAACGATCCGTGGCGGAACAAAAGTCCAGTCTCAGGGAAGTTCGCAACACGGTCGGCATCGACGTATTGGCCAAACAGCGCGGCGCCGGGAAAGTCGGCGAACCGGGCCAGTTGGAACTGGCCCAGGCCGAAGCGCCGAATCCTACACCGGTAGGACAGGCGCCAGCCCGCGACGGCCGCCCGCCCGAGGTCGCCCCGCTGTTCGAGCAGCCGGGCGTGCTGACGCCCAAGGGGAAATACGTGCTGGAACCCTCGCTGCAGTATGGTTATTCTTCCAGCAACCGGGTGGCCCTGGTGGGGTACACCATTATCCCGGCGCTGCTGGTCGGCCTGATCGATGTGCGCGAAGTCAAGCGCAACACGTTCACTGCCGCTGTATCGGGACGCTTCGGCATCACGAACCGCTTCGAACTGGAAGCCAGGGTGCCTTATGTTTACCGTTCTGACTCCACGGTGAATCGACGCGATTGGCCAAGGTGCAGCATCCGATCAAGTATTCGACACCAGCGGCCAGGCGATCGGCGATGTCGAGTTGGCAGCACGCTATCAGCTCAATGATGGCGGCGTGGACAAACCATTTTTCATCGGCGGCTTGCGCTTCAAGTCGCGCACCGGCAAAGATCCGTTCGAGGTGGTGACAGATTGCAGCCCGCGCTGTGTAGGCACCAATGTCACAGGCACCGGCTTGCCGCAGGAATTGCCGACCGGCTCCGGCTTTTATTCTTTGCAGCCTAGCCTGACCGTGCTGTTCCCATCGGATCCGGCGGTTTTTTTCGGCAGCGTCAGTTATCTGCATAACTTCAAGCGCACCGATATCAGCCGCAAAGTGCTGGCTGGCGGCGAGGAATTGCTGGGCACGATCGAGCCTGGCGATGTGTTCGGCTTCAACTTCGGCATGGGGCTGGCGCTCAACGAGAAGTCTTCCTTCAGCATCGGCTATGACCATAGTTCGGTCGGCCGGACCAGGCAAAATGGCGAGACAGTCGCAGGCTCGGTCAGGACGCAACTTGCCACCCTGCTGCTCGGCTACTCCTATCGCTTGAATGAAAACACCTCATTGAGCGTATCAGTGGGTGCCGGCCTGACGCGAGACACGCCGGATGTGTCGCTCACTGTCAGGCTGCCGATGACATTCTGAAGTGTCTTCACCCGGTGTTCTGCATGACTGATTCAGGACACCGGATGCCGTGTCGAACCGAAGGACTGGAATAAGGATGATCGTCTATTTTTAAATCTTGCAGCATCCCAAAGCTTTGCCATACTAAAAATTGGCACAAAGCGAGTAAGGTCAATGAAATACTCATTCCGCCTGTATTCAACCGGGCCAAAAACGAAGATTAAGGTTCACTGGGGCGTACCCCTGAATCTGCAGGCCTGTCCCAAATGCAAGGCACTTAACCACAAGATGGCCACACTGTGCAGCAAGTGCGGCCAGCCGTTCCCTGAGTCAGGCATACCCGCCAGCAATCCGGTTACCGGTACCGCGCCTGAAGTTGCTCCTGCGGCTGTCGCTGCACACGATGGCCTCGGCCCAAGCAAGGCGGCGACAATCCAAGCACCGATTCCAGACACCAGCTCGCCGTCGCTTGCGATGGCAAGCAATGCGTCTGCGGCACAGGCTGCGTCCACACCTGAGCCACCAGGGCCGGACATGCCGATGGCCTATCGACAGTTTGCCATCAGCAACGAGCAGAAATGGCTGCGCCGGATATGGGGTGTGGCATTGCTTGCCTCCGTCGCCATCCCGCTTCTGATCGTCGTCATTTCACTTCAGCCGCCGTCCGCACCGCCTCCTTCAACCAAGAATGCCGGCAGCAAGACTGGCGGCAGCGTGGTAATTCCGCCACCGCTTGAGTCAATGCCGGCTGCTGCCGCAGAACAGCAAACATTACCCGTGATACCGGACAAGGCGCTTGCTGTGGCAGACCCCGTGGTTGCACCGGAGACCGCTCCGGTGCTGGCGGAACCAGAGCCCCCGATTCCGACGCCGAACAAACCGGGGAAGCCTGCGGCACTTCCGCAAACGGCAAAATTTACCGGCAAACATGCTGTACGGGCCGCCAAAAAACCGGCTCGCATTCATACGGAAAAAGCAGCACCAGTCGCATCAGGAACACCCAAAGTACCGACTCCGCGACCAAGGGCGCCCGTCGCACCCGCGAATGCGCCATGTTCCGACGCCGCACGAGCCTTGGCTCTCTGCAATACAAATTAGATGGAAGGGAAGTGCCATGAAGAAGATCTGTTCTATCCTCTGTTTGTTGCTGTTGCTCCCTGCGCTGGCCTGGGCCCGTGCGGAGTTCAAGATCGTGACCGCATCCGAACGCGGCACCTATATCCAGATTGGCCGCGATCTCGCGAAGTGGGTTGCCGACCCGGCGGAAATTGACCTGGAGGTATTGCCTTCCAAAGGCTCAGCGGAAAACGTGCAGCGCTTACGCTATGAGCCCGGCGTCAAGTTTGCGCTGGTGCAGTCCGATGTGTATCAAGGGCTGCTCGACCAGGCCGGGACGGGAAACACGGCTGCCGGCCAGATCATCCGCCCCTTGCGCGTGATCCTGCCGCTCTACGATGAGGAAATTTACTTTGTCACGCGCGCCGACTCACCGCTGAACTTCATCCATGAAATGAAGGACAAGAAAATCAATGTCGGTCCGGTGGGCAGCGGCACCGCACTGTCCGCGACCACGCTGTATAAACTCATGTTCGGCCAGGCCTTGCCCGATGCCAACGCGAGCTACCTCTCCAACGAGGAGGCACTGGTCAAGCTCACCAGCGATCGCGCGCTGGATGTGGTGGTCATTGTTGCAGGCCAGCCCGCCAAACTGTTTGCAGACATGAAGCCGGAAGCGCGGGAGTTCATCAAACTGCTGCGCCTTGACGACAAGGCGCCCGAAACCATCAGCGCGACTAAAACATATTTCCCAGCCACCATACGCAGCACCAGCTACCCGAACTGGATCACCGAAGATGTACCGACCCTGACGGTCAAGGCATTTCTCGTCACCTACGATTACGACCTGAAAATGACACAGAGCTATCTGAACCGCTTCGCGGAAGCCCTTTGCCTCAATTTCGACAATTTGCAAAATCAAGGACACCCGAAATGGAAGCAGGTCAAACTGGAATTGCCGCCGCTGGGCAAGGGCTGGGCCTACTACCCGCCGATGGAACGGGTATTGCGTGCCTGCGTGGCTCGCCGCGCCATAGCTGCCAGGCATGTACCGCCACCACCGGTCGTCAAGGAATGCAGCCAGCAAGAGAAGGTGCTGGGGCTGTGCGGGCTATGAGCTGCCACCCCAGAAACGCAACGGATGCCGGGAAACCAGCCCGGCAAAGCAGCTTAGCCCCCCATTGGGGCAGAATTATTACTCCCCCCGTGTATTTATAAATAGCCAATGAATACATGCGGCGGAGTCTATGTTTTTACTTATACTCCCATGAAATTATCGCTTTCATGGGGCGGTTGATGGCCTGAAGTGAGGTCGATGTCCAGGCTTTGAAGCTTGACGAGCTTAGGGCAAGGATGTCATTGAGCCGGCTATTGTCGGAAGTGCCGGATCTTCGCGAAGCGAAAGGCAAACGCGATCAATTTGAGCCCTTGTTATGCGGATTATCCTAGAAAAAGCAGTTGGACAGGCGGGAGGTGCATTTTTTCGGTTCTCTGGCAAGGCGCGACGACAACGCAGGCTTCATCCTGCTAGGAGGAGCAACGCCGCCAGAGGCCGAAAAAGTGTGCCATCGTGCCTGTAGCGCTCTCACCCAAACGGTGAAAGCATTAACGGCCCAATAAGCTAATGATTTCAAGTACTTATCAGTAGCAAAAAGCGGTCAACTGCTTTTTCTAGGATTATTGTTGGCCGTGCTATCGGGCGTTACATCGGATGCCAATTGCAATCCGTAGATGATGCAGGCCTCGGCACCTGCACTACCGGGGCCAGCGAATGCATCTGAACCGACCACTAGCAACGTGACATCGGGAACGGCCTCAAGCCCTGTCGCAAAATGCCTGGGGCATCTCATGACAGGGCTTGATGGATTCAAGCGCGGTCCTTTATCTGATTCCCAGTGAATTCCCCAGTGCGTCTTTCAGGGATGCCTGTACATTGAGTGCTTTCAAAACACTCAAGCTGTTGACGGTCGTATTGATCACCGTCAGGCTCTTGATGCTCTGATTATCCAGGGTATTCTGGATCACGGTAGCAGCAGCTGTCTGTGACAACGGGCCTGGCTGGAAGGTATTGCCGGGTCCATTCTGCACCAGGCTCACGGTGGCGCCATTGATACCGCTGATCTTGGCCTGTTCACTATTCAATCTGGCCTGTTCACTATTGATCTTGGCCTGTTCGCTGGTCAATCTGGCTTGCTCACTGCTTATCTTGGCCTGTTCGCTGGCGATCCTGGCTTGTTCGTTCAATCCGGCTTGAGCTACTGCGACTGGAATCGTTACTGCCGGAACCGGATTTGCCACGGCCGAAACCGGACTCGCCACAGCCGGAACTGGACTTGCCACGGCTGGAATCGGATTTGCTGCAACCTGAACTGGATTTGCTGCAACGGGGATCGCGGCAACTCCCGCCTGGCGTGCTGTCACTTTGGCCTGTTCTGCCGCAAGTCTGGCCTGGCTTGCCGTGACCCGGGCCTGCTCTGACGTCACTTTCGCCTGCTCTGCTGCAAGCAAGGCTTGGTTCGCTGTGATCCTGGCCTGGTCTACTGCAAGCTTGCTGACATCCGGTATATTGAAGCTGGTGCTGGTCGCGAGGTTGCCATTGATATAGACCGCCCGCTCGATACCAAAGGAAACCATCAACCCGGTCCCGGTAGCAAAACCGCCGCGCATTCCATCGAGATTGTTGTTGCTCACCGCAAGCCAGTCGTGTGACGGACTTTGCATGCTGCCATTTTGTTTGACTTCAACGGCGCGTTCTGATGGCACGGCCCTATTTTGTGATTGCGCCAGATCAGCTACTGGCTCTTTGTCCGCCGTGCGCAGCGCCTCAGCGTGCTCCGACGCGATCAATGGCCGGCTGGCCTCATGCGTATCAAGCGCAAGCAATTGGGACCGCCTTTCGTCCAGCGCCGCTAAGGTCGCACTGATGGCATCTGCTGCATTGTCCGTCGACGCACTATCAGTCGCAGCCAATCCAGCCTGCTCTGCGCTGACAAACCACTGATTGCCGACCGAGTAATCCGGCTGCGGAGCCCCATCTTCAAGCCCGGCCAACGTGTCGCTCATGACGAGTCGCAGCTCGCTATTTGCAACCGGCAATTCCGCCAGGCCATGAGGCGGCGCCGCCGTCAGTCCGGCCCGCTGGGGTCCATCAGCTTCCTGCTTGAGCAGGATAGTGTCGCCTGATCGGCGTGCATCGTCCTGAGGCAAGGTCGGCGGCACGCTTTCCCGCTCCTCCAAGGCAATTAAGAATGTTCCAAGCGGGTCATCATCGTCGGATGGCGGCGGCATTTTGCCCGCCATATCAGCGCCGTCTGCCGGCAACTGTACTGTGTTCATATCCCGTAATTGTTCGCGCTTGTCGTCGCGGCATGCGACAACATCATTGCTGATTGCCAAGGCCTCTGTCAGCACGGGGAGCGAGCAGGCTACCGCCAATGATTTGGTCAATTTTTCAGGATGCGTCACTGGCCCCGCACTATTCTCCGCATGTCCGGCACTGATACAGGATATGCCGGCACCAATCAACCCGCAGAGTGTGGCGAGTTTTTTACGTGCATGTGGTTTCATGTGTATACCCCGTCAAAAATCGCCTGGGCCAAACTTCGGCAGCGTCACATTAGCCAGACCATCATGATTGATGCCTTCGGCCAAGGGGGCTCTCGGAGCAACGCGCCAATCGGCGGTATCGTTGAATTTTGCCAATTCCTGTTTATTGTGGATTACGAACAGGAGCTTATTTACCCATATCGATTCAAAACTGCTGCGAGCAATCGCCCGTGTTCCATTGGAAGGGTCGCCGATCAGAATGCGTCCGTCACGCAGCCCCTTGATGACGACAAAATGGTGATACCCCTTTTCCGAAATCAAGACGATGGCCGGCAGATGGGCATCCAGCAGTTTCTGCAATGGCTGCTCGAAGCCATCGGCTTTGAAGCCATGGGCTTCCAGATAATGTTTGATATCCAGCAGGGAAAAGCCTTCCTTGCGGATTTTTTGCCGGTCACCGCTAGCAAACATTTCCTCAAATACCGCCTGTTCGGACACCGGATAATCGTATTGGTGCGTGAGCAATGTCGCAACAGCCGCCGAGCCACAACTAAAATCGTATTGCTGGCGCATCGTCGCCTTGAAACGCGCTTCTTTAAGGCTGGTCACAGGCACGGTATATTTACCGCCAATGCCGGCCAGTTCCAGCATGCCTGCTTGAGCAGGCCCGGTCATCATGGTGATGGTGGCCGTTATCAGGGCAATCAGGGTTTTCATGGCTTATTTCATTTGCACATTGATGATGGTCGCATTCTGGATGAGCACATTGGCGCCCGAGTTCTGAATGACGAGCGGCAGACCACTGGCATTGGTGAAAGCGCCGCCATTGATGGTGTTCATGCCGGTAGTCACATTTCTGGCCGAATTGCCCGCCACCGCGCCGCTTAGCTCCATGTCATTGCTGACAATGTCGGTACCGCCACGGTAACTGCCCAGTTGATCCGCACTCATCGCCGGCCCCATACCGGCGACCATGACCGGTGCAACTTTAGCAGCCGACGCCGCTGAATGATCAGTGATGCCTGGCACCTGTAACGCCCTGTCATCCGGCGATAACTCTGCCGCCATGACCCAACTCGGCAAACAGGCCGCCAGTGCCATTACGACCCTGACCGAATAATTAATTGATCGCATGTTACTCACTCCTCGTTGACGCCTGACCGGTGAGATACCTGATGCTGGAACACAAACTGTGCTTGAACTATCGCTTTGAAAAATCGAGACTGCATGCCTGAACTCTTAATCTTTCCTTGTCGAAAGACTGACCACAAGCTGCTGCACTGCTCGCTTGCCGTTCATCAGGAATCCCGCCGCTGGGCACGCATTGATTGCGCCCAGCGGCGGGTCATGCTACTTACTTGCCTACGGCCAAGTTAGCCTGGACGTTCACGCTTTGTTGTATCAAGGATGCAAATCCGCTGTTTTGATTTGCGATCATGATGCCCGCAGCCGACTGCCCGACACTGGTCATGGTATTGGACATATTGAAAGTGCCCGCATCTACGACGACCACACCGCCAGCGCCGCCTGCACCACCATTTCCAGCACCACCGGTACCGGCTGCGCCTGCACCGCCGGCTGCACCGGCTGCGCCGGCACCACCTGTGGCAGCGCCGTTGCTAGCAGTATTGGTTGCGCTACCGCTGTTTGCAGAACCGCCAGCCCCGCCAGCGCCGCCTGCGTTGCTGGCAGAACCACCATTGCCGCCTACGCCGGTTGCTGCACCGCTGCTAGCAGTTGCTGCGCCTGCTGTTGCCGGACCGCCTGTGCCGGTTGCTACGCCGCTGCTGGCTGTTGCTGTGCCGGTAGCTGCACCACCGGTGCCAGTGCCTGTACCGCTGGTAGCTGTTGCTGTGCCGGTAGCTGCACCACCAGTGCCGGTGCCAGTCCCGCTAGTGGCGGCACCTGCTGTAGCGTCACCACCGACGCCGGCAGCTATACCGACGCCTGCACCGCCGGTACGAGTGGCACTACCGCGGTTGCCACCGCCATTGGCGCCACCACCGTCGCCGTAACCACCCCAAGCCTTGCCATAACCGCCGCTAGCCCTGGTGCTGGCATCGCCGGATTCACCCTTGGCGAAACCACCTACGGATGCGTTCAAGGCTCCGGCTTTGCCGGATTCACCCTTGGCGAAACCACCTACGGATGCGTTCAAGGCTCCGGCTTTGCCGGACTCAGCCGAACCAGAACCACCTTTGGCGTTGGTGACAGCAATGGCCTTGCCGCTCGTGCCGTCGCCGTCGCCGCCGCTACCGCCGCGGGCGTTCTTGGCATCGCCACCGTCGCCGCCATCGCCGCCATATGCTTTGCCGCTGCTGGCGGTTGCCTTGACGCTGCCATTCTTGGCGAAGCCGCCGTCACCGCCACTGCCGCCTTTGCCGCCGTCACCGCCATACGCTTTGCCGCCAATGCCTTTGCCGCCATTGCCGCCATTGGCATCGCCGTAGTTCCGCGCAGTGTTGCCGATGTCATGGATCTGGTTGCCGCTTACGCTGCCATCCAGTTTGCTGACTGCGATCGCTTTGCTGGTATTGAAGGAATTGTTGAAGTTAGCTGTGGCGTTGGAACCATTGTTAGCGGCCGCACCATACCCTGCAACGGAAGCTTTGCCGCCTTTGTTGTCACGCTGGTTACCATTGTCCTGGTTGGAATTATCAGTGACCTTCGTATTGGTCTTGGTAATGCTCTTGTTGTGCGAGTCTGTCCTCGTGTCCGTATCGGTCTTAGTAATGGTCTTGTTGTTGCTGCCAGTGGTAGTCTTGGTGTCCGTGTCGGTCTTGGTAATGGTCTTGTTGTTGCTGCCAGTGGTAGTCTTGGTGTCCGTATCGGTCTTGGTAATTGTCTGGTTGTTGCTGTCAGTGAGAGTCACAGACTTGGTAACGGGGTTGTTACTGTTCGTGGTATCCGTGTCGACCTTGCTAATGGTCTTGACATCGATATCGTTGCGGTTGCCGCTAGTCGTCGTCGTATTGTCGGTGCCGATAGCCATTGCTTGACCTGCGAGGCCGAAGGCAAGAGCGATTGCCGACGCCAATAAAGTCTTTTTCATGATGGTTCCCTTAATAAGCGTTAATGAGTATCCCTCAAGGCTTGGCTTACCTGCCAATCCACTCTACGTATTGCAAATACAATGCCAGAGGGCTATTCACTATCGCTAACTCATTGAAAATTAAGAAAAAAATATTATTTGATAGCACATAACACGGCGCTTTTCACAGAGAAAACAACCCTGCGCTCAAATCGACCGATGATATGTGTAACACGCGCCTTACAGTGCCAGCTGATTTCCGAAATTTCTTGTTTGTGCTGTCGCAAAGTCGGCAATAATTCCTGAATGAATTCAATTGCATAGATGAATGAACCAATTGCCAGCCAAGGGAGAAAGTGGCTGTAACACGGCCGATACAGCATTGCCCTAACAGCCAGATCCCAATGCGTCTGGCCACGCCATACAGCACCGTTTTCAAGAAACGTGATGTATGTAAGGCTGATTGAACTCAGAAATGGATGCCATGATGTTCGTTCAGGCGCCGCACATCATGCGCGGCATGAATAATTTTTTCCTGCCCGTAGCAGCGAATATGGCCTGTGCATCAGATCGTTGTCGCTAACTTGGCAATCGACGATCTGATGCTTGAGATAGAGAAGAGTTGTAATCGGCACGCATTGGACTCTGATGCAATTTGCTTACACAGGACAATTTTTGTAATCGACATGAATTACATAAAAACCGTAAGTCATTGATTTCATTGGTGCGGCTGGCGGGGATCGAACCCACGACCCTTGGCTTCGGAGGCCATGAAAAATGGCATTTATTGCCGTTGATTAACGCTCATAAAATACAACATTTCATTAAAAATCAATTACTTAGTAAATTATCGTTTCTTTCTGTATAGATTTATGTTGATGCATATATACTGAAATTTCCTACACAGCCCCTACACGGAAGATTCAAGCGATGAAATGGGAAAACTTTACAGCCGGACGTGTGGCCGCTTTTAAATGCGAATCAGGCAAGAAACAAAGCATTTTCTGGGATGGGAAAACGCCGGGTTTGGGCTTGCGCGTAACGGCTACCGGTGCCAAGTCATACATATTCGAGACGAGCCTCAACGGAAAAACAATGCGCATTACCATTGGCGATGCAGCAACGTACACAATTGCAGCCGCACAAGCTGAAGCCGCCGACTACAAAGCCCAAACCAATAAAGGTATCGACCCGCGCCAAGTGAAGGCAGACGGATTAGCAGAGGCACAGGCCGCACGTGATGCCAAGGATGCAGCACAAGTCGCACAGCGCCAGCAAGAAGCCATAGAACAGGCCAAGCGCGAATTAATCGCCCGTGTTGCTTGGGATGCTTATCTTGCCGTGCCGCATCCAAAATGGGGAGCGCAACACCGCATTGACCATATCATTGCAGCGAATGCGGGCGGGGAGCCTTGCAAGATTGGCGACAAGACCGCAAAGCCTGCCCCGCTTGCCAGTCTGCTGATTAAGCCGCTACACGAAATAACCGCGCCAGTGATTCTCGATTGGCTGGCGAACGAATGCACTACCCGCCCCACGTTTGCGCATAACTCCTTTCGCAAGTTTCGTACCTTTATCCGGTGGTGCGTAAAGCATCCTGAATTTCAGCACGTAGCACATGCGGATTGCTGCCTGACAACCGAAGTAAAGGACATTGTTCCCGCCAGCAAGACCAAGGAAGGCGATTGTCTGGAACGTGAGCAGTTGCCGCTATGGTTTGCCGCCGTTCGCCAGATTGGGAGTCCTGTAATCCGCGTTTATCTGCAAGCCTTGCTGATAACGGGCGCAAGGCGTGGGGAACTTGAGATTATGAAATGGGTAGACGTGGATTTTACGTGGAACAAAATGACCATACGCGACAAGGTGGAAGGTCTACGCACAATCCCATTGACGCCTTATCTGGCGCACCTGCTGGCAGCATTGCCGCGCCGTAGTGAATGGGTTTTTAGCAGTCCGACAGCCGCATCAGGCCACATTACAGAACCGCGCATAGCGCATACACAGGCTTTGCAGGTTGCAGGACTACCGCACGTTTCATTGCATGGCTTGCGCCGCTCCTTTAGCACGTTATCGGAATGGACAGAAACCCCCGTTGGCGTGGTGGCTCAGATTCAGGGGCACAGCGCCAGCGCATTGGCTGAAAAGCATTATCGCCGCCGACCTATCGACTTGCTGCGCATGTGGCACGTAAAGATTGAGTCGTGGATATTAGAGCAGGCCGGTATCGACTTTGTGCCAGTGGCACAGGGATTAAGAGTAATTGCCACCGCGTAAATATTTAAGTCCCAGTCTGGTTTTACGGACAAAAAGCCGGATATCTTCACTCGCCTGACCGTGACACTACTTAATAAAATCCGACATCTGAAGGAGTGCTTTGCCATGGCATTTGTAGACTTACCAGTTAGAGACTATTTCACATTTGAAGAGTTAGTAGCCAAGTGGGGGATAACACAAGGCGACTTGTTGCACCTTATGAAGACACAAAGGATTTTTTCAGAGCGGCTTATAACGCGTGCTGATGACGCGTGTTTTCGTCTTATCTCTAATACGAACACCGACGGCACAAAAAATGTCCTCTTTGAAGATGGTGAGCATATTATTTTCACGCGAGATGAAGTGGAAATTTATGAGGCGAACAATCCAGCAACTGTCCCAGATAAATCAGACAAACACGCCGTGCAAAGTGAAGCGCTACCGGCGTTACAGCCGCAAGATAGCGCGATAGAAGCGAGCGAACAGGAATCGCCCGGAAAATTACCGTCAAATTCAGCGGGCAAACTTGCGGTAAAGGCTGCATGGGAGATTGAATGCAAAGAGAAGCGAAGTGCTACTGATAAAGAGGTTATGGGCCGATTGCAAGAATGGGCAGACAGTGGAACCGAACCCGATGTATTGAAAAAATCAGACAAGGCAAACCGCGCCGTGGTTTGGATGACTACCAGATACAAAGAAAAACTTTATACGCTGGAAGCCTGTCAAAAGACGCTTGAGAAATGGAATGGCTCCAGAGAATAAGCAGACGATAGGCCGACACTAGGCCCAACAGGCATACATTAGACCCGCTAGATTTTGTGGAGTTTTTTGTGCTTAATGATTCGTATCGTTCACTCAACGATAAGGAATCAAGATGCAAACCGAAGCCCATTACACCGCATTGGTGCGTGAAAATCGCACAGTCATTGATACTAACGCCGCCGCCTTTCATCTTGGCCGCAAACCGCAAACACTTAGAAAATGGGCCTGTTTAGAAGATGGCCCGCTGCGCCCTGTCCGCATCAATGGGCGGTTATCCTGGTCCGTAGCCGACATTAAGCGCATCGTGTCCGAAGGGAGCGCCGCATAATGAAAAACGCCTCCGCCACAAATAGCAGTAAGAGCGCCCCTATCAAGCGTGATTATATCCCCGGAACCCTGCCAAAACGACACCACACGGTATTGGCTGAGGTCTTGGCTAGTATGTTGGAATCGAACACGTTGACCGGCTTGAATAGCGTTTTTGCACAGAACACAACTCGACTAAGCGCAGTGATTCACACACTGTCCAAGCACTACAGCTGGCATATCGAGCGCCGTGCTGTTAAGACCAGCACAAATGATGGCCGCATAGTATTGATCACCGCATACAGGTTGCCACAAGCGACGATTGCACAAGCGCTTGAAATGGACGCGCGTGCTTGGATTGATGATGTCAAAACAGCCAGAGCCAAGCAGCGCCAGCAAGTCAACAAGTGCAAATCGTACGCCTCCCGTAATCAACTGTGCCAAATGGGGAACGCATGACAGCCGCCATTTATTATTCCAGAGGCACAAGTACTTACGACAATTTGCCAGACCAACGAGCATCCGCGAATTTTGACGAATTCGCACAAGCGGTTATGTCTGACCGTTCGGCTGAAAAGGGAGGGATTTATATATGTGCTCCATTCAATAAGGGCGCACATAGCAATCCTGATAAGAACCCTGGGGTTTCTCCATGGCGGCAAAAAGCCCTTGTATCGACACGCGCTTTTCTACCATTCGACCTTGATGGCTTCGATACGCCCCCCACCTTTGCCGCAGTGCTGGAAACGCTACATCAGTTCAAAGGATTTGCCTACACTACAGCCAGCCATACAGATGACAAGCCGCGTTGCCGCGTGGTGTTAGCTCAAACTCGTCCAACCACTCGCTCTGAGGGAATCGCGTTGTGCATGACTGTTCAAGCCATGATTGAACAGTCATGTACGGGCCAAATCGTTTTTGATAATTCCGTCTATAAGGCAGAACAACCGCTATTCACGCCGCTGCATGGGGCGCAAGTATTTCAATTTGACGGGAACGCGGTTGACGTGGATGAAATGTTGCTGACGGTGCCAGTATTGACTTTCGATGCTGGTACTGGAACCAAGTTGGCACAAGTCGCGTCCGATGACCCTGTGTGGCAAACACTTGACCTCTTAGATATGGTCAGGCAAGACATGGGAGGCGGTAAGTATGCCGTTGTCTGTCCTTGTGCCAGCGAGCATTCGAACACAAACGACGATTCGTCTACTGTCTATTATTTGCCGCACACTGGAGGGCATCAACACGGGGGGTTTAAGTGCTTGCATTCCCATTGCGACGGACGTTCGCAAGATGAATTCCGAAAGGCGCTAGGTTTGGCAGTGCCAGACAGAGAAATTGCGTTATTCATGGAGCCGAACCTTCCCAAGTGTGATGCACGCGACGGCACAAAGTACACGCGACCACTAACAGAGCACGGTAATATGAATCGCCTGTTTGATGCTTATGGCGACGTCCTAAGATATGTACATGACGCGAAAAAATGGATTATCTGGGATGGAGCTGCATGGCAGTGGGACGACGGTTCTGGTGTTCGCTCGCTTGCTGCCGGTCTGTCTGCAAGAATTTACAGCGAGGGGGCCGGGTACATTAACGATGCTGAACACTTCGGGAAATGGGCACGCAAATCGCAAGACATGCGGACCATTAACGCAGCCGTTGCGATGCTGTCCGATTTCGCGCCGGTACGCTTGCCGCTGGCCTTTATTGACGCTGACCATTTCACCATCGGATTCAATCAAGCACGGCAAGTTATCGACCTACGTAATGGCTCTGTACGGGCCGCTAAACCTGCCGATTACATCACCAAGAGCCTGAATGCCGACATCATCGGAAACGCTGCCAAGGCCGTGCGCTGGGTACAGTTCTTGGAGCAGGTATTCAATGGCGACCAAGAGTTAATCGACTGGATGCAACGCTTTTGTGGGTATCTACTGACAGGCTCGACGCGAGAACAGATATTCCTCTTTTGCTTCGGACATGGGGCCAATGGCAAGAGCGTATTTATCGAAGTGTTAAAGCACGTTATTGCCGATTACAGCCGCGCCATTGCATCCGAAACACTGAGTGAGAGCAAACGACAGGCCGGAGGCGCAACGCCTGACCTTGCCGCCCTAATCGGTGCCCGGCTTGTTCTTTGCAGCGAGACCGAGGACAACACAGCATTAGCGGAATCACTGGTTAAAAGCCTGGTATCGGGTGACAGCATGGCTGTGCGCCAGCTATACGCCGCACCGGTACAGTTCACGCCCAATTTCAAGCTGATAATGGCAGGCAATCACAAGCCGATTGTGCGGGGCAACGATAACGGCATCTGGCGACGTGTGCGACTGGTCCCATTCAATCGGACATTCAAGCCAGACGAACGCGACCCGCACTTGCTTGACAAGCTGAGAGCCGAAACCCCACATATTCTGGCGTGGTTGGTGGCTGGTTGTATTAACTGGCAACGGCAAGAACTTGCCGACACACCGACGACCATTCGACAGGCAACAGACGCTTATCAAGTGGACCAGGATTTAACAGGCACTTGGTTGGCTGAATGCACATCATCCAGTGCTCACGGTGAAACATCATCGGGCGACCTGTACTCCAACTATAGTGCATGGAGCATCCGAAATGGATTGAGGCCAGCAAGCACGATTGCACTTGGCCGACGACTGAGCGAACGGGGTTTGGTCGTGCGACAGTCAAGCGGCAAGCGGTTTTGGCACGGTGTGGTGTTGACTGATTCACAAGATGATGACTGTGAAGACTTACTTTAATGGCACGAATCAACGTCATTCAATGGTTGATAGTGCGGATAGTGCGGATAAAGGGTGTTTTTCATAAACTCCCCATATATTTCATCACTAGAGAATGCTTGGAAAATAGGGGTTTATCCGCACTATCCGCACTCGGTTACCCGTAACCCACAGTAAGTGTCTCCAATCTGCACGCCATGCACACTCTCTGGCAAATAGGGGGACCCTGAGAGGTTTTGATGCATACGGGACCATAGAGCCCCGACCATCAAGAGATTTTTGATCCTTTTGCACTGATTATTCCGCAATATTTAGCGCCCGTTAAAATATTCAATTGAGTATGAATTCATCTAAGTAG
Source organism: uncultured beta proteobacterium (assembly GCA_963837775.1). Lineage (GTDB taxonomy): Bacteria > Pseudomonadota > Gammaproteobacteria > Burkholderiales > Burkholderiaceae_D > CAWIOX01. Next base: position 108,070 of record CAWIOX010000001.1, on the reverse strand, counting down.
ACTCGCCGTGTGCGGGGTTTTTCGTACGGGAACACTAAGCGGCAGTTTTCACGTGTTCGAAAACACGGTTAAATAGATTTATTGCTAATGGACAATAATGCAATATTTCCGTAAGCTGCAATTGTTTAAGTTTCCATGCACTAACTTTTTCTCTCAACGAAATATTTGAAGTGCAGCCCTTGCAATGTCAATTTACCACCATTATGTTCGCGCTTTGTTTATCTGGCTATAACCTGCACCAATACTGAATTCGTATTGTCTTTCAGTTATTTATCAAATTAGAATTTAATTCAAGCGTTAGGGGTAGGATGAAAAATTATGTAATTCTAATCACTATGCTGATATCCACATCAGCTATAGCACAAGTGTATAAATGCACACTCAATGGGAAAACAGTTTATGCAGATAGCCCATGCAGCCCACAAGCTGGTGTCATCAATATTAGACCGGGGCCGGCGGAGCCAAGCGAAAGTGAAATCAAGTCTAAAGCCGCAATAGCAGAAAAAACAAATAAAGCAGATATCATCGTCAAACGTCGCACTTTAGATGAGGACATCGAGCGTACACAAAGCAGTCTAGATGCTACCAATTATCAAAAAGAGCAGGGCTTGGCACAATTACGCGCCAAGAAACAACAGGCCAATAACAATCTTGCAGGCGCAACATGGGAGCAAAGTATCAGCGCAGAAATGCAAGCCCTAGTTGTCAATTACGAGGGGAAAATCAACCGTTTGCAAGATACTCTGAATAATCTTCGCTCTGAACGTATTCGTCTAGAAAAAAAGACGACACAATAGTCTTTTTATTATATGGAAATCCATCACGGAAAAGATGATGCAACGAAGAATGTCGCGCTTCAAAGTATCCTATTAGAACTGGAGATGAAGTCATAAGACAGTGTGAGCGCTACCAGCATAGACCCGCCAAGTGCGGGCTTTTTTATGTGTTCTTTGATTACTGAGAAGAAGCCACAAATTACGAGTTTTGTTGGAAAAGCAGATTTTAAAAGTATATAGATTAGAAAATCCTACATAGCCCCTACACAGAGCAGAGCAATATCTAGAAAATAAAAAAGAGCTACAGCAATTTGCATGTAACTCCTTGATTTTAAACGGTGTTATTGGTGCGGCTGGCGGGGATCGAACCCACGACCCTTGGCTTCGGAGGCCAATACTCTATCCACTGAGCTACAGCCGCACGGGGGAAATACTGAAGGAATCAGAAGGATACCGCCTTTCGGCTTTGGCGTCCATGTAAAGCATTTATTTCTCATTTCAAACACATGGCTTTACGTCTATAATCAAAAGTTTGGCGAGGTTTGCGTTATAAAAAGTGCGGGAATAGCCCGGCTTTCGCATCCGTCCACCGGTTTCGAAAATTGCACCAAGGAAATCATGAGCGACTTATCTAAGCACAACGACGAACACCAATCCGCTATCAAGACACCGAAACAACTGATCGTTGCGGTGGCTGCGGGCTTCATCGTCCCTATCATCATCATCGTTCTGTTGGTGCAATTCGTCACCAGTGGCAAAAAAGTCGGTGCCGGCTCGGCGGGCCAGACGGAAACGGCAATTGCTACCCGTCTTCGTCCGGTGGCTGATGAAGGCTTCACCTTCAAGGATACCAGCGGTCCGAAACAACTGATGGCTGGCGAAGCGGTCTATACCGCCATTTGCTCCGCCTGCCACACCTCCGGTGCCGCAGGTTCGCCAAAACTCGGCGACACCGGTGCCTGGGCTGCCCGTATCAGCCAGGGTTACTCGACACTGGTCACGCACGCGACCACTGGTATTCGTGCCATGCCTGCCAAAGGCGGCAATCCTGATCTGGACGATGTCGAAGTAGCCCGCGCAGTGGTCTACATGGCAAACAAGGCCGGTGCCAGCTTCAAGGAACCTGAAGTAAAAGCGGCTGCTGCACCTGCCGCTGAGGCAGCCCCAGCAGCCAAATAACAGTTCGCAAGCGTGTTGCCAACGCATGCAAACTGAAAAAAGCCGGTCATCTGACCGGCTTTTTTCATGTCCGTTGCAGCATGCACGCGCACCTTCGCTGCATGTTGGCAAGGTAGGCAAACCAAGGGCCGCGCAAGTAACGCGGCCCTTGGTCATGGTGGTGACTGAAAATGCTGCTTAATTCGCGCTGGCTGGCTCCGCCACGAAAATCTCCACCCGTCGGTTGCGGGCACGATTGGCGACGTTGTCGTTCGGCGCCACCGGTTCACTGGCGCCACGACCATCGACCGTGAAACGCTTGCCACCGACGCCGCGGTTCACCAGATAGTCACGGGCGTGGGTCGCACGGTTCATCGACAACGGCAGGTTGATTGCATCCGAACCGGTGCTGTCGGTATGACCGACAATGGTCACCAGCGTGACTGGATTCTCGGCCAGGCTGCTGGCGAATTTATCCAGTACCGGCCGGAAATTCGGCGCAATGTCGGCCTTACCGATGGCGAACGAAATATCACTCGGTATATTCAATTTCAGGCGGTTATCGGCAGTCTGGCTGACCTGGACTCCGGTGCCCTGCGTTGCCTGTTCCATCGCGCGCTTCTGGTTTTCCATCTTTTTGGACCAGATATTGCCGGCGACTGCCCCGGCCACACCGCCAAGCACCGCGCCGGTCGCAGCGGTATCACGATTGCCGGTTGCGGCACCGATCACGGCCCCGGCCAAGGCGCCGAGACCGGCGCCGGTAGCCGTGCCGCGCTGGGTTTCCGACATATTGGCGCAGCCTGATAACGCGATGCTTGCGATGAGTGCGGATGCCGCTAGTTGAATACGCATGATTGACTCCCTTTGGTTAAACTGATTTGCATTTTGACAGATATGCGCTTCTCCGGTTCTGGATGTTGCCAGGTTTAACATTCCACGCCGTCCAACATGATCGAGGTATTGCAACATGCGGCACAATCGGCTGCTCAACAGTGCCGGCAATTTAAGAATATATAGGGAGTATGTGTAAAAATACCCTATTTAGCGCACGATTTTACTGATGATAAAAATATACATACCCTGGTATATAGTGCATCCCCAAGGCCGATTTCACCGGCTTTTGATCCGATAATCGATGCAGACACGATGGTGGCCGGATCGATTTCTGCATCGCTCGCGACACCGGGTTTTGCAATTTGCCGGCTACCAATGCGCCGCAACGCGGATCGGCCTGATCGAAATGCGCCAGTTGACGTTGCCGGATCTGCGGCGCCACGCTGCGGATGGCTGCGCGGGCGCCGTTTCCAGGGCGTGTTGCGCTAGCCTCAAGCCGCCCGTTTCTCCAGCACAAGAGAGCGTTCACGGCCAGCAATTACGCCCCGGCTGCTGCGATGCGCCAGCACCGTCGGCCCGCTTGACACCAGTTTGAACGCACTCACCAGTTGCGCTAGTTTCTCGGCCTGAGTTTGCATGCTTTCTGCGGCGGCGGCGGACTGTTCGACCAGTGCGGCGTTCTGCTGCGTCACTGCGTCCATCTGCGTGACCGCCTGATTCACCTGCTCGATCCCGGCGCTTTGTTCCTGGCTGGCGGACGTGATTTCGCTCATGATGTCGGCCGCATGTTTGACCGCATTGACGATGTCGTCCATCGTCCTGCCGGCGGCGTCCACCAGCTGGCTACCCGTTTCGACTTTCTCGACCGAATCCTCGATCAGCGACTTGATTTCCCTGGCGGCACTGGCGCTGCGCTGCGCCAGACTGCGCACCTCGCTGGCCACCACCGCAAAGCCGCGGCCCTGTTCGCCGGCACGCGCTGCTTCGACCGCGGCATTCAATGCCAGGATATTGGTCTGGAACGCAATGCCGTCGATCACGCCGATGATGTCGACGATCTTGCGCGAGCTGTCCTTGATCGAGCTCATGGTGCCGATCACCTGATTCACCGCCTGGCCACCCTTGGCGGCGATCTGCGAGGTGGACGAGACCAGCTGGTTTGCCTCGCGCGCATTGTCGGCATTCTGCTTGACGGTCGAGGTCAGTTGCTCCATCGAGGAAGCCGTCTCTTCCAGCGAGCTTGCCTGCGACTCGGTACGGGCCGACAGGTCGGCATTACCGGAAGCGATTTCCCTGGCGCCGGTGTTGACCAGGACAGTGGCTTCCTTGATTTGCCCCACCAGCAACTTCACATTGATCTGCAGAATCCGCAATGACTGCACCACCCGGCCCAGCTCATGATCGCCGCCAGGCAAGATCTTGCGCGACAGATCACCCTCGCTCATGCCGTTGATGTCACGCTCGGTACGTTGCAGGGGCGTCACGATGCCCGAATGCAGCATGAAGCCGATGCCGGCTGCCAGCACCATGCCAAGCACCGCTAGCGCGACCGACCAGGCCGACCCGGCCAACAGCGCATTGCCGGCGAATAGAAGGATAATGGCCGAAAATGAGGCCAACAGACGCGCTTTGATCGACAGGCTCGATGCAGCGCGCAACTTTTGCAGCGGCGAACGCTTCACCGCAAAGCCTTCGCGAATGTCGAATCCGCTGTTGCCCGTTTTGATGGCGCGATAGAGTTCATCCGCTGCCCTGACCTGTTCTGCGTCGGGCTTGATTCTGATCGAGGTAAAGCCGACGATCTGATGGTTTTCGATGATGGGTGCGGCATGGGCCTCGACCCAATAATGGTCGCCGCTCTTGCAGCGGTTCTTGACCAGTCCGGTCCAGGCTTTACCGCTTTGGAGCGTACGCCAAAAGTCGGCAAAGGCTTGCTCCGGCATATCCGGATGACGCACGATACTTTGCGGTGCCCCTAATAATTCCGCCTCGCTGTATCCGCTGATGCGAACGAAATCGAGATTAACGTAAGTAATGTTGCCTTTTAAGTCCGTCTTGGAAACAATGGTTTCCTCTTCTTGCAAGATGTATTCGACATTGGTGACAGCCAGATTGTTACGCATCGTTATTCCTTCGATATTGTTATACAAAATCTGTTGCAATGGCATTGCCGCAGTAACGCCTGGTAGGCGATTGCGGCCGAACTTGGGCTGGGTACGGAATATTCGTTTCAGTCCGGCAGAATTGACTGCTAGTCTTCCGGGGGCGTCTCAATCCGATGAGCGCCATCATGGCGCTGGCTTTAGTGCGTCACATGACAGCGAAAAATAATGAAAAAATAGCGGGCTGAAAAAGCTGACTGGATGCATATCCTTGCGGCAATCCTGCGAAGCCAGCCGTTTTACCTGAATCACAACGATAAAAACCGGTCCAGTGACCGGTTTTTATCTGCCTTAACGATGTATCTCAGGCTTAGCGCGAATCTCAGCGTCATGCATTGCAACATCTTTTGCCGCAACCCATGCGCGATAATCAGAAGCGGTAGCCGACGCCGACGCCGACCAGCCAAGGATCGACTTTCACGGTGCTGACCTGGCTGCCGCCGACGCTCAGATCGCTACGGATCTGGACTTTTTTCACATCCAGATTGAGCGACCAGTTCTTGTCCAGCTTGTAGTCGACGCCGACTTGCAGCGACAGGCCAAAGCTGTTTTTATCCAGATCCGCGGCGCCGCCCAACAGATCAACCTGCGAGATGCGGGTGTAATTCACGCCGGCGCCGACATACGGGCTGAACTTCGCTTCCGGCGTGAAGTGGTATTGCACGCTCAGGGTCGGCGGCAGGTGCTTGAAGCTGCCGATATTGGCGCCATTCAAAGTCACATCGTGTTTTTGCGGGTAGGTCAGTACCAGTTCCGCCGCCAGGTTAGGCGTGAAGAAGTAGGTGATATCCACTTCAGGGATCGTCTTTTCGCTGACATGAATCGCATCAGCCGCAACCGCGCCGAACGCATCGGATTTGTCGGCCGGAGTGAGCTGCACTGCGCGTGCGCGCACCAGCCACGGGCTTTGTTCTGCCATTGCTTGTCCGGAGAGTGCGCCAAGTGCAGCAAGTGCAATGATAAGAGTGCTTTTTTTCATTTTATTTCCATAGTAGTGAACGACCATCGTCAAAATATCATGCTGCTATGCAGCATCAATTTGATCTGAGTCAAGTTGGAAAAAATATCATCTGCTTGCCTTCCCCCATAAAAAAAGCCGGTCGACTGACCGGCTTTCCAGTGCGAAAAAGTTGCCGTCAACGCATGAAACGCCCGTTCTTGGTAATCACGGTCAGCTCCACATAGGGCGAACCCTGGTGATTCGATTTGCTGAAATTGACCACATAGCCGCCATAGTTGACCTTGCCCATCGCCTCCAGCGCGGCCAGAAACTTGTCCCGGCTCAGCTCGCGTCCCGCATGTTTCAGGCCTTCGACGGTCACCTTGGCGTTGATGAAACCTTCGATCGACGCAAAGGACCAGGCCTTCAGGCCCATTTTGCTCATCACTTGCTGGTATTCGCGCACGATGTCGCTGGTGGCTGAAAACGGGAACGGCACCACTTGCGACACCACCACGCCCGCCCCTTCCTTGCCCAGCGCATCGACCGAGGCGGCGCTGCCCATCACCGACAGCGCGAAGAACTGCATGCCGGGCGCCTGTTTGTTGTAAGCCTTGATGAAAGCGGCAGAAGGCTTGCCTGCGGTGACCATCAGGATCGCTTTCGGCGCCGACAGGGCCAGCGTCCTGGCCGCCTGCTCGGCATCGGAGGCATCATTCTCGATCGCGGCGGACGCATGGATTTTCAGCTGGCGCCGGGCCAATGCCTGGCCGATGCTGTCCAGTCCGTCCTTGCCGAACGCATTGTTCTGGTACACCACGGCAACCTTGCTGATGCCGCGCACGCCCAGATGATTGATGATGGCCTCGGTCTCGTCGGCATACCCGGCGCGGATATTGAATATCAAGGGATTGAGCGGTTTGCGTACCGCTTCCGAGCCGGTGTAGGGAGCGATGCTTGGAATGCCGGCACGCGCGATCAGCGGCAATAGCGCGCTGTTGCCGGGAGTGCCGAACATATTGAACAACGCGAACACCTTGTCTTTTTCTATCAGCGTCTTGGCGTTTTCCAGCACCTTGTCGGTGCTGTAGCCGTCATCCAGCGTCAACAGGCGAATCTTGCGGCCGTTGACGCCGCCCTGCTGGTTCACATGATCAAAGTAGGCCTTGGCGGCCACCGCGGTATCCTGGCCCAGTTCCGCCAGCGGCCCGCTCAGCGGCGTCGACTGGCCCAACAGGATTTCGTCACTGGTGACGCCGTTTTCCGCATGCGCAGCGCTGTTGTGCAGGCTGATCGCAAGCGCCGCAGCGGCCAGTATCCGCCCGCTGAACTGCAGCCATCGCTGGCGCTTTCGATTGTGATACTGACGACTGCTGTTCTGCATGTTGGTCTCCGTGGATATCTGATAGCGAAATGCGGGAGGCTGCCGAACCGGCTGGCAGCACCGCGCAATTACCGTTATAGCGGATCAAACTTACTTGAAACCAACACGGTGCTGCGACCGGGCGCCACGGGCCGGGACGCCCGCCGGGTGTAAAGCGTCAGACAGCCTTGCTGCGGATCTCGGCAAACGCTTCGATGCTGCCGAGCTGGATCACGATCGGGCTCATGCGCATGGTCGGCTGCATCGGGCGCCATGCGAACTGCCACTCGTGTTCGGCAGCACGCGGCGCCGTTTTCGTGAATGCCGCGCCCAGCGGGCTGCGTGCGCCATAGGAAATCGCGCCGTCGATCCCGGCCCAGTTAGGCAGCGCGCGCTGCACCGCGCGATGCAGGCGTTCCCCGAACAGCTCCGGATTATGAATCACCAGGCAGGCATCGGCCGCGGCAAAGGTGTTGAACAGCCCCTCGTCAAATACGGTGGAAAAACTGAGCGTCAGAAAACTGGGGGCCGAAGCGGAATTGAGCCGGATCGCGGTTTTTGCTGCGCCGCCCGGCTCATCGGTGGTCGGGCGCAGACGGAATTCTCCCAGCGTCAGGGCGCGTTCCAGCCATGATTGCTGCGAATAGCGGTACAGCGTGGGCGGGCGCTGGTAATCGTTGGTATGCATGTTTTCCTGCTTGGTTGAAATGGAATCAAAAGGTGTGTTGCGGCAATCTGCAGCCGGTATCGGCGAGACAGAGCAGTCCAGGGTGCTATTTTGCCTGACATGCGGCGATGGGGGGAAACGGAAGCACTTTTCAGGGACAACAGGCCGCCCGCCTGGCGGGGGAATGAATTAAATCAGAAGGCGGACACCCGACGCAAGCGGTATATGGCCGCTGCATCATTTTGTACATCAATGCCGTCGAACCGGGCCTGAAAAACAGGACCGGATTCGATGGCAGCCGATACCGGTACCGGTAGTCAGAACATCACATAAATCAGGGGCGAGACTTCGGCATCCTGCTCGCCTCGGTCAAAAGCCGCATGCGCAACACGTGCGACCGCAGCGACGCGCGGGACTGCACCGACTAATTCATGACGGCCGAGAGCCTTCCAGTGCGCGGCCAGACGCTGCTCAAAGTCCTCCATATCGAGGCAGGACGGGGCCAGGAAATCGGCGCGCGTCATCGAGCACGTCGACCGGCGCGCATAGTAGCTGAGTCGCGAGATATCGGTTTGCAGCGGAAACGGCTGGACACCGCTGGCACGCATGCGCTCGGCCATGGGCATCAGCACCTCATCGAAAAACGCTCCGGCAGCTTCGCGCAGCTTGTCATCTTCAGTCGAGTTCATAGGTCTCCCTCCAGTTTTCCTGATCATCCAAAGGCGGCTGATCCTTGCGCCACAGCAGCACATCCTCCAGCACCAGCAGGTCCATCTCGGTGCGCATGAAACAGCGGTAAGCGTCCTGCGGGGTGCATACGATAGGCTCGCCACGCACATTGAACGAGGTGTTGACGAGCATGCCGCAACCGGTGAGTTCCTCGAACGCCTTGATCAGCGCATGGTATTCCGGGTGCGTGTGCGCGTCGACCGTCTGGATGCGTGCGGAGTAATCGACATGGGTGACGGCCGGCACGTCGCTGCGGGGCTGATTGATCACCGACATCATATCGTCGTCCCCGCCATGGAAACGCTGCATATCCATCGGCAAACAGCGGGCCTGCTGGACCGGCGCAATGAGCAGCATGTACGGGCTGTCGCATTCCAGGTCGAAGTACTCGGCGCATCGTTCACGCAACACGCTCGGTGCAAATGGCCTGAACGATTCCCGGTACTTGATCTTCAGGTTCATCACCGCCTGGGTTTCCTTGTTGCGCGGGTCGCCCAATATGGAGCGCGCCCCGAGCGAACGCGGCCCGAACTCCATGCGGCCAGAGAACCAGCCGACAATTTTCCCATCTGCCATCGCACGCGCGACGGTTTGCAGGCGCTCGGCCCGGTCGGTAATGCGTTCATGTGGAAAACTCTTGCGCTTGAGGAAGGCCGTCACCTCCTCGCCCGAATAACGGGGTCCCAGGTAGCTGCCCTTCTGCGCATCGCGCCCGGCGGGATCGATGCTGCGCGGCTCATCGAAATACATGTGGTTGGCGAGCAGCGCAGCGCCCAGCGATCCGCCGGCGTCACCCGCTGCCGGCTGAATCCACACCTTATCGAAGATGCCGGCTGCCACCAGCTTGCCATTGGCGACACAGTTCAGCGCCACGCCACCGGCCAGCACGATGTTCTTCTCGCCGGTAATCTCACGCAGGTGCCGCGCTGTCCTGAGCACGATCTCTTCGGTGACCTTTTGTATGCTGGCAGCGAGATCCATCTCGCGGTGCGTAATCGGCGACTCAGGCTGGCGCGCGGGACCGCCGAACAGAGATGCAAAAAGATCGCCCGTCATCACCATGCCGTCCATATACCCGAAATACGCCATGTTCAGGCGGTACGAGCCGTCGAGGCGCACGTCGATCAAATGGCGGCAAATCGTGTCGTAATATTTTGGCTCGCCATAGGGCGCCAGTCCCATCAGCTTGTACTCGCCGGAGTTCACCTTGAAGCCGCAGAAATAGGTAAATGCGCTGTACAGCAGCCCCAGCGAATGCGGGTAATCGATTTCAGAAAAAAACCGGATGGTCTTGCCCTCTCCTGCGCCCAAACTGGTGGTGGCCCATTCGCCCACGCCGTCTATCGTCAGAATGGCCGCGCGCTCGAACGGCGACGGGTAAAACGCGCTGGCGGCGTGCGCCATATGGTGCTCGGCGAACAGCACCCGGCCCTCGCGGCCCAGCGATCCGATCGCGCGCAGCACTTGCTCGTTGACCCACATCTTGTCGCCCAATAGCGAGCCTGCTGCCTTGATGAACTGCTCGCGTCCGCGCCCCCCTGCGGCGAGCGCATTTTCGACCACGCGATCAAAGGTAGCGATCGGGTTGTCGTAAAAGATCACGGCATCGAGATCTGCCGCGTCGACGAAGGCCTCTTCCAGGCAATAGTTGATCGCATGGATCGGAAAGCGCGGGTCGTGCTTCTTGCGGCTGAAACGCTCCTCCTGCGCGGCAGCGACAATCTCGCCATCCCTGATCAGGGCCGCCGCAGCGTCGTGGTAAAAGGCCGAGATACCGAGGATCATCTTTCCCATGTGCGCCTCCTTATGTTTAGCGTTTCAGCGTTGCGTTGCCAGCATTTGCTCTACCACCGGCGCCAGCGAACGGGCAAGCGCATCGTGTCCCTCCGGCGTGAAGTGGATGTCCTTCTCCCAGCGAAAACGCCGCCGCTGCGCCGGACTGTATTGGAGCAGGTCGGGCAGCGGGTCGTGCAGCCTGCAATCCAGTTCGCTCGCAAGCTCGGCAAACCTGGCCTGATAGGACGATGCATCACACATTTCATCGACGTGCTGCGGCAGCGGGATCGGCATGATCAGCACCGGCTTGTCGATCGAGCGGATCCATTGCACCAGGATGGCCCGCATCAGTTGCCAGTCAGGCGTGTCGCGCGAATCGTAGCCGGGCACCGGCTGATAGTGGGTCAGCCGCTGTACCGCCTCCTTGACGCCGAGCGCGCTCACTACTTTACGCAGCAGCGGAAAACGTCCGCCATGGTCCACCGTGTCACTCTCGTCGGGCGACAGTTCATGCGCCTCGAAGGGCTCTGGCCGGGGTGGAACATGATGCAGCCGCAATTCCTCGCGCTCGAGGGTGTAATAGGGCTTGGCATAAATACGCTTGCGTCCGGCCTCGTCGTGATGTGGACGGTAGCGCGCCACCACGCGCCGCACGTTCTCGACGAATACCGCGATCACCACCAGGTCATGCTCTATGCCCTGCGCGAACTCGCGCCACACCAGATACTGCTGGTCGGTACCGGTTGAGGACAAGCCGAAGTTGTAGACCTCCGACGCGGGCATTCTGGTTTCGAGCAGATCGGTGTAGCGCTGGTGGTTAGGCACCGCATCGCCGGCCGTGAATGAGTCGCCGAAAAACAGCACGCGCCGGCATCCTGCCGTGCGTTCTTTCACAAACGGCCGGTTCGAACGGAACCCTGTCTCATTGACCTGCATCAGATAGCCGCCGCCTTCGTGCGGTATGCGCGCCTTCAGATTGGGGATGAACCGGTAGCCCACTACAGGGTGGTATTCGTAAAGTTGTCTCATCGTCGCCCTCGAACCTTTCTAAAATAGGCAGTAAACAGGGAATAAACGCCGAACTAGTTATCACTAATGCAATCCAATGAAGTCTATTTTGGGTTAAAAACCCTTTCTGTATTTGTCTGGGATCAACAATCTGCTTTCAAGCGCGGTGCGTGCTCCAGCCTCGGGTCTGCGTTCTTATCCAGCAACGCAAATTGAACGGCCGTTTCCATGATTAAATGCATGCAGCCGAATGGATCCGGCCGACTGCCGCAATGGCGTAAGCCACCCACCCGTTCCGGCCCAAATCCGTCTTTGAAATATGCGTTCCCGCTTGCTATATTTAAACGTGCGGCGGCTTTGCTGTGATTGCATCTGCCCCGTCAACAGAGCGTCAAAAGGAGGTCATCATGCGACGCAGACTCTACTTCATGCTTGCCGATGTGCCGAGCGCCCGTTCGATGCTGGACGAGTTATTGCTTGCGCGCATCGAAGAAAAACACATGCACTTCTGGGCCAGGGAAGGAACGCTGCCGGCCGATATGCCGGAAGCCAATTTCCTGCAGAAAACCGACCTGGTGCACGGCACCGAAATCGGGATGCTGATCGGCGGCGCGGTCGGCTTGTGCGCGGGGATCTTGCTGGTGCTGTTTCCGTCGGAAGCGATCCATGTCGGCACGCTGGCGATCCTGGTCGCCGGCATCGGCGGCGCGGTGTTCGGCGGCTGGATATCGGGCATGGCGGCGGCCGCGATCCCGAATTCGCGCCTGAAAGCGTTTGATGCCGGGATTGAACGCGGCCAGGTGCTGCTGATCATCGACGTGCCCTACCGGCGCGTGACCGAGATCGAACAGATGATCGAAAAACGCCACCCGGAAGTGAAGTTCGGCGGCATGGAGCCGCATACGCCGGTATTTCCGTAGCATTTTTGCTTGACGCAACCGTCCGGCGCCGGCCCCGGACGGCCATCATTGCAGCCGGGCCGTGCGCGACATGGCGCCGTTAGCGCTTGAAGCCGGTCTCGGCAAGCGCTTTGGCCTTGAAATATACTCCATAGTGTATTTTCAACAAGCCACTGGATCCCTGCGGGAAGTGCCATATTTACGCCTATACTCCCGCCATTTCCTTGGGTTGCAAGGTTTTTCCAGCGATCCTGTACAAATTTTGTATAGCGCATCCGGCAACGCCTCTATAATTTTCGCTCGGCATCCGACACCATCCGGTGCCGGCATCGCACCTCCCATCAACCCTGACTGCCACTCCTCATTTCATGCACACCGAAGCGCCAATCGATTTCCATACCCTGCTGCCGCCGAAACGCCGGATGGCGCGGGTCGCCGCCGTCATCGTGCTGCTGTCGCTGGGCGGCGGCCTGCTGCTGGGATGGCTGGTGTTCAACGCGCCGCACGGGGTGCTTGCATCAGCGCTGGGCGATGCATTCGTGGCCGGCGGCGCGGCGGTATTCCGCGCGCCGGGCGCTGCGCTGCAAGCGCTGGGAGCGGGTCTGGTATGGGGCTTGGGGATCGCGCTGGTCGCCACCTTCATCTATGTGGCCTGGCTGATTTACCACGTGAACCGGGGCTACCGGCAGCATCTGATGGCGCAGAGAATGCAGGCGTTCTGCCGCGCGATCGAGCGACAGCAGCCGGATTAAGTAATACAGCTCAACATCTCCGGCGTGCGGCCGGATTGAGCCGCCTTACTTGCGTCCGCTCTTGCTGGCGCCGGTCGCGCCCTTGCGCTGCTGCGGCCGGGCCGGCGCCGGTTTGGCGGCCGGACTGCGGCTGGGCTTGGCCACCGCTTTGGCGCTGGCGCGGATGGTGGCCGGACTGACCACCTTGGCGCGCACCACTGCCGGTTTGCCGGCCACCGAAGGCAGTTTTCCGCTAGCGGCAGCGGTTTTTTTGGCGCCGCCCAGGCCGCCGTCTTCGGCGGTGCTCCAGGCCGGGATCAGATGGCGCGCGCCGTTGCCGATCAGGTCGGAGCGTCCCATGCGTTTCAGGCCTTCGCGCAGGATCGGCCAGTTGGCCGGATCGTGGAAGCGCAGGAAGGCCTTGTGCAGCTTGCGGATCTGGCCGCTGCGCGCGGTTTCGACGATTTCCGAATCCGCGTCCACCTTGTGCAGCGGGTTCTTGCGGGTGTGGTACATGGTGGTCGCCATCGCCATCGGCGTGGGCATGAAGGTCTGCACCTGATCCAGCTTGAAGTCGTTTTTCTTCAGCCACAGCGCCAGGTTCAGCATGTCTTCATCGGTGGTGCCCGGATGGGCGGCGATGAAGTACGGAATCAGGTATTGCTTCTTGCCGGCTTCCTTCGAGAAACGCTCGAACATTTCCTTGAAGGTGTCGTAGTTGCCGATGCCCGGCTTCATCATCTTCGACAGCGTGTTCTGCTCGGTATGCTCGGGCGCGATCTTCAGCAGGCCGCCGACGTGGTGCGTGACCAGCTCCTTCACGTATTCGGGCGAACGGATCGCCAGGTCGTAGCGCAGGCCGGAGCTGATCAGGATTTTCTTGACGCCCGGAATCGCGCGCGCCTTGCGGTAGACCGAGATCAGCTTGCTGTGGTCGGTGCCGAGGTTGGAGCAGATGATCGGATACACGCACGACAGGCGGCGGCAGGATTCCTCGATGCTTCTTGTCCTTGCAGGCCAGCCGGTACATGTTCGCGGTCGGGCCGCCGAGGTCGGAAATGGTGCCGGTGAAGCCCTTGGTCTTGTCGCGGATTTCCTCGATCTCGCGCAGGATCGACGGCTCGGAACGGCTCTGGATGATGCGGCCCTCGTGCTCGGTGATCGAGCAGAAGGTGCAGCCGCCGAAGCAGCCGCGCATGATGTTGATCGAGAAACGGATCATTTCCCAGGCCGGAATGTGCGCGTTGCCGTAGCTCGGATGCGGGCCGCGCGCATACGGCAGGCCGTACACGCCGTCCATCTCGTCCATCGCCAGCGGCAGCGGCTGCGGATTGAGCCAGACATCGCGCTCGCCGTGCGCCTGCACCAGCGCCCGCGCATTGCCGGGGTTCGATTCCAGATGCAGTATCCGCGACGCGTGCGCGTACAGCACCGGATCGGCGCTGACCTGCTCATACGACGGCAGCCGGATCACGGTCTTGCTGCGCTGCTCCTTCTGCGCGGCCTGGCGCTCTTCGCGCGTCAGGATCAGGATCGGTTTCTCGACCACTGCCGCGGGGGCGTCGGATGCCGCGCTGGCGCAGGACGCCTTCTCCGGCAGCTCCGCATACGGGCTGATGAGCGGCTCGATCTTGCCCGGGGTATCGACCCGGGTCGAATTGGTCTCAACCCAGTCGTCCGCGGGCAGCCAGCCGCGCGCCACCATGAACGCGGTGCCGCGCAGGTTGCGGATAGACTTGATCGGCTCGCCTGCCGCCAGGCGGTGCGTGAGGTCGACCAGCGCCCGTTCCGCATTGCCGTACAGCAGGATATCGGCCTTGGAATCCGGCAACACCGAACGCTTGACCTTGTCGCTCCAGTAATCGTAATGCGCGATGCGGCGCAGGCTGGCCTCGATGCTGCCGATCACGATGGCGGTGTCCGGATAGGCTTCGCGCGCGCGCTGCGCATACACCACCACCGCGCGGTCGGGCCGCTTGTTCGGTTCGGCATTCGCGGTGTACGCGTCTTCGGAGCGGATCTTGCGGTCGGCGGTATACCGGTTGATCATCGAATCCATGTTGCCGGCCGTGACGCCGAAATACAGCTTCGGCTTGCCCAGCACGCGAAATGCATCGGCCGACAGCCAGTCCGGCTGGCTGATGATGCCGACCCGGAAGCCCTGCGCCTCCAGCAAGCGCCCGATCAGCGCCATGCCGAAGCTCGGATGATCGATATACGCGTCGCCGGTGATCAGGATCACATCGCAGCTGTCCCAGCCGAGCTGGTCCATCTCGGCGCGCGACATCGGCAGGAATGGGGCGGCCGCAGCCCGTTCCGAGCGCTTTTGCACGTTGGAAAACAGGTTGGTCGGGGCTTGGTTGGGGGCGATAGTGAGTGCTTTCATATCGGCCGGATTGTACCGGAAAAGTCCCCGGCAAGCCGGATGGACTGCTTAAATATCAGGCAATCCGATCGAACGCCTAATAATGCGGCGGCCGCTCATGGGCGGGATTGCTCTCGCCGCCGGCCTCGGGCGCGCTCTTGATCAGGCGTGCCAGCGCCGCGCACAGGGTTTCCAGCTGATCGATCTTTTGCTGCTGGCGGTAGACCAGCGTATTGAGTTCGTCCAGCAAATCTTCCTGGCGGGCAATCTTGATCTCGATATCTACCAAACGGTCTTCGGGGTTCACTGCGGCTTTCTCCATCGGTTTTGACAGCCGTGATGGTAGCGCATCCGCGCGCAAGAGCTGCCGGCAATCGTGGCAAGCGCACCACAGATGCGATCCGATATCTGACCCGTTAGCGCAAGCTGTGTTACCGTAACTTCAGCTTGGAGACGGCAATTTTCTGCTTAGCGCTTCGATAAGCGCATGAATTCATAGCGAATTTCCGTATTCTGCTCATTCACCGCCGGAGCTCCTGGTCCGGACAAATCCGGACCCAATCTCTCGGCAGAGAGGCATCACATGGCACTACAAGAACAAATGCGCAAGATGTTGCGCCAATTCGGCAAGCTGTTCAAATCCGACCAACCGGACGCCAAACCAGGTCGCCGCCGGCCCGCAAAAAACCCGGCCCCGGCCGACAGCGGCCCCGCGGCACGCTTCATCGACGGCAGCCACACCAACGCAGTCGGCACCCGTGAGTACAAACTGTATATCCCCGCCGCCTATCACGGGCAGGCGCTGCCGCTGGTGGTGATGCTGCATGGCTGCAGCCAGAATCCGGACGATTTCGCCGCCGGCACGCAGATGAATGCGGTGGCCGAGGAAACGCCGTGCCTGGTGGTCTATCCGGCCCAGACCGCAGCGGCCAACGGCGCCCGCTGCTGGAACTGGTACAGCGCGATCAACCAGCAGCGCGACCATGGCGAACCGGCCATCATCGCCGGCATCACGCGCGACATCATCGCGGCTTACCATTGCGATGCGCGCCAGGTGTATGTGGCCGGCTTGTCGGCCGGCGGCGCGATGGCCGTCATCATGGGCAGCACCTATCCGGAGCTGTATGCGGCGGTCGGCGTGCATTCCGGCCTGCCGTTCGCGGCGGCCCGCAATCTGCCGTCGGCGCTGGCCGCGATGAAAATCGCGCTGCGGCCCGCCGGCATCAGCGCCGCGCAAGCCGACTTTCCGGTCATCGTATTCCACGGCGACCGGGACAAAACCGTCCATCCGCGCAATGCCGACCATGTGATCGAGCAAAATACGCAGCATGCAGCCGGCAGCGACGCGGTGGTGCAGCAAGGCCAGGTGGCCGATGGCCACAGCTATACCCGCACCATCCACTTCGACGACGAGCAGCAGGCCATTGCCGAACAATGGCTGATCCACGGCAGCGGCCACGCCTGGTCCGGCGGCAGCGAACACGGCAGCTACACCGACCCGCAAGGGCCGGATGCGACCCAGGAAATGATGCGCTTTTTCACCACGCGGGCTCGGCGCCGCCTCCGGAAACGTCCCGAAAAATCAGAATTCATCGGGAGTATGCATTAAAACATGTAGCTTGCCGCACGGATTCATTGCCCTGTTAAAAATACAGGGTGCAGTATATGCAGAGCCTCGGGGGCCGCAGCAAGCCGCCGGCAATTGGGATAACATCTCGCTTCCCCCCAATACAAGCTGACATCATGGACAAACCGATCCCTCCCGGCGACGGCGAATGCTGCGAAAGCGGTTGCAGCCCCTGCGTCTGGGACCGCTATTACGACGCGCTGCGCACATGGGAAGCGCAGCAGGCGAGCTTGAAAATTGCAATCGATGTGAACACTGCGGGATCATCCCCATCCGGCTGGAAGCTGGTACAGAGCGAGCGCGCTGCAGCCGATCCGGCCTAAGTCAGGCCGGCCCGCGGGACTCGGCCACGGTCTTTTTCTCGATCAGGCTGCCGATCAGCTCAAGTTGCTCCTGCTGGATTGCCAATAGCTCACTCCACTGGCCTTCCCGCAACAAATCCATTTTCTCGTGCAGCAGCATGATTTCGAGTTCCGCCTTCAGGTTGACTTCGTAATCGTGCTCGGCATCGAGCCGGTCTTTTTCTGCATGCCGGTTCTGCGACATCAGGATGATCGGGGCCTGGATCGATGCCAGCATCGACAGAAACAGGTTCAGCAAGATATACGGATACGGATCAAAGCTCTTGCTGTAATTGATCAGGATGTAGGAGTTCAACAACACCCAGAGCACCATGATGGCGGCAAAGATGCTGATGAAGGTCCAGGACCCGCCAAAACGCGCGACCGCATCTGCGGCGCGCTGGCCGCGCGTTATCTTGGCGTCGAATTCCTTGGCGGTGTTTCTGGCAATGTGTTTGCGCCCTGCAACATGGTCTGCGACTTTCTTGGTGCGTTCGTCCAGCGCTTCATAGGGCATGCCGAGCAGTTTCTTGGCGACGTCATCCGGTTTGTGCATCATGTCTCGCAGTGAATCTATAGTCCAGGAATTCTGAAGATACCGCAGTTGAGCGTATTTAGCGAAGCAATACACACCTTTACGGATGACACGAACAGCCACAATGCGTTAATCTAGGAGAAACATTTTCCTGTTGTCCCGCATCCGGACCATTCCTTTCACGCGTCACCCTGCTCCATGACAAGCTCAGCCACATCAAATGAATTCGTATTTATCAAGGATTTGACGGCGGAACTCTCTGCCAAAGAGCTGATTTTTCCGACCTCGCTGAACACCACGATGAAGATCCGCCATGCGCTGAACCGGGACGACATATCGAACGACACGCTGGCCCGCATCATCGGCACCGAACCCGTGTTGTCGGCCCAGGTGCTGCGTTTTTGCAATTCGGCGGCGTTTAACCGGTCCCATGCACCGACCGCCAATTTACGCACCGCCGTCATGCGTCTGGGCTTTGCCGTGATCCGCAACATCGCGATCTCGGTCGGCATGAAGCAATTATCCGAATTCAAGACGGCCGGCGAGTTTGCCCAACGCATCGAAGGCTTATGGAGCCGCAGCGTGCGGGTGGCCGCGCTGTCCTATGTGATCGCCAGGAATCTGACCAAATTAAACCCGGACACCGCGATGATGGCCGGGCTGTTGCACGATGTCGGCAAGTTCTACATCCTGAGCCGGGCCCGCCATCACGCCACGCTGTTCAGTTCGGAACGGGCACTATGGGACATCGTCGATCAATGGCACGCCAATATCGGCGCGGCGATACTGGAAAACTGGGATATTCCGGAGCAGATACGCAGCGCCGTCATCGAGCATCGCTCGCTGCATCGCACCCATTCCGGCGCGCCGGACCTGATCGACGTGTTATCGGCGGCGGATATCCTGGATGCCCATTTTTATGCGAATTCGGCCGTCCTGCTCGACTGGGATGCGCTGCCGCACGCGCTCGCGCATTTGCAGCTCGACCAAGAAAAAAGCGCAACGCTGATGCGCGATACCAAGGAAGAGCTGTACCTGATCTTTCAGGCGCTGGCCTGAGCTGCGCTACGGCCTACGCCGGCCGCGGCTTGGCCAGCAAGGCCTTCAGATTGGCCAGCCGGTTCTGCGGCGTGATGATTTCTTCCTCAGTCGGCTGCGCATCGCCTTCGTCGAGCTTCATTTCCTTGATGAAGCGCGAGATGTCGCAGTGCACGCTTTCGCGCGCGCGCTTGCGCTTCTTGCACCAGGTGATCTGCAGCGTGCGCTGGGCGCGGGTGATGCCGACATACATCAGGCGCCGCTCTTCCTCGATGCGGGCGCCCAGCACTTCGATCGGCACTTCGCCCTCGGAACCATTGCCCTTGTGCGGCAGGATGCCCTCCTCGACGCCGACCAGGAACACATGCGGGAATTCCAGCCCCTTCGATGCGTGCAGGGTCGACATGCGCACCGCGTCCGGTTCTTCATCCTTGCCTTCGAGCATGGTCATCAGCGCCACCATCTGGGTCAGGTCGAGCAGGCTCTTGTGTTCGGCGCTGCCGTCCTTGCCGCCGGTGCCTTTTTCCTTCAGCCAGCCGGTGAAGTCGAGCGTGTTCTGCCATTTGCTCTGCGCCTGGCGGTCGTCGAAGTTGTCGTACAGATAGCCTTCGTAATTGATCTCTTTCATCATGTCGTCCAGCAGCGCGGCCGCATCTTCGCCGGGACGGGCCGCATGCGCTTCGAGCTGGTTGATGAAGTTGCAGAAGTCGCGCAGCGGCGCGAGCTGGCGCTCGGCCAGCTTGGCTTCGATGCCGCCCTTGAACACCGCCTCGAACAGCGAGCATTGCCACTGGCCGGCGACGATGCCGAGCGTCTCCAGCGTCGACTGGCCGACGCCGCGCTTGGGCGTGGTCACCGCGCGGATGAAGGCCGGATCGTCGTCCTGGTTCGCGACCAGCCGCAGATAGCTGACGATGTCCTTGATCTCGGCCTTGTCGAAGAAGCTCTGGCCGCCCGAAATGGTGTACGGGATGCGCTCCTTGCGCAGCGACTGCTCGATCACGCGCGCCTGGTGGTTGCCGCGGTACAGGATCGCGTAATCGGAAAACTTGCTGCGCCGTTCGAAGCGGTGCGCCGAAATCATGATCGCGATCTGCTCGGCTTCCTGCTCGTCGTCGCTCATCCCGAGCACCTTGATCGGCTCGCCCTGCCCGTGTTCGGACCAGAGTTCCTTCTCGAACAGCTTCGGATTGTTCGAAATCACCGCATTGGCCGCCTGCAGGATGCGGGTGGTCGAGCGGTAGTTCTGCTCCAGCTTGATCACCCGCAGGTCGGGGAAATCGACCTGCAGCTGCTTCAGGTTCTCGATGGTCGCGCCGCGCCACGCATAGATCGCCTGGTCGTCGTCGCCCACCGCGGTAAACAGCGGCTTCTTGCCGGGCCCGGTCACCAGCAGCTTGACCAGTTCGTACTGGCAGGTGTTGGTGTCCTGGTATTCATCGACCAGCAGGTAGCGCAGCCGGCGCTGCCATTTGTCGCGCACCGCATCGTCCTGGCGGAACAGCTCGACCGGCAGCCGGATCAGGTCGTCGAAATCGACCGCCTGATAGGCCGACAGCGTCGCCACATAGCTCTGATAGATGCGCGCGGCCTGCGCCTCGTCCTCATCCTTGGCCTGCTGCAGCGCGGCGTCGGGGCTGATCAGGCCGTTCTTCCACAGCGACATCGCGTTCTGGATGCGGCGGATCAGCTGCTTGTCGGTGGTGATCGCCAGATCCTGCACCAGCGAGAAGCAGTCGTCGCTGTCCATGATCGAAAAGCGGTCCTTCAGCCCGAGCGAGCGGGCCTCCTGGCGCAGGATCTTCACCCCCAGCGAATGGAAGGTCGACACCGTCAGCTGCTTGGCCTGGCGCGGCTGCTTGAGCAGCTTGGCGATCCGCTCCTGCATCTCCAGCGCGGCCTTGTTGGTGAAGGTCAGCGCGGCGATGTTTTTCGGATCGTAGCCGCAGTCCTCGATCAGATGCGCGATCTTTTGCGTGATCACGCGGGTCTTGCCGGAGCCGGCGCCGGCCAGCACCAGACAGGGGCCGTCCATGTAGTGGACCGCTTCGCGTTGCGGGGTATTCAGACCGTGGGACATGGGCAGGCAGACTCAAGAACGACAAGGCGGACCATTGTAGCAGCGTGCCGCCGGCAGGGTCGGCGCCGCCCGGCCAGCGCGCGCCGCACTTGCGCGTTCTTGATATAAAGCAATTTTTAATGCCGGCATGCCGCGTATAGTCCTAGGCACAATAAAGTGCACATCACGGCATCGGAATCAGGGCCTGCACATCACATGACCCCCAAGGAAAATAAGCAATGAATGCACTGTTAAACCGACTCCAGTTATGGCAGAAGTTCGTCATCCTCGGCCTGCTTGGCGCCGTCCTGGTCGCCGTTCCGTTCGTACTGTACGTGCAGGAATCCGGCAAGGTGCTGAGCGCCGCCAAGCTGGAAACCCAGGGCATCGCGCCGGCGCGGCTGGTGCTCAAGTCGGTGCAGCTGACGCAACAGCATCGCGGGCTGTCGGCGCTGGCGCTGGCCGGCAACGAGGAAGCGCTGCCCAAACGGGCCGCCAAGATGGAGGAAACCGAGCAGGCCTACAGCGCGCTCGATGCCTATTTCAAGAACAATCTGCAGGACGCCAGAATGACCGGCATCTGGCAGCAAACCAAAGACAACTGGAAAGCGCTGGCAGGCAAGGTCGCGCAAAAATCGATCTCGGTGCCCGACAGCTTTGCCGAACACACTGCAGTGATCGGCCAGCTGTTCAAGCTCAAGACGCTGTTGCTGGAACATTACGGCCTCAGTTTTGATCCTGAGGCGGAGAGTTACTACCTGATCGACGCGACGCTGGTGCAGTCGCCGATGCTGGCCGAGATGTTCGGGCGGCTGCGCGCGAAAGGGGCCGGCTTGCTGGCCGCCAAGACTGCCACGGTGGAAGACCGGATGACCATCGTCGCGCTGATCGACAAGGCCAATGATCGTTACCAGAGCTTGAACGATGGGCTGGCCAGCGCGAGCGCCAGCAACCCGGCGCTGAAAGCCAGACTGGCCGAACCGGGCCAGGCCGCGCTGGATAGCGCGAACCAGTCGATCCAGCTGGCGCAAACGGAAATCGTCAAGGCCGAGCAACTGCAGTTTTCTTCGTCCGACTACTTTAACCAGCTCACCAGCGGGATTAATGCCCAGTTCAAGCTCAATGAAGCGGCGCTGGCCGAACTGGAAGACATGCTCAACGCGCGCGTGGCACGCCTGACCAGCACCGCCATCGTGCTCAGTGCCGGCGTGCTGCTGCTGACCCTGCTGGCGGCATTGGTCGGCACCCTGATCACGCGCGGATTGCTCAGGCAACTGGGCGGCGAGCCTGAGTACGCGGCGGCGATCGTTGAAAAAATTGCCGCCGGCGACCTGTCGGTCGCGATCGCGATCAAGCCGGGCGATCACTCGAGCCTGCTGTTTGCGATGCAATCGATGCGCGACCATCTGGCCGGCATCGTCGGCCAGGTCCGCTGCGGCACCGACACCATCGCCACCGCCTCCGGCCAGATTGCCGCCGGCAACCTCGACCTGTCCTCGCGCACCGAAGCCCAGGCCGGTTCGCTGCAGGAAACCGCCGCCTCGATGGAACAACTGACCTCGACCGTCAAGCAGAATGCCGACAATGCGCGCCAGGCCAACCAGCTGGCAGTCTCCGCTTCGGCAGTTGCCGCCAAGGGCGGCGCAGTGGTGGCGCAGGTGGTCGACACCATGCACGAGATCAATGCCTCATCCGGAAAAATTTCCGACATCATCGGCGTGATCGACGGCATCGCGTTCCAGACCAATATCCTGGCGCTGAATGCAGCGGTGGAAGCGGCGCGGGCCGGCGAGCAGGGCCGCGGTTTCGCCGTGGTCGCAAGCGAAGTGCGCAATCTGGCGCAGCGCAGCGCGACCGCCGCCAGGGAGATCAAGACCCTGATCGGCGATTCGGTCGACAAGGCACATGCGGGCAGCAAGCTGGTCGGCCAGGCCGGCGCGACGATGGACGAGATCGTCGCCAGCGTACAACGGGTGGCCGACATCATGACCGAAATCACCGCCGCCAGCCACGAGCAAAGCCAGGGCATCGCGCAGGTCAATCAGGCGATTGCGCAGATGGATGACGCCACGCAACAGAATGCGGCGCTGGTGGAACAGGCGGCCGCAGCGTCCGAATCGCTGCAGGATCAGGCCAGCCATCTGGCGCAGGTGGTCAGCGTGTTCAAGCTCGACCGCATGCAGGTACAGATGCCGGCACCGGCGGCCCGGATCCATCAGTTTTCTGCGCCGCTCAAACGAGCAGCAGCCGGCAAGAGTGCCAGTGCGCCGCCCATGCAGAAAAAAATCGCGAATGGCGCAGCAGCACCGGCGGCTGACGACTGGGAAGAGTTTTAAGCCGGGCTGAAGTCGATCCCGCTGCGGGAAACCGCACAGGATTTACCTGGCGGGATTGCCATCCTCATCGATCCCGCTCCCGCCTGTCTGATCCCTGGCCTGCGTGGCCAGGCCAGGCGTAGGCTCCTGCTGCCGTTGTTTGCACGCATTTCTTCGACCAGCTTCATGCGGCGGCCTTCCGACTTGCGCCAGGCCTGCGAGGAGGCCCGATACGCGCTTCCGGCAGCCGGAACAGCCAGCTGCTGCGGCTGCTGCACGCGCTGCGGCAGGGCGGACGCGCGCTCCACCTCGCGTTGCCGGATGACATAAGCAGCAAGCGCCAGGATGCCGACGATCAGTATCGACAGGACGGCAGTTCTTAGCTGCGCGCGATGTGCGATCCGTTTACTGGCGCTGCGACCGCCTGTCAGCCCGGCATCGTATTGTTGTCGGCGCAGCGGCGATGACAATGTCCGGTAAGCCTGCTGCAATACCATCCGGCGTATTTTTAATTCATTGTTGGTCGCGAACTGCTGCGCCAAGGCAAGCGCCTCCAGCTCTTGCTGATACGCATCCCTGATTTGCGCTGCACTGGCGTCGCGGCCGATGCCAAGTGACTGATAATGTGTTTTCATGCCGGCCCGGACCTGATCATTCCCGGAGTTGTTATAGTCGCAACTTAACGAAAAGACAATACCGCGTTCATGGCATCCGCTTCCGGCTCGCCTGCGGCACAGCCGATTCAGCGCGCGCCAAACCCAAAGCAGCCGCTGCCACCTGTCCAACTACCGTTTCAGGGTTTACCATTCAGTTATTGCGGCCATCGCGGCCGCCCATCCTTGCCTGAAACCACCATGAAATTTGCGCACCTGATTGAAATCAACGATCTGCTGAATCCGCTGATCGATCCCTTAAGCCGCGAGCAACTGTGGCGCGGGCTGGTGTTGCGGGCCGAATCACCGAAGCTGTTCGTGCCGCATCTGGACCAGTGCCTGCTGCAGGCCGCGGTCGGCAACACGCTGGCGCGCGAGCTGCATTACGGCGAACTGATCATCCGCGACCGGGTCACCTTCCATGCGATGCAACAAGTGCATTACTTTGTGCCGGCGCAGGGCGAGATCGCCGCGTCGCACCTGACCATGAGCATCGAGGAGCCGCAGCCGGACGCGCTGTTCGTGCGTTTCGAATACGACGACGGCAATGATGCGGCCACCGATGCCGCCAACGCGATGTACAACGAATACCGCCGTTCGGCTTACTACGAGGCCGACATCGACACCATCCGCATCATCCGCGAACTGGCGGCCGAAGGGCGCTTCGACCGGCCGGTCGCATGAATTTTTAAGCTAGGGCCGCCCCAGATCCATGGTCCAGTAGTTCGGGTAACTGGCACTGCTGCTGCTCACGCAGGACACGCCGACCTCGGTGTAACTCCCGTTCATGATGTTGGCGCAATGACCGGGGCTGCCCAGCCAGCCGGCCATGACTTGCGCCACCGTAGCCTGACCGGCGGCGATGTTTTCCCCGACTGCAGTCCACGCATAGCCGGCCGCGCTGATGCGCTGATCGAAGCTGCGGCCATCGAGGCTGGTGTGGGAGAAATAGTTGTTGCCCGCCATGTCGGCCGAATGAGCGGCTGCCGCGTTGAATAATTTGCCATTCCACTGCACCGCCGCCGCCGCATTGTATGAAGTGCTGCCGCACATGCGGCTGCTGGCGCGCGCCTGATTGATCAGCGCGATCAGGTCTTGCTGAAAATTGGCCAGACCGCAAGTCTTCGCGGCATCCGGCGCAGTCGCTGGCGTCGGGGTTGCTGTCGGGGTTGAAGTCGGGGTTGAAGTCGGGGTTGAAGCCGGGGTTGAAGCCGGCGTCGGCGTGGTGCTGCTGGCAGGCGCGACGGGCACCGCTGCCCGGGTGGCGGCGCTGGTGACGCTGCTGGTTTCACTGCTGCTACCGCCGCCGCAGGCAGCCAGTACCAGGGTCAGCGGCCAAATGGCCAGATGTGCGGGACGATGCAATACATGCTCCTTGAAGAGGACAAAACGGGGAATGGGGGTGAACTATTGCCCGCAAAGAAGACTGGCCGCAACCTGCAAAGTTCCGCCGGATTGAATGCAGCTGCGCCGAAATCGCCTTTTCAGCGGCCCGGGCCTTGCCATATACTGCACCGGGTATATTTGAAGCACCCAATGAATCCGTGCGCTAACATACCAATTTTTATTGATACTCCATCAATATTGCCGATTGTTGAGGCGTCATCCGGGGTCGCCGGCAAGCACTGACGGGCCATGCTTCCGCGCGCAACAGCGCATGCAGTATGATGACGCTGCGCTGGACGGCATGCTGTGCCGGCGGCGGCGACTGCTCCGGTCGCACCACCTCCACCGATATCGACGCTCATGAATTATCTTGCCATCAAACATCTGCACATCACCTGCGCCGCGCTCAGCGGCAGCCTGTTCCTGCTGCGCGGACTGTGGATGCTGCATGCGCCGGCGCATGCTGCAGCGGCGCTGGATCAGGATCGCGCCGCACCTGATCGACACGCTGCTGCTGGCCAGCGCGCTGACCATGGTGTTCTGGAGCGGCCAGTATCCGTTCGTCCAGTCCTGGCTCAGCGCCAAGGTGATCGCGCTGCTGCTGTACATCGGACTGGGCACCATCGCCTTGAAACGCGGCAAGACCCGCGCGCTACGGCTGAGCGCCTTCATCGCGGCGCTGGCGGTGTTTGCCTACATCGTGGCGGTGGCGCTGACGCGCCAGGCCTGGCCGCTGGGCTAAGCCGGCCACCGACATGACTGCAGTGCATTGCCAATGAAATAACTTCATCCGCCAACGGTTGCAGTGCAACATTTTTTAAGGTTGCACCGGCAAAAAACCTTGTATAAGCTGCCTGTCGTCCATCGCGTCGCGCAGCCGGATCAGCCGGCTGCGCCGCGATGCACGCAGCGTGACAATAACGACAAAACAGACACGATGCTTTTGATTGGAGATGAGGCAGCAAGCATGCAGCAGATTTTAGTTTTCAGGTTCGGGCCGGATCATGTTCGCGCGCGTCATTGCGGCCTCTTGCCGGCCGCGCAAACCCGTGCCCTTGCGACCCGCAACGGGCACAAGCGATGCAATTTTCACCTGAAATTGCATCATGTTTCCTGAACGCGCCGCTCTGCTCTGCGCATTGCGGACCATTGCGGCCGGCCTGCTGGCTGTCGCGCTGCCCGTTGCCACGGCGGCACAGGCGGTGTCGGAACCGGCATTGAAAGCCGCATGCATCTACAACTTCGCGCTCTTCACCGAATGGCCGGCGGCAGCGCTGGCGCCGGACGCCAGCCTGACGATCTGCGTCCACCCCGCCAGCCAGCTGGGCGCGGCGCTGGCGGATCTGAACATCCAGACCATCCGCGGCCACCAGCTGCTGATCCAGAGCACGCCCAACCTGCGCAGCTGCCATATCGTGCTGCTCGATGCACTGGATCGTCCTGAACTGGCGCGCATCAAACAGATGTTGCAAGGCAGCAATGTACTGACCATCACCGATATGGCTGCGCCAGCGCCGGGCGACGCCATCATTGCCCTCGCGGTTGCTGACAAGCATATTGTGTTTGATATCGACCTGACTGCCGCGCATCAGGCGCAACTGCGCATCAGCTCCAAACTGTTGCGCCTGGCGCGGAATATTCAATGATCGCGCTGCCGCCACGCCTGCTGAAAAGCATCCAAAGCAAGACCGCCGTCAATCTGCTGGTCGCCGGCGCCGCCTTGCTGCTGGCCAGCCTGCTGCTGATCATTGCGCAATTCATCGCGATGCGCGGCAATCTGGTGGAGGATGCGCAGATCCAGGCCGACATCATCAGCAATAACAGCAGCGCGGCGCTGCTGTTTGGCGACAGGATCAGCGCCAATGAACTGCTGACTGCGCTGGCGGCCGCCCCCAATCTGCAAGCCGCCGGCATTTTCCACAAGGATGGGCGGCCGCTGGCTCACTACCGGCGCAATGCGCAGCCCGAGCTGGCGGCACCGGACGCCCTGCTGATCCGCGACGGCCACCGCTTCAGCCTGGATCGGCTCGACGTGGTGCATGCGGTGATGCTGGATCAGCGCTTGCTGGGTTTCGTCACGATGCGCGTGAGCCTGCAGCAATTCTATCTGCGCCTGCTGCGTTACGCGGCGCTGACCCTGCTGGCGG
This sequence comes from uncultured beta proteobacterium, assembly GCA_963837775.1. GTDB lineage: Bacteria > Pseudomonadota > Gammaproteobacteria > Burkholderiales > Burkholderiaceae_D > CAWIOX01. The sequence goes on along the minus strand of CAWIOX010000001.1, from coordinate 80,558 downwards.
TGATTGCCTCGCTGCTCGGCGCCGCCCTGCTGTTCCGGCGTTTGCGGCATGCGGTCAACCAGGCGCAAGCGCGCCTGAACTATCTGGCCCACAACGACTCGGTCACCAACCTGCGCAACCGCCACGCATTCAATGAACACCTGGCGCACTCGCTGCGCGGGGCCGACCAGTGCAATGGCATGGTGGGCCTGCTGCTGCTGGACCTCGACAACTTCAAGGCGGTCAACGATACGCTGGGGCATCAGACCGGCGATATGCTGCTGAAACTGGTCGCGCAGCGCTTCGCTCAGGATTTGCGCGCGACCGACATCCTGTGCCGCATCGGCGGCGATGAATTTGCGGTGGTCACCGAAGCCACCGACCAGCATGCCAGGCTCGAGGTTCTTGCGCAAAAAATACTGGATGCGCTGACCCTGCCGTTCCAATGCGGCGCGCACGAAATCCACGTCACCGCCAGCATCGGCATCAGCCGCTATCCGCAAGATGCGGGCGATGCGCAGACCCTGATCCGCAACGCCGACACCGCGATGTACCACGCCAAGGACCAGGGCAAGAACACCTTCGAGGCATTTGCTGCCGAAATGGATTTGCGCGCGCAAAAGCGCAGAATGCTGGAAAGCGCGTTGCGCAAGGCGGTTGCCGGCGGCCAGATGCAGCTGCATTACCAGCCGCAGGTCCATCTGCACGAGCCGCGCATCGTCGGCGCCGAGGCGCTGCTGCGCTGGCACCATCCGCAACTGGGTCAGATCAGCCCGGTCGAATTCATCCCGATTGCGGAAGAAAGCGGCCTGATCGTGGAACTCGGGCAGTGGGTATTGCGCACCGCCTGCCGCCAAGCCGCCGCCTGGCATCAGGCCGGCCTGGGTCCGATCCGGATTGCGGTCAATCTGTCGGCGCGCCAGGCCAAGGACCCGAACCTGTTGCCGCTGATCACGCGCACGCTGCTTGAGACCGCGCTGCCGGCCCACTTGCTGGAGCTGGAGATCACCGAAAGCATGCTGATGGAAAACGTCGATGCGAATATCACGCTGCTGGAACAATTGCACCAGCTGGGGATCCACCTGTCGATCGACGATTTCGGCACCGGTTATTCATCGATGTCCTATCTGAAGCGCTTTCCGATCGACCAGCTGAAGATCGATCGCCATTTCGTGCGCGACATCCCCGGCAATGGCGACGATGAAGCGATCAGCAACGCGATCATCTCGATGGCGCACAGCCTGGGCCTGTCGGTGGTGGCCGAGGGGGTGGAAACGGCCGCCCAGCAGCAATTCATGCGCGCCGCCGGATGCGACCTGATGCAGGGCTATTACTTTGCGCGCCCGATGCCGGCCGAACAGCTGAGCGCGCTGCTGCAGGAACACGCGGCACTGCAGCAGCAGCTGCAGCCGGCGTGCGCAGCGTAAGGGCAAGCAGGACGCAGTTTCAGCCTTGCGCCTGGTCGGCCAGATACCAGTCCTCGACTTTTTTCCTGGCCCACGGCGTCTTGCGCAGGAACTTCAGGCTGGACTTGATGCTGGGATCGCTCTGGAAGCAGCGGATATCGATGCGCCGCCCCATTTCCTCCCAGCCGTAGTGCGCCACCAGCTGCGTCAGCAGCGCTTCCAGCGTGACGCCGTGCAGCGGGTTTTGTTGGTTCGTCATGTTCTGCCTGTGAATCGTATGGTGCGCGAGCAGCGCGATGCGCAAATTATACTGCCAGTGGTATTTTTAACAGGCCAATGAATCCGTGCGGGAAATGCCCTGTTTTTGGCGATACTCCCCAATTTTTCAAAAAATTGCAGTGCGCTGACTGACGCGCCGCCTCACATGCCCGGCGTGCAATCGCTGCAATGGGCGATTTCCGGCAGGCCGTGCAGCAGTTTTTCGTTGAGGTCGCGCAGCGCGCTGCGCAGCCCCTCCTCGATCACCGGATGGTAGAACGGCATGTCCAGCATCTGGCTCACCGTCATCCCGGCCTGACAGGCCCAGGCCAGCAGGTGCGCCAGATGCTCGGCGCGCGGCCCGATCATCTCCGCGCCCAGGAAGCGACCCGAACCGAGCTCGCCATACACCCGCAGCAAGCCGCGATTCTGCAGCATCACCCGGCTGCGGCCCTGGTCCTCGAACGACACCTCGCCGATCGCAAACGCCTCCGGTCCGCGCGGCCTCCAGCGCCCAAAAGGTCTGGCCGACCGTGGCGATCTGCGGATCGCAGAACGCAATCGTCAGCGGGGTGCGGCGCAGGCCGGGCCGCAGCGCCGGATAGCGGCCGGCATTGTCGCCGGCGATGCGGCCCTGATCGACCGCTTCGTGCAATACCGGGCTTTCATTGCTGGCATCGCCGGCGATGAAAATGCGGCTGGCTGCCGCATTGCATCGTCTGCGGATCGAACAGCGGCACGCCATGCCGCTCCAGCGCAATGCCCGCCTGCTCCAGCCCGAGCCCCTGCAGATTCGGCGTGCGCCCGGTAGCCGACAGCAGGTAGTCGTAGCTGTCGCTCTGCTCGCGGCCGTCCGCATTACGGGACAGGATCTGCACTTCATGGCCGAACCATGCCACGTTCACCAGCTCGGTCTGCAGCCGCAGATCCAGCTCGCTCCCCAGATAGCGGTGCGCGGCGGCCAGCACCGCGGGGTCCTGCAATTTCGCGAGGCGCTCGCTGCGGCCGAAAATCGTCACCCGCACGCCCAGCCGGTGCAGCGCCTGTCCCAGTTCGAGTCCGATGATGCCGCTGCCGACCACCGCCACCGACGCCGGCAAATCTTGCCACTCAAACACATCATCATTGACGATCAGGCGGTCGCCGGCTTCCTGCAACGGCGCCGGCACCGCAGCGCTGGAGCCGGTCGCAATCACGATCTGTTGCGCCTCGACTACCGTATGCTGGTCGACCTGCAGCCGCTGTCCGTCCAGAAAGCGGGCGTTGCCGCGCAAGCGATCGGCCTCCGGAATATGCGCAACCGCGTCCAGCACGAAGCCGACGAAGCGATCGCGCTCGGCGCGCACCCTGGCCATCACCGCGCGTCCGTCGATCCGCAGCTTGCCGGCATGCACGCCAAACGCGGCGCCGGCGGCGGCCGCATGCGCGGCATCGGCGGCCGCGATCAGCAGCTTGCTCGGCATGCAGCCGACCCGCGCGCAGGTGGTGCCGTCCGGCCCGCCCTCGATCAATACCACCCGCTTGCCGTGCGATTTCGCTGCACGATACGCGGTCAGTCCGGCTGAACCGGCACCGATGACCGCCACCTCGACCTGTAAAGTATCCATTTCGGCAATCTCCTGTTGAACGCATACTGCTGACAACATCAGAAATACTTGGACTCCAGCCGCATCGGCGTACCGGCCACGCCGGCGGCGATCAGGCGTCTGGCCACGCCCCTGATTTTCCCCTCATACGCACGGTAGGTCGCGATCAGGTCCAGCTGCGGGTCCTGCGACTTGCACAATTTGATCAGGGTGTCCTGGGGAACCAGGCACTTATAGTCCTTGAACTCGACGGTTACGGTAAATGTGACGCCATTGCGCGTCAGTCTGGGCGCGGGTGAAGATTTGGGCATCATGAACTCCTTGGTCATCCAGCGAAAAAGTACTCGGAAGAGGAGGCGCAATTTCCTTTTCATTGCTCTCATGGTGCGCGTAAACGTGGCCAGGAGCAAGCAGGCATAGCGGATTTTCAAGCCGGCCACCGCCCCGTAATGCGCTGCCAAGTATTTTCCATCAGGCAAAGATGATGTTCTGCAATGTTGCGCAAACGTCGATCGCAGCCGAAAATTGAATTGTAACAATTGTGTAACCGGCCGGAACCATTCCGGCGCAAACCCTTCTTACCCCTACGCAACGTAAGTTACCCTTCATTATTCGTTGCTAGTTCAATCCTTGAGCGTGCATGTTTTCATGCTGTCATCTGACTTGATTCCCGCTGTGCCTGGTTTTGCGTGCCGGCGGTTTCATCGTCTTATATAGGAGGTTTTTCCCTCATGCAATACATCTTCACCGAGACCGACATCCGCGCACCAGCGTAGTCATCCAGCCAAACGTGTTTCATTCGCACACGCCTCACGCAAGGTCGAGGCAGGGCCGTCTGTTTTTGCAAGCAACGCGCCTGTCACAATTTCAATCGCTATTTTCTGCAAAGGATTACCCATGGAACTCACTCGCCTTGGTATCGTCTATTTTCATCTGATCGCCTGTTGCGTCGCGATCGGCCTGGTGCTCACCAGCGACATCGCGATGATCCGGCAACTGCTCAGCGGCCATGCTGCCGAACCGGATGACAAGCATCTGGCCCAACTCAAATCCACGGTGTCGCTGGCGCTGGTGGCGCTCTGGATTACCGGCATTGCCGTCGTCTGGCTCGATGCGTCGAGCAAGGGGCTGGTCTATTTCCTCAATCCGAAATTGCAGGCCAAAATCGGCATCGTCATGTTATTGACGCTCAATGGCTTCGTGCTGCACGGCGCGGTCATGCCGGCACTGGAAAAAGCCGGTTCGCTGCTGAAATTGTCCTTGAACCAACGCCTGCTGGCGATGTTTGCCGGCACCGTCTCCGCCGTGTCCTGGTTCTATGCGGCGATGCTGGGCGTCGGGCGGCCGCTGTCGTGGAAGTACTCGCTGCTGGAATTGCTGGCCGCCTATCCGCTGCTGATCGCAGCCGGCTTCGGCATGATGCTGCTGCTCACCGGCATCGCCAAAAACCGCAGCAAGCTGCAGTTCGACGGGTTTCCTGAAGCCGGCCTGTATTCCTGAGCCGGCACCCAGCGGCAGTGCCTGAGGCCGCAACTGCGGCCTCAGGCCTTGACCCCGTCGACTTCCAGATAAGCGGCTTCGATGTGGGTCGCCTCCTTGTTGTCGGACAGGTTTTTCTCGCTCCAGAAGCGTTCCAGGTCGATTTCCAGCGAAGCCTGGCCGACCCGGTCCAGGTTGTCGAAAGCCCGGTTCAGCGGGCCGTAATACTTGCGGAAGAACGCCACTACCTCGACCGGCGGGAACGGAAAATACAAGGGATAAGCGCGCGGCGTCAGATGCAGCTCGCGCAGTCCCGGCAGCCTGGCGCGCACCTGCGCCTGGTCGCCCCACTGGAACGGCGAAGTCATCACCGGCGGCGGCGGCGCATGGCGCGCGACCACCCTGGCCATCTGGCCGACGAAGCCGTCCGAGGTCCAGTTGCCCATGATCAGCCGGCCGCCCGGCTTGAGCACCCGCAGCATTTCGCTGGCAGCCTGGTCCGGCTGCGCCGCAAACATCGCACCGAACAAGCTCAATACCACATCGAAGCTGTCATTCTTATACGGCATCGCCTCGACATCGCCTTCGTCGAAGTGAATGCTCAAATTCTGCGCCCTGGCCCGCTTGCGCGCCTGCTCCAGCGAGTTGGGCGCGATGTCGATGCCGGTCACGCGCGCGCCGGCCGCCGCCGCCAGCAGCGCCAGTTGCCCGGCGCCGCAACCGACATCCAGCAATTGCGCACCGGGGACAATGTCAAGACGGACGAAAAACTCGCGCGCGCCGGGCGTCAAATACAGATCGAAATGCGCATAGTCGCCGCCCGTCCAGGCGTCCTTCAGCCAGATCTTGAGCATCGGAATATCCAGCGGAACCGTCTTCACGCGCCCTCCTGCGATGAAGTGATCGCCCTATTTGTATTGAAGCCACCTTGCGCGATGCCGGCATTGCGCGGGATCAAAGCTGAATCCGATAACAGCCGCGCACCAGATCATGCAGCCCGGGGGGATTTGTTGGCCCAGGTGCGCCACAGGCCATCCAGCGAATACAGCGCCAGCCCGGCCCAGATTGCGGCGAAGCCGACTTGCCGCACCGCACTGAAAGGCTCGTGATACAGCCAGACCCCGAGCAAGAGCTGGATCGACGGGCTGATGTATTGCAGCAAGCCCATCAGCGACAAGGGGATGCGGCGCGCGCCGGCGGCAAACAGCAGCAAGGGCACCGCGGTAATCGGCCCGGCCGCCGCCAGCAGCCAGCGCTGGCTGCCGGACGCCGCGCTGAACGCATTCTGGCCCTGGTCCGCCAGCAGCGCCAGGGTGCCGAACGCCAGCGGAAACAGCAAAAAAGTTTCCAGCGACAAGCCTTCCAGCGCACCGAGCCTGGCCGTCTTGCGCAACAAACCGTAAAAGCCGAAGGTCAGCGCCAGCAACAGGCTGATCCACGGCAGGCTGCCGCTGTGCCAGGTCAGCCACAGCACGCCCCCCGCCGCCAGCGCGATCGCACACCATTGCGCCGCGCGCAGGCGCTCGCGCAGCAGCACGAAACCCAGCAGCACATTGACCAGCGGATTGATGAAATAGCCGAGGCTGGCATCGACGATGCGGCCGTTGTTGACCGACCAGATATACAGGTACCAGTTACACGACAGCAATAATGCGCTGGCGCCAAAGCCGAGCAGCACGCGCGGCTGGCGCAGCAACTGCTGTATCCAGCGCCACTGGCGCCGCCATGCCAGCAGCGACAGCAGGAACAGCAGCGACCACACCACCCGGTGCAGCAGGATCTCCAGCGGCGGGATGCCTTGCAGCAGTTTGAAATAAAGCGGGAACAAGCCCCAGATGAGGTAAGCCCCGGCGGCGAATAACATGCCATTGCGCATGGTGATCAATCTGAATCAGGTGCATTCCCTCCATCGTCTGAGGATGACGGGCAGCGGTTAAAGCTGGTGATTATCGCAGTTATCGCGCCAGCCAGTGGCGACCCGCCACGGCTCCCGGAGCCGCTTCGACGGCCGATAAATACTCCCACCTGTATTTTTCAAGAGGCAGCAAATGCATGCGGCAAGCCACTGGTTTTTACCTATACCCCGATTATTTCTGTTAATTCAGGGGGCGCGACGGGGTGCCGGACGATTGCATGAAGCCACTAAGCGGTCCACGAAAGACACGAAAAGCACGAAAGAGTCAAAAGCACAGATAGTTATCTGTGTGGAAAACTTCAGAGAAGAGAGGCAAACAGTGTTTTTTTCGTGTCTTTCGTGTTTTTCGTGGACGATATGCAGTGCTGCTTGCTCAACGCTGGCCTTCATGCAATTGCCCTGACACGGCGCTATTGAGCGGCCTTTTTCCGGGTTTCATTGCTACACTGTTCGACGTGCAGCAATATTAGGAGAACCGGATATGTTTCTAGACCACCCGAGCATCACCGCCACCAACAGCGCAACCGAACCGGATCGCATTGAGCGGCTCAATCGCGTTTATGGCTATGTGGTGGCGCTGGCCGACATCATGGGCAAGCATGACTTCATCTACAAGATGTCGCAGCTCCATGACCACAAGGGCACGCTGGTGGTGTTTTGGAATGTGCTCCCGACGGAAGACGAAAAGGCGTTTTTCGTGAAAGCCTGGCAAAGCAAGATCGGCGATGGCAGCAGCAACGTCGAACATGACATCTTGAGCAATGTCAGCGCGCCTGCCGGGGTCATTCTCACGCACGTCTGAACGGTGCCCGACTGATCCCGCCAGCCGGACAGCGGGGGTATAGGCAGAAACACCGACCTCCCCGCAGATAAACAAACGGTTTTTAAAAATACCCGGTGCAGTATGTATCAGCGCCCAAGGCCGTGCCAGCCTGCCCGCAAGCGCCTGCTCACGACCACTGCTTGCCCAGCGCCTCCAGCCCGGCCTGCTGCAGATCCTCCGGCGTCATCGCGATGCGGAACTTGCATTCGGCATTGAAGTGCAGAAACCACGGCTCGGCCAGCGCCGGGATCTGCGAGTCGCGCGCGACATCCACCACCAGGAAAGCGCCGCGGCGCCCGTTCTGCTCGGTGAAATAGCACGCTTCCGGCTTGATCGCTTCCAGGATGCGGCCAATGGTGGCCCCGACCGTGCCGTTGCGCACCGCGCTATTGAACGGCTCGGGGGGAAATTCGACGTTGAGTAACATGCGCATGATGCTGGACTCCTGTGTCTGGTGTCAGATCGAAATTGAACGGCTACAGCCCGTAGCGCGCCGCGGTGTTGAAGAAACCGCGCCAGCGCGTGATCTTGCCGTCCCGCACGGTGAATACATGCACCCATTCGGATTCAAAGTCTTCCGTGCTGTCGAGCGCCGTTGCCTGCTCCCAGCCGAGCACGGTCACATGGTTGCCGGCCTCGATGAATTCGCGCGGCTCGAACACGTGGATCGCGTCGGCCGCCGCGACCGCCGCAAAGAAGGCCGCCACCTCGTCGCGGTTGCGGCGCAGTCCGGCGTACTCCAGATTCTCCGAGCCGACGAACTCCCAGTCGACTTCGTCGTCCACCAGATCCAGGATTGACGCCACATCCCCCTGAGCGAAAGCGGCGTAAGCCTGATGCACGACAGCAGTAGCGGTGCCCATGATGATGCCTCCTGTTGGTGAGCCATCCGAAAAATAGAAGCCGGCGTCGGGTTGATGCCGGCCACCCGATTGTCAGGCCGAGGCAAGGACTGCAGCCACGGCTGAACCTTGCCAAATTTGCAGTTTAGTTTTTTCCGCCCCGAATACCATGCACAAGCGCTGCACGATTGCGCTGCATCAAACGCTGGCCGGCGGCCTGTGTGAGTCCGCACTTTCCATTTGGGAACGGCCCAGTCTCATTCCCTTTCTAAATCAATCGTGAACGCGAAGGCGAAGCGCAGACAGTACGCAGGTACGGCAAGCGAAGCCGACAAAGTGCACGGTTGATTTAGAAAGGGAATCAGATATCGACCGGATCGACTTCCAGCGACCATCTGGCGCGGGTCTTGATGCTGCGCAGCGCGGCCAGCCAGACTTTCAGGAAGGCTTGCAGCGCCGGGCGCGACGGGCATTCGATCAGCAGTTGCGCGCGGTCGACGTTGGCGATGCGGGTCATCGTCATCGGGATCGGGTCGTTGATGGTGATGCCGGGGTGCTCGACTGCGGTGCTGGCCTGCCGCAGGAAGGCCAGCGCGGTGTCGAGTTCGCGCGCTTCGGCCCGCAGCAGCGCCTGGTACAGATAGGGCGGCAGGTGCGCCTGCTGCCGTTCAAGCAATAGCTCGGTGGCGAAATGGTCGTAATCGTGATTCACCACCGCCGCATACAGCGGATGTTGCGGGTAGCGGGTCTGGATCAGCACTTCGCTGGCGCTGCCGCCTTCCTTCTGCGCGGCGCGCCCGGCGCGCCCGGCGACCTGCATCAGTTGCGCGAACAGCCGTTCGCTGGCGCGGTAATCCTGCGAGAACAGCGCGGTGTCGGGGTTGAGGATGCCGACCAGCGTCAGGTTTTTGAAATCATGCCCCTTGGCCACCATCTGGGTGCCGATCAGGATATCGACCTCGCCCCGGTGCACGGTGTCGAACGCGGCTTGCGCGCTGCCCTTCCTGCGGGTCGAGTCGGCGTCGATGCGGGTGATTCTGGCCTCGGGGAAAAGCGCCTGCAAGCCCTCTTCCACCCTTTGCGTGCCGCGCCCCAGCGGCTGCAGGTCGACATTGCCGCAGTCCGGGCAGGAACGCGGGATGCGCAGCTCCAGGCTGCAGTGGTGGCAGCGCAGCCGGTGCTCCGGCTTGTGCAGCACCATGAACGCGGTGCAGCGCGTGCAATTGCTGATCCAGCCGCAGGCGTCGCAGGCGATCACCGGCGCATAGCCGCGCCGGTTCAGGAACAGCAGTGATTGCTCACCGCGCTGCAGCCGCAGCTGCAGCGCGGCGATCAGGGTCGGGGTCAGGCCTTCGGCCGGCTTGTCGTGCTCCATGTTGATCACCTTGACCGCCGGCAAGACCGCCGCCGCCACCGCCCGCTCGCGCAGTTCCAGCTTGCGGTAGCGCCCGGTCTGCGCATGCTGCCAGGTCTCCAGCGACGGCGTGGCGGAGCCCAGCACGATCGCGATCCCGAGCTGGTGCGCGCGCCACACGGCCAGGTCGCGCGCCGAATAGCGCAGCCCTTCCTGCTGCTTGTAGGACGGGTCGTGCTCTTCGTCGATGACGATCAGTCTCAGCTGCGGCAGCGAGGCCAGGATCGCCAGCCGGGTGCCGAGCACGATGCGGGCGCTGCCCAGATGCGCGGCCAGCCAGTGCGTGACGCGCTCGCCTTCGGCCAGCCCGCTGTGCAGGGTGGCCACCGCAATGCCGGGAAAACGGGCGCGGATATTGCCTTCGAGCTGGGGCGTGAGGTTGATTTCCGGCACCAGGATCAGGATTTGCGCGTCGTCATGGCGCGCCAGGATCTGCGCCGCCGCCTGCAGATAGACTTCGGTCTTGCCGCTGCCGGTGACGCCGTACAGCAGGCTGGGCGCGAAACCCGACGCGCCGGCGATCGCGTCGGCCGCTGCTTGCTGCGCCGGATTGAGCAGCGGCATCGCGGCCGGGCTGGCGTCGTGCAGCGCGTCGCTTTTCGCCAGTTTCTTCAGCGCGCGGTCGAGCGCGGTGGTTTTCAGCGCGCGCAGGTTTTTCGGCAGGCCCGGCAGCGCGACTTCGCCCAGCGGGCGCTGGTAGTAATCGGCGGCGAAGCCGCACAGCGCGCGCCACTGCTCCGACAGCGGCGCCAGCTGGCTGCGGATCGCCAGCGCATCTTTCAGCTTGGCGGCCGGCACCTCGGTATGCGCCGGCAGCGCGACGATCAGGCCGACCACCTCGCGCCGGCCGAACGGCACCAGCGCCAGCTGGCCGACCAGAGGCGGCGCACTATCGCCTGCCGCGGCCTGCCAGCGGTAATCGAAGAAAAAGTCAAGAGGGGTATCGAGCGCAACCCGGATGATGCACTGTGTCACGGACTTAGGATTTCCCTTGAGAAAAGGCGCTAACTATCGGTTTCATAAGCCCTTTTTGGTTTATCCACAGAGCCTGTGGATAACTTTGTGGATAGAACCCCCTTGACACGCTTTGACGCCAGCGTTTACGTGGGTTTCGAGAGAATGCCCAAACAGTTTGCAAAAAATAAATCGTTTAAAATCAAAGACTTAAAAATCATTCGGAAAGACGTCAAAAAATATTCCGATTTATTTTTTTTGATTTAATTTTGTGCATAACTGTATTTGTCAAGACTCGGAATCAGATTATTTGGGACTTATAAAGCAGATATTCCGTGCATCCTGCCGGAAATTTCCGACAGGCAATATCAACAACGATCAGGCCCGCAGCGTGCGGCTGTATTCATGCACGGCATCGACCATCACCGTCACCGCTTCCGGCGGGGTGAACTGGGAAATCCCATGGCCCAGGTTGAACACGTGGCCGTGGCCGGCGCTCGGCGGGCCGAACGCGTCCAGCACCTTGATCACTTCGGCGCGGATCTGCTCCGGCTTGGCGAACAGCACGTTCGGGTCCAGATTGCCCTGCAGCGCGACCTTGTCGCCGACTTGCGCGCGCGCCTTGCTCAGGTTGACGGTCCAGTCCAGGCCGACCGCATCGGCGCCGATGTCGGCGATCTCGTCCAGCCACAGGCCGCCGCCCTTGGTAAACACGATCGACGGGATGCGCACCCCGTCCTTGTCGCGCTTGAGCAGGCGCATCACTTCGCGCATATAGGACAGGGAGAACTGCTGGTAGATGCCGTCGGCCAGCGCGCCGCCCCAGGTATCGAACATCATCACCGCCTGCGCGCCGGCATCGATCTGCGCATTCAGGTAGGCGGCCACGGTGGCCGCATTGACCTGCAGGATGTGGTGCATCAAGTCCGGGCGGTCGTACAGCATCGCCTTGACGCGGCGGAAATCGTCCGAGCCGCCGCCTTCGACCATGTAGCAGGCCAGCGTCCACGGGCTGCCGGAGAAGCCGATCAGCGGCACCCGGCCGCCCAGTTCGGTGCGGATTTGCGTGACTGCATCGAACACGTATTGCAAGGAGCCCAGATCCGGCACCTGCAGCGCCATCACGGCTTTTTCATCGCGCAGCGGATGCTTGAATTTCGGCCCCTCGCCCTCGACGAAGTACAGTTCCAGCCCCATCGCGTCCGGCACCGTCAGGATGTCGGAAAACAGGATCGCCGCATCCAGCGCATAGCGGTCGAGCGGCTGCAGCGTGACTTCAGTGGCGTAATCCGGATTCTTGGCCAGACCGAGGAAGGAACCGGCGCGCTGGCGCGTGGCGCGGTATTCCGGCAGATAACGGCCGGCCTGGCGCATCAGCCACAGCGGCGTGTAATCGGTCGGCTGGCGCAGCAAGGCGCGCAGGAAGGTATCGTTCTGGAGCGGGGCGAATTGGGTCATGGCACGGAGTCGGAAGCTGAAGTAAGCCGCTATTATCCTCAATCCGGCAGCGGAACGCTTGCATTTCTCCCTGCAACGAGCGGCATCCGGGGATTTCCGGCTTGCCAGGCAAGCGCTGGCTGGCGCGTGCATCGCGGCAAAAACAAGGCGTCGCATCGACGGCGGGATTTTTCTTGCGATTTATCAAGAAAATTTAATGGAAATGGGATGCAGATCATGCGATGATTTCCACATGGCAATACATTCGCCCCATCGTCGGGCCGCCGTCAGGGTCCGGCTCAGCCGGCTAGGAGAGGGAATGGAGACAGCGGTTTTACATTCCTGCCCTTTTTCCCTGCCGACAACAAGCGATCAGAGCGCCGATACCGATGCTAAATAATGCCAATATCACCATGGATCAGCTGCAGGTCGGGATGTACATCCATCTCGACCTGAAGTGGTTTGAACATCCGTTTGCGTTCAGTCATTTCAAGATCAAGAACGAGGAACAGATCCAGACCATCCGCGGCCTGGGTCTGACGACGGTGCGTTACAGCCCGGCGCTGAGCGAGGCCAGCCTGCCGCCCCAGAGTGCGCCACAGGATGCGCCGCAGCCAGCGGCGCCGCAAGCCACGCCGGACGTATCGCCGATGCTGGCCGCCAAACGCGCGATGATCGCGCGCATCCAGCAGCAGCGGGCGGCGGCGGCGCGCATCGAGAATGCGTTTGTCGATACCGCCAACACCATCCGCGACATCGACAAGAACCTGTACTCGAAGCCGGCGGAAACCGTGCGTCAGGCAACCCGGCTGGTGACGCAGATTGCCGATGCGATCATTTCCGAGCCGGAACTCGCGATCCATGTGATGGGCGACAAGATGGGCGGCGAGGAATTGTATTTCCACTCGCTCAACGTCACCATCCTGTCGATGATGATGGCGCGCGACATCAAGCTGCCGCAAGCGGTGGTCGGCGCGCTGGGGATGGGCGCGCTGTTCCACGATATCGGGCACAAGCAAATCCCGAGCAAGATCCTGCTGAAAATGGCGCCGCTGACCCCGGCCGAGCGCCATTTCTACGAACTGCATCCGCAATACGGGGTTGAAATCGGCCTGCGGCTGCAGTTTTCGTCCAGCACCCAGGCCATCATCCGCGAGCACCACGAACTGTTCGATGGCAGCGGCTATCCGGCGCGGCTCAAGGGCGAGGCGATCGGCGTGCTGTCGCGCATCGTCGCCATTGCCAACCATTACGACGAGCTGTGCAATCCGCTCAATATCAACGATGCGCTGACGCCGCACGAGGCGCTGTCGCTGATGTTCGCCAGGCTGCGCAGCAAATTCGATCCGAAGCTGCTGCAAGTCTTCATCCGCTGCCTCGGCGTGTATCCGCCCGGCACCATCGTGCAGCTGTCCAACGGCGTGATCGGCATGGTCACCACCATCAATACCGCCAGGCCGATGAAACCGATGATCATGATCTACGACGCCGACATCCCCAGGGAAGAGGCGATCCTGGTGGATATGGAACACGAAACCGACATCAATATCGCGAAGGCGATCCGGCCGGCGCAGGTACTGCGGGAAATCTACAATTACCTGAGCCCGCGCAAACGGGTCAGCTATTACTTCGATGCCGGCCAATCCGGGCCGGAGACCAGCACCAAATGAGCAACCTTGAACGCCTGATGCTGGATCACAGTCCGCACATGATGCTGCTGGTTGAACCGCGCGACTTGCGCATCGTGATGGCCAACCTGGCCGCACAGCAGACGCTCGGCTATTCCGAACAGGAGTTGCTGGCGATGACGATCACCGGCATCGAAAGCTCGCTGCCGGACGTTTTCTACTGGGAAGACGTCAGCAACGGCCACTATCTGGACATCGAGGCGCAGGAAGGTCTGTACCAGTGCGCCGGCGATGCGATGCTGGCGGTGACGAAAACGATCCGGGTGATACGGCATGACGGTGCGCCGCTGCTGCTGGTGCAGGCTCGGGAGATCCAGAACGAACGCAAGGTCGAGGACGCCCTGGCGCACACGCTGTCGCAGCTGCGGGCGACGCTGGAATCGACCGGCAACGGGATTCTGGTGATCGACTGGCAGGGCAAGATCGCCAGCATGAACCGCCTGTTCAGCAAGATGTGGGACATCCCCGACGCCTTGCTGCTGGAGCACGACGATGCGGCGATCCTTGCATTCATCGCCGCGCACGTGCTCGAAACCGATGCCTGCCGCGCGCGCTTGCAGGAAATCGTCGACGGCAACGAGACCGAGGACCTGTTCCGGCTCAGGGATGGCCGCTTTTTCGAATGCAAATCGCGTCCGCAATATCTGGGCGAGAGCATCATCGGCCGCGTGTTCGGCTACACCGACATCACCGAACGGATGCAAGCCGAAGCGGCGTTGCGCGACTCGCGCGACCAGCTGGAGGAACGGGTGCAGGCCCGCACCGCCGACCTGCAAACCGCGAACGCGACGCTGCAAACCGAGAAAGCGCATCAGCAAGTGCTGATCCGGAAACTGGAAGAGGCGCAGAACCAGTTGCTGCAATCGGAAAAGATGGCATCGATCGGCCAGCTGGCCGCCGGGGTCGCGCACGAGATCAACAATCCGGTCGGCTTCGTGAACTCCAACCTGGGCGCGCTGCAGCGCTATATCGCAGACATGCTGAAACTGCTGGCTGCGTATGAACGGCTTGACGCCGCGCTGGCCGACGACCTGCTGCAAGACATCAAGCGCCTGAAGCAGGAGATCGATGTCGAATTCCTGCGCGAAGACGTCGGCAATCTGCTGGCCGAGTCGCTGGACGGCTTGCAGCGCGTGAAACGCATCGTGCAGGATCTGAAGGATTTTTCCCACGTCGACGAATCGGAGCGGCAATGGGCGGATCTGGAGAGCGGATTCGACAGCACGCTGCGGGTGGTCTGGAACGAACTCAAGTACAAGGCCGAGGTGGTCAAGCAATACGGCGCAATCCCGCAGATCGAGTGCTTCCCGTCGCAGCTCAACCAGGTATTCATGAACCTGCTGGTGAATGCGTCGCACGCGATCGAGGAGCATGGCCGCATCACGATCCGCACCGGCCTGGATGGCGACAACGTCTGGGTCGAGGTCGAAGACAGCGGCAAGGGCATCCAGCCCGAACACCTGGGACGGATCTTCGAGCCGTTTTTCACCACCAAGCCGGTCGGCAAAGGCACCGGCCTGGGGCTGTCGCTGTCCTACGGCATCGTGCAGAAGCACGGCGGACGGATCGAGGTCAACAGCGTACCGGGCCAGGGCTCGACTTTCAGGATCGTGCTGCCGCAACGGGCAGGCGCCGCCAGCAAGCTGCCGGCTTAAGCGCGGCTCGCACCGGCGACCGATGAAATCGCCAAATGGAGGGGGTATCGGGCCGGATACCCACTTTCCCGCTTAACTTTGCTGGCTCTTTAAAAATACACCCATGAGTATATTTTCAGCGCCGGAACCCGCGGCGACCGCGGATCAGCGGCTGCGCAGGTGCCGGTTGAGGAAATCGACGGTGCGCTGCCATGCCAGTTTGGCCGCCGCTTCGTCGTAGCGCGGCGTGGTGTCGTTGTGAAAGCCGTGATTGACGCCCGGATACAGATGCATTTCGTACTGCACGCGGTTGGCCTTGAGCGCCGCCTCGTAGGCCGGCCAGCCGGCATTGATGCGCTCGTCCAGTCCCGCATAGTGGATCAGCAGCGGCGCCTTGATGTGGGCGACCGCGGCCGCGTCGGGCTGGCTGCCGTAGAACGGCACTGCGGCGCCGAGATCCGGCAGCCGCACCGCCAGCGTGTTGACGATGCCGCCGCCGAAGCAGAAGCCGACCGCGCCGATCTTGCCGCTGCAAGCGGGGTGCGACTGCAGGTAGCCGGCCGCCGCCACCAGGTCTTCGGTCCTTTTCCTGGGATCGAGCTGGGCAAACAGCTTGCCCGCCGTCTCATCGTCGCCCGGGTAGCCGCCCAGCGGCGTCAGCGCGTCCGGTGCGAAGGCGATGAAATCGGCCAGCGCCAGGCGCCGCGCGACGTCTTCGATATACGGATTGAGGCCGCGGTTCTCGTGGATGACCAGCACGCCGGGCAATTTGCCGCCGGCCTTGGCCGGCCGCGCCAGATAGCCGCGCACGTCGCCGCTGCCCTGCGGCGACGGGTAACGCGCATAGCCGGTCTGGATGCGGCCGTCGTCTGGCGCGACCTGCTGCGCCAACGCATAGTTGGGCCTGAGGCTCTCCAGCATGGCGGCGGCGGTGAAGCCGCCGATCGCGAACCTGGCGGCGCCATCCAGAAACTCGCGCCGGCTGAGCATGCCGTGCACGTAACCGTCAAACAGCTTGAGCACTTCCGGTGCGAAGTCGCTCGCTTTTTTGCGTTCCATTGCCGTGCCTCCTACAATCGACTTCAGTTGAGCGGGCGCTGCCATGCCGGGGGTTCAGATCCGCGTCATTTTTTCCCCTTGCTTCCCTCGCCGTCGGCCGCTCGCGCCCCCGTGTCAAGCCGCTCATCGAGCGCCGCAAGTACCGATTCCGGATCGGTCGGCTGCTGATACGCGCTCGCCTCGGGATCGTGGCGATCTTTGATCATCGGCAAATCGCGCCGCAACTCTTCTATCAGGTTAATCAATTTGGTGGTTTTCTGCTCGGTTAACAGATTGACCTGCAGTTCCAGATGCGCGCGCCGCTCCTCCAGCTTGGCCAGGCGGTTTTGCTTGATCAGCACCACGATCATGGTCAACAGTGCGCCCAGTCCGACCATCCCTTGCAGCCAGAAAAATGGCGCCGGATCAAAGGCCGCGAAACCGAATGGCGGCGCCAACAGGTTGGCCAGCATCCAGAGCGCGACAAACAGCACAATCGCGCCCAGATAGAACGGCCGCCCCAGGGAATCGCTGATGGTTTCAAGCGTGCGCTGCGAGCGCGTGAGATTTTGCTCTTCGCGCAAGTAGAACGCCAAAATGCTCTCGATATTGTGGCCGATCGGATCAAGATCCGGTTTGGATGATTGTTCCGTGGCATCTGCCACTGGCAGCGTCGGCGGCGGCGTTTTGGCGTCCATAGCTCACACGCCCTGGTCAGGGGTCAATGACCGCGGCACACACATCGGTCGGGGCCGCCGCAATATGTCCAACCAGGGGCACCATCTTGATGCCGGCGGACGCGATTCGACAGGGCGCAGCCAAGACACCGCAACCGCTCAATAGCAGCGGAACAAGCAGCGTGAAAATCAGGTTTTTTATTTTGCTCATCATCTTCGGGGTCGATTTGATTACTGCAGTTGCGCAGATTGTATTCGCTAAAAATGGCAGCCAGGCGAACTCACTGCGCCGGCTTCGCGGCGGCGCAGCCGGCGCCTAGCCAGCGGCCGCTGATATCGGCATGCTCGTTGACCGGATTGCCTTGCACCACGCCATTGAATTGGGTGCGTCCCGAGAAGCGCTCCGGACTGGTGAAAGTGCCTTCCGCCATGCCATTTCCCTGCAGGCTGGCGCTGTCGCAGACGAAGTCCACATGGTATTGGTTGCCGCTATGGCTAGCGTTTTTAACAGTGCATCCCGCTTGATTTTGATAAAAACCGGGAAGGTTTTTCTGCTGCGCCATCGCCTGGGTCACGCAAGTCCTGGAGCTGGCTGCGCCATTTTGAATCTGGGGCAGCTCAAAGCCGTTCTGCCTGGCCAGGTTCATCAGATTTTGCATTTGCTCCGGCGGAATCTGCGGCACCAGCCGCAGCAGATCCGAGCTGGTGCTCATTTCCCATAAACCGGGGCGCATATTGTTTTCTGCCGCGTGTGCAGCTGACGCCAGCGATGACGAGACGACTACAACGGAAAGCAAGATTTTGCGCATTGAATCTCCTGAAAGAAATTGATGTTACACAACTTTCAGAGAGCGTAGCAGCCAGTAAGTTCAGAATATTGTCGGTTCAACATAAAGTGATCCGCCGCTGGCGCAGGCCCGGACCATCCGGCTTAAACCGTTTCAACCTGGAAACATGAGCTTCTTGCAAGTCTTCCACCGAATTCAAAAATAGTGGGGAGTATCAACGAAAATACCATGTTTCCCGCATGTATATGCTGCCTGTCTAAAAATACACCCACCGGTATATTTTCAGTGCCGGCGGCGGCTGCAGGCCGTTTTCAAGCCGATGCGCGGGCATACAGCCAGCCGCGGCGGATCAGCAGCTTTTCCGCTTCGACGATGAAAAACACCGTGCTCGACAGCAGCAGGCAGAAAACCAGTTCGTCGCCGGTGAGCGGCGCGGTGCTGAAAATCGGGTTCAAGAACGGCACGTAGATGGTTGCCATCTGCAGCGCAAAGGTCAGGGCCACCGCGCCCAGCAACGGCAGGTTGGAGCGCAGGCCTTGCCGCAACAGCGAGTCGCGTTCCGAGCGGATCGCCAGCACATGCCCCATCTGCGACAGCGTCAGTACGGTAAACACCATGGTTTGCCAGTGGCTCGAGCCGGCGTGTATGGCCCAGGCCTGCGCCAGCAGCGACACGCCGGCCATCGCCAGCCCGACCCAGACGATGTGCTGCCACATCCCGTGCGCGAAAATGCTTTCCTTCGGTGCGCGCGGCGGGCGCTGCATGATGCCTCTGTTCCGCCGGCTCGGCCGCCAGCGCCAAGCCCGGCAGGCCATCGGTCAGCAGGTTGATCCACAGTATGTGGATCGGCAACAGCGGCATCGGCAGACCGAGGAAGGGCGCCAGGAAGATCACCCAGATCTCGGCCGAATTGCCGGTCATCGCATACCGGATGAACTTGCGGATATTGTCGAAGATGCGCCGTCCTTCGCGCACCGCGTGCACGATGCTGGCGAAGTTGTCGTCCAGCAGCACCAGGCTGGCGGCTTCGCGCGCGACGTCGGTGCCGCCCTTGCCCATCGCGATGCCGATATCGGCGCGCTTCAGCGCCGGCGCATCGTTGACGCCGTCGCCGGTCATCGCGACGAACTCGCCCTGCGCCTGCAGCGCTTCGACGATGCGGATTTTCTGGGCCGGATCGACCCGCGCATAGACGCGCAGTGCGCCAACCTGCTGCCTGAATGCGGCGTCGCTGAGCAGCGCCAGTTGCGGCCCGCTCATCACGCTGTCGGCCGCGGTCGCAATCCCGAGCTGGCACGCAATCGCCAGCGCGGTTGCCGCATGATCGCCGGTGATCATCACCGGCGTGATGCCGGCGCTTTTGCACAGGTGCACCGCACCCTTCGCTTCATGCCGCGGCGGGTCCATCATGCCGACCAGCCCGACGAACATCAGGTCGCGCTCGATCGTCGCGGCATCCGCCGCTTGCGGCAGTGCCGGCCAATCGCGCCGCGCCACTGCCAGCACGCGCAGGCCTGCCGCCGCCATGCGCTGCGCGCTGGCCAGAATCGCCTCGGCCTGCAGCGCGGCTGGGCCCTGCGCGCTGCAAGTGCTGCTGCAACAGGCGAGCAGCATTTCCGGTGCGCCCTTGGTGTAGGCGACCAGGCCGCCGGGCTGACTGATGAAACGTGGTCATGCATTTGCGCTGCGCATCGAACGGCAGCTCGAACACCCGGACTGCGCTGCGCTCCAGCGCAGTCTTGTCATGGCCGGCATCCAGCGCCGCCTGATACAGCGCGACTTCAGTCGGATCGCCGCAGAGCTTGCCGTGGCGGTCGGCGCTCGCATCGTTGCACAGCGCCAGCGCCGCAAACAGGCTGCGCCACGGCTCCTGCGGCTGCGCGGCGGTCCAGTCGCGCAGCACGGTATCGGCCGCATGCAGCTCCTGCACCCGCATCTTGTTCTGGGTCAGCGTGCCGGTCTTGTCGGAACAGATATAGGTCACCGAACCCAGCGTTTCGACCGCCGGCAAACGCCGGATCAGCGCGTGCTGCTGCACCATCTTGCGCGCGCCCAGCGCCAGCGAAATGGTGACCACCGCCGGCAGCGCTTCCGGGATCGCGGCCACCGCCAGACTCACTGCGGTGAGGAACATCAGCACCGGCGCTTCGCCGCGCAACAGGCCTACCGTGAAAATGATGGCGCAGATCGCCAGCACCGCCAGACCGAGGCGCTGGCCGAATCCAGCCAGGCGCTTTTGCAGCGGCGTCCTGAGCTCCTGGCCGTTGTCGAGCAGGGTGGCAATCTTGCCCAACTCGGTGCCCATGCCGCTGGCCACCACGATGCCGCTGCCACGGCCGTAGCTGACGATGGTGCCCTTGAATGCCATGTTGACGCGGTCGCCCAGTGGCAGATCGGCCAGAGCGGCCGCCGGCAACGGCGCGCAGTGCTTCTCCACCGTGCAGGCTTCGCCGGTGAGCAGCGCTTCATCCAGCTTCAGCTGCACCGCCTCGATCAGGCGCAGATCGGCCGCCACCACATTGCCCGCTTCCAGCAGCACCACGTCGCCCGGCACCAGCTCCGTTGCCGGTAGCGGCAGCCGCTCGCCGCCGCGCAACACCAGTGCGCTGGTCGCCGCCATGTGCCTGAGCGACGCCATCGCGCGCTGCGCGCGCAATTCCTGCACGAATCCGATCACCGCATTGAGCAGCACGATCACCACGATCGCCAGCGTGTCCCGGAAGTCGCCGACCAGCCCTGACACCACTGCGGCAGCCAGCAGCACCACGATCATGAAGTCGCTGAACTGGTCCATGAACATGCGCCACAGCGGGCGCGGCGGCTGCTCTCTGATCGCATTCGGACCATGGCGCGCGAGACGATGCGCAGCGTCCTGGCTGCGACAAGCCAGTATCGGGATTGACCTTGAGCCGGGCGGCACTGGCCGCCGCCGACAGCGTGTGCCATGCGGGGACATGGTCAGCCGGACTGACGTTCGCCTCCGCTGCCGCGCCGGTTTTCATTGCCATGACCATGGGACAGGTAGGAATTCAGCGGGAAAGCGCCGCCGCGCATCTTCGCGTCGGTGACCTCGATCGCCAGCCAAGGCTAGCAGCGTGCCGCGCTGCGCGGTTTGACAGGCATCAACGCCGGACATCTTTGGCCGCAGCGCAGCGCGGCCCGCATCCATTAAAACAAAAAAGAAGGGGGTATCCGATCAGATACCCCCTTTGCCGCACGTATTCATTGGCTGTCTAAAAATACACCCGTGGGTATATTTTCAGTCGCAGCAACCCGCGACAGCGGGCGTTGTGCAGCGCTGCCGCGTCATTTCCGGCTTAAATCCCGCCCATGCACAGGTACTTGATGACCAGGTAGTCGTCCATCCCGTACTTCGAGCCTTCGCGTCCGAGGCCGGATTGCTTGACGCCGCCGAACGGCGCGATTTCATTCGAAATCAGGCCGCTGTTGATGCCGACCATGCCGGACTCCAGCCCTTCGGCGATGCGCCAGACGCGGCCGATGTCGCGCGTGTAGAAATAGCTGGCCAGGCCGAATTCGGTGTCGTTGGCCTGCGCCAGCACTTCTTCCTCGGTCTTGAAGCGGAACAGCGGCGCCAGCGGGCCGAAGGTTTCTTCTTTGGCCACGCGCATGTCGGCGGTCACGCCGGCGATCACGGTCGGCTCGAAGAAGCTGTGGCCGAGCGCATGGCGCTTGCCGCCGGTCAGGATGCGGCCGCCCTTGGCGGTCGCATCGGCGATATGCTCCTCGACCTTTTCGATCGCCTTGACATCGATCATCGGCCCTTGGGTGACGCCGGCATCGACGCCGTTGCCGACCTTCAGCTGTTCGACCGCCGCCACCAGCTTGGCGGCAAACGCGTCGTACACGCCGTCCTGCACGTACAGGCGGTTGGCGCAGACGCAGGTCTGGCCGGCATTGCGGTATTTCGACGCCAGCGCGCCTTCGACTGCCGCATCCAGGTCGGCGTCGTCGAACACGATGAACGGCGCATTGCCGCCCAGTTCCAGCGACAGTTTCTTGATGGTCGGCGCGCATTGCTGCATCAGCACGCGGCCGACTTCGGTCGAGCCGGTAAAGGTCAGCTTGCGCACGATCGGGTTCGACGTCATTTCGCCGCCGATCGCGCGCGAGGCGCCGGTCAGCACGCTGAACACGCCGGCCGGCACGCCGGCGCGCTCGGCCAGCACCGCCAGCGCCAGCGCCGAGTACGGCGTCGCTTCGGCCGGCTTGACGATCATCGGGCAGCCGGCGGCCAGCGCCGGGCCGACCTTGCGGGTGATCATCGCGGCCGGGAAATTCCACGGCGTGATCGCGGCGCAGACGCCGATCGGCTCCTTGACCACCAGCAGGCGGCGGTCCGGCCATGGCGACTGCAGGGTTTCGCCGGCGATGCGCTTGCCTTCTTCGGCGAACCATTCGATGAACGACGCCGCATACGCGATTTCGCCCTTGGCTTCGGCCAGCGGCTTGCCCTGCTCGGCGGTCATGATCAGCGCCAGGTCGTCGGCGTTGGCCAGCATCAGGTCGTTCCACTTGCGCAGGATCGCGCTGCGCTCCTTGGCGGTCTTCTTGCGCCAGGCGGGCCAGGCGGCGTCGGCCGCCTCGATCGCGCGGCGGGTTTCGGCCGCGCCCATCTTGGGCACGGTGCCGATCGCTGCGCCGGTGGCCGGATTGGTGACGACGATGGTTTCCGCGTTATCGGCATCGCACCACAGTCCGTTCAGATAGGCTTGCTGGCGCAGCAGTGTTGGGTCTTTTAATTGCAGCATGAAATTTCTCCAGAATAGTTTTACAGCTATATTTTGGCGGCGGCCTTGTTGCGGCCGCGCAGCCATTCAAGAACCAGCAACAGACAGGTGGAAAACACGATCAGGATGGTGGCCAGTGCGGCAATCGTCGGGCTGATGTTTTCGCGGATGCCGGCAAACATCTGGCGCGGCAGCGTCGATTGGCCGGGGCCGGCGATGAACAGCGTGATCACCACCTCATCGAATGAAGTGGCAAATGCGAACAGCGCACCGGAAATCAGGCCCGGCGCGATCACCGGCAGCGTGATGCGGAAAAATGTCCGCAGCGGGCCAGCGCCCAGACTCAGGCTGGCCCGCACCAGGTTGTGGTTGAAGCCTTGCAGCGTGGCCGCCACCGTGGTGACGACGAACGGCGCACCCAGCGCCGCATGCGCGAGGATCAGGCCGGTGTAGCTTTCGGACAAGCCGATCTGCGCGAAAAAGAAGTACACGCCGACGCCGACCACCACCACCGGCACCACCATCGGCGAAATCAGGATCGCCATCAGCAGCCCCTTGCCGGGGAAGTCGGCCTTGTTCAGCCCGACCGCCGCCAGCGTGCCGAGCACGGTCGCGATCAGGGTCGCCATCGGCGCCACGATGAAGCTGTTTTTCGCAGCCCGCATCCATTCATCCGACTGCAGCAGGTTCTGATACCAGCGCAGCGAAAAGCCCGGCATCGGATACGACAGGAAGGAACTGTCGGAAAACGACAGCGGAATGATGACCAGGATCGGCAGGATCAGGAACAGCAGGGTCAGCCAGTTGCCGCCGCGCAAAATGAAAAACCAGATGCGCTCGACGATCGATTGATGCGGCGCGAATAAGGGCAGGGTCGATTTCATGATTTACATGCTCACGTCAATTTTTGCGAAACGGCGATACACGCCATACAGCACCAGCGTGGCGGCAAACAGCAAGGCCCCCAGCGCACAAGCCATGCCCCAGTTGATCGTCACATTGATGAAATACGCGACGTAATAACTGACCATCTGTTCATTGGTGCCGCCCAGCAGCGCCGGCGTAATGTAGTAGCCCAGCGCCAGGATGAACACCAGCAATGCGCCGGCGCCGATGCCCGGATAGGTCTGCGGCACATACACGCGCCAGAACGCGGCGAACGGATGGCTGCCCAGCGACACCGCGGCCCGCATATAGGTCGGCGGAATCGATTTCATCACGCTGTACAGCGGCAGTATCATGAACGGCAACAGGATGTGCGTCATCGAGATATAGGTGCCGGTACGGTTGAACAGCAGTTCCAGCGGCCCCTGGGTCAGGCCCAGCGCCATCAGCGCCTTGTTGACCAGGCCTTCGTTTTGCAATACCACCATCCAGGCCGCGACGCGCACCAGGATCGAGGTCCAGAACGGGATCAGCACCAGGATCATGAACAGGTTGGCGCGCCGTTCCGACATGGTCGACAGCCAGTACGCCAGCGGATAGCCCAGGAACAGGCAGCACAGGGTCACGACCAGGCTGATCGTGAAGGTGCGCCCGAAAATCTGGCGGTAGGCGGACTGTTCCGGGTCGGCATTGACGATGTTGCCCAGGCCATCCTGCTTCAGATCGACCGAGGCCAGCAGGTAATAAGGCGAGTAACGCGAGCCGTTTTTGGCGATGATCTGCCAGTATTCGGGCTGTGCCCATTGGGCGTCGAGTTCGACGATCGCGCGCTGGATCTCGCTGGCTGCCAGCGGCTTGTCGTCCGGGCCGAGCAGCGGCATCGCGCGTGCGGTTTTCATGATGACCGAGCGCGATCCCGGTATTTCACTGTTCATGCGGCGCGCCAGTGCGCCCAGCGTATTGTCGGCCTTGGCCGTCAGCAGATCGGCTGCCAGTGCGGGATAAGCGGCCTGCGGCGGCGTGCTTTTCCGGTCCCAGTTGGCCAGCGTCGCGACCGTATGCGGCAAGGCGGCGGCCACTTCCGGATTTTCGACCGCGCGCTGCAACAGCATCGCGATCGGCACCACAAAAGTAATCATTAAAAAAATCGCCAGCGGCGCGATCAGCGTGAGCGCTGCAATACGCTTGCGCAATTGCGCCTTGCGCAAATCGCGTTTGAGCTGCGATACGGAGGGCTCGACAAACGGGGTGTCAAGCAAGTTGCTGGGGGCCAGAGCAGTCATATGATATGGGGATACCAAAAATATTAAGCGATATCGCCTGAAAACCTGACGGGGCAAGGCTGCAGCCCGGCAGGTACGAATTGGCAGGGCGGGTGATCCGCGCTGTGACGATCACTTTGCGCGGCTTGCACCCGCCCTGGCGCCCGACCTCAGCGGTCGGGTTTCGCTGCGCTAACCCGCATGACGGGCGCGCAACCAGGTTCAGCTTACTTGGCAGACCATGCAGTGAAACGCTGTTCCAGTTCTTCGCC
Source organism: uncultured beta proteobacterium (assembly GCA_963837775.1). GTDB lineage: Bacteria > Pseudomonadota > Gammaproteobacteria > Burkholderiales > Burkholderiaceae_D > CAWIOX01. The sequence continues at coordinate 55,470 of CAWIOX010000001.1, read as the reverse complement.
ATGGTCGGTCCAGAATTTCAGGTTGGCATGCACCTGATCCTTGACGTTGGCAGCCGAGGTCGGCAGTTTCGCCAGCGTTGCGTAGTCCAGGCGCTTGAACGTATTGACATTCACCGGGCCGTACGCAATTTTGCTGGCGTACGCTTGCTGTGCCTCAGCGGTGCTGGCAAAGGCGATGAATTTCTCGGCCGTATCCTTGTTTTTTGCGCCCTTCGGAATGACCCAGTAATCGAGATCATAAATGCCGCCGGCCCAGGTCACTTGCAGGTTCTTGCCTTCGCGCTGTGCGGCATCGATGCGGCCGTTATACACGGTCGACATCACGACGTCGCCTGCCACCAGGAATTGCGGCGGCTGCGCACCGGCTTCCCACCACTGGATGCTGCCTTTGAGCTGATCGAGTTTCTTGAACGCGCGATCAACGCCTTCCTTGGTGGCCAATACCTTGTAGACATCCTTGGTCGGCACGCCATCGGCCATCAGTGCGAATTCGACGTTGTAACGGGCGCCCTTGCGCATCCCGCGTTTGCCCGGGAATTTGCTGACGTTCCAGAAGTCGGCCCAGTTTTGCGGCGCTACTTTGAGTTTGTCGGCGTTGTAGCCCAGTACGGTGGACCAGACGAAGGCGCCCAGGCCGCACTCCTGAACCGCTTCCGGCATGAAGTCGCTTTTCTTGCCGAATTTCGACACATCCAGCTTTTCGATCAAGCCTTCGTCGCAGGCACGGCCGAGTTCGCCCGATTCCAGCTCAACCAGGTCCCAGCTGACTTTCTTGGCTTCGACCATCGCTTTGAGCTTGGCCATCTCGCCGTTATATTCCACCATCACGACCTTGTTGCTGCTGGCCTTTTCAAACGGCTCAATGTATGCCGCTTTCTGCGCATTGCCATTGGCGCCGCCGAAATTGACAACCGTCAGCTCTCCGGCATGGGCAAAACCGACGGACAAAGCAGCAGCCAGCAACGCGGGTTTAAATAACAATTTCATCTCAACTCCTCTATTTATTATGGTGCGGTGGGGGAAAATCAAAGAAAAATACGCAAACGGTCGGGATCGAACTCCAGCATTACCTGGGTTCCTTCGGCCAGACCAGCCAGTGCCGGATCGCCCAGCGTCAGCTTGACAAAGCAATCGTCCTGCCCGGGCGACGAGCAGCGCACACGCACATGGTCGCCGAAATAAATCAGGCCGGCCACGCTGACCCGCACTGCATTCGATGACGCGGCATCCGGCGCCAGCAGTCTGATGCGTTCGGGGCGAATGCACGCGACGGCAGCCTGGCCCACTTTCGCCCCATTGGCATTGACGCCGGTCAGCAGCGAGCGGTCCGGCATGCGCAAGGTGCACTTGTCAGCAGCCAGCGACTCGACCGTTCCGGAGAAGCGGTTGTTGTCGCCGATGAAGCCGGCGACGAATTGATTCTCCGGGTATTCATACAGGCGGTCGACCACAGCCAGTTGCTGGATCACGCCCTGGTCGAATACCGCGACGCGGTCCGACATCGTCAGCGCCTCGCTTTGATCGTGGGTGACGTAGACAAACGTCACGCCCAGCCGTTTGTGCAGCGCTTTCAACTCGAGCTGCATGTGTTCGCGCAATTGCTTGTCGAGCGCACCGAGCGGCTCGTCCATCAGCACCAGCTTGGGATCGAACACCAGCGCCCGCGCCAGCGCGATACGCTGTTGCTGGCCGCCGGAAAGCTGGGCCGGATAGCGGTCGGCAAACTTCCCCATCTGCACCATGTCGAGCGCTTTTTTCACCTTCTCGGCGCGGCTGTTGGCATCCAGGCCGCGCACCTGCAACGGGTAGGCGACGTTCTGGCCCACCGTCATGTGCGGGAACAGCGCATAGTTCTGAAACACCATGCCGATATTGCGCTTGTGCGGCGGTACCTTGTTGAGCAGCTGACCGTCGAGGCGGATTTCGCCGCCGGTAGGAAATTCGAAACCGGCCAGCATCATCAGGCAGGTGGTCTTGCCCGAGCCGGATGGTCCCAGCAGGGTCAGAAATTCACCGCGCCGGATATTCAGATCGAGCTGCTTGACGACCAGCGTCTCACCATCGTAAGTCTTCTTTACCCCGCGAAACTCGACCAGCGTATCCTGGCCTTGCAGCGTTGCTATGTTTTCTTGTTTCAATTTTGTGTCTCCTCTAGCTCTGTCCATATTGGCTCAAGCCTGGCGCATGGCCGATTCTAGTATTGCCAATGCCTCGTCCATCACCGCGTCCGAAATCGTCAGCGGGAACAGGAAACGCACCACATTGCCGTAGGTGCCGCAGGTCAACAGGATCAAGCCTTTTTCGAGCGCCAGGGTCTGGACTTTCTTGGTGAAGTCGGCATCGGCGTCATGCGTTCCCGGCTTCATGAACTCGACTGAAACCATGCCGCCCAGGCCGCGCACATCGGCGATCTGCGGCACGCTGGAACGCAATTCATTCAGACGGTCTTTCAGTTTTTGTCCGAGCACCGATGCGCGCTCGATCAGGTTTTCTTCGGCAATCACATCCAGCACCGCATGGGCCGATGCGACCGCCAGCGGGTTGCCGGCATAAGTGCCGCCCAGCCCGCCCGGCGCTGGCGCATCCATGAGCTCGGCGCGGCCGCAGAGTGCCGACAAAGGCATGCCGCCGGCCAGGCTCTTGGCCATCGTCATCAAATCCGGCACCACGCCATAGTGTTCCATCGCAAACATTTTCCCGGTACGCGCAAAGCCGGTCTGGACTTCATCGGCAATCAGCAGGATCCCGTGTTCATCGCACAGACCGCGCAAGGCTTGCATGAATGCCACCGGCGCCGCATAGAATCCGCCCTCGCCCTGCACCGGTTCGACAATGATGGCTGCCACGCGCTTCGGATCGACATCCGACTTGAACAGCGACTGCAGCGCTGCCAGCGAATCTTCGGTGCTGACGCCATGCAACTCGATCGGGAACGGTGCGTGATAGACCTCGCCCGGAAACGGACCGAAACCGACCTTGTACGGCACCACTTTGCCGGTCAGCGCCATGCCCATCATGGTGCGGCCATGGAAGGCGCCGGAAAACGCGATCACCGCCGAACGGCCGGTGGCGGCGCGGGCCACCTTGATCGCATTTTCGACGGCTTCGGCGCCGGTCGAAAACAGCGCGGTTTTTTTGGCGTGGCTGCCAGGCGTGATCACATTGATGCGCTCGGCCAATTCGACGTAGCTGGCGTACGGAACGACCTGGTAACAGGTATGGGTGAATTTTTCCAATTGCGCTTGCATCGCCGCCACCAGCTTCGGATGGCGATGGCCGGTGTTGAGTACCGCAATACCGGCTGCAAAATCGATGAAGCGACGGTTTTCGACATCCCAGATCTCTGCATTCAATGCATGCGATGCATAAAACTGGCACATGACCCCGACCCCGCGTGGTGTCGCTGCGTCTTTGCGTTTTTGTAAATTGGCGTTCGTCAGGTCTGCGTTCATCATATTGGTTCCATTTCGCTCAAAGTCATTTCCGATTTCGCATACTAATACCGCCATGGACTCACTACACAGAGCCACTTTGGATTATTTGATGGAGCCACTATTCAGAACATACGCGATGTGAAGCAAGGGTTCGGATGACGCACCATCGGCGTGCATGACGGTGTTCGCCGGCCACTGAACATGCGCACTGCAAGCGTGCGTTTTTTGCTGTTTTCCAAGCAAAGAGCAGCAAAAAATCCGGATCAGATGCTGCCTCCGTAACGATGCACTGCACGTGTGCAATCGTCTTTGCAGATACGCTCGCGCATGGTGAATCGCGTCAGCATGAAAATCGAAACAAAAAAATTTACGCGACAAGAATCGATTTCACGCAATTGGCAGCGTCGCTAGCGAATTCCGGCAGCTTCCCGGGCAAAATTATTACTCCCCGGTGTATTTTTTTTGTGCCAATGAAGATCAGCGGCTGGCTATACATTTCTCTATATACTCCCGATAAATTCAAGCTGGAAACGGCATTTGACCGCCTGCAGGCGCGCTGACGACAAGAATTTCCGGGCCAATCCGCATTGCATGGCGTGCAGCTCCCGCATCGAGCCCGCTTAAAATTCTTCCCACTCATCCCGGCTGTCGCTGGCGCCGCCAGCGGCCGCGATCTTCTTCGGCTGCGCAGCTTGCGCGGTCTTGAGCGGAACCGCCTTCAGCCCGCTGGCGCGCCTGGCAGGCAAGGTTTGCGCCTGCGTCCGCGGGGCATGGCGCTGCGGCGCAATGCCCTGTATCGCCGCTATCGGCCGGTTGCCATCGCCCAACTCGAACACCGCCACCGCATGCACCAGGCTCGCGGCCTGATCCTGCATGCTCTCTGCCGCTGCGGCGGCCTGCTCCACCAGCGCCGCATTCTGCTGGGTCATTTCATCGAGCTGGGTAATGGCCAGGTTGACTTCTTCGATGCCGGCACTTTGCTCCTGACTGGCAGCGCTGATCTCGCTCATGATGTCGGCCACATGCTGCACCGAAGAGACGATCTCGCCCATCGTCTGCCCGGCCTGGTCGACCAGCCGGCTGCCGACATCGACTTTTTCAACCGAATCGCCGATCAGTATCTTGATTTCCTTGGCCGCGCCGGCGCTGCGCTGCGCCAGGTTGCGCACCTCGGCAGCGACCACCGCAAAGCCGCGCCCCTGTTCGCCGGCACGGGCCGCTTCGACCGCGGCATTCAACGCCAGAATGTTGGTCTGGAACGCAATGCCATCGATCACGCCGATGATGTCGACGATCTTGCGCGAGCTGTCCTTGATCGAGCCCATCGTGTCGACCACCTGACCGACCACCTGGCCCCCTTTGACCGCGAAATCGGACGCCGACAGCACCAGTTGATTGGCTTGCCGCGCATTCTCGGCGTTTTGCCGCACCGTGCTGGTCAAGCCTTCCATCGCGCTGGCGGTCTGTTCCAGCGCACTGGCCTGCGACTCCGTGCGCGACGACAAGTCGGCGTTGCCGGAGGCGATCTCGCGCGACGCAACGCCGATGGTTTCGGTGCCGGCACGCACCTGGCTGACGGTCTTGACCAGGCTTTGATTCATGTCTTTCAGCGCTTGCATCAGCTGACCGGTCTCATCGGCCGACCGGATGTCGATTTTCTGCGCCAGATTGCCGGTCGCCACGCCCCTGGCCACCGCCACCGCTTGATCCAGTGAGCGGCAAATGCCGCGCACCAGCCAAACACCCATCACCGCTGCCAGCAGCAGGCCGAATGCGATTGCCGCAATCGAGGTATTGCGCACCATCGCATACAGTTGCTGCCCTTTCTCGAACTCGCTTTTCGCGACCTCCAGCTGCAGCTTGATCAGCGCATCGATGCCTTCCTGCATCGGTATGTAATGCTGGCTCAGCGGCCCCTGCATCATTTCCATCGCTTGCTGCGAATTCTGCGCCAGCAATGCATCGCTGGCCGGCTTCAAGCCTTCCGCAATGAATTTCTTGTAGCTCTCGGTAAATTTTGCGGCCAGGCTTTTTTCTTCCGGCGTCAAACTGGACGCCAGGTAGGTACCCCAGATCTGGTTGACCTGTTCGCCTCTTTTGCCGATCTCAGCCATCTTCCTGGCAATGAATGCCGGCTCGTTATTGACCGATTCGGCAATCGCCATCCGGTCCCGGTCGATGCTCCGGACCACGATATCGAGTTGTCCCATCGGAACCAGCCGTGCTTCATACAATGTTTTCAAAGCCTGGTTGCTGCTGCTTAAGCTGGTCAAGCCGATGATGCCGCCACCGACCAACAATAAGGACAAGAAACTGATCACAAAGATCAGGCGCGATTTAATCGTGATATTTTTCAGCATTGATAAATCCCCTTTGAATAAACGAGATCAGCAGATCAGCCTTGCCGGCCTCCCTGACATCCTACTACCGTTTCCATGTCGCAACTATATTTACAACAAGTATGTCGACATTCATGTCGGTCAAGCGCCACCTGAACCAGTTCGTGGCCGGCACCGCGCCGATACGGTCTGGACTGGCGATATTTGCGATGGCCGGGATTGGCATGCCTCGAAGTCAGGCGCCGGATACAAGACATAAAAAAAGATGCCGCTCGCAAGAGCGGCATCTGAACCTATCGGCGGAGCATGGAAAAACCCCTTGCCATAGGAGGAGACGACTTTTCATCGGCAACCAAATCTCCAGTTGCCTAAACGGAGCTATCTTAATCCCGCTATGGACTTATAATACATAGCCACTTTGATTTATTAGATGGAGCCACTTTGCGCATTGCCAGCCTCCCCGATTTTTTGTTGCAGCGTATCGAGCGCAACGATGGAAAACCGGTCAACCGCCAGATTTATCAGGTCATACGCGAAGCAATCCTGTCCCATCTGTTGCCGGTCGGGCTGCAACTGCCATCGTCACGCGAACTGGCACAGGCACTGTCGATGTCGCGCAATACCGTCACCTATGCGTATGAACAGCTGATCGCCGAAGGTTATCTGGAAACCCGGCCGGGTGCCGGCACGTTCATCGCCGATACCGTGCCCGATCAGATTGCCGATGTCACGGCATCCAATCAGGCGCTGACCGACCCGTCCGGTAAATCCGAGCTGTCCGCACGCGGCGCACAACTGATCAGGAATGCCGGCGTCAGCGATTTGCAATGGGGCGCCTTCATGCCGGGCATACCGGATGTCACGCAGTTCCCCAACAAGGTATGGAGCCGGCTGCAAAACAAGTATTGGCGGCGTTCGCGCGCCGAACTGCTGACCTATAGCCATGGCGGCGGCTATCTGCCGCTGCGCGAGGCGATCGCAGAATATCTGCGGGTGGCGCGCTCGGTCAATTGCAATGCCAATCAGGTCATGATCACCACCGGCATCCACCAGTCGATCGATCTCGCGGCCAAGTTGCTGGGTGAAAGCGGCGACCGCGCGTGGGTCGAAGATCCCTGTTACTGGGGCACCCGCAGCGTATTGCAATCGGTGGGCCTGAAACCGGTCCCGATGCCGGTCGATGCCGAGGGCATGCGGATACGGCCGACCGATCTGCGGCAACCGCCGCGCTTCATCTTCGCCACGCCTTCGCATCAATATCCGCTGGGCACCGTGATGAGCCTGTCGCGCCGCCGCATGCTGCTCGAATATGCGGCAGCACAAAAGGTCTGGATCATGGAAGATGATTACGATAGCGAATTCCGCTATGGCAGCCGGCCGCTGGCGTCGCTGCAGGGGATGGACACCCATGAGCGCGTGCTGTACATGGGCACGTTCAGTAAAACCATGTTTCCCGGCTTGCGTATCGGCTTTTTGGTGGTGCCGGAAACACTGGCAACCCCATTTGCCACCGGGTTGTCCGAGTTATATCGTGGCGGTCAGATATTTACCCAGGCAGTATTGACCGATTTCATGGTCGAAGGCTATTTCGCTTCGCACATCCGCCGCATGCGGGTCGTGTATGCCGAACGTCTGCGCCTGCTGCAGCAGGCGATCGAACAGCATTTCGGCGAACGGGTCTGCATCACAGGCGGTGAGGCCGGACTGCATCTGGCAATGGGTTTGCCCGATGGCTGCGATGACATTGCGATCAGCCGCCAGGCCAGAAACGAGGGCATCATCGTGCGTCCGCTATCCCGTTATTATATGAATCCGGTCACGGCTCGACGCGGTTTGATGCTGGGCTACGCCAGTGTGCCGAACGCACAGATACAGCCTACGTTTGACAAATTGGCGCACATCATCCGCCAGTATTGGCCCGGCGAGCAAGCGCCGCACACGGGCAAGTGATCATTGCCTGAGGCAAAATCGGCTCAGCTACTCGATTTTCAGCTTGGAATATTCAGGATGCGGCGCCGGATACGCCAACTGCATCTGCGTCAGGGTTTCCAGCATGATGGCAGCAATTGCCTGATTGCGATGGGTCTTGGAGTCGGCCGGTATCACATACCAGGGTGCATGATCGGCATCGGTTGCCCTGATCGCCAGTTCATAAGCGTGCTGGTAATCATCCCAGGACTGCCGCTCGACCAAATCCTTAGGGTCAAATTTCCATTGCTTGTCGGGGTCTGCCAGGCGTTCTTGCAGCCGGTTTTTCTGTTCATCGCTGGAGATGTGCAGAAAAAATTTCAACAATACGGTGCCGGTTTCAGCCAACATCCGTTCAAAATCGCTGATCTGCGCATAGCGCCGCGCGCACTCCTTTTCATCAATCCAGCCATGAACCCGTGTAATCAATACGTCTTCATAATGGCTGCGATTGAAAATTACCATTTCACCCAGCCCCGGTGTCTGCTGGTGGATGCGCCACAAGTAATCGTGCTCCAGCTCATTGGCAGTCGGCGCCTTGAAAGCGATACTACGGATGCCAAGCGGGTCGATACGGCCGAATACGCCCGTCACGACACCATCCTTGCCCGAGGTGTCCATGCCTTGCAATACGATCAACAGTTTTCGCTTATGCTCTGCATAGAACACGTTTTGAAAAACCGCAATTTGCTCCGCCAATTGCACCACCGAATCCTTATCTTGCGCCTTGTCGCCGCTGGCCAATGGTTTCTTGGAGGCATCGGCATCATGGATTTTTTGATTTTTGCTGGCACGAAATTGTTCCTGTACCGTTTTCATCGCGTCACCTTTGTCTGTGTATCGGTCAGGCTTGTGTCGATCGCCAGAGTGCGTGATCGATCTTGATGCAGCGATCAGAGACCACCGCCAATCCCGCATCAATCGCCTTCTGCTCGGCGTCGCGATGCACAATGTCCAATTGCAACCACAAGCATTTGGCACCGATTTGTATCGCCTGTTCTGCTATCGGCGGAATATCCTCTGATTTACGGAAACAATCAACGATATCGATCTGCACACCCTCACGCTTTAACAGGGCAGATGCTTCAGCCAGGCTCGCAAAACAGGATTCGCCCAGAATCTCTTGTCCGGCATAGGACGGGTTCACTGGAATGATGCGATAGCCATGCGCCTGCATGTATTGCGCAACACTGAAACTGGCACGACTGATTCTATTCGACATGCCCACAATCGCAATCGTGCGGTAGTCGGTGAAAATGGCTTGCAGTGACTTGCTATCGAGACTCATGGCAATTCCCCATAAAAAAAGGCAGCCGAAGCTGCCTTTCATTGTACTGCCACGGTGCCGGCTTATGCCATTACCGTTTTTGACGCAAGCGCTGAATCGCAGCCAACTGTGCAATCGCTGCAGACAGTTCAGCCTGTGCTTTTGCATAGTCAATTCTTGAATCCTTATTGACCAGTGCTTCTTCGGCCAATTTCTTCGCTTCTGCCGCCTTCGCCTCATCCAGGTCGTGACCGCGAATCGCGGTATCGGCCAGAACGGTAACGGCGTTTGGCTGCACTTCCAGGATTCCGCCAGCAACGAAGACGAATTCATCTTCGGCCTGGCCGGCAACCTTGATGCGCACCGCACCCGGCTTGATGCGGGTAATCAGCGGGGTGTGCTTGGGATAGATCCCCAACTCACCTGCTTCACCCGGCAACGCGACGAACTCAGCTTCGCCGGAAAAGATCAACTCTTCGGCGGAAACAACGTCAACGTGAATAGTGTGTGCCATGTTTGAACCTTCTCATTCGTCAAAGTATCAAAAAATGCACTGCGCTTTGTCAGGTGAGCATGCAACCTGCATCACATGCTGCACCAGCCAAAATTAAGCAGCCATTTTCTTCGCTTTTTCGATCGCTTCTTCGATTGTACCTACCATGTAGAACGCTTGTTCCGGCAGGTGGTCGAGTTCGCCGGATGCAATCATCTTGAAACCCTTGATTGTATCTTTGAGCGAAACGTACTTACCTGGAGAACCGGTAAACACTTCAGCAACGTGGAACGGCTGGGACAGGAAACGCTGCATCTTACGGGCGCGTGCCACCAGTTGCTTGTCTTCCGGTGCCAATTCGTCCATACCCAGAATCGCGATAATGTCGCGCAATTCTTTGTAACGCTGCAAGATACCCTGTACTGCACGGGCTGTTTCGTAGTGCTCGACGCCAACTACTTGCGGGTCCAACTGACGTGATGTCGAATCCAGTGGATCAACTGCCGGATAGATACCCAGGGAAGCGATGTCACGTGACAACACGACGGTCGAATCCAAGTGAGCAAACGTGGTTGCAGGAGAAGGATCGGTCAAATCATCGGCAGGAACATAAACCGCCTGGATCGATGTGATCGAGCCAGTTTTGGTTGATGTAATACGCTCTTGCAGACGGCCCATTTCTTCTGCCAGTGTAGGCTGATAACCCACGGCGGATGGCATACGGCCCAGCAGCGCGGATACTTCAGTACCGGCCAGAGTGTAACGGTAGATGTTATCGACGAAGAACAACACGTCTTTACCTTCGTCACGGAAGCCTTCGGCAATCGTCAAGCCAGTCAATGCCACGCGCAGACGGTTGCCTGGCGGTTCATTCATCTGACCATACACCATTGCCACTTTGGATTGTTCCGGATTTTCCAGATCAACCACCTTGGCATCGGCCATCTCGTGGTAGAAGTCATTACCCTCACGAGTACGCTCACCCACACCGGCGAACACGGACAAACCGCTATGCGCTTTTGCGATGTTGTTGATCAGTTCCATCATGTTGACGGTCTTGCCGACACCGGCACCACCGAACAAACCGACTTTACCGCCTTTTGCAAACGGGCAAACCAGGTCAATCACCTTGATACCTGTTTCGAGCAAATCCTGCGATGGAGACAATTCGTCGTAAGCAGGTGCCTTACGGTGAATTGGTGCGCTAAATTCACGACTAACCGGACCGCATTCATCGATCGGATTACCCAGCACGTCCATGATGCGGCCCAATGTTGCCTTACCGATCGGCACCGTGATTGCCTTGCCAGTGTTTTGCACCATCATGCCACGACGCAGACCATCGGAAGTACCCAGAGCAATGGTACGTACGATACCGTCGCCCAGCTGTTGCTGAACTTCCAGCGTCAGTGCGGTGCCTTCCATGATCAGAGCGTCATAAATCTTTGGCATCGCGTTGCGTGGAAACTCTACGTCTACCACGGCGCCGATACACTGAACGATTTTGCCATCAGCCATTTTCGTTCCTTCAAATAGTTAAATTCGTTTCACGCTTTCGCGCTATTAAACCGCAGCCGCACCGGCGACGATCTCGGAGAGTTCTTTGGTAATCGCTGCCTGACGAGTCTTGTTATAGACTAGTTTCAGTTCGCCGATCACATTACCTGCATTGTCACTGGCCGACTTCATCGCCACCATGCGTGCCGACTGCTCGGATGCGATGTTCTCTGCAACTGATTGGTAAATCAGTGCTTCCACATAACGCACCAGCAACTCATCAATCACGACTTTTGCTTCCGGCTCGTAGATGTAATCCCACGCATGGGCACCTTTGTCGCCTTCGAGCTTTTCAGTCGCCAATGGCAATAGCTGCTCAATTGTCGGCTCTTGCTTCATCGTGTTGATGAACTTGGTGTAACACAGGTATACCGCGTCCAGTTTGCCGTCTTGATAGGCATCAAGCAGCACTTTTACCGGACCGATCAACTTGTCCAGATGGGCAGTATCGCCGAGTTGAATCGCATGCGATACAACCTTGGTGCCAATACGGTTCAGGAAACCAAATCCCTTGTTGCCGATTGCCGTCGCTTCGATCTTGTAGCCTTTTGCATCCAGCTCCTTGATTTTGCTGGTAACAGCACGCAATACGTTGGTGTTCAAACCGCCACACAAACCTTTGTCAGTCGTGACAACGATAAAACCAACCGCTTTTGCGTTATCCTGCTTTACCAGAAACGGATGTGTGTACTCCGGATTTGCTTGTGACAAGTTAGCTGCGATATTACGAATCTTGTCACTGTAGGGACGGGCGGCCCGCATCCGGTCTTGCGCCTTGCGCATTTTGGATGCGGCGACCATTTCCATCGCCTTGGTGATCTTCTTCGTATTTTCTACGCTCTTGATCTTGCCACGTATCTCTTTGCCTGCAGCCATGAGTGTTTACTCCTTCAGCTCCAGTTAAATCAATACGCGCCGGATTTTTTGAAATCAGCAACTGCGGCAGACAGGGCAGCTTCGCCATCTTTGTCGAGTTGTTTGGTTTCTTCAATCTTTGCCAGTAACGGTGCGTGGCTAGTTTTCATGAAGTTATGCAGGCCCGCTTCGAACGGCAACACTTTCTTCACTTCAACATTGTCCAAGAAGCCTTTGTTGACAGCGAACAGAGTCACGGCCATCAATGAAATTGGCAGCGGTGAATACTGTGCCTGTTTCAGCAACTCGGTCACGCGCGCACCACGATCCAACTGCTTGCGGGTTGTTTCATCCAGATCGGACGCAAACTGTGCAAATGCAGCCAATTCACGATACTGTGCCAAGTCGGTACGAATACCACCGGACAAGTTCTTGATGACTTTGGTCTGTGCTGCGCCACCAACGCGGGACACCGAAATACCGGCGTTAATCGCAGGACGGATACCGGCATTGAACAAGGACGTTTCCAAGAAGATCTGACCGTCGGTAATCGAAATCACGTTGGTTGGAACGAATGCGGACACGTCGCCAGCCTGAGTTTCAATGATCGGCAAGGCTGTCAATGAACCGGTTTTTCCTTTAACAGCACCGTCAGTGAACTTCTCTACGTAGTCTGGATTCACGCGTGCTGCGCGCTCCAGCAGACGGGAGTGGAGATAGAACACATCGCCAGGGTAAGCTTCACGGCCTGGTGGACGACGCAACAGCAACGATACCTGACGGTAAGCTACCGCTTGTTTGGACAGATCATCATAAACGATCAGTGCATCTTCACCGCGATCACGGAAATACTCACCCATTGCGCAACCGGAATAAGCCGATACATATTGCATCGCGGCTGATTCGGAGGCAGAAGCAGCAACCACGATGGTGTATTCCATCGCGCCATGCGCTTCAAGGGAACGTACGATGTTCTTGATGGAAGAGGCCTTCTGGCCAATCGCAACATAGATACAGGTAACATTCTGACCTTTTTGATTGATGATGGCGTCAATCGCAACAGCCGTTTTACCGGTTTGACGATCGCCAATGATCAATTCACGCTGACCACGGCCGATAGGCACCATCGAATCAATCGACTTCAGACCTGTTTGCATAGGCTGTGAAACGGATTGACGCGCAATAACGCCTGGTGCGATCTTTTCGATCGGAGCGGTAAGCTTGGCGTTGATCGGACCTTTGCCATCAATCGGCTGACCCAGCGCATTAACTACACGGCCGCGCAGTTCTGGACCGATAGGCACTTCCAGAATACGACCCGTGCATTTGACGATGTCGCCTTCGGAAATGTGTTCATAGTCACCCAGAATCACAGAGCCGACTGAGTCACGTTCGAGGTTCAGCGCGAGGCCGAATGTGTTGCCGGGAAATTCCAGCATCTCACCTTGCATTGCGTCGGACAGACCGTGAATGCGGCAGATACCATCGGTAACGGAAATAACCGTACCTTGGTTGCGAATCTCAGCGCTGTCGCCGAGCCCTTGAATCCGGCTCTTGATCAGTTCGCTGATTTCAGACGGGTTGAGTTGCATACTAACTCCTAATTATGTTCTTTCTGCTTACTCTCAGGCTCAAGCCGCTGTTAGGCGGTCAAGGCGACGTGCATCTGCTGCAGTTTTGCGCGCACCGAGGTGTCAAGCACTTCATCTCCGACCATCACGCGCACGCCACCGATCAACGATGAATCCACCGAGACCATCGGGTGCAACTTGCGGCCGAACTTTTTTTCCAGAGTCGAGGTCAATTCCTGGACCTGTGCCGCCGTCAATTCAAATGCACTGACAATTTCCACGTCTGCCGAACCTTCGTTGGCATTCTTCAGATCGTGGAACTGTGCACTAATTTCAGGCAACACGGTCAGGCGACCGTTCTCAGTCAAGGTGCCGACGAAATTTTTGGCTTCGTCATTGACTGGAGACTTAAGCACGGACAAGAACGTCTCAGCGATTATTTTTGCTGAAACATTCGGGTTGTGTGCGAGCGCCTCAACAACGGGGAGTGCCGCAACTTGAGCCATCTCGGAAACGAGTTCCGACCAGGCGGACAAATTACCTGCTTTAGCCACGCGGAACAGCGCTACAGCATAAGGACGAGCGATCGTTGCGATTTCAGCCATGATTACAGCTCAGTTTTCAATTGGTTCAACAAGTCAGCATGCGCTGATACATTGACCTCACGCTTGAGGATCTGCTCGGCACCTTGAATTGCAAGTGTTGCAACCTGGCCGCGCAATTCTTCACGCGCTTTTGTAACCTGCTGATCTGCGTCTGCCTTGGCTGCAGCAACTATGCGTGCAGCTTCGTCTGAAGCAGTCTTTTTGGCGTCTTCGATGATCAGTTGAGCGCGTTTTTCTGCGTCTGAGATACGTTTTTGGCCTTCATCACGTGCAGAAGCGAGTTCTGATTGCACATGTTTTTCTGCCGCTTGCATCTCAGCCTTACCGCGCTCGGCAGCTGCCAAGCCGTCAGCGATTTTCTTCGCGCGCTCGTCGAGCGCGTTAATCAATGGCGGCCACACGAATTTCATCGTGAAGAACGCCAAGATGAAGAAAACCACGAACTGAGCAAACAATGTTGCATTAATGTTCACGGTTAATCCCTTATCTAAATAATTCTTTCCGACAGCATCATGCTGTCGGCAGGAAAAGGACGTCGATTACTTAACGAACGGATTTGCAAATGCGAACAACATCGCGATACCAACACCGATCAGGAACGCAGCATCGATCAGACCAGCCAGCAGGAACATTTTAGTTTGCAGAGTATTCATCAATTCAGGTTGGCGAGCAGATGCTTCCAGATACTTACCACCCATGATAGCAATACCGATACAGGCGCCGATAGCACCCAAACCAATGATCAAACCGCAAGCCAGTGCAACGAAAGCGACGTCAGTCATGACAATTCCTTCAAAGTTAAAGTTAATACGAAAATTTCAAATCAAAAAAACAAACCTGCTACTACACAATCTTTACAACAATCAGTGCCCTTCATGCGCCTGGCCGATATACACCAACGTGAGCATCATGAAGATAAATGCCTGCAAGAATACAATCAGAATATGGAAGATAGCCCAGATTGAACCTGCTACCACATGGCCAATGAAGCCGAAAGCGGTTGCCATCGAACCCAGCAGTGCAATCAACAAGAACAGCAATTCGCCGGCATACATGTTGCCGAATAGTCGCATACCGAGTGACACGGTCTTGGCGGCAAATTCAATCAAGTTAAGCAATAGGTTGAACGGCGCCATATAAATACCGAATGGCGCAGAGAATAACTCATGAATGAAGCCACCCAGGCCCTTGATTTTCACATTGTAGAAAATCATCAAGGCGAACACGCCGAGCGCAATACCCAGGGTACCGTTCAAATCTGCTGTTGGCACTATGCGCTGGTAGGGCACTACACCATCAAGACCGATCAACTTAAATAAGCTGGAAATCATGTCAACTGGAAGAAAATCCAGGGAGTTCATCAGTGCGACCCAGACAAACACGGTCAACGCCAGAGGTGCAATGAATGTGCGATTGCCATGCACGATGCCTTTGGATTGATCTTCGACCATCTCGACTACCATCTCCACAAAGGCCTGGAAACGACCAGGGACACCTGGGGTGGCTTTGCGTGCCGCCATAAACATGAAGAAAGAACCGATCACACCAGCAAACAGGGACCAAAATATGGTATCCATGTTTATGATCGAAAAATCGACAATTTTGTCTTGGTGGTGAGTTGAGAAATGCGTCAGATGGTGGACGATATACTCTGACGCGGTAGGTGCGTTGCCTGCGTGTTCTGCTACGGTCATGGTCGTTGTCTAAATAGTAAGATAAAGTAACTTTTAAGCACAGCGATGAAGCTGACAATAAACGCCAGCCAGTTCACATCGCGGTACATCCAGACGACCACGCCGATGAGCGCAATCGTAGAAGCAATCTTGACAAACTCTCCGATGAAAAATGCGATCGGATCGGTTCCGCCGGGCCTGCGTGCTGCCATGAACAGGCGCACTGCAAACAGGGCATTTGGAACGGCGCAGCACAGTCCGCCGAACAGTGCGGAAATTGCAGCAGATACGCCACCGATTAGCGCTGCAATCAATGTGACCAGTATTGTCACAGCTAATTGCATTAGGACAATTTGCGCCATTTTCACCTCTGCCCTGACAACAAATGCGGTAATAACCGCATATTTCTGACAATGAACCAATATGGTGCAAATACGAATTTAAGCACCAGATACTTCAAAGCCACGGAATTATAAGTGGTAGTACGTAGCTACGTCAAACTATGATGCGTTGCAACATCACTAAATAATACCGAATTCGCAAACTTCAAGATGGCATCAGAATCATTTTTGCCATGGCAATAAACTTCTTATTTTGCCACCTTAAATCTTAAAATTAATTTATTTGAAGTAAGGATTGAATATGGCACTATGTAAGTGCACACTTCGGTATTTTTAATATCAAAATCCATTCGCTGCCATGACGATTTTGATATCAATTGTTGTTGCATATTAGCCACGATATTGATCAATAAATTATTTACTTTTCAATCATGGCTATGATTGATTCAAATTGATTTACATCAACTCATACTTTTAATTTATTTTTGCAAGCGAGCAATAATACCGTCGAGAGCATCCAGGTCATTAAAATCGATAATCAACTGGCCATGATTTTTAGCACCGGTCTTGATAGTGACTTGCGTTGCAAGCATATCTGACAACTCCTCTTCAAGACGCGTGATGTCTCGTGATTTTCCGTTATTTTTTTCCGCTGGCTTATTGGCTTCCGATTGCACCACGATAGTACGTGTAACGAGTTTTTCTGCTTCACGTACTGACATGCGTTTGGCGACAATCAAGTTCGCCAACGTGATCTGGCTCGCGGCATCAACCGCCAGCAAGGCACGCGCATGCCCCATATCGATATCACCCGCCATCAGCATGGTTTGTGCCGGCTTGGCAAGATTCATCAGGCGCAACAAATTGGACACGGCACTCCGCGAACGCCCGACGGCACCTGCTGCCTGTTCGTGAGTGAAATCAAATTCGGTGATCAGTCGATGGATGCCCTGCGCCTCTTCCAGCGGATTGAGATCCTCGCGCTGAATATTCTCGATCAGCGCCATCGCCGCTGCGGCCTGATCATCGACATCCCTGATCAGCACAGGGATGGTATCCAGCCCGGCAATTTGAACGGCTCGAAAGCGTCGCTCACCGGCGATGATTTCGTATTTCTCGGTACCATTTTCTCTTCCGATCGACCGCACCAAGATAGGCTGCATCAAGCCCTGCGCCTTGATGGATGAAGCCAACTCGTTCAGCGCTCCTTCATCCATGCGCGTGCGCGGTTGATATTTTCCTGCCTGCAACTGCGTTATCAACAATGTCGAAGATGTACCTGAAGCGCTGCTGTCGGTACCTGGCTCTGCCTCTGAGCCACCCAGCAATGCATCCAGTCCGCGGCCTAAGCCTTTTTGCTTTTTTGTCGCCATGATGTTCTTTAAATTGATTTGATTCGCTCAACCAGTTCAGCGCCAAAGGCTATGTATGCCTGTGCACCTTTGGAGGAAGGGTCGAAGCTCACACCGGGCATCCCATATGAAGGCGCCTCGGCCAAACGGACATTGCGCGGAATGATGCTCCTGAACACCTTGTCGCCGAAATGCTGCTCCAACTGTGCCGACACCTGTTGCGACAGGGTCATGCGCGGATCGAACATCACGCGCAACAAGCCAATGATGCTGAGATCAGGATTGAGGTTGCCGTGTACTTTTTTAATTGTATTGACCAAATCCGACAGGCCTTCCAGCGCATAGTATTCACATTGCATTGGAATGATGACGCCATGCGCTGCGCACAAACCATTCAAGGTCAGCATCGACAAAGCTGGCGGGCAATCGATCAGGATGAAGTCATACTCATCCTTGATTAGGACAAGCGCATCTTTCAGGCGTTTTTCCCTATGCTCAAGTTCGACCATTTCCACTTCTGCCCCGGCCAGCTCGCGATTGGCGGGCAGCACATCGAACTTGCCAGTCTCGGAGCTCACGCGTGCGTTTTGCACATCGCTCATGCCGAGCAACACTTCATAAATAGAACTCTTGAGTGTCGCCTTATTGATGCCGGCGCCCATCGTCGCATTACCCTGCGGATCCAGATCAACCAGCAACACGCGCTGGCCGAGCTTCGCCAGACCTGCGGAGAGATTGACCGTCGTGGTCGTTTTACCGACGCCACCCTTTTGATTTGCAACGCAGAAAATTTTGGCCATGTGGTCGCTTTATTTAATCGTCAATGTGATGTTGCTGGCCAGAGCGGAAGTTTCAGGCCTCTGCTTGTACATGCTGTCTGAGCGGCAGTAATGAATGTCAACTTGCTGTACGCTCAATAAAAATCAGGTGTCGCTCTGCCTGCATACCTGGTACAAGCAATGCACGTACTTCCTTGACAGTCCAACCGTCTGGCAAGCATGCGATCTCCTGTTGCGGGTTGACACCTTTCATCGCGATGAACTGTCCACCCTGCGCCAGCAAATGACGCTGACCAGTTAACGAAATCGGCCAGTTCGGCAAAGGCGCGCGAAGTAATTACATCGAACTTTTTTTCAAGCTGCAATTGTTCAACGCGTGCCGTATGGACAGTAACATTGGCCAGGCCAAGTTCTGCCTTTACCTGTGTCAGGAAAGCTGTTTTCTTATGCACAGTATCAATCAACGATACCTGCATGTCCGGCCGCAGGATCGCCAGCACCAAACCCGGCAAGCCACCACCGGCGCCCACATCCAGCACATTTTTCGCTGTGGCGAACGCC
Source organism: uncultured beta proteobacterium (assembly GCA_963837775.1). GTDB lineage: Bacteria > Pseudomonadota > Gammaproteobacteria > Burkholderiales > Burkholderiaceae_D > CAWIOX01. The sequence continues at coordinate 36,675 of CAWIOX010000001.1, read as the reverse complement.
GGTACTGCACTCATGGAATCCAGCAGATGCTGGGTCACCATCTGCTCCGGATCGCGCACGGCGGTCAGGTTGTACACGGCATTCCATTTTGACAACAATGCCAGATAGTCAATCAATAAGCCGATCTGGCTTTCACTACATTTCAGCCCCAATGCTGTTGCACCATCCGTTACGGTGCGCATCAGCTTGATACGATCAAATCCGCGCATATAATCCTTTAAACTTCCTGCTGTACATCTGGAGCTGTACTGGAAAATTGTATGAAACCACGTTTTTTCAGGTGCACCAGCAGCAAGGACATTGCCGCCGGCGTTATGCCGGAGATGCGCGAAGCTTGTCCCAATGTTTCAGGACGTTGATGCATGAGCTTCTGCTTGACTTCAATCGACAGGCCGCTGACTTCCAGATAATCGAAGTTGGATGGCAGTTTCAGGCTATCGTAATGTTCATGGCGCTCAACTTCTTTCGCCTGGCGATCAATGTATCCGGCATACTTGATCTGGATTTCAACCTGTTCACGGATAGCCGCATCCGCAACGCCAGGCCCACCCAGATCCTGTCCATCGATACCGGTCAGGGTCATCAAGGTGTCGTAGCTTACATCGGGGCGGCGCAGCAAATCGGCCAGCGCATATTCACGCTCGATCGCTTTTCCAAGAATGCGCTCCGCTTCAGCAACTGCCAGAATACGCGGACTGACCCAGGTCGATTTCAAGCGTTGCAGTTCACATGCAATTGATTCGCGCTTCCTCTCGAAATGTTCCCATTGGGCATCGCTGACGCATCCAAGCTGCCGGCCAATTTCGGTCAGGCGCAAATCAGCATTATCTTCACGCAAGCTCAAACGATATTCGGCGCGGCTGGTAAACATCCGATACGGTTCCTGCACGCCCTTGGTGATCAGATCATCCACCAGCACGCCAAGATAGGCCTCATTTCGACGCGGGGTCCAGGCATCGCGCTGCTGTGTCTGCAATGCGGCATTCAGTCCGGCCAGCATGCCTTGCGCGGCAGCCTCTTCATAGCCGGTGGTGCCATTGATTTGTCCTGCAAAGAACAGACCTTGAATCACCTTGGTTTCAAGCGAAGCCTTCAATCCGCGCGGATCGAAATAGTCATATTCGATCGCATAACCGGGACGCAGGATATGCGCATTCTCCATGCCCCGCATCGACTGCACCAATGCCAGCTGCACATCGAATGGCAAACTGGTCGATATGCCGTTCGGGTAGTACTCGTTGGTCGTCAGACCTTCCGGTTCCAGAAAAATCTGGTGCGACTGCTTATCGGCAAAGCGATGTATCTTGTCTTCGATCGATGGGCAATAACGCGGCCCGACGCCCTCGATGACGCCGGTGTACATCGGGCTGCGATCCAGACCGCGGCGGATGATGTCGTGGGTCTGTTCATTGGTATGCGTAATCCAGCAGGGTAATTGCTTTGGATGCATGGCGACCGAACCCATCGTGGAGAATACCGGAATTGGATCCAGATCTCCGGGCTGCTCCTGCATCACGGAAAAGTCAATGGTGCGTCCGTCAATGCGCGGCGGCGTGCCTGTTTTCAGGCGCCCTTGCGGCAGCTTCAATTCTTTCAGCCGTGACGATAAAGAGATAGCCGGTGGATCTCCGGCGCGTCCGGCCGAATAATTATTCAAGCCAACGTGGATTTTACCGTCGAGAAAAGTTCCTGCAGTAAGCACAACTGTACGGCTACGAAAACGGATACCGACTTGCGTGACCGCGCCGACCACGCGGTCGCCCTCCACCATCAAATCATCGACCGCCTGCTGAAACAGCCACAGATTGGGTTGATTTTCCAAGCGGGAACGTATTGCTTGCTTGTAGAGTATGCGATCAGCCTGAGCGCGGGTTGCCCGCACTGCTGGGCCTTTTGATGAGTTCAGGATACGAAACTGGATGCCCGCCTCATCGGTCGCGATCGCCATCGCGCCACCCATCGCATCGACTTCCTTGACCAGATGACCCTTGCCAATCCCGCCTATCGACGGATTGCAGGACATTTGACCCAAGGTCTCAATGTTATGACTAAGGAGCAACGTCTTCTGCCCCATGCGTGCAGAGGCCAGAGCGGCCTCGGTGCCGGCGTGGCCGCCACCTACAACGATGACATCAAATTCAATTGGATAATACATATTTCGCCTCGGTGAGACGGTGATCAGAGGCGAGATTATAAGGTCTTTTTCAATTCCACGGCTTTTCACCCATTACTAAATGGCATTATCAAAAACTTGCCGCCGGAAATGTTTCACGTGAAACATTCGAAATATTCAAAAACCACTGCTTTACTGTCAAGTGAATGCACTTCGCTTGCCCATATAAACAATGTTTCACGTGAAACAAATTATCATCAACTCTCAATATCCAGCAATCCTCAATCTCTTGCATTGCTCATCCTAATGAAACCTCTGCATCAGCCGCGTGCGGCTAAAATCATTTGCGCCGCTTTTTCCGCGATCATGATGGTTGGCGAATTGGTATTGCCTGAAGTGATAGTCGGCATCACCGAAGCATCCACGACGCGCAGTCCGCTCACACCTTTCACCTGCAATTGGCTGTTCACGACCGATAAAGGATCATCCTCGCGGCCCATCTTGCAAGTGCCGACCGGATGAAAAATCGTGGTTCCAATATCGCCGGCAGCCCTGAGCAGTTCTTCTTCAGTACGGAATTGCGCGCCTGGTTTCATTTCTTCTGGCTGATATTTACGCAATGCCGGTGCCGCCACAATCCGTCGCGTCAGCAACAGGGAATCAATCGCAACCTTGCGATCCTCGGCGGTGCTCAGATAATTCGGCGTAATCTTCGGGGCGGACAAAGGATCACCTGACGCGATACGAATATGTCCGCGCGCGGTCGGCCTTAAATTGCATACGCTGGCGGTAAATGCCGGGAACGGGTGCAGCGGCTCGCCGAATTTTTCCAGCGACAAAGGCTGCACATGGTATTCAAGATTGGCGCTGGCTTGCCCTGCATCCGATCGGGTGAATGCGCCCAGTTGCGATGGCGCCATCGACATCGGGCCACTCTGAAATAATGCATATTCGAGGCCGATTTTCATTTTTCCGAAAATACTGTTGGCCATTGTATTGAGTGTCGGCGCGCCCTGGATCCGAAACGCTGAGCGGATTTGCAAATGATCCTGCAGGTTCTCCCCTACTCCCGGCGTATCCTGCAGCACAGGAATCTGATGCTGCTGCAATAATGCTGCCGGTCCGATTCCTGACAGCTGCAAAATGTGCGGGCTGCCTACTGCGCCAGCCGCTGAAATGGTTTCATGTATGGCCTCGGCAAACCACTGCTTGCCGTCGCCAATAAAATCGACTCCCGCACACTCGATACCGTTCTGCGTGCTTTGCAAACGCAAACGCTGTACCTGGCACCCTGTCATGATGGTCAGGTTAGGCCTTGCGGCGGCCGGTTTCAGGAAGGCCCTGGCACTGCTGCAGCGGATGCCGCGTTTCTGATTGACATCGAAATAAGCACATCCCTCATTGTCACCAAGATTGAAATCATCTATTTCAGGTATCCCCACTTGCGCTGCCGCAGCACGGAATGCATCCAGGATTTCCCATGACAGGCGCTGTTTCTCGACCCGCCATTCGCCGCCGGCGCCATGATGCAGAGTCGCCCCCAGATAATGATCTTCACTCTTCCTGAACCAGGGCAGCACCTGGTCCCAACGCCAGGAGTCATCGCCAGTCAGCTCGGCCCACTGCTCGTAATCGCGCGCCTGGCCGCGCATGTAAATCATGCCGTTGATCGACGAAGAGCCGCCCAGCACTTTGCCGCGCGGATAGATCAGACTGCGTCCATTCAGGCCGGGTTCGGCTTCGGTACGGAAACGCCAGTCAGTGCGCGGGTTATCGATGCAATACAGATAGCCAACCGGTATGTGGATCCACAGGTAGTCGTCTTTTCCACCGGCCTCCAACAGCAATACCCTGATCTGGCTATTCTGCGTCAGCCGATTTGCCAGTACACAACCTGCACTGCCTGCACCGATGACGATGTAATCATATTGACCAGCTGATTCCATCCGCACTCCTGTTGATAAGTAAGTTGCTGCCTGCGTTTCTGTATAACTTACATTGCCGATGATATTGACGTTTGATTTTGCTTGAAAATTCAAAACGCACACATTCAAAAAAATGATTCATCAAAGCAGCATGAATTTGTACATGCATTGCTCATAGAAAATGCAGCTTGCAAATAAGGCATGTACACCCGTAAATATACCCCCCTATGTATATTTACATCCCGCCTATTTATATGCGGGGACTGCTTATTTTCAGCATATACCCCTGTGAAAATTAAAATTTTTAAGTGTATTTACATGCATTGAGGAAAATTTTGCGTGTGGATAAGGCTGTGCATATCCGTACACTTATTTGTGCATAACAAAAGACATATCCCAGTGTCATTTTTTTGTCCAAAATCTGTCCTGCATGCATACCGTGCTTATTCATCATTTATGAAATCAATAAGCCATTGTTTTTATTAGAAAATACAGACTTATCCACAGAAAACAGCTGCAGTTAACAACTATTACTATATGAATATATAAACAAATAATTAAGAAACACAAAGTGCCTGAAAAGACCGCTTTCAAAATTCAACATAAAAAATGGAACCAGAGAAAATTAAATTTTCAAAATGCGTTTTCTGGCTGTCTTATGCAAAAAACAATTTCTGAAAATAGGCAATCCACTTTATGTTGCATTCTGAATACTATTCAATGCTTCTTGCTTCGATAAGCACCATATTTTTGGAAATTTTTTTAGTCTGCGCACGCTTGTGGATAACTATAGGGATATCCACAGCTTCACTTTGTGGATAAGCATTAAAATTATTCAAGGATTTTTTTTATACAGAATCTGTCCTGTATACATACCGCCATTATTCCCGCCTTATAAACAAGCCAAGGCACTGATTTGTAATGTTTTTTTGAGGTTATCCACAGAATATGGCAAGTGTTAACCACTATTACTATTCATATATATAAACAAGTTATTAAGATACAAAAAATAGAAAACCCGTCCATTTCCAAAATTTAATTAATGTAATGACAACTAAAAAAATACGATTAGGCATCATCAGTGCATTGCTTGAAGAACAAGCTGGTTTAATTCACAGCATGGAACCGGCAACCACAGTCAACCGAGGAATGCGCGATTACGTGACTGGTAAATTATGGGAAATTGACTGTGTATGCGTGCTGTCACGCATAGGTAAAGTAGCTGCTGCTGCGACTGTGACTACCTTGATAGAACGTTTTGATGTCACGCATATCATTTTTACCGGTGTTGCCGGAAGCGCGGCCCAGCATGTCAATGTCGGCGATATCGTCATCGCCCACGATTTGGTTCAGCATGATATGGATGCATCGCCGCTGGTGCCGCGTTTTGAAGTGCCGCTGACGGGCCTGCACAAGTTTGATGCAGATAGTTTTTTGAATGAGGTGCTGACCCAGGCTGCTGAAAATTTCATCAAACTTGATTATCCGCGGGTCATAAAACCTGCTGATCAGCAGGCTTTTAATTTGAACTCACCGCGTGTACTGCATGGCCTGATCGCAAGCGGCGATGAATTCATCACCTGCAGTCAAAAAATTGCCGGTTTGAAGAGTGCTTTGCCTGCGTTGCTGGCGGTAGAAATGGAAGGGGCTGCGGTAGCGCAAGTGTGCTTCGAATTCGGCATACCGTTTGCGGTGATACGCACCATATCGGACAAGGCAGATGCCGATGCATCTATCGATTTCAAACGATTCATCGACCGGGTCGCAAGTCATTACGCGTTCAATATTATTCAACGAGCATGCTTTGGCCTCGTTAAATGACTTTGCATGGTTTTAATCTGAATCGATTGTGCCCGAACCTTGGAGTCAGGCATGCACGGATATATGCGGTGCTGAGATATTCTGCCCGACCCCGGGCCAGCGAAGTTTCAATTTGAATTGAACACGGCTCTTCTGCAGGCTCATTTCTTGTGAAAATATTGATGTGAAACAATTTTTTCAAACAGGCAAACAATTTTTGATGGCAATGCCCAAAAAACATGCAATGATATTTCCTTTTGGAAATATCATTCTAGCGACTGCAAGTTGTTTTCAATGGTTGCTGATTAATGACCGGGGGAAAATCGAAAATCAACTTTCCTTCAGCGCAGATAGCCAGGCTCGATGGCGTGCTGCTGCGCTAGCGCCAGGCTTAAGATGAGCGGTCTGCCAGCCTAGGGCAGCCGATATACTTTAAAACCCGCCATAAGGCGTTCTGCCCCCGTTAAATGCCATGAAGCAGCGCCGTAACAGCTTCCCATCAGAAAATTGATAATTTTTTACAATAAGGCATTGTCGATTGATCATCAAAATAATCATGCAATAAAAATATTTGTATAAGAGCCGTTTTTTAAGAAAAAAAAACAGATCCGATCTTTTTAAAAATGATCCGAAACAAACCAATGGGCAAGGCAAATAAAACAAACATCAGGTGGCTTGCCAGTTTCTTCCTGTCGATAGGTTTCCTGGCTGCCGGCCTCGTTTATTGGCAAGGAAAAGCCATGGTGGTGAGGGAGTTTGCGTCCCAAATCGATATCCGGGCGAACGAAGCGAAGTTCAGTCTTGAACGGCAGATGAATGCTTATGCAGAAGTAATGCGAGGACTTAAAGCCCAGTTTGACAGTGATCCGGCACTCTCGCGCCTTGCTTTTCAGCGCATCGCCTTATCCCTCAATCTCGATAGCCGTTTGCCCGGCGTGCAGGCGATGGGTTTTGCGCAACAGATAGCCCCTGAAGTGCAGCATGACGTCAAAATGCTCCTGCAGCATGAATGGGCCAAGAACAGTCTGGGCTACCCGCCACCGCTCTTCCCTGCCGTCAAGCAAGAAGCAGGGCAATCCCTGTTTGTGCAGTATATCGAGCCGATAGCGAGAAACCACCGCGGCGCCTGGTCCGACCACAATCTGGATCCGAAGCGACGCAGCGCCATCGCCCGAGCACGCGATAGCGGAGAATGGACCACCAGCGGCCGGGTTCGTTTGTTTGTGGATCCGGGCAATATCGAAGGGGTTGTCTTTTTCATGCCCTTGTATCGTGGTGGCCTGATACCCGAGACGCAGGCACAGCGGCGTGAGAAATTTATCGGCGTGGTGTTTCTTGCCATCCGTGTCGATGAAATGTTGCGCAAGGTATTCGGCCCCAGCCTGCTTGGTGATCTGGAAATTGAAATTGTTGATCTGGACAGCCAGCAGCAAACAGGAAAAAATGCGGTATCAAATCTGATTTTTGATAGCGCACAACAGGGCAATACTGCGCAACGGCATGACAGCGTGTTGGAACGATCACTGCAGCGCCAGCAGCAAATCATCTTTGCCGCCAGTCAGTGGCAATTGAATGTCAGGGTGCTGCCGAACCTTCTCAAGCATTCGCAGTACTGGCTGCCGCCGCTGGCTGCCCTGGCCACGGTTCTGCTTAGCCTGATGGTATTTTTCTTCATGCGTGCACTGGAGCAATCGCGCCGGGCAGCCGATGCCTATGCACGTGAAATGGAATACTCCTTGCATTCCAAGGAAGCGCAGTTAAAGAAAATTACCGCCGCCATCGAAGCGGTATTGTGCACAATTGATTTTCCGGATGGACAGCTGAAATATGTCAGCCCAGCAGCAGAAAAAGTGTACGGCCGGCCGGCTCAGGATTTTTACGATAGCCCATCGCTGTGGCTGGAAATGATACATCCGGAAGACCGGGAGCGGGTGGTTGCCGCTATTCACAGCATTCCGGAAGATGGCGGCAGAACAGTGGAGTATCGGATTGTCCGGCCCGATGGTGGGCAGCGCTGGCTGCATTACGATTTGTACTTTACCCAAGGCGATCAGCCCGGAACTGGTCGCATCGATGGCGTCGGCAGCGATGTCACGCAGCAGCACGACATGGCGGAATCCTTGTGGCACAGGGAGCGCGCTTTACGCGCAATCCATGATTGTGAAAAAGTGATTTTCAAGACCGGCGACGAGGAAAGATTGTTGCAGGGCATTTGTGATGTGATGGTGAAAGCCGGCTATCGCATGGCCTGGGCCGGCATCCTGAAGAGCGATGGCAGCATCGCTCTGCTTGGTTTGGCGGGCGAGCATCAGGGTTACCTCGAATGCATCAAGGCCCCATTGGAGGACGGGATTCGGGATGACTCAAGTATCGGTGAGGCGTTGCGCATGCGTCATCCGGTGGTCGCCAATGATTTTGAAAACGATCCGCGTCTGGTGCTATGGCGGGAGGCTGCGCTGCAGCGCGGTTTCAAGTCCAAGATTGCACTTCCCTTGTGTCACGACGATACCGTCATCGGTGTACTTAATGTATATGCAATCGAAGTCAATGCTTTTGATGGGGACGAAATTGAATTGCTGATGGGACTGGTGCAAGGGGCCAGCGTTGCAATCCAGTCTCACCGTCACCGTCGCCGGCGCGAAGAAGCCGAGATTGCGTTGCGCTTGCGCAACCGTGCGATTGAAGCAAGCTGTAATGGCATGCTGATAGTACAGCTCGCCAATCCCGTCCTTATCACGAGCGTCAATGCTGCGCTGTTAAAGCGGGTGGGCGGTCATCAGAGTAGCTTGCAAGGGCAGGACTTATCGGTATTGGGGGATCTGGGATTCGAGGCGACAGGCTGGAGCCAACTGAATGAATTGATCATGGCGCAGCGCGAGGATAGCCTGTCACTGAGTTTGAAGGATCAAGCAGGTGAAAAGCGCTGGTTCGATGTCTCGGTGGCAATGATTGCAGATGAAGCCGGCCGGATCGAACATGCAGTGGTCGAGTTCCGCGATGTCACACAGAGCAGACGATATCAAGGGCAGATAGAACGGCAGGCCAATTATGATCTTCTCACCGGCCTGCCTAACCGGAATTTGCTGACAGACCGTCTGCGCTTGTCGCTGGCACAGGCAAGCAGCGCTGATACCAGTCTGTTCATATTGTGGCTTGATATTGATTGTTTTCAGATCATCAATGATGGTCTGGGCCGACTGGTGGCGGATCAGGTGTTGCAGGAAGTCGCGCTACGGCTGAAGGCAAGTGCCAAGGATTGCGACACGATAGCCCGCGTGGAAAGCGATGAGTTTGTGCTGATCGCTAATATTGCCCTTAGCCAGCAAGCGATCGTCTCTCTGACCGGGCGCATACAGCATGCAATGCGGCAACCGATGCGGATTTCAGGGCAGGAACTGAATCTGACCGTGAGCATCGGTATCGCTGCCGCGCCGCATGATGGCAATGATGTGGATACCCTGTTATGCAATGCCAGTATTGCGATGTATCGCGCCAAAGAAGTCGGCCGTGAATCATTCTGTTTTTATGCCAATGAAATGAATGCGCGCGCAATGCCACGCTTTCAAATGGAAGCCAGCTTGCGGCAGGCCATCACGCGCAATGAGTTATTCCTGGTTTATCAACCCAAAGTTGACATTGCAAGCGGCAAAGTGACGGGCGCAGAAGCCCTGTTGCGCTGGCAGCATCCTGAAATGGGACTGGTGTCACCGGTCGAGTTCATCCCGATTGCAGAAGAAAGCCGCCTGATTCTGCCCATCGGTTATTGGGTGCTGGAAACGGCTTGCTCGCAGATACGGCAATGGCTGGATCTGGGGATAGATTGTCATACGATTGCCGTCAACGTGTCGCCGATTCAATTTTTCCGTAGTGATGTTGTTGGGCAAGTCAGACAGTTGCTGGGTAAATATTGTCTTGATCCCAAGTATCTGATGATCGAAATTACCGAAAGCACCCTGATGCAAGATAGTGATAACGCTGCACAGATGATGCGCAAGCTCAAGGATATCGGAATCAAACTGGCCATCGATGATTTTGGCACCGGTTACTCATCGCTGAGCGCGCTCAAGCATTTCCCGATTGATTACCTGAAGATAGATCGCTCGTTTGTTTCGGATCTGACCACCAATGCCAGCGATGCCACTATCGCGAAAGCGGTCATTTCGATGGCGCATAGCCTCAATTTGCGCGTGATTGCCGAGGGCGTCGAGACAAAAGAACAACTGCTTTTCCTGCATGGCCGCGCCTGTGAAGAAATGCAGGGATATTATTTTTCGCCCCCGGTTTCAGTGGAAAAAATGGGGTGCCTGATTCAGGAAAATCTGAATCTTGAATCATGGCAGGTATTGGCTGAACAGGTACCTGCTGGCAATGAAATGGCGGCCTGAGTAGTCCTTCTTCTGCTGAGAACAGGCTGCCGGTGGCAGGATTTGACGTAATCGGTGGGGCATTCCGGTCACTGGCAAGAGTAATTTCTGTTTATTGAGCTGGAAACGGTAATTGCAACTGACAAGCGCCCAGCTGCCGTTGTTGATTTGAAAACTGTTCGGTAGTGATTTGGTCTGCCGTATTTATCACGTCGACCGCAGCCTTAAATAGTAGCAATGTGATTATGAAAACAGTTTGCAAGAGCCACGCTCCATATCTGACTGATCTCGACTGCAATTCCCGCCAACATATATCGGTAAATCCATAGACAAATAATCAGCAAACCTCATTTATCTGGTATAGGATAAGAACAATTTGGCGTTATTTAGCGTCAATTATCGTCTTTAGTGAGATTTTAATGATCGCATTATGTTTATTGTGAACATGCAAAGATTGTTTGCCGCCCATTTTTAATCGTGGTTTTCTTCATTCTTATTTTCTGGAAAATTGATATTTCCATTTGAAAGTGAGAAACCGACTGATCGCTGTATTCAGTTTGTAGAAGTGGAAATGAGGGATTTCGCCTGATGTAAATCATTCAGCCGGGCAAAATCGCTAACCCCGGAAGCGATTTCTCAAATCGCAATCAAGAAAATTCAAATGTAAATACGCTATTTATCTATTCAAGAAGCAGAATAACATCTATTTTGTAATTTAAATTACGCGTTATGGTGTTAATTTTTGTTATTAATATTATTTTTAATGGTTTGCATAACCGGCCTGCTAATTTTCAATAATCAGGAGATCGCAGCATTTCAGATGGCCGATAAATACGAAATACCGGCTTCAGTCATCTTCTCTCAAGATAGCCGCTAGAACCGTGAGGATAAAAAAACGCCGCTGGCAGAAAGCTGCCAGCGGCGTTCAAACTAGGTCCCCGTAATACTGTTTAACTGACTATCAGTCTTCCAGTGTCATCAGGCTTGCATTGCCACCGGCCGCAGTCGTGTTGATGCACAGTGCCCGTTCGGCAACCAGGCGCCAGGTCGGGATACTGCTGTTTTTCGTCATTTCAACGATCGGTACCAGTGCCCCTTCACGTGCTGCCAGTTGTGGCAAAACGGATGCTGCCCGCGAAGTTTCGACCAGTGCGATAGCGATGTCATCCGTTTTGACGATGTCATCGGCAATCCGGATAAGATTGCGCACAGCCTTCGGCAGACCGGCAGGAACCAGGCTCGATGCGCTGGCGGCAACGATGGCGGTATTGCCGGTAACCAGTACTGCAGCCAACTGGTTCAGCAGTGCATCGACGCTGTCGGCCGCGCACAACACTGCACCGCGTGCTGCGAAACTGAGCGTATTGCGTTCGCCGGTCGGGCCTGGCAACACCAGCGTGGTGCCTAACGGTGTGGTGTGGATATATTGTTCGCCCAGCAATGCAACCCGTTCATGGCCGTGTGTCTTGGCCCATGCCAGCAAAGCGTCAAAAGCGGCATTGCCGGCTTTCTTTTCGTGAATGGTGTGCGCGCCGAGCGAAACGCTGGCATCGCGCTGCAAGCGCTTCAGGTACAGCGGGCCGCCGGCTTTCGGACCGGTGCCGGATTTTCCCTCGCCGCCGAAAGGCTGCACGCCAACCACCGCACCGACGATATTGCGGTTCACATAAATATTGCCGACATGGGCGCGGCTAGCGATGTAATCGATGGTTTCGTCGATGCGTGAATGCACACCCAGCGTCAGGCCGTAGCCGGATGCGTTGATCGCATCGATCAATTTCGGCATGTCTTCGCGCTTGTAACGCAATACGTGCAGTACAGGCCCGAACACTTCACGTTTCAGTTCGGAAAGCGCGCTGATTTCAATCACGGTCGGCGCGACAAAAGTGCCATTTTCACACTCGCCAGGTAACGGCAATTGATAAAAATCCTTGGCCGTGATTTTCATCTTCGCGATATGCGCCAACAGGTTTTGCTGCGCCTCGGAGTCGATTACCGGGCCGATGTCGGTTACCAGGCGATCAGGATTACCGACGCGCAATTCCTGCATCGCGCCTTTCAGCATCGTGATCGTCTTGTCGGCGATATCGGCTTGCAGGCAAAGCACGCGCAAGGCTGAACAACGCTGGCCGGCGCTATCGAAGGCGGATGACATCACGTCCAGCACCACTTGTTCCGGCAGCGCTGAAGAATCAACGATCAGAGCATTCTGGCCGCCAGTTTCTGCAATCAGCGGAATATCGCAGTTTTCCACTACTGCGCGTTTGGCCAGCGTGCGGTTGATGATTTGTGCCACCTCGGTGGAGCCGGTGAAAATAGCGCCGCGCACCCGGGCGTCAGCAGTCAAGGTAGCGCCCACCGTTTCGCCGCGCCCCGGCAGGAATTGCAATGCTGCACGCGGAATACCCGCTTCATGCAGCAGTTGTACTGCACGATAAGCGATCAGCGGTGTCTGTTCGGCCGGTTTTGCCAGCACGACGTTACCGGCGGCCAACGCTGCACTGACTTCGCCGATGAAAATCGCCAGCGGGAAATTCCACGGACTGATGCAGACTACCGGACCCAGTGCCATGCTGTTGATTGAACTGCTGACCTGCGCACCGTAGTAGCGCAGGAAGTCGACTGCTTCGCGCACTTCGGCAATTGCATTCGGTAATGACTTACCGGCTTCACGGATAGCCAGCGCCATCAGCTCCAGATGATGGTTTTCAAGCAAATCTGCCGCACGCCATAATGCCGCGGCGCGCTCGGAAGGCTGGGTAGTCTGCCAGTCCATCGCGTAGGCAGTCGCTGCCGTCAACGCGGCTTCGACGTCATCCAGATTGGCTTCGGCAACGGTGCCGACTACATCGCGATGATCGGCCGGATTCAAGATGGCCTGGGCTTGGGCAGCGCTAGCGTCACCTGCCAATAGCGGTGTCGCTTGCCATTGATGTGCGCCGAATTCGGCCAGTGCGGCGCTGATGTTGCGCAGCGTGTCTTCGTTGCTCAAATCGACCCCGGCGGAATTCCTGCGTTCGGCGCCATACAAGTCGAGCGGCAATGCGATGTTTGCATGTGGCGCGCCAGACAATTGTTTCGAGGTCAGCAGCGGATCGGTGATCAGGGAATCGATCGATACGTTTTCATCGACGATCTGGTTCACGAACGAGGAGTTGGCACCGTTTTCCAGCAGGCGGCGCACCAGATAGGCAAGCAGCGTTTCATGCGATCCGACCGGCGCGTAGATGCGGCACGGCTTGTCCAGGTTGTCCTTGCCGACCACCTGGTCGTACAGGGTCTCGCCCATGCCGTGCAGGCACTGGAACTCGTAATCGGTCACCTTCATTTCCTGGGCCCAGGTGTAGATGGTCGACAGCGACAGTGCATTGTGGGTGGCAAATTGCGGATAAATCACGTCGGTCGACGCCAGCAGGCGCTGTGCGCAGGCCAGGTAAGACACGTCGGTGTACACCTTGCGGGTGTACACCGGATAGCCTTTCATGCCGTCGACTTGTGCGCGCTTGATCTCGGCATCCCAATATGCACCCTTAACCAGGCGCACCATGAATTTACGGCCGCTGCGGCGCGCCAGATCGATCAGGTAATCGATGACGAACGGGCAACGCTTCTGATACGCCTGCACCACGAAGCCGATGCCGTCGAAACCGGCCAGATCGGGATCGAAAGCCAGTGCTTCCATCATGTCGAGCGACAATTCCAGACGGTCGGTTTCTTCGGCGTCGATGTTCAGGCCGATGTTGTATTGCTTGGCCAGCAGCAACAGGCTTTTCAGGCGCGGCAACAGTTCATTCATCGTGCGCTCGCGCTGCGCGCGCGAGTAACGCGGATGCAAGGCTGACAGCTTGACCGAGATGCCCGGGCCGTCCTTGATCCCGCGTCCGTTCGAGGCGCGACCGATCGCATGGATTGCCGTTTCGTAGGACGCGTAATAATTGGCCGCGTCTTTTTCGGTCAGCGCTGCTTCGCCCAGCATGTCGTAAGAATAGCGATAGCCGCGCTCTTCATTGCTGCGGCCGTTTTTGAGTGCTTCATCGATGGTCTGACCGGTCACGAACTGGTTGCCCAGCATGCGCATCGCCAGATCGACACCCTTGCGGATCAGCGGCTCGCCGCCTTTTGCGATCAGTTTGGTCAGCGCCGAACCCAAGCCCTGCTCGCTGCTGGTGCCGACCAGCTTGCCGGTAACCAGCAAGCCCCAGGTGGCGGCATTGACGAACAGCGACGGTGATTCGCCCAGATGCTTGCGCCAGTCACCCTTGCTGATCTTGTCGGCGATCAGGCGGTCGGCGGTCTGACTGTCGGGAATACGCAACAGTGCTTCGGCCAGGCACATCAGCGCCACGCCCTCTTCCGATGACAGCGAAAATTCATGCATCAGTGCATCAACCCCGGATGAACGCGTACGCTTATCCCTGACCGACTGCACCAGCTTGCGTGCCAGTGCCTGAGTTGTTGCTTGCGATGCGGTGCTGGACTGTACTTGCGACAACAGCCACTGCACCGCTTCACTCTCATCGCGGCGGTAGGCGGATGTGATGGCCGCGCGCAATGGCGTCGGGTTGCGCAGGATCTCTGCCTGGAGCACGGAAAATGGTGCGGGTGCAGTGGAAACCGGCTGGGTCGAATGTCGCATGGATGGCATCACTTTAAATGAGGGTAAAAACGGGATACCAAGCCAAATTCTTGGTTCCGGAAGATAAACTGATTGTAGGAGGAATCGTTGTAGATTAATTCTGGTATTAACTGCTCCTATCAAAATTTTGTATTTAATGGGAAAATTCCACCAAATATAATTTTTAATCGGATGCCATCATGCTCGACAAAATCAGCAAAAAAATCCTGACCGAATTACAGAATGACGGTCGCATCAGCAACGTGGAACTGGCCTCGCGCGTCAATCTGTCGCCGGCCGCTTGTCTGGAGCGAGTACGCAAATTGCAGGAGTCCGGATACATCATGGGGTATACCGCGCAGCTCAATCCGCAATTACTGGATGTGGCGCTGCTGGTCTTCATCGAGGTGGTGCTGGATCGCACCACGCCTGATGTGTTTGATGCGTTCAAGCGCGGCGTGCAGGCAATTCCTGAAGTGCAGGAATGCCATATGGTGGCAGGTGGTTTCGACTATCTGGTCAAGGCGCGGGTCAAGGACATGAATGCCTACCGCGAATTCCTCGGCAAATCGCTGTTGCAGCTGAAAGGCGTGCGTGAAACACACACCTATGCGGTGATGGAAGAGGTCAAAAATTCCACCAAGCTCCCCATCAAATAATCGTTTTTGAGCTTTTATTCATTATCCGGTTTTGGCGGTGGTAACTGGCCAAGGCTGGATAGCTGCATCGTCAGATTGGAAAGATGCTGACGCAGCCATTTGTGGGTCGGGCTGCGCGCATCGCGCTCATGCCACAGCATGTCGACATGCACATAAGGCATTGAAAACGGCAATTCCTTCCAGATCAGGAAGTCTGCCATGCCGGTGGACGCTATCAGATGGTGTGGCAGCACCGTCAGCAGATCCGAGTTGGCAACGACCTGCCCTGCGGTGAAGAACTGGTTGACTGTCAGCAATACGTGCCGTTCCCTTTGCAATTGGGCCAGTGCATCATCCACCAGCCCATGCGCCCTGCCTGAAAAGCTGACCAGCAGATGATTCGCCGCGCAATACGCATCCAGTGTCAGTTCCGTCTTTGCCAGCGGATGCTCCTTGCGCATCACGCAGACATAATGCCCTGAATACAGGCGTTCATGGCGGATCGGGCTGGCTGCCGAGCTTTGCCCGCCAGCCATTTGCGCCACGACTCCGGGGAAAAATCCGACCGCGAGATCAATGTCGCTGCGCAGCAACATTGGCCGCGGTTCACGCGTGGTCAGCGGGATCATCCGCACATTCAGTCCAGGCGCTTCCTGTTCCATCGAGCGTACCAGCGATGGCAGCCAGAGTGCGGCAATAGCATCCGACATCGCCATGCGGAAGGTGCCGTGTGCCTTGCCGACATCAAATTCTTCCGGAATCACCGCCGCTTCCAGATCCGCCAGCGCGCGCGCAACCGCCGGCCACAGCGCTTCGGCACGCGGCGTCGGCTTCACGCCGTAAGCGGTTCGGATCAATAAATCGTCACCCAGCGCATCGCGCAGCCGTTTCAGGGCGTTCGATACGGCCGGTTGCGTCATCGCCAGCCTGCCGGCGGCGCGTGTCAGGTTTTGTTCAGTCATCACTGCATCGAATACACGCAGCAAATTCAGATCAAGTGAGAGAAAACGCATATTTATTCCATTTTGTGAAATTAAATTTCTTGATGTGAAACGTAAGACCCACTTGCGTTTGCTCTAAGTTATCATTAAAAATGATAATTGATATTGTAAATTGAAATTAGATTTATATCTTGTGCCGTACTATATTCCCAATACCAAATAAATTTCAATGTTGAGTCGGAGTACACCATGTCTATTTTTTCCATTATTTTGTCAGAACAAATCATTGCCAACATCCAATCCGCAGCGCTTCCACTGCTTGCTCTGCTGTTGTTGACAGCACTGCTGCTGGCATTCAAGCCCTTGTTGTCCGGCATCATGCGCGCCCTGGTGCTGACCTTCAAACCGCGGATGACAAAAGAACAGCGCATTGCTCATATCCATCAGCGTGATGCGATGACGATACACCGGATGGCCAGTGCGCTGGATGGTGCTTCGTACAACATGACCGCCGAATTGCGCGCAATGGCCGCACGCGGTTGATTCACATTTTTAACGAACACCTTGTACCTTAAATATTATTGAGAACGGAGTACATCATGTCCATGATGCCAATGTCACCAATTCATTTCCCACTGCATGGCAGCCAACAGGATTATATGTCCCGCCCGATGCCGGTCTATTCGTACCATGAAAAATCATCCCCCAGCCTGATCAGCATCCTGCGTCACTCCAAGAGCCTGGCATCGATGCTGCCGGCCATCCTGAGCAGCGGCCTGATCACACTGATGCTGACGGCTGCGATGCACCTGATGTCGGATGGTTTCAGCAATGCATTCTTCGGCACCTGGATGGAAACCTGGCTGACCGCATGGCCGATCGCCTTCCCGCTGTTTTACCTGCTGAGCACGCCAATGCATAAGCTGGCAGCGCGAATTTCGGCGCCAGCTACAGCGGATGCGGCAGAGCCAGCAGGCTTGGCTGTGGGTGACATCACCAGTGCATCCGAGCGTGTTACAGAGAAAAATGGTTTTGAAGTACGCCGCCCGAGCATCCAGTTCATCGTCAGGTAATTGCTCAGGAATATCTGCTCTTCTTTGAGAGCAAGAATTCAGCCCCGTCAGGCCAAGGCCGGCGGGGTTTTTTTATGCCTGTAACAGCCCAAAAAAAAGCGCGGAATTCCGCGCTTTTTCTATGTCTTTCTGGCAATGTCAGGCAGACAGGCTTTTCTCCAGTGCCGCTTTCACTGCTTCCAGCTCTGCCGGCAAGTTGTATTTCAGCTTGTCGAACAGTTCCGTGTGCAGCATCAGCTCGGCTTGCCATGCGGCCTTGTCGATCGAGGTGATGGTGTCGAACTGGGCCTGGGTGAACTCGATGCCATCCCATTCCAGGTCGCCAAAGGTCGGGGTGGTGCCGAACAGGTGTTCAACCCCGGCTGCCGCCTTGCCTTCAATGCGCTCCAGCATCCATTTCAGTACGCGCATATTGTCGCCGAAGCCGGGCCAGACGAACTTGCCGTTGGCGTCGGTGCGGAACCAGTTCACGCAGTAGATTTTTGGCAATGCGGCCGATGAGGCGGCGATTTTCTCGCCCATGTTCAGCCAGTGCTGGAAATAGTCGCTCATGTTGTAACCCATGAACGGCAGCATCGCAAACGGATCACGGCGTACCACGCCCATTTGGCCCACAGCGGCAGCGGTGGTTTCGGAACCCATGGTCGCGGCCATGTACACGCCTTCGACCCAGTTGCGCGCCTCAGTCACCAGCGGCACGGTGGTCGAACGGCGGCCGCCGAAGATGAAGGCGGAGATCGGTACCCCGGCCGGATCGTCCCAGGCGGCATCGATCACCGGATTCTGGGTCGCGGCGACGGTGAAGCGCGCGTTCGGATGCGCGGCCTTGGCGCCGGTTTCCTTGGCGATTTGCGGCGTCCAGTCCCTGCCCTGCCAGTCGATTGCGTGTGCCGGCGCTTCCTTGGTCATGCCTTCCCACCAGACATCGCCGTCGTCGGTCAGAGCGACGTTGGTGAAGATGGTGTTGGCCGTCAGCGAGGCCATGCAGTTGGAGTTGGTCGCGGTGTTGGTGCCAGGCGCCACACCAAAATAACCGGCTTCCGGATTGATCGCGTACAGGCGGCCATCGGCGCCCGGCTTGATCCAGGCGATGTCGTCGCCGATGGTCGTCACTTTCCAGCCCTTGAAACTGACCGGGGGAATCAGCATTGCGAAGTTGGTCTTGCCGCAGGCCGACGGGAACGCCGCTGCCACATAGTGCTTCTTGCCTTCAGGCGATTCGACGCCCAGGATCAGCATGTGTTCGGCCAGCCAGCCCTGATCGCGGCCCATGGTCGATGCGATGCGCAGCGCGAAGCATTTCTTGCCGAGCAGCGCATTGCCGCCGTAGCCGGAACCGTAGGACCAGATTTCGCGGGTTTCCGGGTAATGCACGATGTACTTGGTCTTGTTGCAAGGCCAGGCCACATCCTGCTGGCCGGCCGCCAGCGGTGCGCCGACGCTGTGCACGCAAGGCACGAACTCGCCATCGGTGCCGAGCACGTCATACACTGCCTTGCCCATGCGGGTCATGATGCGCATGTTGACGACGACATATGGTGAGTCGGACAATTCGATGCCGATATGGGCAATCGGCGAACCCAGCGGACCCATCGAGAACGGCACCACATACATGGTGCGGCCCTGCATGCAGCCGTCGAACAGGCCGGACAGGGTGGTGCGCATCTCGGCCGGCGCCATCCAGTTGTTGGTCGGACCGGCGTCTTCCTGCTTGGCCGAGCAGATGTAGGTGCGGTCTTCCACGCGCGCTACGTCGGACGGGTCGGAGCAGGCCAGATAGCTGTTCGGGCGCTTGGCCTGGTTCAGCTTTTTCATGGTGCCGGTGGCGACCATCTCGGCGCACAGGCGGTCGTATTCTTCTTGCGAGCCGTCGCACCAGACGATGCGGTCCGGTTTGGTCAGCGCAGCGACTTCGCCGACCCAGTGGATGAGTTTCTGTTGTTTGACGTAAGCGGGTGCATTCACAGCGGTCACGCCACGCATGATGGGTTGATTCATAAACTACCTCCAATGCCTAAAAGAAATCTTGTCTTATCCCGGCACGGCAGGATCGTCGTCAGCTTGTGGCAGGCGCTAATGGCATGATTGCGATGATTAGCGACACGGCGGTCTTGTCGAATGGCAATCGGATTGACGATTGCAAAGCCCGAAAAATGGAATAATGATCGGGCTAATGGGCTTGTTTTTCGCAATTGATTTGAAAAGTGGAAGTCGATTGTACACCTGCAAATCGTTCAAATTAATGATGCAAACTAAATTTTGTAGTAAAAAATGGTTGATCGATGTAGTAGGTTACTTGGCTTTTTTGCAGGCGCGTTATTTTGTTACGGAATCACCCTAACGGTCATGGCGAATTGTTATCCCAATGCATGAAAGCGCCATGACCGCCCTCATCCCCAACCCCTCTCCCGCCCGCGGGAGAGGGGAGCGAAGTGAGTCGCTACGCGACTTTTACATTAAATGCGGAGATACAGATGAAAATTGCCATCCTCGATGATTATCAAGATGTGGTGCGCCGGCTCGACTGCTTTCAGATGCTCGATGGGCATCAAGTCAAAGTGTTCAATCACTCCGCGCGCGGCATCGGCCAGCTGGCGCTCCGGCTGGCGCCGTTTGACGCGCTGGTGCTGATCCGCGAGCGCAGCGTGATCGGCAAGGGGCTGCTCGACAAGCTGCCGAACCTGAAGCTGATCTCGCAGACCGGCAAGGTCAGCGGCCATATCGACGTGGTGGCAGCGACCCAGCGCGGCGTGACCATCACCGAAGGCGTGGGCGACCCGACGGCGCCGGCCGAACTGAGCTGGGCGCTGATCATGGCCGCCTCGCGCAAGATCCCGCAGTACGCGGCGCACCTGAAACAAGGGCTGTGGCAGACCGCCGCGCTGGCGCCGCAGCACAATACGCTGGGCACGGTGCTCAAGGGCCGCACCCTCGGCATCTGGGGCTACGGCAAGATCGGCCGCCTGATCGCCGGCTACGGCCGCGCGTTCGGGATGCGGGTGCTGGTCTGGGGACGCGACGCCAGCCGGGCGGCGGCCGGCAATGACGGCCATACGCGGCGGCCTCAAAAGAAGCGTTTTTCGCCGCAGCCGACGTGATCTCACTGCATCTGCGCCTGAATGACGCGACCCGCGGCATCGTCACTGCGGCCGATCTGGCATGCATGAAGCCGAGTGCGCTGTTCGTCAATACCAGCCGTGCCGAACTGGTCGCGCCGGGCGCGCTGGAAGCGGCGCTGCCCGCCGGCCGCCCGGGTTTCGCGGCGCTCGATGTGTTCGAGAGCGAGCCGCTGGCGCCGGATTCTGCGCTGCTGCGCATGCCCAACGTGCTGGCCACGCCGCACCTGGGCTATGTCGAGCAGGACAGCTACGAGCTGTATTTCCGTGCGGCGTTCCAGAACGTGCTCGATTTTGCCGCAGGCAGACCGCACAACGTGCTCAATCCCGAAGCGGGTTCATAGTCCGATTCAATATGGTTTCAGCAGCGGCAGAAACGCTGCGGCAGCAGGAAATAGCTTGTGCATAACGCTGTGGATAAGCGTGTAGAAAAACGTTTGATAAGCGGTGAATAAGGCTTGTATAAGCCGGTGAATAAACGGTGAGCAAGCGGTGGATATCGGGTGGATAAGTTGTTGTGGTCGATCCACCCGACAGGCCGCTAGGGCTTCATGTCGTGTGACGGGCGTTCCCACAGATTGACGTTGCCTTCCTCGGCCAGCGCATCGATCATCGCCAGTTCTTCCGGGCTAAACGCCAGGTTATCCAGCGCAGCGACGTTCTCGCGGATCTGCTCCGGGCTGCTGGCGCCGATCAGCGTGGTGGTCACGCGCGGGTCGCGCAGCACCCAGGCCAGCGCCATCTGCGCCAGACTCTGGCCGCGAGTTTTGGCAATTTCATTGAGTTCCTTCACGTGCGCCAGGTTTTGCGGGCTCAGGTGCTCGGCCTTCAGCGAGCCGCCGCCGGGGCGGTTGATGCGCGCATCGGGCGGAATGCCGTGCAGGTATTTGTCGGTCAGCAAGCCCTGCGCCAGCGCGGTGAAGGTGATGCAGCCGATGCCCTCTTGCTCCAGCGTAGCGAGCAGGTCGCGCTCGATCCAGCGGTTGAACATATTGTACGAGGGCTGATGGATCAGGCATGGCACCTGGTAAGAGCGCAACAGCTGCGCCATTTCCTGGGTTTTGGCGGCGGAATAGGAGGAGATGCCGACATATAGCGCCTTGCCCTGCTGCACCGCGCTGGCCAGTGCGGCGGCGGTTTCTTCCAGCGGCGTTTCCGGGTCGAAGCGATGCGAATAGAAGATATCCACATACTCCAGCCCCATCCGGCCCAGGCTCTGGTCCAGGCTGGCCAGCAGATATTTGCGCGAGCCGCCGCCCTGGCCGTACGGCCCCGGCCACATGTCCCAGCCGGCCTTGCTGGAGATGATCAGCTCGTCGCGGTGCGGCTTGAAATCCTGCTTGAAAATGCTGCCGAAATTGCGCTCCGCGCTGCCGTACGGCGGGCCGTAATTGTTGGCCAGGTCAAAATGCGTGATGCCCAGGTCGAATGCGGTGCGCAGCATCGCGCGCTGCTGTTCCAGCGGCGTGCTGTCGCCGAAGTTGTGCCACATGCCGAGCGACAGGGCCGGCAGCTTCAGCCCGCTGCGGCCGCAAAAGCGGTACGGCATGCTGTCATAACGGGTCGGTGACGGGATGTAGTGCATGTGATTTCCTTCGGATGTGGGCCTGATGCCGGCAAGGTCTGAGTGTGATGCAGCGCGCAGTCGATTTTAATCACTTTCCTGCAATTGCGTTGCGCGCCGGGATGCGCTTGCTGCCCGGACGGCCGCCATGCGCTCCCGGCCTGCGCCTGCTAGCGGAAAATATACTGCGGTATGTATTTTTAAAAGTGCTTTGTTTGCGTGCGGTAAGCACTATGTTTTTCATCATACCCCCCCTGAAAATATGAAATCAGGGGGGCAGGCAGCCGGCTGTCAGGGCGGCGCTTGACGGCCCGGGCGCTTCCCCGGACGCGTCATGTTGCAGGATCAATTGGCGGATTCTGCTTTTGCTTCAGGGTTCAGATTGACCGCGCGCGCTGGAACGATGGTCGAGATCGCGTGCTTGTAGACCAATTGCGTCACTGTGCTGCGCAGCAAGACGACATACTGATCGAAGGCTTCGATCTGACCTTGCAGTTTGATCCCGTTGACCAGAAAGATCGATACGGGAATATTCTCTTTGCGCAAGATATTCAGGAAGGGGTCTTGTAACAACTGCCCTTTATTACTCATTGGAAGCTCCATGATGGTGTGGTGTTCGAAAGTTGCAGTCTACCTGAGAGGCGGCCGGGGTTTGTTGAAATCGAGCAGGAAAATGCGCAATTCTTCAATTTAAGGCGCTTGCGAAACCATTTTCTGCCGCACCAGATTGATCAGGCTGCCCGCCAGCACCATCTCGACCTGGCGCGGCGTCAGCGGGTGTTCGGTTGCATAGGTCTGCTTGCGGCTCAGATTCGTCACGTTGATCCTGCTGCCCCGGCTGATCGCGTTGCGCACGTCGGCGATCGCCAGCACATCGCCCGGCGCGATCCGGTCCCAGTCCTCGGGGTCGACGAAGGTCAGCGGCAGGATGCCGAAGTTGCTCAGGTTTTGCAGGTGGATGCGGGCGAAACTTTTTGCGATCACCGCCTGCAGCCCCAGATAGCGCGGGCACAGCGCCGCGTGCTCGCGGCTGGAACCCTGGCCGTAATTGGCGCCGCCGACCACGAACGAGCCCTGCTCGCGGCAGGCCAGCGCTCTCTGATAGTAGCTCGGGTCGATCTGGCTGAACACGAACTTGCTCAGTTCCGGGATATTGCTGCGGAACGGCAGCACCTTGGCGCCGGCCGGCATGATGCCGTCGGTCGAGATATCGTCCGCGACCTTCAGCAGAACCGGCCCTTCGAGCCGCTCCGGCAGCGGCGCCAGCACCGGCAGCGGCTGGATGTTCGGGCCTTTCTCCAGCGCATACGCGGCATCTTCCGGCACCGGCGCCAGCAGCATCTCGGTATTGAGGCGGATGCTCTGCGGCTCGCGAAAGCGCGGGTAGGCGATGTCGAGCGTGCGCGGATCGGTGATCACGCCGCTCAGCGCCGACGCGGCGGCGGTTTCCGGGCTGCACAGATAGACCTGATCGTCCTTGTTGCCCGAGCGGCCGGGGAAATTGCGCGGCACGGTGCGCAGGCTGATGCGCCCGGTGGCCGGCGCCTGTCCCATGCCGATGCAGCCGCCGCAGCCGGCCTGGTGCAGGCGCGCGCCGGCGCGCACCAGCTTGCCGAGGATGCCCAAGGCAATCATGTTCTCCAGGATCTGGCGCGAGCTCGGGTTGATGTCGAACGACACGCGGTCGTGCACCTGCTTGCCGTCGACGATGAAGGCGGCAATCGCGAAGTCGCGCAGCCCCGGATTGGCCGATGAGCCGATGTAGGACTGGTAGATTTCGCGGCCCGCGACCTCGCGCACCGGCACCACATTGCCCGGACTGCCGGGCAGCGCGATCAGCGGCTCCAGCTCGGCCAGCCGGATTTCATCGTGCTGGTCGTACTGCGCATCCGGGTCGGCGACGATTTCACGCCAGGCAGCGGCCCGCCCCTGGCTCTGCAGGAACGCCCGGACCGCCTGATCCGACGGGAATACCGTCGCGGTGGCGCCCAGTTCGGCCCCCATGTTGGCGATCACGTGGCGGTCCATCGCAGTCAGGCTCTGCAGGCCGGGACCGTAATATTCGATGATCTTGTCGAGCCCGCCGTCGACATCGTGGCGGCGCAGCATTTCCAGAATCACATCCTTCGCGCTGACCCAGTCGGGCAGTTCGCCGACCAGCTTGACGCCCCAGATGGTCGGCATCTTCACGTAGAACGGCTCCCCCGCCATCGCCATCGCGACTTCGAGGCCGCCGGCGCCGATCGCCAGCATGCCGAGCGACCCGGCCGCGCAGGTGTGGCTGTCCGAACCCAGCAGGGTCTTGCCCGGCACCCCGAAGCGCTCCATGTGCAGCGGATGGCTGACGCCGTTGCCGGGCCGGCTGTACCACAGGCCGAAGCGCTTGCAGGCGCTGCGCAAGAACAGGTGGTCGTCGGCGTTCTTGAAATCTTCCTGCAGCAGGTTGTGGTCCACGTACTGGGCCGACAGTTCGGTGCGCACGCGGCCGATCCCCATCGCCTCGAATTCCAGCATCACCAGCGTGCCGGTGGCGTCCTGGGCCAGCGTCTGGTCGATTTTCAGACCGATTTCGCTGCCGGCCTGCATCCGGCCTTCGACCAGATGACTCTCGATCAGCTTCTGCGTGACGTTCTTGCCCATGAGCGGCGACCTCCTGCCGCCTGCGTCGATCAACCACGGTTGCCGGAGCCGCCCGATGCTGCGTTCCTGCAAGACGGGCTCCAGTATCAGACTAGTGCAAATCAGGGGCTATTTCCAGTCGGGTTGCCCGGCGTTGCCGGATGCCGGATCGCGCGCGCTGGCGAGGAAACCAAGCAGGCTTTCGGCACTCTAACGATTGTGGGTTTTTCTGCCGGTGCGCCGGCTTAAATGGAGAAGGTGCAAATATGTCTGCCGAACGACAACAATATCGGGTCGGTCACGCCGGATACGTTTCGGAGTTTGAGCGATTCATGGGCACGTATCTGGAACAGCATCCGGAAGTGGTTCAGGATCAAAGCAAGGGTTGGTATATTTTCTGGAACCACAAGGTCGATCTGGAGGAACTGAAAAAGGCCGAACAGAGCAGCGTGCCGATGAAGGGCTACGAGTATTTTTGACTGGCGCGCATCAGCGCTGCGGTCTGCCAGCGTGCAAAGGAAACCTGAAAAGGGTGTGCATTTCATTTTTCCTCGGCCAGCGCAACCCGGAACGCTTCCAGCCTGGCTTTACAGGCTCACGCACAGGTCCAGCATCAGCAGCGGCCGGCGTGTGACAGTTGCGCCCGCCGTTTTTTGCTGAAAATATACTGCACCCTGTATTTTTAACAGGGCAATGAAACCGTGCGGCAACTGCTATGTTTCATCGCATACCCCCGCAATTTATCTGAAATTCAAGCCGAAACATGGAGCGCCGCTGCGATTTGGCGGTGCTGGTGCAGGCCGGGCAGTCCGGTTTGCCCTGGACCACAGCGCGTCAACGATTTCCGGCAGGCTCGTGGCCGCGGCAGATGCGGATTGCCGGAGTGCTTGCGTCGTTGGCGAGGGCGCCTGGGATCGGGTTCCTGGGCATCGCGCTGGCCTCTATTTCATCCGCGAACCGGATAAAAATTGACCTCGATCAATTTTCAGAACGAGCGCGCTGATTTCTTTAACGGATCACGCTGGCCGTGGCTCGCAAAGCGAAATCGCTCGGTTAGAATGTTGCCCCATGTATTGTTTCATCGCCCTGCGTCGCCTGCTTGCCTGGATTGCTGTGATTGCCATTCTTGGCGGCACGATCGCGCCGGCGATTTCGCATGCGCTGGCACAACGCAACGGCGCTACCGCAGTCCGTATGCAGATATGTACTGCGCATGGGATGAAGCTTGTTGCCACCGATGCGCGCGGCGAGAGTCAGCCGGCACTGCCTGGCCTGCACCCGGAGCATTGCCCGTTCTGCGTGCTCGATGCAACCGCGTTGCCGCCAGAACAGAAGCAGTTTTTCCTGTTCCCGGTGAACCAGGCCGGCTTGTACCCTTCGCTGTTTTTCTCCGCCCCGCGGCCATTGCCTGCCTGGTCGGCCGCGAATCCACGGGCACCCCCAACCCTCTCCTAAGCAGCACCTATTCACAAGGTCGCATCGCATGACCTGCCGGGTCGTGTGCCTGCGCCTGCGTGGCTTTCCATCGTGCCGTCAACGGCGGGCAGCATGCCGCTGCGCGCAATCGGCGCTTATTTGTATCTGATTTTCGGAATTCTAATGTGTAAACCTCATGTTCTGGTGGCGCTCATGTCTGCCGCCTTCCCTCTGCTTGGCGCGGCGCAGTCCGCCCCCAATGCGGCCGATTCAACGCTGGTACTGGGCGAGGTGCGGGTGCAAGCCACCAGCGCCGGGGCCTTGCCAACGCGCAGCGTGCTCAGTTCGGTCGATGTGCTGGGCGGCGATCTGGTCGCGCAACAAAATGTCCGTTACAGCTGGGAATTGCTGGGCCGCGCGCCGGGGGTGCAGCTCACCGATATGGGCCAGGGCGCTGTGTCCGGCGGCTTCTCGTTCCGCGGATTCAACGGCGAACGCGAAATCAACGCGGTGAAGCTGCTGATCGATGGCGTACCGAGCAATAACAACGCCGGCAACATGCCCTACCTGGACATGATTTTCCCGCTGGAGATTGAATCCATCGAAGTGGTGCGCGGCACCAACGACCCGCGTTACGGCATGCACAATGTTGCCGGCAACGTGAATGTCACGACCCGCAGCGGCGGCAACTATAACGAGGCACGCGCCGGCGTGGGCAGCTTTGGATCGAAGGATCTCCAGTTCTCCAAAGGGATCGAGGCCAACGGCATCTCGCAGAACTATTTCGTCGGCGCGCAGCACACCGACGGCTATCGTGCGCATCCGATTCCGACAAGACTTCGTTTGGCGGCAAGTGGTTCTTCGACTCGGCAGACGGACGGCTGCGTGCCGGCGTGATCGCGCGCTATTACGAGAACAAGACCGATGAGCCCGGCTACATGACGTATGCCGAGTCGCGCAACGACCCTGCCGCATCGGCCGCGCGCAACGCCAGCGATGGCGGCGAACGCAAGCTCGGCCAGCTCAGCGGCCATCTCGACATGGCATTCAATGAGCGCTGGTCCTGGTCATCCAAACTCTATCTGAACCATGTCGATGACCGGCGCTGGGTCACCTTTGCACCGGGCAACAAGCAGCAAGAGCGTTTTGAAGATGAAACCCATGTGGGTGCGCTGACCACGCTGACCTATCGCCCCGGCGTCAGCTGGGCGCATGATGTTGCGCTGGAGGGCGGGCTGAGTACCGAACATCAATCCAACCAGAGCCAGCGCTGGACCACAGCAAACCGGGTCGCTACAGCGCAAACCCGTGACCAGGACTTCGACTTCGATACCAGCGGCGCCTTTGTGCAGGCGGTGATCCGCCCGACCGCCAAGCTGAAGCTGATCCCGGCCTACCGGGTTGACCAGATTCGCGGCACGCTGCGCGATACCAACGGCGCAAGTTACGGCATCAATAACTATGGCAGCATCGGGCAACCGAAGCTCAGCGCGGTGTATGCGTTGAACGATGCGTATTCGCTGTACGGAAACTGGGGCCGCAGCTTCCAGATCGGCGTCGGCGCGGGTTCTTACAACACCGCCAACACCAACGTCGCGCCATCGATCAACGACGGCTGGGAAAGCGGCATCAAGTTTGCGCCTGCGCCGTGGCTGGAGGGGCGTATCGCGCTGTGGCAGCAAGTCGCGTCGAATGAGGCGCGCCGCAAGCTGGGCGCCGCCAGCAACGATGTGGAAAACATCGGTAAAACGCAACGCCAGGGCATTGATTTCCAGGCCAATGTAAAGCCGGCCAAGGACACCTCAGCTCTGGTTTGCCTACTCGATCCAGAAATCGCGCATCCTGACGCCGGACAATCGCACGCCGCTCAGCCTGGACAAGGAAATCGACCATGTGCCGCGCTACCTGATTTCCGGCGGGGTCGATTATCAGCTGTCGCCGCAGTGGAAGCTGTCTTACTGGGCCAACGGCCAGGGCGACTACTACCTGGAACGCACCAATAGCAGCGGCAAGTTCGGCGGCTATTTTTTGTCGAATGTCGGCGCGACGTATCAATGGTCGAAAGATATCCGCATCGAGGCGCAGCTTAAAAATGCGACCAATCAGGATTGGGAATACGTGTGGCACGACGGCACCCAGTCCCTGCATGCGCCGGGCAGCCCGCGCGCGTTGTTTGTATCGCTCAATGCGCAGTTCTGATGCAGGTTTTTGCCCACTATGAAAACGCTTAAACAGCGGCTGCGCAAAATCTGGCTGCAGCTGCATTTCCATCTCGGGCTATGGCTCGGGATGGTGTTTGTGGTGGCCGGGATCAGCGGCAGTCTGCTGGTGTTTTATGTCGACATCGATCAGTGGCTCAATCCGCAGATCGCGGTGCACGCGCAGGGCAAAGCGCAACCATTGGCGGCCGTGCTGGCCGCGCTCAAGGCCGGGCAGCCGCAGCGGCAAGGGGGCTGGCGGCTTGAATTGCCAATGGACAGCGACCAGCCTGTGATGGCGCGCTATTACAAGCCGGACGAAACCAGGCACCTGGGTTTTGCGCCGTTGACGGTTTCGGTCAATCCCTACAGCCTGGACATCAGCAGCAAGCGCTTCTGGGGCGAAACGCTGATGACCTGGATCTACGATCTGCATTACCTGCTGCTGATCGACGGTTGGGGCGCAACGATCATCGGCGTCGCGGGCTTGCTGCTGGCGCTCGCGCTGCTATCGGGCCTGTATCTGTGGTGGCCGGCGCATGCCAACTGGCGCAGCGCATTTCGGCTGCGCTGGCGTGCCGGCCGTATCCGGCGCACTTACGACCTGCACAAATTCGGCGGCATTGTTGGCGCCCCGGTGTTGCTGGTGGTGGCGCTGAGCGGCTTCGCGCTCGATTTGCCCGCCTGGGCCAACCCGCTGATCAACTGGTTTTCGCCGCTATCGACGACGCCGCATGTCGTGTCGCAAGCGCATGGCGCCAAGCAAGTGGTTTCAATCGACAGCGCAGTTGCCGTTGCGCAAGCGCGCTTCCCGCAGGCAGAAGTGCGCTGGGTTGAGACGCCCAAGGATGATGCCGGCACTTATCTGATCCGCCTGTACCAGCAGGGCGAACCCGGACGGCGCTTTCCCAAAACGATGGTCTGGGTCGATCAATACAGCGGCAAATTGCTGGCGCAGCAAGATGCACGTCAGCGGTCGGGGGGCGATGGCCTGCTTGCCTGGCTGCATCCATTGCATAGCGGAGAAGCGTTCGGCCTGGCGGGCCGCATCATCGTGCTGCTGTCGGGTCTGATCCTGCCCCTGATGTTCGTCACCGGCCTGCTGCGCTGGCAACAAAAGAAACGGGCCAAGCGACATGTCGCGCAGCGGAATGCCCAAGGCAACGCAAAGCAATCCGCAAGCGCGGGTTGGCCTCCAGAACGGGCTGCAAATTCAAACAAATAACGGGAGTATCATCAAAAACAAGTGCTCAGCCGCTTATGTTTAGCTGCATATTAAAAAATACTGGCAGCAGTATATTTTATAGCCGCGCAAGTCTGGAAAACGAAGCCTTGCGCGTGCATTGCAGGCTGACGGCCTATGGGTTCCGGCTGCGCTCGGCATTCAACATCAAGCTGCTGCAGCAGCACACGCTGTGTCGCGGCAAAAGCGTACTGTCCGGCTCTGGAACAATTTATCGCACGTCAAGACGAAACTGGCGGGGCTTCGCCCGTCAACACCGCTGCAGCAATCAGAACCCCCAGCAAAACGACGGATTCCAGGCGGAGAATGAAAACAAGGCGATGCATGGCGGCCGGTAACGCCATCGCCTGCGAATCTGACTGACATCTGATATCACTACTGCAGGAAAGCCAATAAATCGGTTAAATGCGCCAAGGCCGACTGCGACAGTGACAAGGCACAGCTTGATCGTCAGCGCGTGTCCGTAGGCGTTTCCAGACAGCTTGTCCAAACTCCCGAGCCCCCGATAGGCGTTATACGCGCCAGTTGCACCTATCCCGGCCAACGCAATGGTCGCTGACCGCGATAGCGCTTTCAGGAAGCCGCTTGTAGCCCGCCATTCGTTTTTTTGGAGAATGCAAGCGCACGGCAATACCATCCATCCTGAAACCATCACGGCACCGGCCCATAGACCAATCAGAAGCAAGTGCAGCCATTCCACCCATACATCCAGTCCGAACATGCCGTTGAGGGCCGCGTGGCTGACGATGACGCGCGTAAACGCAAAAACCAATAGAAGCGCTACGACTACAAAATCGCAGGCGTGCCTGTCATGCAATTTGTTACGGGCAAGGCATGCGCCAGCGATGCCCGTCAGCGTGACCAGTCCGCACAGTCCGGCATGTCCATAATGGGTCATGCTCAACATGGTCCAGAATGCGCCACGCGCATCCCAGAGAGTGGCGTCGCTCATTACCGCGGTTTCCGCCCACAGCGTACAGAAACTGCCCACGATGCAAATTCCTGCGGCGCCAAGCATGGAGAAATAAAGCCGTTGCCTCGCTCTATCACACCAGCCTGCCGGGCAATTGTCCAACCAGATGCGCGCGAAAAATGCGCCCGTCATCCAGGCCAAACTGGCATTCAACAGTACGGTGGAAGCCCCTTTAAACAGCAAAACCATGCTCATTCACTTTACCGTGAATTTGTACTCGCCCTTTATGCGGTGACCGTCTTGCCCCACTACAGCCCAGTGCACGCCATAGGTGCCCGGCTTTAAGCTCGGCAGCTCAAGCCTTAGCGTGGACGGCTTGGCCGGGTCCAGATGCGACTTGGCGGCACCGATGGGTTGGCCGGCGCTATCGGTGACCTTCACCGAACTGAATGCCGCTTCGAGTTTTTCGTTGAAATGCAGGGAAATTTCCTTCGGAGGCGCTGTCGAGCGTCGCTCCCGCGGCAGGGACGGCATTTTGTAGTTTTGCGTGCGCCCAGGCAAGCCCGCTGACAAAAGCCATGCCTGCAAGTACCGAAGTGAAAAGGAGTCTGTGCAACCGAGTCATGATATGCCCTCTTTGGTGAATAATGGCCGTGCCCATATGCCGATTACAGCAGAAAAATAAAAACCGCACAGAGACAAATTTTGGCCGGAAAAATGAAGAGAAAACCACCGTTTTTTGGATGGCGGCTTAATTTGAGAACGGTTTTTATCAAGAGTAAATATCGTTCCTGCTGCCGCATCCAAATTTCATGTCAATCAATGTCTTGTTTGATGATATGACATTACATCAATTCCGCAGACATCCGGTCGTAATCGAGTATTTTGATGTGCCGTCCAGACATCGAAATCAGGCCATTCGCAGAAAAATTATTGAATAGACGCGACAAGGTCTCTGGCGTCAGGCTGAGCCTGGACGCGATCAGCGCCTTGTTCGCGACCAGCTCGATATCGTCGCTCGATTCGCGCTGGCTTTGCCTGAGCAGGTAGTCCGCCAGTCGCTGCTTGGCCGTTTGCGAGTAACTTTCAATATCATTCACCAATCCATGGAGCTGGCGCCCGACGCAATTCATGAGTTCACGGGAAAATGCAAAATTCTGTTCTGCCACCTGCAGGATCGTAGCGCGATCCGTGTGCAGCAACATCGAATCAGTCGTCGTTTTAACCAAGGCAAGATGGGGCCGATCCAACAGCATCTCGCCCAAGCCGAACCATGTGTTCTCGCCCAGGATCTCCAGAATTTTTTTATTGCCATTCTTCATATTCAAGACGATTTTCACTTGTCCGTACACAATCCAGAATGCCCCATTGGCAACATCACCTTGATTGATGACGGTCATGTCGGCACCGATGCGCGACAAACGGGTGCCAGCGACAATCTGCTCAAGCTGAGCATCATCCAGCATCTTGAATAGCGACGAATTTGCAACAATACTTTTCAGGCTGAGCATAGAGTTATTCATCGGCAATATCACAGGCATCTCAATTGCATTATTCAAACCTTGCTTCTCGATATACGTCACCAAAACCAAACTACATTTCTCCCGAGGAATGCCGATCCGTGTCGGCATTCCCCTCGCATGATCAAATCGTCATTGCATCACCATCAAAAGCTGGCGGACAAACCGACTTGGCCCGATCTTCCCGGCATTGGATAGCCGGGGCGGTAAGCATGGTCGCGGTCAAACAGATTTTCGACTGCGACGAAGATTTCGCCCTTCTTGCCCAGCGCCGGCACCGGATATGAAACACGGGTATTTGCTACCGTGAATCCACTCACCTTGTCCGTGTTGATCGCGCCAGCAGCACGCGCACGGTTCAACGCCCATACTTCCGATTGGTATTGGGCGTCAAATGCGATGCGAATCGGCCCCAGCTGTCCATTCACGCCGACGGTGAGCGCTCGCGATGGCGTATACGGCAGGTTATCGATGCTGGGGTCGAGCAGTGTCAGACCGCCGAAGACGGTCCAATCACGCGCAATGGTTTGCCGGATTGCCAGTTCCGCGCCCTTCATCCGGTACGCGTCCGAGATTGATGAACTGGGGCGGTGGCGGTACATCGGGCGGGAAACCGAAGACATAGCGATTCTTTACGTTGTCGTTGAAGATGCTGAGGTCGATTTGCGTGGCATCCGTGGGCGAGAATTTCACACCCACTTCCGCATGATCGAGTTCCTCCGCCGACAATTGTTTCCAACTGGTGCCGAGCGGCGCGATCAATGACGAAAGGACCGTTGTTTCCAGTCCCGGGTAGTTGATGCCGCGCGAGACGTTGGCGAATACGGTCAGCTTTTCGGACACCAGCGACACGCCTGCATGCGGTGCCGACTTGGACTGGAACTCGCTGTGCTCATAGAAACGCAGTCCTGCCGACGGCACCAATGTCCAGTCCTGGTTGAGCGCGATCTGTTGATTCAATGACAGGTAGGGCGACGTGATCTTGAAGGTCGGCGCATCAAAACTGCCTTGCGGCGCCGGAGCGACGCGATTGAACTGAACATTTCCTGAAATCCGGTCGTGATCGACGCCGGCCACCACCGTACCGCCCGCCCACGGAGAGAACTGTTCCTTCCAGCGCAGGCCGCTCATGCGGAACTTGCTCAGCGTGTCACCGTCCAGCGCAGGCTGATTGAGCCAGTTGCCTTCCCCGCTGTTGCTGTACAAGAGGAATTCCCCGCGCCAGTCGCCATGCACGTGCGCTGCGCTGGCTGTGATCATGCCAGCCTGGGTATTGTATTGCGGCGCCACTGTCGGCGCCGCGACCCGGTTATCGCCGGGATCGCGTGCCTTATTGTCGACATACAGGAAGCTGGCGCCGGCAGTCCAGTTGTCATTGAGCCGCAAGCCTACGCGCCCCATGACGTTGTTCAGCTCGCCATTCGCATTGGCGCGGTGTCCATTCGATTCGGCATGGCCTTGCGCCAGCGTGTAATCCAGGTTGCCCTGGCGACCGACCAGATTGGCTTGTTCGATCACCGTGCCGAACGATCCGGCCGACAGACTGGCGTCGCCATGCACGCCATCTTCGGTCGCACGCTTGGTCTGCAGATTGATCGATGCGAAGTTGTTGCCATTGACCTGCGGTTGCGGACTCTTGTATACCGTGATCGATTGCATGCCGTTGACCGGCAACAAATCGAGCAAGGGATGGTTCCACACCCCCATATAAAACGGCACGCCATCGATATAAGCCTTGATTTCACTGCCCGGGCGGCTGACGCCCATGCCGCGGATGAACACCGCGCCGCCCTGATCGCCGCCAAATGCGCCCACCGGGTTATAGCGGGAAATCTGCACGCCCGGGGTGCGGCGCAAGGCGGAAGCGACATCGACAGCGTTCTGATCGCGCAATTGATTCTCGGTGACTACCGCGGAAGTGCTGGAGTAAGCATCGACTTTCACCTCTTCAATCACCGGCCGCGCTGTGACGACGACGGCGGGCAGGGTTGCTGTTTGCGCATGGACGCCGCCGGCAAAGGCGAGCGAAACCGCCAAAGCCAGTTTGTGATGTTTCAGTTTCATATCGGAGTGTCTTCTTAAAATTATGGTTGGGAATGGTTGTGATGCTCGGTCAGTCTCGGATCGTTGGGTGTGCCGAACAAGCCGAAGCGTTTCACCCGGTCGGCGCTGACGGACTGCTCGGCCTTAATCAATTGCGCGACAAGATTCTTGGCGGTCTCTTTGGCTATGCCGGCATCGTTGAGGGTCTTGATCTCTTTCAGACCATCGCCGCCGCAGGCGATGATTTCCCACGCTCCGTTGGTACGGCGCAGTAATGCGCGTCCGCCTTTTTCACCTTGAACCCAGTCGGCGATGGCATAGCCGTCGGCGACGACGATAGGCGAGGTTTCCACTTTGTGGTCGGGCTGATCGTAAGTGCTGGAAACCAGTGTCCGTATTTGCTGCTGCGGCGAGTTGTCCGTGGTTTGCGCGACCGCGGCCGACACGGTCGCGGCCAAAAAGACCGCAATGAAGGCCGGAAATACATGGGTAAAGCTAAGGGTTTTCATGGAATGTTTTCCTTGGTTTGAGAGAGTGTTAGTGCGCAGCGTCTTGCCTGGCTTGCACATCCAGCACCGGTGCCGGCGCCTTCAAGTCTTTTCTGCTTTGTCCGTCTCGGGGAATTTCGACCCAATCCCAGCGTCCTTGCTCGCATAGTTGGCTGACTTTGAAGTAAAGTTTTCCTGGCGTGTCGGGCAACTTCACCTGCATCGAGAATTCATCGTAATGCGCATCGGGCAACAGCCCGCCGCTCCAGCTGACCTCTCGTACGTCGCTGGAAATGGTCTTGCCGTGCGAGGTGTAGGGCGTGGCCAATGGTTCGATCAGGGTGTTGATTTTCCAGCCGGCTTTGGGCATCGGTTTGGCGCCCGCCACGCCGTCCGGCAGACTGACCTTGACGGTGTGCGTTGCGCTGCCATCGCAGCCATGCCCTACCTTGAAGGTCAGTTTGTGATACGCCCCTGCCTGCGCAGTGGGTTGGTCCAGTGTGACGTGAGCAGATGCAACTTGGCTGGCCAGTAATGCCAGCGTCAATAAGGTTATTTTTTTCATGGTTTTGGTGGTGCTTGAGTTGAATGGTTGGCGACGGCCTGGTCCTGCAGTTTGAATTCGATGGCTGGCGGCTTTGGGCTCTGCCTGAGCGCCTGCTCAAGATAAAACGCATACCCATGCCAAATCGCCAGTGAGCAGATTGCGGCCACGTTAAAGCAGCGCATCAGGTCCACTGCGATTGCATATTTGTTCTTGCCGGTTTGCATAAATGGTTCCGTGAGCGGTGATCTTAATGAACGTGCATGGCGTGGTTTTCCGCCTGAATCAAGGGCTTTGCGATGGCGTTGAGCTCGATGGTTGCGCGCTTCTTGTCTTTGCCTTCGATGATCAGGCTGATCGGGATCATGTCGCCGTCCCTGACCGGCGCCTTGAGGTCAATCAGCATGATGTGATATCCGCCGGGCTTGAGTTCGACGCTTTTCCCGGCCGGCAAATCGAGCCCGTCAACAGCGCGCATTTTCATCACGTTGTCGACCATGTCCATTTTATGCAGCTCCACTGTCGCAGCGGCGGGGGAGCGCACCTCGATCAGGCGCGCATCCTGGGCCGAGTTCAGTTGCATGAATGCGCCAGTCACTTTTTGTTGTGCAACGGTGGCACGTACCCAGGCGTCCTTGATGCTGACCTGCGCCTGAGCGGCGGAGGCACAGCACAGAGCAATAAGGGAAGTAAGGACAATTTTTTGCATGTTGATGCCTTTTAATTCAAGATTGGAAGTGCATGCATCGACGGATGCTCATCAGGTATATGAGCCGGCAATACATGCATGGTGTAGCTACAGATGCTTGCTTATCAGACGTTCCGGGCCGGATCACAAGCGCGATACAGCGCAAGACGATGGCAATTTCAGTCGGATTGAGATCAGGACACCGGTTGCTCAAGACGTGAGAAGTCGCCAGTTCTCCGCCAGGTACATGACGGAAAATCAGCAGTATTCAAAATCAATCAGGAAGCAACAGGCGGATCGCGCGGATGGGCGACTGCCCAGGAGAACAATGGTTGTGGGGATTGGTAAAACAACGACGGCATCAGACCATGTTTTGCAGACAAGGCAAAACTGATTGCGCCAGTGGGAAGCAGGGAGACGGAGCCATCGTGCGGCAAACAAAACGGGCAGTGACCTGATGCAGCAAGGTTTTTTTTCTGATCGCCATTCGACTTCAAGGCTGAGTCGGGTGCTTTTTCTGCGACTGCGGCAATCAGTTTTGTGCCATTCGCAGTGCACACTTCCGTCAACAAAGATGATGTGCCGGAAAGTGCTGACATGGCGTGAGACAAGGATGGCGCGAGCGCATTGAGCAGAATCGCAAAGCATGCGATCCATACCGTCATTCGTCTCAATTTGAAAAAATTCACCATGTCAACATTATAGCCATGTTTTACCACTCGTTCGCCGGCATTCACGGGGCCAGAGAAGCAAAGACTTGTTCGAGAAATCGGTTCAATCCTTCCAAGCTGAATGCCACAGAACGCAATAAAGTCTGCCGGGAATTGGGCTATTTCCATGATTCATACTCGGCT